>CALGKB010000004.1 GCA_937927915.1 uncultured Pseudanabaenaceae cyanobacterium | reverse complement strand
CCCTCCTCCCCCTGCCAAACCCAAGTCCCCTACTCCCCCCGTCACTGCTAAGCGTCCCACGCCTCCCAAGGGAGACCTGCTGATTGAACGGGGCATCAGTCCCCCCAAACCGCCAAAACCAGCGGCAGAAACTCCTCCCCCTGCCAAACCCCAACGCCCACCAGAGCCAGAAATTACTCCCCTCGAGCCAGTTGCCACCTTTGAAGAGGTCTCTCTCCGTCCCCGCCCCACCAAGAAGCAAAAGTCGAAGGGGGAGGACCTGGAACCCCTAGAGCAGGAAAAGGTAAAACGGAGTACCAAACTGCGCCGCTTCTATGAGGAGGAGGACATCGATTTCGATGAGGAGGACTTGTTTGATGACTACGAGGAGGAGGAGGAAACCCCCATCAGCCTCTCTTTGGTCCGTCCCTCTGTCCGCCCCCCCAAACAAGCTGTCAGTAAGCCGACGGGAGTGGTGACAAAGGGAGATGCCCACAAAACAGCGAAGAAACCCAAGGAACGCCGCCCTGCTCCCTCCCCCACTCCAGAAAAACCCACCGCCATTGTCCTTGCCGATGCCATTCCCCTGCCAGAGTTGGCTAGCCGCTTGGTGGTGCCAGAGACGGAAATCATCCGCATCCTGTTTATGAAGGGAATCATGGTCAACATCAACCAAGCCCTCGACCTGGAGACTGCCAAAATTGTCTGTCAGGAGCTAGGGGTAGAGGTACGGGAGCCAGAGGCAAGTGCGGCTGTCACGAAGACGGAAATGCTGGAGATGGAAGACCTGGAAAATCTGCAGCGCCGTCCCCCCGTTGTGACGATCATGGGGCACGTGGACCACGGCAAGACCTCTCTCCTCGATGCCATCCGCAAAACCAAAGTCGCCCAAGGGGAAGCCGGTGGTATTACCCAGCATATCGGCGCTTACCATGTCGAAATCGAGGTGGAAGGCAAACCGCAAACGATCGTGTTTCTGGATACTCCTGGTCACGAGGCATTTACTGCTATGCGGGCAAGGGGAGCCAAGGTCACGGATATTGCTGTGCTGGTAGTGGCAGCAGATGACGGTGTACAGCCCCAAACGATCGAGGCAATCAGTCACGCCCGCGCCGCTAAGGTGCCCATCATTGTTGCCATCAATAAAATTGACAAACCCGATGCCCAACCCGATCGCATTCGCCAGGAACTGACGGAGCATGGTCTCATTGATGAGGCGTGGGGGGGAGACACGATCATGGTACCTGTGAGTGCCCTGCGGGGGGACAACCTGGATACCCTGCTGGAGATGATCCTGCTGGTGGCGGAAGTAGAGGACTTGAGTGCCAACCCCGATCGTCCTGCCAAGGGCACCATCATCGAAGCCCACATGGACAAGGCAAGGGGACCGGTGGCAACCTTCCTGGTGCAAAATGGCACCCTCAAGGTGGGGGATATAGTCCTAGCAGGGTCCGTCTATGGCAAGGTGCGGGCAATGATCAACGATCGGGGGGAACGGGTAGAGAAAGCCCTGCCCTCCTTCCCGGTGGAGGTTTTAGGTTTGAACGAGTTACCCCAGGCAGGGGATGAATTTGAAGTGTTCACCGATGAAAAGCAAGCCAGGGCAATTGCGGAGGAAAGGGCAGAGGCACAGCGGCAAAGTCGTCTGCAGCAGTCCCTAGCCAGTCGGCGCATCAGCTTGGGGACAGTTTCTGCCCAGGCGCAGGAAGGGGAACTCAAGGAACTCAACATCATTGTCAAAGCGGACGTACAGGGGTCAGTGGAAGCGATCGTCAACTCCCTCTCCCAGTTGCCCCAGCAGGAAGTACAGTTGCGCATTTTGCTGGCAGCGGTGGGGGAAGTGAGCGAAAACGATGTGGCATTGGCTGCCGCCAGTAACGCCGTCATTTTGGGCTTTAACACCTCTCTAGCTCCTGGTGCCCGCCAGGCGGCTGACGAGTTGGGTGTAGACATTCGGGACTACAACATCATCTACAACCTCCTGGAGGATGTGCAGGCAGCTATGGAGGGTCTCCTAGAACCGGAACTGGTAGAGGAACCCCTGGGGCAAGCAGAAGTACGGCAAGTCTTCCACCTCAGCAAGGCGGTAGTAGCAGGTTGTTATGTCCTCTCCGGCAAATTAGTGCGTAACTGCAATCTCCGGGTACTGCGCAAGGGCAAGGTCATTCACGAGGGGTTTCTGGACTCCCTGCGGCGGATGAAAGACGATGTCAAAGAGGTAGCCAGCGGCTTTGAATGTGGTGTTTCCGTCAACAAATATGCCGACTGGCAGGAGGGAGACATTATTGAAGCCTTCCGCATGGTCACTAAGCGCCGTACTCTCAGTGCCTAGAGAATTTTCTCCAAACCGTAGACCAAAGACTGCAGCGTAATGACTTTGCGCACCGCCAGGAGTACCCCTGGCATATAGCAGGCCCGATCGATGACATCGTGGCGCAGAGTGTAGGTCTCCCCTGCACTACCAAAAATCACTGCTTGGTGGGCTACCAGCCCCGGCAACCGCACACTGTGAATGGGGATATTTTCCCCCACCACCTTACCCCGCCCTGCCGTCTGCACCTGGGGATTAAAGGTCTTACCAAACTCCGACAGCATCTGCGCCGTTTTAATCGCCGTGCCGCTGGGGGCATCTGCCTTCTGTTCGTGGTGCAATTCAATGATTTCCACGTGGTCGTAGAACTGACTAGCAGCGATCGCTGCCTGTTGTAACAAAATCATACCGATAGAGAAATTAGGGGCAATGACCACCCCCACACTGGCTTTATGGGCAAACTCCGCCAAATCCTCAATCTGTGCCGCCGTCAGACCCGTTGTGCCCACCACAGGGCGTACCCCATAGGCAATCGCCGATCGGATGTTGTCATAGACTACCTGAGGATGGGTAAAATCTACCATAACCGCGTATTGCTGTTCCTGCGCTCCCTGGGCTAACAACACCTGTAGATCATGGGTCACCGGCACCTCCAGTGCCCCAATGCCCACTACCTCCCCAATGTCCTCCCCCAAGTGGGTGCGCCCCATTGCTCCAATCAACACCATATCCGGTGCTGCCGCGATCGCCTTGACTACCGTCCGCCCCATCTTGCCTGTTGCTCCTGCTACAATCACGGGAATCGGTAAATTTGCCGCCATAGCCAGCCCTCTAACTTCCGTGCATAGTCTACCACCTCCCACTAAATTAAGAATAGATTAAGAAGAGGTTAAGGATAGCTAGTTGCCAACCCCCTAGCGAAAGGTCAAGATGGTAACAGATAGCTATAGGTAGAAGAACGTCATGGCACCTTCTGTAGTCATTGCGCAGATTTCCGAAGAGCAGGAAAAACTCTGGCAAGCCGTATTAGAGTCCCAGGGTTTAGAGGTGACAGTGAAATCGCCCCAGGAAGACCTGACGCAATACCTGAAAGAAGAGAAGCGCAGCGGCCAAAAACTACCTGATTTAATTTTGATGGACATGGGGATCACCAGCAGTGATGGTTCTTCCCTCCAGGCAGTGGAGGTATGTCGGTGGTGCAGTGAAAACGGGGTAAAAACCAAAGTCATTCTCAACAACTCCAAACAGGACCAGATTTTGCCCCTGAAGCAGCGGTGGGCTACCAGGTTAGGCGCAGCAGACCTCCTGCCCCGTCTGTTTTCCGAAAATCTCCATGCAATTGTCGAGCGAGTAGCGGAGATTGGGGAATTCTCTGTTTCCCGTGCCGCTTTAGAACAGATTTTTGCCACCACCCGCGCAGAGACAGAGGATACTACGGTTTTAGCGCCGAAGACAGAGGTACGCACTTTACGGGAAGTCAAAACCGACGAAATTGTTCGCAAACTAGCCGCTCTTACCTCTACGATCAACGAAGTTTACGCAGAAGAAGACACAACGGAAGCAGAAAAAACAACAGGTCTGTCCCTTGATGCCACTATTCAAGAATTGACCCTCTACGACTTCCAGCTAGAAACCAATCGCTCCGGCAGTGAAGCTATTCGTTATCTAGAAGAAAATACTCTCATTCCCGGCGTCATTCTTGTAGAAAACGGCAAATACTTTGGCTTTCTTTCTCGCCGCCGCATCCTGGAGATTTTATCCCGTCCCTTTGGGCAAGAATTATTCTTGAAAAGACCGATCGTGAAGATGTATGACGCTGGCGCCTTAGACACCATGATTTTGCCAGGGAACACCTCTGTTGTCGTAGCTGCTGTCAATGCTTTGAGACGGGCAGAAGCCCTCATCTACGAACCATTGGTAGTGCAAATCGATCGGGACAACTACAGAATGCTTGACCTCCATGACCTTTTGTTAGCGCAGTTAGAGATACAAGAAACCGCCTCTAAAATGTTACGGGATCAGGCGAAAGCCCGCATAGTGCAGATGGAAAAGATGGCAAGTTTAGGACAGATGCTCGCGGAAGTTGCCCATGACATTCGCAACCCCGTTAATTTCATCCACGGCAATGTAGAATACCTGCAGAGCTATTGTCAAAGTCTGGTCAAAACTATAGAGACACTGCAACGGGAAATCTCCCATCCCACCCTGCAGCAGCTGATAGAAACAGAGAATCTCAGCTATGTAATCCATGACCTGCCTAGAGTGGTCAACGGTATCAAGTTGGGAGCGGAACAATTGCGCAATTTGGTAACTGGTTTACAGAGTTTCTCCCACATGGAAGAAGTTGTGCCGGATATTTTGGACATCCATGAATGTATTGAAAACAGTCTCACTATTTTGAGCAATCGCCTTAAAGACCAAATCACAGTGGAAAAACACTTCAACGAAGAAGTAGGAGAAATTTTAGGCTTCCAGGGGCAACTGATGCAGGTATTTATGAATATTATTGGTAATGCCATTGATGCCCTCTATGAAAAGATGGAGAAAATTGGTCGCAATGGTTGGCAACCGAAAATTATTATTTCTACAGGCTTGAAACAGGAGAATGGCAATGATTTTCTCTCCATCAAGATTGCAGACAATGGCGAAGGCATTCCCCCTGAACACCAAAAGCGTATTTTTGAATCCTTCTTTACCACCAAGGCAGCAGGCAAGGGCACAGGTTTGGGTATGGCAATCACCCATGAGATCGTAGTACAAAAACACAAAGGCAAGATATTACTGAATTCCCCCTACGTTATGGATGGCAAAAAAGTAACAGGGACAGAGTTTGAAATTTTGTTACCTACTTCCTAGTTTCCTATCCCTGCGCTAAGATTATAGCCAGTAAGGGGGGAGGGAGCATGCGCTACCTACTGAAGGGATTGCTGTGGTGTATACTACAGGCAAAGGAGGGAGTAGATGACAGCGCAAGGAAGGAGTTCCAGGCAGGAAAACTATCGCCAGAACTGCAAGAAATAGAGAGTAAGATTCTCAGAAATCAGGTCACCAAGGAACTGAATTACCCCATTGGCTTAGTCTATGGAGGGGCAACAAAAATTAAACAGTATGTTTTTGAGTCTGACAAATTAGCAGCGATAAGGGGAGCCTCCGGCATTTTAGACCGCATTAATTTAGTTGATCTCCCTGCTTTCTTTGGTTGTGAACAGAGTGATTTATATCCCCATTGTCAGGAGGCTAAAGGTTATTGTCAAAATTTACGATCGACCTGGCTAGAAAGACACTTTCCTGGCTTAGCTGCAGTCCTTATCCCAGAACTGATCATCTACTCCACAGGAGGTAACATTTTAGCTTTCTGTCCCTATCAACACATTGATCAGTTAGCTGATGCCATTGAAAAAAGATACACCTATGAAACTCTGACTGCTAATTCCTGTGCTGTGGGGGCAGTCTATAAACTCTATGAAATTTTTTTAGGTCTGGACAACTGCGACAACATTAATTGGCAGCACCCCCTTATTCAAGCTAATTTTCCCCCAGGGCAAGAAATATCTAAGGGCTTTAATCAACTGACAACCCAACTGGCAATTCGTTTTAATCAAAGAAGGGCTGGTAACGTCCTAGACAACCGTCCTAGTCGTGCCTATCCCCCCCACTTTGATACCCATCCCTACATACAGAGGGATACCACAGAAAAGCGCTCAGCAGTAATCATAACCCAAGCAAGTCTGCCCGCAGTTTCCTGCTTATCGGAAGCTAGTGCTCGTCAATTTGTGACAGGACAATTATTAAAAAGGGATGATAGCTACACCCAGTGGTATCAACAATCCGAATTAGCCGATTGGCAACCGGGCATCACTGATGACACTACAAAACCCCAAAAAAGCATATTAAAAAGTTGGGTGACTAAGTTTACTGAATTTCTCAGCCGTCATCCAGAAATAGAAGAGAAATATTATGCTGGAGTGGATAAGTCCGGGGTAGAAGAAGCCCGATCGGTACAAGAAATTGGCAATGCTAGTAACAAATACATTGCTTTTATCTATGCTGATGGTAACAATATGGGGGGCTATATTCAAAACATTCAAACTCCTGACCAGTACCAAAAGTTTAGTCGTGATGTTTTACAAGCTACAGAGCAATCTACCTACTACGCCCTTGCACAGCACCTCCATCCCCATAGAATCACGGGATTAACCGATCGGGAACAGCGAGACCGTAACAACACAACTATCCATCCCTTTGAAATTATAACGATCGGGGGCGATGACGTGCTAGTAATTACTCCCGCCAACAAAGCCCTAGAAATTGCCTTGACACTATGTGAACAATTTGAGAAAGAGCTACTAAAATCCTCCGAGTATATTTCTCAGCAAAGATATGATTTTGCTCAAATTCATAGGAGTAGGCTTAGAGAAGCTATAAGCCAACAACAATGTCAACTCAGTATCTCAGCAGGTGTGCTCATTATTCCCCAAACTACAACAATTTACTATGCTCAGGATTTAGCCCAGGAATTATTAAAGTCAGCCAAACAGAAGGCAAAAAAACTGAAGGAGAGGGGTTACCTAGGAGGAACGATCGATTTTTTTGTGATGAAATCCGTGACCAGCATTGCCTCCAGTATTAGTGAATTTCGTAGGAATGCCCTAGAATTTTCTACACCCAAGCGCAAACTCTATGGTGCTCCCTACACCCTAATAGAAATACGTGCTCTCCTACAGACGATCGAGGCTCTGCAACAGTCTAAATTCCCTAAATCCCAGCTATATCAAATTCGCAGTTTATTGGAGCAGAGCAAACAAGCAGCCATGTTAAACTATCGCTATTTTCGCTCCCGTCTAAGTAATGCAGCAGCTAAAAACATTCTTGTTACAGACTTTGAGGAAGTATGGTGTCAGCCCAAGGACAGCCAAAATAAAGGTAATCTTGCCCCCTGGATGACTTTAGCAGAGGAAAATTCTGAACGCATGACCTATGAGACAATTTGGCGAGAAATAGTTAATCTCTACAGTATTATCAACGGAGTAGATGAGGGGGCATAAGCCATGATCAATCTAACAAATCTTACCTCCCACATCAGAGAAACTATACCGATTAAGTTAATTGTTACAAGTGCCCTATCCATCGGAGCGGGTGGTTCTACAGGCAGTCTTGCTGATAAAGCGATCGTGCGCAATGCTAGGGGGCAAATGATCATTCCAGGTTCCCATCTCAAGGGCAGACTAAGACATGAATGTGAAAAGATAGGCACATCTCTCGGTTGGGAAATTTACTACGCTCCGCTACCTGCATTTCTCTGTCCTGATACAAGTACCTGTGCACAATACAAACTAGATGGTTATCGCGGCTTTCACTGTCCTATCTCCCAAATCTTTGGTGACCCTTTTCTGCCCTCCCGTATAATAGTTGACGACCTAATCTGTGAACTAGGAGAGACAGAGGAGGTGATCAGACCTGGCGTAACCATTAACAGATATTTACACACTGCAGAGGATCGTAAATTGTATTACACAGAAACTAGCCCTGTCGCGGCTGAGTTAGAATTTATTGGTCAGATTCACATTACTAAAAGTGCCCCCCTTTATACAAAAGCATTGCTCATATCCGCACTGAGACAGATTAAAAATTTGGGTGGGAGTAAATCAGCAGGCATGGGGTGGGTGAAATGGTATATAGATAACTTAGAAGAGTCAGACTCAAGCTGGAGTGAACTAGGATGAAATATCTGCACATCGTGTTAGAAACACTATCACCTCTTGGGCATTGAGGGGAGCTATTGCCAATCTTGTTTTAGACCAATTTGATCAAGCAAACATAAGAAATCAGAATCTACAAACTAACGGTGGAGATTTTAGAGAGTTATTCCTAAGCGATAATCCCGCCATATTCCAGAACTTATATCCCGCTGTTGCTACGAGGGAAAATGGCAACCAAGAATATACCAATGCACCTGTTTATTGGCTGCCTGCTACTGCTCTTAGCTCTAAAACTAATAGTGGGTTTATCTCCCAGAGTAAGAATGGTGTATTTGATACCCTCATCGATCGCTTTTGTGCTGATCAATTGGGGTGGATTTATGACCCTGTCTGTCCCAAGGATGGCGGCAGATTAGATAGTTACAGCACATTCTTTAGCCGTCAGGACGGTAAATATTATCCCCATAAAGTTAGTAAACGAATTTTAACGAGAGTAGGAATCAATCGCCATCGTAGTACAGCAGAAGATGATGTTCTATACTCCCTTGAAGTAATCAACGAACAATATCCCACAAAGGATAACAACAAATTAGTGTGGCAGAACATGAAATTTGCAGGGGGCATTGTTGTCCCTACAGAGGAGCTAGCCGATCGCTTATTGCAGTTCATCAATTGCAACTGTGAGCACCTAAGAATAGGCACATCTACATCTAGGGGACTAGGAAAAGTACGTATAACAGCAACAGCCCCACAAAAGGATAACTCCCTGGAGAATCGCCTGCACAAATTCCAGGCAGCCTTGGAAAACCGCGCCCAAATGTGGCAACAGGCAATTTCCAATAATAAAGAAATATTAGAGACCCATCGGTTTTATTTTGTAGTTGGCTTACAATCTGATGCTATACTGGAGGAGAACTGGCACAAAACTATGGTAGTTTCTCCCACTATGTTAGCAAGCTATGCCAATATTGCAGACCCTAGTCTTAAATTGCACACTGCCTATAGTAGTTATAGTTATCGATCGGGTTGGAATAGTGCGTGGGGGTTATTAAAGGATGTGGAGTTAGTAACAAATAAAGGCTCGGTTTACTTGTTTAGCTGTGACAAAGCGATGATGGGGGAATGGTTAGGTAGACTACAGATTTTAGAGATGGTGGGTATAGGTAGAAGGACAGTAGAAGGTTTCGGTCAGATGCGGGTTAGCGATGAGTTTCATTCTGTGTTTAGGGAGGAGGTAGTGTGAGTTATGGATGACCCCAAATTTTACTTACTGTTGCAGTCAAAAATACAGGAGCAATTAGATGAAGTTGTTCAGCGAGCACAGAAATTAGCTCGTGACTTTGATATTGCTAAGGAAGGTAGTAGTGAAAAGTCTCCCTTTAGGAATGTTTTAGCCGTAGCGATCGAGACAGGTTCTATAGAAGTACTCAAGAACTTTATACGCTATCAAATGGGCAGACAAGGTTCAAGCCCGATATGGAAAGAAAAAAGAAGCGGGAAAGTCTTTGCTCAGGCTCTGATAGATCAAATTGATGGCTTGGGAGATATTCTAGCAAAAATAACTGCCGATGTTACCGACGCACACGGAGGAGAAAAAGAAAGAATATCAAAGGCGATACACCTGACATTATCTAGGCTCTTTCTAGGCTATTTGGCAAGGGAGCATACAGCTTTAGTGGCGGAAAGTTTGTTAAAAAATTCTAATAGGTCAAGCGCTGGGAGATAGAGGTAAATATGTTTCATGTTTTTAGGAACAGGCTGGAGATCACAGGAACTTTAACTTCTATTACTGCTTTTAGGATTAGCGGTGGTAGGTCGAATGAACCGATCGGTAGTGACTTACCTGTAATTAAAGATAGTCTTGGCAGACCCTATATTCCTGGTTCTAGTTTTAAGGGAGTATTGCGATCGCGACTGGAAAGTATATTGAGGGCTATAGACAGCAACTATGCCATTGACCCTAGTGAACTATCCAGCTCTAGCTATGTACAAGAGATTAACAAGATCAAAGATCAAAACAGAGATAATCCCCAAAAACTGACAGAATTATTACTGCAGAAAACTGACTTAATTTCCCACTTATTTGGGGCACCTTGGTTAGCAGCAAAACTACAGATATGCGACCTCATGGTTGATCCCCAGACTTGGTTTGGACAATATCAAGAAAGGGATGGTGTGGCAATTGATCGGGATACTGAAACGGCAGCTGATGGTAAACTTTATGACTACCAGGTTGTACCAGGGGGGGTAGATTTTAATTTTTCTGCTGTGGTAGAAAACGCAGCACAGTGGGAATTAGGCTTACTTTGTTTAGGGCTTAGTCAGCTTGAGAGGGAGCAGATTTTACTAGGTGGTGGTAAATCCAGGGGGCTAGGTACTGTTACACTTAGAATTAGAGAAATGAAATGGTTTGACATGACAAAGGACGGGGAAAATCCCGATCGGGGTCTTGTGTTAAATTACATAAAAAAGTTAGCTAGCGGTGCAGAACCTGACTGGCAAGATGGGAGGGAAATGCGATCGAGCTGGGTGAAACAGCTAGTGATAAAACTGGGGGTCGAGTGATGGCTTTTAACAGTTTTAAGCAACTTAGTGATGCTATAAGAGAGTTGGGTAGCAGCTATGAAAAGGCAAATTTTATACAGCCCCTGCAGTTTAATTTACCAGACTATTTTATAGAAGACCGACAGTTTGTTATGAAGGAGGGAGTAGTTAACAATTCAGAATACGCTCTATGTGAAAATTTGATATATCCTCTGTTGCAGGAAGTACGGAAAAAATATAGTGCAACCTTGACTCTGTGGAGCCATCAATATCTGGCTTATATTAATCTAATATCTGACTTCTCTGGATATGTTGTAGCCCGTCGTTCTCCTAGGGGTAAGATAGTTTTCGATCGACCTTACATTATTATTGTTGAAGCAAAGAAAGATGATTTTGATGGGGGATGGGAAGAGTGTTTAGCAGAGATGGTAGCGGCAAACAAGTTAAATCAGGAGTCAGTAACAGTCTACGGCATTGTTAGCAACAGCTACACATGGGAGTTTGCCAAGCTGAGGAACCAAATGTTTGTCAAAAATTTAATTGCCTACAGTATATTTCACCTAGAACAGCTAGTCAGTGTAGTGCATTATGTTTCTCAGATGGCAAACTAGGAAGTTGAAAGTTTAGTGACTATAGGGAGATGATTATGCACAGAAAGTTAGTTAATTATTGTATGATTGATTTAACACTTAAGATAGAAACTCCTCTACTGATCAAGTCAGGGAAAACTAGTGCTGACCCTACTAAGCCAGATATGGAATTTGTGGAAACATACTATCAAGGTCGTAGGACAGTTTATTTGCCAGGCAGTTCTCTTAAGGGTGCAATCCGTGCCCATGCAGAAAGAATTGTACGCACTGTGGGTCGAGATAACAGAAATGATAACCATCAGCTATGGGCAAGTAATCCTACAAGAGATAAGTTTGATTACTTAAAAAATAAAGATGGCTTTGATGCCTATAAGCTTTCTTCCTTTACCGATCGTTTATTTGGTCATCCCTACCTTGCCAGTCATTTCCGTATCGAAGATGCCTACCCCATTGATCTGGGAAGTATTACCTTAGAGGAAAGAAGTGGTGTAGCGATCGACCGGGTTTCTGGCGCCGTGGCAGTGGGTCCATTTAATTACCAAGTTTGTACAAGCGGGGAATTTAGGACAAGAATACATTTGAAAAATTTTTATCTAGCACAGTTGGGCTTACTAGGTTTAGTTTTACGGGACTTAGATGAGGGCTGGTTTGCACTGGGATTTGCCAAATCTAGGGGTTTGGGCATGGTGAGTGTACACTACAACAAAGCTACAGTTCAATATCCTGCTTGCGTATTAGACGAAAGTGAAGAAAAGAAAATTCTTATGAAAGGCAAGTATCAAAAAGAATGGGATACCACAATGTTACTGGGTGCGGGTGAGTTTTTAGAGCAGGAAGAAGCTAGCAGATATGGTTTTCCCCTACCTGATAGGACAGAAACTCCTGTCACAGGAAGGCTGATGGAATTAGGATTTGGTGTTGAGTTATCCTGGGAGCAGGATACTGCAACTGATCTATTTATGCGGTGTGTAAAGTGTTGGCGACAAATGTTAGGGACTTAAAATGAAGGGAGTACAAGCTTTTGTAGGGCATAAGTTTATCCTAACAGTTGATGACTTACAGTTGGAGATAGGCAAATATTTCTTTGCCCCCACTTACTACTTTGTTATGTATAGTCACGATGTCAGTGGTATATGTACTTACTTGCCTCAAGATTTCTTTCAAGGAGACGGACATTTATTTAACCAGAATCTGGAGCTAAGGTGGCGCCGTAACAGACAACAACATGGATGGGATATTTTACTCCTTGCCAAGGGAGGTGACTACACTGATCGGGGCTTTCAACCCCTAGAAGGCAATTGGCGTTGCCTCGATCGTTCTGCAAATTTTTATGAACAAACTAACAAAAGATTTCCCAAGGGTTTTAGGTTTTTGAGGGAGGGCGGAGAGGAAGTAGAATCTGATACAATCAAGATTAAGCAACGTTACTTTTATGATCACTACACCTATGTAGTGCACTTTGTGGCGTTAACTGTGGAGGAATGAGTATGTCTGTACAGCAAGCTGTAAAACCCTACGACTTTGTTAAATTTCCGCTAGAGAAGCCCAAATTAAATAAGCCGACTACCCACGATCGCTATCAACCTGAGCAGAATTATTATCACGGGGTACTTGAACTAAAGCTAACTGCAGAGAAACCCATTCATACTTCTACAGGAGTGATAATGTTGGGGGAGGATTTGGGATTGAAAGTTCCTCTAGTAAAACCAATGCCCAAGAGTAAAGATAAGCGCTTGATTATTCAAGGTAGTTCCCTCAAAGGTTGTATCCGATCGATCTATGAAGCAATTACAAACAGTACATTAGCTGTTATAAAAGATAAAAACTACCCTCTGGAAGACAGAAAGCCTTGCAAAGATAAGAATAAACTTTGTCCTGCTAGTAGAGTATTTGGGGCAATGAACTGGCAAAGCCTGCTTCGATTTACTGATGCAGAATGTGAAAGTGATAAGATAGAATTGGGCTTTATACCTTCTCTCTATACACCAAAGTATGATTCCCGCAAAAAACCTATTGGTCGCAAGTTCTACTACCATTTTTCTGAAGTAGGGACATCTACTAGAGGTGTTTCAGTACAACAGGCAGTGCAACGGTCTTTATTTAAGTCTAAAATTTACTTTCTAAATCTCAAAACAGAGGAACTGGGAACACTACTTATATCCCTAGGACAACACAAAAACTATCCCTTTGCTCTTAAAATTGGTGCAGGAAAACCGATCGGAATGGGGTCGGCAAAAATCGAAATAACGGCTATGCAGCTGTATAGTAGTGATGCAGTTAAGTACAGATATACATCCTACCAAGATGACAGTAATCCAACACTACAAGGTGATAAATTGATACAGAAGATAGAGGAGTTAACAAACTTTGCTTTGTCCCAATCTTCGTCCTATGTATTAAAGGAACAATTACAGCAACTTGCCGAAATACTGCAGTACCCAACCAATCGTAAACCACCACAGGGGGTGTATTAGATTATGTATGAGTTTCCAGAAGAAAATTGGGTTATAGCTCATAAATTGGCTATTGAATTAGTAGCTAAAAAAGTTGATGTTAACGAAGTAGGGAAAGTCATTGCTTATTTGCGGGTGGCTAGGGAAGTCACCATAGAAAAATTTTTCCGCTACCTCCATATATTGGTTAGGGAAGGTAACAGAGTTGGTCACAGCAGCAAAACAGCTGGTGATTACTCAAATATAGAGCAATTATGCAAGGAACAGTTCAAAAATCTATCAATTTCACCACAAACTCTGCTAGAAATTTTAGGTTGGACTGTGCGACTGATGAGGTTTTATAAAGACATTCCAGAAGATAGAAGAAGGTATGAGATGCCAAAGCCCCAAAATACAGTTAAAACCAATTCTATTTACCAAGTGGGGGAAATTGTAGAGGCTACAGTGACAAAAATTGATGGCAATAAAATCACTTTTGAGCTAGTCCTAGACGAGATAGGGACTAACAAAAAGCTAACTGAAAAAATGCCGAAGTTGGTGAAAGAAAAGCTTTTACATGAAGGTCAGACATTACGGGTCAGGATCACTGCATTACATCCCGAGACACAGGAAGTAAAAAAGTTTGAACCTATTTTGAGGTGATATGCCATGACTAAAGTCCTATTTATTACTGTCGGTGGTTCTTCGCAACCTGTTGTCACTGCTATCAAAACTGTGAAATCCGATCGGGTAGTTTTTATCTGTTCCAGTCACAAAAAAGGGAAGGGTTCTGTTGATCAAGTGACAGGGGAGGGGAAACCCTGCGAAATAAGAAAGGGGGATGTGGTGGAAAAATTGCCTAATATTCCTACGCAAGCAGAAATTCGTGATAAGTTTGACCCCAATCGGGATGTAATTCTTATTGATGACCCTGATGATCTGTCAGAGTGCTACACAAAAATTACCGAGGGTTTGGAAAGAGTACGTGCTGAAAATCGAGAGGCAAATATTTTTGCTGATTATACATGCGGTACAAAAACCATGTCAGCGGCTCTCGTTGTCGCTAGCTTAGATTACGAGGTGGAGTTGATGATTACTACTAACACTGCTAGAACTAATACTATCAAAGTGGAGGGAGAAGAGAGGACGAAGAAAGCCCGCACGATTGGGATGTCTGTTAAGCGTCTGTTGAAGCAGCATATTGATCGCTATCTCAGAGAGTTTAACTACAGTGCTGCGGTAAATTACTTGACACAATTAATAGCTAATTATCAGTTAAATGAGCAGCGGATAGATATGTATATTGATCTTTGTAGGGCTTTTGATTTGTGGGACATATTTGACCACAACGGGGCTTGGCAGCGACTGAAACCCTACATGAAAGGCTTTCGAGATTATGGCCTTTTCCTGAAGAAAGTAATGTTTAGCCGTAATTTGTTAGACCCTGATTTTAAGAGTGATGACCGGATGAAAGGGCACGGTTACGAAGTGCTGCAAGATTTATTACTAAATGCAGAACGGCGGAAAGTACAAAGGCGTTATGATGATGCTGTGGGTCGTCTCTACCGATCGTTGGAATTACTAGCTCAACTACGCCTTCTCTTACAGTATGACTTAAAGACAGGGAACATAGAAACTAGTAAATTGCCAGAAAGTTTGCAGTCAAAGTATGATGAGTTGCGTTCAACAGATGGCAAGGTGCAATTAGGTTTACAGCGTGCCTATGAGTTACTCAGTGAGCTTAATGACCCCTTAGGAAGCGTGTATGACCAGTATAGAGGTAAGATTAAAGATGCTTTGGCAACGCGTAATTATTCTCTTATGGCACATGGTTTTAGCCCCATTACGGAGGAGAGATACAAAGAATTTGCTGCTTGTGTCATAGCCTTTATCCAGGAGGGGCTTGGCGTTTGTGTGGATAGTAAATTGCAGGAAGCGCCGCAGTTTATTAGTGATCTCAGTACATTAGATAACTTGTTATTAAATTTATGACCGATCGCTATTTCCTACTAATTAACCTAGTGAAGGAGTGGCAGGCAAATAACTACCAAGATTTTACTCGGGTAGAGTCTTTTTTTAGGGAAGAAATACTGCCGGATCAAGACCCCAATCGCTTACGCTTCCATGTAGAAATGCACCGTTTAATTAAATTAATACAAGCAGATTTAGCACTACTAAAAGCCAGTCGATCGGAGGAAAATAGGCAAAAGTATCTAACTAAATTGCAGGAGAAGGCAGCGAGTTTAATTGCCCTTTGCCAAAGCTGTGGCTAGTCTGGTTGCGCCTAATAACCCCACTTCTTCAGGGTTGAGAGTAATATGGAAGGGAATAGCATCAAGTAAATGACTAACTCTACCCTTGTCTTTGATGGTGGCTAAAAATTTGTTTTGATCCACTAAACCTAAATGCAATAACTTGGGCAGAATTCCCCCTGCAATGTAAACACCACCGTAGGCCAAAAGTTTGAGGGCAAAATCCCCTACTTCTCTGGCATAGCAGTCTAAAAATATACCGATCGTTTCTAGGGCAGTTGGATCAGTTTTGGTGTGGGCAGCCTCGGAAATTAAGCTAGGAACATCGGGATTATTGTCAGCAATTGCTTGGCAAATTTTATTGTGTTCTGCCCTATAATACTGATGGAGAAATTCATAGATATTGGCTATACCTGGTCCAGATACTACCCGCTCTACAGACACACGTCTAAATTCTCGGAATTTTTTCTGTAAGTACTGCAGTAGCTCTATTTCTAGTACCGATCGGGGCGCAAATTCTGTGTGACCGCCTTCAGTAGGATAGACTTTGTATCCGTCTGCCTGTGGGATTAAAAATGCTTCTCCTAAGCCCGTACCAGCCCCAATTACACCGATCGGAGCTTCTGCTTGGAATGGCACATTCTGTAGTGTTAATACATCCTCTTTTCCCAAACTCAAAACACCATAGCCCACGGCGGCAAAATCATTGATAAATTTCACCTTCGCAACTCCTAAATTGCGACCGACAGTCTGCCGATCGATTGTCCAACCTAAATTCACCATGTGGCATTTATCTTCCACGATACTGCCAGCAATACCCAAACAAATAACTGCAGGTTTTTCTGTAATGTGCAGATGAGTTTTTACATCGGATAAGAACTGTTCTATTAGTGTTTCCAGGTTGGTAAAATCCCGCATGGTGTAGCGGTTGGTGTAAAGAATTTGCTGGTCTTGGGCAATGAGCCGCAAAACTCCCTTTGTCCCCCCAATGTCTCCCACCAGTAGATAATTCATAACTTTTTCTCCTGCCTTGTTAACCACTCGATCGCTGCCCTTAACCACTCCTCTAATGCCTCTGTCTGCTGTAAATGGGGCATATTTGCCAGGGCTTGTATAGCCTTAGTCACTTCCTCACTAGTGTAGCCTAAAGCTAATAAAGTCATCTCTATATCTTCCTGTAGTGCTGTGGGTAGAGTTGCTGTGATTCCCGATCGGTAATCTGTTAACTTGGTGCGCAATTCTAGGGCTAATCGCTCTGCAGTTTTGGTCCCTACCCCTGGGGTCAAACATAAAACTCTAATGTTAGAAGTTACGATCGCTTTTACTAAATCTGTTAAGCCCAAAGTATGGAGAAGTGCCAATGCCATATGTGTCCCTACCCCTGAGACTTGAATTAACTGCCGAAATAAATCCCGCTCCGCTTTGCTGGGAAAACCAAATAGAAATAACTCCTCCTCCCTGATCTGCAAATGGGTAAATAGTTGTATCGTTTCATTGACTACTAAAGAACTAGCATGACGTGCTGTAACACGCAGATCATAGCCCAAATTTCCTACTTCTAAATATAAAAGACAACTGACAGGTTTACGATCGGTTTCAATACCTAAAACACGACCTCGGATAGAACCAATCATAGTTTTAGTGGGGTTTGGGCAATTTGGGAAAGCGTGGTAGTTCCACAGCAGCAAAGGAAGATAGATGCTTTTCACGGTCACGGCGGATGAGGGGGGAGGGAGAGCGGCGGTCGGCAGGGGGGCGGGGGGGGGGAGGGGGCGGCTCCTCTTCCCGCAAAGAAATTGCCTCCACATCTGTCCAGGAAGTTTCGGGGATAGGGTCAGGGTCACCTTTGGGGGGAGGGGTGGAGATGGTGGTGGGCACATCAATACAGCGTTCCAAGGCAGCCTTGAGTTGGGAGCACTGATGTTGTTCCCGCTTTAGTCGATTACGTAAATCCTCGCAGGTACTCTGGGAGATCGCCAGTTCCTCCTTCTTTGCCAGCAATTCTTCCTCCAGTAACCGCACCCGCTCCCGCAGAAACTGGTTGCGACTCTCCTGCTGCTCCAAGAGGGATTGATATTGGTGCAACTTGGCTTGACACTCCATGAGCAATCTCTGATTTTCGGCGCACTGGGGCGCTTGGGGACAGTTTACTTCCGGAGTACTACTCATGACCGACTGCCAATAGTCCTCCTCTAATTAAAATTCCCTTTCGCTGATTATACAAGCCCTAGACAACCTCCCCTTTTTGTGCGTTGACAAGGAAAATAGCGCAACTGACAACATCACAGGATACTATAAGTTAGGAGTACATTTACATGATGAGTAAATTCTCACCCGCCAAAATTTTAGTGGTGGACGATATGCCCGACAATGTCCGCCTGCTGACCAATATTCTCGCCCGCCGAGGCTTTGAGTTAATTTCCGCCTATAGTGCCCAAATGGCCTTGGAATTGCTGCAATCTGTCCTGCCGGATTTAATCCTGCTGGATGTCAGTATGCCTGGTATGAGTGGCTACGAACTCTGCCAGATTTTGAAGCTGGATGCCCGCCTCAAGGATATTCCTATTATTTTTATCAGCGCCCTCAATGATATTCAAGATGTAGTACATGGTTTTAGTCTGGGCGCCGTAGACTACATTACCAAACCTTTTCAAATTGAGGAAGTAATTGCTAGAGTTAATACCCATATTTCTCTCTACAGATTACAGCGGCAACTGCTGGTAGAAAATCAAACTCTGCAAACTAAAATTCAGGAATATTTCAATATCGATCGGGATTTATACAATGATCTCTGCCAGGCTGTGCCTAACCAAGAACTGGAAATCTACTACCAACCGATCGTGTGTATTCTGGACAATAAGATCAGCGGTTTTGAAGCGCTCTTGCGCTGGCAACACCCCAAACGGGGCAGGGTTTCACCGGTTGATTTTATTCCCATTGCTGAACAAACGGGCTTAATTAACAACATTGGTGCCTGGGTCGCCCAACGATCGATGTTACAGTTGAGCCTGTGGCATAAAATTTATCCCCAGCTTATGGTCAGTATAAATGTGGCGGGTAGTCAACTCCTTGATCCCCAGTTTATCGCTGTAATTGAAAATGGACTGAATGTAACCGGGGTGTCCCCCAGTCAAATTAAACTGGAAATCACGGAAAGTGATATTATTACTGATGTCGATCGGGCTATTTATCAGCTGCAGCAACTGCGAGAATTGGGGGTAAAAATCTGCCTCGATGACTTTGGTATTGGCTATTCTTCTCTTAGCCGTGTACAAGAATTCCCCATTGATGTTATTAAAATCGATCGCACCTTTATTCAGCAGAAAAATTGGATCATTGCTAATATTATCCATCTGCTTGCCGATAGCCTGGGTGTAGAAGTAATTGCCGAGGGGATCGAAACAGTGGAACAGCTCACTAAGGTAAGAACAATGGGCTGCGACTATGGGCAGGGATTTCTATTTTCTCCCCCATTGCCCGTCAAGGCAGCCACTGACTTATTAGCCCAGGGTTTTTTGGAAGGACAGTTTCTCTCGCAGTAGCTGGCAGGGACAGAAGCTAATCCTAGAGCAGATTTGGGGTGGCGATGCAGTTAATACAACACTTTATTTACAGTTAATTAACTCCCCTTCCAGGCAGCAGTGAAATATCCTATAATCGAAGTTGGGTGACAGAGCTATAAATTCGTAAGGAAAACGACAAGAGCACAATGAACAAGTTAAAAATCCTGCTGGTAGAGGATGACGCTGAGTCCGGCGAAGCTTTGATGGAGGCGTTGCGGGATCGGGGTTACAACGTGGAACTAGCAGCAGATGGAGAAGAGGGTTGGGAAAAATGTACCCAGGAAAAATTTGACCTCCTACTTTTGGATATTATGCTCCCCAAACTGGATGGAATTGGGCTATGCCGCCGCCTGCGCCACAAGGGTTACACTATGCCGATTATTATGCTCACTGCCCGCAAAACTATTACCGATAAAGTTCTGGGTCTCGATGCGGGGGCGGATGACTACATGACTAAACCGATCGATCTGTTGGAGTTGTTTGCCCGCCTGCGGGTGTGGGAAAGGCGTATTTTTGAATTTACTCCTCCGCCCATTGCCCATGTGCCAGTGGAAAAACCTGCCAGTACGATTATGAAGTGGGGGCGGTTAAAACTAAATACAACGACGCGGGAGGTGACCTATCAGCAGAAACAGGTGCCCATTACCCGCAAAGAGTTTGAGGTGCTAGAACTTCTAATTGCCAGTGGTAGAAATATCCTCACGCGCAACGCCATTTTGGAACGGCTCTGGGACCAGGATGACCCTCCAACGGAATATGCGGTGAAGGCACACATTTTATCTATTAGAAATAAACTAATGGCGGTGGGTGCGCCCCCCGATTTTATCGAGACGGTGCGGGGAATTGGCTATCGCTTACGTCCCTATACGGGGATCAATTGATGGCGGCGGTCAAACTGAGGGGGGTTACCAAGCGGTGGCAGTCCCCAGGACAACCAGGGGCTTACCAATTGGGCGCGATCGATTTAGAGATTGGGGACGGGGAGCTGTGTACCTTGGTGGGTCCATCGGGTTGTGGCAAGAGTACAATTTTGCGCTTGATTGCGGGGTTAGAAACGCCTACGAGTGGAGAGATATACATAGGGGAAAAAAAGGTGAATGACCTCCCCCCCAGAGACAGGGATGTGGCGATGGTCTTCCAAAATTATGCGCTTTACCCCCATATGACGGTAGCGGAAAATCTCAGTTTTAGTCTGCGGTTGCGGGGACTGGACAAGGGGACAATTAGGGAGCGGGTACAGGCGGTGGCAAAATCTCTAGGCTTAGAAAGTTTACTGCAGCGCAAACCTAGCCAACTCTCCGGCGGACAACAACAGAGGGTGGCACTGGGAAGAGCGATCGTGCGGCAGCCCCAGGTTTTTTTATTAGATGAACCCCTGTCCAACTTAGATGCCCAACTGCGGGACAACACGAGGGCAGAACTAAAACTCCTGCACCGCCAACTGCAAACCACAATGGTCTATGTCACCCATGACCAAGTAGAGGCAATGACTCTTGCCGATCGGATGGTAGTGCTCTACCAGGGTCAGATTCAGCAGGTGGGGACACCCCAGACCATTTATCAACAGCCCGCTAACCGCATGGTAGCTACCTTTATCGGCAATCCCCCCATGAATATCTTGCCGGGAGTAGTTACGCCAGAGGGGATTAAAATTGGGGAACAGATTTTAGCAACGGCAGCACCAGTCCCCATCGGGCAACCCATAGAAGTGGGTATTCGACCGCAGGACCTGCGCTTTTCCCCAGAGACAAAGTTGGGGTTAACAGTAGACATTAAATTGACGGAGTTGCTAGGGGCGGAAATCTTGGTGCACGCTGCCCTTAGGGGTTGTCCTCAAACAGAAATTGTGGTGAAAGTGGCAGACCCAGGCTTGGGGGAGAAGGTGTATTTTAGCTCCGATCGGTTATATTTTTTTGCGCCTGCAACAGGGGAACGCTTAGGGTGAAGGAAGCCGCCTACTGGTATGCCTGGTCACAGCTACGGGGGATTGGTCCGGTTTTACTAAAGCGGATTTTTGAGTATTTTGGCAGTTTGGAGCGAGCTTGGCACAGCGGGGAAGAGGAACTTTTGCAGGTGGAAGGTTTAGGCACAGTAACCGTCGCTAGTATTGTGGAACAACGTCCCCTCCTAGAACCTGACAGTCTCTGGGAAAAGCATTTGGAGCAAAACCCCCAAGTCTGGACTCCCGCTGACCCCCATTATCCCCAACTGCTATGGCAAATTCCGGACCCCCCACCAGTCCTCTACTACAAGGGCACTTTGCAATCTTGGGATGAAAGTTACACGATCGCCATTGTCGGCACCCGTAGCCCCACTAGTTATGGACTGCGCTGGACAGAAAAGATCAGCAGAGCACTGACGGAACGGGGGTTTGTCATCGTCTCTGGGCTAGCAGAGGGAGTGGACGGTTGCGCTCAACAAACCTGTCTGCAAGCCGGCGGCAAAACGATCGCTGTGGTGGGCACAGGAGTCGATCGGGTTTATCCCAGTCGCCATCAAAAATTGTATGAGGCGATAGTGGCACAGGGTTTAGTCTTGAGTGAATATCCCCGGGGAACTCCCCCCGATCGCAGTCATTTTCCCAAACGGAATCGCATTATTGCGGGCTTATGTCGCGGTGTGATTGTTATGGAAGCGCCGGAGGGGTCAGGGGCACTGATTACTGCTTATCAGGCTAACGAATACCAGCGGGAAGTGTTTGTGCTGCCGGGGAACCTGGATACGAAACAGGCGCGGGGCTGTTTGCAGCTATTGCAAAGGGGAGCACAGATCATTTTGGGAGTGGACGAACTCTTGACAGTCCTAGGAGAGTTGCCCCTCCTGGATGACCAACCTCTACAACTGGTAGGTACGCCTCCCCCGCCCGAGGAACCCCAACTTGCTCTAATTCCTACTGACTATCACCGCTTAGTTGATCTGATCCCCTGTAATGAAGCAATTAGTTTCGATCGGTTAGTTTACTTGTCCGGTTTACAACCAGGGGAATTAGCCAGCCAGTTGTTAGAGTTAGAACTCCTAGGTATTATCACACAACAACCGGGGATGCGCTATCAAAGAATCTAAGGTAGATACATAATTAAAAATAATTAAACTTCTCTTTCATCATCTGAATCTAGTCGATCGGTCATACAATAACTACCAGTAACAAATGTAGACCACATATGCTCAACCGTACAATAGCTATTGCCTTAGACGCGATCGGTGGTACTCTCTGCCGTTATTACCTGCTAAAAACGATCGGGCATATGCTCTGGAATATCCTAGTTGTGAATGCTAGCGGCTGCCTCCTCTTGGGAATTTAGGCACGTAGAAGTACGATCGGTATTAATTCCTGGTTTTCTTGGCTCTTACACCACTTTTTCAGTTACGAACTAGACAGTATTAAGTTGTTATTGGAACAGGACTTTCTGCAAGACGGACTTTACTGGGGTAGTAGCTTGATCGTCGGCTATTTCTGTCTACAACAGGGGGGTAATATTGGTAACCAAATACTCAACAGACAAGAAGCACAAAACCAGAAGTGTTGAATGTTAGGAAAGAGGTAGAAAAAAGGAGCTAGAAATGGTATTCTAGCTCAGAGAAATAGCAAACAAACTTGAGCTTATGTTAAAACAACTTCGGCAACTTATCAAGCGCTTGCTAAAACTTCTACCCCAAAATGATTATCATGTTTTGCATTCTCAACTCTTTGTCCTCCTCTGGATACACTTCATTTTAGATGCAAGAGTCTTCACAATGAGGACCTTATTCTTTCTCTTAAATTATCTGGGCTTTAAGGTTGATATATCTACCTTTTCTAAAGCCTGTAAGCATCATAGTACTGAACCATTTCAACGCATTTTAAGAGAGTTGCAACAGCGGCTGAAAAGACAGAACTACGGATTAATAAATCTTAGCTTTACATAGCACTAATTGTAGCAGCAATAGCTTTGGCAATCTTATCACCTCCAACCCCTGAAGGTACTTTAGTTTAGAGTTTCAGTCCCGCGATCGGGATTCATCAAAAAGAAACCGATCGGAGTAAATCCAATATCTCCAACTGATAGCGGATATCCCAAAAAGTAGTCGGTTCATCTAACAGCAAAATTTTAGTATCCTGCGCCAAAGCCAACGCCAGAAAGACCCTCTGCCTCTGTCCCCCCGATAGACTTTCTACAGGAATATCCTGGAGGTCAATCAAATTTGTTTGCACCAAGGCTTCCGAATTCCCACTGCCAGCAGCTTTGGTAGGGATTGTGTCCCAAACTGACCATCTATTCATAGGAGGAGACTGGGGGAGCAAAGCCAACTGCCGCGCCACATGGTAGGGAGACTGGTTTGGGGTGTCAAAATCCGACCCAGTAACTTTAACAAAAAACATTCCTCTGACTTTATTTCTAAATCAATTGGCGCTAAAACAACATCCCTGTTATAGCTAAAAGAAAGACCGATCGTGTGTAATGCCACCACTTAGTTTAAGATAGTTTCAAATAGTTAATTAATATAGACACCACCTTTGGAGCAGGATTATTCTTGAGTATTGGTTTCGGGATATTATTTACTATCGTTGCAGATAAAAAGGAAAGGTACATAAGCATTTTAAGGTTAATTATGTTGCCATTGCTAGAGTTGCGGTTAGCCCGATCTTTACTATGATGGGGTGCTGGCGTCTGTGTCGATCGAGAGCGATCGTTGTAAAAATTTAGACAACATAACAAGCCATTGGAGCGGACTTTGTGGTAACCTTGGGTCAAGTTGGGTAGTTTCTGTAATTCGTTACTTTGCCTGCGCTAGGGTGGTACTTAGTTTTAGGTTATCTATGAAGTGGCGCAATAGTTTGTAGGAAAGAGCGATCACTGGATAATTCACCAAAGTAACAACACACTGCAACTGACTGTAATTGAAAAAAATGTGGTAAAATCAACGGATTATTGACAGCAGTTAAGTTTAACGTTAGCCGCCTCTGACAACCACAGCGAAATGATCGGATGAGGTAGCCATTGGCAAAGCGAAAGAACAGCACAGAAGCATCGGAAGCAAGCGCCGCCACCGTGGGCTACGAAGCCCAACTCTGGCAGATGGCCGACGCGCTGCGCGGCAGCATGGATGCGGCTGAGTACAAGCACGTCGTGCTTGGGCTCATCTTCCTGAAGTACATCTCGGATGCCTTCGAGGAGTGGCACAAGAAACTCGAAGCTGAGCGGGCGCAGGGTGCTGACCCCGAAGACCCGGACGAGTACCGCGCGCACAACATCTTCTGGGTGCCGCCCGAGGCGCGCTGGGGGCACCTGAAGGCGCAGGCTAAGCAGCCCACCATCGGTCAGCTCGTGGACGACGCGATGGCTGCCATCGAGCGCGACAACCCGGCGCTTAAGGGCGTGCTGCCCAAGGACTACGCCCGGCCCGCGCTTGACAAGACGCGCCTCGGTCAACTCATCGACCTCATCAGCAACATCAAGGTGGGCGACGAGGCGTCCCGCGCCAAGGACGTGCTCGGCCGTGTCTATGAGTATTTCCTCTCGCAGTTCGCCAGCGCCGAAGGCAAGAAGGGAGGCGAGTTCTACACGCCGCGCTGTGTCGTCAAGCTGCTGGTCGAGATGCTCGAGCCCTACCGCGGCCGCGTCTACGACCCCTGCTGCGGTTCTGCGGGTATGTTCGTGCAGTCGGTGGAGTTCATCCGCGCCCATGCCACTGGCAACGGCAACGGCAGCAAGGCCAGGGCCGACATCTCGATCTACGGCCAGGAGTCGAACTACACCACCTGGCGGCTGGCGAAGATGAACCTCGCCATCCGCGGCATCGACGGGCAGATCGCCCACGGCGACACCTTCCACAACGATCGCTTTCCAGACCTCAAGGCCGACTTCATCCTCGCTAATCCCCCTTTCAACGTCTCCGACTGGGGCGGCGAGCGGCTGCGCGACGACAAACGCTGGAAGTACGGCGTGCCGCCCGTGAGCAACGCGAACTTCGCCTGGGTGCAGCACATCGTGCACCACCTCGCACCCGCGGGCGTGGCCGGCTTCGTGCTCGCCAACGGCTCGATGTCATCCAACCAGTCTGGCGAGGGCGAGATCCGCAAGAACCTGATCGAGGCTGACCTGGTGGACTGCATGGTGGCGCTGCCGGGTCAGCTCTTCTACTCGACGCAGATCCCGGCGTGCCTGTGGTTCCTCGCACGCGATCGCAAGAACGGCAAGTTTCGCGACCGACGCGGCCAGGTGCTCTTCATCGACGCCCGCAAGCTCGGGCGCATGGTAGACCGCACGCATCGGGAGCTTACCGACGAGGACATCCAGAAGATCGCCCACACCTACCACGCCTGGCGCGGGGAGAAGGACGCGGGCGAGTACCAGGACGTGCCCGGCTTCTGCAAGAGCGCGACGCTGGAGGAGATCCGCAAGCACGGCCACGTGCTCACCCCCGGCCGCTACGTCGGGGCTGAGGTCCAGCAAGACGACGATGAACCGTTCGCAGACAAGATGGCGCGGCTGACAGCCCAACTGCGCGAGCAGCAGGCCGAAGCCCGGCGGCTGGATGAGGCGATCTGGAAGAACCTGAAGGAGCTGGGGTATGGGGAGTAAAAAAGACTCGTTATTAAACGATGTGGCTGTTTCGTTTAATAGCGTTTGCGGCTATTTAACGATCGGTGAATAAGGATGCGAGGATGCGCCGTAGACTGACCGGACGCCACGAAGTCACAGTGGTTGCAGGGGAGCGGATTCAGGCATTCATCCCGGATCCTCTCCCGCCCAAGCCGCCTCTGGAATTGACTGCCCAACGGCAGCAATTGCTGGAGCGCGCGACTCTGGCACTGGGGCGGTTGGACAGCGTGACCTTGCTCTTACCGGACCCCGATCTCTTTCTCTATGCGTATGTCCGCCGCGAGGCGGTCCTTTCCTCGCAAATCGAAGGCACGCAATCCTCTCTGGCCCAGTTGTTACTCTTTGAATTGGAGGAAGCGCCGGGCGTTCCCCTTGATGATGTGGTAGAGGTTTCCAACTATGTGGCGGCGCTCACGCATGGTCTCAAACGGCTGCAGGAAGGATTCCCGCTTTCTAATCGTTTGATCCGGGAGATGCATGCCGTTCTTCTGGCCCGTGGCAGGGGGAGTGAAAAATCGCCGGGAGAATTTCGCCGCTCGCAGAACTGGATCGGAGGCACCCGTCCGGGAAATGCATATTTTGTTCCCCCTCCGCCCCACTCTGTACAGGACCGCATGGCGGAACTGGAGCGCTTTCTCCATGGAGCAAACAATCCCTATCCTGCGCTGATCAAGGCCGCTCTGGCCCACGTCCAGTTTGAGACGATTCACCCCTTTCTGGACGGCAACGGGCGGATCGGGCGGTTACTGATCGCGTTTGTTCTGCACTGCGATCAAGTGTTATCGCAGCCGATTCTCTACCTCAGCCTGTACTTCAAACAACACCGCGACGAGTATTACCGTCTGTTGAATCAGGTGCGCACGGAGGGCGATTGGGAAGCCTGGCTGGACTTTTTCCTTGAGGGGGTCGAACAAACCGCCACCAACGCGGTAGAGACCGCAAAGAGGCTCCTCCTGCTCTTTCAACGGGATGAACAAAAAATTCACGCCGCCGGACGCGGCGCTTCCACCGCCTTGCGGGTGTTTCGTGTGATGTGCGAACGTCCACTGGTTAACCTGAACCAGGTGTGTGAGCGTACGGGGCTTTCCTTTCCGGCCGTTGCCAGGGCGATGCAAACCCTGGAAAAGCTGGGTCTGGTGCGCGAGAACACCGGCCAGCGCCGCAACCGCGTGTTCGTTTACCACGACTATTTGAACATCCTGAGCGAAGGGACGGAGGCAATCTGAGGAGAGTAGGGGTATGGCAGGTGAGAAAAGACAGAACGCAAAGAGGCTAGGACGCAAGGCCGCAAGGAAAAAACGCCCAGCGGGCAAAAACCTCAAAGAGCTGGGATATGGCGAGTGAGTGGATGAGAGTTCCAGTATCCAAGGTCGCTACAATAGTTATAGGAGGGACTCCGAGTCGTGACGTCGCTGAATATTGGTGCGGAAATATCCCGTGGGCTACAGCTAAGGACGTGGCTGCTGTCTCTGGTCGTTACTTGCTTCAAGCTCAGGAGTTCATTAGTGAAACGGGACTAAATAACAGTGCGGCAAAGCTAATGCCCGCAGGTACTGTAATTATAACGGCTCGTGGCACTGTTGGAGCCTTAGCTCAGCTCGGTCAAGCGATGGCATTTAACCAGACCTGCTATGGACTTCGCCCAGTGGATAGTCTCGACAACAACTACCTTTTCTATGCTCTGAAGGGGACGCTTACCGAGATGCGAGCACTCACTTATGGCACTGTCTTCGAGACCATCACTACTAAGACATTCGACCATTGGATGATCCCCCTCCCCCACCTCCCTGAACAGCGCGCCATCGCCCACATCCTCGGCACGCTGGACGACAAGATCGAGCTGAACCGGCGGATGAGCGAAACGCTGGAGCAGATGGCGCGGGCGCTTTTCAAGGCGTGGTTCATTGATTTTGACCCCGTCAGAAGAAACATGGCGAGGGCGCGGGGTCAAAATCAACCCTCACCCCCGGCCCCTCTCCCAGGGGGAGAGGGGAGAGGGCACTATCGCGGAGGGTATGATTTTGCGGGTCTTGTCGAGAAGGCCCGGGCGCTGCGGAAGAAGCAGACTTCGGCGGAAGCCCTCTTCTGGGAACTGGTACGGGATCGCCGATTCATGGGGCTGAAGTTTAGGCGGCAGCATCAGTTGGGCGATTACGTGGCCGATTTCTACTGCCACGAATATCGCTTGGTGATCGAGCTTGACGGCGACATTCACGCGGTGAAGCGAAAAAAAGATCATAAACGCGACACTTGGATGCAGTCGCAAGGCTTCAAAGTCCTGCGCTTCAAAAACGAACAGCTACTCGACGATCCGGAGTCCGTCCTGACCGCCATCGCTCATACGGTCGAGGAACTCCCTTCGCCCTTTGGGAGAAGGGCTGGGGATGAGGGTGTGGTCGCAGCCCTCCCTTCTCCCTCTGGGAGAAGGGCTGGGGATGAGGATGTGATCGGAGGCGCAGCCTTCGATCACTTGTTCCCCGACCGCCTTGTTCCCTCCGAACTCGGAGAGATTCCAGAGGGGTGGGAGGTGAAAAGCCTCGACCAAATTGCGCGATTCCTAAACGGGCTTGCGTTGCAGAAGTACCCGCCCGCGGACGGTCGATCACTGCCTGTCATCAAGATAGCCCAACTTCGAGCTGGCAATACCGAAGGCGCAGACCGTGCCAGCGCTGACATAGACCCTGACTACATCGTCCAGGACGGAGATATCCTGTTCTCATGGTCCGGCTCGCTCGAATGCCAGCTATGGGCAGGTGGTCCGGGTGCCCTAAACCAGCACTTGTTCAAGGTTACCTCAGAGCAGTATCCGCGGTGGCTTTGCTATCTGGGGATACACCAGCATCTCGACGATTTCCGTCATATCGCAGCGGGCAAAGCGACGACGATGGGTCACATTCAACGCCACCACTTGTCGGCTGCGAAGCTGGCGGTACCACCGGAGCCGCTACTGCACGCAATGAATGCTGTAGCCGAGCCAATCATCGAAGCCACTTGGCGTCTCGCGGTTCAATCCCGCACCCTTGCTGCCCTGCGCGACGCGCTGCTGCCCAAGCTCATCAGCGGCGAGCTTCGGGTGAAGGAGGCGGAACGGTTTTTGAGGGAGCGGGGATTATGAAAGGCAACCGTACGGGCGGGTTCGCAACCCGCCGCAACCGCCGCAGTATCCGCCTGAAAGGATACGATTATTCCCATGCGGGGGCGTATTTCATCACCATCTGCACGCAGAATCGGGCCTGTTTGTTCGGCGAGGTGATGGACGGGCAAATGCGGCTGAACGAGGCCGGACGGATGGTTTGGGCGTAATGGGATGCGTTGTCGCAACGATTCCCCATCATCAAGTTGGATGCGTTCGTCGTCATGCCCAACCACGTGCACGGTATCATTGTCATTACCAGCGCCGTAGCCGTAGGGGCGGTCCTCGTTCCCGCTCACGGCGTGCCCGTCCACAATGGGTTAACCACAAGGGTTGCCCCGACGGTTGGCGATATTGTCGGTGCGTTCACATCCATTACCACCGTGATGTACACGCGGGGCGTCAAACAATCCGGTTGGCTGTCGTTTCATAGCCGATCGTGGCAACGCAATTATTACGAACACATCATCCGCGATGACGAATCGTTGGAACGCATCCGCGAATACATAGCCAACAATCCGTTGCAATGGACTAAGGAGCACGAAAATCCGACCATGATATGCACGACGCATGCGTCGCCACAACAGGAAAACCAACCATGACACACCTGACTGAATCCGACATCGAACAGGCCGCCTTGTCCTGGCTGGAAGCCGGCGGCTGGCAGATCGCCCCTGGGCCGGACACGCTCCTAGCCGAACGCCGCGACTATGGCGAGGTGGTGCTCTCCCAGCGGTTGCGCGATGCGCTGGCACGACTCAATCCCTCACTGCCCGCCGAGGCGCTGGAGGATGCCTTCCGCAAGCTCACCCGTCCCGAAGGCGCGGACCTGCTCCAGCGTAATCGCAACGTGCACCGGCTACTCGTGAACGGCGTGACCGTCGAGTACCGCACGGCAGAGGGCGAGATCCGCGGCGCGCAGGCGCGGGTGATCGACTTTGACGATCCCGACGCCAACGATTGGCTGGCGGTCAATCAGTTCACGGTGGTGGAAAAGGGCAGCCACAAGGGGCTGTCCCAACAGCGCCGGCCGGACGTCGTGCTGTTCGTCAACGGTCTGCCGCTGGTGGTGATCGAACTCAAGAACGCCGCCGAGGAGAACGCCACGATCTGGAGCGCCTTCCAGCAGCTCCAGACCTACCAGACTGAAATCCCCTCGCTGTTCGCATCCAATCAAGTGCTGGTCATCTCCGACGGTGTGGAGGCGCGCGTCAGCGTCGTGGGCGCCGGGCGCGAGTGGTTCAAACCCTGGCGGACTATAAGCGGCGAAGCGCTTGCGCCCGAGACCATGCCCCAATTGCAGGTGGTGCTGGAAGGGCTGTTTGAGAAACGCCGGTTTCTCGATTTGGTGCGCGACTTTATCGTCTTCGAGGACGACGGCAGCGGGCGTTTGGTCAAGAAGATGGCTGGCTACCATCAGTTCCACGCCGTGCAGGTGGCGGTGCGCGAGACGCTGCGTGCGGCGGAGCTGGCGCGGGTGGATCGGCTTGCCGAGACGGCTGGGCGCTATGAAGCGGGCTGGAAGCCCGGCGGCAAACCGGGCGACCGGCGCATCGGCGTGGTCTGGCACACGCAGGGCTCCGGCAAGAGCCTGACCATGGTCTTTTACGCTGGGCGCATCATCCGCGAGCCGGAGATGCAAAACCCCACCATCCTGGTACTAACCGACCGCAACGATCTGGACGACCAACTCTTTGGCACATTCTCACGCTGTCAGGAGCTCTTGCGTCAGCCGCCGGTACAAGCCGAAAGCCGCGCACACCTGCGCGAGTTGCTGTCCGTACAGGCAGGCGGCGTGGTCTTCACCACCATCCACAAGTTCTTCCCCGACGAGAAGGGTGACCGGCACCCGACACTCACGGACCGACGGAACATCGTAGTCATCGCCGACGAGGCGCACCGCAGCCAGTATGACTTTATCGACGGCTTTGCCCGGCACATGCGCGATGCCTTGCCGCACGCTTCTTTCATCGGCTTCACCGGCACGCCCATCGAAAAGACCGACGCGAACACCCGCGCCGTGTTCGGCGAATACATCAGCGTCTACGACATCCAGCGCGCCGTGGAGGACGGCGCCACGGTGCCGATCTACTACGAAAGCCGGCTGGCCAAGCTCGCACTCGACGAGGCCGAGCGGCCGAAGATCGACCCGGACTTTGAAGAGGTCACCGAGGGCGAGGAGGGCGAGCGCAAAGAAAAGCTCAAGAGCAAGTGGGCGCAGCTTGAAGCCGTCGTTGGCGCCGAAAAGCGTCTGAGGCTTGTCGCCCAGGACATTATCGAGCACTTTGAGAAGCGGCTCGAAGCAATGGACGGCAAGGCGTTGGTGGTCTGCATGAGCCGCCGCATCTGCGTCGATCTGTACCGTGAACTGGTGAAACTGCGTCCCGAGTGGCAGGACGAGGATGATGCCCGCGGTGTGAGCAAGGTGGTGATGACCGGCTCTGCCGCTGATCCGCCGGACTGGCAGAAGCACATCCGCAACAAGCCACGGCGCGAAGCGCTGGCCAAACGCTTCCGTGACCCGAGCGATCCGCTCCGAGTCGTCATCGTGCGCGACATGTGGCTCACCGGCTTTGACTGCCCCAGCCTGCACACCATGTACATCGACAAGCCGATGCGCGGTCACGGCCTGATGCAGGCGATCGCGCGGGTGAACCGCGTCTTCCGAGACAAGCCGGGCGGCCTGGTCGTGGACTATCTGGGTCTTGCACATGAACTCAAGGCTGCGCTCGCAACGTACACCGAAAGCGGCGGCACCGGCTGCACGGCTGTGAAGCAGGAGGAGGCAGTCGCCCTAATGCTGGAGAAGTATGAGGTATGCTGCGGCTTGTTCCATGGGTTCGACTGGTCGCGCTGGATGACCGGCACATCCGCCGAACGGCTCGGGCTCCTGCCGGCGGCTCAGGAGCACATTCTGGCGCAGGAGAACGGCAAGGATCGCTGTATACGCGCCGTGCGCGAGCTGTCGCAGGCGTTCGCCCTGGCGGTGCCGCACGAAGAAGCGCTGCGCATCCGTGACGACGTGGCCTTCTTCCAGGCTGTGCAGGCAGTGCTCTCCAAGCGCGCACCAGGAGAAGCACGGCCGGAGGATGAACTGGACCACGCCATACGCCGGATTATTTCCCGCGCGGTTGCGCCCGAAGGCGTCGTTGATATCTTTGCCGCCGCCGGCCTGAAAAAGCCGGACATTTCCATCCTTTCCGATGAGTTCCTCGCTGAGGTGCGCGGCATGCCGCAGAAGAACCTTGCGGTCGAGCTGCTGCAGAAACTGTTGAAGGGCGAGATCGCGACGCGGCGGCGTAAGAACATCGTGCAGGCGCGTTCGTTCTCCGAAATGCTGGAGCAGACCATCCGCCGCTACCAGAATCGGGCGATCGAAGCGGCGCAGGTCATCGAGGAGCTGATCGCGCTGGCGAAAGAGATGCGCGAAGCCGACGCCCGCGGTGACAGGCTGAAGCTGAGCGAGGAGGAGCTGGCGTTCTACGACGCGCTGGAGACGAACGACAGCGCGGTCAAGGTGCTGGGCGACGAGACGCTGCGGACGATCGCCCGCGAACTTGTCCAGACCGTCCGCAACAACGTCACCATCGACTGGACGCTGCGCGAGAACGTTCGTGCGCAATTGCGCGTGCTGGTCAAGCGCATCCTGCGCAGGTACGGCTACCCGCCCGACAAGCAGGATAAGGCCACGCAGACCGTCCTTGAACAAGCCGAGCTTCTGTCTGCGGAGTGGGCGGCAGCATGAACGGGGCGTCTAACAACTGGTTGCAGCCGACGCCGCTCCGCTGCGCAGGTGAAGCGCAGGCTGTTGGGCGCACATCTCCAGCCAGTAAGTAAACTTCGCATAAAAACAATGCGAACGGAACATCGAGATATCCAAGAATGGATAAAGCAGAAGTACGAACATAGGTATCGGGTTGCCGTTGAAATAGATGGGCAAAACTATCTTACTGATATAGAGAACGGCATTGGTATCAACCAGATGTTGTATTGCGGAATCACAGTGGTGAGATTAGCCACATTATTGAAATCGAAAATGCTCCCGTTCGGAAAAGCGCTGCTTGGAGCCTCAATTTTGGCCGACTATTCAATACGTGAATTGCAACAGAAAGCCAAACCTCGTTTGATATTCGTAGTTTATAATGAGCAAGGGATAGAGCTGAAAATCTTGTAATTGGAAGAGTCCAATGAGCGAACGCGAAAAAAAAGAACGAGCACCAAGAAACAGAACTATAACCTTATCTGCTGAGGAGATAGATTTATATTCAAGAAGCCTGCTTAGGCTTTCGGGATATTCTGAGCCTAAAGACATCGAAAACAGAACAGTTAACCAGGATTTATTTGAAATACTAGATTGGCTACCAGATGCTTTTGTGGATCTTCTATTTATTGATCCGCCTTATAATTTGACAAAATCGTTTAACACCATCAACTTTCAAAAGCGTCCGCTTGATGAATATAGGGAATGGTTTGAGTCTTGGTTTCCAAAGTTGTTGAGGACACTAAAACCTACAGCATCGGTGTATATATGTGCTGATTGGCAATCATCTTCAGCAGTTCATCTTGTTGCACAAAAATATCTTATTGTCCGAAATCGCATAACCTGGGAACGTGAGAAAGGCAGAGGAGCAAAAACGAATTGGAAAAATTGCTCTGAAGATGTTTGGTTTTGCACTGTCTCAGACAAGTACTTCTTTGATGTGGAGGCAGTAAAAATCAAGCGCCGCGTTATTGCGCCGTACACTGACTCAAACGGGAATCCAAAAGATTGGGAAAGAACCGAGAATGGTAACTTTCGCCTGACTTATCCATCAAACATTTGGACTGACTTGACAGTGCCATTCTGGTCAATGCCGGAAAACACCGACCACCCAACGCAGAAACCAGAAAAACTTTTGGCTAAAATTATTCTCGCAAGTTCTAAGCCTGGGGACCTAGTTTTTGACCCATTTTTGGGTTCTGGTACAACCTCTGTCGTAGCTAAGAAACTTGGAAGAAGATACGTTGGTGTTGAAATTGACTTAACATATTGTTGCCTTGCCGAGAAGCGACTGGCGATAGCGGAACACGACATGTCTATACAAGGTTATTCTGACGGTGTTTTCTGGGAACGCAATACTTATCAAGACCAGAAGTACATATCAAGAGGGAGAGAAGTGCCAAGTACCTTGCCACTTTTTAGCCCACAAGTCGGAAGAGAGACCAAATGAAAAAGAGCACAATTTTCTTCACAAACAGGTACAAAGAAATAGAACAAGCAATAATCGCGCTTGTCAATTCTCAGCCAGATTTTATATCTGTGCGTACTGCTGTAAGTACACGGGCTGTCGGCGACGCAATTCAAACAATATTATCGGAACAATTCCAACCACTTCTCGGTGACCTTTGTGCTGAGTATTCAGCCATGTTTGCACGCAGAGCAATGGCTGATCTGGCATTCACTGATAAGGATGGCTTCTATTATGTCGTGGATGTAAAAACACATAGGCTTGATACCAAATTCAATATGCCAAACTTGACCTCGGTTGAGAGGTTAGCACGATTTTATGAAGATGACAGCAACTATTTTGTTGTATTGATTGTCAAATATGACATTGAGGGGACAAGGGTAGAAGCGGAACAAGTACATTTTATTCCCATTGAGTTTCTTGGATGGGATTGTTTGACAATCGGGGCACTTGGATGGGGGCAGATTCAGATAGCGAACGCAAATGTAATCAATATCAATGAAGGTTATTGCAGAAAAAAGTGGATGCTTGAGTTGTGTGACGTGATGCTCGAGTTTTACCCAAAAGAGGTCGGGAAAATCCACGAGAGGATTGACTACTTCAAACGTGTCAAGCAACACTGGGAAAATAAATCTGAATGATAGTCAACGCTTATGAGTTTACAAACGGTAAAGCGGCATAACAAGCGTTTCCAACCGAATCGATGAAATTCTTTTCTTCTCCTTCTAGTTTCAGTCCCCCGATCGGGATTCATTAGAGAGAAACCTTACAAAGAAAGCCGCACTAAGCGGCAAGATGTCAACTTTCCAAAGGAGGTACTACTATTTTAACTATAAATCGTCCCTAATATTTGGTTTCAGTCCCCCGATCGGGATTCATCAGAAAGAAACATAACAGACCCCAGCTTCTCCTCGATGGCAGCTGCATTTACAGCTCTATAGATTTGCTTATATGATTCACCTTTACCCGCGCCATCCCTCGTCCCCACAACCAACTAAATCACCCCCTAGCCTGTAACTAGAGGAAGTTTCTATCACTGCCAGGCAAGAGTTTGTCGCCTATGGCTTCACGATGTACAACCTATGCAAAACATTCCCCTCGCTTCCTCCTACACAAAAGAAGAGAGAGGCAAACCCGATCGAGCTGACCCTCAAAAGTCTATATTCCAGGTGGCGCGGTGACCCCGTCTGGCATTGTCCCCCACCAGACCCATATTGGTAATCACCTGGTGTTTACGCAATTCCTCCAGGCGAGCCAACTCCCGTTCGTTCACCCAAGCAATGCAGTCCACAGGACAAGTATCGATCGCTTCTTGAATAAGGGAGACACTGTCCCCCGTTTGGTTGATCACCCTTGCCCTGCCGTAGTCCTCCTCCAGACAAAACGTATTGCGGGCAACATAGGCGCAGTGACCACAGCCAATGCAGGTGGACTCATCGACATAGACGTACTTTTGCCGTAGAGCACCACCTAACTCCGGTTCTAACCCCGTTCTATCCATGCCAACGCTGCAGGACAACCCGCACTGCCCCCGTTTCCAGGTTCTTCTGCTCCGCCAGGGTGAAACCTTGCTTGAGAGCCTCGCTTTTTACAGTCTGGAGGGCATAGCGCTGGGTGACCTTCTGTAGGAAACTTTCCACCGTCCAGGGCTGTTGCCAATACTGCAGGTCAGCTACCAAAGCATATTCCTTGCCGTTCCAGCGGAAACCAATATCGTAGCCGTTAGACTGGGGAATGACAACTTCCGCCCTCTCCGTCGTACCTTGATAACCCCGTACTGTACCCTCTGCCTTCCAGTCAATACCCAAGTCCGTGAGGGCTTGCTGCAGAGGCTCCAGGTGACGAATTTGCGTTTTAATCTGTGTGAAGTGGGACATAGGCAATTTCCTGTCTTTCTACCATTGACTAACTGTTTGCACTTCTGTTAAGGTAGCCTGTTGGGCAAAGTGCTCAGACGTTAACTCTCTGGCGATAACAGACCCCAGCTTCTCCTCGATGGCAGCTGTAACCGCCTCACAGGTAGAGCCAACAATGCCTGTTACCCTCTCCTCCACCCTGCCGTCAGGATGAATAATGAACTCCAGAGTTTCCATTGCGCTAGTAAGTGCTCAATTACTTAGTAGTTTCTCTTAATAATCCCTGTGCCGTCAAGAAATTTACAAAAGTTAGCAATTTCCCACAGTGATTATTGATAGCAGTCTATTTTTGACCTTGAGAATTATAGTTAGTATGCCCTATTTCCAGAGACTTCTAAGAAACGCCCCCTTAAAAGTATCCAGGTAAAGGGGCTGTCCCGCTCCAGGATTCGCAGGCTCCCTATAGAGAGTGAATTTGAGCCACGATCGCCTCTCCCATTGCCTGGCAACCGACTCTTTCACAACCAGGCGCCATAATATCCCCCGTGCGCTTGCCCTGGTCTAAAACCAGACTAACAGCTAGTTCAATAGCATCGGCGGCTTGGGGCTGTTGTAGTCCATAGCGCAACATCATGGCAATACTGAGGACTTGGGCGATCGGGTTAGCAATATCTTTCCCCGCAATATCAGGGGCAGAGCCATGCACAGGCTCAAACAGCCCTGGTTTTCCCGCTTCTCCCAAACTAGCAGAGGGCAACATCCCAATACTCCCCGTCAACATAGCAGCTTCATCGGAGAGAATATCGCCAAACAAATTTGCTGTTAAAATCACATCAAACTGGCGGGGATTACGCACTAGCTGCATGGCACAGTTATCCACGTACATATGCGTCAAGGTGACATCGGGGTATTGCTGCCCAATGGCTGTCACCCGCTCCCGCCACAGTTGAGAAACTTCCAAGACGTTGGACTTATCCACAGAACACACCTGCTTGCGCCGCAACCGCGCGGTCTGGAAAGCAACATGGGCAATGCGATCGATTTCCGTCTCCAGGTAAGCCATAGTATTGACCCCCCGCCGTACACCATTGCTGTCCGTAAAAATACCCTTGGGCTGACCAAAGTAGATTCCCCCCGTCAGTTCCCGCACCACCACTAGATCAACCCCCTCCACTACTTCCCGTTTGAGGGTAGAGGCATCGATCAGTTGGGGCAAGATTTTGGCAGGACGGATGTTAGCAAAAAGTTTTAAACCCGATCGCAGACCCAGTAATGCCTGTTCAGGGCGGAGATGGCTAGGCAAATTGTCCCACTTCTCCCCCCCTACAGCAGCAAGTAAAACAGCATGGGAGTTTTGGCACAACTCCAGAGTTTCTGGCGGCAAGGGGTGACCCACAGCATCGATCGCTGCCCCCCCCACTAGAGCAGTCTGACAGTCAAAAGCAAGCTCGAACTTGTCGGCAACTGCGGTCAGGACTTTCGCAGCCACTGCCATAATTTCGGGACCGATGCCGTCCCCAGGGAGCAAAACGATACGATACATGAGACCCCCACCCACCTACTTGATAGAAACCTTGGCGCCAGCTTCTTCCAACTGCTTCTTTGCCTTTTCTGCCTCTTCCTTGGGCAGGCCCTCCTTGACAGTTTTAGGCGTCGATTCCACCGCCTCCTTCGCCTCCTTGAGACCCAAGCCTGTGAGTTCACGGACCACCTTGAGGACAGCGATCTTCTTGTCAGCAGGCACTTCTTCCAGGACGAGGTCGAAGGCAGTCTTTTCCTCCACAGGTTCAGGGGGAGCTTCCGCCGCCGCTGCTGCCGGCGCACCAGCCACCGCAGGCATTGCCATCATAGGTACACCCGCAGGGGCAGCCGCTGAAATACCCAGCTTCTCCTCCATCAACTTGACTAGCTCTGCCGCCTCTAACACACTCAGGCTAGTAATTAAATCAAACGCTTCTTGGACTCTAGACATGATCTACTCCTTGCACTAAACGAACAACAATTAACCAGGTTGACCAGCACTCTGCTTTTCTTGCATGGCTTTGATTGCCCGTGCCAGGGAGGCAGGGACTTCGTTGATACTCCGCGCCACAGAGGCAGGAACTTCCTTGACCGTGCCCGCCAGACGGGAAGGCACATTGTTGAGTAAGCCCAAAATCTGGGCGAGGAGCACTTCTTTGGGGGGCAGGTCAGCTACCGCTTTGATTTGGTCAGGGGCAAAGGCACGCCCGTCAAATACACCCCCCCGCAATTCTGTCTTTTTGACTTCCTTAGCGAAGGCTTGATAGACTTTCAGGGTCTCCCCAATGTCCTTACGCACAAACAGGCAGACCGTTGGACCCTTTAGGTAGGACTCGATCGGTTTCCACTTCGCCTGCTCCCCGATCGCCTTTTTCATAATTGTATTTTTGGTAACGCGGGCGGAAGTCCCGATGGGGCGGAGTTTGCGGCGGAGGCTAGTAATTTCGGCAACGGTGAGACCCGTAAAATCCACTACCATCACCATCTGGGCTTGGCTCAGCTCTTGCTCCAAGTCCTCCCGCAGGGCAATCTTACTTTCCAAACTGCGACTCATGTTCTCACCTCCTTAAAACAAAAAATCTCGGTTTCTGCAAATAGTACCGAGACACCCCAAAAGGCGTATCACCTTTGGTAATGACCTCGGCAGGTAATGTTTAAGCAGTAGCGCCCCTGCTGTCTGCGGTCTATGCAGTTGTGGTGAACTTTTTCCCTCTACGCCCCTCCTACCTTTAACTCCCGCAATGCCTGTATGTCCACCTCAATAGATGGACCCATAGAAGCTGCCACATAGAGTGACCGCCAATACTTGCCCTTTGCTCCCGAAGGACGGTTACGATCGATCGTTTCCTGCAGTGCCTTGAGGTTAATGAGCAAATCTTCGGGGGGGAAATCCACCTTGCCAAACATGACATGGACAATTCCAGTCCGATCGGCACGGAATTCCACCTTACCCTTTTTGAACTCCGAAATCGCCGTACCCAGATCAAAGGTCACTGTACCACCCTTGGGGGAGGGCATGAGACCCTTAGGACCGAGTAGCTTACCCAACTTCGCCACCTGGGGCATCATGTCGGGCGTAGCAATGAGGAGGTCAAAATCCAACCTACCCTTGCTGATCTCGTCAATCAGGTCTTCTGAACCAGCCACATCCGCCCCCGCTGCCGTTGCCTCCGAGACTTTTTCCCCTCTGGCAATCACTGCCACACGAATCGTCTGCCCTGTGCCCTTGGGTAGAGATACCGTAGTACGCAACTGTTGGTCAGCATACTTAGGGTCAATGCCTAGGCGCACGTGAGCCTCCGCCGATTCCACAAACTTGGCAGTCGCCGTCTGCTTCAGGAGTTTCATCGCCTCCAGGGGTTCGTAGGGGCGTGGCTCCACTAGACTTTGGGCTTGCTTAAACCGTTTCGATACTCGTTTCATAGCTCCTAGAGGTACTAACGGGGTTTTCCCCTCCCTCACTAAATGGGACAGGGTTTAATAATAGCAGAAATTTAGACGACAGCAATACCCATGTTGCGGGCTGTCCCCTCGATGATGCGCATAGCAGCCTCGATATCGTTGGCATTGAGGTCAGGCATCTTAATTTGGGCAATTTCCCGCAGTTGGTCTCTGGTGATCGTGCCCACACGTTTGCGGTTAGGGGTATCAGAACCCTTAGTCACCCCGGCAGCCTTTGCCAACAGCACGGAAGCGGGAGGAGTCTTGAGGACAAAAGTAAACGTCTTGTCTTTGTAGATAGTGATTTCCACAGGAATAATCATGCCCGCCTTGTCCTGGGTCTTGGCATTGTATTCCTTGCAGAACGCCATGATGTTTACGCCGTGCTGACCGAGGGCGGGACCCACAGGGGGAGCAGGGTTCGCTTTACCTGCCGTGAGGGCAAGTTTGACAACAGCAACAACTTCTTTAGCCATTTTTCTCGACTTGATTGAACTCTAACTCGACGGGCGTATCCCGCCCAAAGATGGAAAGCAACGCCTTGAGTTTGCTCCGTTCGGGGCTGACCTCGATCACTTCGCCGCAGAAATCCTTGAAGGGTCCTGACAACACCTTGATCTTGTCCCCCAGAGCCATGTCCACCTTGACGATCGGTTCCTGTTCCGTGGTGACGCGGAAGATACGTTCTACCTCCTGGTCGCTGAGGGGTTTGGGTTCTACATGCCCCCTGCCCTTGCCCGACTGGCGGCGCTTCTCTGTCCCCACAAAGTTAATAACGTGGGGGGTATTTTTCACCACTTGCCAGGTGTCGTCGTCCAGATGCATACGGATCAAGACGTAGCCTGGAAAAAACTTTTCCTGTTCCGTGTGGCGGGAGCCATCCTTGCGGATTTTCACAACAGGAGTCTGGGGAATCTCAATCTGGACGATTTTTTGCCGCAGGTCTTCATAGTAGTCTTCCAGGGTAGGAATGCGCTGTTCCAGGCTAAGTTTCACCCGTTTTTCGCATCCTGACCCTACTTGGACAGCATACCAACGATAGTTATACCCCTGGGGGCTTTCCGCTTCGGCGTGCATAACCTACTTGAAGATAATTTTGGCTAGTTGGGCAAAAATCCAGTCAACTCCATTAATCAGGAGGGCGGCAATCACAACCATAACGATTACCACGGCAGATTCGGCAATGAGCTGCTGGCGGGTGGGCCAGACAACCTTGTCTAGTTCTGCCTTGGTGTCGCGGAGAAAGTCGGCTAAGACAAAGCCTGGCTTCTTTTCCTGCTCTTGGATTGTCGTCTTAGCTTCTCCCTTGGTCATGATCCTACCCCCAAACAAATTAAGCCGATGGCACGGCTCTAAAACAGTAGATTGTATTGTAGATCAAAAATGGGGAATTTGTCCGATCGATTTTTCTTGCTGCCATAAATGCTAAACTCCACCTTGAATTGTGCAGGAGGTTGTATGCGGATTTTGATTTTGGGGGGTACGCGCTTTATTGGGGTAGCGTTGACGAAACTGCTGGTGGCGCAGGGGCACGAGGTGGTGCTGTTGAATCGGGGCAATAATCCCCCCCCTGTGGCAGGGCTACGGACAATCATCTGCGATCGGACTGACCCCCAAGCCCTGCAGGCTGCTCTTGCCCAGGAATCCTTTGATGCCATTTTTGACAACAACGGCAGGGAGCTGCGGGATACGCAACCCTTGGTGGAGCTGTTCCAGGGACGCATTCGCCATTTTGTCTACGTCAGTTCGGCGGGGGTGTACCGGGAGGCAGAGGTATTGCCCCACTTTGAGGGGGATGCCATTGACCCCAACAGTCGCCACAGGGGCAAGTGGGAAACGGAGATGTATTTGCACAAAGCCTACCAGGAACAGGGTTTTCCCTATACAGCAATTCGTCCTGTCTATATCTATGGTCCGGGCAATTATAACGATGTGGAGGCGTGGTTCTTTGACCGCATCAGTCAGGGTCGCCCTATCCCTATCCCTGGGGACGGCAAGTTTATTACGCAGTTGGGCCACGTGGCGGATTTGGCAGCAGCCATGGTGGCAGTGTTGGGCAATAGTCGTGCCATTGGGGAAATTTACAACATCTCGGATATGCGCTATGTGACCTATGTGGGCATTGCCCAAGCCTGTGCGGCAGCGATGGGGAAATCCCCTGACAGTCTGCAGTTTGTTTTCTATGACCCCGATCGGTTTGATTTCGGCAAGCGCAAGGCATTTCCTTTCCGTCTGCAACATTTCTTTTGCTCTATTGACAAGGCACTCAACCACCTCGACTGGGAGCCTGAATACGACTTGGTCTCAGGGCTGCGGACTTCCTACGAACAGGACTATCTGCGCCAAGACCGATCGGGGGTGAGTTTTGCCACTGATGAGATGATCCTAGCGGCGCAGGGCTAAGCGATCGAGGTAGGGGGCGGGGTTGACGGCAATCCAGCCATCGGCGGTGGGGGAGAGGATTTCAAAGTGGAGGTGGGGACCTGTCGATCGTCCTGTCGATCCCACCAGACCAATCTGTTGTCCCTGCACGACCTTTTGCCCTGGACGGACGGTGATCTGGGAGAGGTGAGCATAGCGGGTGCGGGCGCGGCTGTGGCGGATTTCCACGAGGTTGCCATACCCCCCTGCCCAATCAGCAAATTCTACGATGCCATCGCTGGTAGCTAAAACCGGGGTGCCGTAGGGAGCGCCGAGGTCGATACCGCTGTGGAATGCCCATTCCCCTGTGATAGGATTGGTGCGCCAGCCAAAGCCAGAGGTGACAGGGACGACGTAGGGGAGGGGATAGCCGCCACTGGCAATGATTACCACCGCCCCTTCGGGGGCAAAGTTGGGGAGGGGGGGTAGTTCCGGCTTCGGTTTCCACAGGACACCAGGGACAAACACCACTTCTGGACTGCGCTGGCAGCCGTTTTTCTCAAACAGGACATCGGGGCGGGTGTTATAGGTCTGGGCAATAGTCTTGTAATTCTCCTCATCCTGGAGGCGGTGGAAGATGCCATCGGCGGGGGGAATTTGCAGGACTTGTCCTGGTTTGACCTGTCCATTGCGCACCGGGGGATTAAGGCCCATGATGGTAGCGGGGGAGAGCTGGTAAGTCTGGGCAATAGAGGTGAGGGTTTCCCCTGGTTGCACTGTATGGGGACGGACTTGTTGTAGGGGGGGCGGGGCACAAAACCGATCGGTTTCTACGTTCGCCAGGGCTAGGAGGGAAAGGAGGGCAAATTTAACGGGCATGATCCACGGTGGGTAGTTTTTGAATGTCCTTGTTGGCGCCAATGACCACGATCGCTGACCCTGTTTCTAACTTCACATTGGGGTCGGGGTTAATGGCAAACTTGCCATCGCGGCTGACTGCCAGGACACTGACGCCATAACGGCGGCGGAGGTTCAGTTCTAGGAGGGTTTTGCCGTTGAACTCTTCTGGCACCTCAATTTCCACAATACTGTGGTCGGGGTCTAATTCAAAGCGCTCTAGGATACCCCGCTGGGTGAGGGCACGGGCAAGGGCACAGCCCGACTCCGCCTCAGGATAGACGACCCAATCTGCCCCTACTTTTTTGAGGAGGGTGCCGTGAATTTCCGAGGAGGCTTTAGCCACTACCCGCTTGACTCCCCCTTCCTTGACATTGAGGGTGGTGATGATACTCTCCTCCAGATAGTTCCCGATGGCGACAATAACAGTTTCAAACTCCAGGATGCCTGCCTCCTTGAGGGCGAGGGGATTAGTGCTGTCCAGTTGGATACAGTGGGAGGCGAGGTGTTCTGCCACAATTTGGTCTACTCTGGTCTGGTCTTTATCGGCGGCTAGCACTTCGTAGCCCTGGGAGTGGAGAGTTTTGCAGACCGCTTTGCCAAACCGCCCCAAGCCAATCACGGCAAACTGTTGGGGGATGTCATTGCGAAAGCGACGAAAGAAATCCAAGGACGAGAAGTTCACAGCTCTGAGCCTTGCACTGTTTTGTAGTCTAGCACGTCTTCTTCTCTGCCCAACGGTCGCACTAGGGAGCTTGTCCAACCAGAGCTAGAATATTTTACCTAACTGGAGGACAGGACTGTGGGAGGAAAAGTCTATCTAGTGGGGGCGGGTCCAGGGGACCCAGAGTTACTCACCCTCAAAGGAAAGCGCTTATTGGAGAGTTGCGACGTCGTAGTCTACGATGCCCTCGTCAGTGAGGGAGTTTTAGCCTTGGTCAATCCCCAAGCTGATCGCTATTTTGTGGGTAAACGCAGGGGCAGGCACACTCTGTTGCAGGAACAAACCACCGCCCTGTTGATCCAGCTGGCGGCAAGTTACGAGCGGATTGTGCGGTTGAAGGGGGGCGACCCCTTTGTGTTTGGGCGCGGCGGCGAGGAGATGCAGGATTTGCGCAGGGCAGGGATTGGAGTAGAAGTGGTGCCAGGGATTACGGCGGGAATTGCGGCAGCAGCCTATGCGGGTATTCCCCTCACCCATCGGGAATTGAGTTCCAGTGTCACTTTTGTCACGGGGCACGAGGCGGCGGGCAAATATCGTCCCGCTGTCAACTGGCAAGCGATCGCTCAGGGGTCAGAAACGATCGTGATTTACATGGGTTTACACAATCTCCCTACCATTGTCCCCGCCCTGTTGCAGGCAGGATTGCCACCCCAGACCCCCGTTGCTGTCATTTATCAGGGTACATTGCCCAGCCAAAGGAATTTCTATACCACCTTGGGGGAAGTTCTACGGGAGAGCGCCCAGTTTAGTCCCCCCGCCATCGTAGTCATTGGCAGAGTGGTAGAGCTGGGACAGGGGTTTAAGTCTGACAGCGCACCATTGTCGTAGTTTGGTTATACTGGAAGCCCAGGCGCAGGTAGAACTCCTGTTGGTAGGTGGTCATCAAATACACCCGTTCCACGCGGTAGACCTTGGGATGAGCTAGGATTTTTTCCACCAGCTTGCGTCCCAGACCGCCACCACGAAATTCCGGGGCAATTACCACATCCCAGATTGTGGCGCGATAGACCCCGTCGGAGGTAGCCCGCCCGTGCCCAATTAGCTTCCCCCCATGCCAAAGGGTAATTACTGGTTCAGAATTGCTTAGAGCAGTGGCTAAATCCTCTAGGCTCCGTCCCTGCGCCCAAAATGCCGCTCGATCGAACAAAGCTTTTAATTGCACTAAATCCACTTTCTCCGCCCCTTCCACAAATAGGACTTCCGTGGGGGTAAAAGTTGAAACCATAGGCACCTAGCACGGGACTTTTTCATCATACAGTTAAAAAACGGGAAAAATTGCTATAGCTGCTACAGTCCAGTTTATGTCCTACCGTTCCCCTAGTCCTTTGACAAGCGCAGGCCAAATCACTGTAATTCCCACTCAGATTAGAAGGCTGTTTCTGCCCAAGCGCTTTGCTCTCCTGGAAGCAGTGGTAATTGGAATTGTGGCGGGGATGGCAGCGATCGTCATTAAAACGGGAGTAGGTTGGCTAGGGGGCTGGCGGGTGCGTTTGGCGGCAATGGGTCTGCCGGAGTATGTCCTACCGATCGGGGGGGCATTGGGGGGACTAGTGGCAGGGGTGATCATCCAGTGGATAGCGCCGGAGGCCTACGGCAGTGGTGTACCCCAGGTGAAGGCAGTCTTAGCCCGTGTTCCCCTACTGTTGGATTTGCGTATAGCCCTGGGCAAATTGTTGGCGGCGATTATTTCCATCGGGTCAGGCATTGTCCTGGGGCGGGAGGGACCGACAATTCAGGTGGGGGCGGCTTTGGCAGCCCAGTTGAGCCAGTGGTTTCCCACCTCCCCCGAATACCGGCGGCAGTTGATTGCGGCGGGGGCAAGTGCGGGGTTGGCAGCGGCGTTTAATACTCCCATCACGGGGGTGCTGTTTGTGGTGGAAGCTCTCCTACAGGATACCTCTAGTTTTTCCCTCGGCACGGGGGTATTGGCGGCTTTCATTGGGGCATTGATTTCCCGCCATTTGGGCAGTGGGGAGTTTACCATTGATGGCACACCCGCCAGTCGCTACACCAGTGGTATCCACTTCTACGCCAGTGAAATTCCCCTCTACATCCTTGTGGGGGTGATTACGGGGGTGGGGGGTGCCCTCTTCAATCGCGCTCTTATGCTCAGTAGCAAGATATTTCGGCGGGGAGTGAATTTGCCGATCCCCGTGCGCATCGCTGTAGCCGGATTTATTTGCGGTGTGATCATTGCCTCCCTGCCCCCCACCTTCCGCGACCATGCGGGCTTGAAATCCCTAGTGAGTGCGGGGGAAACTAATATCTCCCTGACTGCCTTGGCAATCCTGGTCCACGCCAGTTTAACCTTGGTCGCCTTTGGGTCGGGTTCTCCAGGGGGCTTGACTGCCCCTAGTGTGACCATTGGCAGCGGGCTGGGCTTGCTGGTGGGACACCTAGCGAATTGGTGGCAGTTGGTACACCATGTCAAAACCTATGCCTTGGTAGGGGGCGGCGGTTTCTTCTGCGCTGTGGCACGTACCCCTATCTCAGCCGTGATCATGATCTTTGAGTTAGTGGGCAATTTTGAGATCGTCCTGCCCCTGATGATTGTGTCCGTGGTTGCCTATTTCACGGCAGAAAAAATCTATCCCAATTCCATCTATGACCACATCCTGCAGGCAAACGGCATTGACCTCACGAACAAAGCGGACAAGGAAGAGTCTATCCTTGCCAACCTGACAGCGGCGGATGTGATGGTGCAAAAGGTGGAAACTCTGGACAGCGCCATGACCCTGGAGGAAACGATCGTGGCTTTTGCTAACTCCCACCATCGGGGCTTTCCGGTTCTGGAGCAGAGCAAACTGGTGGGGATTGTCACGCAGACTGACCTCGCTATTGCCCAGGGGAAAAATTTACCTCCCCACACTCCTCTTAGGGAGATCATGACCCCCAATCCCGTCACTGTCCCTCCCCAAGCTGCTTTGAGTGAGGTGCTTTACCTTTTGAATCACTATCAACTCAGCCGTCTGCCTGTCACCCTAGGGCGGGAATTGGTGGGTATCATCACCCGCAGTGACATCATCCGCGCGGAATCGGAAAAGCTGAGCGGACGGGTGGTCAACTATCGCCATCCTTCCTACTGCATCTATCAGACCCGTGCCCCCTCCCTGGGACGGCGGAAAGTCCTGGTGCTGGTCAACAATCCCAAGACTGTAGAAACTTTGATGCATATCGCACGATCGATCGCCCAGGTGCAGGACTACGAGATGGAATGCCTCCATGTGATTACAGTAAATCGTGCCCGCGCGCCTATGGAAACTCCCGTGGCCGTGGGCAAAGGACGGCGGCTATTGCGGCAGTGTCAGAATTTGGCAAAACAGTGGGGCATAGACCTCCATACCCAGATTCGCACTGCCCATGACGTGGTGCAAGCGGTTTTGGACGTGACCAGGGAAAACCGCATTGGAGTCATCCTGTTGGGGTGGCGGGGGAAGGATTTTACGCCCGGACGGGTGTTTGGGGATGTTGTGGATACCCTAATTCGCCAAGCTCCCTGCCATGTGTTGGTGGTGCGTCTGGATAAGGAGTTAAAGCCTGTGGGGACCTGGAATCGCTGGTTAGTCCCCATTGGGGGTGGTCCCAACGCCCAGGTAGCTATCCAGGAGTTTCTGCCTGGTTTGATCAAATTGGGCACTGCCCCCCAGATTGAACTCTGTCAAGTTTTCCGCCAGGATCAGAACACAACAGACGATCGGTTGATGCAGGCAGACGCCGATTTCCTCAAGGCAAAGACCCACTGCCCTGTCCATACCAACAAGATTGTCTCCAACGCCATTGCCGACAGTATCATTACCTGTGCCCACCAGTTGGAAATTGACACGATCGTACTGGGGGCTAGTAGGGAGGGCTTTCTTAAGCAGGTAGTGCAGGGCAATATCCCAGAGAGGATCGCCAGGGGCAGTCCCTGCACTGTGATTCTTTTACGAGCAGCTAACAGCTAGGCAGGCGTGGATGACCGCTGCCACCGATCGGGACAGACTGTCGTAGTCATAGCCCCCCTCCAAGCCAAACAGAATTTTGGGGGTCACCTCCAGGCAGCCCTTGGTCATCTCCCCGTAGTCAGGAGGTAAAAACTGCAGTCCCCCTAGGGGATCATTGGCATTGGCATCAAAGCCCGCACTGACTATCAGCAGGTCAGGTTGAAACTCCTGCAGTAGAGGGAGGATTTCCTGGCGGAAGAGTTGGAGAAAATCCTTGCCCGTTGTCCCCGCCGCCAGGGGGAAGTTGAAGATGTTGTTGTATTTGCCCCGTTCCGTCTTAAAGCCAGAGCCAGGGTAAAAGAAGGACTGATGACTGGAGATAAAACGAATGCGAGGTTCATCCCAGACAATTTCCTGGGTACCATTGCCGTGATGTACATCCCAGTCCAAAATAGCCACCCGCTCGACAAACTGCAGGGCATAGAAGGCAGCAATAGCAGCATTGGCAAACACACAGAACCCCATCCCCGTTGTCCGTCCTGCGTGGTGACCAGGGGGACGACAGAGACAAAACACAGGCTGCTGGGTAGCTAAAACCCGATCGACGCCATCGAGCCAAGCCCCCACCGCGCGACAAGCGACGTGAAAACTCTCCCTGGACAAAGGTGTATCGTGGTCGAGGTAGCCCCCCCCCTGGCTGCATATTGCCGCCACCATCTCCACGTAATCGGGGCTGTGCACTTGGTAAATATACTTGAGCACCTCCCGATCGGTGGGAGGCAACCACAGCAGTTGATCAGCCCAGTCCTGTTCCAGAAGATGATGGCGAATTGCGGTCAACCTGCCCCCATTTTCTGGGTGAAACCGCCCCGTGTTGTGTTGTAAAAATTCCTCTGAATAGACAATGGCAAACATTGGCTGCTGCCCCTACCTCGCCTCCATATTCATAATAATCTTGCCCAGATCAAACCGATCGATGTGGTAAACCTTGCCACAAAACTGACAGACCACCTCCGCCCCGCCGTCTTTTTCCATCATCTCCCGCAGTTCAGCAATACTGAGCATGCGCAGGGCACTCAACACCCGATCGAGGGAACAGGGACAGGCAAAACGCAGGGGCTTTACTTCCGGCAGCACCTCCGGGTGCAGACCCTCCAACATATTCACCAAAATCTGAGCGGGGGAACTGCCCTCCCGCAACAGTCGGGAAAAACCATGGAAATTGCGCACCCGCTCCTCCAGCAGATCGATCAGAGTATTATTTTCCGCCTCCTGGGGCATCAGTTGCAAAAGTGCCCCCCCTGCCGCCTCAATCCCTTCACTGTTGACATGAACTCCTACTAAGACCACCGAGGGGGTCTGCTCTGATGTAAAAAGATAGTGAGCTACTGCCTGCCCCACCTCTCCCGATGCCAACTCCACCGTACTGGTATAGGGAATGCCGATCCCCTCGTCCCGAATTACACAGAGAAAACCGTTGTGCCCGATCGCCTGTCCCACATCCAAGCCATTGCTATCTGTGAGGGGAATTTCCACGTGGGGATTCTTGACAAAGCCCCGCACCGTGCCATCGGCACCTGCATCGGCAAACACCTTGCCCAGGGGACCGTCCCCCATGATCTGCAAACTGACCCGCGCCTGGGGTGTTTTCATACTGGAGGCTAGGAGGAGAGTAGCAATCATCGCCTGCCCCAAAGCCGCACTGCCCACTGCAGACAGTTTGTGCCGTTGTCTTGCCTCCTCCACAAAACCCTTGCCGGTAATCCCCACTGCCCTAATGCCGCCGTTAGCCGCCGTCACCCGAATCATTTCATCCGCCATGCTTCCCCTCCATGCCAGGACTCCAATATAGCTCAAGATAATGTTAGTCCAGATAGACTAAATGCTGATCTTCCCTCTCTCCTGGGATAGAGTGGTTGATTTCTATGCCCTGCCCAAAGGCAATGGAGAGGAAAAGGGGGGTCAATTCCCGATCGGGACTGTACAGCTGGCGGGCAATAGTAGAAGGAGGCACGGCATCACCGTAGAGGGTTTGCAACAGCCTCAATACCACCGCTAAAGTCAGCCCAAATTCCCCCTGGGGGGCATAGAATTTGAGGGATAGGATGTCACTAACTGGCAGGGGAGACAGGCGTTCTAGGAGGCGATTCCAAGTAGGAGTAGATTGCTGTAACAATTTGTGGGTACGCCAGCGTTTGAGGGTGAGCTTTTTGTGACTATAGACCCGCTGTAAAATAAACACCAACAGGAGGGGGTAAATATCCTCTTGCAAATTAAATTGTCCTATTTCCTTCATTTGGCGGCACAGTTCATCCCCAATGTGAATTAACCGATCGAGGATGTCATTAAACTGGCAAAAATGGACAGCAAGGGGGGCGATATTTTGGTGAGGATTGCCCTGGTCTAGCCAGCGAAACACTGCCCGGAAATTTACCCACACAGGTTGGGGGACATAGGGATTGACAAAGTTGTAGGCATCCTGCAGGAGATGGGGGGGGAGCAGACCCCGATCGGTAAATGCCTGCAGAATAAGCAGACGGTGGAGGAGAAGGCGGGTAATCTGTTGCTCTAGGTTAGGGGTGAGGGCACCCAATTGGGCAAGGCGGTAGTGCATATCTTTGCACAATTTTTGGTAGAGAGGAGAGAAATAGCGATAGAAATTGTGCCCCAGTTCCTCCTCTGTGGACTCCGTTAGTTCCAGCAACTGATAGATTTTTGCCTGGCGGGGTTGACTGGGATTACCTAACAAATTGCGCCGACAGAAAAGGGCATAGAACAACTCTAACTGCTCCCGCTCCTGCAAGGACTGAAACCAAAAAATTTGCCCAAAAACTAGTCCATATTCCCGATAGTAGAGGGTGATAGAATTGAGGTCGGTGACAATCAGCCAATCAACATTCTCTCCCAACTGCCAAGGCACTGGTAAGTTAGCGACTACAATTTCCCCCTGGGGTTGGGCAGTGGTGGGACTAAAATAGCCCCAAAAAATACGATCGCTTAAATCTAAATCCCAGGTATCCTGCTGGGCAAAGGGGGACTGGTAGCCCAACACCCCACAAAATAAATCGTGGATTGCCTGCCATTTATCAAGGGGATTCTCACTAGTCTGAGCAATTAGCAACTGCCCCCAGAACAGACTAAACCGATCGGTCAAATCCTGGGGGTAGGCAAATTTTAGGCGATGCTCCTGCAAAACGCGGGGATGGAATAGCGGTGCTAGGGGAATCAATCCTCAGATTGCAACTCCAACGCAGCCAGTTCTTCCGGAGTCATTTCCTCTAGGCGCTTGCGCAATACGGCGGTTTTGTAGCGCTCTATTTGTTCATGCCACGTCATAGTACCCGTAGCGACGCGGAACAGATAGGTGGACAACCAACCCAACAAACCCAACAGAACCAGCACCTGACTCCAGATGCCCGCCGTTTCCCCAGGGAGACCGCACAACCGCAAAATCAAATAACTCATCCCCCCAAACAGAAAGAAGGCAAAGGCAATTAACAATGCATCCAGCCGTCGCATTACAGTTTCCGTAGCTCAGGACGAAAGTTCAAAAAGGGAGAGAGCAATAACAGACCAGGGAAAAAGAAGAAAGCCGCAAAACAAATAAACACCCTTTCCCAGGAACCTGTCTTAAACCAACGTGCCTTAAAATAGAACATCAACAGGAGGGGAATGACTATTAAGTATGCGCCCCCCAAAATGATATAACTAGCAAGAACTGCCATCTTTACCTCCCTGACTTTCCCTAATAATCTAGCAAAAAATGTCGTCCCTGCTCACGCAACTGCAACGTTACCTCAGACAAACCAATCGCCCGCGCCAATTCCTGCAACCCCGCCAGTACGCTGAAAAGCAGGGTTTTGCCAACCCAGAAACTGTCAGGCATGCAGAAGCAGAACTCCTAGAATCTCCCTTCCGAGGGATACCTGGGGGCAAACCCCAACCCAGTCCCTTTAACTATTTCCTCGACGGCATTCAGCGCAGTTGGCTGCTCTACTACACAGAGGGCGTGCCTGTCTACTACGGCTACACGGCGGCAGTGATTAGAAAGCGCACCGATCGGGTACTCACTACCTGGCAATACCAAGCCCAGGAAGCTCTGTACTTACCCCTGTCCCTATGCGCTGAAGGTGAACTAATGGCAGGTATTCCCCTTATCGACACCCTGGCGGGACTGGCAGAAATTCCCCCCGACCTCACCAAATTAGCCAGGGACAAAATCAGCAGCGATCGGCAACAACTGGAAGTACAACTGGCAGAGAAGTGGATAGAAGCACAATCCCCAGGGTGGCTAGTCATCGATGGGTCAATCACAGGGGCAGCCACAATTGCTAATCACGATCGGGTCGTTGGCATCATCAAAACCCATAACACGCAATTCTTTGGCTGGCAGGAGCAACAAATTGTGCACCACCTCCAGGCAGGGGAACGCAGCAGCACCTTTTGCCCCTCTAGTCGCTATCCTGTGCGCAGTTGGTATTTGCGTTTGCGCGCCGGCAAGGGAGATGACATACACTTTGGGCTGGTGCGTCTAGAAACTGCTGTCAACTGTGCTGCCAGTCCCGATCAAATCAGCAGTTGGCTGTTAGATGAAAGCCGCCCTTTAGCTCTCCCCGACACCCGCTGGGACAGAATGATTTACCCCATCAGAGACTGTGAAATGTATCTGCGCAGTCAAGAACCCCACCCCGCTAATTTTGGCTGGCTTTTTTGACGGAGGTATGGAAATTGCCCAGGATAGCGATCGTGGTATAGCGGCGATCGAGGACATCAGTAGTGTAAAGGCTAAAGACGACCAGATTGCGGCGGCGGGAAGCATTGCTGATAAATTCACGGATTTTCGATCGTTGTACATCCACCCCTGTGCGACAAATACCTGATACTAAATTTGCTACCTCCCCCAACAAATTACGCAAATCCCTTGCCCCGCAAATCTCCTCCTTCACGTCATCTGCTAGCTTAAAAGTGGCATACTCCAAATAAGCCTCCCGCGAGGGATTGGTCACCGCCAGCAGGATCAACAAAAAACCCAGGGCAACACCGCCCCCCTGCGCCCACTTGAGCCAGTTCACAGCCTTCATACATCCCCTCCCTACCCTCCCCCCATTATATCTGCCCCTGCTTTCCCCTAAAAGCTAGCCAATTGCCCCCCTCCATGCTAAAATATCAGAGTTTTCTCAATTCACACATCTGGGGATTCGGGTGCTTGTCACGCCCAGATGCAAGGTCTAACCCGAACACAAGGAGCAAACATGGCGATTGTTACCCTCAACGAACTGTTAGAGGCTGGAGTGCACTTTGGGCATCAAACCCGCCGCTGGAACCCTAAAATGGAACCCTACATCTTCACCGAGCGCAATGGTGTCCACATTATTGACCTGGTGCAAACTGCCCAATGTCTGGAGGAAGCTTACAGTTATATGCGGCGCATGACGGAACAGGGTAAGAAAACTCTGTTTGTGGGCACGAAGCGCCAAGCGGCGGGCATTATTGAGGAGGAGGCAAGGCGGTGTGGCAGCTACTACGTCAACCAGCGCTGGCTGGGGGGAATGCTCACCAACTGGGCAACCATCCGCACCCGCATAGAACGCCTGAAGGAACTGGAACGCCGCGAGGAAAGTGGTGTCCTCTCCCGCCTGCCTAAAAAGGAAGCCTCCCGCCTACGGGCAGAACTGGAAAGGCTGCGCAAGTACCTCAGTGGCATCAAAAGTATGCGCAAACTCCCTGATATTGTGGTCATTGTCGATCAAAAGCGGGAGTACAACGCTGTCCAGGAATGTCAACGTCTGCAAATTCCCATCGTGGCGATGCTGGATACCAACTGTGACCCCGATCTGGTGGATGTGCCCATCCCTAGTAATGACGATGCGATCCGTGCTGTCAAACTGATCATTGGCAAACTGGCGGATGCCATCATCGAAGGCAAACAGGGACAAACGATCGATTACGATGCGGAAGGCACACCCTACGAAGGCACTGTAGAAGGGGAGGAAGTGGATTTGTCCGACCTGGATATTGGTGCAGAAGAGGACGATATGTAAGAATGTAAAGCAATTCTAGGGAATAACGTCATGGCTGAAATTTCACCCCAATTAGTCAGTGAGTTGCGTAGTCGCACCCAAGCGGGCATCAAGGACTGCAAAAGAGCACTAGAGGAAAGTGACGGGGACATCCAAAAGGCGATCGAGTGGTTGCGTAAGCGGGGCATCACCAAGGCAGGGGAAAAAGCTGACCGTACTACTGCCCAAGGTATTGTCCACAGCTACATCCACTTTGGTAGCCAGGTGGGGGTATTGCTGGAACTCAACTGCGAGACGGACTTTGTGGCAAAACGGGAAGAGTTCAAGGAACTAGCAGATAACATCGCTAAGCAAATCGCCGCTTGCCCTGGTGTGGAATATGTCAGTGTGGCGCATATCCCTCCGGCAGTGGTGGAAAAGGAAAAAGCGATCGAGTCTGCCAAGGATGATATTGCTAACAAACCGCCAGCGGTACGGGAAAAGATTGTGCAGGGGCGCATTGAAAAGCGTCTGAAGGAAATGAGTCTGCTAGACCAGCCCTACATCAAAGACCAGACAATCACCGTCGATGAGCTGATCAAACAAACGATCGCGGTTTTGAAAGAAAACATTCGGGTACGTCGGTTTGTGCGCTATGCCGTTGGGGAGGAAATTCCTGGGGAGGTTATCCCTGGGGCAACCCAGCCAGAGACAAAGCAGGAAACAGTGTCTGCCCAACCTGCCGCTGTGGTAGAAGCACAAACCCCGGCAACAGAGGAGGCTCCCGCTGGGACCGAAACCGTGTCAGCGCAACCTACGGATGTTGTGACGGAGGCAGCCCCTGCAGCAGAGGAGGCTCCCCCTGGGACCGAAACTGTGTCAGCACAACCTACGGATGTTGTGACGGAGGCAGCCCCTGCGGCAGAAGAAAAGCCTAAAGCCAAATCCAGCCCCAAGAAAAAGAAAAAATAGCTGCCTGGTCTGATGTCCCAGGGAAACACCGCTCGTTTAGACCAGGAAATTCGTGATCTCGCAGCGGCTATGGCAGCCCTGGAGCATCGCATCCAGGTTTTGTATCGGGAGTATGCCCAGGTGTTGGCACAGGTGGCACGTAAGCAGCTGATCTTGGCTGCTTTCCATATCTGTACCCACGTCTATCCCGTGCAGTTTCTGCGTTTGTCCGCTCCCGATCGGCAGTCGTTGCAGTCTAATGTGGTAGCGATCGCTGATAGTTTGGGGGCGACACTGCGGCAAATTCTGGACAGTGAGGTAGCGCAAAAAGGAGCAGAGGAGATCGATCGGTTGCTCAATGCCTGTCTGGAAGAGCACGCCCACAGGGTGAACACTTTGCTGCAGCAGTACCAAATTCTGCCCCAGCTGACCGAAAACACTCCTAGGGTCATCCTCCGCTTGGCGGAGATAGAATTTACCGATCGTTATGTCATGTCCCAACGGGGGGAGTTACGGGTATTGGCGGCGCAGAAAGAGCGACTGCGGGCACAATTAGAGGAAAAACAGCAAGCTAAATTAGTGTTAGAGGCAGAGGAAGCCTGGCGATCGACTTGGACGGATAGTTTATAGGGAGGGGAGCGATGATGGATGAGGTAACACGGGCAGTGGCAGCTTTGTATGATGCCTATCCTTTTCCACCAGACCCTGTGATCGATGAACCGCCCCCTGGTTACAACTGGCGTTGGAGTTGGCAAGCCGCCTATGCTTTTTGTACCAATGGGCAAATCCCCCCCACCAACCAGGTCAGAATTTTGGATGCCGGCTGTGGCAGTGGGGTTAGTACGGAGTATTTAGCACACCAAAACCCTGAGGCGGAAATTGTAGCTATTGATATTAGTGCCGGCACCTTAGCGGTTGCCCAGGAACGGATTGCTAGAACCATAGGTAAGACCGATCGGGTGCAATTTCACCAGTGCAGTATTTATGACCTAGCCACAATTCCGGGGGAGTTCGATTTAATTAACTGTGTGGGGGTATTGCATCACCTTGCTGACCCCGATCGGGGCTTAAAAGAACTGGCACAGAAGTTAAAACCAGGGGGATTGTTACACCTCTTTTTGTATGCCGAAATTGGGCGCTGGGAAATTAGTTTGATGCAGGAAGCCATCCAAATTTTGTTGCCCAACAAAGGTGATATTGCAACGGGGGTGAAATTGGGGAGAGCTATTTTTGCTGCCCTGCCAGAGAACAATCGCTTAGTGCAACGGGAGAAAACAAGATGGTTTTTGGAAAATACTAAAGATGAATGTTTTGCGGATATGTATCTCCATCCCCACGAAATCCGATTTAACATCTATTCTTTGTTTGAGTTTATAGACCGATCGGGTTTGCAATTTGCGGGCTTTTCCAATCCCAAGGTGTGGCAATTGGAGCGTTTATTAGGTAGAAATTCCGAACTCCTTGCTCAGGCAAAGGCTCTACCCCAGCGCACCCAGTACCGCCTCTTGGAACTATTAGATACGGACATTGCCCACTACGAATTTTTCCTCTATAACCCCCCCCTACCTAAATTTGACCTCGATCGGGATGAGGTTTTATTAGCAGCGAAACCCCTCCGTCATCCTTGTATCAGCGGTTGGTCAGGGGACGTAGCTCAAGAGCCACTTAATACTGCATCCCTGCCCTCTAATATCAGTTTGTTCAATCCTGACTATGAAGTGATTACGCTAACTGAGGCAGAGTTTTTGTTTATGCAGCAGGCAAATCAGCAGCTAACTACCCAAGCAATTCTTGCCCAGTACCCTAACCTGAGTCTAGAGACAGCCCGATCGTTGTTCCACAAGCGTCTAATTTTGTTTGACCCCTCTAACCCTTGACATAGCTACACCACATCAGCACAGGTTGAGCAGCAAAGGTTGAGACATTTCTTCTGTCTCCTCTTTTCCTAACTGATAGCATCTTTTGTGAGGAGGTGATTGTCTTTGTCTGTTTAGTCAAAAATGGCATTGGTTAACACTGCTGCGATCGTCATGTCCTCCATTTCATCACAGGTAACGGTGTCCACCATTATCAAGTTATCATCTAATTCTTCATCTGCTGTGATCTTTCGACTGGCGGGAATAATAACTGCAAAGACGGATTGCCGATCCTTTGTTTCGCCATCGGTGACTACCTTGGTCAAGAAACGAGCAAGGGCATCTTGTAAAACTGCAGTCAGATTTGTGCTACTTTGTCAGCCGGGGTCAAGTTCGGGGCAACGTCGCGCCAGCGCCAGAGTGGATTCCTAGATTACTTCCCAGCGGGATTTGCCCCCCTTTTGGGGTCTGGTGCCCATACTGCTACCTACTTGCTAGATGAGTGTGGCAGTTGCAATTCTGTCCCATCACCCCGATCGTTTGTTGTTTGCTCTCCGACAATAGAGTTGTTCACAGTTGAGTTAAATATATGCTACGCCCTCTGCTAATCTCTATGTTCATGCTAGCAATTATTCCCATGACAGTTGCTGCTCTTATGCCTGCCTATGATAACTATTCCCCGTCCATGAATGTATCATTAAACCGCTGTTGGTTGCGTTTGTTGGAAATCTAACCCTGTTAAATTCTCTCCTATCTTTGTTATCATGGGGGCAGCAGTTAGGGAGTGCATGACTTTGAGCCAGGAGATTAAATTTGGTACAGATGGCTGGCGGGGTATCATTGCCGATCAGTTTACCTTTGCCAATGTCGATCGGGTAGCACGGGCAGCCGCTCAAGTCTTAGAAGCTACTTTTGGTCATCTTGGTACAAAGAAGATCATGGTGGGCTATGACCGTAGGTTTTTATCCGATCGCTTTGCCCGCTGTGCAGCAGAGGCTATGGCAGAACAAGGGTACGAGATTTATCTTGCCCAGAGCTACTGTTCCACCCCAGCGATGAGTTGGGCAGCCTTTGGTCAACGGGCACTGGGAGCAGTGGTGATCACTGCTAGTCACAATCCCCCAGAATACAACGGTTGCAAAATCAAAGGTGCTTTTGGCGGGTCAGTCTCCAAAACGATCACAGCGCAGGTGGAAAAAGCAATCACAGAAGAGAGAGAAAAACGATCGGGAGGTTCTCTGTCTGCCTTTGACCCCTGGCTAGATTATGCCCAAGTCTTACAAACAAAGGTGGATATCGAGAAAATAAAAGGGGGTTTGCAAGCAGGCAAGATAAAGGTGTTGGTCAATCCCATGTATGGGGCAGCCAGTGGCGGCTTACAGAAAATCTTAGGGGATGTACCAGGTTTAGTGGAAATCAATAACCGCCGTGACCCTCTGTTTGGGGGAGCACCGCCAGAACCGATCGCTAAGTATCTGACCGATTTTTGTCAGCAGGTAAGAGAATTGCAGCAGGAAAACCCAGGGGCGATCGTGTTTGGTCTTGCTTTTGATGGCGATGGGGACCGCATTGCCGCCGTCGATGGTCAGGGAAATTATCTCAGTTCCCAAGTGTTGATTCCTGTGTTGATTGAGCATTTGCATTGTCACCATGGATTGCTAGGACAGGTAGTTAAAACAATCAGTGGTTCTGATTTGATCCCCCGCGTGGCAAAACTATACAACTTGACAGTGGTGGAGACAGCGATCGGTTTTAAGTACATTGCAGAAGAGATGCTCAAGTGTAGTTTGACCCTACTAGGCGGTGAAGAATCCGGGGGAATCGGTTACGGCAATCATATTCCAGAGCGGGATGCCCTCCTATCTGCTTTGTATGTTTTAGAAGCAGTGGCAACCAGAGAACAAGACATTCCCAGTCTTTATCGTGCCTTGCAAGAAAAAACTAACTTTCACAGTGCCTACGATCGCATTGACATCACTGTTAAACAGCCCCAAACCTTGATTGAGACTCTCACCAATAACTGTCCAGAACGGATAGCAGACCGATCGGTATTGAGTGTGCAAACGATCGATGGTTTCAAACTGCGTTTAGAGGGAGATAGTTGGTTATTGATTCGCTTTAGTGGCACAGAACCCCTGCTACGGCTATATTCAGAGGCTCCCACTATGACAGAAGTCCATACAATTCTGCACTGGATCAAAGAATGGGTAGAGAGAGTGGATCACTGAATAACAGTAGGGGTGTAACCTGGTATCTTACTTTCGTCTACTTCGTCAATTTGTTCAGGGGGCAGAAACATCTGGGCATATTTCAAATAAACCTTTTCCCGCACGAACAGGTCAAACAAATCGGGGTCAATGTGGTTATCCAACTTCATCTTGCCGAGAATGTACAGACACTCCGATAGCTTTTTGCCTGGTTTGTAGGGACGATCGCTAGCAGTCAGGGCTTCAAAAATATCAGCGATAGCCATCATGCGGGCGGGAATAGACATCTGTTCCCTGGTCAGACCCTTGGGATAACCCTTGCCATCCATCCGTTCGTGGTGTCCCCCGGCATACTCCGGTACCCGCCGTAGATTTTTGGGATAGGGCAGGGATTCCAACATCTTGATCGTGACGACAATATGACGATTGATAATCTCCCGTTCCTCTTTTGTCAGAGTACCCTTGGTAATGTTGAGGTTGTAAATCTCATCCTCTGTAAGAAAATTTTGTTGTTTGCCGTCAAAGTCCCACCATTGATATTGCCCGATCGTTTTTACCCTCTCTTTCAAATCATCGGACATATATTCACTACCAATGTTGCAGTGGTGCAGAAATTCCCGATCGGTTTGCAGTTGTGCCACCTTAGCCTGATACTCCCTCTCCAACTCCCCCAGGTCATAGTTAGCTCTTCCTTCCAAGACAGCTATCTTTTTGTGGAGAAATTCTATTTCCCAGTCCTTCTTAAGAGCAGCAAACCTAGTGTCAATCAAACCAATGCGGTCATAGATTGTCTGTAATTTAGTCGCTTTTTCAATCACATGGACAGGGGTAGTAACCTTGCCGCAGTCGTGTAAAAGACTAGCAATTTTCAACTCATACAACTCCTCTTCTGTCATGGTGAAATTTTTGAAGACCCCGCTTTTAGTCTGGCAGGCAGCTTCTGCCAACAACATAGTTAAAATCGGTACCCGCCGGCAATGTTGACCTGTGTGTTCCGACTTTTCATCGATCGCTTCGGCAATGGCGGCAATAAAACCCTCAAATAATTGCCGGAATTCTGTCAATAGTTGTTGGTTAGTAATCGCAATGGCGGCTTGGGAAGCTAAAGACTCAGCAATGCGTTGGGCAAAAGGAGAAAAAGCCACAATGTTACCATTTTCATCTTGGGCATTGATCAACTGCACAACCCCGATTACTTCCCCCTCATGGTTTTTCATCGGCACCGTTAAGAAAGACTGAGAGTGATAACCGTTTAAGCGATCGAATTCCCGCATCCCAGCAAAGTCAAACCCCTCGGCACGATAGGCATCGGCAATGTTGATTGTTTCCCCCTTGAGGGCACAGTAGGCAGCCACAGTACTGTAATTTGGTTCCCCATTAGCCTGATAGAGAGGGATGGGGGGCAGGTTTACAGGTTTGCCTTTTACACCCCCTAAATAGATGTTGAGAGAAGTATTGAGGACAGTATTGAAATGCAAATGGTTATCTTTCAACATGTAGATAGTGCCGCCATCCGCCCCCAGCATTTGTTTTAACTCCCGCAGAATCATCTCCAGTAAGGTAGGAATGTGACGTTCTGCCGACAGAGCAATACCAATGCTATTCAGTTTTTCTAACTGTTCTACATTTGACGCCATCTCTAGGCAGTGGGGGTCGACTTGGGCAGTCATCTCCTTTTCCTCAGCAGTTCCGCAAAGGGGAGAGGCGGTAAACCCAACTTCTGCCGCCATTGTTCAAATTGGCGCGGATTGACCAGGTACCAACTATAACTAAACAAGGCAAAAAAGAAGACCGCTCCTATTGCCCCACTGACCAGCTTTGCCCACCAAGGCGTGCGTCTTAACTTGGTTTTGACTTCTAACCCCGCAAAAATCTTTTCCAGGGAAGCAGGGATATGATTACTTTTTGTCCATTCCCGCACGGCAATACCTGTCGTTCCCCCCAGCTTGGGTAAGCCAATGGCAGCAATACGGCGAATCAACGCCTGGTCTTCTGTCACTAAGATAACTACGGCATCGGGGTTTTGGTCTGCCATAGCATAGGCACATTGGGCAACGGTGTAGGAGAGACGGGCTTTACGGCTGAGATTGTGTCCTGGTGTGGGGGTGAGGTCACTGTGGGACTTAGTAACTCTGGTAACTTGCCACCCACCCCCTTCCCAATAGCGCAAAAACTCCTTCGCCGCTGCTTCCGCACTGGTTTCCCTGCCCAAGGGTGCCTCCTCTGCCATACGCTTTAGTTCATCCAGTACAACTTGGGGGACATAACAGGTGCCTAATTTCGTTACCGCCTGCCAGTAGTGAATGTTGCCAGAGGTAATCGGTCCTTGGTCAAATATGAGGATGTGGGGTGCCATAGCTCCTACCACCGTGTGCCACTCCTTAATTTTACCTTAAGGCACAAAAACCTAGCATAGCAGTCTAAGGTATAAGAAGGGTAAGTGTAAGTGCAGAAATATGAATATCCGAAAATGGCTCTCTTCTGTTGTCTTGGTCTTGGCATTGCCGTGCTCTGCCCAAACGCGACCAGTCTTTACGGAAGTGCAGTTGGACAACTATGCCAGAGCAGTGCTCACGATCGAGCAGAAGCGGGAAGAGGTGCTCCGCCGCGCTAAGCAGTTACCTGTGTGGGAAAGCGCTGTACAGCAGGCAGAGAAACAGGGGGTAGGCATCTGCGACCTCAAACCCCCCGAACCCCAGTTACAAGCCCTCTGTCAGGAAATGTTTCGCCATGCTAAGGAAACGATCGAACGCTATGGCTTTGATAACCAGGAGTTTAACCAGATCACCCGCTCCCAACAGATGGATAAGGAACTGCAAAAACGCTTACAACAGAAGGTGGCAGAACTGCGGGCTGTGCAGAGTCGGCGCTGACTACAAAATCCCTTCCGTCTTTGCCATGTGCAGCATTAAATCAAGGACGCGGTGGGAGTACCCCCATTCGTTATCGTACCAGGCAATTACCTTGAAGAAATGGGCGTTCAGTTCAATCCCCGCCTTGGCATCAAAAATACTCGATCGGCTGTCGCCCCGAAAATCCATTGACACCACTTCATCTTCCGTGTAGCCAAGGATACCTGCCATTTCCCCTTCTGCTGCTGCTGCCATGGTTTGGCAAATCTCTTTGTAGGAAGTGGCTTTTTCTGTGCGGAAGGTCAAATCAACCACGGATACGTCGGGGGTGGGGACACGGAAAGCCATACCTGTCAGTTTGCCCTTGAGGTGGGGTAAGACTAGTCCCACTGCCTTGGCTGCCCCTGTGGAGGAGGGAATGATGTTTTGGCTAGCACCACGACCGCCCCGCCAGTCTTTTTTGCTGGGTCCATCAACGGTGGGTTGGGTAGCTGTCATCGCGTGAACGGTGGTCATCAACCCCTCTACCAAACCAAAATTGTCGTCAATTACCTTGGCGATGGGGGCTAAACAGTTGGTGGTGCAGCTGGCGTTGGACACGATCGTGTCTTTTTCGGGATTGAATTTCTGATGATTGACTCCCATGAGCAAGGTGGGCACGAGGTCGGGGTCTTTAGTGGGAGCAGAGATGACAACCCGTTTTGCCCCTGCCTGCAGATGTTGGCTTGCCCCTTCGTAGCCTGTAAATAAGCCTGTGGACTCCACCACGTAATCTACTCCCAAATCCTTCCAGGGCAGTTCGCTGGGGTTGCGCAGGGCGTAGCAGGGAATCTTGGTGTCGTTGATGACTAGGTTTTCCCCCTCAGCCTTGACTTGACCAGGAAATGTCCCGTGGGTGGAGTCGTACTTGAACAGGTACGCCAGGTTGTCGGCGGGGACAAGGTCGTTGATGCCTACAAATTCCAACTGCTCGTGGTGGATGCCTGCTCTGAGCACCAGTCTACCAATGCGCCCAAAACCATTGATTGCTACTCTTAGTTTTGCCATAGGTTTCTCGCCAATTTTGACTGGAGTATAGAGGAGAAAATTACCTATTCCCCATTCGTTTACAATTTATTCCAGTTATGGGGGGCAGGGCTTTTGCTATGATTGTGCTGTTGTTGAGGGTAGGGAGCAGGTTTGATTACCGTTGACCACGCCAGTATTGTAAAACTTGATCTCACTTGTGCCCATCCTGTTATTGCCACCCTCACCCAAGGGGAATTAGAGCAATCCCTGCGCTTTCACATCCTCTACGATCGGGACCCCGCTGACCCCCGCGAGTTGTCGGAAATTCCTGAAGTACGGCTGTGGTTTATTCGCCTCGATAGTTATTACCCCTGGTTGCCCTACATCCTGGACTGGCGAGAGGAGTTGGGGCGCTATACGGCGATGCTTGTGCCCCATCGTTTTTCCCAAGCGGAAGGTATTGAGTTCTACCCTGAAGCTCTAGAAATTTTTGTCATGTCTAAACTGTGCACGATCGATCGGTGGTTGAAAAGCAGGGGCATTGTGGCGACCGCCAAACTGCAACAAATGGTGCAAGTCCTGGGCTACGAGGTTAGTAGGGAATTTTTTGAATTACTGCATGACTAGGGCAGTCATCTGCGGCTATTACGGTAGGGGCAACGCTGGGGATGAAGCTCTATTGGCGACTTTGCTACAGCTCTTGCCCAAGCACATACAACCCATCGTTCTTTCTGCTGACCCCCTGGGTACGGCAAAACTGCATCAGGTGGAAGCGATCGATCGGTATAACTGGGCGGCAATTGTGGGCACTTTGCAACGCTCAGAAGTCTTCATCTGGGGTGGGGGTAGTCTGATCCAAGATGTGACTAGTTGGCGCAGTCCGTTTTATTACGGCGGTTTGATGGGGTTGGCAAAAAGGTTGGGTTTAACCACGATCGCTTGGGCACAGGGCATAGGACCTCTCCATCACTCCTTCACCCGCTGGTTTACGAGACAGGTGTTGCCAGGGATCGATCGTATCAGTGTACGGGACAACCTCTCCGCCCAGTTGTTGCGCAGTTGGGGTTATGAGGTGTTAGTCGCTCCTGACCCGGTGTGGGCATTGGCACCAGACCGATCGGCTCCTATTTGGCAACTGCCTGCTCCCAGGGTAGCTGTGGCTCTCCGTCCCCACCCTGACCTCAACCAAGAGCGCCTAGCCATTCTCAAAACTGCCCTCACCTATTTTCAACAAGCAACCGACACCCATATTCTCCTCCTCCCCTTGCAACCCGCCCAAGATAGGACAATAGCGGAATTTTTACGCATACCCCACAGTACGATCGTGGTGGTAGAAAAGCCCCACAGTCTCAAGGGCTTGTTTGCGGGGGTAGAAATGACGATCGGGATGCGCTTCCACAGTCTGATTATGGCTCTATCCCAGGAAAACCGCTGTTGGGCTATTGACTATGACCCCAAAGTCCGCCAATTGATGCAGGAATTTGCCCTCCCTGGCTGTAGCGTTGCCGAAATTACTGACCCCAAACACCTCTGCCAAGCCTGGCTGGAACACTTCGCCAATGGGGAGGCTCTCAGTCCTACGCAAATCACGGCAGTAAACGATCGAGCGCTCCTCCATTCCCATCTCCTAGAAGGTCTCTAATCTGGTATGATGGTTACTACGGGATGTAGCGCAGCTTGGTAGCGCACCTCGTTCGGGACGAGGGAGTCGCAGGTTCAAATCCTGTCATCCCGATCGTGGTCAGGGCAGATGGGGGGAGAGGGGGAAAGGGGAAAGAGCGTCAATCCTTGGGTGAAAATTTCCCAGTTTGTGAGCGTACTCTTACCCATGAAAGGGATAAAAAGGTTTACCATAGCTTACCCGTGCGGGATTACGGGTACCCTCTTTAGTGAGACTGCCATAATGCACCCAATTTAATACCGACCTCCCTAGCAGAGAATGCAGAGTTTCTAGGAAAGCGCTTTTCTATCCCAGTTCCCCAAGCCGCCCACATGGTTTTTGACAATGGTGTTGAAAGACAGGATTAAGGCAAGAATTTGCTGTTCCAGTTAATGCAAGGAGATAGTAAATGGGGAAACAAACTGATAAATAAATTAAGGTTTGTTAGCCCGACATAAGCAAGTTTTCTAATTTTGCTGGTTAGGCTATAACTAGGGTTACCTAGATATAAAGTTTTATGTTGATTCTCAATACTATACCCCCTTCTCAGTCTTGTGTACTAATATCCAAAGCTGTATATACTGCCTGGAAAGTGTCTATGGTAAAAGTGTTCAGCATTGTATGCTACCTGCAGACTGATTGCTCCACCACACTCTTTTCCATTCTGCGGAGGAGAACAATATTAAACAAAACTTAAAGTTATTGCCATTAGTGTAGATGGAGTAACACCGATCGCTTTAAGATTTCGCAACCGCACCATCAACAAGAGAGATGGTGTAATATACTAAGTAAGCTTGATTTCTAGCATTTGTTTTTCTATGGGAATATTTCGCAAAGGTAGTAGTGAGGCGACCCTGCGGCACTTGCTGACCGTGAATGACGATCGGGGGGTGCAGACATTTTTGTTAGACGCCAGCATGTATTCTATCGGTAGAGACCCCAGTAATGCAATTGTTGTGCATGGCGAGTCTGTCTCCCGTCAACACGCTATCCTTTTGCGTACGCCTACCCCTGACAAACAGTATCGTTATGTCATTCAAGACGGCAACTTGGAAGGTAAGCCCAGCGCCAATGGTGTTTTGGTCAACGGTGTGCCTGTGAAAAAGCACGTCTTGCAAGATGGTGATGAAATCAGTTTAGGGGGTAAGGTCTTTCTTATCTATCGCACTCCCATTCTGTCTGACCAGGAAGTAGAAGACAAGGTCAAACATCCGGAATATCGCAAACTCAAGGGGAATGTCCTCACTGCCGAACAGACGATCGAAGCTTTTATTGAGGAAAATGAACCAACTAAAGTCAACCGTCCCCATACTCCTACGACTCTAAAAAGAGAAGTGAACGTCTTTCGGGAATGCTATGATACGGTTGTGGAAGAACTGAGAGATTTACATCTCAGTCGAGAAGAATACATCACCATCGCTTGTACTATTTATCAAAAGCTGCAATCTAGTCCTTGACTTCTGCTAGGAGGTCTTGCACTTGGGAGTAATGGCACGGTAGGTGAAAGGTACTAGGATTGACTGCTTGATAGATGAAATGTCGTTGTGCTAAACAAAAGCGATCCCAGTCTGCCATTTGTACATGGAAAAGTTTGATCAGCACATTAATCAGCCAGGGGGTCAGAGGGAATTGCCAGTAGATTTTTTCTTGCAATAGTTCGCAGGCTGCCGCCACCGCTTGGTTGACTGTAATAGGGGGATTTCCTAGTACTAAGCGCTGGGGGAACTGGTGGGGGGGATGCTGCACTAAATGGGTGATAACAGTGGCAATATCCTGGGCATGAATAAAGTGAAATGTGCCTTCTACCCGTAGCCATTTGATTAGTTTGATATATTTAGTTACTTCTCGCAGCCCACCCGATAGATGGGAATAGGGTTTATCCTGTCCCCCCCCAAATACTAATGTGGGAAAGACAACAATTAACCGATCGTTTAACCACATTCTTTCAATTTTTTGCAGCGCTTGATATTTGGATTTAATGTAGTCTGTCCCGATCGTTTCTGCTTGAGGTAGGAGGTTATTATTGCTGTCTAAAATACTAGCAGTAGAAAAGTAGATAGCCAACTGCAACCGATCGGGATTTAACAAGCTAAATAGTGACACTGTGCCTGTGACATTAGTGGCAAATACTTCTTCTTTCCCCCCCCACGAGGCAGCGGCACTGATCACTATATCCATAGTCTGTAATAACTCTCTGTAATTGTGAATGTCTTGGATTTTACCGGGCAGGATATGGATGCGGGGGTGAGGTGGAAATAACAATTTCTGGGGATGGCGTACCAGTAAAAACAGTTCTAAATCGGTAGATTGCAGGAGGGATTCTACTAAATAGTGACCAACGCAACCACTGGCTCCCGTTAAAAATAAGCGCATTATCTCACCCTCAAACTCAGTGTGGCATCTGCTAATTTTATCCACTGTTCTAGGCTTAAATTTTCTGCCCGCGCTGTCTCAGAAATGCCCAGGTCATTAAAGATATGGAGGAGGTGGGCACGATCGAGCAAACTCTGCAAATTATTGCGTAGCATCTTCCGTTTTTGGGCAAATCCGACACGTAAAATTGTCTCCAACCAGGGGGGAGATTGGGGTAGGAGTTGGGGAGGGCGGGGGGTCAACTTAATTACAGCGGAATGCACCTTGGGTGGGGGGGTAAAACAACTGGGGGGAACATCCCTGATCCACTGACAAGCAGCTAAATATTGACACCTGACTGTGAGAGCGCCATAACTACTGGTGCCTGGCTGACTGGTCAATCGCTCGGCAATTTCTCGCTGTACTAATAACACAATCGTCTCAAATTGTTGCACTGGCTTGCTAATTGTGCCCAATAATAATTGCAGGATTTCTCCCGTGATATTGTAGGGGATGTTAGCTACTACCTTGTTAATTTCTTTGGGGATGGGCAGCTGCAAAATATCCCCCTCCAAGAGGCGGAAATGGGGAGAAGTAAAACGGCTCCTGAGATGCTGGCATAAATCCCGATCGAGTTCTATAGCTGTCAGGTGACCAACTAAGGGTAAAATTCTGGCGGTGAGATTGCCTGTACCTGGTCCAATTTCTAAAACCCGATCGGTAGGCGTAAGGGCGGCAGCGGCCACAATAGCAGCCAGAACACCTTCCTCCCTAAGCCAATGTTGCCCAAAGCGCTTGCGGGGATAAACTAGTCGTTCCACTCGCCCCGGGGTGGCACAAAGGGGTTGACAGGCATGGGACGGGAACCTTCGGCTTCTTTGATGGCACGGCGTTGTAACCACTGGCGCACGGCAGTATCGATGACCTGGCTGGGGTCAGAGGTAATTTCAGCTAACTCCGCCAATAGATCGGGGTCGATGGGTACAGAGGGCTTGGCTTCGGGTTGCTCAGTCATATCTCCTCAAAATGTCAGCTACTCTCTATTTTAAGCTCAGATAGCTTGGAAACAATTTGGCTCCCTAAGGTAAAGTAATATTAAGTATAGGCAGGGGTTACAGTGGTTGTTCGGAGGTCGGCAAGCTCCCTCGATCGGCGCGGATCAGGGGTGGGGGACCGTTTTGCCCTCAGCAAACAATTGCAGGGCTTGCGGCGAGACCTGGTAGGGGGGATAGTAGCTTTTATTACCCTGGCGGTGGTGGGGGTATTGGGCTATCGCTTCCTAGAGGGGTGGGGCTGGCTGGACGCGGTCTATATGACGGTGATCACTCTGTCGACGGTGGGGTTTGGGGAAATTCATCCCCTGCAGCCGGACGGCAGAATTTTCACGATCGCTCTCATCCTTTCAGGCATTATCACGGTGGGGTACATGGTTAACCGCGTTTCCGAGGCAGTGATTCAGGGCTATTTCCAAGAGGTTGTCAAGATGCGGCAACAACGACGGGTAATGGGCAAGCTCGATCGTCATTATATTCTCTGTGGCTTTGGCAGGACGGGGAAGCAGGTGGCGTTGGAATTTGCGGCAGAGGGTATTCCCTTTATTGTGGTGGACCAGGATGCCGATGCCCTCAAAATTGCGGAGGAACAGGGCTATCTCACCCTCCTAGGGGATGCCACTTTGGATGAGACGCTGCTTAAGGTGGGCATCGATCGGGCGGTGTGTATTGTGGCGAGTCTACCTTCCGATGCGGAAAATCTCTACACTGTCCTGTCTGCCAAGTCCCTCAATCCCAAAATTCGGGCGGTGGCGCGGGCAAGTACAGAGGAAGCTATGCAGAAGTTACGGCGGGCAGGGGCAGATGAGGTAATTTCTCCCTACATCACAGGGGGCAGACGGATGGCGGCAGCAGCTCTCCGTCCCCAGGTTATGGACTTTGTCGATGGCATTATTTCGGGGACGAACCGATCGTTTTACATTGAAGAGTACGTCCTGGATGCGCAACTGTGTTCTTTTGTGGGGCAGAGTCTAACGCAAACTAAGTTCCGATCCCGTACGGGGGCATTGGTGTTGGCAATTCGGCGTCGGGATGGGGAGTTGATTGCAGGACCAAGTGGGGAGACAATTTTGCACGACGGCGATCGGTTGATCTGCATGGGCACAGCGGACCAGTTGCGACAATTGAACCAATTACTGAGCAGTCCTAGTACGGAAAATGTACGCCCGCCCCGTCAGGCAGGGGAAGAGGAGAAGTGATGTTCCTAGCAGGCTTTGACTTTGGTACTTCTGGTGCCCGTGTAGTGGTAATTGATGGGGATGGCACGGAACTCTGCACGGCGAAGACCAGCTATGACCTGGCAGAGGAGAGGACTTGGCAGCCTGCCCTGTGGCATCTAATCCACCAGATTCCCCTCGAAATCAGACAAGCCCTAGGGACAATCACGATCGCGGGTACCTCGGGGACATTCGTTGTCTGTGACTGCCAGGGGAATGGGCAATTGCCTGTACAAGTATACAATGACTCCAGCGGGAGGTCAGCTCTGGCAACTTTGGCAGCCATCTGTCCTGAATCCCCTGTTGTTTTAAGCAGCACTTCTACCCTCGCCCGTTTGGTCAATCTCCGCTCTGTCTGGCAACCAGGTTGGCAATTAGTACACCACAGCGATCGGGTCAGCTTTTTTCTGCATCGACAGCAGGGGACGACGGACTGGCACAATGCTCTCAAACTGGGTTTTGACCCCGTTAACCTTAGCTACCCCCCAGCCATTTTAGAATTGGGGTTTCCCCTCCCCCAGGTAGTAGCCCCCGGCACGATCGTTGCCCCCATTGCTCCCCAGGTGGCACGGGAGTTACAGATTAACCCCGACTGTCAAATTAGTAGCGGCACAACGGATAGCAACGCAGCCTTCCTAGCGGCAGTGGGGGATAACTTCCGAGGCGGCATAGGGGTCACTTCCCTCGGCTCCACCCTTACTGTCAAGATTCTGACCAGTCAGCCCATTTTTAGCAGGGAATATGGGGTTTACAGTCATCGCTGGCATTACCAAGGTAAGACCTACTGGCTAGCGGGGGGAGCATCCAATACAGGGGGAGCAGTCCTTGCCCACTTCTTTACCCCTGACCAAATTGCTGCCCTCAGTAACCGCATCGACCCACAGCAACCCACCCACCTCCACTATTACCCCCTCTTGCACCCAGGGGAGCGCTTTCCTATCTCTGACCCCGACTTGGCACCCCGTCTCACCCCTAGACCCGATCGGGAGGAGTTATTTCTGCAGGGACTCCTGGAAGGCATCGCCGAGATTGAGAGTTTAGGTTACACCCGTCTGCGGGAATTGGGAGCAGAGAGACTCATTGCCCTCTATACGGTGGGAGGGGGAGCTAAGAATACCACCTGGACTGCCATTAGACAGAATTACCTGGGTGTACCCTTTCTTCCCCCCCGCCATGCAGAAGCTGCCTATGGCGCTGCTCTATTGCCTAGAATTCATGGATGCCCGCTTTCTCCTGTTGGTACTGCTCCAACTGAATCTTGACGGGTTTGACGCGCCAAATTTCTTCGCAGTATTCCCGAATTGTGCGATCGGAGGAGAACTTGCCTACCCTGGCGGAGTTGAGGATAGACATCTTTGTCCACTGCTCTTGATTGCGGTACTGTTCTGCTACGCGGTCTTGACAGTCAATGTAGGACTGATAATCGGCAAACAGCATATAGGTATCATGGTAGAGCAATGAGTCCACTAGGGGTCTGAACAAATCGGGATGAGCAGGGGAAAAGTCACCTTCGGCAATCCGATCGATGACAATCTTCAACATCTCGTTTTCGTTGTAGTAGGTTTGGGGGTCATAGCCCTCCGCCTTCAAGCGGTATACCTCCTCCGCCGTCAAGCCAAAGAGGAAGAAGTTTTCCGCTCCCACCTCTTCGCGAATTTCAATGTTGGCACCGTCTAGGGTCCCGATGGTCAACGCCCCGTTCATAGCAAACTTCATATTGCCTGTGCCAGAGGCTTCTTTGCCAGCCGTAGAAATTTGTTCTGACAAGTCCGCTGCCGGGTAAATGACCTGTCCTTGGGAGACAGTGAAGTTGGGTAAGAAGACCACCTTCAAACGTCCATGCACATCGGGGTCCCGGTTGACCACATTAGCCACAGAATTGATCAACTTGATGATCAACTTTGCCATGAAATAGCCAGGCGCTGCCTTACCGCCAAAGATAAAGGTGCGAGGTACAATGTCTATGCTGGGATTCTGTTTGATGCGGTGGTAGAGGGTGATGACATGGAGAATAGCCAAGTGCTGCCGCTTGTATTCGTGAATCCGTTTGACTTGGATGTCAAAGAGGGAATTGACATTCACTTCAATGCCCGTGTGCTGCAGAATGTACCGTGCTAACCTCTGTTTGTTGTTTTGCTTGATCTGCCGCCAGCGCTGACAGAACTCGCCGTCATTGAGGAATTGCTCTAACTGCCGCAGTTCTTCTGTGTGGGTGAGCCAGTTTTTGCCAATTTTTTCGCTGATCAAGGCAGATAACTCAGGGTTGCTGAGCAACAGCCAGCGGCGTGGTGTGACTCCATTTGTCTTGTTGGTGAATTTTTCCGGCCACAGGTGATAGAAGTCCCGCAGGACATCCTTCTTCAACAACTCCGTGTGCAAAGCCGCTACGCCATTCACCTTGTGACTGCCCACCGTTGCCAGATGCGCCATGCGCACCTTCTTTTCCATTCCCTCTTCGATCAGAGATAGACGCGCTACTAGCTCTTCATCCTTGGGATACCAACTTCTGATGTCCTCCAAAAAGCGATGGTTGATCTCATAGATGATCTCCAGATGGCGGGGCAGCACTCGACTGAACAAATCTACTGACCATTTTTCCAGTGCCTCCGGCATGAGGGTGTGGTTGGTGTAAGCGATCGTTTGTTGCGTAATCCACCAGGCTTTATCCCAATCCATGTTGTGTTCATCCACCAGCAGCCGCATCAACTCCGCTACCGCCACAGCGGGGTGAGTATCATTCAACTGAATTGCCGCCTTTTCATGGAGATTGTCCAGACTGGGATTGAGCTTGAGGTGACGGCGAATGAGGTCTTGTAAGGAACAGGAGACAAAGAAGAACTGTTGTTCTAGGCGCAGTTGCCGCCCCTGGGGAGTGTTGTCGTTGGGATATAACACTTTGGAGATGGTCTCCGATCGCATCTTGCTTGCCACCGCGCCGTCATAGTCCCCCGCATTGAAGGCTTGGAAATTGAAATCTTCCCCCGCTTCTGCTTTCCACAGGCGCAGAGTGTTGACCGTATTGGTGGCATAGCCAGGGATAGGCGTATCGTAGGGAACACCGATTACTGTCTGTTCAGGAATCCAGCGGACATGGGGTCTGCCCTTGTCATCGTGGTAAATTTCCGTGTACCCGCCGTATTTTACTTCTACGGTTTCATCAATACGCTCGATTTCCCAGGGATTACCCCCCCGCAGCCATTTGTCGGGGATTTCCACCTGCCAACCGTCCTGAATGCTCTGATGGAAGATGCCAAACTCATAGCGAATGCCGTAGCCCATAGCAGGGATTTCCAGGGTCGCCAGGGAGTCCAGGAAACAGGCTGCTAAGCGCCCCAACCCCCCATTTCCCAGTCCAGGGTCAGGTTCAATCTCTAGGATTTCTTCTAGGTTCAAGCCCGACTCTGCCAATGCCTGCTTCACATTGTCGTAGATGTTGAGGTTGATCAGGCTGTTGCCCAGGTGCCGCCCCATGAGGAATTCCGCTGAGAGGTAGTATACCTGTTTGACATTTTGTTCAGCGTAGGTCTTGAGGGTCTTCAGCCACCGCTGTAGCAATCTATCCCGCATCGTGTAGGAGAGGGCCATGTAGTAGTCCTTGGGGGTGGCAATGGCGTCGTACTTGCCCTGGATGAAAAACAGGTTGTCGGCAAAGGCACGCTTGATGGTCTCTACACTTAAACCCGTGCGGTCATCTTCAATCTGTACAGGACATGTACTATCTGCCAGGATTTGTGTGCGCTCGATCGCTTGCGTCATGAATGTTCCTCCTTGTCCAAACTTAGGTAATGACGGTGGGGGCAGTCCGCCCGGTGCAGTGGGTAATTTGCCCGATCGTGTCTGCCAGGGCAATCAAATCCTTGAGGGCAGTTTGGGCATCCTGTTGCTGTTTGTAGGGGTCAGGTTCGTATTGTTCCAGGTAAACCCGCAGGGTCGCTCCCTTGGTGCCCGTGCCCGACAGACGATAGACCAGGCGGGAACCGTCTGTAAAGCCAATTCTAATCCCTTGGTTGCGGCTGACGCTGCCGTCGATGGGGTCGGTGTAGCTGAAGTCATCGGCATAGGCGACTGTGTAGCGGCTGTTAAACTGTTTCCCCTGCAGTTGACCTAGATTTGCCCGCAGGTTTGCCATGAGGTCTTCTGCCCGATCGGTGGGGATTTCCTCGTAGTCGTGGCGGGAGTAGAAATGGCGCCCGTAGGTTGCCCAGTGGTTGGTAACGATTTCTGCCACTGATTTTTGCGTCACCGCCAGGATGTTTAACCAAAACAGAATTGCCCACAGCCCGTCTTTTTCCCGCACATGATTGGAGCCGGTGCCAAAGCTCTCCTCCCCGCACAGGGTGACCCGATCGGCATCCAGAAGATTGCCAAAGAATTTCCAGCCCGTTGGCGTTTCATAGCAGGGCACACCTAACTTTTGGGCTACCCGATCGGCGGCTTGACTGGTGGGCATGGAACGGGCAATACCTTTAATTCCCTCTCGATAGGCGGGTACTACCTGGGCATAGTGGGCTAAAATTGCCAGACTGTCGCTGGGGGTAACAAAGAAGCGTCTGCCCAAAATCATATTGCGATCGCCATCGCCGTCGGAGGCAGCACCAAAATCCGGGGCATCATCGCTGTAGAGAATGTCGACTAACTCCTTAGCATAGACTAAATTGGGGTCGGGGTGACCACCGCCGAAATCCTCTAGGGGTTTGCTGTTAATGACTGTCCCGATCGGTGCCCCCAGGCGGTATTCCAAGATGTTGTAGGCATAGGGACCCGTCACGGCGTGCATAGCATCCATCTTCATATGGAAGCGCCCGTTGGTTAGAAGTTCATGGATGCGCTCAAAGTCAAAGATGGACTCCATCAGCTGCGCATAGTCTGTCACGGGGTCAATCACCTCTACCACCATATCCCCCAACTTGCTAGTCCCCAGACGATCGATGTCCACATCCCCTGCCTCCAAGATGCGGTAGCTGCTGATAGTTTTGCTCTGGGCGTAGATTGCCTCTGTAATTTTTTCAGGGGCGGGACCACCATTGCTGACGTTGTATTTGATGCCGAAGTCACCGTGGATGCCCCCTGGGTTGTGGCTAGCAGAGAGGACAATGCCCCCAAAGGCTTGGTATTTGCGGATGAGACAGGACACTGCGGGGGTGGAGAGAATGCCCCCCTGTCCCACCATCACCTTGCCGAAACCGTTTGCCGCCGCCATCTTGAGGATGACTTGAATGGCAGTGCGGTTGTAATAGCGTCCGTCTCCCCCCACCACAAGGGTCTTGCCCTGGTAGTCCGTGAGGGTGTTGAAAATAGACTGCACAAAGTTTTCCAGGTAGTGGGGCTGCTGAAAGACGGCTACTGCCTTCCGCAGTCCTGAGGTACCAGGTTTTTGGTCGCTGTAGGGAGTGGTAGGTACGGTGCGGATTTCCATGACTGCCTTGTCTGACTTTCCCAATTGTAGGATAGGGATCAGCCGATCGCTAAACTGTAACTATTTCTGAAGGTTTAACAAAACTTTAACCAGGACACTAGCGCAGGTCACCTAGGCGCTCGCGATATTCCTCCAGGGAAATCTTGCCTGCTCGCAGGGCTTGGGTCAGTTGCTCAATTTGCGGTTGCAGTTCTTTTTGGCGGGCGCTGATTGTGTCTGCCTGTTGTTGGTAGCGGGCTTCCCCTTCCCGTTTTGCCTGTTTGAAGGCTTCCTGCAGTTGGAACTTGTCCATCTTGCCCCCCTGGGAATAGTACTGATTGGCGGCTTTACCGATCGCCCAAGTGGTAGCATAGGCAGCGGCTGCCCCTGTCACTGCCCCCACGATCGGGACTAATTTGGCTACATTACTAAAGGCAATTCTGGCTCCCGTTAATGCCCAACTACCAAACAGGGCTTTTTGGAGGTCTTCATTGGCAGCGGTGTAACCCCACTTCTCCCCGATCGCCTGTACCAAACTCAACTGATTCCAGTAAATCAACAAATCGAGAAGGATTGCCACCCCAGGGATAGGAAATGCCCCAAACACAGCAGCAAAGAAACAGGCATCTGTAATTAATCGTTCTACTTCTAACTGGCGTTGGTTTGTGTCAGTGATGCGGCGCATCTGGGCAGACAAATCCGATCGGTTCGCCCGCTTCTCCAAACTTTCTAGCCATGCTTGGTAGCCAAAGGGTTGGAAGCCCGCAAACTCCGAGGCAATCCGATCGAGGAGTCTTTGTTCCGCAGGACAGCAATTGCCGTCGATATGTGCCATCAAGTATGCCGCTTGGTAGGCTGCTTCCCTAGCAGTTTCACTGGTAATTTTTTTGAGAATTTCTTCTAGGGGGGGGTCTTCTTCTAAAAAGCGATCGATGTTAAATCCCTCTGGCAGGGAAAGCCCTTCCACAGACTGCACCAAACCTTCCCGTTCCTCTGTCAACAGTTTGCCGTCTGCCTTTGCCATGTGGACTAGTAATTGAATGCTAGCAATGATTTCTTCCTGGTTGATCGTTGCCATAGTTTACCTCCCCTCTTCTGGCAGCACTATAACGACAACCAGTCCCTCTCCCCCCAAAATTTAGGAAAATTTCAGGTCTCGACAGTAAAGGCATGAACTAGGTAGTCCACCAGGCGGTAGTGATAGCGATCGTGTTGCACCAAAGCCACATCAAAGCGCAGGGATTGCGCTAAGGCAGGATGCTGTGCCAAGTAGGTCTGAGCAGTGAGGACTAACTTTTGTTGTTTTGCCGCCGAAATAGCTAATAGACCATTGCTATCCCAGTTGCGCACCGATCGGGTTTTTACTTCGACAAAGACCAACCATTCTGATTTTGTAACAATTAGGTCCACTTCCCCATAGAGACAACGCCACTTCTGCGCTAGGATTGTGTAGCCGAGACTGACCAGGTAATCCCTGACCAGATTTTCCCCTTTGTCCCCTACCTGTTTGCGATCGGACACCGCTTACTCCCCCCGTCAAAACTAATTCTACTATTTGACTTTTGTCCTGTTAAAAAATTGATCGGGGAGGGCAGAATTCTAACCTATGTAGACCCTTTGGCTACCCTTTCCCATCAACGGGTGGCGTGCCACTGGGGGCATAATTTGGCTGGCTGCTTTCCTTGAACCCTGGGTGTCCTGGTTTGCCCTATGTAGTCTTCACCCATATTCATGATTTTCTATTTGCCAAGAAGCCCGCCTCATGTTTTTGGTTGCTCTCATATCGCTACTGCTAGCTATTCAGGTCCTAATCCAAAGTTAAAATACCCTGACATTGCAAGAGAAAAGATGGCAACTAAGCGCCAGCAAAAACAAAAAACAAATGGGAATGATAATCATAGAGGGCAGTAGAGGGATTTTCTAAGTAGCAAACGATCGGGACGCAACCACCGTTTTTCCACCTGACAGCACTCAAACCCCGATCGGTAGTATAATTTTTGGGCAATTTTATTACTAGCTAGGACATGGAGGTAGAGGTAGGGAAAGTGCCAGGGAACTATCATTTCTACACAGGTTTGTAGTAATTTTGTACCAATACCTTGCCCCCGCCAACGGGGATGGACTGCCAGATTAAATAAATAGGGTACACGCCCGATCGCCATTGTCCGCACAGTAATTTCCACTGTTCCCACCACCTGTCCCTGCCAGAGAGCAATGACACAGAGATAGTGACTGTTGGCTTCATTAAAGCGGCTTTGCACATCTAAAGCTACTAACAAATCCATAAGAGGAGCAAACCACTGCGCCCAGGGATAAAAAGTCAGACTCAACAATTGTCCGATGCCGTAGGTATCCAGATACTGCGCGCGGCGAATACATAGGGGCATAGATAAAAACTAAACAATTGTTTAACTCCAGCATATACTTACTCCATCAGAAAAGCGGGAGGGAAAACATGAAATTTGGCGTAGTAGTATTTCCTGGTTCCAACTGCGATCGGGATGTAGCCTGGGTCACCCAGGGCTTGTTGGGGCAACCCACCTTTTATCTATGGCATCGGGAAACTGACCTGCAGGGGGTGGACGTGGTGATTCTACCAGGGGGGTTCAGCTACGGGGACTATCTACGCTGTGGGGCATTAGCCCGATCGGCTCCTATCCTGCGTGCCGTAGTAGAGCACGCCCACAAAGGGGGCTATGTCTTGGGTATCTGCAACGGCTTTCAGATTTTAACGGAAGTGGGCTTACTGCCAGGGGCATTAGTACGCAATCGCAACTTGCATTTCATCTGCGATCGGGTGCCTGTGCGGGTAGAGAGAAATGACCTAATTTGGACACAAAACTATACTCAGCACCAAGTCATCCCTCTGCCTATTGCCCACGGCGAAGGTTGCTATTATGCCGATAGGGACACCCTGCAACACCTGGAAGAAAATCAGCAGGTAGTCTGGCGCTATACAGACAATCCCAACGGCTCCCTCGGGGATATTGCGGGCATTTGTAACAGACAGGGAAATGTCCTAGGTATGATGCCCCACCCAGAACGGGCAGCCGATGCCGACTTAGGCAGTACCGATGGTCTCCCCCTTTTCACTGGCTTAATTGCTAGCCATACTTACGCTTAAAAAAAAGCATAGTTAAAGTGAGAATAAGAGTTACCCCGTTAGCCACAATCACTGGCATTGCCCCCAGCACCAAACCGTAGATCAACCACAAAAAAATGCCCACATTCAAAGCAATTAAAGTCGTTAGAGACAAATCCTTCGTCGATCGGGTCTGCCAAACCTTGATCACTTGGGGTAAAAAAGAAAGAGTAGTCAAGGTGGCTGCCACATAACCCAAAATATCAACCCATGCCATACTGCACCCCATAAACCGCCATGATTGTACAGAGAATTCAACCGATTGGGCTATGGCTTGCCCTCCTTTTTCTGCTGCTTTTGTGTAGTGGCTGTGGGCAAGTCAAAAGTTCCCCTGTGCATATCACCCTGTGGCATGGGGTCAATCCCCCTAGCAATCGGGAAATCCTGCAGCGCCTTGTCGACAAATTCAACCAATCCCAAAAGGAAGTAATTGTTGACGCCATCTACGTCGGGCAACCCGACCAGCAAATGCCCAAAATTTTAGCGGCAGTAGTGGGCAACGCTCCCCCCGACTTGCTCTGGTATAACCCCACTATCACAGGCAGACTGGTGGAACTAGATGCCATCCAACCCCTAGATGAGTACCTCAACAACTCCCCCGTTGCCGCCGACCTCGACCCCAGCCTCCGATCGACCATGTTCCTAGAAGGGCACCTGTGGTCTATCCCCTTTGCCACTAACAATGTCGCCCTCTTCTATCGTCCCAGTCTATTTAGGGAAGCAGGCGTTACCCAATTACCCCGCACCTGGCAAGAACTAGAAACCGTAGCGGCAAAACTAACTCAGGACACCAATGGGGACGGCAAAACCGATCGTTATGCTCTCCTACTACCCCTAGGCAAGGGAGAATTTACTGTGTTTACCTGGCTACCGTTTTTGTGGAGTACGGGAGCAGACCTCCTACCCCAGTTGAATAATGAGGGAGCAATCAAAGCGTTAACCTTCTGGCAGAATTTCGTTAAAAAAGGGCAGGCACTCCTCTCCCAACCAGAGCGGGGCTACGAAGAGGACAACTTCTTGGGCGGGCGGGTAGCAATGCAGATCAGTGGCTCCTGGGCACTGCGCTATATTGCCAGCAAAGGCATCGATTATGGGGTCATGCCCCTACCCTACGACCAAATCCCTGCCACAGTGGTGGGGGGAGAAAACCTATTTATGTGCAAGACCACAGCGGAGCGGCAAAAACTTGCCTGGCGGTTTATGGAATATGTCCTAAGTGAGGAATTTCAAATGGAATGGGCAATTGGCACAGGCTATCTCCCCGTCAACCTCAAGGCACAGCGCCATCCCCGTTATCAAGCATACCTGCAGGAAACCCCCGCCCTAGGCATCTTTCTAAGACAAATGGCAGCGGGCAAAAGCCGTCCCCTCATCTATGCCTACCCGCGGCTATCGGAGAGTCTGGGGAGAGCGATCGAGCAAGTCCTTCTGGGGCAAAAGACGCCCGCCCAAGCCCTAGCACAGGCCCAGAGACGGCTAGGCGGGAAATTAAAATAAACAAACATCTCTAGTCAGAAGGGGGAAACAGGGATTAGAATAAATAAATGTTAGGAGACACAGGCAAGCAAAGTCCTGCTCTGAGCATCGGTACAAGTGAGTGAAAAGGCAAAAGCGATGTTACATCGGAAAATCTACCAACTGTGTGAAGCGAAAAGTGACGTGTGGATTTATCTGAAGGACCAGGGACGTTTAGTGGAACGGGCAAAGATTCTGGACATTGAGGGGGATGTGGTAACTATTCGCTACGAGACCGAAGAAGAGGACGAAATCTGTGCCTGGGAGGAGATGGTCAGACTGGACAGCATTGGCAGTATTTCTAAGCGCATTTCTGCCGTACCCCGCACCCATGTTGACCCAGCGGATATTCCTACAGCAGAAGAGTGCCACCCTTCGGAACAAATTCAGCCTGATTCCGAGAAGAAATAGGAAGCTCACCCCAGGGGGGCGACTATGCAACCAATTGACTACACTACCCTCGCCCTTGTGGTGGGGGAACTTAATAATTTGGTCGTCCCCGCCCGCCTGGAACAGGTACTGCAGACCGATCGGTTTACCCTCCATCTGGGACTCAAAACTGTAGAGGGGCGTAAATGGCTGACCTGTAGCTGGCATCCCCAGGCGGCAAGGCTGCACTTGAGCAAGTCCGTACCCCGACTCCCCGATACCTTTACCTTTAGTCAACAGATTTGGCACCAGGTGGGGGGACTAGCCCTGGTGAGTGTGCGGCTGCCCCAGCCCTGGGAGAGAGTCGTAGTCCTAGAATTTGCCCCCCGTCCCCAAGCCCCTATCCTCTGGTCTTTATACCTAGAAATCATGGGCAAGCACAGCAACGCCATCCTCGTCAATCAAACTAACACGATCGTCACCGCCGCCCACCAGGTCAATTCCCAGCAATCCCGGCGCCGCCCTGTCCTCACGGGGGAAACCTATACCCTGCCCCCTCCCCAACTACTCCCCTGCCCCCAACCCACAGAACCCTACAGTACTTGGCAGAACCGCTTGGCAGTCACAGAAGAACCGATCGGGAAAGCCCTCAGCAGCCGTTATCGCGGTATTGGCAAATACATGGCGCAGGCACTCTGTGAGCGGGCTGGCATTAACCCCCAGACCCATACCCCCCAATTAGCACAGGGCGAGTGGGAAAAGTTGTGGCACGCCTGGCAATTTTGGCTCACCTCCCTAGCTAACCACAAATACAGTTGGCAGGAGACAGAAGTTGGCTATGTTGTGCTACCAGAGGCAGAGAAGGAGGGGAAGCAAATTTCCCTGAGCCAGCAATTAGAGCAATATTACGGGCGCCACTTGCAGTTAGAAAATAGCAAACAACTGGCACAGCGATTGAATCAAATCGTCAGTAACCAACAGCAGAAATTGCAGGAAAAAATCAAGGAATTTCACATTAAATTAGAGCAATCCGCCCAGGCAGATAGGATTAAAAACCAAGCCGACCTCCTCATGGCTAATCTGCACTTAATCACTCCTGGCACGGCAAAGATCACACTGCATGACTTTAACACCGATCGGGAACTCACCATTCCCCTCGACCCCGCCCTTACCCCCAGCCAAAACGCCCAGAAACTCTACAAAAGCTACCAAAAACAAAAACGTGCCCGCGATATAGTCCTCCCTCTGCTGCAAAAAGCCCAGCAGGAATTAGCCTACTTAAGCAACATCCACACAGCCCTAGCTTACTTAGAAGAAAATGACCTGGAATCTCTGCGGGAAATTCAACAGGAGCTAATAGAAAATGGCTACGGTAAAGGTTTAGACCTAGAATTTTATCGCCCCCCTAAAACCAAGACAGAGATCAACTGTCATCGCTATCCCACTCCCCAGGGTAATGAAGTGTGGGTGGGCAGAAACAACTTCCAAAATGACACCCTCACCTTCAAAGTTGCCACCGACTATGACCTGTGGTTCCATGCCCTCGAAATTGCTGGCAGTCATGTCCTCCTCCGCCTAAAACCAGGGGTAGAACCCGATAGGGAGGAACTGCAATTTGCTGCCAACCTCGCTGCCTTCTACAGCCAAGCCCGCTACAGTGAGCAAGTAGCCGTAATTTACACCCAACCCCGCTTTGTCTTTAAACCAAAAGGAGCAAAGCCTGGCATGGTCGTTTACAAAAACGAAAAACTCATCTGGGCACGCCCCTCCCTAGCAATGGCGGGGACAGGATTTGAACCTGCGACCTTCGGGTTATGAGCCCGACGAGCTACCAGACTGCTCTACCCCGCGGCGAGGTCTCTATTATAGCAAACAAATCTGCTCCTGGGACAAAAATTTTTCTCTCCTTACCCTCCCTCCTGGATTAACTCGATCGGTAGGCCATCTATATCAGCAATAAACGCCGTTTTATAAACCCGATCGCCAATTTGCTGTTCCCTCGGACTCAGTAACAGTTTCACCCGCCCTAATTTGGTTACCAAGGATTGCAAGGTCGCCTCCACATCCGCCACGCTAAAGGAGAGATGATAATAACCAGTGTAATGCTCATCAAAAAAACAATCCGGCGCTGGTTGCGGCACAGGAATCTGCATTAGCTCTAAACGCATACCATTGCCCACCAACCAACAGGCAAGCGTCATCCCCGCCGTAAATCTCTCCGCCACCACAAAGCCCAAAGCCTCATAAAATGCAATTGCCTGCCAAATATCCCTCGTGCGAATAGCGATATGATGTAGCTTCACCAAAATCCCCCCCTAACCCAACAAATTTTGTTGATATGACCATAGAATATGCCATAATTTAACAGCAACTACGCCATCTGTTCGGCTATCTTAACCTGCTCTTAACTAGAGGTTAAACTTTTCTTAGTGCTCTAGTTGTCGCCATAGCTTATGGTGGATATGTAGTCCAACCTAACAAGAGACTCAGACCTATGAACTTCTCCACTCGTGGATTGTTAGTAGCCTCTGTCCTGGCAGTAGCTTCTGTGATTCCCAGCCAGGTGATGGCACAGCAAGTAATTAAGATGGATGGCTCTAGTACAGTATTTCCCTTTTCGGAAGCAGTTGCAGCAGAATTCCAAAAACAAAACCCTGGTGTGCGGGTAACGGTGGGTGTATCTGGGACTGGGGCTGGTTTCCGCAAGTTCTGCAATGGGGAAACTGACATCTCTAATGCTTCCCGTCCCATTTCCAAGCGGGAAATGGAAGCCTGCAGCAAGAACGGCATTAGGTACATTGAACTGCCTGTAGCCTTCGACGGTCTGACAGTGGTAGTTAATCCCCAAAATACTTGGGCTACTAGCTTGACTGTGGAAGAGTTGAAGCGGATTTGGGAGCCTGGTTCCAAGATCAACAACTGGAAGGATGTGCGTCCTGGCTTTCCTGATGTGCCCCTGCGTCTCTATGGTGCTGGTACTGCCTCTGGTACCTTTGACTACTTTACGGAAGCGATCGTTGGGAAAGCAAAAGCTAGTCGGAGTGACTACACTGCCAGTGAGGACGACAACGTACTGGTACAGGGTGTAGCCCGTGACCGGGGTGGTTTGGGATACTTTGGTAAATCCTACTATGACGAAAACAAGGACAAGCTGAAGGCAGTGGCAATTGTCAATCCCAAGACCAATCGTCCTGTATTACCTACGGACGAAAATGTATTGAATGGTACCTACCAGCCTCTCTCCCGTCCCCTGTTTTGGTACGTCAATGCGGAAGCAGCCAACCGCGATGAGGTGACCAAATTTGTTCTTTTCACCATGCGCAATGCTCCCGCCCTAGGTAAGAAGGCAGATGTGGTGACCCTGAGTCCCGCTGATTACAGTGCTGTACTCAACAACGTATTTATCAAGCGGAAAGTGGGTACTGTATTTGGTGGTGAACAACAAATCGGGGCAACAGTAAAAGATATCATTGCCAGGGAAGCTAAGCAGTAATTTATGGGGGGATATTCCCCCTCTTGTTTTTTAATTAGTTTATCGCTATAAAGGACTTAGAGTTAATCTAGGTAGAGTCGTGTCAGACACAACTAATCTCCTCCTATCTGTTACTTCCAAGGAAGCTCTCGCAAAACGCAAGGCTCGAGAGTTCAGAGAAGGAATCATCCAAATTCTCCTAGCAATTGCTGCGGTTTCCTCCGTGCTAGTTACCATAGGCATCATGGAGGTTTTAGTCGGAGAAAGCTGGAAGTTTTTTACTAACCCAGAGCTGAAGGAAGTAGGGATAGACAATATATTTGCTGACTTCTTCAACTTAGTTAATCCCCAGTGGACGGTTTTGTTTGAAGAAAAGCACTTCGGCATTTTAACTCTTCTATCCAGCACTCTCCTGACTTCTTTTATTGCTTTGGTTGTGGCGATACCGATCGGGACTACTGTGGCAATTTTTCTGAGTGAGTTTGCCATCCCATCGGTGAGGGAAGCATTGAAGCCCATTTTGGAGTTGTTAGCAGGAGTGCCCTCAGTTGTGTTTGGTTACTTTGCCTTGAATGTAATCTCCCCCTTGATCAGGTCTTTTAACCAGGACATTCCGGGGTTTAATCGTCTCAGTGCAGGAATAGTTATAGGTATAGCAATCATTCCCATTATTAGTTCCATTGCAGAGGATGCTATGCGGGCAGTACCAAATCAGATGCGGGAGGGTTCTTATGCTCTGGGGGCTACTCGGTTGAATACGGCCATCAATGTGGTTTTGCCGGCGGCATTTTCTGGTATTGTAGCTGCTTACATTCTGGGGGTATCCCGCGCTGTGGGAGAGACAATGATCGTGGCAGTAGCGGGGGGTCTGCAGGCAATTTACAGTTGGAATCCTTTGGAGGGGGCAGCGACTATTTCTGCCTTTATTGTGCAGGTATCTCTGGGGGATATTGAGTTTGGTTCACTGGAGTACGAGAGCATATTTGCGGCGGGTTTAACTTTAGCAATTATCACCTTGGCTTTGAATCTGGTGGGATTTTTCTTAATTAAGAAGTATAAGGAGACCTACTAATGACCAACGAAATGCCTGATTTAGTAGATATACAGGTAATTCGCCGGGGGATTAAAAGCAGAAAACGGATGGACAATATATTCATTGGCGTCGGTCTGGGTTCTCTGGCATTTAGTTTGGGTGTTTTGTTAGTTTTGATTGGTAAGCTCCTGGTGGAGGGGGGCAAACGTTTGTTTGGTCAGGGTATAGCTGGTCTTTGGAATTTCCTAACTTCTGTGCCTGACTCTAACCCTGAAGTAGCAGGGATCAAGATTGCCATTATTGGTTCTTTCTGTGTAATTTTGTTGACTGCTATTATTGCTGTTCCTCTGGGTATAGGAGCAGGTATCTTCCTGGAGGAGTACGCTGGACGAGGGGACTTGCCTATTCCTTTTCCCAAGTGGATGTCAAACATAATTGAGATCAATATCTCTAACCTGGCGGGGGTTCCCTCCATCATTTATGGTCTGCTGGCAATGGGTTTGTTCAAATACCAGTTGAGGCTGGGAGAAACAATTGCTACGGCGGGTCTTACCTTGGCATTGTTGATTTTACCCATCATCATTGTCACTACGCGGGAGGCGATAAAGGCGGTGCCCCAGGCTCTGCGGGAGGGAGTATACGCGATCGGGGCTTCCCGCTGGCAGATGATTTGGGACCACATCCTACCGGCTTCGGCGGGGGGTATCTTGACGGGTCTCATTGTGGGTCTATCGCGGGCGATCGGGGAGGCGGCACCTCTAGTGACGATCGGTGCTCTGACGTTTATTACTTTCCCACCACCCTTTCCCTTTAGTCCTAAGCTGGTGGGAGAGGGGCTACATGGACCTTTTGACTGGCTATTTTCTCCGTTTACAGTGATGCCAATTCAGGTGTTTGACTGGGTATCCCGTCCGCGTCCGGAATTTAGTGTAGTAAACGCAGGCGCAGCAGCAGTGGTACTGGTAGTTATGACTTTGTCCATGAATGCCCTGGCGATCTACTTAAGAATCTACTTCCGTAAGCGTGTTAAGTGGTAAGAATTGTGGTAGGGTGAGTTTGCAATGGAACAGACAAACATCATGGAGCGGACTACGATCGCACGGGATAAGGTAAAAGCGGAGGTTGTCAACTTTAACTTCTACTATGGTAACTTCCATGCTCTCAAGAATATCAATATGACCATAGCGGAAAAGAAGGTAACGGCGCTAATTGGTCCGTCGGGGTGTGGCAAGAGTACTTTGTTACGGGCTTTCAACCGCATGCACGAACTCTATCCTGGTACACGCCATGAGGGGCAAATCCTCTTGGAGGGGCAGGACATTATGGCGAAGGATGTCGATCCCATTGAGGTGAGAATGCGGATTGGGATGGTGTTTCAAAAGCCGAACCCCTTCCCCAAGAGTATTTACGAGAATATTGCCTACGGTTTGCGGATTCGGGGCATTAAGAACAAGAGTACCCTGGATGAGTTAGTGGAAAAGGCACTGCGGGGCGCAGCTTTGTGGGACGAGGTCAAGGACCGTCTGGACAAGCCAGGGTTTTCTCTATCGGGGGGGCAGCAACAGCGGCTTTGTATTGCCAGAACTTTAGCCACATCCCCAGAAATCATCCTGTTTGACGAACCAACGTCTGCCCTTGACCCCATTGCTACTAACAGTATTGAAGAGCTGATCCAGGAGTTGCGCAACCAGGTGACGATTATCATCGTGACTCACAATATGCAACAGGCAAGTAGGGTGTCGGACTACACTGCCTTCATGTACCTAGGGGAGATTGTGGAGTTTGACAAGACCAACTTTATTTTTGGCAGCCCTACGCAACAACGCACTAAGGATTACATCTCAGGTCAGTTTGGTTGATTTATGGTAGCGCCAGAACTGCCGGAATTGGGGAATGGCTCTCTGGAAAAGGGGCGCTGGGCTAGTGACCACAGGGTGGTTAACTTTTGGGAGGGGGTCTTTGCTCTTACTACGGCCATCCTAGCCACAATCCCCATCCTAGTATTCCTGGCGATTATTGTCTTTATGGTCTATGACTCTGTTGAGTTCTTCAGGAGCTACTTAGAGGAGGGGAAGGCAGCAGGGGCTACTATCTGGCAGTTTTTCACCGATCGGGAATGGACGGTGATGTTTGAGCCGCCTGAGGGTGAAAGGCGCAGAATTGGGGTGATTTCCCTGATTATAGCTTCCAGCATAGTGGCGTTAATTGCCGTGGCGGTAGCAGCGCCTTTGGGGGTGTTAATGTCTGTGGTGGTGACACACTACTTACCTAAACGTTTGAATTATTTTATCACCCCCGTTTTGAACATGATTTCCGGTGTCCCCACGATCGTGTTGGGGGCATTTGCTTTTTCTAGCTTTACGCCAGCTTTACAGAAAATCTTCCCCCAGATACAGCCCTATAACTTGTTAGTGTCGGGATTGCTGGTGGGGCTATTTGTGACGCCGACGGTACTGGGAATTGGGGTAAGTGCGATCAATGCCGTGCCCCGTTCCTACTTTGAGGCTGCCTATAGTTTGGGGATGCGTAAATATGAGTACATCCTAAATATTGTCCTGCCAACGGTATTTCCTGCTCTGATTGCTGCTTTTACCCTGGCATTTTCGCGGGCGTTTGGGGAAACGATGATTCCTGTATTGGCATCGGGATTGACACCGCAATTTACTTTTAATCCCTTGCAGGCGGGACAGACAGTGGCGTCTTTTATCTTTCAGGCGGCAACGGCGGCAGTGGGGTTTGACACCCTAGAATTTAAGTCCATGTTTGCTACAGGGCTGGTGCTGTTTTTACTAACGTTTGCGCTGAACTCAGTGGGGAACTTGTCACGGCGGCGGTTTGCAGCGCAGATTGAATCCCTGGGGGTGTCTAAGGTGGAGGAGGGTACAGGAAGTTTACCAGGGGAAGAGACGTTCTATGCCCTGGGTGAGCGGATGACAGGGATAGAGTTCAAGAGGAACGATAGTCTCAGGGCGTTGGGGGGGGCAATTTTTGCAGGGCTGTCCTATGCTTCTCTTGTACCCACCTTTCTGTTGTTGCTCTTTTTGACAGTCAGTAATTTTCGCCAGGGTGCTCGCTACCTGAATGGAAAGTTTTTCACACAGTTTGCTGACCCTGACCCTGAGCAGGCGGGTATTTTGGCGGCACTGGTGGGTAATCTGTGGCTGGTTCTCCTGGTGCTAGTCATATTGATTGTGGTGGGGTTGGGAGCAGCTATCTTCCTGGAGGAGTACGCAGAAATTTTTCTGTTCAAGGTGTTCAGGAATAGGAAGGTAGTGCAATGGGTGGAAACTCTGCTGGAGATTAACTTGGATAACCTGTCAGCTATTCCCACGATTATCTACGGTGTGCTGGGGACAGAGTTGTTTATCAGGACAATGAAGATGGGCAGGTCGGTTTTGGCGGGTACTCTGACCTTGGCGATCCTGGCGCTGCCTTTTGTCATTACTACATTCAGGGCTTCTCTACGCAATGTACCGGCGACTCTGCGCTATGCGGGTTATGCGGTGGGGATGAGTAAGTCCCAAGTAATCTTGAGGATTGCTATTCCCTATGCCTTTTCGGGCTTGACTTCGGGGGTACTACTGGCAGCAACGGTGACGATGGGGGAGACAGCGGCTTTGGGGGCAGTGGTGGGTTCCCTGGGTCTTATCTCCTTTACTCCTTTCAACAACCCAGAGGGGAGGGGTCCTTTCTTAAGCCAGTTTGTAACAATTCCGCTGCAAATTTATATCTGGGCAACGAAGCCTACGACTGAACCCCTGGCGGCAGCAGCGATCGTTGTCCTTTTAACCATACTGCTGATTTTGGGTGCTCTAGCCTTGTTTACAGCTAATTTATTTCAGTCAAAGACCTATGAATCCTGAACAAAAGACGGTGGGAACGGTTTTGCAGGGAGAGGGGGTATCGATCGCCCTTGAGGATGTGACGGTGTTCTACGGCATCAACCCGGCGATTCAGAATGTGACGTTGGACATCTATAGCAATACTGTTACAGCCTTTATTGGTCCGTCGGGCTGTGGTAAGACTACTCTCCTGCGTTGCATTAACCGCATGAATGACATGATCACCACTACCCAGATCACAGGGGCAATTCGGGTGTTCGGGGAGGATGTGCGCAAAATTGACCCGATCGAGTTGCGGCGCCGGGTGGGGATGGTGTTTCAGCGTCCTAATCCTTTCCCCACTTCCATTTATGAAAATATTGCCCTGGGGTTGCGGGTGAATGGTTTTCGGGGGAATATCTCTGACCAGGTGGAAAAATATCTGCGCTTGGTGGGTCTCTACGATGAGGTGAAGGACCGCTTGAAGATGAATGCCCTGCAACTGTCGGGGGGGCAGCAACAACGCCTGTGTATAGCGAGGACCCTTGCCCTGGAGCCAGAAATTATTCTCATGGATGAACCCTGTTCTTCCCTTGACCCCATTTCTAGTATCCGTATTGACAACCTGATTACGCAGCTCAAAAAATACTTTACGGTGGTGATCATCACCCACAACCTGCAGCAGGCAGCCCGCATTGCTGATTGGGTTGCATTTTTGAAGGTGGTGGAGGCGGAAGGGGCGAGGTTCGGTGTCCTGGGCGAGTACGCTACCTCCACGGATTTCTTTACCAAGCCAAGCTCGATCGATGCCTACAACTACATCAACACCCGCATTGGCTAGACTGTTCCTGGTTTTGGTGCTTGTACTGTGCCTGGGCTTCTCCTGGGGAGGGGTTTGGGCAGACACGGAAGCAGGGGTGTTACGCCAGGGGGCGATAGCGGATTTCGATCGGGTGATCGCCATCAATCCCAAGGCAGCGGATGCCTACCTCCAGCGGGGAATTGCCTACGAAAGACTGCGGCAGTGGGATAAAGCGATAGAAGACTACAACAGGGTGCTGGAGCTGAGACCCCAGGATGCCTACGCCTACAATAATCTGGGCAATGCCCACGCGGGCAAGGGGGAATGGGATGCGGCACTACTTTACTACCAGCGGGCGACGGAGCTAGACCCCAAATTGGCAATCAGTCAGGTAAATGTGGCACTAGCGCTGTACCAACTAGGGAGAGAGGGGGAGGCGGTTACCCGTGTTAGGAATTTGGCGCGCAAATATCCCTACTGGGCGGAGGCAAGGGCGGCGTTGACTGTGATGCTCTGGCAGCAGGGAAAGCGGGGGGAGGCAGAAAGTAACTGGGTAGCGGTGTTGGGGCTAGATCAACGCTATGCTGATTTGGAATGGGTGTCAGAGGTGCGGCGGTGGTGTCCTAGACTGGTAAAAGAGTTGGCAGCTTTTCTCCAGTTGCAATGACCAAAATACCACCCCAGCGCCTGCAGGAGTTGCACCATTTACTCGATCGCTTACCTGTGCCCCAGAAAAGCGAAGTGAATTGGGAGTTGTTGGATTTGGCGCTGATTCATCCCAGCTATAGTGGTGAAAATAATGACTATTTGGAGTTCTGTGGCGACAGTGTTATTCGGCTGGAGGTGACGCTGTACCTCTACCACAACCACCGTAGTTCTCTAGGGGATTTGACCAATCTCCGCAATCAGCTGGTCAGCGATCGGGTGTTGGCGCAAATTGCCGATAGCTATAACCTCGATCGGTTTATCCTCACAGCCCCCGATGGGACAAGGACAGAGGGGAAAATGCGATCGGTGTTGGCAAACGGATTGGAGGCGATGGTGGGGGCACTATATCTGTCCACCAAGGACTTTAGTTTGATCAGCCCCTGGCTCGATCGGCATTGGGAGCGGCTCATTCCCCCCTTGAAAAGTAAACCCGCCTTTGGCAACTACAAGGTAGCTCTGCAGGAATTGACCCAAGCCCACTGGAAGCAACTACCGGAATACCGTCTGGTACACAATCAGCCTCCCTTTGTGGCGGAAGTGTGGCTACAAAATCGCTGTTGGGGACGGGGCACAGGTAACAGCATCAAAGAAGCGCACCAGCAAGCAGCAGCCCAGGCTCTCCCCCTCCTGGAAAAATTTGTGCAAGAGGAAGCAGACCCTAGTGCATAAATCTGTATGGTGGGAGAGGGGGCAATGATCTAGGATGGTAGGTGTGTGAGGAGCGAACCAAAGAGGGGATCAGGACGGAACGAGGAAAGTACCTGGTCCTCTTCTTGTATCTGGGTTAGGGAGGTGACGTGCAAGCCCTCAGACGAATAGCGGCGGGATTAGCCCTCACGGTTACGGCTTCTGCCCTGGGGGGCATCTGGTATGGGCGCTATTACTTCAACACCAAGTTGGTGCCCCAGCTGCAGGCGGAGTTGACCAAGGTCTTGCAAAGACCGATCGAGCTAGGTCAGATTAGTTTTGTCAGCCCCCGAGGGGTGCATTTTGGGAGGACTGTGATCCCCCCCACTGCTACATTGCCAGATTTTTATGTCTTCGATCGGTTGGAGTTGCACACCGACCCCTGGGAATTACAACGATCGGGGAAGTTAGAGCTGCGGGGAAAGTTGGTGCGCCCCCGGGTATTTTTGCCCCAGAACGAGAAGGGGGAGATACCCGCCCTCAGCCAAGAGCCAATTACAGTGGAGTTGCCCCCCTGGTTAGACCTCAAGACAATCCAGGTGGTGGATGGCAGACTAGCGATCGGGATCGACAAAACAAAACAAATAGTAGCGATCGATGGGCTACAGATAGAAAGCCAGTGGGATGACCTCAATTCTGTGGTGGCGCGGGGAGGAGGGGAGATCAAATTAGCAACCTGGTCCCAGAGATTTCAGCCAGAGGATATGGCTGCCATTGCCAAGGAAAAACCCCAGGGGCAAGTGGTACTGGACTACGATTGGGATTTGACCAAAAATCAGGGTACTTTGCAGGTTCTGTCCCGACGGGTCAGTTTAGTAGCGGCAGGTAATTTTGTGCCTGATCTACCCTTCCAAACCCTGGGGGGGACAATAGATGGCAGGATCGGACTGCGTTTTCTGACCAATAGGGAACCCCAGGTACAGGGGAGTATAACGGTAAAGGGGGGAGCAGTAGCAATTCCTGGCTTAGCCCAGCCCCTAGAGGAAATTACAGGACAGCTCCTCTACGATGGCATCACTACCACTATCCCAGGACTGCAAGCGAAGTATCAAAACATACCCCTGACATTAGAGGGCAAAATTAACCCCGATAGAGGTGCGGATATTGACCTTGCTATTCCCACCCTCGACCTTGCGCAATCCCAAACTCTCCTGGCAGTAGATACTCCTCCTGTTCCCCTGGCGGGCAAAGTCAGCGTGCAAGGGAAGTTGCAGGGGGTTAATCCTAGCTTTTCTGGTGTAGCAAAGGTGGTGGAGCCGCTGACGATCGATCGGGTCACGGTAGAAGGGGCAGAATTGACGATCGCTACCCAGGACTGGCGGACTTGGGAGTTACAGCGGTTACAGGCAACTTCCCCTGTGGGGGTAGTAGAAGGGAAGGGCAAATTGGTATTGGGAGAACAGCCCACCTTAGATGTCCATCTCCTGGCAGAAGACGTGGACGGGGAGGGAATCGCCCAGCTCTACGGAGTGGAACTGCCCTTTGGGGTGGGGAAGGTGCAAGCTAGCGCCCGCCTGACAGGGGTAGCCGAAGAATTTAGTCTGGTCATCAATGCCCAAGCCCCCCAAGCCCAGTATCCCTTCCGCGCCCAAGCCACGATCGCGCCAGGAGTAACCACGATCGAGAAGGTAGAACTCAACCTTCCAGAGGGGAAAATCACGGGGGAGGGGGTGCTCACAGACAAAGGCTGGTCTGCCCAACTCCGCAGCGCCAAACTGCAACTGCCCCAAATCCAGGTAGCGGGGAAATTAGAGGCAGTTAGCCCCACAGGTAGTTTTGCCCTAGAGGACATCCAGGCGAAGGCACACCTAGAACTACCCCAGGGTCTAGGAGAGGTCAAGGAAACGATGGTGGGGGAATTGCAGTGGGACGGCAGGAAAGTTGTGGTAGAGACTCTCCAGGTAGGGGAGCTGCTCACAGCAACGGGAGAGATTGCCCTAGAAAAGGACGATCGCAATTTGCCCCAGGGGATAGGGGAGGTGAGTTTACAGGTACAGAGCCGCAACACCCCAGTCCAAGACCTGACTGCACTTTTCCCCCAGATACCCAAAACTCTCACAGGCAAGCTGGACTTGGTAGGACAGGTAGCGGGTAAGCTGGAGCAACTGCAAATATTTGCCACTCTCCAGGGCAGAGACATTGGTTTTACAGGGGGAACCACCACTCCAGAGGGCAAGATGGAGTTTACTGGCAACCTCAGCGGCAGTATATTTGCGCCCCAAATTGCTGGTAAAGCCACCCTTAGGGGACTTGCCTATCAAGGCATTGCCTTTGACCCCCTTTTGGAAGGAGATTTTCGCTTTGACCAGGGGGGAGTACAGGTAGATTTACGGGGGGAAAGAGACCGTATTGCCCTAGCCCTCAATCCACAACTGCAACCCCAAAGCCTTGACCTGCGTCTAGGGGAAGCCAAAGCTACTGCTCGCCCCACTGCCCCCCAAAAACTACAGGTAGAGGTGGAAGACTTCCCCTTGGGTTTAGTGGCAACCGCCCTAGGGCAAACAGAATTTAGCGGCACCCTAGCAGGCACAGGGGAGGTCAACTTAGGTCAGAACTTCCAGACAGTGGGGAGTTTCACTATCGATCGTCCTGCCTACGGGCGCATCCAAGGGGAAAAACTAAGTGGCAATTTCACCTACGCTGACGGCAATTTCTTCCTACGAGACGGGCAGCTGACTATTCCCCTCACTGCCGATCGCACTTCTAACTACAGCCTAGACATTGCCTACACCCCCACCGCCCCCACCAGACTGCAAGCCAGTTTGACGATCGAATCAGGCAAACTAGAGGACATCACACAGATTATGCAATGGGCGCAGTGGTCAGACCTTGCCCAGGGATTAACCCGTCCCCGCTACGCCGCCAGTCAGGATTTAGCCCCCTTTCCCCAGGTGGGATTGCCCCAAGCTCCCCTGAGCCAACAACTGCAGTATTTCTTCCAAATCCAACAGCGCCTGATCCAGCAGGAAATCGCCGCTGCCCGCCAAAATACTCTCCCCCCCCTCACGGATTTGGCAGGTTCCCTCACGGGCAAAGTGACTGTCAAAAATACAGAGCAGACAGGGTTAGGTGTACAGGTCAACCTGGAGGGCAAGAATTGGGAATACGGTAAATTTGCCGTCGATGACATCAAAGTGCAGGGAGAATATCGCAACGGTGTGGTGAAAATTGCCAGTGCCCGCCTCCAGTCGGGTGATTCCTTGGGGGAACTGAAGGCTGCCCAAGTCAGTTTAATTGATCCCCAAACAGGCAAACTGGGTGAAATGCAGGGGGAACTGGAACTAGCAAATTTCCCCATTGAGTCTCTGCGCCCCCTCCCCCTCTTACAAGCAATCCCTGTGGAAGTGACAGGCAAAGTCAGGGGTAAGGCTAAATTAGGGGGAAATATCCTGCAACCTCAAGCAGAGGGCACCCTAGAGTTACTAGAGGGCACCATCAGCCAAGAACCGATCGAGGCGATTACAGCCGAATTCACCTACCGCCAAGGCAGACTCAATTTCAACAGTACGTTATCCCTAGGAGGGGCACCTCCTATGCAACTAAAGGGGAATATTCCTTTAGCAATTGGCTACGTTTTCCCTGGCACGAAGCTAGAAATGAACCTAGAAGTAAGGGATCAAGCCTTAGGGTTTATTAATTTGTTAACTCCCAATTTGCGCTGGCTAGAAGGTCAGGGAGAGGCTAAGATCGCCATCAGTGGCACCACCAAACAGCCGAAACTGTTAGGCACGGCAAAAATAGCAGGGGCACGCATTCAGGTAGCAGGACTGCCGCAAGACATTACCGACCTGCAGGGACAAGTGGAATTTGACCTCGATCGGGCTAATATTGACCTCAGGGGCAGATTTAGCCAGGGGGAACTGACTGCCAAGGGGGTGATTCCTATCAGCAATGAAAACCTGACAGAAGCAAATCCCCTGACTCTGACGGCAACTAAACTTGCCCTTGACTTAAAAGACACCTACAACGGCAATTTTGACGGGGAAGTAACTGTGACTGGCTCCCTGCAAAACCCTGTCCTCACAGGTAAAGTCACCCTCGCCAACGGGCGGATTTTCTTGCCCGAAGAAACGATCGAGCGCAATGGACTTAGCAACGGCAAAGCTCCCTCCCCTCTTGCTTTCCGCCATCTCAAAGTAGAACTAGGAGAGAACATCCAAATCACTCGTGCCCCCCTCTTTAATTTCGTCGGCAGGGGAGAGGTAGAAGTCAACGGCAGCATCAACGACATCCGCCCCGCTGGCAAAATTGCCATCACCAGGGGACAAGTAAACGCCATATCAGCCCGCTTCCGCCTCGATCGTTCCTTTGACAGTTTTGCGGAGTTTGTACCCAGCCAGGGCTTAGACCCCAACCTGAACGTGAGGGTTTTAGGTGTAGTGCCCGAGGTGGTGCGTCCGCCCATTGAGCCATCCCCCTTCGATGCCTTTAACCCCAGTGCCATTCCTGTCAGCAATCTAGGGGCGCAGAGAACCCTGCAAATGCAAGCCACAGTCACGGGCAGAGCCAGCAATCCCACGATCGAGTTGCGCAGTAGCCCACCCCGCACCAACTCCGAAATTTTGGCGCTGATTGGCGGTGGTTTATTGACGCAGACGGGGGGTGACCCCACGACAACTTTGGTGAACTTGGCGGGTGGAACAGTAGTTTCCTTCCTGCAGGATGCCATCGGCGATGTTTTGAGTCTATCGGAGTTCAATCTCAGTCCCGTGACGGTAGGCAATGATGGTCGCCGCACTTCCGCCCTAGGGCTAGCCGCTGAAGGAGCGATCGAGATAGGCAGAGATTTCTCCCTCTCCATTCGTGGTGTGATCAACGACCCCTCCCAAAACACCAACTACACCCTCCGCTATCGCGTTGACCCCAATACTCTGATCAGAACCAACACCGATTTGCGGGGCAATAACAGTTTAACGATCGAGTGGGAGAATCGCTTTTAATTTAGCTATAGCTGCAAACACTCAAATACGGTACCTAAACTTAAATGCAACACCTCGGCAAAGGGGGGGACAGGCAACTGTTGGTCTATTTGGTCACAAATCTGTAATTGTTGGTCGGGAACATAGACAAAAATAGTCTGCTCAGCGGGGTCAATCAACCAGCCCATCTCTGTACCATACTGGAGACTGCAGACAATATTTTTTGTTACCCTTGTTTGATTTTGTTCGGGCGATAAAATTTCAATTATCCAGTTAGGAGCAATGGCAAAAGCATTGGCAATCTTACCATTTTGGTCGCGGGGAATTTGCTGCCAACTAAAAACTGCTATATCTGGCACGATCGATCGATTTCCAAACGTGCAACGTAGTTCTGCAAATGCTCTGCCTAATTTTTGGGGTTTAAGTGCCGTATTGATTATGGCAGCCAACTCTGTTTGAATGGCGCTATGTTTTCCCTGGGGCATTGGCTTTTGGATAATGTGACCGTCGATGTATTCCCTAGCAGGCTTCGTCTCTTCTAACTGGAGAAACTCCTCTAAAGTAATACTTTTACATAAAGGCTCTACCATCTCGTCTCCTTCTAAAAGCAACCTGTAGATGGCAGCATAGCAGGAAAATTGACAAGTGGCATGATCATCTACCAGTTTTTCACAACGAAAAGTCACCCGCACTGGGGGGATAAAAGCCAACAACCCCAGAAATACTTCTAATGTTCTGTCCCACTCACTACTTCCCTCCAACTTAAGGTGCAGTGGTGATCTCTCAGTTATTTCCATATAAAACTATAGGTAATTATCCTTTAACTAAGATAACAAAACTTAGCAGATAAAAAATTGGCTGGGGCAAGAGAACCGATCGTGACTATAGCCATCAACAAATCCGTGACCCTATTGCATATTTCTATCAACTTCTAGTGGGCGTCTGTTAATACCTGGGAATTTATTAGGTAAACTAGGAGAGATAGCTGCGGGGCAAACAGAATGGTACAAACAATGACAAGATCACTCACCTTGACGGAGTTTTTACAACTACCAGAAACCGCTGTGCAATTCAGACCGATCGATTCTAGAGTTGCGCATCACATTTGGCGGTTGTTCTTTTGCCCAAGATGGGCAGATGGCGGTGAGGTATTTAGTTGTTTACTAGAGGAGAAGAGGGGTGTCAATGCAGGCTGATAACCGCCCGATCGTGCAACGGGTTTTACTCATTACTTTGGGGTTAAATTTGGCAGTTTTACTCCTCAAATTGGTGGTAAGTTGGGCAACAGGTTCCCTGAGTTTGTTTGCCGATGCTTTACACAGTGTAACAGATAGTGCCAACAACATTGTAGGGCTAGTTGCTGTGCGCTTTGCCTCTCCCCAACCCGATCGGGACCATCCCTACGGACATCACAAGTTTGAAGCAGTGGGAGCCTTCGCTATTGCTGCCTTTTTAGGGGTTGCCTGTTTGGAAATTATTCGGGGTGCTGTCAGCAGTCTATGGGAACAAAAACATGCGGTGCGTTTGGGGGGAGCAGACCTAGTTCTACTGTTGGTGGTTTTGGCAGTCAATATCTTTGTCGCTTGGTATGAACGGCGCGTTGGTAAACAAATTAACAGCCCCATTCTCTTAGCAGATGCCCACCACACCCTAGGAGATATTTGGATCACGATCGGGGTAATTGTCAGCCTCTTTATTGTCAGTATGGGTGCCCCCAGTTTACAGTGGCTGGATGTGATTGTAGCAATTCCCGTAACGGGTTTAGTGCTCTGGAGTGGTTACGAGATTTTCCGTACCAGCTTGCCCATATTGGTTGACCAAGCCGCTATTCCACCCGAAAAAATCTACGACCTTGTGATGGCGGTAGAGGGGGTAATTAACTGTCACGACATAGCTTCTAGGGGCATCCTGGGACAGCAGGTATTCATTGAAATGCACATTGTAGTTGCGGTGGAAGACATAGCTACTGCCCATAGAATTACCGACAAAATTGAAGCAATCCTTGACAGTAACTATGCCCCCGTTAGAGTGACAATCCATGTAGAACCACCGGATTTTATCTCCCACCGCCTGACCTACGAGTAGTGATAGAACCGATCGGAAATTAGCATGACTACCGCCAGACAGATTAACAGCAAGCGGATGATTTGTTTGAACCGATCGGGTTGGATTTTCCCCCCCCAATATTCACCAATGAAGGTGCCGGCGACGGAGGCAGGGATAGTATAGAAAAAGTATTGCCAGACGGGGAAGGTGAGCAGTCCTGAGACCTGGTAAGCCAGCAAAGAAATGATCCCTGTGATACCAAAATAAGCAGGCAAATTACTGCGGAACTCCTCTTTGTTCCAATCCTGTAAACTTGCCCAAATCACCAGGGGGGGACCATTACTGCTCAAAGCCGCTCCCAAACAACCAGCGACAAAGCCTACCGCCATACCCCACCAGTTAGACAAATGGAGATGGACATCCGGCTGCAGGTAAGAATAAACTGAGTAGGAAATGATCAACACCGCCAACCCCAGTTTGAGCACATCAAGGGGGGTGTAATCCAAAATCAAAACGCCAAAGGGAATACCTAAAATTGCTCCCAAAACCAGGGGTAGGAGATACTGGGCGCGAAAATATTGCCGCAAACTAAACACCAAACGGGAGTTGATCACCAGACCAGAGAGAGTGACCAAGGGCGCCACAACCTTGGCGTTGTCGAGGAGGAGTAACAGGCTTGGCACTGCAATGAGAGAAGAACCAAATCCCACCAAAGCCTGCACCAGGGAGGCGACGAAGGCGATCACCTCCAACAGGACAAAGGATTCTATGGACATAAAGCTAGGGGACAGGGGACGCTAAAGGCTATTATAGGGACACATCGTTGTAGTGTTATTGTTCTGTTTACCGACCTATTTACCGTATGCGTACTCACTATTGTGGACACCTTCAGGAAGCCCATATTGATCAAACTGTGTCTGTCTGTGGCTGGATCGATCGTACCCGTGATCACGGCGGCGTTATCTTTTTAGATGTGCGCGATCGCAGCGGCATTGTCCAGGTAGTGAGTGACCCCAGTCGTACCCCCGCTTCCTATCCTGTGGCGGGGCAGGTGCGCAATGAGTATGTGGTGCGGGTAACGGGGAAAGTCTTGGCACGTCCCCTCGACTCCGTTAACCCCAAATTAGCTTCCGGCAAGATTGAAATTTACGCCGATACGATTGAAATCCTCAACCCTGTGCACCGCTCTTTGCCCTTTCTCATCTCCGACACTGACGAGGTCCGGGAAGAATTGCGCCTAAAGTATAGGTATTTGGATTTGCGCAGTGAAAGATTGGCAAAAAATTTGCATTTGCGCTGTGAAGTAGTAAAAGTCATCCGCCGTTATTTGGAAGACGAGTGTGGTTTTCGGGAGGTGGAAACCCCCATCCTCTGTCGATCGACGCCCGAAGGAGCGAGGGACTATCTCGTACCCAGCCGTGTGCACCCAGGGGAATGGTATGCCCTGCCGCAGTCACCCCAGCTGTTCAAGCAGTTGTTGATGGTAGGGGGTTGGGACCGCTATTACCAAATTGCCCGCTGTTTTCGGGATGAAGACTTAAGAGCCGATCGGCAGCCGGAGTTTACTCAGCTGGATATGGAGATGAGCTTCATGTCCCAGGAGGAAATCCTGCAGCTGAACGAAGGTCTGATCCGCCACATCTTCCAGAAAATTAAGGGCATTGACCTGCCACCTTTTCCCCGTCTCACCTACAAAGAGGCAATGGACCGCTATGGCTGCGATCGTCCGGACACCCGCTTTGGCTTAGAATTGGTGGACGTCTCGGATTTGTTTGCCCAGTCCAGTTTTAAGGTGTTTAGCAGTGCGGTGGCAGCAGGGGGGATTGTCAAAGTTTTGCCGGTGCCAGGGGGAGACAGCGCTATTTCTAATACCCGCATCAAGCCAGGGGGAGACCTCGCTAACCTAGTTGCCCAATACGGTGCCAAGGGATTAGCTTTTATCCGTGTACGCCCTGGGGATACGATCGATGCCATTGGGGCGTTGAAGGACAGTTTGACCCCAGAGGTAAAGGAGGAGTTACTACGGCGAACCCAGGCAGAGGCAGGACATCTGTTGCTGTTTGGGGCAGGCGAGCGTGCCATTGTCAATGAATCCCTCAGTCGGCTGCGGTTGGCACTAGGGAAGGAGTTGGGTTTGATTGATGAAAACAAGATCAACATTCTCTGGGTGACGGATTTTCCCATGTTTGAGTGGAATGAGGAGGAGCAACGCCTGGAAGCTCTACATCACCCCTTTACCTCCCCTAACCCTGAAGACCTGCGGGATGGCAAACCCCTAGGACTAGAAACCCGTGCCCTTGCCTACGATTTGATTGTCAACGGTATAGAAGTGGGGGGCGGTTCCCTGCGCATCTATCAGCGGGACATCCAAGAGAAGGTATTTGCTGCCATCGGTCTTTCCCCCGAGGAGGCGCGGGATAAGTTTGGCTTTTTACTCGATGCCTTTGACTTTGGCACGCCCCCCCACGGCGGTATTGCCTATGGTCTCGATCGTTTAGTTATGCTGTTGGCGGGGGTAGACACAATTCGGGATGTAATTGCCTTTCCCAAAACCCAGCAGGCAAGAGACTTACTCACCGATGCCCCCTCCAAGGTGACAGAAAAACAACTCAAAGAACTGCACGTCAAATCCCTGGCATGATTCCCCTCTACCAAGTAGATGCCTTTGCCGATCGTCTCTTTACAGGCAACCCTGCTGCCGTTTGTATTTTAGAGGAGTGGTTACCCGATCGGGTTTTACAAGCTATTGCCCAGGAGAATAACCTGTCGGAGACTGCCTTTGTGGTGGGGAGGGAACTGCGCTGGTTTACCCCTACAACGGAGGTAGATTTATGCGGTCATGCCACCCTGGCGGCGGCTCACGTTCTGTTTCATCACAGGCAGTATGGGGGAGAAGCGATCACTTTTGACACTAGAAGTGGGGCATTAACTGTCAGGAAAGAGGGGGATTTCCTCACTTTGGATTTGCCTGCCTTGCCGCCTCGACCCTGCCCCTACCCGCCCCTGTTGGTGAAAGCCCTGGGAGAAATGCCCCTAGAGGTGCTCTGCAGTAATGATTATTTAGTGGTCTATGGGTCAGAGGAAACGATCGTCAATCTGCAGCCTAACTTAGCATTACTGCAACAGCTGGATTTGCGGGGAGTAATTGTCACTGCTAGGGGGGAGGGGGTGGATTTTGTCAGTCGTTTCTTTGCCCCCAAGTTAGGTATTGCGGAAGACCCTGTGACGGGTTCTGCCCACTGCACCCTGCTGCCCTACTGGTGCGAAAAGCTAGGTAGGCAAAAATTAACTGCCCGCCAACTTTCCTACCGGGGCGGCTACCTCGAGGGGGAGCTAAGGGGGGAACGGGTGTTACTGGCAGGACGGGCAATTACCTATCTGCAGGGGACTATTGACTGCCTGCCAACCGCAGACCTTCTACCGACTCCCTGAACTTTTGCACATTGGCGGAGAAATCGATCGGTAGCACTGCCACCACGTTTTCATGGGGACGGGGGATGATCACCCAAGATTCCAGGACACCACCGTAGCAACTTTCCGCTGCTGCCACACCAGCATCCATCGCCATTTTTACTTCCGAGACATCGCCGCGGATCATGACACAAAAGCGGGCGCTACCACAGCGCAAGTAGCCCACTAGGACGACCCGACCTGCTTTGACCATTGCATCGGCTGCAGCTAAGACCCCTGGAAAGCCCTTAGTTTCCAATGCACCCACTGCCTGTTGACCTGCCATATTCTTTCTTCTCCTGTTTAGTTCTCAATAAATGCCTGCACTTTATCACTGAAGTTGATGGGTAACACTTCTACCACATTGTCGGTAGGGTTAGGAATAATGTAGTAGGTGATGACCTGACCGCCATGGGAGTTGTTGCCAGCTTCGATTCCCGCTGCCATCGCTCGTTTCACCTCCGCTACGATCCCCCGCACCGCCACGAAAAAGCGCGCACTTTCCGCCATTTCAAAACTAACAAGGGTCACCCGCCCCGCTTTGAGCATGGCATCCGCTGCTGCCAGGACAGCAGGAAATCCTTGCGTTTCAATTACACCAACTGCTAAAGCCATCTTGCCACATGAGACATCGTAGTTATTTTAGAACTGATGCCCAGGGTTTGGCGTATTTTTGTTGGTTTAGCAACACTGATGGAGTATATTTACCGCCATTATGAATTGGCTGTTACATCCCTGGGGTAGGTTTGGGTGTCTGTTTGTGTTGAACTTAGGCACCGCTAATTTTGCAGTATCTTAAAGACTAGCTGTTGACGGATTAGTTATGCTCCCCATCTATCCCTATCCTGCCTATAGTTTGCGCGGACTAGCCTGGTATCAGGGGAAAGCGGTCTGTGTCGATAGTTATCGTGGCTACTTGCTGGTGATCGACCCCCAAACGGAGAGCACGATGGTGATCAACCAACTGACGACGCGGGAATTTGTGGATGTGACGGACTTGGCGATTACTGAGCAGACGGTGTGGGTAGTGCGGGGCAGGCAGATCAACTACTGTCAATGGGGGGACTTTAGCTTGCAGCTATATTTGGAATTGCCAGAAATTGTAGAGGGGATTACGGTATCGGAAGGGGGGGTGTACGTCAGTTGCAGCAGGAAGGGGGAGATTTTGGTGTTTGGGCGCTCCACCCGTAACCTACTCCGTCGCATGCCCGCCCCTGGGCAGGGGGAGGAAAAATTGACTCTGCGGGGACAGGAATTGTGGGTAGCTGACAGTTTGGAGGAGACCATCTACTGCTTGGACACCAAAACGGGTTATATCCGTCACCGTGCCCTCACTCCCTACCCCCACCCCCAGGGCTTGGATTTCCACAAAGACCGTCTCTATGTCCTGCAAAGTGGCAAAGAGTTCTACATCCGTGATAACCCCAACGACCCCCGCCACCCAGACATAGGGGAGCGGGATAAGTCCTTTATCTATCCCCAGGTGATTATCCCCCAGGGCAAATACACTCTCTCCAACGGCTATTTGGTGGAAATGACCTATGTGGAGGAGATTCTGCCGGAGGAGCCAAAAACGATCGACAACCTGACTTGGAAAATTGCCCTACCCGCCACTACCCCCAGGCAAAAACTGCGATCGGTGAGTTTTATGGGGCATCCCTTCCAGACGGAGACCCTAGAAGACCAAAAGGTGGCAGTCTTTCAGTTGGGGAAACTGTTGCCGCAGCAGCGCTTTTGTTTTGGCTGGAAGGCGGTGTTAGAACTGCGGGGCATCAAGTATGAAATTGACACCACCCAATTAGAGTCCCAACCCATTCCCCCAGAACTGCAAGCCCGCTATCTGGTCGACGATGATGACCTCAGTATGGACCACCCGATCGTGCAGGAAGCGGCAAGGGAAGCAGTAGGGGATGCCCAGGACATGGTGACCAAAATGCTCAATATTCGCAACTATGTGTACGATCGGTTAGAGTACCGCATGGAGTCCTTTGACAGTCCTGATGTGGTGTTAAGGCGGGGCTACGGCAGTTGCGGTGAATATGTGGGGGTGCTGCTAGCCCTGGCACGGCTCAACGGTATCCCCTGTCGCACGGTGGGGCGTTACAAATGCCCGCAATTTTTGGAACACAAGGGAGTAGTCCTGCATCAGTATTACAATCACGTCTGGCTGGAGTTTTACCTGCCGGGCTATGGATGGGTGCCCTTGGAATCCAATCCCGATGACACCGGTCGCCCTCCCTACCCTACCCGCTTTTTTATGGGCTTACCCTGGTATCATGTGGAGCTAGGCAAGGGCATTCCCTTTGAAACGATCGACCCAGGGGAGTTATCCATTGGCTCCCTGGCGATCAATCACATTCGGTTTCGTATCTTGGGAGAACTGGACTAGCAGTGAGAAGAAAAATTTTATGGCGGCGCTGGCTGCCGGCAGGTGTCATTTTGGCATTGGCAGCATTGCCCTCTGGGGGACAGCAAATCGATCGGGAATTGCGCTGTGACATTTTGATTGTGGGGGGCGGGCTAGCGGGGTCAGGGGCTGCCTATGAAGCTCTCCTAGCGGGCAGGACGGTGTGTATGACGGAGATCACGGACTGGGTGGGGGGACAGATTTCTGCCCAGGGCACTGCCGCCCTCGATGAAAGACCGACCCAACGGGAGCAGTTATTTTTCGATCGGGGTTATCGCGAGTTACGGGAGCGCATTGCCCAACGCTACGGCAGGCAGAATCCGGGGGGATGCTGGGTGAGTGCTTCCTGCTTTTTCCCCAAAGACGGGCATGAGATTATTCTTGCCATGCTCCAGGAGGCGGCACAAAAAGGCAAGGGCAAACTGCATCTGCTATTTTCCTCGGTGGTGAAAGACCTGGAGATTAAAGATCGGCAAATCCGATCGGCAATTGTCATTACCCACCAACCAGCGCCCGGTGCTCCTCCCCTCAACACCTTTCCTCTCTCAGAACTGCTGCCAGAGGCTTACAGCTATGAAAACTCCCCCCGCTTTACCAAGACGGTTACCCGCATCATCCCCCAGTTTGTTATTGAAGCTACAGAAACAGGGGAAATCGTTGCCCTCGCCGATGTGCCCTACAGGTTAGGGATCGATGCCCGATCGGTCTTAGAACCCTCTTCTTCCAGTAGCACCCCCGACCCCTACTGCACCCAGGGTTTCACCTATACCTTTGCGATGGAAGCCACTGCTACCCCCCAGGACATTCCCCTACCGCCTTTTTACCAGCGCTATGCCCCCTACTACAGCTACGAATTGCCCAGTCTGGCTAGCTTTCCCTTTGTCTTTACCTACCGCCGCATCTTTACCCCTACCCCCGAACGGTTTGAACGCAACTTCCCCTTTGCCGACTTCAAGCGGGATGACGCGATCGTGGTGGGGGATATTTCCATGCAGAACTGGACATGGGGCAACGACTACCGCCCTGGCACTAGCAAAGACAACCTCATTTACACTAGGGAACAACTGCAGCAATTGGGGCAACTCCAACCAGGGGGCTGGCAGGGGGGATTGCGGGTAGAAACTCTGCGCCAGGGGGAACTCCTTGCCAAAGGTTACTTTCACTGGTTGCACTCCGGCACAACGGATTCCCAGTTAGGGGATGGGGTCAAGAAGCCCTACCCCTACATCCGCTACCTAGAGGGTTTCGACAGCCCCATGAACACCGCCCATGGTTTGTCTAAGTACCCTTACATCCGTGAGAGTCGCCGTATCATCGGTCGTCCTGGTTGGGGGCATCCCCAGGGATTCAGCGTCACAGAATTGGACATCTCCCGCCGCGATTACACTGACCCCTACTACCGCCAAGTCCTGACCCCCCAACAGTACCGCAGTGTGATGGCAATTTTGGCAGGTTTGGAGAGTGCTACTGTCATTAGGGGAGAGGTCAAACCAGAGCAGGTGACAAAACGATCGCGTTCCACAATTTTTGTCGACTCCGTAGGGATTGGGCATTACGCCATCGACTTTCACCCCTGTATGGAGAAACACCCTGTGGAATTGCCAGGCAATCGGGAACGTCCTAGCGAGCGCCGTGCCCAGGGGTCAGCCTATCCCTTTCAAATTCCTCTCCGCGCCATGATCCCCCAAAAAATTGACAATCTCATCGTGGCGGGTAAGAGTATTGCTACCAGTCACATTGCCGCTGCTGCCTATCGCGTCCACAGTTTTGAATGGTCCTCGGGGGCTGCGGCTGGTACCACTGCCGACTTTGCCCTGCGCAAGGGCATCTTCCCCTACACCCTCGTGGACGACCTCCCCCGCTCGGAACCCCTCCTAGAGGAATTACAACAAATCCTCAACCGCAATGGCAACCCCACCAGCTTCCCTGACACCTCTATCTTCAATAACAACTGGGATAATTGGCGTTAAACAGGCGGGCTAACCACACTTCCCCCTCCCGCACCAGGCGAGATGTCCCTTCTACGGGGGCAGGAGGCTGGATTAAAATCGTGTACATCCCCAAGCGATTGCCCACCACAATATCGGTCAACAAACGATCGCCCACCATAGCCACCTGGGCAGGTTCTAGCCCCATTGCCTCGATCGCTCTTTTCACACAGCGCCGCGAGGGTTTGGCAGCATTGGCATAGAAAGGCAACTGCAAGGAATCAGCAATAGTTTTAATGCGGTGGTGGAAACAGTTATTGCTGACCAACCACAGGGGCATTTGTTGGCGCACCTGACTGACCCAATGTTTCACAGCGGGGGACACTTCCCTTTCCCTATTCCCCAGGAGCGTGTTGTCCACATCCAGCACCATGCCTTTGATACCCCGTTGTTGCAACATAGCCACGTCTAGACACCAAATCGGCTGCGTCACTACCAAATCAGGTACCAACAGCTTGCCCCCTAGGGTTACAAGGCTTGACCAGATGTTCATTGCCCCGCTAGTTGCTTAGCTACTTTTTGCACAGCTTGTTCGTGTTCTTCCAGTGTACGGCTAAAGATATGACTGCCATCGTAACGAGCGACAAAAAACAGAAAATCCGTCTCGGGGGGGGCAAGGGTCACCTGCAGACTGGCTAAGCCAGGGGCAGCAATGGGGTGGGGGGGCAAGCCAGGGTTGAGGTAGGTATTGAAGGGGTTAGGGGTACGCACCTGCTCTAGGGTGAGGGGCTGCTCCTGGGTTTGTTTGATATTTAGCCCGTATTCCACCGTAGGGTCCGCCTCTAGTTTCATACCCTTTTGCAAGCGTCGCCAAAATACCCCCGCAATCGTAGGGCGCTCTGTGTCCAAGACAGCTTCCTTTTCCACAATGCTGGCTAAGGTCACCCACTGCACCAAAGAGAGATTGGTTTTATTTTGCTCGCGGTAGAGGGGTAGCGCCACAGCAGCAAAGCGATCGGTCATCATCTTCACCACCTCAGTAGGAGTTATACCCTGCAGGGGGAATTCATAGGTATCGGGAAACAAAAAACCCTCTAGGGTATCCACGTCCGGCGGCAGCCAAGCAGGGAAATAGGAGGCAGTAGCCCGCTGCGTTGCCTGCTTGAACTCTGTGCTGCTGAAATAACCCAACTTGGCAAAGTGGGCTGCCATATCCTCAATCCGCCAGCCTTCCGGAATGGTGACCCGATTGGTAGCAACAAAGCCCTTCTGCAACTGCGCTGCCACCTGGGTCAGAGATTGATCCCCCCTGAAGTCGTAGGTGCCCGCCTGGATGCTCTGCCCCGTCACCTTGAGCCACAGACGCATTGCCCACATCGATCGGATCAACCCCTGAGCCTTGAGTTCCTGTAGCAGTACCCTGGTAGGGGTATCAGTCGCCACATGGAGGCGCACCACCCGTTCACTACTGTTGGGAGCAGCTGTCCAACTCCGCCACAGTACCCCTGCCAGCCATCCCCACAGGAGAAACAGCCACCACCTACCCCACCTAACCGTTTTCTTCTTCATCAATCATGAGGGCTTCCAGGTGTAGTTGCAGGTTTTCTAGCTCCTCCTCCCCTAGCATTTCTAACTCATGCTTGTCGTTATACTTGGCAAAGAAAATCATGGGGTCCAGGGCAACAAAAATGGCATATTCCTGCTCCTCGTGGAAGAAAGTGGCTAATTGCTGTAACTCTTCATAGTTCTCCTCATCATCGTTGAGAACATAGATTTCGTCTTCCTCCGGCTCAGGTATATCCCCTTCCACCGTCAAACTAAAAGCTGTGCGCAACAGATTGAGATTTAACTCTGCCAAAACCGCCTGGGCAGTGGGGAAAATCACATCCAGCTCTTCATCATCTAAGTCCTTGAGGGTACTCTCTTCCCCCTCGCCCTCCCAGCCAAAAATGTAGACACAGGGATCGACAGGCTGGAGTAGGAGATATTTCTCATTTCCCACAGGAAAAACTCTCTCTACAATACAGGACAGGGAACGCCCCTGTTCGTCCTTCAAAGTAACAACTTCCGACTCCATACCTCTTCCCTAGATAATAATAAAGAATTTACCCTATTTTCGCCGCTGATCGAGCCATTGCTGCAAAATAATTGCCGCCGCTTTGCGATCGACCAAAGCCTTGTACTCCCTGGGGGAAATGCCCTCTTCCAGTAGGAGTTGCTCTGCCATGTAGGAAGTGAGCCGTTCGTCCACATACTCCACCGGCAATTTCAGACATTCACTACAGCGCTGGGCAAATTTTTGTACTTGCCGCCCCTGGTAGCCCAAACTGCCATCCATATTGTAGGGCAGACCCACCACCAGCACGTTGACCTGCCGCTCCTTGATAATCTGTGCCAGCTGCGCCATATCCTGCGCCCAAGTCTTGCGCTCGATCGTGGTAATGCCCCAGGCAAACAGTCCTAGACCGTCACAGCCCGCTACCCCGATGCGCTTCCGTCCTACATCTAACCCTAAAGCTGCTACCCTCTCCAAAATAAAGTAGACCAACCCTAGAGTATTATCTTAAGGCTGGTCTAACCTCCCTGTAACTACAGGTAATACTACTTCAGAATCTTGGTTACCACACCAGAACCAACGGTGCGACCACCTTCACGGATAGCAAAGCGCATTTCCTGCTCGATAGCAATCGGGTTGATCAGTTCCACCGTCATTTTCACGCGGTCACCGGGCATTACCATTTCAGCAGGGCTGCCATCGTCAGCCGTAAAGGACTTGATCGTACCCGTCACGTCCGTGGTGCGCACATAGAACTGGGGACGATAACCTGCAAAGAAGGGAGTTTTGCGACCGCCCTCCTTTTCTGTCAGCACGTAGACCTGTGCTTCAAACTCTGTGTGGGGCGTGATAGAACCGGGCTTAGCCAGCACCATACCCCGCTGGACATCGTCCTTTTGCATACCCCGCAACAGGAGACCAGCGTTATCCCCTGCAATCCCCTCTTCCAGGGTCTTCTTGAACATTTCAATCCCCGTGACTGTCGTGCTGCGGGTTTCTTTGATGCCCACCAGTTCTACCTGGTCACCCAGTTTCACGCGACCGCGCTCGATCCGCCCCGTAGCCACAGTACCACGACCCGTGATGGAGAATACATCTTCTACCGCCATCAGGAAGGGCTTGTCAATATCCCGCTCCGGCGTGGGAATGTACTCATCCACAGCATCCATCAGTTCCCAAATCTTATCCACCCAGGGATTTTCCCCCCGCTGCGTGTTGGGATTCTCAATCATGTGGTCGAGCGCTTTCTTGGCAGAACCCAGGATGATAGGCACGTTGTCCCCATCAAAGCCGTAGGAACTAAGCAGCTCTCTTATTTCCAGCTCCACTAGCTCCACTAGCTCTTCCTCTCCCTCCATCAGGTCTGCCTTGTTCATAAATACCACCATACGGGGAACACCTACCTGGCGCGCAAGGAGAATGTGCTCTCTCGTTTGGGGTTCAGGTCCGTCCGCCGCCGATACCAGCAAAATTGCCCCATCCATCTGAGCTGCCCCCGTAATCATGTTCTTCACATAGTCAGCATGACCAGGGCAATCAACGTGGGCATAGTGCCGCTTGTCTGTTTCGTACTCCACGTGGGCAGTGTTAATGGTAATCCCCCGTGCTCTCTCTTCCGGAGCGGCATCGATTTCATCGTACTTCTTCGCCTTCGCCTTCCCTGCTGCCGCTAGGGTCATGGTAATAGCCGCAGTCAGAGTAGTCTTGCCGTGGTCAACGTGACCGATCGTGCCAATGTTAACGTGAGGCTTACTCCGTTCAAATTTTTCGCGTGCCATTGTTTGAGTTGTCCCTTCCTTCCTACTATGTGTTATTCCTTAGATTTGCTTTTGGCAATGATGGTCTCGGCAACATTCCGAGGTACCTCTTCGTAGTGGCTAAACTCCATAGTGAAGATGCCCCTACCTTGAGTCTTGGAGCGAATGTCCGTCGCATAGCCAAACATTTGGGCTAAGGGAACCTTCGCTGTCACCTTGGCGATCCCCATCTCTACGGTTTGTCCTTCAATTTGTCCGCGCCGTGAGTTGAGATCACCTATTATAGTACCAATGTAGTCTTCTGGTACTTCTACTTCTACTTTCATCATCGGCTCCAAGAGAACCGGTGAAGCTTTCATCACCGCCTCCTTCAAGGCTATTGATGCCGCAATCTTAAATGCCATTTCCGAGGAATCCACTTCGTGGTAGGAGCCGTCAACCAGGGTAGCGCGGATGTCAATTAGGGGATAACCTGCCAAAACACCGGATTCGCAGGTCTCTTTGATCCCCTGCTCCACAGCGGGCACGTATTCCTTGGGTACTACCCCACCCACAATCTTGGAGACAAACTCAAAACCACTAGCTGGCTCCCCTGGCTCCAGGTCAATGACTACGTGACCATACTGCCCCTTACCACCGCTCTGGCGAATGAATTTGCCCTCTACGCGGCTGACAGGCTTACGGATGGTCTCACGGTATGCCACCTGGGGTGCACCGACATTGGCTTCCACGTTGAACTCCCGCATCATGCGGTCTACCAGAATCTCTAGGTGCAGTTCTCCCATCCCCGAAATGATAGTCTGATTAGTCTCTGTATCCAGGGAGACACGGAAGGTGGGGTCTTCCTTGGAAAGTGCTTGCAGTGCCTTGGAGAGCTTGTCCATGTCTGCCTTGGTCTTGGGTTCCACTGCCACAGAGATGACTGCCTCGGGGATAAACAGGGATTCCAAAATGACCGGCGCATTTTCATCGCAGAGAGTGTCCCCTGTAGTGGTATCCTTCAAACCAATGATTGCCCCTAGGTCCCCTGCCCGCAGCTCATCGACTTCAATGCGCTCGTCTGCCTTCAGTACCACTAGGCGCGATACCCGTTCCTTCTTGTTCTTGCTGGCATTAAGGACGTAGGAACCCTTACTCATCACGCCGGAGTAAATACGCACGAAGGTCAAATCACCAAATTTGTCGCTCATTAACTTAAATGCCAGGGCAGACATCGGCTCCTCATCACTGGCTTTGCGCTCTACCTCCGTGCCATCCGGTAGCTTCCCTTTGATAGCAGGAATATCGATCGGGGAGGGCAAATAATCCACCACTGCGTTTAGCAAAAGCTGTACCCCCTTGTTCTTGAAGGAAGAACCGCACAGCATGGGCACGATCGTGCCATTGATAGTCCCTTTGCGCAGAGCAACCTTGATTTCTTCTTCTGTTAGGTCTTCCCCTTCCAAGTACTTGGTCATTAGGTCATCATCAGTCTCCGCTACCGCTTCTACTAACTTGACGCGGTATTCTTCTGCTACTTCCTTTACCTCGGCGGGAATCTCTTCTACGCGGATGTCCTTGCCCAGCTCATCGTAGTAGATGTATGCCTTCATCCTGAGCAGGTCTACAATGCCCTTGAGGTCAGACTCACTGCCAATGGGAATCTGAATGGGCACAGCGTTAGCCCGCAACCGCTCCCGCACTTGGTTATACACCTTGAAGAAGTTAGCCCCCGTTCTGTCCATCTTGTTGACGTAGATAATACGGGGTACCTTGTAGCGGTCTGCCTGTCGCCATACTGTCTCTGTCTGGGGCTGTACTCCTCCCACAGAGCACAACACTGTAATCACCCCATCCAGTACCCGCATCGATCGCTCTACCTCGATCGTGAAATCAACGTGACCAGGGGTGTCGATAATGTTAATCTTGTGCTCTGGCGCACCCGGCAGGGGCTGACTGGGGTTATTGGGGTCGCGAATTGTCCAGGCTGTACTAATCGCTGCTGCCGTGATTGTGATGCCCCGCTCCCGCTCCTGGGCCATCCAGTCGGTCACCGACGTACCCTCATGCACCTCCCCCATCTTGTGGATGAGACCAGAGTAGAACAGGATACGTTCCGTTGTGGTCGTCTTACCCGCGTCAATGTGGGCGGCGATACCGATGTTGCGTACTCTCTCTAGGGGGATAGTTCTTGCCACGTTGTTTTCCTCGTCAAAGGGCGAAAATCTTAAACCAGTATAAAGAATAGCACAATCTCATTTTAGTAGCGGTAGTGAGCAAAGGCTTTGTTAGCTTCTGCCATCTTGTGGGTCTCTTCCCGCTTGCGGATGGCTCCCCCTGTCTCGTTAGAAGCGTCCATAATTTCATTTGCTAGTTTGATCACCATCCCCTTGCCGTTGCGCTGGCGGGCATACTGGATAATCCACCGCAGAGCCAGGGAAACTCCCCGATCGCTGCGCACTTCCATCGGCACTTGGTAGGTAGCTCCCCCCACCCGTTTTGCTTTTACTTCCACTAGGGGTGTGGCATTACGCACTGCCCGCTCAAACACTTCAAGGGGGGGATTGCCTGTACGCTGTCCCACTAAATCCAATGCTTTGTAGACAATGCGGGAAGCAAGCGCCAGTTTGCCATTGAGCATGAGCCTTTTAATCAGCATATTTACGAGACGGCTGTTGTAGACAGGCTCCGGGGGAGTGACACGTTTAACAGCGCGATTGCGGCGGGACATTTCTCACCTCCTATTTCTTCTTGCCAGCGGGAGCAGCGGCTTGCCCTGGTTTGGGTCGTTTTGCCCCGTACTTGGAACGCCCTTGCTTGCGGTCTTTCACGCCTGCTGTATCCAGAGTGCCGCGAATAATGTGGTAACGTACACCAGGTAAGTCTTTCACCCGTCCGCCCCGAATCAGGACTACGGAGTGCTGCTGCAAATTGTGACCAATGCCAGGGATGTAAGCCGTCACTTCAAAACCAGAGGTAAGCCTGACGCGGGCTACCTTGCGTAGAGCAGAATTGGGTTTTTTCGGTGTTGTGGTATATACCCTGGTGCAGACCCCCCGCCGCTGGGGACAAGCTTTGAGGGCAGGGGACTTGGTCTTTTGTTTTATGGCGCTTCTCTCACTCCGAATCAGTTGCTGAATCGTGGGCATAGGGGCTATTTTGTCAACGGTCTAAAACTCTAGCACATTACAATAAACGCAGTCAAGGTGGATTGCTATGCAGGATTTGGTAATTAAGGGCAGTCAAGTGCTCCTGCCTACGGGGGAATTGCCACAGTTAGATGTGTTGGTAAGGGGGGAAAAGATTGCCCAAATAGGGACGGAGATTACAGTAGAGACCGATCGGGTCATTGACGGCAGGGGCTTGACGTTGTTGCCAGGGGTGATTGACCCCCAGGTACATTTTCGGGAACCAGGCTTGGAGTACAAGGAAGACCTGCAGACGGCTAGCTATGCCTGTGCTAAGGGGGGGGTGACCAGTTTTTTGGAAATGCCTAACACCAAACCCCTCACAGTCGATGGGGCAACTCTGGCGGACAAATTGCAGCGCGCTAGGGAGAAATCCATTGTCAACTATGGCTTTTTCATCGGGGCGACGGCTTACAACCTGGAGGAGCTGGAAACAGTAGAGCCTTGTTGTGGCATCAAGGTTTTCATGGGGTCAATGCACGGGGATTTACTGGTTGATAATGATGACCTGTTGGAGCGCATTTTTGCCCAGGGCAGTCGTCTCATTGCTGTCCATGCGGAAGACCAAGGGCGCATTCGCCAGAGAAGAGAAGCAATTTTGGGCCATCTCTCGGCAGCCCATCCCTGTTTGCATTCCCTCATCCAGGACGATCGGGCGGCTCTCCTTGCTACCCAGAAGGCTGTCCGTCTCTCCCTCAAATACCGTCGTCGTCTGCATATCCTCCATCTCTCCACTAAGTTGGAGGTAGATTACCTACGGCAGTACAAAGCTCCCTGGATCACCGCCGAAGTCACGCCCCAGCACTTGTTCCTCAACACCTCTGCCTATGAAACTCTGGGGACACTGGCGCAGATGAACCCCCCCTTACGATCGGAGGCAGATAACGCCGCCCTCTGGCAGGGTTTACAGGATGGTGTTTTGGATTTTATTGCCACCGACCACGCCCCCCATACCTTAGAGGAAAAAGCAAAGCCCTATCCCCACTCCCCTTCTGGGATGCCAGGGGTGGAGACCTCCCTCCCCTTAATGCTAACTGCCGCTATGCAGGGGAAATGTACGGTAGCCCAGGTGAGTAACTGGCTCAGTCGCAATGTAGCGATCGCCTACGGTATCCCCCACAAAGGGGAAATTCGGGTTGGTTGGGATGCCGATTTAGTCCTAGTTGATCTCAACCACTGGCAAACAGTAGAATCTGCCCAATTACAGACAAAATGTGGTTGGAGTCCGTTTACAGGTTGGCAATTGACGGGATTTCCCCAATACACAATCGTCAATGGTCAGATAGTGTATGCCCAGGGGAAAATTATTCCTGCAACGAGGGGAAAGCCTTTACAATTCTTGCCTTTTGTAGTAGGGAATAGGGTGGCAAATTAACTACCCAAAACTATGCGCAAATATGTAGCGATCGGGGCTTGTCTAGTGGGGATAGCTATTCTCCACAGTGTGATAGTGACGCACCATGACCGATCGGGGGAACTGCCTCAACTGCCGAATTCGCCCAGAAATATGGTAGGAAGTCGGGGGGGAAGTCCTGCCTATAGTGGTGTTCTGTTTGTGGGGGGAGAGGTGGGTAGTGTTCCCTCTTTGAATTTGCCTAGCCTGCCGCCAGTAGTTAGTTCTGTCCCAACAGTAGAACCGCCCCCTTTGGTAACAGCGCTACCCCCTGAGCCACTGCCCGCACCACCTGCCCCGGTAGAGCCTCCCCCCGTAGTCCCGCAGTCAGAATTACTACCGCCCCCCGTTGAGACAAAAACCGTAGCTCCTTCCCTGGAAGCGGAAAAAATTAAAGTCATGGGGGCAATGGAAATTGGGGGTAAAAATTATGCCATTGTGTCCCTGCCCGGCGGTACTACCCAATATGTGACAGAAGGGGAGAGATTGGTGGATAATAAAGTGCTGGTGAAAACGATCGCGCTGGCGGAGCAACCCCTAGTGATCTTGGAACAAAACAACACAGAATTCCCCCATAGTCTTGACCAAGGGGAATGATTTTTTACGGTTGTCAAATCCCCTGGGAGGGACTAGAATCATGGCGAAGGAGTTGAAGTCAGGTATGCGCAAATATTCCGCAGTGGCGATGGGGCTGATGCTAGTGGGTTTACTAAGTGCCTGTGGTGACCCCAACGAGGAAGTAACAAGGGAATGTACAATCTATTTCGACAAGGAAGGTAATATTGCCCCTGAGTCTTTCGCTAATATTCCCAAACCCCGCCAAATTAAGACCCAACGGCGGAACTTGGGGCAAATCTGCCAACAGGTGCGGGATTTAGCTAACGCCAAACAACTGCGCTTCTGTAGTGTGACTAACGTTCCTCCCTGTATCATTCCTAGCCCTGAAGACAAAGTCGCTGAAGCTAAGCCCCTACCCAAGGTTGATATATCTGAGACGTTCACTGCGCCCCCTGTCGTAGAACCTCCTGTCAATCTCATCGAACCGATCGATCGTAAACAACGCCTCGAGCAGTTAAAGGCTGACGTAGGGAGAAAAGACCCCTTCCAAGAGCTGGATGCTCAAATTCCTCCCCCGCCCCCCCCACCCAAGGTAGAGGCTGCCCCACCCCCCCGCCCCCGTCCCCCCAGGGCACCCAGAGGCACGATCGTCGTAAAAGAACCGATCGCCACACCAGGGGAACCCGCCCCACCTGAACCAGTAGAGGCAAAGCAGGTACGCATTTCGGGAGTACTACAGATTGGGCAGGAAGTAGTAGCCATTGCCAGCATCCCCGGTGACCGCCTACCTACGCGCACGATCCGCCCTGGACAGAGAATTGCCGATGGTAAAGTCCTGGTGAAAGAAATTGACACCTCCGGACTCATCCCCGCTGTTGTCCTAGAGCAATTTGGCATAGAAGTCCGCCGCGGTGTGGGAGAGGCTATAGCCACAGCCCCTGCAACAGAAAGTGGTCTACCGTCCCAGCCTACGCCCTAAGATGTCCGCAATTGACTTTAACTACCTGGCAAACATCTCGGACAACGATCGGGATTTTGAGGCAGAGTTACTGCGCATCTACATTGAAGACACAGAACTGCACCTAGAGGCAGCACAGACAAGCCTTGCTGCAGGGGAGTGGGACAAACTCGCTAAGGAGGGGCACCACATCAAGGGAGCAAGTGCCAATGTGGGAGCACAGCCAATGCAAGCCCTAGCCGCCCGTCTGGAGCAGGAAGCAAAATGCCAAAGCCCCGATCGCCTTGCCCTTCTCCTGACCGAAATGACAGCAGAACTTGAAAAAGTGAAACAACTGTTTAACTCACGGTACAGCCCTTAACAACAGTCCCTACCCACGATCGGATTGCTGCATTTACTAGTTGGGGAGCCTCATCGTGGGGGCAATGTCCAGCGGCAAGGAAAACCTCCTGCAGTTGGGGGTAGTAGGTGCGGAATTTTTGACTTCTGCCAGCGCAATCCATCCAGGGGTCACCTGTGCCCCAAATCGCCAAGAGAGGACAGGCAATCTGCAGCAGCAGCTCGTCTACTGGGCGTCCCTGGCGGCTACTAAAGACAGAGGCAAACACATGGGCAGCACCGTCATCACAGGAAGGGCGGTAAATTTCCTCCACCAACTGGTCAGTGACAGCCGATTTGTCCACATAGACCTGCAACAGAGTTTTGCGAATTTGGGACCTTCGCCGCACAAACTGAAACAAGAGATAGCTAAACCAGGGTTGCTGCAACAGAGAGCGGACCCCCAAGCGGATTAACTGCATCAGTGGGCTAGTGGACTGGGCACCGAGGGGAGTAGTATCACTAAAGGCGCCAGCACTGTTGAGGAGGACAACCCCTGCTACCCACTCTTTGGCAGCCGCGGCACAGGAGAGGGAAACATAGCCCCCCAGGGAATTCCCCACTAAAATAGTCGGTCGTTGGATTTGCTCTTTGATAAAATTGAGGAGCTGATCGCGCCACAGGTCAGCAGTATAAGTCCAGCGAGGTTTTTGCGACCTGCCAAAGCCCAGCAAATCAATTGCCCACACCTCTAACTCCTGCCCTAATTCCGTGATATTTTTACGCCAGTGATCCGTAGAAGCGCCAAAGCCATGCACCAACAACAAGGGGGGATAGTCAGGATTACTTCCCAAATGCACGTAGTGAATAGATTGTTCTCGCCATTGCCAATATTGGGACTGCATAAGTTGAGTTGCTTACCACTCCCCTACCTTAAACTACCTGTCCGCGGCAGCGCTTCACCCTGGAGGCTTACATGAGCCGTCGTCCCCGTTCTGCTCCCCTAGTTGTCCGTCTGTTACGGGAAGGCATCACCGAATCTACCCACTACTGCGATGTGGCAGTGGCTGACCATCGAGGACGCATCATTGCGGCGGCTGGTGATTTCCAAAATGCCATCTTTGCCCGTTCCTGCCTCAAACCCATCCAAGCCCTCCCCGTTGTTACCACTGGTACTTTAGAACGCTTCCACCTCACCGATCGCCACTTAGCTCTTATGTGCGCTTCCCACCAGGGCACGATCGAGCATAGCCGTCTAGTGTTTCAGATTCTCTGGCAGTGCGATGTGGAGCCGGAATACCTCAAATGCCCCAAGGGAGACAAGGACAGCCCCCTGCAACACAACTGTTCGGGCAAACATGCGGGGATGCTCGCTGTCTGTCGGCAGCAGAACTGGGATATTAGTACCTACACCGATCGGGACCACCCCGTACAGCAACTGATTCGGGAGAAGTTGGGGGAACTGCTGCAAATGCCCGCCGCCGAACTGGTCTATGCCCACGATGACTGTACCGCTCCCACCTATCTCTTAGAAATTGGACAACTGGCTAGCTTATACGCCTTCCTGTCCGGGCATGAACACCTGCACCTAGAGCGCATTGCCAGGGCGATGACTACCTATCCGGAACTGGTGGCAGGGAAGGGAGAATTTGATACAGAAGTGATGACTGCCACAGGGGGAACAATCTTAAGCAAGGCAGGAGCAGAGGGGGTGCAGTGCCTAGGTAAGATGACAGAGGGGATGGGTATTGCCATCAAAGTCGCCGACGGCAGCAAGCGGGCAAAACAAGCAGTGGCTATCTATGTCCTACGGCAACTGGGGTGGGTAGAATCGACAATTACTGACCAACTGGCAGAGACCTTTGCCAGGGTAGGGGAATTTAGTCGCTTGGAAGTAGAAGGAGAACTGACATAAACGGTCTAATTCTGATTATTGAGGACTCCCTCGACAACCAAATCCTCCTCAAACAAATCCTAGAGGATGACTATCAGCTAGTGTGCATCAACAACGGCAAAGATGCCCTCGCCTGGCTGCAAAAAAACCGTCCCGATTTAATTCTCCTCGATCTTGCCCTGCCCGAAGTAGATGGGTGGGAGATCGCCCGCCAAATCCGCCAAAGTGGCAGTACTACCCCCATCATTGCTATCACTGCCCACGCCATGAAGGGAGACCGCGAATCCGCCCTAGCAGCAGGCTGTAATGACTACATCGCTAAACCGATCGATATTGCCAAGGTAGAGCAGCAGGTGAAGTATTGGCTCACCTATAAGAGCAAAGAGGAGCACCCTTGAGCACTCCCCTCGCCCAATGAATGTACAAATGAATGAATAATAGCTAGTAGGTTAGAGCCATACTACGGGTAGTTTCCGCCCCCAGGTAAACCCGAATGCTGAGGAAGTCGGTGGGGCAGGCAGTCTCACAGCGCTTGCAACCAATACAGTCCTCTGTACGGGGAGCCGACGCAATTTGACCAGCCTTGCAACCATCCCAGGGTACCATCTCCAGCACATCGCAGGGGCAAGCACGGACGCACTGAGTGCACCCAATGCAGGTATCGTAAATTTTTACGGTGTGAGACATTAGGAATTGCTCCTCTTTTGGTAAAGAATTACTCCCAAGTCTACCCTAGAGATTCCCCCTGTGCTTAAAGAAGCTAGAATAACTTAAAACAACTTAATATTCAGGTTGGGTATGCGTAAAATTGAAATGGACATGGAAGCACCTGCCGTTGGCTACATAGACTATTTAGCTTGGCTGCAGGGAAAGACCAACCAGTGGGCGTGGCTAGCAATTCGTTCCGACCGGGAAAGTGTAGAGACATATTACCGCAATTTAGGCTGGGAAATCGGAGAGCAACTGTCTCCCTTACCTAGTGATACCCCCATTGGGGAGACGGTGACAATCCTGGTGGAACCCTATGCTAGAAGTTATGAATGGATCACCATCCTCTACCCTTGGCAGAGCATTGATCCCTCCCTCCTCTCCCAGCAGGCACAACAACTCTCACAAAAGTTAACGACCAAGGCGTTTTGGACGAGCACGATCGGGCAGGAGATCACCTACGAACTGTGGGATTGGGGCAAAAGGCAGGAATACGCCCACCTCAGGGATAAATTTACCTTTGAGTCCACGCTGCGGCAAACCCCAGGGGAGAACTTCCTAGACGGGGAATTGATCGAAGGTTTTCCCAAGCTGCAGTGGTTCATCGACGAGATTTTGGCAGATTTATTCCTCTACCTCTACCCCTGCGTGGGGGTGAAAACAGCCTCTGGCTATGGCTACCTGGTGGGGGACAACTGTCAGGCGCTAATTGCCCAGGTCAAACGGCTGACCCCTGGTAACTAATGGCATACTGGCTCCTGAAAACCGAACCCCAGGTCTACAGCTACAGCGACCTCGATCGGGATGGCACTACCGTTTGGGATGGGGTAGCGAACAATTTGGCGTTAAAACACATTAGGACTATCCAGGTAGGCGACCTAGCTCTGATTTACCATACGGGGGAAGAGCGGCGTGTGGTAGGCATTGCCCAGGTTACTTCCCCTCCCTATCCTGACCCCAGTAAAAATGACCCCAGGTTGGTAGTATTTGATATTGCCAAAGTAGCGCCCCTGCCACAGCCTGTTAGTTTAGCTACAATAAAATCTCACCCTGGGTTTACGGGCTTTGCCTTGCTTAGCAACAGCCGTCTATCCGTTGTGCCCGTTAGCCCTGCCCATTGGCAGTTGATCTTGCAGTTAGCAAACTACAGCAATGCAGTTCATTGACCAGGCAGAAATTATTGTACAGGGGGGGAAAGGAGGCGATGGTATCGTTGCCTTCCGACGGGAGAAATACGTGCCGGCGGGAGGTCCTTCCGGGGGCAATGGAGGCTGGGGTGGCTCCGTCATCCTAGTGGCGACCAACGACCTGCAAACTCTCTTGGATTTTCGCTACCAAAAGGTCTTCAAGGCGGAACCAGGCAAACGCGGGGGTCCCAACAATATGACAGGGGCAAACGGTGCCGACACCCGTATCCGCGTTCCCTGTGGCACAGTGGTAATCGACCTCGATCGGGAGGAAGTGCTGGGCGATCTGACGGAACCAGGGCAGGAATTAGTGGTGGCAAAGGGAGGCAAGGGGGGTTTAGGCAATCAGCATTTCCTTAGCAATTCCAATCGTGCCCCGGAATATGCCCTGCCGGGGTTACCAGGGGAACGGCGACACCTGCGCCTGGAACTGAAGCTGCTGGCGGATGTGGGGATCATTGGCTTGCCTAATGCGGGCAAATCTACCCTGATTTCCGTGGTCTCGGCGGCGCGCCCCAAAATTGCCGACTATCCCTTCACTACCCTCGTACCAAATTTGGGAGTGGTGTCCAAACCGGATGGGGACGGAGTGGTATTTGCCGATATTCCTGGTTTAATTGCCGGTGCCCACTTGGGGGTGGGGTTAGGGCATGACTTCCTCCGCCACATTGAACGCACACGCCTACTTATTCACCTCGTCGATGTGACTGCCCCTGACCCCCTCGCTGACTACCACACAATTTTGCAGGAACTAGCCGCCTATGGGCATGGTCTGCCAGAAAAGCGCCGCATCCTTGCCCTCAACAAAATCGACGCTATAGAAGACCCCCACAGCTGGCAAATGCAGTTCCAGTCAAAGGTGGGAATTACCCCCCTCCTCATCTCCGCCGCTACCCGCACTGGCATTGACCAACTCCTCGATCGGGTGTGGCAGGAACTAAAGCTGATTGAGGTACTCCAGTAGGTCTGCCATCATCTGGGGTTCCGCTTGGAACTTGGGCATGGGGGGCGTTTCCCCACTGATAATTTGGTGCACTAACTGCTGCCGCGATTTATGGCGGGCTACCCCCTGCAAACTGGGACCCACCTCCCCCTCCGCCCACTGTCCATGGCAGGGGACACAATTCATCACAAAAATCGATCGTCCCTTTTCTGCATCCCCTTTTAGGGATAACACCGATCGGGTATAGGCATCAGCGGGGGGAAACCACCACAGCCACAGCAACACCGCCACTACCCCCACTAGAACCACAGTCACCAACCCACCCCAAGGAAAACGGGGCAGAGATTCCTGCTCAACAGTATCACTACGGGAAGAAGTTGGCTGGGGGGAAAGCATGGTGTGCGCCCTTAAACTATAAAAAAGTTTACCATCCACAATATATCTTAACCTTTCTAGGAATTTTTACTCAGGCTTCTAGGGGAAGCAGGGGGTTAACTTTAGATATACAGGCAATATAATGGACAGTGCTGTAAATAGAGGAATGTTTTAATCATGGGGGGTAACGATCGGTTACTGCGGGCGGCCCGGGGAGAGAGCCTCGATCGACCGCCGGTGTGGATGATGCGGCAAGCGGGGCGGTATATGCAAGCCTATCGGGAGTTGCGGGACCGCTATCCTGACTTTCGCCAGCGATCGGAGAACCCAGACATTGCCGTCGAGATTTCCCTACAGCCCTTCCACGCCTTTCATCCGGACGGGGTGATCATGTTTTCCGACATTTTGACACCGCTGCCGGGCATGGGGATTGAGTTTGACATCGTGGAAAGTCGCGGACCTTTGATTGACCCCCCCATTCGCACTAAGGAGCAGGTGGACCGCCTGCATACTCTCAAACCCCAGGAGTCTCTCCCCTTTATCAGACAGATATTGCGCACCCTGCGCCAGGAAGTCAAAGACCAGGCGGTAGTTTTGGGTTTTGTCGGTGCCCCCTGGACCCTAGCCGCCTACGCCATCGAGGGGAAGAGTTCCAAGGACTTTGTTGTAATTAAATCCATGTCCTACCAAAATCCCCAACTGCTGCATAAGTTTCTCTCCATCCTGGCGGAAAACATTGCCATCTACATTTGTTATCAGATTGAGGCAGGGGCACAGGCTGTGCAGCTGTTTGACTCCTGGGCGGGCAATCTCACACCGACGGAATATGAAATCTTTGCCATGCCCTACACCAAACAAATTGTCGAGTATGTCCACGATCGCTATCCTGATGTGCCTTTGATTCTGTATATTTGCGGCAGCGGCGGCATTTTAGAACGCATGGCACAGACAGGGGTAGATGTGATCAGTCTGGATTGGATGGTGAACATGAAGGAAGCCCGCCAGCGCCTGGGGGAAAACATTGCCGTGCAGGGCAATCTGGACCCCTGTGTCTTGTTTGCTCCCCAGGACTACATTCGCCAGCAGATTGAATTGGTGGTAGAACAAGCGGGGGGGAAAGGGCATATTATGAATTTGGGGCATGGGGTTCTCTCCACCACCCCCGAAGAAAATGTCCGTTTCTTCTTTGAAACTGTCAAATCCCTGTGATTGCACTGAGCTACTATTCCACCCTATTCTTGACGCTCCTGCTGCTAGTGGGGCTAGTCTTCTTTGTGCGGGGAGCGGTGAAAGACCGCCCTACTTACCTGGAGATAGGCGACCCCAACCTGACTCCCACCATCCGTGACTACCTCCTAGGACTGGGTTACAGGGTGAAAGAAGTTGACCCCGATCGGGATAGCGTTACCCTAGAGGGCAAGATCAAGGGCAGCCTGGGCTTGGCAATATTTTTGACCGTCCTGGCAGCGATCGGGTTGCTCTGTCTGAGTCTGGTGCTCTCTTTCCTGCTACCTGAATGGGGCAGGGCTGTCTATCTACTGGTGGGGGGAGCGCCCTTGGCGGGCTGGTTTTACTGGCGGGGGGCACAGAAGATAGAGGAGGTCAAGGTCAGTGCCCAAACCGATCGGTTATTAGTACAGGGGCACCGCGACACCCTCACTCAACTGCAGGCACATCTCAGCGGGCGAAAGTGACAGCCTGGGGTTGACCTTGGTACTTGCCCTTGCGATCGGCGTAGGTAGTTTGGCAGGGTTCTCCCTCAAAAAACAGGAGTTGGATAACCCCTTCGTTGGCATAGATACGACAATCGGCACTGGAGGAATTGCTAAACTCCAGGGTGAGAAAGCCGTGCCAGCTAGCTTCAATGGGCGTGATATTGGCGATAATACCGCAGCGCGCCATCGTAGACTTGCCGATACAGATGACCGTGATATTGGGGGGAATACAGAGGCGTTCCAGGGAGACTCCCAGACCATAGGAGTTGGCAGGGATGATGAAAAACTCCCCGTACTCATCCTTTTGCAGGGGGACAGGCTCTAGGTTTTGGGGATTGAAATTTTTGGGATTGACCACCGTACCAGGGATATGGCGAAAAATGCGGAAATCATTGGGCGCCAGACGCACATCATAGCCATAGCTGGAGAGACCGTAACTGACGACCTTCCGCCCCTCCACCTCAGAGACTAAAGAGGGTTCAAAGGGGTCAATCATGCCCCGCTTTGCCTGCTCAATAATCCACCGATCGTTTTTCAGCATCTAGTCCTCCCGCAGCTCGATGACTAGGGTAGAAGGGGGGCGCTCATCATTCCAACCCCACCAAGCAGTGCCACACTCACAGAGATAAAATTCCTGCCACACCCGCCGATTTTCCCGATAGAGGGGAGAACGCCGATTGACCCACACAGCAGTCGCCGCACGGGAAGTTTGACCACAAGTGGGGCAAGTAAAGTCTACCCCATGCTTTGCCGCCGCTGTCCAGGGTGGGGGAGTTGCACTAAAGGCATCCATAAATTTGTGCGCAATCCACCCCTCTATGTTAAAATAATCTATGCACTTTTCCAAGACTTTTTCATGGCAAACATCAAGTCGGCAGCGAAGCGAGCTAAGATAGCGGAACGGAATCGCCTGCGCAATAAGTCCTACAAGTCAGCGATCGCTACTCTGACCAAAAACTACCTGCGTGCCCTGGAAGTGTACAAGGCTAACCCCACGCCAGAGAACAAGGCGGACCTGGACCGACGCTTAGCCCTAGCATTTAGCAAAATCGATCGGGCAGTGAAGACAGGAGTAATCCACCGCAACACAGGCAATCGACGCAAAGCCCGTTTAACCAGACGGACCAAAGCCCTCTTGGGGCTAGAGGCAAGCTAGTGGCGGCAACACCGAGCAAGGTTTGTACCCGCAAAGACCATTTCGGGGGGAATTCACGCCTGAGAATCTCCTCCTCGATGCCAATCTTCAGGAATTTGCGGGACGGGTGGGAATCATCTGTGCCCTGGAAAACAGCGGCAAAATCACCCCCCTAGAGGCTTACGAACAGATTAAGGAGTTGTGGCAGAAACTGGAAACCTCCCGTTACAATCTCTTTGGCAAAGAAGGAGCCGATTGACTGCAGTATGTTCCTGTTGTCCCTCCACCTGCAAAACTTTCGCCAACACAAGGACACTTCTATTCAATTTGTGGAGGGTTTGACGGGGATACTGGGCGACAATGGCGCCGGCAAGAGCACGATTCTAGAAGCGATCGCGTGGGCATTCTACGGCAATAAACCGGGGGTTTTACGGGGCAGCAAAGACACCCTTATTTGGCGTCACGCCCCTGGCGGGTCAGAAGTGGTGGTGGATTTAGAGTTTGTCTGGCAGAACCGCACCTATCGCCTGCAACGCGCCCAGGGCAGTAGGAGTGAAGCGCAATTATGGCAGGAAGATAAAGTGATTGCCACCTCTGTCAAAGGTGTAGATGAAAAACTGCAGCAACTGCTGCGCATGAGTTACAGAGAATTTTTTAACAGCTATTTCACAGGGCAGAAGGAATTACAATTTTTAGGCTCCATCGAGGGGGCAGCAGACAGGGAGCGGTTTATCGCTAGGATGTTGGGCTACGAAAAGATTGAAGAAGTGCAGGGCAGCGCTGACAAAGAGAATACAATACGCTATGACATCAAACAAAAGGCAAAGCAAAAAGACAACATCGAAGGAAAGTTACAGGCGCTGGAGGGGATAGAGGAGCGAGTCCAGCAACAGCAGGCACAAATCCAGACCCTAACAGCGACATTACAGACATTAGCACAACAACTGGCAGAGGTAAGCAAACAACGGGAGCAGGCACGGACTCTGTGGCAGGAGATTAACGATCGTCGCACTGTCTTTCTACAACTACAGGCGAAGTTAGAGAGCAGCCAACACAGACAAGAACAGCTAGCAAAAGAGATCAACAACCTACAAGTACAGCAACAAAAACTAGCAGCAGAGTTAGAACAGTTTTCCCAACTACAGCCTTTAGCCCTGGAGTACCAGACAATCCAGACCGAGTATCAAACTCTGCAGGGGCAGTACGCAGCGTTTTTACAGGCACAGCAGACGAAAGAAAGACAGGCAAGGTTACAGCAGGAGATAGAAGCAATCAGGGCGGAAATAGAGTTATTACTCCCCCTCGAGGTAGAACTACAAACCCTTACTACAGAGATAGATAACTATCAACAGAGCATAGACCATCTATCAGAAGAGATCAACACCGCAACCTGGGAGTGGCAGCAACAACAGGCAGACCTCCAGGCACAGATCAAGTCAGCCAGACAGACCCTAGAGCGTCTGCAAACACAGCGCCAAACGATCGAGGCAGCAGGGGCAGAGGGGATTTGTCCCACCTGTGAACGCCCCCTGCAGCAGGAGTACGACACCGTTATCCAGCATTTCCACCGCCACATACAGGAGTGCCAAGGGAATTTACAGCAGTGGCAACAGGCACTAGATAAATTGCAAAGCAAGCCCAGGTCTCTTGTTTTGTTAGAAACAGAGCGATCGGGTTTACAATCCCAACTACAGGTGTGGCAACAGCGCCATAAAATCTTGACCAGAGACCTGACTAAGAAAGAGATTTTACAGAAGCAACTGCAGCAAAAAGAAAAGGAAGCGCGGGCATTATCCCTGCCACCAGAACCCTTGACCTTTGCCCCCCACCGCTACCAGCTCCTACAGCAGCAACTACAACAACTCCTGCCACAATACGAAACCTTTCTGAAACTCTCTCAAGCCCCCGCCAATTGGCAAAAGGTGACAGCACAACTGGAGCAAAAGCAAACTGATTGGCAAACCCTCCTGCAGGAGATAGAACAGTTGCAAGGAGAGATGGCAGCAGTGGGATATACGGCAGCAGAATTTCAAGCAAGAAAAGCACAATATGACAGGACAGAGGAATTGTATCAGAGCATCAACAGCCAGTATCAAACGATGGAAGAACGCCTAGCCTTATATCAGCAACACCTACAGGAACTGCAACAACAGCAGACAGAATACCGGCAGCTGCAAGAGCAGTATAAAAGGGTAGGAATTGAGTATTTGACATTAAAAGAATTGGACCAAGCCTTTACAGAACTACGGGAGTACCTGACCAAACAAATTCGTCCCCGTTTGGCGGAGAATGCCAGTTACTTTCTACAGCAGTTGACAGATGGCAGATACGATGGACTAGAGTTAGACGACAAATACCAAGTCATTGTCAAATCCCAGGCGGAAAGCAAGTCCGTTATTTCGGGAGGGGAAGAAGACATTGTCAATCTCTGTCTGCGTTTAGCTATCTCCCAAATGATCACAGAACGCACAGGGCAGCCCTTTTCTCTGCTTATCCTCGATGAAGTGTTTGGCTCTTTAGACCAAAACCGGCGGGAAAATGTCCTGCAACTCCTCTATGGTCTAGGGCAACAGTTTGCACAAGTCTTGATCATTACCCATGTAGAAGACATCAAAGATAGTCTCAATCACACTATCCGTCTTGCCTTTGACCCCGTTAAACAACATACCGTCCTAGTCAATCAGTAATATGTTTGGGCTGCGGGGAGAGAGAGATGTAAGTTATCATAGAATTGTTACAGGCGTACGGTTGGGATGGTGACTACTTTAGACCTCAGTCAACTGTTTCCCTTTACCCTCGATCGGTTTCAACTAGAAGCAATCGAGCACCTCAACCAAAATCGATCGGTGGTGGTCTGTGCCCCCACGGGTTCGGGAAAGACGCTCATTGGTGAGTATGCCATCCATCGTGCTATTGCCCAGGGGAAACGGGTGTTCTACACTACGCCCCTCAAGGCATTATCCAATCAAAAGTTACGGGACTTCCGTCAGATTTTTGGCAAAGACAAGGTGGGCTTACTGACAGGGGATGTGACCCTCCAGAGGGAAGCACCGGTTTTAGTGATGACGACGGAGATTTTCCGCAATATGCTCTACGGCACACCGATCGGGGAAGTGGGAGTATCTTTGACGGATGTGCAGACGGTGGTCTTAGATGAATGTCATTACATGAATGACCGCCAGCGGGGAACAGTGTGGGAAGAGTCCATCATTTATTGTCCGAAAGAGATTCAGTTAGTGGCTCTCTCTGCCACAGTGGCAAACAGTCAACAACTGACAGATTGGATTAACTTGGTGCACGGGGAGACAGCTCTGGTCTATTCTGATTTTCGTCCTGTGCCTTTGCAGTATTACTTCTGTATGTCCAAGGGCATGTTTCCCCTCCTAGATGAAGAACAGAAAGAGATTAACCCCAAACTAAAGGCTCACTATCGCCCCAAGCCAGGGAAGAAGCCCCCTGAACCTCCCAGTCTGCCCTTTGTTGTCAGGCAATTACAAGAGAGAGAAATGTTGCCCGCTATTTATTTTATCTTTAGTCGGCGGGGCTGTGACCAGGCAGTGGAACAACTAGCACCCATCAGTCTGGTGGAGGGGGAAGAGGCCAGGGAACTGCAATATCAAATCGATCGGTTTTTAGCGCAAAACCCTGAATTACGCTACAGTAGTCATATTCCTGCTCTCTATCGCGGTGTCGCTGCCCACCATGCCGGTATTTTGCCCCTGTGGAAGACGTTTATTGAGGAGTTATTTCAGCAGGGTTTAATTAAAATTGTCTTTGCGACGGAGACCTTGGCAGCGGGGATCAATATGCCTGCCAGAACCACCATTATCTCTAGTCTTTCCAAGCGCACAGACGAAGGACATCGGTTGTTGACCCCCTCGGAGTTTTTGCAGATGGCAGGGCGGGCAGGGAGGAGGGGCATGGACACGATCGGTCACGTAGTAACGCTGCAGACTCCCTACGAAGGCTTACGGGAGGCGGGTTATTTAGCCACTGCGCAGGCAGACCCCCTAGTCAGTCAATTTACGCCTAGCTATGGCATGGTTTTGAATTTGTTGCAGACCCATTCCCTGGCGAGGGCAAAGGAACTGATTGAGCGCAGTTTTGGGCAATACCTAGCAAATCTATCTTTGGAACCAAAGCAGCAATATCTGCAGGAACTGACGGCGGACATCGATCGGCTGGAACAAGTGTTAACAGCAATAGACACTAGTCAACTGGCAGACTACGACAAGTTGAAAGAAAGATTGAAGGAGGAGAAAAGATTATTGAAGATTCTCACTGCCCAAGCAGAGGAGGTCTACCATCAGGACTTGGTCACCTATCTGCCCTACGCTCTTAGTGGTTCTCTGGTGACGATCAAACTGCCCAACGGTCAACGTAGAGCGGGGGTATTGGCGCAAAAGGTACAGGGGTCAGGACAATTCCCTTGGTTTGTCTGTCTTGGCAACGATAACAATTGGTATGTATTGACCCATAAAGACATTGTTACGGTAGGAGACATCTGGCAGACGGAGGAACTAATTTATCCAGCGGCTTTGGCGATGCGTCCTGGTGCTACGTGTAAGGGTACAGAACAGACCTTAGAATTAGCCCGATCGATTCCCGCTTTACCAGAGATTCCTTTACCCCCTGAAGTATTGGAGCAACAGCGGCTAGTGCAAACCCTGACAACCAAGATTGATCAACATCCTGTCAACAGCTGGCAGGACAAGGGTAACATCATCAAAAAGATTCGCAAATTAGAACAACTAAAAGAGAAGCGAGAAGCATTGCAGCAAGAGGTGACCAGACAGGGACAGTTTCATTGGCAGGAGTTTCTCAGTCTGGTGGAAATTCTGCAACATTTTAATTGTCTGGAGGGACTGCAGCCCACGGCTTTGGGTAAAATTGCAGCTTCCTTGCGGGGGGAAAATGAGTTGTGGTTGGCATTGGTGTTAGAGGCGGGGGAGTTAGATGAGTTAGCGCCCCACCATTTAGCGGCGGTCTGTGCTGCCCTAGTGACGGACAACAATCGGTCTGATACTTGGTCGCGGGTGGGGGTATCGATGGCGGTGGAAGAGGCGTTGACGGGACTGCGGGGTTTGCGACGGAAGTTACTGCAGATGCAGCGCAAGTTACAAGTGAATATTCCTGTGTTGTTGGAATTTGAGTTAGTGGGACTGGTGGAAACCTGGGCTTTAGGGGCAACGTGGCAAGACCTCTGTCAGCAGACGAGTTTGGATGAAGGGGATTTAGTGCGTCTCATGCGCCGTACTTTAGATTTACTCTGTCAGATTCCTTATATCAGTCTGTTATCAGAATCTCTGCGTAAGAACGCGGAAAGAGCAGCCCTCTTAATCGATCGTTTTCCTGTACAAGACCTCATCTAACCCAAGCGTTGCCGGAAATCAGCAATGGTTTTTTGCAGCCCTTCCCGTAGGGGGACGGTAGGTTGCCAATTTAACAGCTGTTGGGCACGGCTAATATCAGGACGACGGCGTTGGGGGTCATCTTGGGGTAAGGGGCGGAAGGTGATCCCGATCGGTTTCCCCACCAGTTCCTGCACTGTTGCTGCCAATTCCAAGATGGTATATTCCCCTGGATTGCCGAGATTGACAGGTAAAAGACAATCGCTCTGCATTAAAGCTATTAAGCCCCTCACTAGGTCAGAGACATAACAAAAACTGCGGGTTTGGGAGCCATCGCCATAGACAGTTAAATCCTTACCCCGCAGAGCTTGGGAGATAAAATTGCTCACCACTCTGCCGTCATTTTCCAACATACGGGGACCATAGGTGTTAAAGATGCGGGCAACTCTGATGTCTGTCTTATACTGGCGGTGGAAGTCAAAAGTCAGAGTTTCTGCCACCCGTTTACCCTCATCATAACAGGCACGAATACCCGTACAGTTGACATTGCCCCAATAGTCCTCTGGCTGGGGATGCACCAGGGGGTCACCATAGACTTCTGAGGTGGAAGCCAGGAGAAAACGGGCTTTGTATTTTGTGGCTAACTCTAAAAGATGAAGAGTACCCAGGAAACTCGTCTTTACGGTCTTGATGGGGTCAGCTTGGTAATGCACAGGGGAAGCAGGACAAGCCAGATGATAGATTTGCTCTACCGCTATATCGATCGGTTCTATGACATCATGTTCCATAAAATGAAAGAGGGGATGCTGTTGCCAAGCCGCAATATTTGCCCGTGTCCCCGTGTAGAGATTGTCTAAACAGATGACCTCGTGTCCTTCCCCCAAAAGACGATCGATCAAATGAGAACCAATAAAACCCGCTCCCCCCGTCACCAAAATCCTCATGCCCACCCTAGGTAAATGTCAGTACAAGATTTTACAGGGAAACGGGCTGCCAGGGCTGCAGGTCTAAAACGATCGTTTCTAATCCCCGCCCTCGCAACTGGCTCTGCATCTCCTGGACAGAACCCTCTGCCCGCAATAGTTTTAGCAGTAGCCCACTGACCTGGAGGTCACCCCCCGCCGCCGTGGGCAGTAAAAACTTTGGCTTCAACCATTCACACAGTTGCACAGTAGTCTCTCGCCCTTTGATCACAGCTCCCACTAGCGGTAAAAGCAAATCTACAACGGGAGTAATAACAATATCGATCGGATTTTGCTTTTGTAGTATGGGGTCGTGATTGCCGTGGGGTTCGTAATAAATAGATCGGTCAGGGAAGCGGAGGATGTAGGCATTTTCCCGCCGAGTTGCCCCCACTAGCGCACCAGGTAGAGCCTCGATCGTGACATCTTTAATCTGCAGGCTTTGAAAATGGGCAAGGGTATAGACATGGGTATAACCCAACTCCCGACAGACCTTAGCCGCACTGGGAGAGGCAACCACAGGTAGCGATCGGTCTAGCACCTGCAGGGTAGGGGGATGGGCGTGGTCAGGTAACCCCTGGGAGAGCAAGATAAAATCTATAGCAGGGGGGAGAGGACGGCTAACAGGTCTTTCTGCCTTGAACAGCCATTGTGCCCCCCCAAACACCAAACTGCCCACCAACCAAGGGTCAAGCAAAATGCGTAACCCATCCCCTTCTAGGAGCCAAGAATTACTATCTAGCCAAGTCAGTTGCATAGATTAGCTGCAGGCAACGGGTTTACCCATATCCTTCGACGTAGCAAAGGAAGTGCCACAGCTACAGGAGCGGGTAGCATTGGGATTGTAGAAACGGAAACCCCCCCCCATCAAATCCTCGGCATAGTCTAGCTCCAAGCCCTCTAGGTGGGGACGGTAGAGGTCGTTGATGACGATTTTGACGCCGTTGCAATCATACTCCCGCTCCAAAGGCTGTAACTCTTCCACAAAATCCATCGTATAGGACAGCCCGGAACAACCGCCGCTTTTAACCCCAATCCGCAGAGGAGCATTGGTCTGCCTTTGTGCCTGCAGAATACGCACTCTTTTGACGGCTGCTTCTGTTAAGGTAATCATAATTTCTAATCTTCTAACAGGACTAAAGCTATACTAGCAAGGGCAACATTGGCATAGCCAGCAATCTTAGCAGCTTTATACAAAGGCTTAGTCAGAGGAAACCGATGTACACCTAGGAGACGGGCACCTGTGTCTAGGAGTAAACCAGTCTTAAAATGGAAATCTCTGTGAAATCTAACCGCTGCGGCGAGGGGAGAACTGCTCTTACAGACCATTGTGCTACTCCAAACTAAACCTGTCTATAATCTTACTAAAGCCAGCACTGCCCTTACAAGAAATATGCCCAAAGATAGCCCTCACCTCCTGCAGGAAATCCAGCGCTTACAAAAACTGGCTCCCAAACGCCTGGACAAACTGGAACAACAGACAGAATTGATTATGCGCAGTGTCGCCCAAACGGGTTTAGTTACCAACAGCACGATCGCCCACCTGGAAGGGAAAGCCCCCCCTCCCACTGCCATAAGATATTCCCCTCGCACGGTGCTGGTCTGCCTAGGAGTGATGGTCGTGACCTTCTTTGCCACTGACTACATCCTGTCCCAGTTCATTGCCCATTATTTCCAGCGCCCCGATTACCGCTCTTGGCTGGAGATGCTCTCTGCCTACTGCCTGGGACATTAAAAAGCCCGCCCAGGGGACGGGACAGAGATTTTATTTGTTGGGTTGGGGAGTTAAACGGAGATAGGGTTTGATTTCGTTGACTCCCTTGGGGAACTTCTGTTTTGCTTCTTCCGTGGAAATAGAGAGGGGAACGATGCAGTCGTCGCCGTCCTTCCAGTTGGCAGGCGTTGCCACTTGGTATTTGTCCGACAGTTGTAGGGCATCAATCACTCGCAGAATTTCATCAAAGTTGCGACCGGTGGTGAGAGGATAGGTCAAAGTTAGGCGCAACTTCTTGTTGGGGTCAATGATGTAGACCGCTCGGACGGTGGCAGTGGAACTGGTGTTGGGGTGAATCATGCCGTAGAGTTCTGAGACCTTGCGATCGACATCAGCGATGATGGGATAGTTGATGGTGGTGTTTTGAGTTTCGTTGATGTCCTTGATCCAGTTCCGATGGGATTCGGCATCGTCTACGCTGAGGGCAAGGACTTTGACGTTGCGCTTGTCAAATTCGGGCTTCAGTTTAGCCACTTCCCCTAGTTCCGTTGTGCACACAGGCGTATAGTCAGCAGGGTGGGAAAAGAAAATCACCCACTTGTCTTCCATCCACTCGTAGAAATGGATTGGTCCTTCGGAAGAATCTTGGGTAAAGTCAGGAACAGTATCTCCTAGTAGTAAAGTCATAGTTGCTGTCCTTTGCGCTGATTGTATTCTGAGTGTAAGGGCACGTGGTACGTTTTGTTACTATCTTAACCTTTGTTTACGATGTTGGCACGTTTAGTCGCTGGTTTGGCGTTGTGGTGGGGGTTGAGGGGAGTGGTGTGGGCAGGCTCTGTCCTGGTGCCGGTGACAGCAGTAGCTAACTTGGAAGTGCAGTTGCCGGATGACCGCTTGGCTACCGATCGGCAGCAGTTGCTCCGAGCCATCGATCACAGTCTGTCTTTTTTGGCAAAGCCTTCCTCCCACAGGTTCTATCCCATTGGGGATATTACCCACGATCGGGTAGTGCGCAGTTTAAGGCGGTTTCGTCAACTTTTGCTCAGCAGTAAGAGTGCGGCAGAGTTACAAAGACAGGTCCTACAGGAGTTTGTCTTTTACCAATCTAGCGGCAGAGATAACCAAGGCACGGTGTTGTTTACGGGTTACTATGAGCCTGTATTTGCTGCTAGCAGACAAAAGACCGCTCGGTTTCGCTATCCCCTCTATCGTTTACCTGCTGATTTTGCCACGTGGGAGAAACCCCATCCCACCCGCCGTGAACTGGAAACCACGGATAAATTGCAGGGCTGGGAGTTGGTGTGGTTGGCTGATCCCCTGGAAGCCTTTTTAGTGCATGTGCAGGGTTCCGCGCGGTTACGCCTCTCAGAGACGGAGGTCATGACTGTGGGTTATGCTGGCAAGACCGATCGTCCCTACACTTCCATCGGCGCTGAGTTGATCAAAGACGGCAAGATGAAACCAGAGGAGGTTGATCTGCCTGCTATTATCAACTATTTCCAACGCCATCCTGAGGAATTGCTGGATTATCTCCACCGCAATGAGAGCTATGTCTTCTTCCGTGAAACCCAAGGCAGACCTGCCATCGGCAGTATTGGTGTCCCTGTGACGCCAGAACGATCGATCGCCACCGATAAATCCCTTATGCCCCCTGGTGCCCTCGCCTTAATTTCTACGACCTTGCCCTTTTTCTCCCCCTCTTCCCCCACCCCCCAATACCGCTGGGTCAATCGCTTTGTCCTCGACCAAGACACTGGTAGTGCCATCCGCGGGGCAGGCAGGGTAGATATTTTCATGGGTACGGGCAAGGCTGCCCAGGACCGCGCTGGTTTAATCAAGTCCCCCGGCCGACTGTACTACCTCCTCCTTAAAGACTGACGGTGCAACTCCAGGTCATGTGTTGCAGGGAGGGCATTTGGCGGCGCACTTGCTCTAGGCGGGCGGGTTGAATTTCCGCGATCGCTACTCCCGGTGTATTCCCCGCATCTGCCAAAATTGTCCCCCAGGGATCGACAATCATGGCGTGACCATGGGACTGGCGGCGCTCGTAGTGGGTTCCCACCTGGGCAGCGGCAATCACATAACAGGTGTTCTCGATCGCTCTGGCTTGTAGCAGGACTTGCCAGTGGTCTTTCCCCGTAAAGGCAGTAAAAGCAGCGGGGACAAAGAAAATCTGCGCCCCCTGCTGGGCTAAATGGCGATAGAGTTCGGGGAAGCGCACATCATAACAAACCGAGAGACCCAAATTCCCCAAAGTCTCAGAGCGATAGACGGGGGGCAGTTCTTTCCCTGCCAAGATAGTGGCGGACTCGCGGTAGGTGTTGCCATCGGGGAGATTGACATCAAAAAGATGGATTTTGTGGTAACGGGCTAGTTCTTCCCCCTGCGGTCCCACCAGGAGCGCCGTGTTGTAAAACTTGCCCTCTGTGGCAGGGACGGGATAACCTCCCCCCAAAATCGTGATCTGGTAGCGCTGCGCCATAGTTTTGAGGAATTTTTCGCTCCTATCAGCGATCGTGCTGGCCTTCTGGCGCTTTTCCTCCTCGTCCCCCAAAAAGGGGAAGTTCTCCGGCAGAGCGACCAACTCCGCCCCCCGATTGACGGCTAGTTGAATGAGGTCTTCCGCCTGACTGAGATTGCGCTCCAAATCAGGGGTGCTGGTCATTTGTACCGCGGCAGCAAGGTAAGCCTTCATCACTGATCTGTCCCTGGTGGTATGGCATTATAGCGCTCCGGGCGGACTGCTGTAACTTTGCGGATGTGACGGAGCAAATTTGCCATCTCAATGGCGTTGAGGGCGTATTCCCACCCCTTGTTCACCTTGATCCCTGCCCGCTCCAGTGCCTGCTGCATGTTGTCCGCTGTCACAATGCCGAAGATAATCGGTACCCCCGTCTGCAAAGACGCTGCCGCAATGCCCTTAGCCGCCTCCGCCGCCACATAGTCAAAGTGGGGTGTGTCCCCCCGAATGATTGCCCCTAGACAGATCACAGCATCGTAATGCCCCGTCAAAGCCAACTCCCGCGCCACCAGGGGAATCTCAAAGCTGCCCGGCACCCATGCCCGATCGATATGGCTCTCTTTTACCCCATGGCGTAGGAGGGCATCCACACAGCCCTGCACCAACCGTGACATCACTAGGTCATTGAAGCGCCCCATCACCAGGGCAAAATGCAGGTTTTCCGTGTCCGTGAAATTGCCTTCAAATACCGTCATCGCCTCTCCTCCCTCATAGTTCATAGCCGTTCCTGCCATAGACTGATGATTTTATCGACCACTTCCTCGATCGTCATGCCGTCCGTATCAATTCTGATAGCATCCTCCGCCTGCCGCAGGGGAGAAATGGGGCGATGCATGTCCTTGTAGTCCCGCTCCTCGATGGATTTTTGAATTTCCGCCAAATCGGGTACCTCCAATTGCCGCTGTTGTAAATCCCGCTGTCTCCGTCTAGCCCGCTCTGCCACAGAAGCAGTGAGAAAAATTTTCACCTCTGCCTGGGGAAAGACATGGGTGCCAATGTCCCTGCCCTCCATGACCACACCCCCCGCTTTTCCGAGTGCCTGCTGTTCCTTGACTAGAATTGCCCGCACCTCTGGGATTGCCGCCACAGTAGAAACTGCTGCCGTGACCGCCTGCTGCCGAATGACCTGGGTGACGTTTTCCCCATTGACAAAAATCTGGGCATCGCTGGTAACCCGCAAATTGAGGTTGCTAGCTAACTCCACGATCGCGCTCTTGTCCTCTAGGTCAATCCCTGCCTGCAGGACACTCCAGGTAATGGCGCGGTACATTGCCCCCGTATCCAGATAGACTAAGCCCAACTTTTCTGCTACCAACTTTGCCACCGTTGATTTCCCTGCCCCCGCCGGACCGTCAATCGCCACGATCGGGCGGCGTTTTTGCAACAGGACATTGTCGATGAGGCGGGTATTGCCCACATAGCCAGCGATTGCCAACATAGCCGTCATACCATCCATAATGACATCGAGGGGAGTGAGGGTCTCCAAATCCACACATTCGATATACTGTAACCTTAGTTGGGGGTAGGGACGCAAGAAATTTTCCATAGATTTAATCAAATTTCCTACCGATCGCTCTCCCCCCTCAAACTCCTTAACCGCCAAGGCTAGGGCTTGATAGAGCAAAGTTGCCACCCTCTGCTCCTCCCCCTGCAAATAACGGTTGCGAGAACTTAAAGCCAAGCCCGATGCCTCCCGCACCGTCGGACAGCGCACTACCTGCACCGGCAGATGAAATTCCTCTACCATCCGCGCCACGATAGCCACCTGTTGCCCGTCCTTTTGCCCCAAATAGACCCGATCGGGTTGGACGATGTTGAGAAGCTGGAGCACGATCGTACAAACCCCCTCAAAGTGCCCAGGGCGATGGGGACCACAGAGGACTTGTACCATCTCTGGGGGAGGGACAACCCGGAAACTGGGGACTACCTCCGCCGGCAGGGGAGCAAAAATGGCATCCACCCCCAAGGACTGACATAGCTGCACATCCGCTTCCCAGGTACGGGGATAACGGTGGAAATCCTCCTGGGGACCAAACTGCATCGGATTGACAAAAATGCTAACAATCACATAGCGATTCTCCCGCCTTGCCCGCTCCATGAGACTGCCATGCCCCCTATGCAGAGCACCCATCGTGGGGACAAACCCCACATCCCCCACCAAGGATCGTCGCCAACAGCGCAGAGCCGCTACCCTGCGGAAAATCCTGGTCATAGGTCAGGGTCAGATTGCACCCCTCGCATAATGCGCGACAGTTCCGACTTCTCATCGATGGATACCCTGGTGGGAGAACCGCTGAGAATGCGCTCAAAGCCCTGGAAGGAGTCTTTGATCTGCGCCCCCTGGTCCGTAATCACATACTCGCGAATGCGACTGTCATGCCAAGACCCCCGCATCTTAAACACATTCACCGCCCTGGACATCTCACCTCGAATTTCCACGTACTGCAGCAAAATGATGGTGTCCGTAATTGTAGAAATGTGGGACTCCGTGATGGAGTGGGAACCCATGAACTGGTCCGTGGTGTTAGTAAATAAGCCCGTAATTTCCTCCTGCTTGACAAAGCCCGTCAGCCCAATCACAAACTGGCGGAACGTATTGTTGCTCACCCCCCGCGCTAGGGCAGAGAGGGAATCTATAGCAATTCTAGTGGGTTTGAAATTGTCAATTTCCGTCTTAATTTGTTGCAGGTGGTCTTCCAAACCCGTAGCTTCTGGGTAGGTGCAAATAATACGGAGCACGCCGCTGTTCTCCAGCTTCTCCAAATCCGTCCCCCAGGAGGAAGCATTGCGGGAAAGCTGCGCCCGTGACTCCTCATAGGCAAACAGAATTGCCCTCTCCCCATTCTTGCAACCATCCTCTAAAAACTTGGTGACCATTAGGGTCTTGCCCGTCCCCGTTGCCCCCGTAATCAAAATAATGGAGTCCTTGAAATAGCCACCCCCACACATCTCATCCAGGGTTTTGATGCCTGAGGACACCCGTACATTGGAAGATTTTTGGGTCAAGCGCATAGCCCCCAAAGGAAAGATATTGATCCCCTGACTGGTCATTGTAAAGGGAAACTCCCCCTTCATGTGGGTTGTACCCCGCAGTTTCAAAATCTCTGCCGTGCGGTGCCGCCGTTCTCCCTCCAACACATTGCGCAAAATAATCACATTGTCGGAGACAAACTCCTCCACCCCAAAGCGGGCCACAGGACCATATTCATCCACCCGCTCTGCCGTCATCACCGTTGTCACCCCCAGGGATTTCAGGCGTGCCACGAGGCGAAACATCTCCCGCCGCACCAAAGAAATGGAGTCGTACTGCTGGAAAATGGCACTGATGGAATCGATCGCTACCCGCTTTGCTTTGTACTTGACAATGGCGTAGTGAATGCGCTCAATCAGGGCAGAGAGATCAAACTCCCCCACAATTTCTTGCCCCTCCGGATCCGGCGACGCATCCAGAATAAACAACTTCCCCTGGGCGATCAATTTGGGCAAATCCCAATTAAAACTGTAGGCATTCTTGATGATGTCCTCGGGGGATTCCTCAAAGGTGACAAATATCCCTGGTTCATCTAGGTGAACAATGCCATTGTGGAGAAACTGCACTGCCAAGAGGGTCTTACCCGTACCTGCCGTACCGCTGACTAACGTCGCCCTACCCATAGGTAAGCCACCGTGGGTGATGTCATCTAACCCCTCAATCATTGTGCGTAGCTTTTTGATACCGCGCTGCTGGTCGGAATTAGTCATGCTCCTGTAAGTCCTCGTAGAGTAAATCTAGTCCAACTAATACTTTCTCACGATCGGATAGGTCCCCAATAATTTTACGCAAAGGAGGGGGCAAAACTTTCGCCAGGGTGGGGGTAGCGAGAATTTTATCCTCCTCTGCCAGTTGGGGGTTTTTGAGGACATCAATTACTTTGAGGGTGTAGATACCTTGGAAGTCCTTCTCCAAGATTTCGTTGAGAGTTTTGAGGGCGCGCAGGGAATTGATGGTGTTTCCCGCCACATAGAGTTTGAGGACGTAGGCTTTGCGTAGAGGGGTCATAGGTTACCTGCCTTTGGCGGAATAGAACGACGATACATTTCGCAGAGGTGGGCAATGACATCAATGAGGGTAATTCTATAATCTAACAGAACCTCGTCCTTGTGCCCCTCGATACGCAATTGTTTGCTCAACTGTTCCATCAAGTTCATGTGAATTTCCAGAATCTGGGAAACCGAGACATCCGCTAAAAACGCCATACTGGCAAATTCATCGATTTTTTGATTGAGGTGGTCAGGGCTTTCTTTGAAGTATTCTAAAATAATGGACTTGTAGATTTCTGTCAACTTTGCTAGGTAAGCACGCCGCTCATCGGGGGGCATAGCTCGCAGGAATTGATTGGGGTCACGCTTGTAATATACCCCCAAATAACCTAACCTCTCCTTTAATTTTTGCGCTAATTTTTGCTGCTGTTCTGTGATGACCTGGGAACGATCGAGGCGGTGCAAAAACTGCCTGATGGACTGCTCAATATAGTGGGGTAAATTGGCGATATGTTGGGGGGGAATGTGCACAACCTGGGGATCAACAATTTTTTCACTGATAACCACGATCGGCAGATGTAAAGTAGGGATTTCCTCATCAAAAACCAGTAGGCAGTCTAAGTTGGTGTCCTCCGTCAAATAGGTGACGGGTACGAGCTTATACCGATCGGGGGGTAACAACTCGTGGAGATTGGGGGGAGCGTTTGCCCCAGGTATGTAGCCAATGTGGAGTGACACAGGGAATCAATAAGCCTCTGTAAGTATGTATGATAAATGGTTTTACTGCTTTTCCAGTCAGTCGGCGGGCATAATCCCCTTAGTTATGTTAAATTAAATTAAGTAACATAACAAAAGCGTTGCAGATAGTACATTTTTTAGAAGGACCTTTAAGACAAGCTGTGACAAAATTGACGGAGTTGGAAGTTTACGACCCCCAGGTCATTGCTAACTACTATGCTAAGCGTCCTCTCCTGGTCATGGGGCGGGTTCTGCAGACTATGGGGGCATTTTTGTCCTTTGTGGTGGGGTTGCTGTGGGACAAATTGACGGGGCAGTCCCCCCTAGCTAGGGCAGAGCAGTTGCGCTGTATCATTACAGCCTTGGGTCCTACCTATATCAAGGTGGGGCAGGCTCTCTCTACCCGTCCTGACCTCGTGCCCCCTGACTTTGTGACCGAGTTGGCGAAATTGCAAGACCAGCTTCCCCCCTTTAGTAATGAGGTAGCTTTTCAAATTATCCAGGCGGATTTAGGCAAGAGTCCCCAGGCAATTTACCGCTCGATTTCCTCTGAGCCTGTGGCGGCGGCGAGTTTGGGGCAGGTATATAGGGCGCAGTTACACACAGGGGAGGATGTGGCAATCAAGGTACAAAGACCGGGTCTGATTCCTGTTCTCACCCTGGATTTATACATTATTCGTCTGTTTGCCCGCTGGTTTGGTCCCTATTTGCCCCTCAATTTAGGCAACAGTTTAGAGGCAATTGTGGATGAATTTGGCACCAAGTTGTTTGAGGAGATTAACTATCTCCAGGAAGCCAGAAATGCGGAGCAATTTAGCAGGTATTTCCAGGATGACCCCCATATTAAGGTGCCTAAAATTTACTGGCGCTACACCACTAAGCGGGTCTTAACTTTGGAGTGGATTCATGGCATCAAATTGACGGATATAGAGGCAATTAAGGCGGCGGGTCTCGATCGGGATCAGCTGATTCGGATTGGGGTGATGGCGGGGTTGCGGCAGTTGTTAGAATTTGGTTTTTTCCATGCTGACCCTCACCCTGGTAATCTCTTTGCCACCTACGACGGCAAGATGGCTTATATTGACTTTGGCATGATGGACCAACTGGATTTGCAGACTAAGGAACAGCTGGTGGATTCCGTCGTGCACCTCATTAACAAGGATTATGAAAAGTTGGGGGAAGATTACGTCAAGTTGGGTTTTCTGCAGCCCCATACAGACTTAAAACCTATTGTCGCTGCCCTGGAGGCGGTATTTGCCGATATTATGAATGAGCGGGTGCGGGATTTTAATTTTAAGGTAGTCACCGATCGGTTTGCTAAGATCATGTATGATTACCCCTTCTGTTTGCCGGCTAAATTTGCCCTCATTATTCGCTCCGTTATTACCCAGGAGGGGGTGGCACTGACTCTTAATCCCGACTTTAGAATTGTACAGATTGCCTATCCCTACGTGGCTAAGCGTTTGCTCACGGATGAATCGGAGAGTTTGCGCCGTCGTTTGTTAGAGGTGCTGTTCAAAAACGATCGGTTTCAGTGGCATCGCCTGGAAAATTTGTTGCGCATTGCCCGCTCGGAAGGGGAACTCAATCTCATCCCCGCCGCCCACAGTGGTCTGCGCTATTTGCTTTCCGAAGAAGGGAGATATATCCGCAATCGCATTTTGTTAGCTTTGACGGAGGATAATCGCCTGCACGTGGCAGAGGTGATGCGGCTGTGGGAGTTAATCAAGCCTGAGTGGAAGTTTTCCTGGGGGGCGCTACCCCAAGTAGTGGCGGGTCTGTTGCCCTTTGCCCTGTTCAATTCCCCATAGGCGTGCTAGGATGCAGGGCGATTAGCGGGGAGTCTTGTTATGGCAAAGGGGTGGTTCAGCTGGGTTCTGTTGCTTGGTAGCCTGGGTACGGCGGGTTTGGGGTTTTACAATTTGACCCTCATGGCGAAACAGGGGGAGAAAATGGTTGCCCCTACTGTCCCTGCAGCTACGGATCTACCTAGCCCCCCTTCCTTTGTCCGTTCCCTTGCCCTCTCCCCCGCCGAGCAGATCAACTACCATAGCCAGCAGTTACAGACCGATCGTGCCCAAGCCCATCGCCATCGCTACGTTTTAGCTAACTTGTACCTGCGCCAGGGACAGCCCGCACCAGCCCTGGAACTCCTAACTGACCTAGAAAAATCCTACCCCCTCCTGACGGAATATATTTGGCTAAAGCGCTCCCAAGCCCTTTTGCAACTGGGACGGACAGAGGAGGCAGCTACTGTGCAGACCAATATCCTCAATCGCTTTCCCAGTACGGCAGTGGCGGCGGTAGTCACCCACGATCGACAAGACATCGATACCCTGGTGCGCCGTTATCCTTCCCATCCCCTCGCCAAAAGGTACCTCAAGGAGCGAGCGGGGCAAAACCCTGACCTGTTGATAAGCTTGGTCACCTACTTCCCTGATGATGCTGATATTCTGCCCTACCTCGATCGGGCTACGCGCTTGCGCCTTACTCCTGACCAATGGTGGGCGGTTGCCGAGGGCTATTATGACAATTTTGTCTTTACCAAGGCGGCGGATGCTTACAGTAAAGCTACCCCCAATGCTATCACTGCCTACCGTCTTGCCCGCAGTTATCACCGTGCCGATCGGCGGGAAAATGCTATCCATGCCTACCGGGGGGTAGTCGATCGCTATCCCCAGAGTCCAGAGGCACCCCGTGCCCTTCTACGGTTGATGCAGTTGTTGCCCCCACAGCAGGCAGTTACCCTTGCCGATCGGATTGTGGAGAGGTATCCCCAGGCGGGGGCAGAGGCTTTACTAGCCAAGTTTTATATAGAGCGGGACGTACTACAAACTAATCCCCAGGCAACCCTGACCACCCTGTTGCAGAAATTTCCCCAGAGTGATAGCGCCGCCCAACTGCTCCTGGAAATAGCAAAACAAAAAGCCCGATCGGGACAACTCCTGGATGCCATCGCCACTGTGCGGCAATTACAACTGCAAAACCAAACTAGTGAAGCAGCGGCAGAGGCAGGTTTTTGGGCGGGCAAGTGGTCGGAAAAAATCGGCGACCGCTCGGGTGCCCAGCAACTCTATCGCCATGTCCTACGCCATCATGGGGAATCCTACTATGCCTGGCGGAGTGCTACTGCCCTAGGTATGCCTGTGGGCAGCTTGGGGGGAGTGGAGCAGGTCAACTACAACCTAGAACCGATCGGTAGGCGGGCGCCCTTGCCAACGGGATCGCCAGTTTTGCAGGAACTGTATCTCTTGGGGGAAGATGAGGATGCCACTGCCCTGTGGCAATTCACAACGCGGGGCAAGCGGGTGTTAAATGTGCGGGAGATTTTCACCGATGGCATTATGCGGGTGCTGGCGGGGGATTACCTCCTAGGCATTAGGCAGCTAGACAGTTTGGATTGGATTGATGTCAGTCCCCAGGAAGCCAGTCAAATTCCGGAGTTGAAAAAACACCCCGATCGCTTGACTTTTCTCTATCCCCTTGCCTATCGGGAAATTGTGAAAACTAGAGCCGCCGAGCGCAATCTCCATCCCGCTTTGGTGTTTGGCTTAATTCGCCAGGAATCCCGCTTTGAAAAGGCAATCCGATCGAGTGCCGATGCCGTTGGTTTGATGCAAATTATCCCCGAGACAGCGGCTTGGATTGCGGAGAAATTGGGGCGCAAAAATTACAGCATGACTAACCCCCAGGACAACGTGGAATTTGGCACTTGGTATCTGCGCTATACCCACAGTCGCTATGGGAATAACTCCATGTTAGCGGTTGCCAGTTACAACGCGGGACCGGGGGCAGTTGCCAATTGGGTGAGAGCAGGCGTGGGGGATATGGATGAGTTTGTGGAGCGCATTCCCTATCGGGAAACGAGGGACTATGTGAAGAAAGTATTTGCCAACTATTGGAATTATCTGCGCATTTATAGCCCTGCCCTGCAAACCCAAATTGCCAATATTCTTAATCAAGAGCAAGTAGGCATGGTACCTAAGTAATGTGCAGATCAATGCCTTCTTTGAGGCACACTAAATCATAATAAATGACTGCCTTAACTACCTGTAGAACTGTGTTTAAGAGGGCATTAGTAACTAGGAAAAACAAAAAGACCCCTCCAAGCACTGCAGTCATAGTTGTGAAAAAGAGGTAGGGTATGCTCAGCCAAATATTGCACAGAATGAGGTAACTGATAGAAAACACCATCGGAATCTTGCGGGCATAGCCAGCACTCAAACTAAACGATCGGGCTAAACTGCCCAAGACAGATTGCTGTGGCTCCACCGCTAGCGGTACTTCGGCAAAACTTGCCCTGCCATAGAGATAAAGAAAAAGACCGCCAATCAATATAAAACTCACTTTGTGAATAAACCTGAAGAATATCAGAGCTATAGAACAAACAAGCATTAACAAACTAATGTAAATGCCCCCTAGGAGTGTTAGCCACCAAAAACTCCACAGCTTGCGGTTTAAGCGCTGATAAATTTCCTGTGTTGTCGCCTCGATGCCCAACAGTTTTTGGTAAGCCTTGGCACTGATAACTGCCAATGTCCTACTGGAATTTGCCGAGCCATAGATGGGAATTAATGACCATAATACAGCTACCAGTCCCAAACCAAAATAAGCCCTTGGCTCCGATCGGATGATATTGATGGCAACATTGACGATCGTGCCCGCTGTCGCATTTTCGATTCTAACTGGTTGAGCCATTAGCCTTTTCCAACATATTAAAAATTGCCTCTAGGGTTTTGTTACCGCGAATTTGATTTGATAGCGGCAAATGTCCCCTGGGTGCTTCTAAGCTCCAAATAAAACCACTAGGATAGCGGGCAAAGCTACCATTCTGCTTCCACTGAATTTGTTGCCACAGTTTCTCCCAGTTTTTACCTAAATTCAACCAAATCCGCCGCTGCACAGAATAGCCAAATTTCCCCTCCGAAAACACTAACCACAACCGATCGATCGTTAACAAATCTGCCAAATCCATCTGCTCCACATCGGTAAAATATAACCAGCCCCGCGCCAATGCCCCTGTTCCTGCTGCTTCACACATCTTTTTATTAGTTAAGACATCTGCCTTTTGATAGGAGGCTAAGCTCAAGAGATCAAATAATTCCCCATAGTCAATCCGTCGTTCTTGTAACTGTAAACCCTCCATCAAAGACTTTTGTAAAGTTTGGTCACCCATCTGGCGTAGGGTTTGGTAAATGGCACCATCAATAAAATCTATAGGCAGTTTTTCCTGTCTGCGCCGCTCAAACAGTTCTATGAGCAAAGTAGTCCCTGCTGCTGCCAAGTTTACTGCCGCTCTGATCCCTTGCAGGCATTCTTTCACATCGGGGGCGTTAATTTTAGTGGCAATCTCTTCCCTAGTTACCATAACTGGGATTAAACCTCGTCCTACTTGTTGCTGCATTATTTTAATCTAAATCTATCCCCTAACGATTGAACAACAATCTTTTGTAAGATAGAGAGACTCAAACTAGGGTTGCAGTTTTTCCCATGCGCATCCACTACCTACAACACGTGCCCTTTGAGGGTCCAGCTAGTATTGCCCAGTGGGCAACCGATCGGGGTTACTCTCTCTCTGCCACGCAGCTCTACCAGGGGGAAACCCTACCTAATGTGGCTGCCTTTGACTGGTTGATTGTCCTGGGGGGACCAATGAACATCTATGAAGAGGCACTCTATCCCTGGCTCAAGGTAGAAAAGCAGTTTATAGGAGAAGCGATCGGGGCTGGCAAGGTAGTGATAGGTATTTGTCTGGGGGCGCAGTTACTGGCAGCTGTTCTGGGGGGCAAGGTAGAGAAAAATCAACAGAAAGAAATCGGCTGGTTTCCCGTGCAACTGACGTCAGAGGCGCGCTGGTTTAGTCCCTTTGCTGACCTACCGCCGGAATTTATGGCATTTCATTGGCACGGCGATACCTTTAGCATTCCCCCCGCTTGTACTTGGCTGGCTAGTAGTGCTGGCTGTAGGAATCAAGCATTTAGCTACGGACACAAAGTCCTGGGGCTACAGTTCCACCTGGAATCTACCCCCGCCGCCGTGCAAGCCCTAATTGAGAACTGTGGGGAGGAGCTGGTGCCAGGGCAGTATATCCAATCCCCCCCAGAGATGCTGGGACAGCCCGATCGGTTTACTGCTATCAACGCCATTATGGGGCAAATCCTCTCCCGCCTTGCTCTGCAGGCAGCGTAAAAAATTTTTCGTCAGGCACTATTCAAAAATGAAAACCTATGCTAATCTCTCAGCGTGGTTACAAAGAAAAAAACCCTCACCCGGGAGTGTATGTGAGGAGAGGGTAAAGTGGTTTAGACTAACTTTTATCTTAGCGTAGAAGTTGGCTAATTTAACACGCCTACCCAAATTTTTTTGGGAAAGGGGGATAAGAGTGCTAAAGTAATCCCCTATCCCCTGGCAAAAAATCTATGGAATACAGCTATATCCTCAGTGTTGTACCAGAAGAGCGTCTCCTAGGCGTAGAGATCAGAGTAAGGGACTGGGAGAAGGCAGAGCTAGCCCTCAAAATGCCTGTGTGGACACCTGGCTCCTATCTGGTGCGGGAATACAGCCGCCTGGTACAGGGCTTCCGCGTTATGGATGGGGATGGTCGCTCTCTCCCCTGGCACAAAGTCAGCAAGAATGAATGGCGGATTGGGCAGGCGCAAGTACCCCTGGTGATCATCAACTATCTGGTGTTTGCCAATGACCTGTCGGTGCGCACTAACCATGTGGATTTGACCCATGCCTACTGTAATGGTGCCGCTACCTTTATGTACATTCCCGGCTACGATCGCCAGCAGACAACACTGCAGATCATCTTGCCCCGATCGGATTGGCGGGTGGCCACGGCTCTACCGTCCCTGGGGGAGAATGTCTATGGGGTGGCGGACTACCATACCCTGGTGGATTCTCCCATTGAGATAGGGCAGCATACCCGCGCTGATTTCTTGGCAGGGGGCATACCCCACCACTTTGTCGTCTGGGGGGAGGGGAAATACAACCTAGGGCAGATAGTCACGGATACTAGCAAAATCATTGCCACTACCTGGGAGCTGTGGGGGGAAGTGCCCTACGCAGATTATTGGTTTTTACTCCACCTAGCGACGACGGGCAATGGGGGGCTAGAACACAAAAACTGCTGTTCCCTCAACTATAGTCCCCTTAGTTTGCAGGGGGAAGGCTACTACAAGTTTATGAATTTGGTCGCCCACGAGTATTTCCACACCTGGAATGTCACCCGTCTACGTCCCCGCGAGTTCCTGCACCTAAATTACGATGGTGAAAATTACACAACTTTGCTGTGGTTTGCGGAAGGGGTGACCAGCTACTACGACCAACTCATACCCCTGCGGGCAGGCATTTACGACCGCCAGTACTTCTACAAAGCGATCGGGGACAGTATCACGCGTTACCAAAACACCCCAGGACGGTGGGAACAGACCCTGGCAGAGGCAAGTTTTGATACCTGGATCAAGCTCTATCGCCCCGATGCCAATAGCCAAAATGTGCAGGTGTCCTACTACCTGAAGGGGGAATTGGTGGCAATGTTGTTGGATTTGCAACTCAGGGGCTACTACGGGCACAGTCTGGATGAGGTGCTGCGCCTTGCCTGGGCGGAGTATAAAGGGCGGGGCTATACGGAAGCGGACATCTTCTATATTGTGGAACGGCTGGCGGATGCCAATTTGGTGCAGTGGTTACGGTTGGCGGTGCACAGTTTTATGGACTTGGATTTCAACTACGGTTTTGCTCCCTTTGGATTGGAGGTGGTGCCCGTTAGCTCCCCCCTACCCTATTTAGGACTGACTGTCAAAGAGGTGAACGGCAGACCGATCGTGCAGTATGTGGCGGCAAAAAGTCCCGCCCAGAGGGCAGGCATCAATCCTGGGGATGAACTGGTAGCGATCGATGGGTTTCGGGTGACGGATGTCAATGAGCGGTTACGGCAGTACAACCCTGGGGATACTGTGATGATCACGGTGTTCCAGCGAGACTACCTACGTAATTGTTTCGTACAGTTGGAAACGGCTCCCCCCGATCGCTACAACCTTGTACCTGTAAGCAATCCCACCCCTGAGCAGGTCAAGAATTTGGCAGAGTGGCTCAAGCCATCACCATCCCCCCATCAATGTTGAACACCTGCCCTGTGATGTAGTTGCCTGCTTCGGAGAGGGCGAGAAAGCGCACCAGGTCAGCGACTTCTTCTACGGTGCCAAAGCGACCAAGGGGAATCTGCTGTAGTACCTGTTTGACAACATCCTCACTGAGGACGGCAGTCATGTCTGTGGTGATGAAACCGGGGGCTACGGCGTTGACTGTGATTCCCCGACTGGCAAGTTCCCGCGCCACCGATCGGGTAAAGCCAATTACCCCTGCCTTAGCAGCACTGTAGTTAGCCTGGCCTGCATTCCCCATCACCCCGGCAATGGAAGCAATGTTGATGATCCGCCCTGCTTTTTGTTTGAGCATGACTTTACTCACAGCACTGGTGCAGAGGAAAACCCCCGTCAAATTCAGGTTGATTACCTCCTGCCAATCTTCTAGCTTCATGCGCAACAGCAGACGATCGCGAGTAATCCCCGCATTGTTGACCAGAATATCCACCCTACCCCATTTATCGAGGACAGTTTTCACCATCGTCTCTACCTGATCGGGTTGGGACACATCCCCCTGCACTGCCAATGCCTCGCCCCCCTGACTGCTGATCGTGTTTACCACTTCTGCCGCTGCTTGACTGGAACTGGCATAGTTGACAGCTACATTCACTCCCCCCTGCGCCAAGGCCAGGCAAATTCCCCTGCCGATACCCCGACTGCCCCCCGTTACCAACGCCACTTTGGTCATCTGTATCCTTCCTAACACTTTACGCGAGCTATTATTATCTGATATGATGGCGTTCTACGTGCGGGTGTAGTTTAATGGTAAAACCACAGTCTTCCAAACTGTAGTCACGGGTTCGATTCCCGTCACCCGCTTTGCGAGTCTTCTATTCTATGCATCCCCATTTCCTGCAGCGCTTAAATCCCTCCCAACAACGGGCAGTTTTACACCGCGACGGCGCACTGTTAGTTGTGGCAGGGGCAGGCTCTGGCAAAACTCGCACACTCACCTACCGCCTCGCTAATCTGCTGTTGACGGCAGGGGTTGACCCAGAAGAAATTCTGGCGGTGACTTTTACCAACAAGGCTGCCAAGGAAATGAAAACGCGGTTGGAAAATCTGCTCATGGAAACCCAACTGCCCCCTGGACAAACCCTGGCAGACCTCAGCCCCCCAGAGGAAACCGCAACCCGCTCGATCGTCTACAGAAAATACACAAAACATCTGTGGATTGGCACCTTTCACAGTCTCTGTGCACGCCTGTTGCGCTTTGACATTGAGAAATATCAGACAGAGGACGGGCGTAAATGGTCCCGCCATTTTGTCATCTACGATGAAAGTGATGTGCAGTCCCTGGTGAAGGAGATCGTGACTAAAGACCTCAATTTAGACGACAAACGGTTTGACCCCCGCTCGATTCGCTATGCTATCAGTGGGGCGAAAAATCGCGGTTGGACTCCCCAGGACTATCGGCAGCAGGAGAGGGGGTATCGGGGGGAAACCATCTATCAGGTCTATCGCCTTTACCAAGAGCGTCTGTTACAAAACAATGCCCTCGATTTTGATGATTTAATCTTTCTCCCTGTCCAACTCTTCCGCCAGCAGGAACAGGTCTTACACTATTGGCACAACAGGTTTCGCCACATCCTAGTTGATGAATACCAGGACACCAACCGCACCCAGTACGAGTTGATTCGCCTCTTGGTCACCAATAACAAAGGGACAACCATAGACTGGACCAACCGATCGGTCTTTGCTGTAGGGGATGCAGATCAGAGTATTTATTCCTTTCGCCTGGCAGACTTTAGAATCCTGCTGGAATTCCAGGACACCTTTGGCGATGGACTGCCCGACAGTGAGACCAAAACCATGATCAAACTGGAAGAAAATTACCGATCGGTGGCAAACATCCTCCACGCCGCCAATGCTCTGATTCAAAACAACACACAAAGAATTGACAAGGTACTGCGACCAACCAGGGGGGAAGGGGATGCTATCCGTTACTACAACGCCTTTGATGAAGTGGAGGAAGCAAGATATGTCGTCGATCGCATTAAAGCACACATCCGCGGGGGAGGCAAACCAGGGGATTGCGCCATCCTCTACCGCACCAATGCCCAGTCCCGTGTCTTTGAAGAAGTGTTAATGCGCCAAAATATCAACTACCGTGTGGTGGGGGGAATGCGCTTCTACGACCGCAAAGAAATCAAAGACATCCTGGCTTACCTGAGACTGATTGTTAATCCCCAGGACAATGTCAGTCTGCTGCGCATTATCAATGTGCCCAAACGTGGTATTGGCAAGGAAACTGTCAATAAGCTGATGGACAAGGCAGTGGAATTGGAGTTATCGTTGTTTGAGTTTCTGCAGCAGGAAGAGGTAGTCAAACTAATTGCCAGCCGAGCATACCGATCGATTCAGTCCTTTGTGCATCAAATTCTGCGGTGGCAGAGGTTGCAGGAGACTGTCAAAGCCAGCGAGCTAATCAGGACAGTGATTGTGGAGTCGGGCTATCAAAATGAACTGCAGGAGGAAGGTACAGAAGAAGCGATCGATCGGTTGAACAACCTGCAGGAGTTAATCAATGCTGCGGTGCAGTATGCCCAAGAAAACGAAGATGAATCCCTGCCAGGCTTTTTAGCTACTGCCAGCTTGAGTGCAGCGGAAGAAAGTACAGGGGAGTCAGAGACAAAAGTCAATTTAATGACCTTACACGGTGCCAAGGGTTTGGAATTTCCCGTTGTCTTTTTGGTAGGACTGGAACAGGGTTTATTCCCCAGCTACAGAGCCTTGGACAATCCCGCTGACCTAGAAGAAGAAAGACGACTGATGTATGTGGGCATTACCCGCGCTCAGGAAAAGCTCTATCTCACCTCCGCCCAGGAACGACGCTTGTACGGCAATTCCCAATGTGCTGAAGTCTCTCAGTTTCTGGCAGAACTGCCTGCTGAACTCATCCTGGAAGAGGGAAAACAGAAACGGTCAACAACTGCTAAGGTCATTCCCCTCCGCCCTACCAATTGGCAAATCGGCGATCGGGTCAAGCATCCCCACCTAGGACTGGGCACGGTGGAAAGGATCATTGGCTCTGGTAAGACCATTTCCCTCCTGGTCAAATTCCCCCCCAATACCCGCCAGATTCTCTTGCCTCACTCCGTGCAAAAGTTAGATTGAGAATTACACAATTTTGTAAACTTGCACACAAACAGGAAGGCAAGCGTAAACTTTTGTATTACACACTGCAGTAGAACTGGCATATTTAGTTCATATTTAATCACAAATGCCCCAGGCAAAACCGATCGGGTTATGATGGCGCTATGTTTAGCATCCATTACTGTTATCAGGTGTTGGAAGTATTCCCTGGCGCTTCTTGGGAGGAGATCAACCAGGCTTACAGGGATTTGTTGTTTATCTGGCATCCCGATCGGATTCCCCGTGACAATTACAGGCTGCAACAAAAAGCGGAGGCAAAACTAAAAGAACTCAATCAAGCCCGGGAAATTCTACGGTCATACACATGTACTGGTCAGGGAGGGGGGGAGAAGGGAAAGTATCACCAGACCAGACAAAGGACGGAGACAAGGAAGACAAAGGGGGATTACAGTGGCAGGGATTTACAGAGGGTAGATTTACGGGAGCGGGATTTTTCCGGGCGCAATTTCAGCTACGCCAACCTCAGGTACGCCGATTTAAGCGATGCCTTTCTGCCCAAGACCAACTTTCACCGCGCTGATCTACGGGGGGCAAAACTCTTCCGTACCAATCTCCTCCAGGCGGACTTGAGCTATGCCAACCTGCAGGAGACTAATCTCATCGGCGCTGACCTCAGCGGGGCAAACCTAGTCTATGCCGACCTGCGGGGCGCACGCATTGGCTATGGCAATAAAATCATGGTGAAACTGACGGGTGCCAATCTCACTGGTGCACAGCTGCCCCCTCCCCTACTCCGCAGTTGAGATGGACCGAGACAGACAAAGTCAGGCGATAGTATTGCTCAAACAGCTCCTTTTTGTACTGCAAACTCCACAGTTCCAGGGTGCAGGGGTCTTCTGGATGGCGGGGTAAAATCTGCAGGTGACAGGTTGTCCCTTCTACTTTGATCTGCACATCCTCTATGGCACCGATCTGCCGCCGATCGAGGGCAACGGCTAGCCGCAGCAGGGGAGAAATTTGATTGACAAACAGTTGTTGGCGGGGGGTGAGATGCTGAAAGTTTTCGTGTTTGCGTTTCGGTTCACTTTTGCGGTGGTAGCGCGCCAGATTGGCAATTACTTCTAGTTCCGATTCCGTATAGCCCAGCAATTCCCCATGGCGAATCAAATAGTAGGAATGCTTGTGGTGTTCCGCATGGCTGACAAAGTGACCGCAGTTGTGGAGGATAGCAGCCGCCCATAGGAGTTGTCGTTCTTCTGTTCCCCAGCGATGTAAAACTCCCTTGGTTTGGTCAAAGAGACGGAGGGCTAACTTCGCCACCTGTTTACCGTAGGGTAGGTTGACTTGGTATTTGTGAGCCAGTTTGAGGACACTCCGTTCCCGCACCGAACTCTGATAGCGCCAGCGGTCTTCGATCAAGCCATTTCTAATCATCCAGTCCACAATCAAACCTTCCCGCAGAGCCGCCTGACAGTAGGTAATTTGGGGGAGTTCCAACGCCTGCATCACTTCCAACAAAATAGTCGCCCCTGCCAGGATAATTTCCGCCCGCTTTTGTCCCACCAACAACACCCGCTCTGTTAAGTTCGCTCGTTTGAGCAATTGCACTATGGCGGAGACCGCTTCCAGGGAGACTGTATAGCCTTGCAACGGTGTGGGCACTATGCCTGTGCTCTCCTTGGCAAACAAACTGAGAACCGCCTCGATCGTGCCGGAACAGCCGACAAACTTAGGCTTGGTTCCCTTCAAGAGCTGCTGCAGTTCCTCCATTGGTCGTTCAATTACCCCTTGGATGTAGCCCCGCAGTTGTTCAAACTCATAGTTAGAGATGGGGTCGCTGTGGACAAACATTTCCGTCAGACGTACCGCTCCTACCTTGCTGCTGCTGAGGTAGCGGGGGGCATGACCATCCCCTAAAATCAACTCCGTGGAGCCGCCCCCAATGTCGATAATTAAGTGGGGTTGGTGGTTGAGTTCCATCGCCGAGAGGACACCCAAATAAATCAACCGCGCCTCCTCTTGCCCAGAGATGAGATCGACAGGAATACCCGTCTGGTGCAAAATCCGATCGATGAACTCCTGTCCGTTAGGGGCTTCCCGCACGGCACTGGTGGCAGCAGCGACAATATCTGTTACCCCCAGGGTCTGGCAGAGCTGGCGAAAGCGCCCCAGAGTCACTAACGCCCTATCCATAGCTTGGGGATTGAGTTCACCCCGCTCCCCCTTCCCTTGCCCTAGGCGCACAGTTTCCTTTTCCGTGGAGATAATAGTAAAAGTAGGTAGTTGCTCGTTAATTTGAGCGATGACCATGTGAATTGAATTCGTGCCTACGTCAATGGCAGCTAAGATACGTTCTCCCATCTCTTTGTCAACACCGTTACAGTCAGCGTAACATTTTTTGGCTAGTTCTATCTAAATTGGGAGACTGATTTTAGCGATCGGTGCTAACCTGGTAATAGAGACCGCGAATTGCCATGACAGTATCTTCCCTTTCTGTACGCGAACTCCCCCTTTTCCCTCTCCCTGAGGTGGTGCTCTTCCCAGGGCAGGCTCTGCCCCTGCACATTTTTGAGTACCGCTACCGCATGATGATCAATACGGTGATGGAAACTGACCGCAGTTTCGGCGTGCTGATGTGGGATAGTCAGTCAGGCAAGTGTGCCACAGTGGGGTGCTGCGCCCAGATTGTCCAATACCACAAACTCCCTGACGATCGGTGGAAGATTATGACGATCGGGCAACAGCGCTTCCGTGTGATCAAGTTTACTAGGGAAAAGCCCTACCGGGTGGGGTTAGTAGAATGGATCGATGACAACCTGTGCGAAGATACTGACCTACTCTACAATCTAGCGGAGGAGTTGCGGCAGGTGTTGTTAGATGTGGTGCGCCTCTCCCAGAAGTTGACGGAACAGGAAATTGAACTGCCCCAGATTCCCCGCAGTCCCCTGGAGTTGTCCTACTGGATTGCCAGCTACTTCTACGGCGCCAGCGAAGAGCAACAAGCCCTCCTGGAGACGCAAGACACGATCGCTCGTCTGCGGCGGGAGGTGGAAATACTCTCTTCTACCCGTTCCCAACTAGCTGCCCGCACTGTTTTGAAAGAAACCCTCAAAGACATCTAGCAGGAAGGAGGTAAGGGAGAACTATCAACACCATCTTTGGCGAGACCCAAGGACTCAAACCTAGTCAACTCAAGCAACTGCAACGTCTCTATCGCCAGCGGTTGCCGCAGGATATTTTTGTTACCCCTGAATTTGCCCAGCGTCTGACTGCCATTAGTGGGGAGATGGGAGCAGCAATCTCCGTGTACATCAATCGGCGGGGACAGGTGGTGAGGGTAGGGGTTGGGACGCCAGAAGTGACCAGGATTCCCCCCCAGGAATTGCCCCGCTACGGGGAGACGCGTCTCAGTGGCATTCGCTGTGTCACTACGGATTGGGGGGGAGAACCGCCAGGGACAGCCTCTCTGACGGCTATGGTCATGCAGCGTTTGGATGCCCTGGTGTCCTGTCAGGTGCGCCCCGATGGCAGGGTGGGGAAGGTTTATGTTGCTCATCTGTTGCCCCAAGCCAGTGAGAAACCTTGGTATGTCTTCCCTGCCCAAAGTTTGGATGCGGTGACAAAACAGGACTTCCTCGCTCTGGTCAGTGGTTTGGAGGAGGAATTTCAGCGGGAGTTCAGGGCGCAGGCGGTAGATTTTGCCACCGATCGAGTGATTATTGTGGGGGTGCAAACAGCGCGGCAGTCGGATGTCCTCTTCCAAGCCAACCTGGCGGAGTTAGCCCAACTGGTGGTCAGTGCGGGGGGACAGGTGCTACAGACTTTTTGGCAACGGCGGGAACAGCCCCATCCCCAAACTATTGTGGGGGAAGGCAAAATCCGTGAGATTGCCCTGGCTTGTCAAACCCTGGGGGCTAATTTGCTAGTCTTCGATCGGGAGTTATCCCCTGGACAGATTCGCAACTTGGAGGCAATCACGGGAGTTAGAGTCAGCGATCGGACGGAGGTGATCCTAGACATTTTTGCCCAGAGAGCACGATCGGCGGCGGGGAAGTTGCAGGTGGAGTTAGCCCAGTTAGCCTATCGTTTGCCCAGATTGACGGGACGGGGGGAAGCTCTTTCCCGCTTAGGGGGCGGTATTGGCACCAGAGGACCAGGGGAAACCAAGCTGGAAACCGATCGGCGGGTGATTCAAAAGCGCATCACCTTTTTGCAACAACAGGTCAATCAACTGCGCACACAGCGGGCGAGAATGCGACAACACCGCCTCGACCAGGCAATTCCTACAATTGCTATCGTGGGTTATACCAATGCGGGCAAATCTACCCTCCTCAATGCCCTGACTAAGGCGGATGTCTACAGCGCTGACCAGTTGTTTGCTACCCTGGACCCCACCACCCGCAAATTATTCCTGCCCAATGGTACTACTGTCCTGCTCACAGATACAGTGGGATTTATCCACGAGTTGCCCCCCTCCCTGCAAAATGCCTTCCGCGCTACCCTAGAAGAGGTGACTACTGCCCATGCCCTCCTCCATGTCGTAGATAGCTCCCATCCCCACTGGCAAACCCAGATCAAGGCGGTGGAAAAAATTCTGGCTCAGACCTGCGGTGACCTGCAGCTGCCTAGCCTCTTGGTGTTCAACAAAATCGATCGGGCTAATGACCTCACCCTACAGCGCAGTCTCTATCCCCAGGGGGTGTTCATCTCTGCCACCGATCGGGTGGGACTAGAGGATTTGATCAGGGCATTAACTCTCCTAAGCGAGCGTATTAGCAGGGAATTGCCCCTTTCCGCATCAATTTGACGACAACAGGGACTAAACTATAATGCGTTGCAGACTAGCCCTTGTCTGTGGATTAGCGAGGAGTGGAAGGAATGCGCCAATTTGTCTGTGGTTTAGGCTTGTTGACATTAGGGGTGACGAATGGGGTTTTTGCTCAGACCACCACTCCCAACCCTGTCCTGCGGGAATTGATCAGCCAAGAAACGCTGCTGCCTGTTTCCCCTACTCTGCCTATTGTTGCCCGTGAGCCTGGTCCAGTCCCTACCAATGGGACTACAGCTGTTACTCCCTCTACACCTATTCTGCGGGAATGGCTGCATGCCGATGCCCTTACCCCTGTGCCCCCCTCCCTCGCCGTTGCTCCCGAACCGATCGGCTTACCCACCATAGAAGTTGTCCGCAGTACCCCAGAGACCAAGCCAGAATTGCCATCTGCTACCACCATAGCTGCTACGCCTGTTCCCCCCAAATTGCCCGCCCCTGACGTGCGCCTAGAAGTGAAGCCTACTCTGATTGTCCCCACCAACCCTGAACAAATAACGATCGAGCGTACCCAGCCCATCACCCTGGCAGAAGCCTTGGAGCTGGCGGAGATCAACAGTCGGGAACTGAAGGAAGCTAAACTGCAGTTAGAGCGCTCCCGCGCTGTTCTCCTGGAAGCGAAAGCCGCCCTTAACCCCACAGTGGGGGCGCAACTGGAATACACCTTTCAGGATTCCCCCCTTGCCCGTTCCCTCTCCTCTCCCACCCCCTACTCCCAGCCCTTCAACGGCAGTGTGGGCATCAACTACAATATCTTCACTAACGGTCGAGTAGAGGCAGACATCCGAGCAGCAGAAAACACCGTGCGTCTGCGGGAAGCAGAGGTAAGTCGTGTGCGCCAAAACATCCGTCTCAATGTCATCAGTGCCTATTACCGTCTGCAAAATGCCGATGAACAGGTGCGTATCCGCAAAAAATCAGTGGAAAATAACCTGCGCAGTCTGCAGGATACCCAAGCTCTAGAACGGGCTGGTGTCGGTACCAAATTTGATGTTTTGCAAGCGGAAGTGCAACTGGCAGATGCCCAACAAGCTCTGCAACAAGCCCTTGGTGAGCAGTACAATAGCCGCCGCAACCTTGCCCGCCTGCTGGAGTTTCCCCCTACCGTTGATTTGAGTGCTGCTGACCCCATTGTGCAGGTGAAAGACTGGGAATTAAGCCTAGAGGACACGATCATCACTGCCTTTCGTAATCGTATTGAACTAGACAGCACCCGTCTGCAGAAACTGATTGCCCAGGAACGCGCCCGATCGGTGCAAGCACAGCTAGGACCCCAGGTCAGTCTGTTTGCCAACTATGGTTTTGCTGACAATTTTAGTCAACCGGGCGGTATAGGACTCGGCTATAGTTTGGGGGCAAGGTTGAATCTCAGTCTCTATGACGGTGGCGTAGCCCAAGCCCGCTTGAGCCAGACCGCAGCCGATCAAGCCCTGGCTGACAATTTATTTCAACAGCAGATCAACCAGATTCGCTTTGAAGTGGAGCAAGCCTTCAGCAACTTGCAGTCCAACCGCCAACAGATTGCTACTGCAGAAAAAGCTGTCCAGAGTGCGGCAGAAGCTTTGCGCCTAGCGAGGTTGCGCCTCAGTGCCGGTGTGGGAACCCAACTAGAAGTCATCCGCACAGAAGAAGACCTAGTACGGGCAGAGGTCAACAAACTGCGAGCAATTATCAACTTTAACCAAGCGATCGCTGACTTGCAGCGGGCGACTAACAGCATTTAAGTTTTGTTTGCAAACATTTGTTAATCTGTGCTATGATGATTGGGCATTTGCGGGTCGTTAGCTCAGCGGTAGAGCACTCGGCTTTTAACCGATTGGCCCTGGGTTCGATCCCCAGACGACCCATATAGGTTAGGGGAAAGCTAGACCTCTGGGGGTTACTTACTGTGAACAGGCGCTATTTTATTGCTCTCATTGTGAGCTGTACTGCCTTGGCAGTGGGGATTGTGGGAAAGATCATCTACGATCGCACTAAAACTGTAGACCTGGTAATTGCCACTGGCAGCCCCCAGGGGGAATATCATGCAATGGGGCAGGCTTTAGCCACAGTGATTCCTCGCTATGCTCCCCGCCTCAGGGTCAAAGTTTTAGAGACGAAGGGAGCCACAGAAAATATCTCTCTCGTGGATGGGCGGCAGGCAGACCTTGGTTTTGTGCAAAACGACACTGATACTAAGCCCAACATTCGCTCCATTGCTTCTATGTATGTGGAGACATTTCACCTCGTGGTGCGACCGGGGGTAAAAATCGCGGAATTTGGTGATCTGCGGGGTAAACGGGTAGTTACTCCCCCTGTGGGCAGTGGTGCTTACAATGCCTTTTTGGAATTACTCCGCCACTATGACATCAATCTCCAGGAAATCAAAGCAATACACCTACCAGGTCAAGAGGCTAACCAAGCCTTTCTGCAGGGGAAAGTGGATGCTCTGTTTCGCGTCGTGGGGTCTGGCAACTTGGATATGCGCCGTCTCTTGCAAAAAGGTCGTGGTAGTTTAGTCCCCATTGACCAAGCCTCTGCCCTGCAAATTTTCTACCCGGAAACGGAACCCGCCACAATCCCCAAAGGTACCTACAGCGCCAGTCCTCCCATACCGCCGGCTGATCTGCCGACAGTGGGTGTGCGCTCTCTCTTGATTACCCATCGTCACTTAGATAAAGAGATTGTGGAAGAGATAACCCGCATTCTGTTTGAGTATCGCAATGACTTGGTTACCCTCAATCCCCGTGCTGCCTCTATCAGCTATCCTGGCACAGGTCAATCCCTGGGAATTCCCCTCCACCCCGGCGCCCAGGCTTACTATGACCGCGATAAACCTTCCTTTCTGCAGGAAAATGCGGAACCGATCGCTCTGTTGGTTACTTTGTTCACGATCGTTTTTTCTCTCTTTGCCCAAGTGCGCTCTCAGATTGCGGAAAAACAAAAGAACCGCGCTGACCTCTACAACTTGGAACTAGTGCAAATCACAGAGGAACTCGATCGGGCGGAGACCTTTGAGGAATTGGAAAGAGGCAGACAAAGACTGTTGAGTATCTTTCGGGCAGTGATTGAAGACTTGGATAAAGACCGTCTTTCCCCTGAGTCCTATCATTTATTTATCTTTCCCTGGGAAGTGGCAATCAACACTCTCCGCCATCGGGAAGCCCTGTTAACCCGCCGTACTACATCCCCCTCTGGTTTTTTGGGCAACTTGCCCTCAAAGTAGTTAACTGCTAGAGACCTTGACTCCGATCGGTTTGGAAGAAGAGCTTATAGAGAAAGGCAACAATCAAGGCAAAAACAGCGATCGTGACCAGCCCCACCAAGAGATTGAGGACAAATTGCACTACTGTAAATAAAACAATGCCCACAACAATAACCGCCACAATCTTTTGCCACCCCTGCATACGGTTAATTGTCTCCACCAGGGGGAATTTCCGCGATTGTTGTGCTGCGTGCCGTTCCAGTTCCTGGAATTTGCGCTCTAGGTCGTCCATCAGTAGTCCTGCCGGGGCAAGTTCCATGCAGTTAGACTATAGCATAAATCCCTTCCTGTTTTTGTAGCGATAGCCCCAAAACCCCGTCGTCCCTATTGCCAGTAGGAGAGGGGTAAGCCAATCCCCCCAGCGCACGTAGAGGGTTTGCGTAGAGCGGCGATAGACCGTAGCAATATGAGTTTCCGTGGTATTTAACCCTGACAGCCAGAGGGTACGTCCCCTAGGGTCAACGATCGCTGAATAACCGGTATTGGTAACACGGATGGCATAGCGATCGGTCTCGATGGCGCGGGCTACATCCTGGGCGTGGTGTTGCCAGGGCATAGCAGGGGCATAGTGGGCGTTGTTGGCAGCGGTTAAGATTAACTCTCCCCCCCGGTGGGCTTGGCGGCGAAAGTGCGCCGGGAAGGCAGACTCATAGCAAATCCCCACTATCCATCTGCCCCAGGGGGTATCGACAATTTGATCGGGGCGACCAGGGATAAACTCTCCCTCCAGAGGGGACAGACGCTGGGCAATTCCCTCTAGGAAGTCGGGTACATATTCCCCTAGGGGCACCAATTTGACCTTATCAAACCTGGTCAGGGGCACAGGGTCATCCCGCCACAAAATCAGACTGTTCTGCTCTCCCGTCACACCCAACCACAGGGGTACACGATAAACTGCCAGCAAATCCGCCATCCCCTGGTAGGCTCCCCTCTCACTCAGGGGCAGCGCCCCCTCCGGCGTCACAATCACATCTACCCCCGATCGGGCTAACTCTTGGTAGCCGTTGCGGTAACGTTGCAAGGACAGCTGCGTGCCCTGGGGGGCAAATTTTTCCCGATTACTGACATTGCCCTGGATTAGCCCCACCCTGATACCCTCCCCCCTATTCACCACAGGTAACTGTAACTGCCACCAGCCATAGAGAAGGACAGTCACTAGAACCACGCCCCCTGCAACTACTAAATCAAGGGAAAATCTTAATAAAAGTTCCGCCAATAAACCGTTACAAAAGACCAGCAGTGCTGTTACCGTCTGTTGCCCTGACCACCTGCCCCACTGCAGCACTAGTAAATTGGAGGGACTTTGGGTAAATCCCAGGGCTGACCAATAGAGGGGGGAGAAACTCCACAATTTCTCTAAGCCGCAGAATAGCCCCACTCCAATTGCCAAGCGCAACCAAGGCGGTAATCCACTTGTGCCTGCCATCCCCATTGCCCATATTCCCACCAGAAGCGCCCCCCATGCCACTACTGCCAGCCAAATACCGATGGCAATGCTGATACTTTGGAGCCAGGACAGCCCCAACCAATCCAAAGGGTGGACACCTGTCAGCCACAACAAAGCCAAACCGTGATAACATGCCCCCCATAGCAAGCCCAAGCCTAGGGCTACCCCCAGCTGCCTTCCCCCCACTGCCCACCACAGGGGAGCTAAACTGACCCATGCCCATCCCCACCCCTGCCAGGGAGCAGTACACAGTCCCATCCCCACCCCCCCCAGGGCAACAAGGAAAACCCTATTCAATCTCCAGTTTCAGATTGGGCATAAGACGCTGCAGATTTTTTAGGGACTTACTCTGCCAGGGAATTGCTTTTGACCCTTTTACCGTCACCTCGATCGTATTCCGCTTACGGACGTTGATCACAAACTTAGAGAGGATGTTAATACCCGAACTGTTGAGGAAGTCCAACTTGCGCAGGTCTAAACAGATATGAGTATTTTGGTCAGAGATTAACCTCTCCAGTAAATCCACGATCGGTTGATATTCCTCCGCCCCACTGAGACGCAGTGACCCCTGAAAGACTACTTCATTTGTCTCTGGCAAATACTGCACTTCGTAATCTTCCGCTTGAATAGTTGTCAGCATATTTAACCCCTTCCTCTAAAATTGATTTTGACAGAAGTAATCACATAATGCACCTGCTTGCCGTGAATTTCCTTTGTTTCAAACTTCCAACCCAGTTCAGCGGCATAGTCATTGATCATGGTCAAAAAGCCTAACCCGGAGCTATTAGTATCTTCCATAGCATTGCGCTCGATCGTTTCAATGTAAAGTTCATAGGGGTCAGAGTTGGTCAATTTTTCCAAATATAGCTTAAATTGTTCCATTCTCTCTTTCGATAGACTATTAGTAGCGATAAATAGAATTTGATTTTCGTCGGAATGGAGGGTAATGCTAGTGGGGAAAAGGGTAGAATCATCACTAAACTTCATGGCATTTTCTAGGAGTTCGTTGGCAATAAAGCTGACAGCGCTTTTGATTTCTGCTTGTACATTGATCCCATTTTCATTCTCGCCGCCGGGGTAAAAAGTAGCAAAATAGTCTGCCATAAAGTTAGCTGACAAGCCACTAGTCTTCCAACGCTGGCGTACCTTTTGGGAAGTAGGGTAAAACTTGAGGGCTAAAAACTCGTGAATGCCAGGAATCTTATCGATATACTTCCCGTAAATTTGCGGCATGGCTCACTCCTGGAGGCAGTCATTGATGATTGTAGCGCTTAACTCTGCATATTCCAAGACAACTAGTCTGAAAATTCTACCCTTGCCCCTTGCCATAACTAAGTTATAATGGGAAACGCTGTTTTTTGAGCAGATGTTATGCCCCTTAGCCTTGCCTGTAAACCCCGTCCTGCTAATATGAACCCCCGTGCTCTGCGCCGTGAGGGTTGGACACCTGCTACTATCTATGGTCACAAGGGGAATGGCTCCGACGCGGTGATGATCGATGCCCCCCAACTCAAGCATCTCCTTGCCCATGCCTTGGTAAACAATACCCTTATTGCCACCAGGGTAGAGGGGGGAGACTTCCAGGGTAATACTATCATCAAAGAGATTCAGCGCCACCCCTACAAGAAGGAAATTTTCCACGTCAGTTTATTTGCCGTCGACCAGAAGCCCAAGATTGAGGTGGTAGTGCCCCTGGTGTTTAAGGGTACGCCCGTCGGGGTAAAGGCTGGTGGTTCCATTCAGTTGCTGATGAAAAGCATTAAGGTTGTATGTCCCCCCGATCGGGTGCCAGATAAGTTTGAGGTGGACATTTCCCACCTGGAAATGCGCCAGGGGATTCGGGTAGCGGATTTGCCTCTGCCGGAGGGACTGACGATCGCTTCTGACCCTCGCACTTTATTGATGAGTGTGTTAGCAGGTCGCTTAAAATAGGGCTGTCCCTCGCAGCAAAACCATGAGTGATTCCCAAGCTAGTACAAGGCAGCTATTAGGTATGAAGGGGGCGGATGTAAAAACCACTGCCCTCTGGAAAATCCACCTGCAGTTGATGAAACCGATTACTTGGATTCCCCTGATGTGGGGGGTAGTCTGTGGCGCTGCCTCTTCGGGGGGGTACCGCTGGACTTGGGAGCATTTCCTAGTTGCCCTTGCCTGTATGCTCCTGTCGGGACCGCTGATGGCAGGCTATACGCAAACCCTCAATGACTATTACGACCGCGAAATTGATGCCATTAACGAACCCTACCGCCCCATCCCCTCCGGCGCTATCCCCTTGCGGAATGTGATCCTCCAGATTTGGGTGTTATTGCTCCTGGGCTTTGGGGTGGCAATCTTACTGGACCTGTGGGCGGGACATAAAACCTTTACTATCACTGTCATCACCGCTATTGGGGCATTCCTTGCCTACATCTATTCCGCTCCCCCTCTCAAACTGAAACAAAATGGCTGGTTGGGAAATTATGCCCTTGGTGCCAGTTATATTGCCCTGCCTTGGTGTGCGGGTCAGGCACTGTTTGGGGAGTTGAGCTGGCAAATTGTAGCAATCACTATGTTTTATAGTCTGGCGGGTTTGGGCATTGCCGTGGTCAATGACTTTAAGAGTGTAGAGGGGGACAGACAAATGGGTCTCCAATCCCTGCCGGTGATGTTTGGTGTGCAGCGGGCAGCCCAGATTGCTGCCTTTATGATCGATGTCTTTCAGATTGGCATTGCCCTCTATCTCGTAGCGATCGGGGAACGATTGTTAGCCAGCCTACTAGTGTTGTTAGTTATTCCCCAGATTACCTTGCAGGATATGTACTTTTTGCGCGACCCCATCGCCAATGACGTGAAATACCAAGCCAGTGCTCAGCCCTTCCTGGTGTTGGGGATGCTTGTAGCAGCAATTGCCATCGGCAGACATCCGATCGTTTAGAAATGTAACAGGGGAGAGGGGCAAGAGGGTAAGCCAATAGTAGGATAAATTAGAAGTTAAGGTGTATTTTTAGGTTAATTAAATGGCTATAACAACCTCTAGCGGTGCTGTAAATGCCCGCCCCCAACTATATCAAACTGCCTTATCTGCCACGATCGTGCAACTAGAACAGCAGGATCGTTATCCTGGGCGCACAGAACTAGAAGACCTCAATACCTTCTATCAAACCAGCCTAAAGCGCCTGGAGATTGCCGCCATCATCACCCAAAACTCCGAGACGATCGTGTCCAAGGGCGCAGGGCGCATTTTCACCGGTGGTTCGCCGATGGCATTCCTGGAAAAGCCCAAGGCAGAAGAGAAGAAAGGGATGGATGGACAGAAGATCGACATAGTCCGCGCCATGACCCTGGGGACAGTCACCTACGCGGAAGCAAGCAGCGGCTTCTTTGAGTTGTTGCGCTCCTTCTTCAGTGCGGAAGGCGTGATTGAGATTCCCCCTGGTTTCCGTCCCATCAACATTGCCACCTACGGACCAGAGAGGATGAAGAAGTCCCTGCGGGATTTGAGCTGGTTTGTGCGCTATACCACCTATGCTATGGTTGCCGGTGACCCCAACATCTTGGCACAGAACGTGCGGGGTTTGCGGGAGATAATTGAAAATGCCTGCTCTGCTGACGCTACCCTGGTGGCACTGCAAGCGATGCGCAACGCTGCCATGAGCTACTTCCGCGATGACCAGGAGGCAAAGGACATTGTCGCCCAATACTTCAACGTCGCAATTACAGAATTCCGCGCCCCCACTCCCTCCAACAAGCTGCGGCAACGGGACAGCAAAGACCTGCAGGGTTTGAGTTTACCGCAAATTTATTTCAACACGGCGGAGAGAAGACAGAAGTATGTGATGAAGCCTGGTCTTTCTGCCAGTGAGAAGAACGAGGTGATCAAAGCTGCCTACCGCCAGATTTTTGAACGGGACATCACCCGCGCCTATGGGTTGAAATTGGATGACCTGGAATCGAAGGTGAAAAATGGCGAGATTTCCATGAAGGAATTTATCCGCCGTCTGGGTAAGTCCCCCCTCTACCGTGACCAGTTCTTCACTCCCTATATCAACTCCCGTGCCCTGGAGCTAGCCTTTAAGCATTTCCTGGGGCGGGCGCCGGAGTCCCGCGAAGAGGTGCAGAAGTATTTTGCCATTGTGTCCAAGGGGGGGCTGCCTGCTCTCATCGATGCCCTGGTAGATTCCCGCGAATACAGCGACTACTTTGGGGAGGAGACTGTACCCTACAAGCGGGGTTTGGGACAGGAGGCACAGCCAGCACGCAACTGGGGGGCACAGTTTGATCTATTTAACTATTCAGCGCCTTTCCGCAAGGTTCCCCAATTTATTACTCTGTTTGCCAGCTACAAGAAGCCCCTGCCAGACCAACATGTCTACGGCTCGGGCAATGACCCCTTGGAAATTCAATTTGGCGCTATTTTCCCCAAGGAAACCCGCAACCCCAATGCTTCCCCTGCCTACTTTAGTAAAGATACTCGCCGCATCCTCATTCGCAACGGTCCGGGGATTTTCAACCAGGTGAGCAACCCAGAGGCAAGGGGACAAGCTCCCGGCAGTCTCGGTCCCAGGGTGGTGAAGTTAGACCAGCTCCCTGCCTTTAAGGGCAAAAAGTATAACAAGAATGCCAGTGTGAAGTTTGCGGAGACTTCCACCCAAGCGGTCATCCGTGCCATCTATCAGCAGGTAATTGGTCGCCAGGTTTACGAAGGGCAGCGCCTCACAGTGGATGAAATCAAGTTGGAGAACGGAGAGATCACAGTACGGGAATTTGTCCGCCGCCTAGCCAAGTCCCCTCTCTTCCGCGACCTCTACTGGTCGAAGTTGTATGTCTGTAAAGCGATCGAGTATATCCACCGCCGCCTGCTGGGTCGTCCTACCTATGGGCGGGAGGAGATGAATCGCTACTATGACATCTGCTACAAGAAGGGGTTCTATGCCCTTGTGGATGCCATCATTGATAGCAAGGAGTACGAAGAGAGTTTTGGGGAAGATACGGTGCCCTATGAACGCTACCTTACTCCCAAGGGTCTGTCTATGCGCACGAATCGCTTGGCAATGGTGGGCACCAAGGGTATGGTGGTGGAAAAAGAAGAGACACCGCAGTTTATCACCCTCGGTCAACCGACCATGCAGATGAATGACTATGTGATCAAGACTTTGATTGCCCAAGGGGTGAGTAAGAAGCGGGAGCAAAGGAAAATCTTCAAACTCACTAACCTTGACCCTGTGACGGTGCAGACTTTGGCACGGGCTGCCTATCGTCAGGTATTTGAGCGGGATATGGATGCCTACGTGGCGGATGCCCAGTTCAGTCGCTATGTCAGCAAGCTGCAGAATGGGGAGATTACGGTGAAGGAGTTTATCCTTGCCCTGGGAACTTCTGATCTCTATATCAAGGAGTTCTACACGCCTTACCCCAATACGAAGGTGATTGAGTTGGGGACAAAGCACTTCCTAGGTAGAGCGCCCTTGGACCAGGCAGAAATCCGCAAATACAATCAAATTTTGGCAACCAAGGGGATCAAGGCCTTTGTCTTTGCCCTCGTCAATAGCCAGGAATATGCGGAGGTGTTCGGGGAGGACACTGTGCCCTACAATCGCTTTGCTACCTTCCCAGCGGCTAACTTCCCCAATACCCAGAAGCTCTATAACCAGCTGACGAAGCAGGATAAATCGATCGTTGTGCCTAGTTTTCCCCCTGTGCAGCCGAGGATGGATGCCGCAGAGATGCCTCTGACCAAACAGCTGTTAACCCAATAACAGGGATTTCTCCTAGACTCGACGTTTTGCCCCTGCGGGGGCTTTTTTTATGGCTAGCTAATCACTGTCTCTTGGGAGAGGTCAAGGATGGTTTGGACTAGTTCTGCTCGCACAGTCTCCACCCGATCGTTTTCAATTTGGCAGGTACCAGCGTTAGCGTGCCCACCGCCCCCATAGCGCAACATGAGAGCACCGACATTGACAGGGGAAGTGCGGTTGAGGATAGATTTACCGACGGCAAAGACTGTGTTTTGTTGTTTGAGACCCCAAATGATGTGCATGGAGATATTACAGTTGGGGTTGAGGGCATAGACCATAAAGCGATTGCCGGGGTAGATAATTTCCTCTTCCCGCAAATCCACCACTACTAGGGGGGGGATGACCTGGGAGGCGCGCTGTAACTGTGCCTTGAACTTATCCTGATATTCCCAATAGAGGTTCACTCTCTCCTGCACATCTGGCTGTGCCATCACTTCCTCAATGGTCATGCGGCGGAAGTATTCCGTCAAATCCAGCATCAATTGGTAGTTGGAAATGCGGAAATCCTTAAACCGTCCTAAGCCCGTGCGGGCATCGAGGAGAAAACTGAGGAGCGTCCAGCCCTGGGGGTGCAAAATCTCCTCTAGGGTAAATTGGGCACTATCGGACTTGTCTACCGCTGCCATCATCTCCTGGGAGACGTGGGGCAATTTCATCCTACCGCCGTAGTAGTTATAAACTACCCTTGCCGCCGAGGGAGCATCGGGGTCAATAATCAAATTGGGGGGAGGGGACTGCAGCCGGAGGGTTTCGCTGTAGTGGTGGTCAAAGGCAAGGTAGACGCCGGGGACATAGGGTAAGTTGGCAGTAATATCCCGCTCAGTGACTGCAATCTTGCCATCCTGCATATCCTTGGGGTGGGCAAAGACAATCTCGTCAATTAAATCCAATTCCTTTAGAATGACAGCGCAGACAATCCCATCTAGGTCACTGCGGGTAATCAATCTGTACTTTGCCATGCCATTTCCCAGCGCTAACCTTCCCTAATATTACCCGTTTCTGTTGTATTTGAAGATTTGAAGAAAAGTAAATTTTCCTTTGCAAATACCCATTTGCCCGATAATCAAGTAAGATCATGCCAAACCGTTAGGAGTGAACTATGACCCGCATCACCACTGTGCTCACAGAGGAAGAGTTGGAAGAGAATGATTTTGAGGAGGATGAAGAGTACGAAGATGATGAGGAATACGAGGACGACGAAGAATACGAAGATGACGATGACTACGAAGAAGAGGATGAGGAGGACTGAGACATAGATGGAAATCATCCCCGCGATCGACATCTTGGAAGGGCGATGTGTCCGACTCTATCAGGGCAACTATCAGCAGGCGGAAGTATTCAGTGATGACCCCCTGGCAGTCGCCCGCCGCTGGTACGAAGAAGGTGCCCACTATCTCCATGTGGTGGATTTAGACGGTGCCCGATCGGGGGAACCCCAAAATCTCAAGGTCATTGAAGCGATCGCGCGGTCAGTGCCAGTCCATGTGCAGGTGGGGGGGGGGTTGCGCAGTCGTAATGCCATCATGGCGGTATTGGCAACGGGGGTCAGCCGTGTCATTCTGGGCACGATCGCGGTGGAAGCGCCTCAGCTGGTAGCAGATATTTGCGGCGAATTTCCAGGGCAAGTGCTAGTGAGTATTGATGCTAAAAACGGCAAGGTTGCCACCCAAGGTTGGCTCCACACTTCTGAAGTCCATGCCACCGATCTCGCCCAACGCCTTGCCACGATTGGCATTGCTGGCATCATCTATACAGACATCCAGCGGGACGGCACCCTGCAGGGACCCAACCTAGAACAGCTGCGCCAACTGGCAACGGCAGTGGATGTCCCCATTATTGCCTCCGGCGGCATCAGCACGGTGCAGGATTTGCTCGATCTCCTCACCCTGGAACCCCTAGGGGTCAGCGGCGCAATTATTGGCAAAGCCCTTTACAGCGGTGACCTAGACTTACGGACGGCTATCCGCGCGGTGCGCTACCAAGATGTCACGATCGATCGGGGCTGGGCGTAAAACCTAAAGAAAAACAGCAATCTGGGGGGGAGGGGCAAAGAGATAGCTACAATGCTCCCTAGAATGACAGCCTATCTATGGTGCAACCACTGATCGAAGAGAATCCCCTACGGGTGGGACTGACCCAGGAGCGCACACCAGAACCCCTCATTCTGGTTATCTTTGGGGCATCGGGGGACTTGACAGCCCGTAAACTGGTGCCAGCCATCTACCACCTCAGACAACAGCGGCGTTTACCACCGGAGATCACGATCGTGGGGGTAGCGCGGCGGGACTGGAGCCACGACTATTTTCGTGAGCAGATGCGCCAGGGGGTAGAAACCTACGGGCAGGGAATTGGGGCAGAGGCAGTGTGGCAGGATTTTGCCCAGGGGCTGTACTACTGTGCCGCCGACATGGATGACCCCGCTGGTTACACCAAGTTAAACAAACTGCTCACAGAACTGGATGAAATTAGGGGCACGAGGGGCAATCGCGTCTTTTACCTGGCTGTAGCACCGAAATTTTTTGCCGAAGCAATCCGCCAGTTGGGGCAGGCAGGCATGATCAAAAGCCCCGAAAAAACGCGGGTGGTGATTGAAAAACCCTTTGGGCGCGACCTCGCCTCCTGTCAGGAACTGAACAAAGTGGTGCAACAGGTCTGTGATGAACGCCAGGTCTATCGCATTGACCACTACCTAGGCAAGGAGACAGTCCAGAATTTGCTCGTGTTGCGCTTTGCCAATGCCATCTTTGAACCCCTGTGGAACCGTCAGTACGTCGATCATGTGCAAATTACAGTAGCAGAAAGTGTGGGGGTAGAGGACCGCGCCGGCTACTACGAGACAGCGGGGGCACTGCGGGATATGCTGCAAAACCACCTCATGCAATTGTTCTGTCTGACAGCAATGGAACCCCCCAACCAGCTGGAAGCAGATGCCCTGCGCAACGAAAAAGTAAAAGTCATTCAAGCTACCCACCTTGCTGACACGAAAAATCTGCAATACTCCGCCGTGCGGGCACAGTACGGACCAGGGTGGATGAAGGGGAAGGAGGTGCCGGGATACCGATCGGAGCCAGGGGTTGACCCCAACTCCACAAGAGAGACCTACGTAGCAATGAAATTTTTTGTCGATAACTGGCGGTGGCAGGGCGTACCCTTTTATCTGCGCACTGGTAAGCGGATGCCCAAAAAGGTGAGTGAGATTGCCATTGAGTTCCGCCAAGTCCCCTATCTGCTGTTCAAATCGGCGGCGGGGCAAGTCAGCCCCAACATTCTCATCCTGCGGATTCAGCCCAATGAGGGGGTAGCGCTGCGCTTTGAGGCAAAAATGCCCGGCACAGAATTGCGCTCCCGCTCTGTGGAGATGGACTTTGCCTATGGCAAGACCTTTGGTATTGGTGGCTCCGATGCCTATGACCGCCTGTTGCTAGACTGTATGTTAGGAGACCAAACCCTGTTTACCCGTGCAGATGAAGTGGAAGCGGCGTGGCAGTTGGTGACTCCCGCCCTCAACGCCTGGGATATGCCCACTGACCCCAGTTCTATTCCCCTTTACGAAGCAGGGACATGGGGACCCAAGGAAGCAGAAGAACTAATTAACCGCGATGGCAGACAGTGGAGGCGCCTATGAGTTCTGTAATTTCTTTCTATAGCCCTAAGGATGTGTCCTTTGCCCAAATTGACCAGGAGCTGAACAAAATCTGGCAGGCTTACGGGGAGCACGCTGCCGCCAGAGCCAGTACCTTCAACCTCATTGTCTATGAACCCCAGGGGAACCTAGCCACGGTGCAAAACACGATCGATGTAATTGCCTCCCAAAGCCCCTGTCGAGTGATTTGCCTTTTGCCCCAGCCAGGCGAAGATGAGGGCATTACTGCTCAGGTAGCCTCCTACTGTCCCATCCAAAAGAGCCGCAGTAACTTAATTTGCGGTGAATACATTACTTTGATGGGCACCAAGGAAGCCTTTGAACGAGTTTACCCCCTGGTGCGAGAACTGACCCTGCAGGATTTGCCCATTTTTGTCTGGTGGAAGGACAGCCCTGATATTACCAGCCGCCTGTTCGAGCGGTTGATGCAAAATGTCGATCGCTTAATTTTGGACTCCTCCCTTTTTACTGACGTACCCCGCGACCTAATTCTGGTCAGTAACTTGCTAGAAGCAGGGATAGCCGTAGCTGACCTCAACTGGCGCAGGATTAACCCCTGGCAGGAACTGACCGCCCAAGCCTTCGACCCCCCCGATCGGCGTAAAGCGGTGTGGGACATAGATGGGATCACGATCGATTATGAACGGGGCAACAGTGCCCAGGCGTTGATGTTTTTGGGGTGGATTGCCAGTCGTCTGCAGTGGCAACCGGTGTCCCAGAGTTTTAGGGGCGGCGATTACGACCTCCACCACATTTGGTTTACAGGCAGGGAAGGGATGTCTGTGAAAGCAGAGTTAGCGGCGATTCCCGTAGGGGACCCAGGGGCAGTGGTAGGGGATTTAATTGGGCTGCGCCTCTCCTCCAGTAAGCAAAACGCCGATGCCTGCAATATTTTCTGTTCCGAGTCGACGGGTTGTATGCGCATGGAAGCGGCGGGCAGTGCCCAGAGTTACCGCACCCACTTGGTGACCCCCCTAGGTGACCAAAGTGCTGATATTTTACTCGTACAACAGATGCAGCGCTACGGCAGGGAAGCCCTCTACGAAGAGAGTATGGCAGTGACCAAGCAAATTTTGGAGTTACCAGTTGACAATGGAACGTAAAGGTTGCATTCCCGTCTAGTTTCGCTACAATCACCGAGACAGGTTAGGGAAAAACACCATGCGTTCTATCTGTTGCTTTGTCGTGGTAGCGGTTGCTATCCCCTGGGCAGTACAGGCAAACCCTGTGATCTATGTTGCCCCCAGTGGTCAGGACTCCCCCAACAGCGGCACCGAAACTCAACCCTTCCGTACCATCACCGCCGCCCTGCGCTCCAATCCCGCCCCTGGCGTAGTCATTCAATTGGCACCGGGGAACTACACCGCTGACAGTGGTGAAATCTTTCCCCTCCAGTTACCTAAGGGCATTACTCTGCGGGGCAATGAACAAGGTAAGGGGGAGGGGGTAGTCATCTCTGGGGGTGGCTTCTACGTCAGTCCCACTTTTGCCCGCCAAAATGTCGCTATCCTAGCTAATGACAATACACAAGTGCGGGGCATCACTCTCATCAATAGTGCCAAGCGGGGTTATGGTCTGTGGGTGGAATCTGCTCAAAATGTCTCTATTATCAACAACACCTTCACCCAAACTGCCCACGATGGCGTATTTCTCACGGGTAAGGCTAATGCCCTGGTACTGGCAAATGTGTTTACCAAGAACCGTGCCAGCGGTCTCTCGGCGGTAGGGGAAAGTACAGGGGAAATCCGTGAAAATGTGTTTGAGGATACGGGCTTTGGGCTGTCGGTGGGGCAAAAATCGGCAGTTGCTATCCTCAACAATCGCATCCTCAATAACCGCGCAGGCATTGTGGTATCTAACCTTGCCACCCCCAAACTCAGGGGTAATTTGATCGCCAATAGTCGGGAAGATGGCTTAGTTATCCTCAAAGACCGCAAGGGGCACCCCAACCCCGACCTCGGCACTCCCACCGAGCCAGGGGAAAATATCTTTCAAAACAACCGCCAAAGGGACATCAACAACTCCGCCGGTGTGACTTTCACTGCCTTTGGCAATCAGGTCGACCCCAAGAAGGTGGTGAATATGAGTCTGAACGGCGCCCCCACCTCTACCACTGTTGCCAACCTACCCCCCCCGCCCCCCCCTGCCCCCGCTGTGCCCGTCATTGTGCAACGCCCCCAAGCCCTGCCCCCCAATGCTCCTATTACCCGTCCCGCCCCCCCTGCCACCCCAGCAGCAGGTAATGTTTTTCGATTTAGGGTGTTTGTGCCCCTGGAGTCAGAAGCCCGTACCGCCCAGCTCCGTCGCCTTGTCCCCGATGCCTTTGTCACTAATCGCAACGGCAGAAGAATGCTGCAAGTAGGAGCCTACCGCGATCGAGCAGAGGCAGATGCCCAAGCCCAAAGACTAAAGGAGGCAGGATTCACCACCACCGTTGAAGGTACTTAAGCCAACTGGCGGGCAATCAAGCGGGAGAACAAACCAGGTTCTGACTGTAACTGCTCAAAATTACCGACCTGGACTACCCGCCCCGCCTCCATCACATAAATCCGATCGGCATGGCGAATGGTACTGAGACGGTGGGCAATGACAATGCGGGTTACCTGCAGCTCATCCAGGCTCTTGCTGATAATACTTTGGGTGCGGTTGTCGAGGGCACTAGTCGCTTCATCAAAGTAGATGATCGACGGTTTGAGGACCAAAGCCCTGGCAATCAACAATCTCTGCCGCTGTCCCCCTGACAGGTTGCTTCCCCCCTCACTGATGATCGTGTGCAGACCCATAGGCATCTGCTTAATGTCGTTCTCCATCCCCGCCATGCGCACTGCCTGCCATGCCTCCTCCATCGTAATCACCGCCCCGGCGGCAATGTTCTCAAAAATGGAAGCAGACATAATACGCCCATTCTGCAGTACTGTGCCGATCTGGCGACGGACGGCGTAAATATCTAAGCCCGACAGCTCCTGCCCATCGTAGAAAATTGACCCCGACTCCGGCTGTTCAAAGCCCAACAACAGGCGCAAGGTAGTTGATTTACCACTCCCTGATGGTCCCACAAAGGCAATAAATTCCCCTGGCTCCGCATGGAAACTGACATCGTTGAGGATCAGCGGTCCCTCCGGGCGATAGCGAAAATACAGGTGGGAAGCTTGAATCTGTCCCCGCAACACCCCTGGGTCAGTGGCATTAGGTGGGATTTCTGGCGGCGTGCTGATAATGGGATACCCACGCTCCCACAGCGTCACCACATCTAGGACATCCGTGAGGGTATTGCTCAACTGTGCTGCCCCATCCAGGAAAGTGCCAAAGGCAGTGTTGAAGGCAAGGAATTTCCCCGTCGTCAAGCTGGGCGTCCCCTCACTCTTACTTAGGAGATAGACAGCAACAGCAAAAATAAGTCCCGAGGAGAGAATAGGCAAAATGGCGGTAAAGAGCTGGATTAAATCCTGCAAACTCTGCTGTTGCAATACTAGGCGCTGCTGCCGACTATACTGCTCTGTCCAATACTTGAAGGCTCGCTCCTCTGCCCCGGCAATTTTTAACTTGGTAATACCGTTGATCAACTGCACCACAGTACCAAAGATATTTGCCCGCAGCTCTTGCAGAGGGCGTTCATTGCGCAGAATGATTACCCCTGTTACCGTGGCGAAAATCACCAGTACCACCCCGATCGCTAGGGCTAGCAGTGCCAAGGGGGGACTATAGTAGAACAATAAACCCAGGTTTAGGAGGGAGAAGAAACTGGTAAACAGAGTCTCGATCGTGTTGCCCCCTAGGCGTTTGCGAATTTCCCCAATGGCGGATACGCGGTTTTCCAAGTCCCCCGTTGCATACTGGCGGAAGAAGGGAATGCCCAGGGTCAACAACTTGTCCCACACTGCTGCCTGGGTCACGCTGTCTGCCAGAGTCTCCACCCGCATTTGGATCATGCCCCGGCTCCATTGGAAGATGGCACTGCCAAAGGTAGCAGCGATCGGTGCCAAACCAATCTGCAATAGCAAGCCTCGATCGGCATCGGGAATAGCACTGTCAATCAATAGCCCCGTTGCTTGGGGGGTGACCATTCCCAACAGCGTAATCGTGATACCCAGGATGACAATTAGGATGATGTCCTTGATCTGCCCGCGAAAGCCAAATTTCAGCAGGTCGATGCCCGATCGTAGTTTCTGCGGTAAGGGGCGATAGAGCATATAAGCCTGACTGTCCAGGCGCGCATTGACCCGTTCATCTACTACCTGGCGCTTTAAGTCCGTCGGGTCTAGTAACTCGTAGTAACCCTTGTCCCGCAGTAAAGCCACGGGAGTCCGATCGGGTAACACAAACCCCACTAGGGGACCCGCATCCTCTAGCCACCACTTGTCCCTGAGTAATACCTGTCTCACCCGCACCCTCGATGCCCTGGCGATTGCCTCTAGTTCCTTCACCCGCTGTAAATTCTCCGAGGCTGCCGGCGGCGAAATCTTAATCCCCATCGCCCGCCCCACTGCCCCCATCACCACCAAGAGGGGGGAACCCTCCTGGACTGTCTCTGTCTCTTTGGGGTCAAGAACGGCAATGAGGTCGGCATTTGCTTTTTCCAGCAGCTGTTGATTCAGCTGTGCCCTAGACTGCAGACGAGCCAGCTCTGCCGTTGCCTGCAATTCCCCCTGGTGGGCAAGGTAACGCCAAAAGTAAGCCAGCAAATAGTCTAAACTGCGCCGTATCTCCCCTGGGCGTAACCGCTCGAGGCTAGTGATTTCTACCTCCACCTTGACCAAGTTGTTGGGAGCGATCGCTTCGATCCACATCCCTTCCCCTAGGGGTAACCAGCCACTCCCTGGCAACAGCACAAAGGCTAAATCCCCCTGCCATTTTACTTCCCCCTTGCTCACCTGCACTAACCGCACTAAGCCCTTTTGCGGGCGCAACTTCTGCCCTTTGAGGAGAGTAAAATGCTCCTCCTGGTCACAGTAGAGGGTAATTACGGGGGGCGGGTTGAAACTTGCCAAATATTTCCCCAAGTTGTGTATCCAGGTGACCACCGCCTCTAGGGGCAGGGTTTCCCCCAAGGGCACTAATTCTGCCTCCGTCTCTGCCTCCACCCAGAACTGGTAGTTACTCTCTAGGCTGCTGCTCCAGACTATGTCTCCCCCCTGGGCACTAAAGAGGTATTGCCGCCGCCCCATCGGCTGTCCGTTTTGCAACCTCTGGGCATAGACAGATACGCTCCCCCCTGTTACTAGGACTGGCTCCGTCACGGGGCGGAGTTCGTAGAGTTTGAGCCTGCTTCCCTCCCCTGTCAAAGTCTTATTCATCTTCTCCCTGCTCCTCACTGGCAAGTAAATCCCGATAAACCCCTGGCACCGCTATTAACTCCTCGTGGGTGCCCCGCTGGGCAATCTTGCCCCGATCGAAGACAATGATCTCATCACAGTCCCGAATTGTACTCAGACGGTGGGCAACTACCACACAGGTACATTGGCGACGGCGTAAATTCTGTACAATCTGGAACTCCGACTCCGTATCCAAGGCACTGGTTGCCTCATCCAAAATTAAGATGGAAGGATTGGTCACCAACGCCCTAGCAATTTCCAGGCGCTGCCGCTGTCCGCCACTGAGGTTTACCCCCCCCTCCAACAGCTCCCCGTCCAAGCCCCCTGGGATCATGCGCACCGTCTCATAGATCACCGCATCCTCCAACGCCTGTACAATGTCAGCAGTGGGGATCGTCTTGTCCCACAGGGTGAGGTTGTCCTTGATCGTGCCGCTAAACAGGAATACCTCCTGCTCCACCATCGACAGTGAATTGGTTAGCACATAGTGGGGAATCTCCGATCGGGGTACACCGTCAAACAACACCTCCCCCGACCAAGGCTCGTAGAGACCCGCCACCAATTTTGCCACTGTGGACTTACCAGAGCCACTTGCCCCTACCAACGCCACCCGCTCCCCCGGCTTGAGGGAGAGATTGAAGTTCTCAATGATGGGCGGACTCACACGGCTATAGCCAAAAGTCACATTGCGCAGTTCCACATAGCCCTGCAACCTAGCTACCTTCCCCTCCACCTGCTGCGCCGACGGACGGGCATCCGTAGGATTTTGGAGTACGTCATCGAGGCGGCTTAAGTCCCCCTCCAAGTCCTGCAGAGTGTTGCCAAAGCTAACCAGATTGTTCACAGGGTCTAAAAAGCTGGATAGCAGACTCTGAAACGCCACCAAATCCCCAATACTCAGCTTGCCATCCATGACCTGCAGCCCCCCGAACAGCAGGACAGCAGTGTTTGCCGTCGACTGCAACAAAGAAGGCAGTACCCCCAACCGCTGGTTCAAAATCCCCAGCTTGTTCTGAATATTGATTGCCTTGGCATAGTAGCCCGCCCAGCGACTGAAGAAGTCCGACTCCAGCCCCGATGCCTTGATGGTCTCAATACTCATCAGACCGCTGATGCCCACCCCATCCACCTTGCCGTGGGCTAGGGCTAACTGCATATTCGCCTCCACCCGACTGCGGGCAACCAGTTGCAGGGCAGTGATGTTGATGAGGGCAAAACTCACCCCCACGATCGTCAAGGGCACATTGTAGGCAAACATGACGACGGCATAGATGAGCGCCAGCACCAGGTCAATTACCGTCGTAGTCAAGTTACCAGAGAGAACAGCCGCCACATTGTCATTGAGGGGAACGCGGGCACTGATCTCCCCGGCAAAGCGCTGGGCATAGAAACTCACCGGCAAGTGCAGGACGTGCCAGAGGAATTTCCCCGACATTTCCACCGCCATCTTCACCTTTAAGCGTCGCAAATAGAGGAGCTGCAACCCCCGAATAAATAGCCGCAATAGGAGAGTTATACCCATGCCCAACAACAGAGGACGTAGCCAGTCTATCCTGCCGTCAATTAAGATGTTGTCCACAAACACCTTACTGAAGACAGGAATTGCTAGCTGGGGCAACACCAGCAAAAAACCTGCCACAATACAATAGAACAGGGGTAACAGGGAAGGCTGCAACCGTCGCCATAGACCCCCCCACACCGTGGGGCGTACCCCCCCCTTGACAAAGTTCTCCCCTGGGGTCATCACCAACACTACCCCTGTGAACCCCTCATCAAACTCCTCCCAACTCACCGTCCGCCGCCCCTGGGCAGGGTCATTCAAAAATACCTTGTCCCCCTTGATCCCTTCCACTACCAGAAAGTGGTTGAAATGCCAGAACACAATGTAGGGGGGCTGCAGTTCCCGCAGGGACTCCAGTTGTTTCTTGAAGCCCTGGGCTTTCATGCCGTAAAATTCCGCTGCCTTGATCACATTGGAGGCTTTACTGCCATCCCGCGATACCCCACAGGCGCGCCGTAACTCTGGCAAGGGGACGATCCTGCCGTAGTAGGCGAGGATAATCCCCAGGGATGCCGCCCCACATTCCACTGCCTCCATCTGCAAAACTACAGGCGTGCGTACAGGGCGAGGCGTTTTTATCTTTTTGGTTGCTGTTTTCGTTGGTGTGGCTGTCGTCATTAGCTTAGACCAAAGAAAGTACGCAGGAACGGTAAAACAAAAGTAATAGGCGGTACTTCTTCCACAATTACCCGCACCGAGGCGGTAGTGCCAGGGGTAATTTTCCCCTCCGGTCCCCGCGAAGAAGACCAGGCATAGCCACTAGGAGTGTCTCCCTTCTCTAACTCGATCGTCACTTCAATCTGTGCCCGCCGCGGCGCGATCGTTTCTACTACTTCTGGGTTACCAATCAGGCTGCTAGCAGCTTCCCGTGACACCGGGAAAGTTGAAACCTTGATTACCTTGCCCTTGATCCCCCCAAACCGCTCCCGCTTGACTGTACTGGGAGTCACCTGCGCCTTGAGGGGTTGATTTCTTGCCTCCAGCCTTTGCCGTTGCTGTTCAATCCGCTTGCCGTCCTCCACCGGGAAATAGCTCACCGCCTGTAACTCCTGCCCCGCCTGCCCCCGCGTCTCGATCGTGCCTAGGCGCATCCCCGGCTGTACCACCTGTCCAGGGGAAATTGTCAGCTCCAGGACTCGCCCCTGTTCCACTGCCCGAATGAGAGAATTGTTACTCAACTGCAACTCCAACTGGGCAATACTGCTTTTGACTTCCATGATTTGGTTTTTGCGGGCATTTTCTGCCTCTAGTGCCTGTTGCCGCAAATTTGCTAGCCGATTGTCCAACTCCCGCAACTGCGCCTGTAGCTCCAGCAGCGTGTTGGTATTGTCGCGGAATTCCTTTTGGGCATTCGCCTCCCGCGCCTCCAAGTCTTTTAACCTGGTGTCAATATTGGCAATGCGAGTCAAGATGTCCAGCCTTTCCTGGTTTGCCTGCAGGAGGACATCCTCCGTAATCACCGGCGCTTTTACTTCCTTCCCCTCCGCATCCACCTCCTTGCGGTCAAACAGCCGCCGCCGCGCTTCCAACCGCCGATCGATATCTGGCAGCAGAGCCGCAATCCGTTGCCTTTGTACCTGTAATTCCTCCCGCTCCTGGCGAATGACATTGAGGGTCTTCTCCCGAATAATGGGCAATGAGGCTTCAATATTGGCAATCCGCTGCTGGATGCTAGCCCGCTGCTGTTCAATGGAGTTGATTTCTAAATCCTGGCGCAGTGCCTGTAGTTCCTTTGCCTGGCGGTCTTGCCTTTCTAACTCCTCCAACCGCATCTTCTGCTGTTGTAATTGCTTTGCCACCTCCTGCAAATCCAGGCGGGCGATGGGGTCACCGGATTTTACCTCCGCCCCCTCCTTAATCAGCACCTCCAGCACCTTGCCACTGCCTGCCGCCGTTAAAGCCTGCACCTGGCGAGGATAGATAAACACCCCCTGCCCCGTCACCGTGATGGGAATGCGCCCCACCACACTCCATACCGCTACTCCCCCCACCAGCACCGCTGCTGCCCCTAGGGGCACCCAACCCACCGGGTCTACCACCTGCATCAACTGGTCGAGTTTTTCCGGGGAAGCCAGCCGCTCGATCGATTCCTTGCGAAAAATGGAGCCACTCATACCTGACCTTGGTTACGGATTTGCTGCAGTAGCCAGTGAAACCTCGCCCCCGCTAGGTATAAACCATCCGATAGATCGGGACTGAGGGTTTCCTCTTGTAACAAATTTTCATCTACCAGCTCCCCATAGGTACGGCGACCAAAGCCAATGCGACTGATCAAAGACCGCAACCGATCGGAGAGCAAAAACGCCACCGCCCGATAGTAGCGACAGGCAAAGCCCGCATCCTGTTGTAACTTCACCTGCAACGCCGATCGGGGTACCAACAACACCAACCCCGCCTCCTGACTCAGCACACTGACATCAGCAGGACGCCCGTCAATCACCGCCGTTTCCCCTAACAAGTCCCCCTCCTGTGCCGTGCCGATCACCTTGCCCAAATTCGCCGCCGAGGAATCACTGATGGTGCTAAACGCCTGCAGGAGCACATTTTCCTCCTCCGGCACAAACACCTGAAACTTCCCTTCCAGGATGATGATCAAATTCTCCACTGGCTTGCCTGCCTGTAGGAGCAACTCCCCTGCTGCTAGGGTATTGACCTGTCCCCGCGCCACAAGCCAGTCCAGGTCGCGGTCATCAAACTGACTAAAAATAAACAGCGAATCCCGATTAAATTGTCCTTCACTGATGCGCCCCTCCGACTCCGTGATCAAACGATGCCAGCGTTCTGCCAACAGCGTCGCCATAGCCTGGTAAAAATGGGCAGCAAATTCCTCATCTTCATTTACCTTGCTCTCTAGGCGCTGGCGGGGAATCGTCAACACCAAAGAGTCTTCTACTGCCTGGCAATCTCCTAAAGCCGGCTGGGGCTGCGCCAACGGTACATCCCCAATGATCTCCCCAGGGTCAAACCGATATAATTCCTTGGCATCCCCGCTCAAAACATCCAGGGCTTGTGCTAAGATGTTGTCCTTATCTGATTGCTTGACCTTAAGGGCAATACTGCCATCGAGGATGATGTGGAGGCGATCGAGCACCTCTCCTTGCTGTACCAGGTTAGCGCCATGGGTTACAGTAGTCTGATTTCCCTCCGCCTTAATCCAGTCAATCTCTTGGCTCGTGAGGGCTTGCAGTAAAACAGCTGACACGGTAGTTCCCTGCTAGTTTGCCTTCAAGATACAAAGGAATAGGAGCGCCGTCAACCCCAGGATCGAATAATGCGGGCAATGAGGGCATTGGATTGCCGTTGTAGTTCACGAAATTCAGGGGAATCAAGGGGATTATCTGCTTTTTTCAGGATGATCTTCTCCTTTTTCCCCTTTGTCTTCTCCTCTTGTTCCAGTTTCTGAATCAAAGTATCAATTTCCTCTAGGAGAAGTTCCTCCTCTCTGACACTTGGAGCAGGGTTACCTGCTGTGATTTGTTTATCGGCGGGGTTTTGGGGGGTTGTTTGGATGAGGGTTTTGGGACTTTTGCCCTGTTTAACCGCCTTTGGTGTCACCTGGGAGACGAATTCCTGCAACAGGAAAGCAGTATCTTCTGTTGCCTCTGGCTGCAGAGCTGTGTCCTCCTCCACAATCTTTTCAAACACAGCTTCGATCTTGTTTAGGGGTACCTCCTCCTCTTCCACCGCAAACACCTGGATTTCCGTATCCCCCGACTGCAGCTGAGTTGGCTGCTCCTCCTGTGCACTAGCAACGAATTCTCTGATTAAAAATACCGTCTCATCTTCTGCCTGGGGGCGAGTGACATCTGCTGTGCTCTCCGTTGCCAAATCGAGGTTAAAGTCCACTTGGGGCATCTGGTAGTCATCTAAAAAGTCCAGCTCCGGGGACCGCAGTCTTTGCCCCGCCGTAATCTCCTCATCCTCTTCTGTGACGCTGGCGAGGGCTTGGAAAAAGGGAGAAGCAATGAGTGCCTCCACCTGCTCCTGGCGTTCCTGCTCATCAATCTCAATAGTTAGGTATTCCCCTTTGCGCTCTGGAAACTGGAAAATATTAGTGGGGGGGGCATAGACCTTCTGCCCCTTGGTCATGCGGTATAACTCTACCCCCTGCCGCACCACCAACAGCAACTCATCGCGATTAAAGGGCTTGACCATATAACGAAATAGTTTCAAATCATTGACTGCTGCCAAGAGCAAATCGGGGTCAAGGCTACGGGTGAGGACAACACGCACCGTATCGGGGTAGGCGTGCATAATGCCCATGAGAAACTCCACCCCGTCCACCACAGGCATACTCAGCTCCGAGATCACCAGCGCCATCTCCCCCTCCCGATCGAGGACGTGGATCGCCTCAAAGCCGTTACCTGCGCGGAAAACCTTGAACTCCTTCCTTAGAACCCGTTCTAGGGCATCTAGGCTATCGACATCATTGTCAACGATCAGAACTTTTTCCATTGATCCTGAGTCTTAGCTTACTCTAGTCTACCACCAGAGAGAGGGCGAAAAAAAAGGCAATTGATTCCAAAAAATCCGTCAATCAGGGCTAGGGCACAGTCTGTAAATTGGTACTGTCCACCCTAAAACCTACACGGACTGGCACTATGACTAAGCAAATTCAATCCATGTCTGAGCTGTTTGACCTGGTGCAATCCAATCCTGACTTCAAGCAGCAGTTTATTGCTAACCCCAAAGCTGCCTTGGCAGAAGTAGGTCTGACCGTAGCAGACAACGTTGAAGTAGAAGTAGTAGAAGAGACGGGCAACAATGTTTACTTCGTGATCCCTCCCGCTGAAGCTGCTAACAGCCTGAACACCGAGGATGATCCGATCGCTCAATTGATTTCTCGTGCTGCTGCTGATCCTGCTCTCCGCGCTGAAATGTTGGCTGATCCCAAGACAGTCATTGCTCGCGAAACCGGCTTGGTTATCCCTGAAGAAGCTAACGTCACTGTATTTGAGCAAACCGCTGACAAGGCTTACTTTGTAATTCCCCGCGCTACTATCCAAGACGGCGATCGGGAACTGTCCTCGGAAGAGCTGGAAGCTGTAGCTGGGGGTGGTTTCTGGGATTTTGTAAAGAGAGCAGTCCGTTTCTCCGTTAACAACTGCAGGCAACTCTGGGAGATTGGTAAGACCGTAATTGGTATCTTCAAGGGCTTCTAGTTATCGCTATCACTAATCTTGGGGGGCTTTCCGCAGAGGAGGCTCCTTTTTTTGTGAGGCTTAGCAGCCAGGACAGAAAAAACAGCTAACTTTTTACGAAAAATCAGTCAATGCCAGAGGCTAAATCCTGGTTACTATGACTACCGTCCACTAAATGACAGCAAGGACTAGGTACTATGACACAGCAAATCAACTCCATGCAAGAGTTGCTCAACATTGTTTACTCTGATCCCGCTTTCAAGCAGGAATTTATCAGCAATCCCAAGTCTGCTTTGGCAAAATACGGTGTGACTGTAGATGAGAAGGTTGATTTGACCGTCCTGGAAGAAACCGAAAACAACGTATATCTGGTCATTCCCTCTCCTGAGTTAGCTAACGAACTGGCTAACGAAACCGATGCTATTGCTAAGCTGATTGCCCGTGCTGCCACCGACGAGGCTCTGCGCCAAGAAATGCTGGCTGATCCCAAGGCAGTAATTGCCCGCGAAACCGGCTTGGTTATCCCCGAAGAAGCTAACGTTTCCGTTTTCCAACAAACTCCTGAAAAGGCTTACTTTGTCCTCCCCCGTCCTGTTGCAGCTGACAGCGATCGGGAACTCTCCTCTGAGGAGTTGGAAGCTGTAGCTGGTGGTAGCCGGTGGGATCGTATTGTTGAGTTCTCTCGTCGTCACTGCACGAAGATCATTAACACCATCTGGACGGGTGTCAAGGGCTGCTTAGGTCTGTAACTTACTGTAGGGGTGGGTCAGGTAGGCTCACCCTTTTTTTGCTAGCAAAATTTAGGAGGTATCTAACTATGGCTATCACGTCTTTGTCAGAACTGTTCCAAGTAGCTTGGTCTGACCAAGGCTTCCGTGCGGAGTTTTTGGCTAACCCCAAGGCTGCTCTCTCCCAAGCAGGGGTCACTGTCCCTGAAAACGTAGAACTGACTGTACTGGAGGAGTCCGATCGGGATATTTACCTGGTTATCCCCACCCCTGACAAGGCAGAAGAAATTAAGCCCGATGGCGATTTGATTGCCCAGTTGATCGTGCGGGCTGCTAACGATGAAGCGTTGCGGCAGGAAATGATGGCTGACCCCAGAGGAGTAATCCTGCGGGAAACGGGCTTGGTCATCCCCGCAGAAACTAACGTCTCTGTGTTGCAGCAAACCCCTGATCATACCTACTTTGTTCTCCCCCGCCCCAGCCAAACTGAGAGCAGCGATCGGGAACTCTCCGAGGCAGAACTGGAGCAAGTAGCAGGTGGTGGTTGGATTGTGCCAGTCATCAAATTCTCCATCAAGTGGTGCTACACCATCTACAAAACTGTGATGAACGGCGTCAAGGGTTGCCTGGGTCTGTAGAAAATGTAACGGAGTAGCTGGCTCAAGAGGGGTTGGCTACTTCTTCTGTCTGAGAACCCAAAAATATGGCAATTTTCTCCGAAAAATCTATCAACTTGGTCTTCCTGTTGGACGATAAATTGTTGACTGTCCAGCCCTAACTATTAAGAGGACGACGATTATGACCAAAGAAATTCGCTCCCTGGATGACTTGATGCAGTTGGCACAAACTGATGCTAACTTCCGCCAAGAACTGCTTTCTAACCCCAAGGCTGCTCTGGCTAGCGTGGGTGTGAATGAAAATACCGATGCTGAACTGACCGTTTTGGAAGAAAGCGACAAGGAAGTATATCTGATTATCCCTCCTGCGGAAGATGCTACTGACTTGGTCAGTGCTAATGACCCCATTGCGCAACTCTTGGGTCGCGCTGCCACTGATGAAGCTCTCCGCCAGGAAATGTTGGCTGATCCCAAGGGAGTAATTGCTCGCGAAACGGGTATGGTCATTCCTGAAGAAGCTAGCGTATCTGTCTTCCAACAAACCCCCCAAAATGTCTACCTAATTCTGCCCCGCCCTGCTTCTGGGGAAACCGATCGGGAGCTGACGGAAGAAGAACTGGCAACAGTAGCTGGTGGTTTCTGGGGCACTATCATCGGCATTGCTACTAAGTTTATCTGCCCCAGAACACCTGGCATTGTTTCTCGTATCACCAAGTGGGGTATTTGCCGCTAGTAGGCGTAACTAACTAATAACTCTAAGTGTGCGGGCTACCCAAGAGGTAGCTTTTTTGTTGTCCCTGCACCTAAAAAATAGACAACTTTTGCCAAAAAATCTGTCAATTGGGTTGATGGCTTTCACTCTATCTTAAGAGGTGCCCACAAAATTTTCAGGGGACTGAATGTATGACGCAGCAAGTTAACTCCCTAGAAGAGCTGATGCAACTGGTTAAGTCTGACCCGCAGTTCAAGGCAGAATTTGTCAATGACCCCAAAGGTACTCTTGCGAAAGTAGGGTTGCCCATCGATGACAACTTGGAACTTAGAGTAGTAGAGGAGCAGGACAACAGTGTCTGTTTGGTTATCCCCACTGCTGATATGGCTGAGGAAGTGGCTAATGCAGGGGATGCTATTGCCCAGTTGATTGCCCGTGCTGCTACCGACGAAGCTCTGCGCCAAGAAATGCTGGCTGATCCCAAGGCTGTGATTGCCCGCGAGACTGGTCTCACTATTCCGGCGGAAACTAATGTCACTGTGCTGGAGCAAACTGCCGATCGGGCTTACTTTGTTATCCCCCGTGCCACCGCTGACATGACCGATCGGGAACTCTCTACCCAGGAACTAGAGGCTGTCGCCGGTGGTTTAAGACTTCTTCCCTATCCCCCCAGGACGTGGGCCTTTCCTTGTAACTTGCGCACCCGTATACCTATTCTCTGTGGTAGACCAATCTTGTTCTAACCTCTCCACCCCGTAACAGTAAAGCGAGTCTCCCACGATCGGAAGGCTCGCCATCGTTGTCTTTTTCTGCTTACTTCTATTGTATTACCCTACATCCTCTTATTTTAGGCAATTCCCTAAATAAATTGGGCAGTGCTGTTGACGAATCGATCGTTATACCCTATACATAAGCCTTAGGTTAGCGCTAGGGGCGGGTAAGGGAGTGTACATCAAGCAGATTGAGTTGTCGCGGTTTAAGTCCTTTGGCAACACAACTGTAGTACCCTTGCTGCCTGGTTTTACCGTAATTTCGGGACCAAACGGATCGGGGAAGTCCAATATCCTAGATGCCCTGTTGTTTGCCCTGGGGTTGTCTACTTCTAAGGGAATGCGTGCCGATCGGTTGCCCGACTTAGTAAATCAGCAATATGCACAAAAGGCAAAGACGGCAGAAACCACGGTGACAGTTACCTTTGCCCTCGATGAGGAGCGGGAATGGTCGGTCAGCCGCAAACTGCGAGTTACTAGCCAAGGCACCTACACTTCTACCTATTACATCAACGGCGCGCCCTGCACCCTAGGGGAATTGCATCAGCAGTTAGCTGCCCTCTGTATCTATCCCGAAGGTTACAACATTGTTTTGCAGGGGGATGTGACCAATATTATTTCCATGAATGCCAAAGACCGCCGCCTGATTATCGACGAGTTGGCAGGGGTGGGGGAGTTTGACCGTAAAATTGCCATTGCCAAAGAAAAACTAGCAGCAGTCAAAGACCAGGAAGACAAATATAGAATTATTGAACAGGAACTGATTGCCGCCCAAACAAAACTGCAAAACGATCGAGAAAAGGCGGAAAAATATCAACAACTGCGCAATGAATTAGCAGAATTACAGGATATGGAAATAGTCTTGCAATATCGTTTGTTAGCAGAGCAAGCATCCCGCAATCAGCAACAACAGACAGAGGTAGAGACAGAGATAGCGGAAAATAGAGCCAGATTGAATCATCTGACAAACCTAGTGGCAGAGACAGAAACAAAGTTACAGGCACTAAACGCCATCGTCTCCCATCTGGGGGAAAAAGATTATTTGCAACTAATGGCAGAGATTGCCCAGCAGGAAGCAGAACAGAGAGCTTGTACCAGGCAAATTGAAGTTTTACAGCAACAATACCAAAACCTGCTGCAGGAGTTCCTGTCTCTACAAATACAGACAGAAAAATTAGCAGAACAACAAAAGGAAATTAACCAAGCCCAAGCCCGCCTAGCAGCTGAATTGACATCTGTACAGGAACGCTATAGCAGTCAAAAAAACATTGTGCAGACAAAAAGACAGGAATTACAACAAATGTCCCAGCAGGCAGAAAGCTGGTTAAAAACACAGACACAACTACGGCAACAGTTGCAGACAATACAAGCAGAAATTACACCCCTGCAGGCAGAACAAGCCACGATCGCGGAATCCCGCAAGCAATGCCAACTCCTACTAGATGCCCACAGGGAAGAACTGCGCAAACTGACAGCCCATAACCCCCAAACTCTCCAGCAAGAACTAGCTAAATATCAACGACAATTAGCAGAAGCAACGGAGGTTATACAAACGATCGGGCAGTCATTTAGCAACACCCAAACAGAATTGCGCACCTGTCAGAACACCCTGCAGCGACTGCAAGAAGAGCAGCGACAAAAACAAAGACAATTAGATAAACTAGAGGCACAACAACAGGCAAATCAAGACATCCAGGGGACAAAAGCTACGCGTATACTACTAGAAGCAAATTTAGCTGGTGTACATGGTTTAGTTGCCCAGTTAGGAACAACAGTGAGTAAATATCAACTGGCATTGGCAGTGGCAGCGGGGGGTAAATTAAGTTGTATTGTAGTAAGTGATGATGCTGTTGCAACCCAAGCCATTCAACTTTTAAAAAAATATAACGGTGGCAGAGCAACGTTTCTCCCCCTCAACAAAATGAAGTATGCTCCTCTTCTGCGCAGCAGTGATGCCGTTGCCCTCGGTGCCATAGATTATGCCTATAATTTAATCACTTTTGACCCCCGCTATGCTGATGTTTTTGCCTATGTATTTGGCAGTACTTTAGTATTTGCTAGCCTCGACGCTGCCCGCCGCCATTTAGGACGCTATCGTATGGTGACTTTAGAAGGGGAACTGTTAGAAACATCGGGGGCTATGACCGGTGGCAGTCTTCCTCCTAGCCATCTCCATTTTGGCACTTTGACTTGTGATTCTACAGTAGAAATAGAACAACTACGGGCTAGATTGACAGAAATAGACCAAATTCTTAGCCAGCTGCAACAGCGCACAGTTATCCTAGAAACTAAACTCCAGGAAGAGTCCCATGCCCTGCAACAGGCAAAATTAAACTACCAAGAAGCCCAACTGCAATCCCAGCGCTATCAAACAGAATTAGAACGCCTGCAGCAACAACAGGATAATTTACACATGCAAATCAAGCAACGGCAACAGGAAATAGCTAACTACAGTAAGCAACTGCAACATCTGTCCGAATTACTAGTAACTAAACAGGATGCACAACAGACATTGCAAAGACAACTGGCAGAACTAGAACGATCGGGACAATACGAACAGATTTTTCAACTGCAAAATTGCCTGCAGCGGGAGGAAGAAATCCTGCTGGAATTAGAGCGCCATTGTCGTAGTTTAGAACAACAAAGTAGTGACTATGCTCAACAACTTGGGCATCTCCAGGCAAAAGAAAAGGAACTACAACAAGCCCAGCTACAAAATCAGCAGCAGCAGACAGAGATAATCAATCAACAAAACTATTGGCAAACCCAAAATACCTATCTCCTCCAGACCCTAGCCCACCTCTATGAACGCAAACAACAACTAGAACAGACCCTCAGCCAGGAGAAACAACGCCGCGATGAGACCGATCGGCAACTGCAAGACCGCCGCCGCCAATGGCAAGAGTGTAGCTGGCATTTGGAAAAACTAGAGGTCTCCCTAGCAGACCTGCAAACCCAACAAACCCAAATTGCTCAACAATTAACAGACCTCTCTTTACCTGACCCCCTGCCCATTCTGCTAGAAGATATAACAATGGAACAACTGCAGAGCAGCCAAAGACGACTGCAAAAACGCCTGCAGGCACTAGAACCTGTAAATATGAAAGCGATCGAGGAATATGCAGAAATAACAAAAAGAAGAGAAGAACTGACAAGAAGGTTGGCGACTCTAGAACAGGAACGGACAGAACTACTACTGCGGATTGAGAATTTTACTACTCTCAGACAGGAAGCCTTTATGACCTCTTTTGAGCGTGTGAATGAGAACTTTCAGGCTATCTTTGCTGAACTATCAGATGGGGACGGCTATCTGCAACTGGAAAACCCCCAAGACCCCCTCAGTGGCGGACTAAATCTCGTTGCCCATCCCAAAGGCAAACCCGTGCGTCACCTGGCAGCCATGTCTGGTGGGGAAAAGTCCCTCACTGCCCTCAGTTTCATTTTTGCCCTGCAGCGCTACCGCCCCTCCCCCTTCTACGCCTTTGATGAAGTGGATATGTTCCTAGACGGCGCCAATGTGGAAAAACTAGCCAAAATGGTACAAAAGCAGGCACAAACTGCCCAATTTATTGTTGTCAGTCTCCGTCGCCCCATGATTGAAGCCGCAGACCGTACGATCGGGGTTACGCAAGCAAGGGGTATGCACACCCAAGTAGTGGGGATAAATCTGAAGTAAACACTTGACCTAGACTTAATAAGTATGTTACGTTAATATAACGCCAGGGCGGTTAGCTCAGATGGTAGAGCGCCTGCCTTACAAGCAGGATGTCATAGGTTCGAGTCCTGTACCGCCCATACCCCTGGTTAGCTGTTGTACACCTAGAAGACGCTGGTTGGCGGCAAGTATTTAGTCAGCATTTGTTGAATGCGTTGCAAATTGATGGGTTTAGTCATAAAATCCGTAGCACCGCAGATTTTGGCACGCACACGGTCAACTAAGCCATCACTGCTGGTGAGAACAACAATCGGTATATGCTGTAATGACTCTACCCTGCGCAATTGGGCACAGATTTCATAGCCGTCAACTATGGGCATATGGAGGTCAAGAAAGACAAAATCAGGCTTAACTTTGATCAGAGTAGTAATAGCTAACAGGGCATTACTGATGTGTATACAGGGGAATCCCAAATTTGTGAGAATTTTTTCCATAATCATACCCTCTACAGGACTATCATCGATATGGGCAACTTTGGGTTTGACGACAGGGTAGGTGGGTGTTTCTTTACGCCAGAGGGTGACCGTGTCATCAGCATCTACTAATAGATATTCAATCTGGCATTCTTTGTACTTCTCTAGGATAGATGTCAGGAGTTGCGGCGACTGTTTGGACAAAGAACAGGCTTTGACATAGATATCCCTATTAAAACTCAATCTACCGTCAGGCAGAAGGTTACCACCCAATTTTTGTAACTGCTCTAAAGAAATAGTGTTCTCTGCCATAGTAATCACCTTTGCTCTTTGTAACAAAATCTTAGCATACACTCCAATGAATATGACAAATTTATTACAATTTTCTAAAGTCAATTTTCAAAAAGCACATTGAAAAAAAACTTGCTAAGCTGTTTATTAGCTATTTAAGCCTGGAATATTTGACTGAGTCTACATTTTAACTAAGCACCGCAAGGAAAACGGGAGCTGAATCTGGTAGTTCTCTAATTACTTCTGTTTGATTTTGCATAAATTTACCGATCGTGGTAGCAAATTATCTCCCCTGATAGATTAATTTAACTTTGTAGGTATAGAGTAATAATCATTTGGAGTTAAGCAATCTTCGTTACTCTAATATGCCAATCTTAGTATCTTGCCTAGGGTAGGTAAGTTATTATGCCAACACTGTCAGAGTATTCCCAATCCTATCGACTGCTAAATGAATAAACTTAGTGTATGCCCAGTACACCCCGGATAAATTGATTTGGGGGCAATCTCGCTATAGCTTTTGAGACAAGCTACGCACAGGAAGGCCTTAGGTTAGGTAAGGACATCCCTTTTGTGTCATCATAGATAGGGGGGTATCGATCGGTACAGCAACCCTGATCATCTAGTCACAAGGAGCGGGTTATGGACTTATCTTTTTGGGCGCAGAGTATTCTCCCTTCTCTGAACAATCCTCTTTTGTCCTTTCTGAGATTTAATCTTGGCACTAACAGAGCAGACACGATCGTTGGCACTGACCTGTCGGATGTGATTGTGGGCGGTGCTGGTGATGATACTTTAGTGGGGAATGGTGGCATCGATGTACTTGTGGGAGGCAGTGGGTCTGACAGCCTTGATGGGGGAGATGCTCCTGACATTTTGAGTGGCGGTTCTGGCAATGACTTCCTAAGGGGGGCTAGTAATTCCCCTGTCAATTTATCAATTGTTATCAATGGGCAAGAGGTGGTCATCCCTGCGATCGATATTCTCGATGGCGGTAGCGGCAATGATACGCTCCTGGGGGAAGAGGGGGACGACGGGCTGTTGGGAGGAAGCGGCAATGATTGGTTAATCGGAGGCAATGGCGATGATTTTCTGTTTGGGGGTACAGGCAACGACACCCTCACAGGTGGGGAAGGGAAAGACAAATTCCTGGTCACGCGCCTTGACTTGGTTAGTCTCCTCAACAATCTCCTTGTTTACCTGCAGGACCTGGACAGCAGTAAAGTTGCTAATCTGCTCAACACCTTATTAGAAGGTCAGCTACCACCGCAGCTAAGCGGAGCACTGGTCAGTTTTGCCGCCATTGGGGTTGACACTATCACTGACTTTGATCCCATTGATGATCTCCTGGTGCTGGATGTTTTTAGCTTTCCTGAGCTGGCAAATAGCTCTAATCTCCTAACAATTGTTACTAGCGACACCAGCGCTGCCAGCAGTAGTTCTCCCCTTGTTTACAACCGCAGTAATGGTCGCCTGTTTTACAACCAAAACAGTTCTGCCCCTGGCACTTCTAGCGGCAATTTTAGTAGTGTGGTGGTACAGTTACCAACGGGGCTGAATCTCACTGCCGATAACCTGTTTATTTTCCCTAACTCCCTGTTTTAGTCGATCCATTCACTTTCATTTTTGGCGAGAGGGGAAAGAAGATAGTCAAACCCTTCCTGCAGACGGGGGGGAGAGAGTTGTAAATGGCGGTACATCTCCACAATGACATCCTCCGGTACTTGCCGATCGCGGTATTGGTTGCGTAGCAGGCACACCCACAGGGGTTCATTCAACCACCAGCCTCGAATAGGGTCAAAGCCATACCTGCGGGCTAGGTCTATAACTTTCCGCCTATATTCCGCACGGTAGTTTGTGGCATCATAGATGACGGAGTAGCGATCGGCGCTGGCGCGGGCAAAGGCGGCTTCTACTTCTCGCCAAATCTCACTCCAGTTACCCTGAATCCTGGCATCACCGTAGAGCTGTTCCCGTACCCGATCGGGACTGACAATTACTGCATTACTGGTCTGCTGGAGGATAGCTTGGGCAAGGGTGGATTTGCCGCTCCCTGGTACGCCAATGAGGATGATCGCCTCTGTCATACTCTGTTCTCTAGGTGGAAGAATCTATGCCCACTTTACACGAATACACAGTTACCAATATCGATGGACAGCCTGTAAACTTGTCCCAGTATGCAGGGAAGGTCTGCTTAGTGGTCAATGTTGCCTCCCAGTGCGGCTACACGCCCCAGTACAAGGGCTTGGAGGAGCTGTATCAGAAGTACAAGGACCGCGGTTTTGTCATTCTTGCCTTCCCCAGCAATGATTTTGGAGCACAGGAGCCTGGCACAGAGGCAGAAATCAAAGAGTTTGCTAAGTCTCGCTACGGGGTGACCTTTGATCTGTTTAGCAAGGTCAAGGTGAAGGGTCCTGACAAGGTGCCTGTCTATCAATGCCTGACTTCTGAGACCAACAGTGAGGTGCAGTGGAATTTCAATAAGTACCTGGTGGACAAGCAGGGCAAGGTGGTAAAATATTACCCCTCCAGTGTTGCTCCCGATAATCCAGAGCTAATCAAAGATATTGAAGCGCTCTTAAACGCCTAATGGACTACCTGCGGGATGGGGCAGAAATCTATCGCCGTTCCTTTGCCACGATCAGAGCGGAGACAGACCTGTCCCACCTGCCCCCTGACCTGGAACCGATCGTGGTGCGCTTGATCCACAGCTGCGGTATGACGGACATCGTCCCAGATCTAGCCTATGGTGATGGGGTGGCAACGATCGGGAAACAGGCGCTGCAAAGGGGTGCTCCTATCCTATGCGATAGTGAAATGGTGGCGCAAGGCATTACCAAATCTTTTTTACCAGCACAAAATGCGGTGATCTGTACGCTCCATCATCCTCAGGTGCCAGAGTTGGCAAAGAAGGTAGGTAACACTCGCTCGGCAGTGGCAGTAGACCTATGGCGGGATTATTTGGCGGGGGCGGTGGTAGCGATCGGTAATGCTCCTACAGCTCTGTTTCGGTTGTTGGAGTTATTGGAGGAGGGCTACGCCAAACCAGCGGTGATTTTGGGCTTCCCGGTGGGATTTGTGGGGGCAGTGGAGGCAAAGCAGGCTTTGGCAGCCAATCGGTGGGGCATACCTTTCCTCACTTTGCACGGGCGCAGGGGGGGTAGCAGCTTAGCAGTAGCAGCAGTCAATGGTTTAGCCTTGGCATGACTAAAATCTATGGCATCGGCGTTGGTCCTGGGGACCCCGAACTAATCACGCTCAAGGGTTTGCGCATTTTGCAGTCCTGTGGGGTGGTAGTTTATCAAGCAGCGGTGGGACAGAGGAGTAATGCTAGAGAAATTGTGGCACAGTATTTGCGCCCCGACCAAGTGGAAGTTGTCTATCATTTACCCCGCTCCCTTGCTGCCACAGCAATAGACTACGACAAAGCGATCGCTCCTATTCTACCTTACCTAGACCAAGGACAGGACATAGGGGTAATTTGTGAGGGTGACCCTCTCCTGTACGGTTCGTTTATGTATGTGTTTACCAGGTTGCAGGGGAAATATCCTATTGAGGTGATTCCTGGTATTTGTTCCCCCTTGGGGGCAGCGGCGGTCTTGGGCTTACCCTTGAGTTATCGCCAGGATGTGTTCAAAATTATCCCCGCTACTTTGGCTGTAGATAGATTGCAAGCTGAATTAACTAATGTGGATGCCTGTGCCATTATCAAACTAACAAGACACTTTGCTAAAGTCCGATCGGTCCTAGAGAAATTACAGCTTCTAGGGCGGGCAATTTATATTGAAAGGGCAACGATGACGGCACAACAGATTATCCCCATAGAGCTAGTCGATCCCGATCGTGTTCCCTATTTCTCTTTGATCCTCATTCCCAGTGCCACTCGCCTATGAGAGAATTGGCAATTTTAGTATTAGGGGAACAGGCAGTTACAACAGCCCGATCGATGCAATCTCTCTATCCCAGCAGTAAAATCTATGGCTGGGCAAAACGGGTGCGATCAGCAGATATTTTCTTTACAGAATTTGCCCCCACCTGTCAGGAACTGTATCGGCAGGGCTATGGTTTGGTGGGTATTTGTAGTGCTGGTATTTTGATTCGCAGTCTTGCCCCTATTCTGCAGGATAAAACCCTAGAACCCCCTGTCCTAGCGGTGGCAGAGGATGGTAGCGCCGTTGTTCCCCTTTTAGGGGGGCTGCAGGGAGCCAATGAGTTGGCGGTTAAAATTGCTGAGCTTTTCCAGATTAAACCTGCCATCACTTCCACAGGGAATAACCGTTTTCAGGTGAACTTACTCTCCCCTCCCCCCCCCTATAAATTACTAAATACAATGGAGGACGCAAAGCACTTTCTCGCGGATTTGTTGGCAGGGGCAAAAGTGAAGATTACTAGCCCCCCCGACCTCCCTCCCCCTGCTTGGTTAATTAACAGCAACCTACCCCTTAGTGATCACGCTAACCACCAAATTACTATCACAAGAGCAGGGGCAGTACATGATTTAAGCGCTACCCATCTTGCCTATCAATATCTCCCCCCCAGCGGTAAGTTGGCAGTTGTGGGTTTAGGTCCTGGCAGTTTTGCCCAAATTACCCCCGCAGTGCAACAAATTCTGAGCCAGAGTACTGATATAGTTGGCTATCACACCTACATCCAGCTGTTAGATAGATTTACTAATAACAAAAATATCCATGCCTCTGACAATAGACAGGAAACCGATCGCGCTCAACTTGCTATAAGCCTAGCACAACAGGGAAGACAGGTTGTAGTGGTTTCTGGGGGGGATGCGGGCATTTTTGGTATGGCAACTACTGTCCTGGAAGTGTTGGCACAAATGGACGGTGAGATAAATTTTGACCTCACATTTCACCCTGGCATTTCCGCTGTCCAAACTCTAGCGGCTAAGGTGGGCGCACCCCTGGGACACGACTTGGCAATCATTTCCCTCTCCCCCTACCTCAAACCCTGGTCTGTCATCAGCGATCGTCTCCATGCCCTTGCCCAAACTGATTTTGTCATCGCCATCTATAACCCCGCTTCCTCCAGCCGTCGTTACCCAATTCAGGCAGCTAAAGAGATTCTCTTGCAATACCGTTCTGCTGCTAATGTGGTTGTGGTGGGCAGCAATCTCGATCGCCCAGGGGAGGAAATTAAAATCACCACGCTGCAGGACTTCGATCCCCAGGCGGTGGATATGCAAACGATCGTTTTAGTCGGCTCTAGTCACACTAGGGTCATCCCCAGGGGCGATCGGGTGTGGGTTTATACGCCGCGATTTTATCAGCAGTAGATTTTTTATTGGGGGGGACGGGGTGGGCGGCGGGGCGGACGGGGACGATCGAGGACAGCGGGAGCAGGTCTAGGGGATTTAGGGGCAGCGGTTTTGCCCTGGGGTTTGCTTTTCTTTTTGGGCTTAGCAGTTTTCTTCTGTTGCACGATCGGTTCTAAAGCCTTTCCCTCCACAAAGCGGAGATTTTTGCCCTCCCGCACTACGGTCATATCCCAGAAGTAATTTTTCTGTTCAGGGGGTATAGTGCCCGCAATTTTGAGCTTGAATTTCCGCAATGCCTTGTTGATTTGGGCTTTGGCATCACTGCGTTTGATTTTTACCACAATCTGGTCAGGGGTCACCTGCACCACTTCCCCGCGAATGGAGAATTGCCCCTCCGGAAAACCAGGGTCAATGGGTGTTTCCGACTTGCCCAATTCCACCGGTGCCCACACCCCCGCAATCTGGAGGTGGAGTTCCGCATTTTCACTGCGTGTGCGGGGATAGACAACCCACAGGTAGGAACGATCGCGTTGCAGCTTCTTGCGAATTAGGGACATCATCTTGCCCAGGACAACGCAGGAGAGAGCTTGACCATCGGGAGTGACCAGGGTGCCCTTGCCGATGTCCGATTCCTCTGGGATAAACCGACCTTCCAATAAACCCACCGCGCGGTACTGCAGGGGAGTGGTAGGAGGAGTAATGGGCTGTAGTCCCTTGGGGATAGGAGGGCTAATCTCTGCCGCCTGCGCCACTTCTGGCTGGGGAGGAGGTTCCACTTGAACCACCGGCGCCTTAGGAGTAATCCGCACCAACTCCAATTTGGGTTTGGCGGGGGGAGGGGGTGGGTTGGGTCGTTTGGGACGCTTGGGCTTTTCCAGGTCGCTCATGGTCTGGGTGTGGGGAGATGGAAGTTAACTATCCTAGCAAAACTAGTGGGGTCAAGACTAGCGCCACCAACTAGGACTCCGTCAATTTCAGGCTGTGCCATTAGGTCATCAATATTATCAGGTTTGACCGAGCCACCGTAGAGGAGAGTAATCCGATCGGAACCCAGCACCGCGCGAATGTGTTTGAGCATCCGATTTGCCTCTTGGGGGTGGCAGGTATCCCCTGTCCCGATCGCCCACACAGGTTCATAGGCAATAACTAGGTTAGTGATGTCAATTCCCTCCAGGGCATTGGTCAGTTGGCTGGTGAGGACATCTTCTGCTAAGCCGGACTCCCGCTGCAATTTCGTTTCCCCAACGCAGAGAATGGGAGTGATGTTGTGGGCCTGGGCTGCCATGACCCGTTTGCGCACTGTTTCATCCGTATCACAGAAGTAGTGACGACGCTCACTGTGCCCCACAATCACATAGCGGACGTTGTATTCATTGAGCATCTGCCCTGAAATTTCCCCCGTAAAGGGACCCTCGTCTGCCCAGTGAATGTTTTGGGCACCGATTAGCAAATTCTTGGGAGCCAGCACCAGGATTTCCGAGAGGAATTGCAACTTAGTAAAGGGAGCACAGATCACAATGTCAGGGATGCAGTCCTGCTTTTGTTCATCTAACCACCACACCCGATCGCTGTGGAGTTGAGGTAGAAATTTAATCAAGAAATCCTTCGCCTCTGGCTGGGTCTTGTACATTTTCCAGTTGCCCGCGATAATCTGCTTGCGACCGTAGTTCACGCTTTCCCCTCTCTCTCGATTCTGTCTAGTATATCCTGTGGCGGAGCTAGTTTAGACAAAATGTTGAAAGGCTCTTCCCTGGGGTAGATTGATCCCCCCCTCGCCCTCTGTGATTGTACCGATGATAAGGCTGCCTGGTAGTTGTTTTTGTAGAGCGATGGCGGCGGTGTCAGGCAGACAGAGAACCAGTTCAAAATCTTCCCCCCCATACAGCACCCAGTCCAGGGGATTTGCCTGGGCTACCCTTGCCACCTTTTCCACTGATGCCGGCAGGGGGAAATTTGCCCAATCGATCGTGCAACCCACCTGACTGAGGTGACAGATTTGCAAGATGGCATCCGCCAGACCGTCACTGCTATCCATACCACAGACCCGATCGGTGTATTGCCACAGGAGAGGGATGACATCTAGACGGGGGCAGGGGCGTTGATGGGCACGGTGGAGCATTTCCCGTTCCTGTTCTGTCAAATCTACTCCTAGCTCAGGCTGCAGGAGGATTTCTAAGCCCGCCTTAGATAGACCATGGGCACCTGTAATTAACACCCGATCGCCCGGTTTGGCGGTGTGGCGATAGATGGCTTGGTTGTAGGGTACTTGCCCCAGGGCAGTGACACTGATGACATTGCAATGGGAGCGGACGGTATCCCCCCCCACCAGGACGGTGTCGTAGGTTTTGAGGCACTCTTGGAAGCCGCGATAGACTCCCTCGATCCAACTGACGGCAGTTTCCGGCTGCAGACCCACTGCTACCACTAAGCCCCAGGGTTTCCCTCCCATTGCCGCTAGGTCAGAGAGACTCGCTGCTGCTGCCCGCCAGCCGACATCTTCTGCTGCTGTAGTTTGGGGACTGAAGTGCACCCCTTCCACCAACATATCCGTTGTAATCACAACACTGTGGTCAGGCAAAGTGCTCCCCAACAGAGCGGCATCATCCCCTACCCGACTGTCACAAAAGGGACGGAAAAGCTCTAGCAAACCTGCTTCCCCCACATCCCTGACCTTTTGAGCGTCGCCTCTAGCCGGCATAGAGGTCTTTCATGCCCCGCAGCTTGCCAAAAACCCGATCGGGTTCTGTATGTCCTGTGGCTGCCTGTAGAGAGGGGGTATCCCAGCGCAGGAAGGGGTTGACAGATTTTTCCAAACCGATCGTGGAGGGAATAGTAGGTTGGTCGGCGGCACGCATTGCCTGCACTACCTGGAAGCGGGCACGGAGGGCATGGTTGTCGGGGTCAACGGTGAGGGCAAATTTGAGGTTGTTGAGGGTATATTCATGGGCACACCAAACCTGGGTGGTATCAGGCAATTGGCGGAGTTTAGAGAGAGATTGCACCATTTGGCTCGGCGTACCCTCAAACAGTCTGCCACAGCCGCCACTAAACAGGGTATCCCCGCAGAACAGATGCCCCGATCGGGGGAAGTAGTAGGCAATGTGTCCCCGCGTGTGACCTGGCACAAACAAAATCTCTCCTGTTTCGTTGCCAAAGGTAACCCGATCGCCCTCCTGCAAAAACACCGTCTGCCCGGGAATTCTTCCCCTGTCCTCTGCGCCCCCATAGACCGCTGCCTGGGGATAGACCGCCAGCAAATCACGATTGCCCCCCACATGGTCACTATGGTGGTGGGTATTGAAAATGGCTACTAGTCTTGCCCCCAGTTCCTGTAGTTTAGCCAGGACAGGCTCCCCTACGGCAGGGTCTACCACCGCCGCTTCTAAACGATCGGGGTCAAATAGGAGAAAAATATAGTTATCCCTGAGGGCGGGCAGACGATGCACAAGAAAAGACATACCTAGGAAGCCTTAGACATAGATTCCAGAATACGTTGCACAATTTGTACCCCCGTTGCTGCCTGCCAGAGGAAAAAGCTGACTAGCAGGGTGTTGAGGGAGATATGGGTCAATCTTGCCCACTCTTTCCCCTTCTGCATCCAGGGCACCAAACCAGCACTGAGGGTAGCCAAAGCAACCACACTCAACCCGACAAGGAGGTGGGGTCCAACAAACAACTTGTTGTTGTTGATGTAGGTAACAGCCATACCGCCAATGCTCCCCATCACCAAGCCAATCAGGAGGAGAGAACCCGTCACAAAGTGCTTGTCCTTGAGAGTTTTGAGGGTACCCCCTGCCTCTTCTTGCAGGGCTTTTTTCTCTTCCCCCTTGGCTAGACGCAATTTGCGCACTTGCATACCCAGGTAACCAGCATAGAGCATCACCCCTAGGGTCACCCACATCAAGGTAGGATGGACGAAAGTAAGGACAGGGCGCAGACTTTCAGGAATCGGTAGGTTCATAGAGTAGGCGAAATTCATCTTTCTTAATAATACCGCAGTCGAGGGTAGGGGGGGAGTGGGGCATTTGTCTGGAGAGCAAGGAGTAAATTTTCTGCCCCTACCAGTAGGTGTCCCAGATCGAGGTGGTGATAGTCCTCTGGGTACTGCCGTAGGCGATAAATACCTTCCCCCAGCAGCATCTTTGCTCCGTTGGTGTTGCCCCGCTGCAGGTGATAGCAACCCACCGCCACCTGTAGTAGTCCCTGGTAAAAATTGCGCTCTGCTGGTGCCGCCTCATGCCAGATTGCTTCCAGGATGTCGTGACAGGGATAAAAGTCCTGTTGGTTGAAAAGTGCCACCGCGGTTGCGAGAGCTTCCTTCCCGTCACAGGAGTTAGGTCCTAGGGGGGAATTTGATTGGCTAGTCATGGGCGCGGCTCACTAGGTAGATGCTCCCCAGTGTAACCACAACGCCTAACCATTGCACCCAGGCAAGGCGCTCCTGCAGGAAGAAGCTGGAAAACAAGAGGGCAAACATAGGCGTAGAGAAGGTAAGGGCACTCAGGGAGGTGAGATTCCCCCTAGAGGCGAAATAGAAGAACAAACCATAGGCAATCGCGCTCCCCATGACGCTCATGTAGAGGAGACCAACCCAGTCCATTCCTGACAAACTGCCCCAGGCATCACTGTCTGGCAATGACCACAGCAACAGGGGTAAGCCTCCCAACACCATATGCCAACCCGTCGCCACCAGGGGGTCAGCCACCGCCACCACTGGTCTAATTAGAATTGTCCCGATCGCCATTGCCAGGGCAGCCGCCAACATAAACCACTCCCCCCTAGCAAACAACCCCGCCTGCCATACACCCAGCCAATCCCCTGCCAAGACTAAATCCCGCACTTCGGCGGGCATCCCCACCAACGTAATCCCCACAATGCCTAAGGCTAAACCCAAACCGCAATACCGATCGATTTTTTCCTTGTAGATGAGAAAGGCAAGCACTGCCACCGCGATCGGTTGGGAATCAATCAACAGCGAACCCAGCCCTGCCCCCGTTTCCGTCAAACCCAGGGCTAAAAACAGCTGAAAGAGAAAAGCATCAAAGAAAGCAAACACAGCAATCCATGCCCATGCCCGCCCTGTTTTGGGCTGAGGACGCTGCAACCACTTCGCCACCAGCAACAGGAGTGTTCCCGCCGGCACAAGGCGCAAACCCGCCATAAACAGCGGTGTTGTGTGGGGTAAGACGGATTTCATCACCACCATTGCCGTTCCCCACAGAAAAAAGGGCAACAACAGCACCAGTTTTCCCATAGCCAGACCAGGAAATTGTTAATTTATCTTAACATTATCCCGCTGGAAGAGGTGAGTGCCATCTAATCCTGTGATTGCCTGGTAGTGAATTGTCGATACGAGGGGGGGGAGATTTGCAGTCAGCCGAAATTCTACCCGATCGATAAAATCAATACCTTTGACGGGGGGTAAGATAGTCCAGGTGGTAACGAGGGTATCCACGATCGCTAATTCAATTTCGCTGGTTTGGTAGATAGCAAAAAGTTGTTCTAGGCGCTGGTTAAATTGCTCAGGATCATTGCCCCGTAGGTGATAGGAGTCAATGATATGCAGAACGCGTTGTCGAGCGATGCGAGTTTGCAGCTCCATAATCTAGGTAGAGGAGGCGTTATATTTTAACTATTAGCATAACGCGAAGGCAGGAAATGATACCACAGAAATTAGTCCTGAAAAATTTTTTAAGCCATACCCACACTGTCTTGCCCTTGGAGGGCTTACACACTGCTTGTATTTGTGGGGAAAATGGTGCGGGGAAGTCCTCTTTGTTGGATGCCATAACTTGGGTTTTGTGGGGAAAATCGCGAGCAGAGGCGGAAGATGACCTCATTTACCAGGGACAGAAGGAAATGCAGGTGGATTTTACATTTCTCAATCGGGGGAATTGTTATCGGGTGTTGCGGACGCGGGTGCGGGGACAAGCCAGCCAACTGGAGGTGCAGATACTAAGCAATGGCAAATTCCGTTCCCTGACGGAGCGGGGACTGCGGGCAACGCAACAAATGCTCAACCAACAACTGCAAATGGACTATGAAACTTTCATCTACTGTTCCTATTTACGCCAGGGGAAAGCGGACGAATTGATGCTCAAACGCCCCCCAGAACGCAAGCAATTGCTGGCAGAAATTCTGCAATTAGACCAATACGAAGTCCTTGCCGATCGTGCTAAGGATATTGCCAGGCAAACCAAGGGAGAGTTAACAGTAATTAATCAGCAAATCGATCGGTTACAGCAACAGTTACAAACCCAGAGTCAGGTAGCAGCAAAGCTAGCAGCTCTACAGCAGGACAGACAGAGGTTAAGGGAGATAATTAGGGAGCAGGAGGCACAAAAACAGGAGTGGGAAGCCCAACAGCGCTACCGCAGTGAATTATTGCAAAAAATTGAATGGTTACAGGGGCAAATTCAGCAGGGAAAAGAAGAAAAGCAGGGGCTAGAACAGCAGCGGCAAGCACAACACCGCCAATGGGAACAGCTAGGAAACGTAATTAAAAAGCGAGAATTGATTGAGGAAAATTATAACAAATATCAACAGATTAGCCAGCAACTGACGGTGATGACCCACAAACAAAGTCAGTATCAGCAGATTATAGACAGGCGACAACAACTACGGGAACAGTTACAGCAAATAGAGACAGAGATCAGGCTAGAGATACGGCAATACCACACCCAGCGGGAGGAACTATACAGACAGCGGCAACAGCTGCAAAAAATTCTGCAACGACAGCTAGAAATTGAGTCTACCTATCAGCAATACCAGGCACAGAAAGTACAATTACAGGAGTACGATCGGCGGCAGGCACAGGTTACCCCCCTACAACAGAGACTGCAGAATTTAGAACGCCAACGACAACAAATCCAAGCAAATTTACAGGCAAAACAGGAGGCACTCCTGCAACAAAAAGATCAACTGCAAAAGCAATTAGCCCAACAACAACCCCTCCAGCAACAACTACAGGTATTGGAACAACAAATCAGCGAACTGCACAAAAAACAGGTCTACCAGCAACGGGTACATGAAAAAGGCTTAGAACGGCGGGATTTCCTAGAACGACTAAAAGTAAGACTGCAGGAGTTGGAAGAAAAAATCAAACAGACGACAATCAATCTGCAACAAATCAAAGCACCGCAAGCCAACTGTCCCCTCTGTGACCAACCCCTCAATCTCCATCACCGTCAATATGTACAGCAGAAGCACGAAAAACTCTTGCAAGAACTGCAAATGGAAGTATGGTTAATCAAAGAGCAACAGGCAACATCAGAAACGGAAATCAAAGTGCTGCGGGAAGAGTACATCCGTCTGCGCCAGGAATTACAACCCTACAGCAGTCTGCTGGAACAAAAAGGGAGACTCCAATCCCAACTGGAAAAAATGACGGAAATTACCCATCATCTTGCTCTTCTCACCCAACAAATACAAACGATCGAGACCCAGCTTAACCAACACAACCTGGCGCCAGAGATAGAGACAGAGATACAGCTCTTAAAAGAGAGTATCAGGCAAATTGGCTATGATGAGAGGGACCACGCCCTGATCAGAAATGAAGTGGAGAGATTGCGGTGGTCAGAAATCAAACTAGCAGAACTCAAACAGGCACAACAACAACTGCAGCAAATCACCAATGCCCTGCCGTCAATAGAGGCGCAAATGCAAAAATTGACCAATCGGCTACAGCAACAACAAATTGCCCCCCATCTGCAGGCACAAATCCAGCAGTGTGACCAAGAATTACAAACCCTTGCCTATAGCCCCACTCTCCATCAACAAATCAGCCACACCCAGGCGGAATATAAACCCTATCTCCTGCAATACCAAGAGCTACAACTTGCCCTGCAACAACTCCCCCAAGTGCAACAACAGTATCACTACACCTGTCAACTTTTACAGCAAAAACAAACCCAAATTGCTAACTGGCAGCAGGAGAAAGAACAATATCAAGCATTACTAGAAAACTGCCCCGACTATGCCCCTGCCATCCATAGAATTAGCCAGGAGATTGCCGCCCACAAGGAAGAGTTGGAAAAGTATACGATCGAAATTGGCAAACTGGAACAGCTCTGCCACCAAATGCACAGCTATCGAGAACAACTGCAGGAATTACAAAGGCAAAAGCAACAACTAGAACACAAACAGAGGGTCTATCAAGAGTTGGCAAACTGTTTTGGCAAAAATGGCATTCCCACCCTAGTCATTGAAACGATTATCCCCCAAATTGAAGCAGAGGCTAATCACATCCTCGGTCAACTGACCAACTATCAACTCAGCCTCCGTTTCATCACTCAGAAATCCAGCAAAAAATCTGATAAACTTATTGAAACCCTAGACATAGAAATTGCCGATAGTCGTGGCACCAGACCCTACGAAACCTACTCTGGGGGGGAGGCTTTTCGCATCAATTTTGCCGTCCGTCTAGCCCTCTCTCGCATTCTTGCCCAGCGCACCGGCGGCACATTACAAACCCTCATTATTGACGAAGGTTTCGGCAGTCAAGATGAGGTGGGTTGCGAGCGGCTAGTAGCTGCTATTGAAGCCATTGCCCAGGACTTTGCCTGTATTTTAGTTATCACCCACATCCCCAAACTCAAGGAAGCATTCTCCACCATCATTGAAGTAGTGAAAACTGACAAAGGTTCCCAGGTGCAGTTGCTATTTTAGTAACTACCTCTGTCCCGATCGTGCCGTTTTGCTCCACCCACAGTTGCCTGACAGACTCCACCTGATAATCCACTAACTCTACAACTGTAAAAAAGCGAAAGATAGTATCCCCCACCAACCGCCAGCGCGGCACACAGGCAGCATTGATGTAGACTGTCCCCCGTTGCACAACGATCGTTTCCCTTTGGTAAGGCTCTACCTTGAGATGGTGGTGCATATGGCCAAAGGCGACGAGGGGAATCGCGTGGGTCTGGCGACAGAACTCAATGGCACTGTAAAAATCGGGGTCACCGTAATCGCCGCCGAGGGGCTTCCAATCCTTGCCACAGGGAGCAGAGGGCTGTGCCCCCAAACCAATGGGACCGTTATGCCCCAGAAAGATGAGGTTGTGAAATTGAGCCTGCCCTGCCTGGGCGCAGATCAAATCCAGGGAAGATTGAAAATCCGTCACCCCAAACCGTTCGGCATAGAAACTGCCATTCTTCCATTCCGCCCCCCCCCAACTAAAGGGCCTACCCCCCACCACCGACAAACCCAGGGCAGGGAAATCTTTGTAGCCATAGCCCACGTGACAGTCCGCTAGAATTTCCAGTTGCCGTTGGACCCGACAGCCCTGCCCTTCCCCCTTGTAGGGAGACCTCTTTCTACCCCACTCCGAGGCTGTGTACCAGGCATCGTGGTTGCCCAGGATGACCGCCTTGGGAATGTCAAGGGTGTTGATTAATTCCACGAGGGCGACAGCTTCGTTGCCAATATCCCCCACAAACAGCACCAAATCGGGTTTTAGATGGGAGAGAGCGAGATGGTCCCCCCCGTCCCACTGGTCGTGGATATCCCCGACGATGGCAATCCTAATGTGCCGCACCCACTAACACCGCCTCTTTTTGGGTGAGTTTTTCGTACATCGCCCGCATCTTCAAACCTACGATCACTTGCAGTAAGCCTGTGCCGTTATTAGAACCGGGGTAGTCGGGGTGCCGAAGGAGCAGCTGCGTCAATTCCCCGTAGTGCTTGGTGGACAGACGACTCAGGTGATTCTCAATGTAGATCACTTCATCGAGGCGCTCAAATTGCCCATCCACTTCCAGAACAGTGACAGGATGCCCGTAATATTCCTCTGGTCCGTAGTAGAAGCGCATACCAGGGTAAGAGCAGGTCAGTTTCTTACCGCAGGGAGTCCAGGTAATAGTGGAACCTTCGTCAAAGAGATAGACAGGCTCAAAGCCATCCACGCCCTGTTTCTGGATCAGGCGCACCCGTAGGTATTTGTGGTCAGGGTCTTCAGACACCAAATTAGAGGGTAGAATTTGAATAACAACGTCAGCGTACTGCTTCTGGGGATCGATGTAAGCCATAAAGTCCGGCTTGCGTGCTTCGATCGCTTGCAGCACATCCTGGAGGGTATGACCGCGTTCCGCCATGTCCCGCTTAATCTTCCAGGCAATTTTGACTGGTTCGCTCAGGTCGAGATAGACACTGAAATCCACCAACTGCCGTACCCGCTCATCATACAGGGGATGGAGACCTTCAATGACGATGATTTCCGTCGGTTCTACCAGCTCAGGGGGGTCGATCGTGCCCGTTTCGTGGTTGTAGATGGGCTTCATCACAGATTTCCCTGCCTTTAAGTCCCGAATCTGCTCATACATGAGGTCAAAATTGTTCGCCCTGGGGTCAAGGGCAGTGATGCCAGTCTGCTTTCGTTGTTTTCGATCGAGGCTGTGGTAGTCGTCTAAACAAATCACGGTCATTAAATCTTTTCCAAAAAGGTCTGCAAGACGGCGTAGGAAAGTTGACTTGCCACAACCGGAGTCTCCTGCCACACCGATGATCACAACGCGATCTGGCTTTTTGCTCATATTCTTAAACTTGTTTAAGTAACTCTTAATACTTTACCAGAAATGGGGGAAAACCTACCCCGCCCCTCTAGGTTGTGGCACATAATAGGAGTGGAGTTGCGGGAGGCACTTATGAATACTATTGACTTGGGTAGATTGCTGCAACGGGGCTACTACGTGACCTTAGGTCTGACTTCCATCCTGTTGGAAATTACCCAGGATGCCACAAAGCGAGAAGAGCGCATCAAAGACCTCGATCGTTTCCTGGATGAACTAGTGGCTAAGGGGGTAAGCACCGAAGCAGAAGCCCGCAGCTACGTAGACCAAATGATGGCACGCAGTACCCAGGCACCAGATACCAAATCGGACGCAGCGGGAACCACAGTGACAGCGGTAGCCACGCCAGTCCCAGACAACACGGAACAGGAATTGCGGGAGTTGACAGAGCAGATCGCCAAACTGCGTCAGGAACTGGAACAACTGCGGGCACAAAAACAGTAGGGGATGCGCATTGATGTAGTCACCCTCTTCCCAGAATTTTTTACTTCCCCCCTGCAGGTAGGGCTGTTGGGTAAAGCCCTGGCAAAGGGAATAGCTACCGTTGTCTGCACCAATCCCCGCGACTTTACCACCGATCGCCATCACAAAGTAGACGATGAACCCTACGGGGGAGGGGTAGGGATGCTCCTCAAGCCGGAACCCCTCTTTGCCGCCGTGGAGTCCTTGCCCCAGTTACCCGATCGGGAGGTGATTTTACTGACACCCCAGGGGGAGGTGATGGGTCAGCCCCTGTTGAAGGAGTTGGCAAGGAAGTCCCAGTTGGTATTGATCTGTGGCAACTATGAGGGGGTAGATGAGCGGGTAGCGGAGCACTTGGCGACCAGGGAGGTGTCTTTGGGGGATTTTGTCTTGACCTGTGGGGAGATTCCCGCCCTCGCCCTGATTAACGGGGTGGTGCGACTTTTGCCAGGCACTGTGGGGAAGGAGGATTCCCTCAGGGAGGAGAGTTTTGAAACGGGGTTGTTGGACTATCCCCAGTACACCCGTCCCAGGGAGTTTCGCGGTTGGCAAGTGCCAGAGGTGCTCCTGACAGGGAACCACGCCGCGATCGCCCAATGGCGGAGGGAACAGCAAATTCGCCGCACCCAAAGCCGCCGCCCCGATCTCTATAGGCGCTTCCTAGAGGGGGGAGGGCACAATTAGTTTTTGCATCTCTTTTTGTAATTCTTCTGTCAGTTCCTGTACGGCAGTGGGGCGGTTCTGTTTGTAGCTGCCATAGCGATCGTTGACGTTGAGAATTTCCCCGATGCTGATGCGACAGTCCCGCAGTCCCAGGTAGGGAGGACGACCGTAGGGATTGCCTTTGACCCGATCGATGACCCGCCATACCAACAGTAGAGTTTCGGCAAAGCGGGTGGGGGAGGGATGGGCAACTACATATTCTCCAGAAATGTGCACGATGGATTCTGCCAGGCGCATATGCCATTCACTGTTGAGAGCTTCCTGGGCAAGCTGATTAGCAAACCCCTTGGCAAAAGGAGAGAGGGCATTCACATCTTTAATATCGCCACGAAACACTTGCTCCCACACCAGTTGTTCCAAACGGCGACAGCGATCGATGTAGTCTCCCTTGGGGCTAAGGCCAAAGTGATATTCGGCAATGGTGAGGATGTGGTCTAGGAGGGCATGGAGGCGGGTCTGCAGTTGGTCAGATTGGAGGGCAGCGGGTAGGGGTAGGGGGTAAAACTTTTGGTAGTGGTGGCTGACGTAATCAATCATGTAATTGCCCAGTTCGTACAACCGTCGGTAACGTTCCTCCGCAGAACGGGGTAGGGGTTTAACAATGCCGCAGTCCTGCTCCAGTTGTAATAAAAAGTGGTCTAACTTCTCCCAACCCAGGTTGACATAGAGGTACTGGAAGCCTAGGGGCACAATCCACACCTGCTCCCATCGGTTTGCCTTTACCAAATCCTCTACACACCAGAAACCAAGTTGCGCTACTCCTGGTTCCAATTTACGAATTTCCTCACTACAGCCGTTGGTTCCCCCCTCTGGCGCGATCGCTAGGGGCTGTAGACCATCCCTGAGGGTTTGGCGGATAAATTGGAGACTGGTGCGGTCAGCCTTACTGCGGTAGACGGAGATGCCCCCCATTCTGGGATAAAGCCAGGTAATAAATTCCCCTGCCCACAAGGGAATACCCCGATCGTAGGCAAAGTAGGGACGCAGGGGACGGTCTAATTTTACCCCCATCTGGCTAGCAGTTTGGGGCAAGACGCGCCCAAAGAGGTGGAGGAGGGCATACTGGTCATCGATGGTGGGGTGGCGGAAGGCAAAGATCAGCCGTGCTTGTTGTTGCCAAAAGGCTTGGGCAATTGCCACCAGCTTGTCCGCATTTACAGTTGTCATCTTTCTAATCCGGCATTTGTACCGCACCCATAGGGGCAACAGCAGGTCTGCCAGTCCTATCACCAGGGGATTGGGTCGGGGGGGGAGAAATTCTAGGGGAGGTCGCACCAAATCTTGCCGCATAGTTATTGCAATCACTACCTCTCTACTATGGCAGGCATTGTCCCAGGGCAGTGCTGGGGTTGTGGCAGATTTCCGATCGTCCCCGCCCGATTTCTGTCATAATACAGGGGAAGTCGCACGCAGAAAAAATATGGCAGGATTTGGCGGTTTTGGCTTAGGCAAAATTAAGGAGGCTTTCCAAAAGGCAACCCAACTGAAGGAACGCTCCCAAGTATTGCAACAGGAATTGGAGGATATGCGCCTGGAGGCAGAGGCGGGGGGTGGCTTAGTGAAAGTGACCGTCACAGGCAACCAAGAACCCACAGGCATTGTGATCAGCCAGGAAGCCATCAACCAAGGCAAGGAAGTACTGGAGGATTTGGTGTTGACCGCTATGCGTAATGCCTATCACCTCTCCGCCAAGACTATGAAGGAGAAGATGGAGGAACTGACCAACGAACTAGGTCTTCCCGGTGCCCTCTAGGTCTTCCTCTAGGGATTGCACTAACTGGCGGCGGGAAACAGCGCGATACTTTTTAGGATTGAGGCGGGGTTCGATAATGGTTTTGCCCCCTGCCCTCTTTTTAACCTTGAGGGGAGCATCGGGAGTAGATGTCATAGCTTGCAGGGCTTCCTGTTCCTGCACTTCCGCTAGAAATTGGCAATAGTGGTCATAGCGCTCCCAGTCTTTGCTCACCTGACAACCTGGTTCCTCTAAATGCAGACAGTCGCTGAACTCACACTGCCTGTCCTGCAGCTGGTGACGGATTTCGGGAAAACATTGCCCTAACTCCCTGCTCCCCATGGGCAAAGCGGGCTGAATAAACCCTGGACTGTCCGCTAACTGCCCCCCCTCCGGTAACGGAAATAATTCCACATGGCGGGTGGTGTGCCTGCCCCATCCTAATTTGGGGTCCACCGTCCCTACCGCGATGGGCAATTCCGGCAGCAAATACTTAATCAAACTGGATTTCCCCACCCCCGAGGGACCACAGAGGATACTTACTCCTCTTTGCAGCCGCTGCCGCACTGCGGCAATCCCTTCCCCCCGCTCCACACTCAAGGGCAAGGGTGTATAACCCCATCCCAGCAACCGATCGTGCCAAGCCTGCCAAGTGGTGTCATCAATCAAATCCCGCTTATTCAAACAGAGGAGAATCTCCACCTGCAGATGTTCCCCATAGACCAAAAAGCGACTGATCTGCACAGGGTCAAGCATCTGACAGGAAAACATTAAAATTACCCGATCGATGTTGGCGATACCAGGGCGTTCCAGGTAGTTACGGCGGGGTAGGACTTCTACAATGGCTGCCCTTTGTCCCTGCCAGTCTGGTTCTTCGAGGATGACCCGATCGCCCACCCATACCTGTTGCCCAATTTTTTTGAGGCGGGCACGGCGCACACAGAGGAGAGTGTCAATATTATGCTGGGGTTGGTCTAGTTTTACTCGATAGAAATTCGCCTGTACGGCAAACACCTGACCTGTTAATTCCATACTGGCTTTATTGGCTTTCTCCCCGTTGCACAACTAATTCATAGAAGCCGTCTTTTTCTGATAGGCTGGCAATCAGATGCCCTTCCACTGCTAGACTATTGGGGACTTGCTCAATGGCTTCCCCTGGATCAAGCCAGACCGTGAGGGTGGAACCGATCGGTATTTGTTCTAGTTTTAATTTTGTACGGACGAAGCTGAGGGGACAGGGAACACCGCGCAAGTCTAGGGTCATAAATTCATTAGCACTTTGTTCTATCATACCTTAACAATTGCATAGAAATAGCACAGAGAAAGATGAAACAAGACTACTACGGCATGGCGGGGGCAGGACAACATTTGCCCAACAGGGATTGGAGCTACGACATTTTAATCCGGGCGGATTTGCAACATTCGGATTTGACGGGGGGAAATTTCACCTATGCCGACCTGCGGGCAGCTAATTTGCGGGGGGCTAATCTACGGGGGGCAACTCTGCACTACACCTGTTTCCTGCGGGCGGATTTGCGGGGCGCTAATTTGCAGGATGCTGATATTGTGGAATGTCGCTGGCAGGGGGCAATCTATGACCAAACTACCCAATTCCCTCCCCATTTCCAATACCGATCGGTGGGGATGCTGGGACCCAGGGCTAACCTCAACGGCGCACAATTGAATACTGCTAATCTCCGTCACCTTGACCTGGCGGAAGCCAGTCTGTTGGGGGCATATCTGGGGGGAGCTGACCTCACCAGGGCAAATTTACGGGGGGCAAGACTCAGCCAAGCGGATTTACGCTATGCCTTTTTGACGGGGGCAAACTTGCAAGGGGCACGCCTAACAGGGGCAAATTTGGCAGGGGCAGACCTGCGGGCAACTAATTGGGCAGAGGTGGATGTCGATCGGATTGAGAGTATTGCGGGGGCAGATTTCTCTTTGGCGGTGGGCATGAGCGATCGGTTACGGCAATTTTTCCTCAGCCTACCGGGCATTGATGAACTCCACCCCCTCACACGGCGGTCAACGCGGGAGTCTCTGTCCCTTTAGTTTACTTCTCTGCTTCTTCTGGGGCAGGTTCTACGGGTTTACCCCCGATCGTGCCATCGCGGTTGAGGTCCTTGCCGACTAGGTTCTCTACGGCATCGATTGCTTTGTTGGCGGTGTCTTTTGCCAGCTCTCCCACATCGGTATTGAGGGTTTCCGTTACCTTCTTCACGGTTTCTTCTCCGACGATGTTCTCAATTTTGTCCTTCACCCCTTCGGCAATTTCACCAGCTTTTTGCTGCAGACCGCTGATCAAACCACCCAAACCACCTTCCTGTTTTTGCTCTGGAGTTTGTCCTTGTTCTGTGGTCATGGCTATTTCCTCAAGTGGATAAGAGAACCCTACTCTGGCGCGGGCACAATATGCCTATTCTTTAGCTTTTTTACAGAATTGCTGCCCTTCAAAAGTGTTGAATCTTCGCAACAAAACTTAACATTAAAGGTTAGATTTACCCTACCAAAGACTCAAGCCCCAAGATTTGCATTAAAGTACAATGTCTACCTATTTCTATCTGTAAATATCGTAACTTGTCGATGAGTTAACAACTTAAGCAGTACAGCATAGATTTGTAGTCGCACTCCATTCTCATTCTTTGTGATTATGCTCTCCAATTTCAAGTGCATCTTCAATTTGCCGGCGTAGACAATAGACTTCCTTGATTTCTTTCTCACTCGTATTTTGCACATTAGTAGCTAGTCTATACTCAATGTTATCTTCTTCATTAAAAAATTGAACCACCCGTACATGAAGTTTTAGCAAAGGCTTGATAAGTTGCCGAAGTTGTTTTAACATCAACTCAAGTTTGTTTTCTATTTCTCAGAGAGAGAATACCATTTCTGGCTCCTTTTTTCTACCTCTTTCCTGACATTCAACACTTCTGAATCCTTTTACCATTTTGTCCAACTTACGATTTTCTTCTCCTACTTTCAATTCTCTTCCAAAGCGGTTTCTTTCTGATGAATCCCGATCGCGGAACTGAAACCTTTAGCATAAAGCTGAGAAATTATTTCTTGTCCGCCATTGAAGGAGTAAATACCAGCAATAATCATGGCTGACTATCATCATTTTCTGAAATGCTTAGTTGCACCTGCTCTATTCCACTGTCACGGATTTGGCGAGATTTCTGGGTTGATCTACGTCTAAACCGCGATGGGCGGCGATGTGATAGGCAAGTAATTGCAGGGGAATCACAGTCAGTAGAGGGGACAGAAGTTCATCTACAACGGGAATGGGCAGAATGTGATCAAAAATTTCTCTGGCAGCAGGGTCAGTAAGAGGGGCAACGCCAATTAATTGGGCGTCTCTGGCTTTGGCTTCCTGGGCATTGGATAACACTTTCTCGTACACAACTCCAGGGGTAGCAATGGCAACAACGGGTACAGCTTCATCCAAAAGAGCGATCGGTCCGTGTTTCATCTCCCCTGCAGGATACCCTTCACCATGAATGTAGCTAATCTCTTTGAGTTTGAGGGCACCTTCCAACGCGATGGGATAATTGATGCCCCTGCCGATAAAGATGAAGTCCTGGGTGTGACTGAATTTGTGGGCAAGTTGTTCTATATAGCGTTCTTGACTCTCTAGGATGCGTTCAATGTGAGCAGGAAGCTGCCGTAAACCCAAAGTTAATTCTGCTTTTTTGGGATTATCGGGCTGCAAAAAGAGTGCCAACCAGTAAAAGGTGAGCAATTGAGCAGTGAAGGTCTTGGTGGCAGCTACACCGATTTCAATACCTGCCTGGGTGTCTAACAAATAATGGGCAATGCGACTGAGGGAACTGTCGGTGCGATTGGTGATGCCTAGGCACTTGTGCCCCCTACTCTTGGCTAGTTCTAGAGCAGCTAGGGTATCGGCGGTTTCCCCTGATTGGGTCACTCCTATCACCAGGGTATCGGGGACAAAGGGCGGCGGGGCATAACGATATTCTGAGGCATAGCTGACGGTGGTGGGAATCTGGGCAATCTGCTCCAATAGGTGTTTGCCGACCAAGCCGGCGTGCCAACTCGTACCACATGCCACTATCTGAATTTGTTTAACCCTCTCTAGGGCATCCCCAGGCAAACCTAGCTCGATCGTGTCGTCATCCTGTAAAAATTTGGCAATACCTGACCGAATTACCCCTGGCTGTTCGTAGATTTCCTTGAGCATGAAGTGGCGGAAACCCTGCTTTTCGATCAAAACAGGATTCCAGTTGAGGGTTTGGGGTGGGCGCAGTTTGATGGGATCGCCGTTGAAGTTAAACAGTTCCACTCCCTTGGCGGTGAGGCGGGCAATTTCGCCGTTTTCCAGAGGTAGGACCGATCGGGTGTAGGGAGCAAGGGCAGGGGTATCGGAAGCGCAAAAATTTTCTCCTTTGCCTAGACCAATGACAAGGGGGGCTTGTTGACGGACTAGAATGATTTGATCGGGGTAGTAGACGCAGAGGATCGCCAGGGCAAAGGCTCCCTGTAGTCTTTTCACCGCTTGACAGACTGCCCGCAGGAGGGTGTTATCCCGCAGGAAACTGTCGATAAGATGGGGAATAACTTCTGTGTCGGTGTCGCTGGCAAATTCGTAACCCTGTTCCCGCAGCTGTTGCCGCAGGCTGTGATAGTTTTCAATAATGCCGTTTTGTACTACTGCCAGGGTTTGCGAGCGGTTGGTGTGGGGATGGGCGTTGTATTCCTCCGGTTTGCCGTGGGTTGCCCAGCGGGTGTGACCAATACCAATAGTTGCCTCTATCTGCTCTTCCGCAATTTTGGCGGCGAGGTTGTCTAGCTTCCCCTTTGCCCGTAGGCGGTGGAGGGTGGGCTGACCAGGGACAATCTGGGCGATACCGGCGGAGTCATAACCCCGATATTCCAGTTTCTTGAGACCCGCTAGCAATACCTCACTTGCCTTGACTGCCCCATGACCCACGTACCCCACAATTCCACACATCTGTCCTGCCTATCCCTAAATTAGCCCTGTATTGTAGCGTGAAACCGATCGGGTTCCAGGGGGGGCAAATTGTTAAATACCAGGCGAATACGGCGATAGATTAACTGCATGGCTTCCCCAGGGGAGAGATAGCGGTCTTTCTCACTAAAGATACCCATGTCAATCAATTCGTTCCACCTTTGGCAAAGGGCAGTGGTGATCTTAGTCGCCAGCAGAGGAGTCTGCAAAAATAGCTGCTGTAGCGTCGATCGCTCAATGGCAAACAAACGAGTGGGAGCGATCGTGCGTACGGATAGAGAACGGGGGGTGTCCAATAAAACGGCAATTTCTCCAAAAAAATCCCCTGGCTGTAACAACTTAACTAGGCGACCTTTTGCCAGCGAAATCATTTCCACTTGTCCCTGCAAAATAACAAAGAAGCAGTCTCCCCGTTCCTGTTCCCAAAAGACGTACTCGTGGGGGGGCAAAGTGATGGGAAATCCCTGTTCTACAATCAGCTCCAGGCAGTCCAGGGGCAAATCCTGGAAGAAACTTACCTGTTGCACTACTTCCCACAACGATCGTTTTGCTTGTGAAAGGCGCATCATAGGTCACGGTGGGTAAAGGACTGGGTGGCGGCAACGGTGTGCCCATTGCCCGTGAGGTAGTAGCGGTAGGTTACTAAGCCTTCTAGTCCGACGGGTCCCCTGGGGGGGAGTTTTTGCGTACTGATGCCCACCTCTGCCCCAAAACCGTAGCGGAAACCATCGGCAAAGCGGGTGGAACAATTGTGATAGACCCCCGCCGCATCTACCCCCTGCTGGAATTGACGGGCATGATCGGGGTTACTGGTGACGATCGCTTCTGTGTGTCTGGAACCGTAGGTGTTGATGTGGGTAATCGCTTCCTCCAAGCTATCTACTATTTTTACCGCTAGGATGAGGGCACAGTATTCTGTCCGCCAATCCTCCTCTGTGGCAGGTTTGAGGTGAGGGAAAAGGTCACGGGTGCGGTCACAACCCCTGACTTCCACTTCCTTTGCCTCTAACTGGGGCAAACACTGACTGAGAAAGTCTTTGGCAATAGCACTGTGCACTAGCAAAGTCTCAATGGCATTGCAGGCAGCGGGGTACTGGGTTTTGCTATCGATAGTCACTGCTACTGCCATCGCTAAGTCTGCTTCCCCGTCGATGTAGAGGTGACAGAGTCCGTCTGCGTGCCCCAAAACGGGAATCTTGGTGTGGGATTGGATAAAGCGCACAAATTCGTTGGAACCCCTGGGAATAATTAGGTCGATGTCGTTTTCTAGGTTGAGCATTTCTAACACTTCCCCCCTAGTGGTGACTAACTCGATCGTGTGGGGGCTAACCTCTGTTGCCTGCAGGGCAGACTGGATCAATTCCACCAAAACCGTGCAGGAGTGGAGAGCCTCTTTCCCCCCCTTCAAAATGGCGCCATTCCCCGATTTGATCGCCAGACTGGCAATTTGGGTGACAGCATCAGGGCGGGCTTCAAAAATTACCCCCAAGACTCCTAGGGGCACTGTGATCCGCTCCAAAATCAAACCAGGGGTTAACTCCCGCTGGATTTGTCTTACTCCCACAGGGTCAGGCAGACTGGCTACACTCCTTACCCCCTCAATCATCCCCTTGACCTTCTTCTCATCTAGTTTGAGGCGGTTAATCAAGGGAGCGGGCAACTGGTCGCGGTACGCCTGTTCCACGTCCTGCTGGTTAGCTGCCAGGATGCGGGGGATGTGTTGTTCTAGGGTCTGAGCGATCGTTGCCAGGGCGTGATTTTTTCCCGCTGTGGACAAGTGGGCGACGCTCTGGGCGCTGCGTTTCGTGTTTTGCACAATTGCTTGCAGATTACTGGTCATTACCCCGCCACCTTTTGTACTTGTTATACAGAAATGCGCCAAATGCCATACCTAAAATTACTAGCACAATCTTGGAGAGGGTATCAATATAGGGTTCTACGAGTTTGTAGTTTGCCCCTAAAAAGTAGCCACTGTAAGCAAGGAGGGTTGTCCAGCCCACAATTCCGATCGTGGAATAGGTGAAAAACACAAGGGGGGACATCCGCGCTATGCCGGCGGGAATAGAAATCAGGGTGCGCACCCCCGGCACCAGACGACCGAACAAGACTGCTTTTTGACCGTGCTGTTGAAACCAGGCAGTGGCTTTGGTGATGTCCTCCCCCCCTAGACCGCTCCAAGGGGGTAAACGATCGAGGAAGGTACGCAGCCTTTCTTGCCCCAGCAGCCAACCCGCCCCATACCAGGGCACTGCCCCCAACAGGGTACCGATTACCCCCGCCGTAATTGCCAAGGGCATGGTCATCTCTCCCCTAGCTACAGTAAAGCCCGCCAGGGGCATGATCACCTCTGAGGGGATGGGGGGAAACAGGTTTTCCAAGAACATGAGCAGGGCGATGCCCACGTACCCTAGGCGCTCTATAGTGCTGACTACCCATGCCTCCACCGTTATTCCTCCCCATTGCTACTGGCTAGGTTGGTCTCTGTCACTGTCCCATCTAATTGTAACCAGGCAATGTGAGTAATTTCCTTACTGCGGGCATAGGTCATCACTGCTTCCTCCCCTAGGTCACCAATGTAGATTTCCACCCGCTGCGGTAGGGTACCTTTGCGCAACCGATCGGCATAGGCAAAGGCTTGGGGCAAAACAGCCTCACTTAAAGGCACTACTAACCAGTCGGAGGTGGGGGTACGCTGGGGAAGGACTGCCCCTAGGGATTTGTGGAGAGCTTCTATGTTCCAGGAAAAGCCGACGCTGGGATAGCTCTTGCCCTGGGGATGGTACAGCCCCAATAGCTGGTCGTAGCGCCCCCCCTGACTGATCACCAAATTGCCCTTTACTACTTCAAACACAATGCCTGTGTAGTAGTCAAAATCCTGAATCAAACTGAGGTCGAGGACTAAGCGATCGTCCCCCACTAGCTCCACTAGGTTTTTGAGGTAGTCCAGTTTGTCCCGCAGGTTAGCTACCCAGGGCAGGGCATGGCATTTGGCAAACACCACACTGGGCTTACCCCGCAATTCCAATAACTCCAGTGCTTGCGCTTTTGTCTCCCCTGGAATGTCCAGTTGTTCTAGTGCTACCCGATCGAGGGCTGCCAAACATTTGCGAATAGGAGCACGGAATTTATAGGAAAAAGACTGCAGGAGGGTGTTGGTGAAACTCTCATCCCCCACGATGATGTCGTAGTCTTGAATTTCGAGCCGCTGTAGGCAATCCCGCACTAACAACAAAATTTCCCCATCGGCGGCTAAGCCCTCTGCCCCCAACAGTTCCACCCCCGCTTGGTAAGTCTCCTTTTGCCCTGGCACATTGCGAAAGACATTGCCCAAATAGTACAGGCGTTGGGGTAGGGTTTCCACCTCCAGGCGAGAACTGTAGGCACGGGCAATGGAAGCGGTCATCTCTGGGCGTAATCCTACGGCTTTGTAATCCCCCGATCGGATTTGGATGACGGACTCTGGTTTGACCATGCCCCCCGCACTCAGGACCTCCATACTTTCGAGGGTGGGGGTGATCACACATTGGTAGCCCCACTGTTGAAAAGTAGTCTGCAAATTTTGTTCAATCCAGCGCTTCTGCACCACATCCAGGGGGAGCAAATCCCGTACGCCTGTGGCTACTACCCGTTTATCCATGTTTATTCCTCCCAAGTCCAGGGGTCATCGGCTGTGGCATCCTCCAATACGCGGGGCTGTCGTAAGACTAACATCAATCTGCCCCATAATTCCACCGCCGGCGGGCTGGGAAAGTTTTTGAGGTATAACTCCTCTGCTTCTGCCACAAAAAAGAAACCGTCCTTGTCCCACTGCCGCTGGGCACGATCGATGAGCAACAGGATTTCTTCCGGGCGATCGGGGAAACTGCTGGCAATCTCCTGCCCACTGTAGGTTAAAAGGGTATGGGTGTCTGCTAAAACGATGGCGCCATCTTCTATATCCTTGACGACTTTCCACCCAGGGAGAGGAATCCAAGCCTTGACCCCCTCTTGTACCACCATGCCAAAGGGTTCTGTAGTGGTGATGGAGGGAATTGCTGTCCAATCCGCCAACCGCAGGGGCAATTTCCCTGCCACTGGAAAGACACGGGGGAGTTGTTCTTCCGCTTCTAAACGATAGAGGGGGAGACGGGCTATAGAAACAGGTTGCCGATCGATGGCACTGGCGAGGAGTTGTTCAATTTGCTGGCGGGCACTGGTGGAATGGGCAAACCGCAACCCCCTACTAATTAACTGCGCCCGTTGGTTGGCATCAGTGGCACCACTGGTTGAGCTAATAGTTTTCCACACCTGGTAGGCAACGGCATCCCCTGGGTGGGAGGTGAAATGGGGGGGGGGCGAACTCAATAAACTAAAATCTTTCACTGCCTTAGCCACTTGGCGCGTTTCTTCGCTGTTCAAGCCCATCTGCACTACTAATTCCGCAGCAGCTACCCGATCGCTCTGGGGCAAAACCCGTAGTTCATACAAAATGTCACTGCCCCTGTGGGTAAAAAACTCCAAAACCGCCGGGGCGACAGAGTTAGCGATCGTGTGATAGACCTGGCTTGCCACGATGAGCTGATTTTGGTGGATAGGTTCAAAGCCCGTCTGTTCAAAGATGGCTTGGGTTGTCATGCCCGCCTTTTGCAGTTCCTGGCACCACTGTCCCCACTCTACCCAGTTCCCCTCTTTTCGCCGCAGTTTACCTAGGAGTTCTTCCATTCCCCATCTTGACGCATCACCTTTGTATTATCCTAGGTGTCTGGCACTGGCAGCAAAAAAGGTAAAGTTTTCAAGTCCTGGTTGCCACCTCCTGCAGATGGGCAGTGATGTGCAATTGCGCTAACTCCTGCACCAACCGCAGCCCTTGGTGTTTGAAGAGGGGCACATCTAATTCTCCCAGATGGCGCAATACTTCCCGTGCCTGCTCAAAGGGACAACCGCTGATGCGGGCAATAGTATCTACTCCACTGGCAAAATGGCGGCGGTCCATGACGGCAGTAACAAATAAACGCCAGCGGCGGGCTTGGGCGGTATCCATCCCCAATTCAATGCGGTGCAGGGCATCAGTGGTGGCTAGGACAACTAACCGATCGCCTATTTTCAGCCGCAGGTCATAGCTGGGTAGGGGGATAGGCTTACCTCCCCGGCACTGGTAGAGGACAGGACACACACCATAGCCGTAGGCTACCTCGGAAATTAACCTGCCATTGAGGGTATCCCCTGCCTCGATCGTGTACTCCGTCACCAGGATTGTATGTTGGCGCAGCTGAAACAAACTGAGGACATTTTCCCCGTAGGCACCGGCTGCAAAAGCTTGGGCTGCGAGGGCATAGGCACACAGGACCTGGGCATGGGGTAACAACCGCGCAAGATGACTGCTAAAGCGGGGTTCAAACGTGCGAATTACTAAGTCCAGGTGGGGATTTTCCCTCTGGGCAACCAGCCCCAACTCCAAATTTGTCATCTCATCATCGGTAACCGTAATAATGCTTTTAGCAGTGGCGAGATTGACGGACTTGAGACATTGTTTGAGGTCACCCGTGACGATCGGTACCTGGGGCAACAGCCTACTGTTCACTTCCTCTGAGTGCAGAGCGACCAGGGGCTGGCGAAACTCCTGCAAATACTCCGCCACTCTCTGCCCCACTTGCCCTAACCCTACCACCACCACGTGGTCCCGCTCGGGAATGGGGGGACGACGGGAGAGAAACCCCAGGCGCAGGCTTAAAATGCTATCGGTGAGGAGACCGTAGAGTACGCCTGTTAGAGCGATACCCGTTAAAGTCATCAGCAGAGAGAACAATTGCAGCCAGAGGGGTACCACCACCCGGTCAGTTATACCGCCAAAAATATCGCCATACCCCCCCAAAATCAAAGTGGCAGTGGTAGCAAAGGCATTCTCTACAGATATCCCCCCCTGCATAGAAAACAATAGGGTGCCCCAAATGCCCAGAGCCAGTACCAAAAAGAAACAGCCAGCCACGATCTTGCGAATTTCATCCTGCCCCGTCCACTGCAGAAATGCCGCCAAAGAGGTCCACCACGATCGGGGGTCAAGGGCAGCCAAGACCATTCCCAACCGCCGCCACCAGGTGAGTTCGACTTTTTTTGTCCCCAGGGCAGAGGCATAATCTGATACCTCCACATAGATAATGCTGTCCTCTACATCCAAACGATCGTGGGGTTCCCAGTCGTGGAAAATATCGCCGGCGTAGAGCAACTTATGTTTGCGCTCATGGCAGAGCAGTCGCAGGTCGGAGCGGTTAATCTCCTGCAGAGTAAATTTTTGCCGCCAGGGATGCTGGTCAGTAATTTCTCCCCGCACTACCCGCATGAGATAGTTATCAATCTTAAAGCAACCCAAGGTTTGCGCCCCTAGGGCAGCGAGAGCAAAAGCAGCAGCGGGTAACTGGTCAGGTTCAAAGGCAATAAAATTGCCCAGATGTTGGGCTAATATCTCATTTAACTGTTTTTTACTAGAACGCACCACCAATCTAATATGGGGATTGAGGGACCGCGCCACAAAAGCCGCCTCAATATTGACTTGCTCCGACTGCGTCACCAAGAGAATACCGCGACATTCCCTGATCCCCGCTTGCTCCAAAATTTTTGCCTGGCGGCAATCCCCGAAAAATAAGTCCAGAGAGTCCTTCATGCCCGCGATCTCCCAAGTTTTAGGAGTAGTTTCATTGATGGCAGTTACCTGGGCACCGAATTCTTCTAGCGCCGCCACACAGTGTTGTCCCAGGCTCCCCAAACCACAGACTAGGAAGCGATTGGCAGCAATTTCCCTGTCCATGACCATTAGTCCCAATTTGTTCTACAATACATTAAACAGGGAGAGATGGCAGAGTGGTCGATTGCGCCCGACTTGAAATCGGGTAAGGGTAACACCTTCCAGGGTTCAAATCCCTGTCTCTCCGTCCTACCTCAGACAGAATATGGTCAAGTGCCGCACATTTTAGTAGGCTAAACTAAAGCGGTATTTAATTAATAAGAGGTTAATTATGCGGTTTAATTGGATTTGGCGACTGGGCATGGCTCTGTGCCTGGTGCTGTTCTTAACGATCGGTATTGCTCCCGCTGAAGCAGTACAAAAGCCCCTTACCTATGATGAAATCGTGGGGACGGGACTGGCAAACAAGTGCCCTGATATTGCGGAAGGCTCACGGGGACGAGCGGTCATCCCTCTGGAAGTGGGCAAACCTGTGGAAATCTACAATCTCTGTTTAGAACCCACCAATTTCTTTGTCAAGGAAGAGGTGAGCAACAAGCGGCGCCAACCTGAGTTTGTCCCCACCAAGCTCCTGACTCGTGCTACCTCCAGTTTGGATTTCATCAAAGCCACTGTCACCCTCCAACCCAACGGTAGCCTAGTTTTGGAAGAAAAGGAAGGATTAGACTATCAACCAATTACAGTGCAATTGCCAGGGGGGGAGAGAGTAGCCTTTTTGTTTTCCATCAAGAACTACAAAGCTGTATCACAGCCGGGCTTGATTGGCTTGACCACTTCCGTAGACTTTGAAGGGGAAACAGAAGTGCCCACCTATCGCGGTGCCAGTTTCATTGACCCCAAGGGCAGAGGATTAGCGATCGGTTATGATGCTGCCGAAGCCCTCCCCAGCAAGCGGGATGAATTTGAAGCCAATATCAAAAAAGATGAATTTATGAAGGGCAAGCTCTCTATGCAAATTGAGAAAATCAACAGCAACACCAGGGAAATCGCGGGCACCTTTGAGTGTGAACAGCCCTCGGATACAGAATTTGGGGCGTTTGAACCCAAGGAAGTAAAACTGCGGGGCATTTTCTACGCTAAAGTACGTTAGTAAGACCAACGGGCAGGAGTTGACCCCAGCTTCTGCCTCTCTATTGTAGTGAGGTTTACCATGTCCACCCATCGCCTGATTGCCCTTCTGTTAGTCTTTGTCTGCTTTGTCTCTGCTGTGGTGGGGTTGAGGAATCAACGGGTCTTAAGACCCCCAAGTCAGGAAAACCATCTGGAAATAGTGCGCCTTAACGGTGCCATCAGCAGTGACCCCACTACCCTAGAAGTGCGAGACCGTCTCTTAGCAATTGCCGAGGAGGACAATGTCAAGGGAGTGCTGCTTGCTATCAATTCCCCTGGGGGGTCGGTAGCAGCTAGCCAAGAGATTTACCAAGCGGTACGGCGGGTGCGGGAGAAAAAACCTGTCTATGTCAGTATGCTGGATGTAGCTGCCAGCGGAGGTTACTATGTGGCAAGTGCCGCCGATCGGATCTATGCCAACGATGGTACCTTGACGGGGAGTATTGGTGTCATTTTAAGTGGTTTCAATGTGGGGAAATTATTGGAACGCCTGGGTGTAGAACCGCAAACCCTCAAAACTGGACCCTACAAAGATATTTTTTCCCCCTACCGCAAATTGTCAGACAGTGAGCGAGAATTGCTACAGGGCTTAATCCAAGACACCTACGAAAAATTTGTGGCTGACGTAGCAGCGGGGCGCAAACTTGACCCCAAAGTGGTGAGGGCAGTAGCCGATGGGCGGGTGTTTAGCGGTCGGCAAGCGGTGCAGAACAAGTTGGTAGACGCGATCGGGACAGAAAGCCAAGTGGAGAAGGATTTACGGGCTGCTGCCAGGGAAAAGTTTGGGCTGCCAGAGAGTGAGAAATTGCCTTTGCGGGAGAGTCCTCCTTCCTTCGATCGTCTGTTGCAGCGGTTCTTACAGGGTAGGTTAAAGGCATGGGCACCCCCCCAGTTCCCCAGCTTGGACACCCCAATTTTGTTAATGCCCAGTTGGTCACTACCGCAGGAATTTGTGGTGTATAGTGAATTGGGCAAGTCCTGGCAGGCTGAGTGAGGAGTGTGTGATTACTAAGGCAAGAAAGTTAGCAGCTGTTCGTCTGCGGTGGTTGTTGGTCTGTTTGGCGTTTGTGGCGGGGGGATTGGGAGCAGCTACAGCCCTGTTCATCAGTAGTCGTCCCTTTCAGAGAACCCCCAGTGTGGAGGTAGAAGATAGTATTGTCCATGTGGCGCAGCTCCGTCGTCCTGTTAATATCCTGGTCTTGGGGACGGTGGTCTTGACTTCTGATTTGCCAGGGGCGGGTCCCCTACCTGTAAACAACACCTATTGGGAGACGGTGGATGGCAATCTCAATGGGCAGAGTGACACAATTTTGCTCATCCGCTTTGACCCCCACAATCACACTATTACTGCTCTCTCGGTCCCCCGCGATACCCAGGTGGAAATCCCAGGAGTGGGCTTGAGTAAAATCAATGCTGCTAATTTTGTGGGGGGAGCAATTCTTTCAGCGAAAACTGTCAGCAAGCTCCTCAACGATGTCACGATCGATCGCTACGTCCGCGTCAATGTCCATGGTTTTGCCCAACTTATAGATGCCCTGGGGGGGGTAGATATTTACGTGCCCTACGATATGCAATACCGCGATGACAGTCAGCGTCTGTATATTGACCTCAAAAAAGGAATGCAGCATTTAGACGGCAAAAAAGCCATTCAATTTATGCGGTTTCGTCAGGATGAATTAGGGGATATTGGCAGGGTACAGCGGCAACAGATGCTCCTCCGCGCTCTCATAGAGCAAAAACTCAACCTGGAAACGGTGAAAAGAGTACCACAAATTCTAGAAGTAATTAAGCACAATCTGGATACCAACCTCTCCGTCGAGGAAATGCTAGTCCTGGTGGCTTTTGCTACAAAAACCGATCGTTCTCAAGTGCAAATGTTGTTGTTGCCGGGGCGGTTCAGCACCCCTGCGGAATTTAGCCTAAGTTATTGGCTACCTGACAGTCGCCATATCAAGCAGATGATGCGCCGCTATTTCCAGGTCAACTACTACAGTGACAGCGAACCGCAAGAACACCTCAGCCCCGCCTATGGGCGAGTTGCCGTGCAAGATAGCCTCGGTATGCCCGCTGCTGTTAACTACCTAGTGCAAAAACTAGCCGATCGGGGCTATGCCCAGGTCTTCCCCACTGAAACTAATTGGACAAAACCCCTCGATAAAACCCTCATCATTGCCCAATCGGGCGATCGGGCATTAGCGGAGGCAATCCAGCAAGTTTTGGGCGTGGGGGAAGTCGTCCTGGAAGCCACTGGAGACATTGAATCCGATGTCACGATTCGGATTGGCAGGGACTGGCTGGCTAAAGTGCCCGCAATACCCCCATCTCCTTCTGGCAAGGCACGACCCTGAGGAGGTCACACTTGGCACAGTAGGCAAGGTCAGCTGCCCCATTCAGGCGCAAAAGTCTTTGGCCGTGGCTAGCGCGCTGAAACATTTTTTCCAAGTCATGTCGCCATTGGCTGTAGAGGGCATGGGCTGCCACTGCCTCATCATTGCCTAGTTCATAGCGATCGCTCAAACGATCCACCACCGCCCCCGCACAGGCAGTATCTTCCAGGGAAAAATTGCCTTCCCACCCTGACCCCACGATCCAGACTGTCTCTGGTTGCTGTTGTTGCACTAGCTCTGTAATCACCGCCAAATTGACAAAAGCTGCCGTCAAGACCTGGGGAGCATGGCTAACCCGCTGTAGTGCCCGCGTGCCGTTAGTAGTGCTCAGCAGAATGGCTTTGCCCTTGACCCGATCGGGGGTGTAGTCCAGGGGAGAATTGCCCAGGTCATAGCCCTCTACCCGTTTGCCACCCCGTTCTGCCGCCCGCAAGCAATAACCAGGGGGATAGGAGTTCCCCACTTGGTCGAGGTCATGGAGACTGGCAAAGACTTGCACAAATTCTGCCCCCGCTGCCAAGGCTGTGGCAATAGTTGTAGTCGCTCGCAGAATATCCACCACGATCGCGCAGTCTGGTGTACCGGGGGGCACTGCTTCTGGAGTATGGTAAACAAATAACTTCATGGACAGACCGACAAACTCCCTTTAGGATACCATGCTCCCTAGCAATTCTGCCGATGGCGATAGGCACGTTGCAAAGCTACCGACAGCTCCTCTAGGCGAATTGGTTTGGTGAGATAGTCGTTGACGCCAATATCGTAGGACTGTTGAGCAGTTTCCGTCTGGGCATCAGCAGTGAGGGCAATAATCCAGGGCTGGTAATCCGATCGTTCTCTGATTAGTCTTGTTGCTGTTAGTCCATCCATTTCGGGCATTTGAATATCCATCAAAATCACATCGTAGACCTGTCGTTGCAGTGCTTCTAGTGCCTCCAAACCATTAGCCACTAATTCTGCCTGGTAGCCCAATTTTTCTAAAATCTTCAGACAGACCTTTTGATTTACTACGTTGTCTTCTACCACCAAAATCCGCAGCGGCATCCTGTGCGGCTTACATAACTTAGCTACCCCACTGCTTTCTATGATTTGTGGATTCAACGCCTGCCCTACTATGGCATAGAGTACATCCTGGCGAATGGGCTTACTAATTGTCAGAGGCAAGGGATAACTTTCCCCGTATTCCAGTACAAAAATTGTGGGGATACTTTGTTTAATTTGCCGATTGTCAGTAATCAGTAAATCTGCCTTTTCTACTGTATCCACAATCTGCATCCCCCAGCTGCGCAAGATAGAAGCCAGGATAGAGTAAGAGCTATCTTCTTGCAGTTGCAGAGCAATATTTTTGGATGGCAGAGGTGGTAAAGACTCTAGGGGCGGAATTGCTTCTGTTTTGATAGTGAAAGTAAAGTTAGAACCATAGCCCTGCTTACTTTGTACTGTTATTTCTCCCCCTAATAAATGGGTAAGACGTTGACAAATAGATAAGCCTAAACCTGTACCGCCGTAGCGCCTAGTAATAGAAGAGTCAGCTTGGGTGAAGGGGTCGAAAATTAACTGCAACCGATCGGCGGGAATCCCAATCCCCTCATCTATGACAGTAAAAGCAAGGCTCAGTTCCCGATCGTTATACCTTTTCTCCACCCACACATTTACACTCACCAGCCCCTCTTCTGTAAATTTGACAGCATTGCTCAATAAATTGAGGAGAATTTGGCGTAGACGGGTGACATCCGATCGAATCCACAGGGGGACATCCTCTGCAACATGAAACAAAAATTGCAGACCTTTTTGAGCTAACTGGGGATAAATGACATCAATCACATCCTCCAGGCAATTACGCAGATTAAAATCTTGCATTTCTAACTCAATCCGTCCGGATTCAATCTTAGAAAAATCTAAAATATCATTGATTAAGGCTAGGAGAGTTTCCCCACTTTGACGAATGATGCGGATACAATCCTGCTGTTCGGGGTTGAGTTTAGTAGTTTGCAAAATACTGGTCAAACCAATTACTGCATTCATGGGAGTTCGCAACTCGTGACTCATGTTGGCAAGAAACCGACTTTTAGCCAGGTTAGCCTCCTCTGCTTTACGCCGTTCTTCAATCAAAATCTGTCTACTTTGCTGTCGTTCTAAATGTAAGGAAATAGCACTGGTAGCGGCTCGCAGTAAACCTAAAGCTCCTTCTCCCCAGGGTGCTGTAGAAACGCAGTTGTCAAAGCCAATAAAGCCCCAAAACTCCCTGTTGACAAGTAAGGGTAATACTAGAATTGATTGGATACCTTGGGGTTCTAAAATCTGCCGTTCTGATGTAGGAAAGTTAGCGACCGCCCCCCTAATTTCTTGCCCTTGGGATAGATACTGTATCCACCGCGGGCAAAGTAGCTCCATATTAATGTTCTGTAGGTCTGGATTGTCAATTTCTGGTTTGATACCAGAAGCACACCACTCATAAATTTGGCTAGCCAGTAATGTGCCATCCTCCGATCGGTGATTGGCAAATATGTATGCCCTAGAGGCTTTACTTACTTCCCCTAAGCGTTGCAGGATACGGGGGTAGCAATTCATACATCAGTAACTGTTGTTGAATTTCAATTAGACAATTGAGGTAAGCCTGATTTTCTAGAATAGTATCTTCTGCCTGTTTTAGACCTGTAATATCAGTGGCAATAGTCCCGATCGCTTCCACTTCTCCTTCTTCGTTGAGTAGGGGAAATTTATTGGCAAGATAGAATCTTTCTATGCCATTGGTGATCACTGAGACCTCTGTTTGTAGTGGCTTTTTCTTCAGTAGAATCTGGCGGTCCATGTAGTCAAAGATTATTGCTAGGTCTGGGGTATAAATTTCCTCGTTAGTTTTGCCCAAAACATTGGCAAGAGATACACCTAAAAATCGCAGTAGGTTTTCATTAGCGTAAATATGGCGACTCTGACTGTCTGTGAGACCAATAAAAGCGGGGATGTTTGCCATTACCCATTCCATCAAACGGCGCTGCCTATTTAGTTCCAGTTCCATTTGCTTGTTTTGGGTGATTTCTATGGTGATACCGATAACGCGATGGGGTTTGCCTAAAACATCAAGGATTACCCTACCACTGACTAAAAACCAACGGGGATTCTTGTCAAAGTCTTGCAGTCTAATTTCCTGCAGGAAAGAACCACCGACAGCAAAATGCGCAGTAACAGTACGCTTGAGACTTTCTACATCCTGGGGATAAATTTGAGCTAAAGTTTCTTCTAAAGTTATTTGCCAGGTATTCATGTGCCAGTCGCCACCGTCAAAGCTCCCTATCCCTTCTACCATGCCAGCAGGAATACTATAATCCCAACATACACTCCGCGCACTAGAGAGAGCGATACTGAGCTGATTTTCCCGCTTTTGTAGCTCCGTCAGGGCTTTTTGCCATTCTGCCTCCAGTTGTTTTTGTCTTGTTAAATCCCTAAAAAAGCCATAGACGTATATTTTATCCCCCATGACAAACAAGGTGCTGTAAATCTGAATAGGAACAGGGGCGCGATCGCGACGGGGAATAGTTAAACCAGTACACCAACCACCAATCAGACTGCGGAAGGCTGACGCGGCAAATTCTCTTTGCTCCTCTGAATACAACTGGCTGTGATGCAGACCAATTAACTCGTCAGGTTGTTTGCTAGTAAGAGAACAGGCTTTGCTATTTGCCTGTACAATTTTACCTGTGTCAAAATCAGCAATCATTACCCCATCGGGACTAGCTTCCAACAGCAGAGCATGGCGCGGATCAAGACAAGCTTCCACTAACAGAGCATTTTTGCCCTCCTCTATCTCTATGTCTGTCAGGTAACAAATGTAGCTAGTCTCTTCTACAGTGAGTATCCATTCTCTGTGTTTGTCTGGACCAGGTAAGTCAGCAAAGGCAGAGGAATCATTGACTAAACTGCTTGCCGCCCTATTGGCATACCAGATTTCCCTATTGTAGATAATCCACACAGGGGTCTGCAGCAGATCAAACGCTTCGAACTTACTAGCCCCTACCCCCATAGGTCAATTTTGCTAAAACTTGCACTATTTTATCACGTTCCTTTTGTTAAAAAACAGTAAATTTTGGTTCCTCGAAACCTCGACAATCTTATACTTTCTCAATCTTTATGGTAACCTAAATTATCTGTTGAGTATTGGTGATATGCTAAAGCCACCGATCGTGATGACCATTGCTGGTTCTGACAGTGGTGGGGGGGCTGGTATCCAGGCGGACCTCAAGACTTTTGCTTTTCACTGTGTGCATGGAACGAGTGTCATTACCTGTGTCACTGCCCAAAATACTCTAGGGGTAACTGCTGTAGAAGCCCTGCCCTTGTCTATGATTGCTGCCCAGATTGATACAGTAGCCAATGACCTACCTGTTACTGCTGTGAAAACAGGGATGCTGCTTAACTGCGACATTGTCAGTTTGGTGGCGAAAAAGATTGCCGGACAGGGCTGGCGACAGGTGGTGGTCGATCCTGTGATGGTTTCCCGCACGGGGGCAAAGTTGCTCCATGATGATGCCATTGAGGCAATTACTCACCGTCTGTTACCTCTGGCTTTGTTAATCACTCCCAATCGCTATGAAGCGCAGTTATTAACGCAAAAAGAGATAAACACGATCGAGGCTATGCAGTCCGCTGCGGCAGAGATACACAAACAGACGAAGACAGCAGTTTTAGTGAAAGGGGGGGGCATGGAGGCACCTATAAAGGGCACGGATGTCTATTTTGACGGTGACAGAATGGAGTTATTACCCCAGGAGGCAATCCCTACCCCCCACACCCACGGCACGGGTTGCACCCTCTCAGCAGCGATCGTTGCCAATTTAGCCCTTGGTTATCCTTTGCTAGAGGCAGTCAAGCGGGCTAAGGAGTATGTGACCAAAGCGATCGGGCATAGTTTAGCTCTTGGGGGAGGGCAGGGACCCGTGGGACATTTCTTTCCCTTGTTATAGCTTAGAACTTGGGACGATGGCGTTTATAGTCGCGTTGAATCATCAGCTCCTGCCAGCGAGTGCGTTGTTCAGGGGTGAGAATTTGCCGCATGGCGAGCGTTTGGTTAAAGCGAATTTCGTCCATCTCTGCCTTGACAGCTTGAATCTCCTGGAATTTAGCCCGCAGTTGTTGTTCTGAGGCATTGGAGCTGAGGAGTTGGTCCATCTCCTGCCGCAGTTGCCGTTTCCGCTGCCGCAGGGTTTCTAGTTGACTCTGGCTCTGTTGCCGAATGGTATCCAACTGTTGTTTCTGTTGCGGCGTGAGATTCAGTTCCTCTAGCAGTCTGCCTCTTTTTTCTTCCCAGCGGGGCAAACCCCTCTCCATTACAGAGGGATCGGCAGAGACGGTCAAGGGCAGCATTGTCAGTGCCGACAGCAGGAACAGAGAAGCAAAGCGTTTCATAATTACTTGTCCTCCTTGTAGCTAAAAAGATAAGAGAGAGAGTCTTCTGATTCGACACGGGCAGTAGCTACCTCCCAACTTTGAATGAGAGAGGCTTCCAGAGTATCGAGGTTTAACTGGGTCTGTGCCATCTGCCATTGTCGGAAACGGGCAAAACCAAACAGTCCGCCACCTAGTAGAACGATCGCTATCAGTATCTTGTCCAAGGGAAAACCAGAAGGGCGGTGGAGTTGGCAGATAATTTTATCTTCCAACTCGGGATTAGGGAGTGGTGCTTCCCTACGGTAGGTGTGGAGAAATTGTAGGAGAGCATCGTCTTCTTTCATAGTTCTACTCCTTGATCGCTGAGATACTGACGCAAAGCCTGACGGGCATGGAACAGACGAGATTTAACCGTACCGATCGGTATTTTGAGAATTGCCGCAATCTCTTTTTGGGGTACTTCTTCCAGGTCATGCAAAACTAGCACAGCCCGCTGTTCGGCGGATAGGTGGTCTAACCCCTGGTAGAGAATTTGCTGGTAGTGCAGATGTTGCAGAGAGGGTGTATTGACAGGATCGGGCAGATGATGACAGTCTTCTACAGGGACAGGACTCTGTTGGTCGTTGCGTTTGGCAAAAGAGCGTCTTTGGTCAGTCGCCACATTCCAAGCAATACGATAGAGCCAGGTGGAAAACTGACAAGACCCCCGAAACTGTTTTAACCCCCGCCATGCCCGCAAAAACACCTCCTGTACCAAATCATCTAGTAGCTCCTTACCACACATCTGAAAGAGTAAAGAACGTACTTTGCCCTGATGACGTTGATACAACAGACGGAAGGCATGGGTGTCGCCTTTTACCGATCGATGGACGAGTTCGCTGTCCGTTGCCTCTGGGCTTGTCCGCGGTTTTGCAACCATTGGTTTTGCTGATCGCCTATCCTTAAGACTGCCCTCTCTTTAGAAAGGTTCAATTTTAATCGGCATCGGGACGCAGCCAGGAGAGGGAAAACCAGGGCTTCTTGGTGGGGTAGCTTTGACTGAACTGTAACCGATAGACCTCGTCTTCCTCTTGCGTTTCTAACTGCAGGTCACTGCGGGCATAGCCAATGCAAATCAAACCATAGCCCTGCTGCTGTAAATAACGGGATAAGCCTATTCCTTCCCTTTGGTCGATCGTGCCCGCTTTGATTTTGACGGCACAGGTGGTGCATGCCCCCGCACAGCAGGCAGAGGGTAAAACAATACCCTGGTTTTCCAGCCCATCTAGGATGTATTCCTGGTCAGAGACAACTCCTGTGTAGGTTTGCCCCGATCGTCTATCGTAGATTTCCACTCTATAATTTGCCATAGCTAAGTCTGTTGCTGTGGGGTCATTATAGGGGATTTTGTCCAGCGGCAAACTGCCGAGCCAGACGATCGCAGCGATTGTTGTCTGGGTTATCTGCATGGCTTTGCACCCAATGCCATTCCACGTTGGGATGATTGAGGACGTAGAGGCGCTGCCACAGTTCTCTATTTTTTACTGCTTGCTTTGCCGCTGTCTGCCAACCGTTTTTCTGCCAGTTTTTGATCCAGCTGGTAATGCCCTCTTTCACATAGCGACTGTCAGTATAGAGGGGAATTTTTTGTTTTTTGAGGTAGGGCTGACAAAAGGAAAGGGCTTGAATGACTGCCTCTAGTTCCATCTGGTTGTTGGTAGTGTTTTCTACTCTGCCCCCCAATTCTTTGCTGGTGCCGTCTTGGAAATTGATTACAGCTGCCCACCCCCCCACGCCAGGATTGTCAAGGCAGGAGCCGTCTGTGTACACCGCTGTAATGTATTTGTCATCTGCTGCAGCTGGGGGATCATCGGTGTTGGTATTTTCTTGATAGATTTCTACCGCAATAGACCCCTGGAAGTCAGGAATGGGGGGATGTTTAATCACTTTCAGACGAATATTCTTAATGCGTTTGTCTTTTAAGAGTTCTGCCACGATCGCCCCTGCTAGTCTTTCTACCAAGGCAAACTTGCTGGTCTTGATTAAATTCTCGATCGTGGTAATGCAGTGGCGGTAGTCGATGGTGTCAGCAATGTCATCCGTCTGTGCCGCCCGCAGGAAGTCTACGCCCAGTTCGGCATCCACCTCAAACCACTGCCCCAGCACATTCTCCTCTGGTAGAAGACCCACATAACCGTAGGCGCGAACGCCCCGCAGATAAATCTTGCTCTCTGCCATAGGAGTTAACTTTGTCGTAAAGCTTTATATTACCACCAATTCCCCTGCCCCTGCGCTATAATTTTTTACCTATACTTAACCTATTCTTAACCTAGAGGGGCAAAGATGAACGCAGCTCTCACTAACGGTGCTACGATCGGGGACTGTGCTTTGAAAGCGCTGGGGAACTACTACCGCAAGTGGGTCAAGCAGGAGGAGGTGGTGCGGGCAGACGAAGACCCAGAGGCACTGCATCAGATGCGGGTAGGTTTGCGGCGGTTGCGATCGGGGTTATTGTGTTTTGCGCCCATTTTGCCCCGCAGTATTAGACGGCAGGAACCTCGCTTGGGGAAGATCAGCCGTATTCTGGGCAGGGTGCGGGATTTGGATGTCTTGCAGCAGACCCTGACCACCAGCTATATGCCTTTGCTGCCGGATAGTGAGCAGTTACAGTTACAGAAATACCTGGCAAAATTGCAACGCCAGCGGCAGGGCTATTTTCAGCGCATGGTGCAGTTATTGGATAGCTCCTTCTACCGCAAAACGAGGGCAACGATCGGGCAGTGGTTAAAGAAACCGCAATTGCAGGAGACAGGGGATTTTGCTGTCCCAGAGATGATGCCTCAATTACTCTTACCTGCCCTGAAGTCTCTTCTGCTGCCGCAGTGGAATCTGCGCAAGGAAAAGCAGCTGCATGACCTGCGCAAACTGTTCAAACTCACGCGTTACCAGTTGGAGTGTTTTGCCCCCTACTTTGGTGAGGAATTAGACCACAGTATTCGCCACCTCACCACCGCCCAGGATGTGCTGGGGTCATTACACGATCGGTTGGTACTCCTGGCTACTTTTTCCCCCCGTCAGTGGCAGAAGCTACCCCATTTACGGGAGGTCATCCAGCAACATCAGGGGGAGGATTGGCGGACTTGGTACAGCTTGCACTATAATCTGGACTGGCTGCAGGTACTCCTGCAAATTAGAAATCTCTGTAGTGCTGCCCAGAAAACCTAGCATGACCTATGCCCTCGTGATGACTACCACTAGCAGTGAGGCAGAAGCGGCAACGATCGCCGAGGCAATTTTGCAGGCGCGACTGGCGGCTTGCATCCAAGTGCTGCCCATTACTAGCTACTACACCTGGGAGGGCAAACAACAGCGGGAGGGGGAATACCTCCTCCTAATTAAGGGGAAGGCGGAGAATTTTAGCCGTCTGCAGGAGTGCATTCAGTCCCACCACAGCTACAAGGTGCCTGAAATTATTCAAATTCCCATTACGCAAGGTAGTCCTACCTATTTAGAATGGATGGCAGCAGTAACTGATTAACCTATGGTGGATGAACCTCTAGTAATTGGTGGGCGCACCTTCCGATCGCGCTTGATGACGGGGACAGGCAAATACAAAGATTTTGCAACAATGACGGAGGCGATGGCAGCTAGTGGCTGTGAGATTGTGACGGTGGCTGTGCGGCGGGTGCAAGACCAGGTGCCAGGGCATGGGGGGTTAGCGGAAGCGATCGATTGGCAGCAATACTGGATGTTGCCGAATACAGCGGGGTGTGCTACAGCGGAGGAAGCGGTACGGGTTGCCCGTCTGGGCAGGGAAATGGCAAAAATCCTGGGGCAGGAGGACAACAACTTCGTCAAGTTGGAGGTAATTCCCGACAGTCGCTATTTGCTGCCGGACCCCATCGAGACCTGCAAAGCGGCAGAGCAGTTGATCAAAGAGGGGTTTACGGTGTTGCCCTACATCAATGCTGACCCCCTGCTGGCAAAACGCTTAGAGGAAATGGGCTGTGCCACGGTGATGCCCTTGGGTTCTCCCATTGGGTCGGGGCAGGGGTTAAAAAACCAGGCAAATATTCAAATCATCATTGAACAGTCCCGTGTGCCTGTGGTCATTGATGCTGGCATTGGCACCCCCAGTGAAGCCTGTGCCGCTATGGAGATGGGAGCAGCTGCCCTGTTAATTAATTCCGCTATTGCTTTGGCAAAAGACCCCGTTGGCATGGCAAAAGCTATGGGTTTAGCCACGATCGCTGGTCGTCTGGCATTTCTGGCGGGGCGGATGCCTGTTAAAACCATCGCTGACCCCAGTTCCCCCACCAGCGGTAGGATTAACAGCTAGAGGTTGAACACGATCGTGCGGTCGCGGGGTTGGGATTGCTTGATGCGATCGAAGGCTTGGATAGCTTGGCGCAGCTTTCCCTTCATCTCCTCTGTCAAGTTTACTACCTTTTCCTCTAGGACCTGCCAGTCAGTGTCCGTCACCACCGTCCTTATCTCCACTGCTTCTGGGTTAGCGCTGACACTCATCTCATAGAAGGCTTCTTGGGACTCCAAAAAGGCAGCTAGTTCTCTGGGATTAGAATCTGCCCGCCGCAGGGAAAACAACAGATAAGCAGTGGGGGTAGCTCCGACTTCGTAGTTGACCGTTAAAGTCACCTCTACTGCCAGGGATTGCACCTTTTTGACCATAGATAGATATTCGTGCCCACGTCTGCTGCTAGGGTAAACTAAAGCTGCCTCTACCGCAATAGTTCCCTAGTTGGGCTGCTCCCACAGTTTGCTGACGTTCTTTTCCAAGCGACTTTCTGCTTCGGCAAAAATCTGGTCAGGGCGCTCTAGCATTTCCCCAGGGTGGAGTTCTAGGATTTTGGTGGACAGGGCTACGCGCTGGCGGGATTCATCCACCTCAATTACCACTGCCCGCAGGCTATCACCTACCTTAAACAGACGAGAGGGGTCGGACACGTTTTTTTCGCTGATCTCCTTGTTATGCAGGAGGGCGCCAATACCCCCCAAATCCACAAACACACCAAAGGGACGTAATCCCGTCACTGTCCCCGCCACTAGTTGACCTACCCCCAACTGACTAAAAGCACTCACGCGCACCGCCGATCGGTGGGAAAGAATCAGACGTTTGCGCTCCTCCTCTACTTCCATCACCACCACGGGCAGGTTCTGCCCCACTAGTTTTTCCAGGGTATCCCGTTCTAGGAGTTGGGAGCGGGGAATGAAGCCCTGAATACCGCCGGCATCTACTACCACTCCCCCCCGATTTACCCCTGTTACCCGCACCTGGAAGACGCGATTTTCGTTTTTTAACTCCTGCACGTTGAGCCAGGCTTTTTTGGCAAACAGGCGACGAATGGACAGTCTGACCTCCCCCTCTTCATCTTGGTCGCGGATGATTAAAAACTCATGTTCTGATCCGATGGCAAATACCTCTTCAAACACATCCTCCATGCCAATCACAATCTCTTCCATCGGCAGAAAGCCCGGGGATTTCCCCCCAATATCGACGTAGACACCCCGCGAGTCGACCTGAAAAACTTTCCCTTTCACAATCTGCCCTACCTGAAAGTTGTAGTCATGGCGATCGAGGGCTTGCAAGAAGTCGTCCCCGGAGAAACTGGGAGTAACTTTGTGCTGTGCCATAGGCTCTGGAATTAAGGTGTTAGATAGTTTAACCTAGAATTATGCCGATCGGGTGCATTACACTATATTCATTAACCTTTAGGAGTCGAACACAGTGAAGGGTCTGCGGTGTTTGGTATTGGCAACTATTCTGTCCCAGGGTTTGGTCTGCGGCACAGCGAGGGCACAGATGCGGGAGACTCCAGCACATTTGAGCTACAGCGATTTTCTCCAAAAAGTGGAGAATAAAGAAGTAAAACAGATTGACATTGAAAGAACTAGCACAACTGCCACTGTCACCCTCACTAATGGCAAGCAGGTAACTGTAAATTTGCCCCCCAGAGCCTATAGCGGCAGTTTAATTAAAACTCTGCGCCAGCAAAATGTCGATATTGGTGTAGTTCCCCCCAAACCTGACCACAGCGGTGGGCGCTTGCTAGTGTCCGTTGGTCTGCCCATCCTATTCTTATTCACTGTGCTCTTGTTGTTGCGCCGTCTTGCCAATGCGCCGGGTGGTCCTATCCAGACCCTCAATTTTGGTCGCAGTCGGGCGCGGTTCCTGCCGGAGGCAAAGACAGGGGTGGTGTTCGACGATGTAGCAGGCATTGACACGGCTAAGGAGGAATTGCAGGAGGTAGTGAGTTTCCTAAAGGAGCGGGAGCGGTTTGAAAAGGTGGGGGCGCGGATTCCCAAGGGGGTGCTGTTGATCGGTCCGCCGGGCACGGGTAAAACTCTCCTGGCAAGAGCGATCGCGGGGGAGGCGGGGGTGCCCTTTTTCTCCCTGTCGGGGTCGGAGTTTGTGGAGATGTTCGTGGGGGTGGGAGCCTCGCGGGTGCGGGATTTGTTTGCGCGGGCAAAGGAGAATGCTCCCTGTCTGGTGTTCATTGATGAAATTGATGCCGTGGGCAGACAGCGGGGGGCGGGTCTCGGTGGCGGCAATGATGAACGGGAACAGACTCTTAACCAACTCCTCAGTGAGATGGATGGCTTCGAGGCAAACACAGGGGTAATTGTCCTGGCGGCAACCAATCGCCCCGATGTCCTGGATGCGGCTTTGCTCCGTCCGGGCAGATTCGATCGGCAGATTGTGGTGGACTACCCAGACTACAAGGGCAGGTTGGCGATTTTGAAAGTCCATGCCCGCAATAAACGCCTAGCAGATGAGGTATCCCTAGAGGCAATTGCCCGCCGTACGCCCGGTTTTGCCGGTGCCGATTTGGCTAATCTCCTCAACGAAGCGGCAATTTTAGCTGCCCGCCGTCGCCAGGAAGCCATCACTAACCGGGAGATTGACGATGCCCTCGATCGGGTGACGATCGGTTTGGCGATGAAGCCTCTCCTAGACAGTGTGAAGAAGCGGCTAATTGCCTACCACGAGGTGGGGCACGGCTTGTTGCAGACCCTGTTGGAAAATGCCTTTCTCATGGACAAGATTACCATCATTCCCCGTAGTGGGGGCATTGGTGGTTTTGTCAAGCCCTTACCGACGGAGGACTATAGCCCTGGCTTTATGACCTACGCTTCCCTCCTGGATGAAATTACGGTGCTCTTGGGGGGCAGGGTGGCAGAGGAGTTGATTTTTGGGGCAGCGGAGGTGACGGTGGGGGCAGCGGGGGACATTGAGCAGATTACCCAGCGTGCCCGCCAAATGGTGACTTTGTTTGGGATGTCGGAGTTGGGACTGACTGCCCTAGAACGCCCCCACAGTGAGGTATTTTTGGGGCGCGACCTCATGCCCGTAACGGAATATTCTGAGGCGGTAGCCAGCCAGATTGACCAACAGATTCGCCGCATTATCCGCCATTGCTACGATCGTGCCCACCGCATCCTCAGTGCCCATATTCCCCTCCTCCACTACCTTGTGGACGTCTTGATAGAGCGGGAAACGATCGAGGGGGAGGAGTTCCGCCGCCTTGTGGCACAGTTTACCACCATACCCCAGAAAAAACTGGAATATGCCCGCCCCTAGCTGGTATAGTGGGGAAACGGTGTGAAGAGTAGTTGTCCATGCGCAAAACTGTAGCGATCCTGCTGACGGCGGCGGTGGTTACGGGTGCCCACCTTGGGGAATCTGCCTCTGCCCAGGACTGTTTCATGGTCACCTCCACGGGGCAATACATCAACCTCAATCACCTCTGCCGCAGTGGTCTGCCCAGTAATCCCCCGGCGGTAAGACCAAAGCCGAAACCTAAGCCTGCTTCCCCTGGGAGTGACCCCTACCTAGAGACGCGGGAGTACCCCACCTATCCCGCCTCGGTGAATTTGCAGGCATTTTTACGGGTGATCCGCTATGCCGAGGGGACAGACAGTGAGGATGGTTACCAAATCGAGTTTACAGGGACACGTTTTTACAACTTTGCCGACCATCCCCGCCGTGTGCGCTGCAGTGGCAGGTTGTGCTCTTCCGCCGCTGGTGCCTACCAGTTTTTGGAAACTACTTGGGATGATGTCGCCCGCCGCATTGGTGCCCCCGATTTCAGCCCGGAATGGCAAGACCTCGCTGCTATTGAGCTAATTCGCCGTGAAGGCGCCCTAGAAGATGTAGAAGCCGGCAGAATTGAACGGGCGATCGCCAAAACTGCTAATGTGTGGGCAAGTTTTCCCCGCTGGTATGGCGACTACCATGGTTACTATGGTCAATCCGTGGTGCCAATGGAGTACCTGGTGAGCGAGTTCCGCCGCCAGCAAAGCATTATCGCCAGTGGAGGGGGTGGGACTCCCCGCCGTCCCGCTGTGGTGAGGTTGTATCGTGGTTCTCCCCAATGACGTTCCAGCCGCCTAGAACGATGATGGACTTTTTCCGCCGCAGCCAGGGGGTGTGGTACACCCAACGATCGGTGCATCATTTTGACCTCGTGGCGGACCAATCAGGGGAATCCCTCCTCTATGTGGAGGTATTAGAGGCAACAGACGATCGCTGTCGGGCGGTGTGTGAACAACAGGGCATTGACCCCCAGTTAGCAGCGGGGGGAGCTAGTTTTATGTGGCAAGAGCACGGCAAGGCGGAACCCCCTGACCCCGACAAGGCGGCAATTTTGGTGGACATTCCCCAGGGAGCGCACCAGGGTAAACTCCTGCGCAATCAGGGCTATGTGGAAAAAATCCCCGTTGTCAGTCGCTATTGGTTTGCCGAGGATGGCGTTTTAACGATCGAGACGGAATACGAAACAAACCAGGGACAGGAGCGCTGCTGGTTTTTGACAGAGGACTTTCGGGTGCGGGCGATCACCGTGCGCATGTTGGGAGGGATATACATGATGACCTACTGTTCGGAACGCCGTCTGCCCCAGGTGCAGGACTTACAGGCAATGGCTAACGCCCACTTCACTTAGTGCGCAGGGACAGAAACAGGTCTAGCTTCCCCTCTGTGGGGCGGGGTTGGGAGTAGGTGGCTGCTAGGCCATTTATGCTGCCCATAATTGCCTGGGTTTGCTTTGCCTCCTCTGGTGGTATGCGGCTGGTGACATCCTGGGCATAGATTGACCACAGTTTTGCTAGGTTGAGGTAGAGATAGCCCTGATTTTGCTTGTCCAACTTGCCCGCGATCGCTTGGAAAGCCCCACTTTCTGCCAGGGAGGGGTTAGCTTTCTGGGTGATCACCTTTGCTAGGGGACCGGTCGCCACAAACAAACTATCGGGTTGATGCCAACCGTAGGACAAAATACTGCCCGGAGTAAAGGGGGATGTCCACTCCTGTACCTGCACGCCGTTGATCTCCTGGGTAGCAACCTTGACAGGGAAGCCCAGTTCCTGCGTCAGTTGATCAACCCGCTTGAGGGTAGCTTCCGCAGTAGCGCGCTGGGAGGTTTGAATTATTGCCACCAGACCCGATCGGGTTTGCTTGAGAATCCCCTCCTCCGACGGAATTACACCGAGGGCAAATTCCCCATCCAGCCAGGCAATGATGTCCTTGTCCAGGTCGAGGTTGAGGGTTTCTTTGACCCCCCGGCGAATTTCCTCGATCGCTTCCTGCTGTGGCTTTTCCGTCTTTGCCTGCTCTAGGAGATTTTGCCAGGACTGTTTGAAGTTGCTGCCGCTAAAGAGAAAATAGGTATCGGCGGGAAAATAGGAGATGACTTTCCCTGGCACAGGTTGGAAGGGGGGCGCTTCCTCCCCCAGTTGGGTAATTGCCTGCAGGCGTAGACCCGTGTCCTCCACCCCTAAGCCAATCACCATTGCCTTTGCCTGCTTCTCCAGTTTGTCCAGGAGGGGTGCCGGTATGGTTTGAGGGCTATTTGCCGCTGCCAGGTCGATAGCTTGGCGGAGGTTGGGAATGTAAAATTGCAGGAGGGGTTGCGTCAGCTGCAGTTCGACGGTGGGTAGGGTAAAACTCTGTCCCCCCTGGTAAGTATCAATACTCTGCTCTAGGGTCCGGCGGTCAGGGGCAAACAATAAGTAGCGATCGGCAAAAGCCCAGGCTAAATCAGTGCTGATAAACAGCTTGCTGCCCTTGTACTCCACCTCCTGGGGTGGGGACTGTAACTTGGCTAGGACTTTCTCCTGCAGGAATTTCTCTGCCTTGCCGCGGTCTCTCACCCCTATAACGGCAATAAATGCCCCCTCTGGGGGGGGCGCAATCTCGACAGGGGGATTCTCCTGCGCTTGGGTAAATAGTACTGTGGGGCGCAGTGCCTGCTTGCCAGGGGAGGACAAAATGCCCACAAATGTAGACCCCAGCCAAGGTTGAATATCGCGGGCAAAGTCAATATCGGTGTCGGGGGGCAGCAGATTTTTAGGGGCATCGGCAAACGCCTCCTGCAGTTCCTTAGTATTAAACCGCTCCAGGGACTGCCAAGCTCGCCAATTGCTAGAGACCGCCAACCCCGCGATCGCTGTTGGGGGTACAAACCGCACATTCCCCGCAATACTGTCTAGGGCTGCCCCCTGTTGCCGTTGGTAAAAGTAGTAGGCTCCATAGCCCCCTGCCCCCAGCAGCAGGAATAGCCCGATCGGAACCAGGGGATTTCCTTTACGGTCAGACATAGTCGTCCTCCTCTTCGTCATCGAATCTGGAATTGTCGTCCACTAACTCGTCTTGGAAGCGATCGAGGGGATAGTTGCGGGCAGTGTTATCGTCAATGACCACATCGTCCCCCACCTCCTCTAGGAGGATAGCAGAATCGCGGTGGGGTTCTTCGCTGTTGTTTTCGTAGGCATGGAAGCCCGTCCCCGCAGGAATTAGACGACCGATGATCACATTTTCCTTCAAGCCCCGCAGCCAGTCGGACTTACCCTCTATAGCAGCTTCTGTCAACACCCTGGTAGTCTCCTGGAAACTAGCGGCGGAAATGAAGCTGTCGGTGTTTAAGCTGGCTTTGGTGATCCCCATCAGGACGGGGGTATATTCGGCGGGGGCACGGTTGGCAATGATCATAGCCTCATTAATTTGCTGCACTTGGTTGAGGTCCACAAGTTCCCCCTGCAGGCGGGTCGTTTCTCCCCCCTCCTCAATCCTCACCTTGGAGGTCATCTGGCGCACCACGATCTCAATGTGCTTGTCGGCAATATCTACCCCCTGGGATTGATACACTGATTGTACCTCGTTGACCAGGAATTCTTGCACGCGCTGGAAACTCTCCCTTGCCGCTTCGTAGTTGATCAGGCATTTGAGGGCAACCTCGATCGCCTCAGGGTCACGATCGGTGAAGAAGTCCGCCAGTTCATTGAGTTTCTGCTGTGCCAGGGCAATGATGCGGGGGTCTTCCTTATAGACGGCAAAGAAAATCTCCAGGATGTCATGGGGGTTGGCGGGACCATCCGTCAAGCGGGTGGCGGGTTTTACCTCCTCCCCATCCACAACGATAATACTCTGCCCTACCCCGATCGGGTAGTCGGTAAACAGACCGTCGGGTTCCAGGATGCGAATGGCGGTGACCTCCTCCCCTTCGTAGATCATCTCCACTCTGCCCCCCCGCTGTGCCAGCACACACATCTCCTTGGGCTTGCGGGCTTCCAGTAACTCCTCAATGCGCGGTAAACCCTGAATGATGTCCCCGGTTTTGGCACGCTCAAATACCAGGAGGGCGAGGTTATCCCCCCGTTGCACCAAATCCCCGTGTTGTACCTGCAAAACAGCGCCAGGGGAGATGAGATAGGGTCTGCCTTTGCGCAAAATTACCCGATCGGGTTCCACAGCAATCACCTGCCCCGACTCTGGTGTGACAGTTTTAGTGCCGATAGGGTCACCAGAGCGCACCAAATCCCCTACCTTTACCTGGGGATTCTTACAGGGAATGGTGAGACTGGCATTGTCGGGCATGATCAGCAAGCGGCGAATTAGCTCCCCTTCCTTCTTAATCCCCCGTACCGTGCCTGCCTGCCGTGCCAGAATTTCTGACCGTGCCACGATCGCCTTTGGCTCAATGTAGTCCCCATCCTTGACCAGGAGACGGGTTTTGGTGGTGTTTTCCAGAGCCTCTTCCTCCGGGTCCTCCTGGCGAATCGCAAGGGATTCCAGGATCACTAAGCGCAGCCGCAGATTGTCCGGGTCACTGTCATCAAATTCAATGTCAGCGCCCAGTTGGGGGGCATTGCTGTCGATCTCTAATACCAGTTGCGTCCGCAGTAGCTCTACCCCTTCAATGGATTTCACCCGTTCCCCATCGCGGTAGGTAATGCGCTGCACTGCCCGTAGACCGATGGAGTGCCCGGACTTTTGACTAGACTCTTGGCTGGGGACATCGGGGGCATCGGGGACATGGAATTCCTCTACAGGACGCAACAGCAAGCCGGGACCTTCGGGGGTCTCCACAAACTCCACATAGCGCAGGTCGTGGGCGACAATACCGGGCATAATTTCCGTGCCAGGATATGCCAGCATTTCGTGCTTTTGTTCTGCTGTCAGGGGGTCATCGACAATGAAAAATTCCCCTGGTTTGATGACGATCTCCCGCAGAATGTCATCCCGCTGTTTGACTTCCAACAGACCGCTGGTTTGACAGAAGATGTCTTTGACGATCTCCGTACCTGCCTCTACATATTGTCCGTCTTCTACCAGCAACAGGGAGATGTCTTTGTTCACATCCTGCGCTTCTTCGGGAATCCACAGAATTGTCCCCCCTTTCACCACTTCAAACCCCTGCTTGAGACTGCGTCCCCGCCTTGCCACTTCAATCCCAGCATATTTGATGATGCCGCCGCTCTTAGTCTTGTAGGTGTCGTCGATCAGTTCCGCAATCACTTGGTTGTTGGATACCTTCGTGCCGGGGGTAGCCATGAGGGAAAACCGCTGCCCTGTGGGGGTCTCCAAAATGTAGTGCCGCTGTCCTTGGAAATGTTCTTCTACAATGCGGGATTGGTCTAACACCACCGACGCAGTGATAATCTCTACTTCCAAGACGTTTTTATGTATGGATGGATTGAGGCGCACAATCCCCCCGTGCTCGGAGATGAAGTTGGTTACCGTCAAAACACTGTTGACCTCCACCCGATCGTCATTTTTGACAATGGGTTCCGCCCCCGGTGGCAGGTTATAAACTTCCCCTGCCAATACCCACAGTAGTCCCCCTTGGGCAGCCACATAGCTGGTATTGCCTTGGCGGTCTTTCTTCTCTTCTGGAACAAGACGATCGAAATAGACCTCCCCTGCCACATCTGTTGTTAAGTCTTTGGTTGCTTTCTCTATCGTTTTGCGGGCAGCGCGACCAGCCACAGGGATTTCCGCAATGAGGGTGTCTTTTTTTACCTTTTCTCCATCTTTGACGAACAAGAGAGAACCCTGCACAACGGTAAAACGTTCTTCCTGTTCTTTGTTACTGATAACTACCTCCGTCTCCCCCTTGTCTTCCACGATGAAGGCGTCGTCGCCATGGCGGGTACGAGTAGGACGCAGCTTTATTTTCTTGGGCAATTTCACTGTGCCATCAAAGGGGGCGGTCTTTTGCTGTGCCACTTCCCCCATCACCGCTCCCCCCGTGTGGAAGGTACGCATAGTCAACTGGGTGCCGGGTTCTCCAATGGACTGAGCGGCAATGATCCCCACCGCTTCTCCCACATCCACGAGACGATTGTGGGCCAAACTCCAGCCGTAGCAATGTTGACAGACCGATCGGGTAGCATCACAGGTGAGGGCAGAACGGACAATGACTTCTTCTACGCCTTTTTTGTCAATCTCTTTGGAGAGGGCATCGTTGACATCACAGTTGCGGTGGGCACCTGGAATGATCGCCCGCACCGGCACAGTGGCAAAAGTCTCTGCCAATTTCACTGCAGCAGCTGCTGTGAGCACCCAGAATTGTTCCCGTCTTTGGACACCCGTGTTGGGGTCTGTGCGCAGTTCTTCAATTTCATCCTCCGGCGGGAAAATCTGCAGGGCTTTCTCCCGATCGAGTAACCGCGCCGGTATCGCCCATTTTCTGTCCTCTGTGGGGGCAATGGGTAAACTAATTTCCACCTCCGGCTGCGTGGGGTCCAGGACATCCCGTGCCAAAACGCGACCAAATAGACGATCGGACAACTTCACCACTACTTTATCGCCGTCCCGCATAGCCCTGAGGGGAATGCCGCGAATTGTGCCGCAATCTACTTCCCGAATGATCACATCCTGGGACACGTCTACTAAGCGTCTGGTCAAATAGCCGGAGTCCGCTGTGCGCAGCGCCGTATCCACCAGCCCCTTGCGGGCACCGTAGGAAGAGATGATGTACTCCGTCACCGTCAGCCCCTCGCGGAAGTTAGCTTTAATGGGCAAGTCGATGATTTCGCCGTTGGGGTTAGCCATCAGACCCCGCATCCCCACCAATTGCCGCACTTGGGAGACATTCCCCCGCGCCCCCGATATGGACATCATGTAAACAGAGTTGAGGGGGTTATTTTCCTTGAAGTTTTTCATCAACTGGTTTTTCAGTTCTTCGTTGGTCATGTTCCAAGTGTCAATTACCTTTTGGAACCGCTCTACTTCTGTGATTTCCCCCCGCACATACCGCTGTTTGGTCTGTTCAATCTTTGCCTCTGCTTCCGCTAATAACTGGCGTTTAATTGGCGGTACCTCCAGGTCGTCTACACTAATAGAAATGCCTGACTGGGTGGCATAACGAAAACCTAGGGTCTTGAGCTGGTCTGCCATTTCCGCCGATCGAGCGGTGCCAAATTCTGTAAAGGCATAGGCAATCAGATTGCGCAGGTCTTTTTTACCAACGGTGTGATTGATGAACTTGGGCAGTTTGGGCTGTTTTTCCATAGTCGTTTTTCTGTTTCACAAATCAACAAAAACATAGAGGCGGTCTGGTGGTCTCTCCCACCCTGGCAATAGAGCTGACTAGGTGATCATCCTTTTCCTCCCTGTAGTAAACCCCTCACCTCATAGCTCCCCTGCCTGGTTTATCTATTGCGCTAGAGCTTGGCGGATAGTGTGATTAAAGATGACCCGCCCCGGTGTTGTCAGGACATATTGGGAGATCAAATTCCCCTGGGCATCTTCCCGCACCCGCAGGTACTTGTATATCTTCAACACATTGCCATTGTCATCTGTAATTACCTTTTCCGGGTTGGATTTGTCCTCCCCGTCCCCCTCAATTTCCCCGTCGTAGCGCACCCAAATCTTGTCGTGGATATGCACCAACTTCTGCTCAAAAGCCATGATCACATCTTCAAAACTGGCAAAGAAGCGGTCTGCTGTTTTGGGGCGTTTGGGGTTGTCTGTTGTCAGGTAGTAAGACCCCAACACCATGTCCTGGCTGGGAGTAATGATCGGTCTACCCGTAGCGGGGGACAGGATATTGTTAGAAGCTAGCATCAACATCCGTGCTTCCGCCTGTGCCTCCAGAGACAAGGGCACGTGTACCGCCATTTGGTCACCGTCAAAGTCAGCATTAAAAGCAGGACAGACCAGGGGGTGTAACTGAATTGCCCGCCCATCCACCAGAATTGGCTCAAAGGCTTGAATCCCCAAGCGGTGTAAAGTCGGGGCGCGGTTTAGCAGCACAGGGTGTTCCCTAATCACTTCCTCCAATACATCCCATACCAGGGGATCGCCCCGTTGAATTAGTTTCTTCGCCGCCTTGATGTTGTTAACATAGTTCAATTTGATCAAACGATTGATCACAAAGGGCTGGAACAACTCGATCGCCATCTCCTTAGGCAAGCCGCACTGGTGGATTTTCAAATTGGGACCGACAACAATTACCGATCGGCCGGAGTAGTCCACCCGTTTACCGAGGAGATTTTGGCGGAAGCGCCCCTGTTTCCCCTCAATAATGTCTGAGAGGGACTTCAAGGCACGGTTATTTGCCCCCACTACCACGCGTCCCCGTCTGCCGTTGTCAATGAGAGCATCCACTGCCTCCTGCAGCATCCGTTTTTCATTGCGGACAATGATTTCCGGTGCTAGGATTTCCTGCAGCCGTGCCAGGCGATTATTGCGGTTGATCACACGGCGATAGAGGTCATTTAAGTCACTGGTGGCAAATCTCCCCCCATCTAACTGCACCATGGGACGCAGGTCCGGCGGAATCACAGGGATAATGTCCAAGACCATCCACTCCGGCTTTGCCCCCGTTGCCACAAAATTGTCGATCACCCGCAGCCGTTTGATTAACTTGGTGCGCTTCTGTCCTTTGGACTGGCTGATTTCCTCCCGCAGCTTTTCTGCCTCTAGTTCCAAGTTGATGTCCTGCAGCAGTTTTTTGATTGCCTCTGCCCCGATCGAGACCTCAATGCCATCCAGGGGTTCATCCTCGCTGTAGATTTGCTCCTCAATTTCCATCCACTGTTCTTCCGAGAGGAGTTGCTTATATTCCAAGTTGTAAGTAGTGGCAAGCACCTGCCCCTTCACTACCTGATCCCCCATGGCTACCGTCAGCACCTGTTTAGGATGGAGAGGATAAACCGTTTCTGTCCCCCCTTCCCCCTTCACACGGATTTCACGGAGGGTAGCACTGGTAACTGTCCCTGCCTCCGCCGCCCTTACCCCAGGGTTGATCACCACATAGGAATTGAAATAGACGATTTGCTCTACGTCCTTGAGGGGCATGTCTAACAAAATGGACATATAGCTGGGAATCCCCTTCAGATACCACACATGGGTGACAGGGGCAGCCAACTTGATATAGCCCATACGATGGCGACGTACCCGCGACTCCGTCACCTCTACCCCACAGCGTTCACAGACAATGCCGCGATGGCGTACCCGCTTGTATTTGCCACAGTGGCACTCCCAGTCCTTGACGGGGCCAAAAATACGCTCACAGAATAAGCCATCCATCTCGGGCTTGAGGGTGCGATAGTTAATCGTCTCCGGTTTTGTTACCTCCCCTACCACATTGCCGTTGGGTAAAGTGCGCTCGCCCCATTTGCGAATCCGCTCCGGCGATGCCAAGCCAATCTTGACATAGTCAAACCGCTGTTCCATTCTGCTCATTACCAATCTCCTAGCAAAGGTTTAATTAGTCTTCGCTGTCATCATCGAGGGTGCCGCGATAAGCCTCATAGGTAGGACGGGGGGGTGTACGCCGCTGTGTGGAATCCATCATCAAGTCCACTTCTGTATCCTGCTGGCTGCCGTCCTCTGATAACTTGTGCACAGATACATCTAGACAGAGGGACTGCAATTCCCGCATCAACACCTTGAAGGATTCTGGCGTGCCCGGACGAGGAATGGGTTTGCCCTTGACAATGGCGTTGAGTGCCTCGTTTCTGCCCGTCATGTCATCGGACTTCACAGTGAGAATTTCCTGCAAGGTATAGGCTGCGCCATAGGCTTCCAGTGCCCATACCTCCATCTCCCCAAATCTCTGTCCCCCCTGCTGCGCCTTGCCCCCTAGGGGTTGTTGCGTCACTAATGAGTAGGGACCCGTCGATCGGGCGTGAATTTTATCATCCACCAGGTGTACCAACTTCAGCATATAGGCAACGCCCACCGTCACCGGTTGGTCAAAGGGTTCCCCTGTGCGTCCATCGTAGACCTTGAGCTTGCCGGGATGATCAGGGTTAAAAATCCAATCTTCCCCCGTTACGCGGCGGGCTTCCTCCAACTTGCCATGCACCAGTTTGCGGGAGGCTTCCTCCCCGTACATCTCATCAAAGGGAACCACCTTAAAGCGGACATCTAGGTTGTGGGCTGCCCACCCCAGCAGACATTCAAAAATTTGCCCCACATTCATCCGCGAGGGCACACCTAGGGGGTTCAAAACAATATCCACAGGGCGACCGTCCTCCAGGTAGGGCATGTCCTCCTTGGGCAGAATCTTGGAGATAATCCCCTTGTTGCCATGCCGACCTGCCATCTTGTCCCCCACTTGGATTTTCCGCTTTTGGGCGACATAGACCCTTACCACCATGTTTGCCCCCGGCGGTAACTCGTCCCCCTGTTCCCTGGTAAAGATGCGCACATCCACAACCCTGCCCCTTTCGCCGTTGGGCACCCGCAGGGAGTTGTCCCGTACATCCCGCGCCTTCTCCCCAAAGATTGCCCGCAGCAGTTTTTCCTCCGGTGGCTGGTCCGATTCCCCCTTGGGTGTGACTTTCCCCACCAGAATATCCCCTGCCTCTACCCAGGCGCCGATGCGGATAATGCCGTGTTCATCCAGGTTGCGCAGGGCATCCTCCCCCACGTTGGGAATTTCCCTGGTGATCTCCTCCGGACCTAACTTCGTTGTGCGTGCCTCGATCTCAAACTTTTCAATGTGGATAGAAGTATAGACATCGTCGTAGACAAACCGCTCGCTGACGAGAATAGCATCTTCGTAGTTGTAGCCCTCCCAGGGCATATAGGCAATGAGGACGTTTTGCCCCAGTGCCAGTTCTCCCCCCTCCGTCGCTGAGCCGTCTGCGATTACTTGCCCCGCTAGTACCTTGTCCCCCACAAACACGATCGGTCTTTGGTTAATACAGGTGTCCTGGTTCGATCGTTGATACTTTTGCAGGGTGTAGGTATGAACTTTCCCTTCCTCGTCCTTGACGCGGATTTCCGTGGCGGAGACATAGACCACTTCCCCGTTCGTGCGGGAGACCACTACCATACCGGAGTCGCGGGCAGCTTGCGCCTCTAAACCAGTCCCCACCAGCGGTCGTTCTGGGCGGAGTAAGGGCACTGCCTGCCGTTGCATATTTGACCCCATGAGAGCTCGGTTAGCGTCGTCGTGTTCCAGGAAAGGAATCAGGGAAGTGGCAACGGAGATGGTTTGCACGGGGGAGACATTGACAAAGTCCACTTGTTCCGGAGGCGCAGTATCAAACTCCTGGCGATAGCGCACGGGCACGAGGTCAGCGGTAATATTGCCTTCCGCGTCAGTGGGAATATCCCCCGGTGCCAGACGGTATTTGTCCTCCTGGTCCGCAGTCATGTAGACAGGGGGTAAGTCCCGCCGCACCCTGCCGTTTTCCACGCGGTAGTAGGGAGTTTCAATAAACCCGTAGCTGTTAACGCGGGCATGGGTGGCTAAGGAACCAATCAAACCGGCATTAGGACCTTCAGGGGTTTCAATGGGACAAATGCGCCCGTAGTGGCTAGGGTGAATATCCCGCACGGCAAAACCCGCCCGTTCCCGTGTCAGTCCCCCCGGTCCTAGGGCACTGATGCGCCGCTTGTGGGTCAATTCCGCCAGGGGATTGGTTTGGTCCATGAATTGGGACAATTGGCTAGAACCAAAGAATTCCTTGATCGCTGCCACCAAGGGCTTGGGATTGACCAGGGAAGTGGGAGTCAAACTGTCGGCATCGGACACCGTCATCCGCTCCTTGATGATCCGCTCCAGGCGACTAAGCCCCACCCGCACTTGGTTTTGCAACAGTTCCCCCACCGATCGCACCCGACGGTTGCCCAGATGGTCAATGTCATCCACTGTACCGATGTCAAATTCCAGGTTGATCAAATAATCCACTACCTTGAGGATGTCCTCTTTTGTTAGTACCCGCACCGTTTCTGGGGTATTCAGTTGCAGTTTAGTGTTGAGTTTGTAGCGCCCCACCTTCCCCAGGTCATAGCGTTTGGGGTCAAAAAAGCGGGATTCCAACAACAGCCTTCCCCCCGTCTCTGTGGGCGGTTCCCCTGGGCGCAGCTTGCGGTACAGTTCCTTGAGGGCTTCCTCTTCGTCAAATTGCCCCTCCTTCTCGATCGTCTTCTGGAAAAACTCCGGGTGGGTCAAGGAGTCAAAAATTTCCTGGTCCGTCAAGCCCATCGCTTTCAGGAGGACTTGTGCCGAGAGTTTGCGGGTCTTATCGATACGCACCCACACCAAACCATTCTTATCCGTTTCAAATTTCAGCCATGCCCCCCGGTTGGGAATCAAACTGGCGTTATAGGTGCGGCGACCAGTTTTATCGATCTCTGCCTTGAAGTAAACCCCAGGGCTGCGGACAATCTGGTTGACAATCACCCGCTCTGCCCCGTTAATGATAAAAGTCCCCCGATCGGTCATCAAGGGCAATTCCCCGATAAAGACATCCATCTCCTTGATTTCCCCGTTCTCACGGTTGATCAACCGCGTGGGGACATACATCTGCAGGGAATAGGTGGCATCCCGCTGTTTCGCCTCATCGACCGTGTACTTTGGTCCCTTGAGGTAGTAGTCCTTCCCCAGAAAATGCAACTCCAGCTTGCCTGTATAATCAGTGATAGGGGAAAAACTCTCTAACTCCTCGATCAATCCTTCTGCTAAGAACCACCGGAAGCTCTCCCTTTGAATCTCTACCAAGTCCGGTAAGACAAAGGCAGGGGTAGCGGACAACAGTTTGTTCATGCGCTTGTAGCTACTATCTCTATAGAGGCGTGCCTAGGCATCGTTCGGCTATCTCACGAACCGAAGGCATAGGAACTCAATTATACATAATTTTACACACGACAGGCAAACTTTTGTGCTAACGACTGGGTTGGGACTGCAGGTAGGCAAGGAATTGGCGCAGTTCGCTGGGGGTGAGTTGGTGGCGGGATTTTTTGCCAAAGGTGCGCATCAGGTATTCCTGTCCCTGTTTGGTTGTCCAGCCGAGGCGCTCCATTTCCACTTGGGTTTGGGTGATTGCATCGGACAGGTCTTCGGGGTGATGATTGGTAGGGGGGGTGAGGCTGAATTCTCCTAGGGGGCTATGGGATTGGGGCAGCGCTGGGACTGTCTCCAGCTGGCTGATTCCTGCAAAGGTGAGGGCACGCTCTATGGCTTTTTCCTCTGCTCTTTCCAGGTCATTATCCCAGGCAGTGGCAGTGCTGAGAATCACCTGATTGACGCTGACGGTAGCACGGCAGATGAACTTGCCCTCCTGTTTCGGTAGCATTTCCGTTTGGATACTCCCCTGGGGATACTGGCTGCGAAATTGGGCAAACACCGCAACAGTTAATCAGGTACAATACCATTCTAAAGCAGTGCGCACTGCGGTTGTAGTGTCCCTGGTCCTATGAGCTACTGTATAAACCCCCACTGTGCCCTGCCTAACCATCCTGAGAACAGACAAAAGGCATACTGTGCTAGCTGTGGTTCACCTTTGGTAATTGGGGGAAAGTATCGTGTGGAGGGCTTGCTCAGTGACCAGGGGGGCTTTAGTCTAGTCTATCGTGCTGTCAAAGGGAAGGAAGAGAAAATCCTCAAAGTCCTACGGGTAGAACACAACAAAAGTCGCAAGGCAATTAAGCTGTTTGCCCAGGAGGGACAGGTGCTCAGTCAGTTACAGCACCCCGGTATCCCCAAGGTGGATGGCTATTTTACCCATAGGGTGGCAGGGAATCTCATTTTGCACTGCCTGGTGATGGAGAAAATCCCCGGTATGAATCTGGAGGAGTGGCAGGCACAGAGACGCTATCAGCCCCTTGCCCAGGAACAGGCGATCGAGTGGCTCAAGGCTCTGGTAGAGGTTTTGGGGGTAGTACACCAACGCCGCTTTCTCCACCGCGACATCAAGCCTTCTAATATCATGCTCACGCCTCAGGGGAGGTTAGTGTTAATTGATTTTGGCACCGCTAGGGATGTCACTTCTACCTACATTGCCAATATTGACAAGGGTCACAGTATGACCGCGATCGTCTCCAGTGGCTACACAGCTCCGGAGCAAACCAATGGCAGGGCGGTTACGCAATCGGATTTCTATGCTCTCGCCCGCACCTTTGTCCACCTCCTAACTGGCAAGCATCCTTTGGATATGTATGACCCCGTGGAGGATTGTCTGAACTGGCGGAGCTATGCCCCAGGAATCACCCCTGCCTTTGCTGACCTTTTAGACCAGATGATGCAGCGCAAACCCAACCATCGTCCTCCTGATGCCAAGAGTCTCCTGCGGCAGTTGGAATTGGTGGAACGGGTGGTAAAACGATCGGTTAGCAGCGAAGGGGCGACTGCTCAGCCTACCCAGCCTAAAACTATACCTTGGCAGTGGTTGGCGGTGCTGCTGGGGGGAGGTCTGGTGGGATTAGGGTGGTACTTCCAGGGTATCAAGGGAGCGATCGGGGGGGGAGCGGCAGGCTTGGTAGGAATTTACGCCAGCTACCACTACGGCAAAGTCACTGCCCACTTACACAAATCCCTTGTTGCCCATGCCAAAACTACCACTGCCCTCACTGTCACGCCCGATGGGCAGTTTTTCATCTCAGCGGGGGGCGATCGGAGGGTGAAAGTTTGGCACAGTCGCACAGGGCAGCTTGTCCACAATTTGGTGGGGCATGGGGATTGGGTCTACAGTGTGGTGGTGGCACCAGGGGGACAAATCCTCTGCAGTGGCAGTGGCGATAAAACAGTCAAGGTCTGGCAGTGCCAGTCGGGGCTAGCCTTGGAAACGCTGGTGGGGCATGAGCTGGGGGTAACGTGCTTGGCAGTGGCGGCGGATGAAAGTTGGCTGGTGAGTGGCAGTAATGATAAAACCCTCAAAGTGTGGGACCTACGCACCTACAAACTCCTGAAGACGATTAACAATTTAGGGCAGGAAGTCAATGCCGTAGTGATTACCCCTGACCACTGTATTATCAGCGCCGATCGGTCAATCAAGGTTTGGAGCATTGATAAAAACATTCCCCAGCGGGTGCTTTTGGGACATCGGCAGGTGATACTAGCCCTAGCTCTGAGCAGGGATGGCAAGCAACTATTCAGCGGCAGTGCGGACAAAACAATTAAATGTTGGGATTGGGGGACAGGTCAATTACTGCAGACCTACACAGGACACGAGGGGGAGGTGAAAACTCTAGTATTGCATCCTACAGAACCGTTACTATTTAGCGGTGCCACAGATGGCAAAATTGGGGTTTGGAACATCACGACGGGCAAACTACTGTTAGTGTTAAAGGGGCACAAAGCGGCGGTAACTTGTATGGCAATTAGTGCGGAGGGGAAATGGCTCTACAGTGGTGGGGAAGATGGTGTGGTGCATATATGGCGGCTGTGAAGGATTGGTGGCAGTACAGTCTCCTAGCTCGGGTGTGGGGTTGGGGGCAGTCTCTAGTTAAGAACAGTCTGTTAGTTTCTGTGCCAGTCCTAGCAATTTGGCTGCTGGTTTTAATTGTCTGTTTGCCCTATTTGTCTACCAGTCAAATTGGCTTATTTCTCATTGCCATTACGCTGTTTTATCTGCCCCTGGCGCAGCCCAGTTCCCTGCAGTTGCCAATTTTTACCTACAGCTTTGTAGCTACCCTCTCTACGCTTTTCTCCCCTGTCCGCTCCGCAGCTGCGGATGGTTTGGTCAAACTACTGCTATATTTTGCTGTATTTTTAGCGATCGAGCGGGTTTTGACAGCGCAACCAAAGTATCGCCATTACCTGGTGGGGGGGTACATTCTCACTAATTTGCCTGTGGTGGTACTGGGGTTACGGCAACAATTTTTCGGTGCCCAACAATTGGCGACCTGGTGGGACCCTACCTCGGAGCTGTCCAGTTTGACCAGGGTGTATAGTTTTCTGGGCAATCCTAACTTATTGGCGGGCTATTTGTTAGCAGCAATTCCTTTGGGGGTGGTGGCAACTCTTCTGACGCCAAGATGGACATGGAAACTAGTAGTTATTATCTCCACCCTGGGGTCTCTCCTGTGCATTATTTATTCCTACAGTCGGGGGGCATGGTTGGGTTTGGGGGCAGAAATTCTCGTGCTTAGTTTGGCACTCCTCTACTGGCGGTTGCCCAGTCTCTCAATTTGGTATTTACCAGGGGTGGGGGCAGGTTTAGTGGCGGCGATGGCGGGGGCGGTAATGAGTAAACCCTCCCTCAGGTTGCGGGTGCTGTCTATCTTTTCCCTCTTTAATCGCAATGTTGACCAAAGTATTAGCTTTCGCCTGCGCGTGATGCAGGGGGCGATCGAGATAGTCAAGCACTACCCTATCCTGGGCATCGGTCCGGGCAATCGGGCGTTTAATTTGGTCTATCCCCTGTTTCAAAAAGCTCGCCACAGTGCTTTGGGTGCCTACGCTGTCCCCCTGGAGATGTTAATTGAAACGGGTTTTGTGGGCTTGTTTGCCTATGGCTGGCTGCTGGCAACGGTTTTACGGCGGGGGCTGCAGTCTATCAGACAGGAGCCGAATCTGTGGGGCATAGCGGGCTTGAGTATTGTGGTGGGCATGCTGGTGCATGGTCTAGCGGATACAGTGTGGTACCGTCCCCAGGTGCAGGTGCTATGGTGGTTAGCGATCGCTTTGATTATGGTGGGAGAAAAAGGCTATGAAACTAGCTCTAGTGGGGTTAATGCTCCTGGCACAAACGGCTAATCCCAGGGATGTGCAGCGGTTGCAGGAACTGCGGCTGTGCGATCGGTGCAATTTGATAGGGGCAAATCTGCGGGGGTTAAATCTACAGGGGGTGACGGTGGTGGCTTCTAACCTGCAAAACGCCGACTTGAGTAGTGCCCAGTTGGTAGGAGCTTTTTTTGTCGATGCCCAGCTGCGGGGAGCGGAGTTACCCCAGGCAAACCTCACCAATGCCAATTTCAGTGGTTCCGACTTACAGGGGGCAAATTTAGCGGGAGCACTCCTCCAGACAACCAACTTGACGGGGGCAAATCTGCAGGGGGCTGTCCTTTTGGGAGTTGATCTGCAGGGGGCAAATCTGGGGGCGGCAAATCTACAACGATCGGTCCTAACTAACAGCAACTTGACTCTTGCCAATCTGCAGCGGGCAAACCTAGGGGGAGCCATGCTTTTGCAGGCTCAGTTGCGGCAGGCAGACTTGACCAGTGCCAATTTCCGAGGCGCCAGTCTACGGGGTGCTGACCTCCAGACCGCTAACCTCACCAATGCCGATCTGCGGGGTGCTGACCTGAGACAGACCAATCTCCGCCAGGCCAATTTACAGGGAGCACTGCTGACCGCCCCCCAGCTGCAGGATGCCCACCTCTGTCAAACAATTCTGCCGGATGGCAGTCAATCCAATCGGGACTGTTAGAACCGAAACCCGATACCCGTTTGCAGGGAAGTAGCGGTGGTATTGGCGTTGCGATAGGCATCAAAGGCAAAGATGGCATTGCCAAAGAGCACCAAGTTACTGTTGGGAATGGTGTAGTCAATACCGGGCTGCAGGACAAAGCTGTTCTTGTTGCCGACGGGGGTAATGTTATTGGCAATAGAAGCCCCCACCCCCAAATAGAAATCGGTATTAAAGTTCAAGGGCAAATCGTAGGAAATCGTGGGCACCACCGCCGTCGAGTCCCCAATCAGTACCTGGGTGCGCAGCGAAATAGGTACCTCCAAAAATTTATAGCGCAGAGCAATTAGCCCCGCCGCTGTGCGAGAATTGCCGTCCAGGACACTGCCATCGGATACACCAACCCCTAAACCTACCCCAATGTAGCTACCATAGGCAGGCTGTGCCAGCGCCGTTCCCGTACCTGCTAATAAACCGCAGACAGTCAAACCCATCGCCAAATTCTTCCACATAGTCACACCTCACCAATACCAGAAGCATCTTAGCAGAAACACCCACAAAAAGCGATCATTTCTGACATCAACCCACTAGTAGCGTTTCTTCCGGATATTGCACCATTTTCGGCTTAGGAGCGGACATCAAAGCTGCCATCAACAACATTACCCCTACCCGTCCGATGAACATAGTTACAATTAAGACTAGGCGTCCCCCGGTTGACACTTGCGGTGTGATGCCCATAGACAAACCCACGGTGCCGAAGGCAGAAGTGCATTCAAATAAAATTTCAATAAAGCGAAATTGGGGGTCAGTAATAGAGAGTAAAATTGTGGCACAAATTACCGTCAAGAGGGAACCCACCGCCACCCCGATCGCTTTTACTAACAGCACATGGGGAATCTGGCGACCGTAGATACGGACTTCCTCCTCCCCTTGCAGGGCTGAGCCGGTACAGGCAAACAAAACCCGCGCCGTTGTCGTCTTGATACCTCCCCCTGTCCCCCCAGGGGATGCCCCCACAAACATCCAGGCGATCGTGACAAACAGTCCCGCCATCGATAACTTGCCAATGTCCACTGTATTGAAGCCCGCTGTGCGCGTCGTAACAGATTGAAACCAAGCGGCTAGCCATTTCTCCCAGAAATTCAAGTCCCGAAATGCCTCGGAATTTGCCTCGGACATCCGAAAGAGAATTGTACCCGCCAGCAATAAAACTAGAGTTGTGCTGACAGCGACTCGAAAATTTAAGCTAAAAATAATCCGCTCCCGCGATCGCCATAACTGACTCCGCAACCACAGGAAACACTCCAATAAGACCTGATAGCCAATTCCCCCCAAAATAATCAGAGCAGCGATAGTAAAATTGACCAAAACCGATCGTTTATAGCCCACCAAACTATCAGAGAAGAGACTAAAGCCGGCATTATTAAAAGCACTCATACTGTGGAAAATTGCCAACCACAAACCCCGATCGCTACCATGTTCAGGGGCAAACCCCAGCCAGAGAATAAAAACGCCACTAATTTCAATAATTAGGGTTGTGGCAATGATGGACTGCACAAGATTGATCCCACCCCTGATCCCAGGAATATCCAGTGCCTGTTGCAGGGTTAATTTATCCCGCAGACTGAATTTGCGCCCAATTAGCAATAGTAAAAATGTAGTTGTTGTCATGTAACCCAAGCCCCCGATCTGCAGCAGGAGGAGGAGGACAATTTGCCCAAATAGACTGTAATATTTCCCTACATCCACTACTGATAAACCAGTGACACAGACAGCGGAAGTGGCAGTAAATAAAGCAGTGGTAAAATCACTCCAACTGCCATTGCTAGTAGAAATAGGTAAACTCAAACAAACAGCCCCTAGGGCAATCACTACTAAAAAACCGAAACAGATTGTCTTGGCAGGGGTCATGGCAAAGGACCGAACAGGTAATACCAGGGCAGCTATAGGCAACAGTATAAGATAGTAATACCTAGTGTAACGATGGAAAGTCTATGGCAAGTATACGTTCTGTAATCCGTCGCCTGGTGGCAATGTTTTCCCTCTGCCTGTTTGTGACGGCAATTTTGCTGGGGGGAGGGCAGCCCGCCTGGGCAAAGCGTGCTAGTGGGAGAGTGGGAGGCAATACTTTCCGTGCCCAACCCCGTCGCCCCCTGCGTAATTTCTCCTCTCCTTCTCACCCCGGCTACTACTACAGTTCTCCCTTTCCCAGTAGTTGGTTTTGGTTCCCCTTCTTGATTGGGGGGGGCGGCGGCAGTCTCCTGTCTCTGCTGGTACTGGTAGCCATCGGTGGTATTTTGGTGCAAGGTTTCCGCAACTCTGGTATCTTCAGCAGCCAAAGCAAAGTCACAGTCGCCAAAGTGCAAGTGGGGTTACTCGCCAGCGCGCGGGGATTACAGTCCGACCTCAACCGTCTTGCCTTGGAAGGGGACACCAATTCTGCCGCAGGGTTAGTGCAAGTTCTGCAGGAAACAACCCTAGCTCTCCTCCGCCATCCGGAATACTGGGTCTACGGCAATGTCCATCAGGAAGTTGTCCCCCTCGATCGGGCGGAGCAGACCTTTAACGCCCTAGCCATCGGGGAGCGGAGCAAACAGGCAATGGAAACCCTCTCTAACAAGCGGCTGCAGCAAGAGCAACTACCGCCAGGTACTAGTGACCCTAGCGAATATATTGTGGTGACGATCATGGTGGCAGCGACGGGGTTAGGGAAATTACCGACCGTCCGATCGGCACAGGACCTGCGGCAAGCCATCACCACTATCGGGGCAGTGGGAGCGGACAATCTCTTGGCATTAGAAGTGCTGTGGGAGCCGCAATCTAGCGCCTACACCCTCACCGCCGATGACATGGTAGCCGTCTATCCTGAATTAGTGCGCATTTAGGTACAATGGGGGCATTGGTTGGATAAATTCTGTGTCAGCCTTTGCCTCTATTGTCATTGCCACAAAGGATCGGGGGGAAGAAATTACTGCCACGATCGATTCTGTTTTAGCCTTGGATTACGACAATTTTGAAGTCATTTTGGTCGACAATTGTTCTAGTCCCCCCAACCAAAAACTGCTGCAGGACATCCAAACAAAACATCCCGATCGATTGGTGTATGTGCGGGAAAACAAATTGGGCTTATCCAACGCCCGCAATTGTGGTATTAGGCACAGCAAGGGGGAGTTTATTTTATTTCTGGATGACGACGCCATCGCCCCCCCCCACTGGTTAAAAGTTATGGTACAAACCTTTCAAAATTACCCCCAAGCCTATGCCTTAGGCGGCAAAGTAATTGCCCAATTTACTACTCCCCCCCCCCCTTGGTTAGACCAGCGCCTCGGTGTCTACATCAGCAATTTTGACCACGGCAATCAAATCATCCCCCTTTACTACAACGAATATCCCAGGGGGGTAAACATGGCATTTCGCCGTGCTGTATTTGATAAAGTGGGTTGCTTTTTAGACTGCTTTGGGCGTAAGGGCAATTCCCTCATGGGCTACGAAGAAATTGAACTCTGTTATCGCATTGAACAGGCAGGTTGGCAGATTTTGTATGTCCCCTACGCCGAGGTTTATCACTGTATTAGAGGCGATCGCTTAAATTACGAATGGTTTCAAAAACGTTTTTATTGGCAAGGACGATCAGAGGGATTATTTGAGTTAATCCACCTAGGCAGAAGGCACATATTGCAACATCTCAAATCCCATCTCAAGCAGGCTTGGCAGGGAGATAAATTAGACCAACAGTTCCATCGGGGCTTTTTGATTGCCCTTGTGCGGGATTGGTGGCGATTACTACTAAAACCCTAAGCACATCTTCACAAAAAATTTCTGGCTAGGGACTATCCTTTCGTCTACAATCTAGGGGAGAGATAGGCGCAGTTAAAACGTGAATTGGCGAGAGAAATACCCCTTTTTACCCAGATTTACGCAAATAGCCTCAGTTAGTGTCCTTTCTAACATGATGGTACCCCTGGCAGGACTAGTTGACACGGCTTTCCTGGGACATTTGGCAGATATTAACCAATTAGCAGGCACAATTTTAGGGGGAATTTTGTTTGATTATCTCTATCGCATTCTCAAATTTTTGCGCTCCAGTACTAACGCCCTCACTGCCAGCGCCCCCGATCGGGAAACGGAAGTAAAAGTATTACTGCGCAGTTTGTTTGTTGCCCTCACGATCGGTTTCGCTATTTTGATCCTGCAATATCCCATTAGAAGCCTGGGTTTTTGGCTATTAAACAGCAACCCTGCAATTGAACTAGCAGGCATGAATTACTTTGATGGCAGAATTTGGGGTGCACCAGCTGTTCTCTCTAACTTTGTGTTAATTGGTTGGTTCCTAGGCAGAGAAAAAACTGGCACGGTTTTATTGATGTCCATCGCTGGCAATGGGGTGAATGTCATTTTGGATTATTATTGCATCAACAGTTGGGGCAGTTGGGGGGCGGGTTTAGCCACTGCTCTCAGTCAATACTCAGCATTTCTCATTGGCAGCATAGTAGCGATCAAAACGAGCGGGGGGGCATTTACTTCTATTAGTTTAGCCACCATTTTTGCCAAGGAAGCTTTTACTGCCACAGTCACCCTCAAGGCAAATATTTTAATTCGGTTTTTATTACTAATTTCCGTCTATGCCATTTTTACTAACATCAGTGCCCAACTGGGGACAGAAATTCTCACCCAAAATGGTTTACTCATACAAATTGCCCTCTTCAGTCAGTTCACTATTCAAGGTATTGGTATGACCACCCAGTCCTTGGTGGGCAACTTACAGAAAGAGGGGAAAGTAACACAAATCCTACCCCTGCTGCAGGTGTCGATTGTCACTAGCACCACGATCGCTGTATCTGTCGCCATGCTGACAATTCTTTTCCCCCACCAGGTATTCCGTCTGCTCACTAATCACACGGAAATTGAAGCAGCTATCCTCAACTATGACCTCTGGTTGTTGCCCCTATTAGTAATTACTGCCTTGGCATTCATGCTAGAAGGCTATTTTATTGGTCTCAAGGAGGGGGAGGTATTGCGCAATTCTGCCATCTCCAGTTTTTTCCTTGGCTTTTTACCCCTCGCTCTCCTAGCAATGTACTACCAAAACAACCATATTTTGTGGTCTGCCCTCACTCTCTACATGGTCAGTTTATCTATTGCGCTAGCCATGCACTTTCCCCGTACCTATCAGCAACTTGCCAACATTTCCATTAAGGAACTGCGCTGATTTTAGCAATTTCCAGACAAAAAGTACCAGGTTGAAAATGGGGATTTAACCTGCCATCTATTTCAAATTTGCTCAACATCAATTGCAGCGATCGGATATATCGCAGATTCAAGGGTGGTGCCCCAGGCACACGTCGCGCCCGAAAGACAGGCACAAATTCCACAAAAGGCAGGGTAACAACAGTCCAACTGTCAGCGATCGTGTCAAAGGAACAACTGTGAGCAATACTATCCCAACCCGTACTATCCCGGAGAAAGAACTTATAACGCTGTCCATCCCCTTTGACGGTTATAGAAATCCCCTGAAATTGGGATAAATCGAGAGGAGGGTCAAAATTACGCGTGCGCACTGAGACAAATCCCCCTGCATTCGCCGTAGAAACTATACCCGTAAAGAGAGCAGCGTTTTCGCGGATGACCAAACTACTTTGACTACTACCCCCCATCACCACATCATCCAAAGAACCCCAGGCTAAGGCATAATCAGGTTGCGGTTGTGTGAAATCAAAAATTACATTATCCCTCACAGTAATTGCCACCCTAGGAGCTGGTTGTAAAAGATTGATAATTGGCAGTGCCCCAAAAAAACTGAGAGTATCAGCAAATTGTTTGAGATTCCATACCATAACCAAACCCTAATAAAAAGAGTGTCCCCGTAGGAACACCCTATTAAATATTACTTATTACTTCTTGCTCGACCGATTAGATTCAATCTTAGGCGCTTCCCGGAAGAAGATAGCAAAGAAGAACAAACCGATGATACAAGCAAAGATAAAAACGTAGGTAATTGTTTCCATAGCTTACGCCTCCACCTTTGTAGTTCTGTCGCCGACCTTTTGGAATGCACCCCACTCTACCAGTTCCTCAGAGAAGTCAGGGTCAATACCAGCAAACACATCGCGGAAGAGCGTCCGTGCCCCGTGCCAGATATGCCCCAAGAAGAAGAGGAGAGCAAACACAGCATGGGCAAAGGTAAACCAACCGCGGGGGCTAGTGCGGAACACACCATCAGAGTTGAGGGTTTCTGTATCAAACTCAAAAGCTTCTCCCAGTTGTGCTTTGCGGGCAAGCTTCTTCACCGTCGCCGGGTCAGTAAACTTCTTCCCATCCAGGGCACCACCGTAGACCTCAGCCGTCACCCCCGCCTGTTCAAAGCTGTAGCGGGACTCCGCACGGCGGAAAGGAATGTCAGCGCGCACAATACCATCAGCATCCTGGAGCACCACAGGGAACGTCTCAAAGAAGTTAGGCAGACGGCGGACAAATAGCTCTCTCCCCTCTTTATCCTTGAAGACAATGTGCCCCAACCAGCTCTTGGCAATACCATCCCCCTTGTTCATAGGACCTGTGCGGAACAGACCACCCTTGGCAGGGCTATTGCCCACATAGTCATAAAATGCCAATTTATCAGGGATGGCAGACCATGCCTCCGAGAGAGTAGCGCCATTGTTGAGTTCCGCCTGGACGCGGCGTTGAATCTCCTGCTGGAAGTAGCCACTATCCCACTGATAGCGGGTAGGACCAAACAACTCGATGGGGGTCGTAGCAGAACCGTACCACATAGTCCCTGCCACCACAAACGCCGCAAAGAACACCGCCGCAATACTGCTGGAGAGGACAGTCTCAATGTTCCCCATGCGCAGTGCCTTGTACAGCCTTTCCGGCGGACGCACAATCAAGTGGAAGAGACCAGCCAGAATCCCCACGATGCCAGCGGCAATATGGTGAGCCACTACTCCTCCGGGATTAAAGGGGTTAAAGCCATTGGGACCCCAATCCGGCGCTACCGGCTCCACGTGCCCCGTCAGCCCAAAGGGATCGGACACCCACATCCCTGGACCAAACAAGCCCGTAAGGTGGAAAGCGCCAAAACCAAAACACAAAATCCCCGCCAAAAACAGGTGGATACCAAACATCTTGGGCAAATCCAAGGCAGGTTCCCCTGTGCGGGGGTCACGGAACAACTCCAAGTCCCAGTTCACCCAGTGCCAGCAGGCTGCCAAGAACAGCAGACCAGAGAGCACAATATGAGCGATCGCTACACCTTCAAAGGTCCAAAAACCGCTATTGAGAGCAGTTTCCCCCGTTACCGTCCAACCCCCCCAGGAGCTAGTCACACCCAGGCGCGCCATAAAGGGCATTACAAACATTCCCTGCCGCCACATGGGGTTAAATACAGGGTCACTGGGGTCAAAGGTAGTCACTTCGTAGAGTGCCATCGAGCCTGCCCAACCTGCCACCAGGGCGGTGTGCATCAAGTGGGAAGCAATCAGACGACCGGGGTCGTTAATGAGTACAGTGTGTACCCGATACCAAGGTAGTCCCATCTTTTACTATTCCTCTAGGGGTAACAAGTTATGTTATAAGAATACAATTCTTTACGTTTATCATAGTCCATGTTACCGCTCTAGGGCATATTCCTCCTAACTTTCTTGAGCAGTCCTAGGGATTTACTTCGGAAGACTTGATGCCAATGGCTGCTAATGCCTCTTCCAGAGAAGCTTTGAGGGGAAGGAGTTGCTCCAGGCGCACCAGTTTCACGGTCTGCTTTACTCTAGGGTTGCTGACTATTTGCAGGGTACCGCCACTGGCTTGGGACTTCTTTGCCATCTGCACCAAAATACCCAGCCCTGAACTGTCGATAAAATCTATGGCTGAGAAATCCAGGATCACGTGCTTGGGACCCTCTTCAATACACCTACTCACCACTTTACGGAAGGCTGGCTCAGAAAAAGCATCCAGGAGACCCGTAAAGCGCAGCACCTGGTAGTTATCGTGGATGTCCCTTCTGCCCCGTAAACTAACGGTTAGGTCAAGTTGCTCAGAAATAACAACCTCCCCTCAGTCCTAAAGTGCGGATATATTCTAGGGGCAATTGCGCTGGTTGTCTAGTAGTTTTTAACCTTGAATACCCTTGGCAAAGTCGCTGGGGCTGAGATTTTCTAAAAATTCGCGGAAGGCACGGCGCTCCGCTTCATCCGCATCCTGGTTCACGGGTACAGAGGCCTGCAAAATCACCTCCTCCATGACCCAAATGGGGCAGCCCGCCCGCAGAGCAATGGCAATGGCATCACTGGGACGGGAATCGATGTCTTTCTTGGTCTCCCCCTGGGACACGGTGAGGACAGCATAGAAGGTGCTATTTTTGAGGGAGTGAATTACAACCCGCTCTAACTTCATCCCCCACGCCTGCAAGAGATGTACAAATAGTTCATGGGTCATGGGGCGGATAGAGGGTTTGGGGTCGAGGGCAGCCACGATCGCTTTTGCTTCCGCCTCACCAATCCAAATGGGGAGGGCACGGCGATCGGCGGTATCTTGGAGGAAAACAATAGGATGATGACTGATAGCGTCTATGGCAATACCTGCCACCTTCATTTCAATCATGGTGCCACCTTTGAGTTTTTCCAGGGGTATATTACCAGTTGTACTCTAATCTGCCATAGAATGGGGTACATGAATAATATACTTTGCTTTTCTTCAATTTTAGAATATCTCTATGCCAGCGGTTGCCTTAACTACACCCCTCTACTACGTCAATGACCTGCCCCACATGGGCAGTGCCTACCCCACCATCGCGGCGGACGCCTTGGCGCGCTTCTATCGTATGACGGGGACACCGACCTTGTTTGTGACGGGCTGTGACGAACACGGACAAAAAATTCAGCAGGCAGCCGCTAAACTCAACCGCACCCCCCAGGAGCACTGCGATTTGATGGTGGAGGGCTTCAAGTCCCTGTGGCAATTGCTAGATATCCAGTACGATCGGTTTGTGCGCACGACGGATGCCAGGCACTACCCCATTGTCAAGGAATTTTTCCAGCGGGTGTATGAGCGGGGGGATATTTACCCAGGACAGCAACAGGGTTGGTACTGTGTCGCCTGTGAGGAGTTCAAAGAAGAACGGGAGTTACTAGAGGGGAATAAGTGCCCCATTCACCCCACCGTGACCTGTGAGTGGCGGGACGAGACTAACTACTTTTTCCGCCTGTCCCGCTACCAGGAGGCACTAGAGGAACTCTACCGCCAGCAGCCAGATTTCATCCAACCCCAGAGCCGCCGCAATGAGGTGGTTGCCTTTGTACAGCAGGGCTTACGGGATTTCTCTATCTCCCGCTATACTACCTGGGGTTTCCCTGTGCCCATTGATGAGAGCCAGACTCTCTATGTATGGTTTGATGCCCTCTTGGGTTATATCACTGCCCTCCTAGAACCCCAGGATGCCCCTACCCTAGCAAATGCTTTGAAAACTTGGTATCCCATCCATGTCCACATCATAGGCAAGGATATTCTGCGCTTCCATGCTGTCTATTGGCCCGCCATGTTGATGTCAGCGGGATTGCCCCTGCCGCGCCAGGTGTTTGGGCATGGTTTCCTGACCAAAGACGGTCTCAAAATGGGTAAGACCCTGGGGAACACGATCGATCCCTTTGCCTTGGTCAAGCAGTATGGGGCAGATGCAGTGCGCTATTTTTTCCTGAAGGAGATTGAGTTTGGCAAGGACGGGGACTTCAGTGAGCAGCGGTTTGTGGAAATTCTCAATGCTGACTTGGCAAATAGTTTGGGCAATCTCTTAAATCGCAGTTTGGGTATGGTCTGCAAATACTGTGATAGCAAAGTGCCCTCCCGCGGGTATGATCTATCTACTGCCTGTGCCCAGATGGTGCAGCAAGTACAGCGGAGCTATGAGGTGTTAGCCTTCCAGGAGGTGTGCCAGGCGGTACTGGCGGTAGTACGGGAGGGGAATAAACTAATAGACGATCGGGCGCCCTGGAAACTGTACAAAGCTGGTGCCCAGGCGGAGGTAGAACAAATCCTCTACAGTGTCCTGGAGGCGCTACGGTTGGTGGGTCTCTGCCTCTACCCCATCACTCCTAGTCTGAGTAGCAAAATTTGGCGGCAGTTGCACCTAGAACCTCGGTTCCTGTGGACAGAAGCGGTGTGGGGAGGACTAGAACCAGGTAGGGATTTACCCAAACCCCAGCCTCTGTTTGAGCGGATTGAGGTAAAACAATAACTTGCGCTCTATCGCTAAAATTTGCTAAACTTGACCTAAGCATTTGTACTTATGCTAGGTATGTTGTGTTTGAAGGAGCGTGTTCTGACTAGCGAGTTTTAAGGTAAGCCATGTTTAACAATTCCGGTGACCACGACTTTAGTTATCCCGCCGACCATACGCTGGAGGACCGTGGTCGCATTGCTATTTTTATTGATGGTTCTAATTTATTCTATGCTGCCCTACAGTTGGGTATTGAGATTGACTATACCAAATTATTGAAGCGCCTGACGGGCAATTCTCGCTTATTACGGGCGTTTTTTTATACGGGAGTAGACCGCACAAACGAAAAACAGCAGGGCTTCCTGTTGTGGATGCGGCGCAATGGCTATCGCGTGATCTCTAAGGAGTTGGTGCAGCTCCCCGATGGGTCGAAAAAAGCTAACCTGGACGTGGAAATTGCGGTGGATATGATGGCGCTGATTGGCTCCTACGATACGGCGGTGCTGGTCAGTGGGGATGGGGATTTAGCCTATGCCGTGGATGCTGCCAGTTACCGCGGGGTACGGGTGGAGGTGGTGAGTCTGCGCTCTATGACCAGTGACCATCTTATCAATGTTGCCGATCGCTATATCGACTTGGAATCCATCCGCGATGATATTCAAAAGGCGCCCCGCTCCCATATGCGGCAAATCTCGGTGGTAAACACGATCGATACCCTGGAGCACGGTCACGAGACGGATAAAAAGTAGTACTACTGCCAGGGGTACTGGGCTAGGCGGGGGTGAATGAGCCAGCTGCGGTGCTTGGGTTGGATAAGAGCCTGGATGAGGGGGGAGAGTTGGGAGATTTCCACCAGGTGGTCTTCCAGAAGGACTTGGATGCCGCCTTGGTAGAGGGTATAGCCCTTGGTGAGGGTGGTGCGGATGCCACAGTAGTAGTCAGGGTCATAGCCCTGGTGGGAGAGGAGTTGCTGCATTTGTTCCAGAAGTGCCTGTTGTTCAGCCTCGGAGAGTCCCCCTATGTCTTTTGCCTTAAAAATATCCCGATCGAGGTAGCGGCGGCACAGGTCTGCCAGAATGGGGTCAGAGTGGTATCGCCACTGTTTGATGGCGTACAAAAAGTTGGTATCGTCTGCCTCTAGGTAGGTGGCTACATCTAGTTGGTTGGGGTCTTCCAGAAGCCAGCGGGTGACAATGGGGTCGGCGGTGAGCTTCCCATCCTGTAGTAATTTCTGGGCGCGCTGCAAAATTTTGCCCAGGGTAAAGCGGGCAGCCAGGTTCTTAGGGTGATTGTAAACTTGGTTGTACATGAAATAGCGCACGGTGAGATAGTGCTCGATCGCTACTAGCCCCTTTCTGGTAATCACTAACTCTCGGGTGCAGGGGTCATAGGTGATAGCAAGGAGAATGCGATCGAGGTCTAGGTGTCCGTACTGTGCCCCTGTGAAATAGCCGTCCCGCTGTAGATAATCTAACCGATCGCAGTCAATCTGGCTGGACACCAACTGATAGACAAAGGGGATGGGATACTGGTGGCGGATGACCTGGGTAAGATGGAGGGGCAGATCGGGGTCATAGCCTTGCAGAATATCCGTGATAGTAGAATTGGTGATCAAGCGACAGGTCCACTGTTCGTGGTGGTTGTGGAAAATTTCCTCCCCCGCGTGACTGAAGGGACCATGCCCCAAATCATGCAACAGAGCACTGGCTAGGACTACTGCCCGCTGGGGCAACAACTCAGGGTAGCGGTGGGCTATAGGGTCAAAGGCACGGCGGGTCAAAGCCATCACCCCCAGAGAATGGGTAAAACGGGAACCCTCTGCCCCATGAAAGGTCAGGAAAGCAGTATCCAACTGGCGAATGCGGCGGAGGCGCTGGAACTCTGGCGTATCAATCAGCCGAATCAACATCCCCTCAATGGGATCAGCTCCCTCTAGGGTAATTGCGCCGTGAATGGGGTCATGGTAAGTGCGGGACTTGGGCACAGTGATCTAGATCATGGGGGCGGAGCTAGACCTAAGTTATCATATTTAACATTTATGACAACTGGCTGGTAAGGTTCCCTATGCCCCTGCAAATAGTGCAACTGACAGACATCCACCTCTGCGACGACCCCAGCCAAGTGTTACTGGGTGTGAATACGGACAAAAGCTTCGATCGTGTCCTCTCCCACCTAAAGCGAAACCTCCCCGATCTACTCCTCCTGACAGGGGACTTAACCCAGGATGGAGGCAAGCCTTCCTACCGCCGTCTCCTACAAAAGGTAAAGCAATTAAGTATTCCTGCTTACTATCTCCCTGGCAATCACGATGACCTGCAGGCGATGGCAGAGATTATCCCCCCTGACAGTTTGGCAATCAACCGATCGGTGGTAGTGGAAGGGTGGCATTTGGTTTTACTGAGTTCCGTGGTGCCGGGGTTGGTGGAAGGGAAACTGGGGAGTCGTACCCTTCTATGGCTAGAGCAAGCTTTACAAGAGTATCCTGAGCTGCCCACGTTAGTTGCTCTCCATCATCCTGTTTTGCCCCTAGGCTCCCCCTGGCTCGATCGGCTGGGCTTACAGGACAGTGAGGAATTCTGGCGCATTTGCGGCAGTTATCCACAGGTGAAAGTAGTGATTGCAGGACACGCTCACCAGGAACAGGAGGTCTTGCGGTTTACTGCCAAGGGCATGGTGCGCTGTCTGGTGACTCCCTCTACCTGTGCCCAATTTAAGCCCCATAGCCCTGACTTTGCTACGGACAATCTACCCCCTGGCTTTCGCCGCCTCACCCTGCAGCCCGATGGCAAGGTGACAACTACTGTGTACAGAGTCAATTAAAAGCTGCCCGATGAAATTTCTGTGGATGCCTTCAGAGTTGAAGTTTCCCCAAGATAAAGCAGCAATTCAAGCACGCCTGCAGGAGCATTTTTCTCCTCTCTCTCCCACTGCCCAGGAGTATCACTTGATGGCTAAGTATATGTTGGCGGGTGCTCGCCGTCCCCCCATTGCCTTGTACAATCCGCAGTGGACAGAGATGACAGCTTTGACAGCAGTAGCCCGCAAACTCCAGCGGGAATATGACTGTCCTGTGTTCTTAATTGGTGCCGAGGGCAAAGGTGTCACAACCCCTGGGTGGTCTTTATTTTTACAACAAGCCTCTGCTCTTTTGCTAGATTGGCAACAGAACGGTCTTTTTACTGTGGCGACAGAGAGAATTCCGCAGGTTGTACAACTATGGCGACGGTTAGGCAGTCAATACCGTAGTAGTTATTCCCCGCTACATTTGCCAATTGAAGCCACTCTCTCTGACAGTGAGTTATCTCCCCCTCTAAATTTTGAGTTCTATAAAATGGTAAAACCTTTTGCCAGTGAAAGACCTATCTTTTGCCTGCAAGATGCAGTCATACGGCTGGACATAAGGTCACAAAAAGATATTAAAGATATTGAGTTCAACATAAGAGGGACAAGTTTTATCTGGCAGGGGCAGGGAGAGCTAGCAAGAAAACTGCAACAATGGCGCAGAGTCCATATCGCTTTTGCTGTACAACCCCTGTACCAGGGGAAATGGCAAGGGGAAGTCCTGGATGTGACTGCCGCCCGGGGATGCTAGAATGCCTCTAGTGAGCCGACAAGTTCCATGCTGGCAACCTCTGACCCTATCGAGCAAGCCTTCTCGGAAGCTGCCCAGGAGTGGGATTTAACGCGCCTCTACCATGATTTAGAAAAAATTAGCGCCAAGGAACTGAAACCGATCGAGAAAGCTTGTTTGCGGGGACTGCTCTGCCGCTACCGACCAGGGCAAATCGCGCACAAATTAGCCTGGACTGCCGGGGCACTGCGGGTGGAGTTAAACAAGGGACTCTATCGCTACATTGAAGCCCTCACAGGGCAGCCCCCCAACACCCTGCGCTGGGAAAAAATTAGTGAATGGTTGGCAAATTATCGCTACCCCGATCGGCAGGCGGCGCCCACACCTACTCACATTGATTGGGGGGAGGCTCCCGAAGTAAGGCAATTTTTTGGGAGAAGAGATGAACTGCAGACCTTACAACAGTGGATTGTCCACGATCGTTGTCGTGTGGTGGCTATTTGGGGCATGGGGGGCATTGGCAAGACCGCTTTGGCTGTCAAACTAGTAGAGCAAATCAATCATCATTTTAGTTTAGTCCTGTGGCGGTCTTTACGCTATGTTCTACCTTTGTCCCAAGTGATAGAGGGCTGGAGTAAAAAACTGGGGAATACGGAGGGGGATTTACTGGCTGCCCTAAAACAACAACGCTGTCTGTTAGTGATCGATGACTTTGAAGCAGTCCTGCAGGACGGAGAATTGGCGGGGTCGTATCGTCTGGGATGTGAAAGTTATGGCACTTTACTGAGAAGATTGGGAGCAGAAAGACATCAGAGTTGTGTCCTCATTCTCAGCCGCGAACATCCCAAGGAAATTTTGTTATTGCAGGGGGAAGAATTGCCCGTTCGATCCTTAAAACTGCAGGGAATGCAACTGGAGGGAGCAAAAGAATTACTGCGTGCCAAGGGGTTTGACCCCAACTTAACGGGAGTAAATGAGCTAATTCAGCAATATCGTGGCAATCCCTCTGCTTTGAAATTAGTTGCCCTCACAATTAAGGAATTATTTAATGGCAATGTGGCGGAATTTTTAAGGCAGACTGCTCTCAGTTTAGGGGATGTCCTGCGCAGTTTATTGTATGAACAGTTTAATCGCCTGTCTGACTTGGAAAAAGAGATTTTATATTGGCTGGCACTAAAGCGCCGCCCGATCGGTTTACAGGAATTGCGGGAAGCGATGGCAATTAGTAGCAGTGGGTCAGAGTTAATCGATGCTTTGGAATCGCTGCGGTGGCGGTCTTTGATTGAAAAAAGCCCTGATGCAGAGGTGCAATTTACCCTAGAACCAGTGGTGATGAAATATGTGCATCAAAAACTTATGGAAGAAATTACCCTGGAGATAAATGCTATAATTGAGCATCAGGATTTCACTTCTCTCTACTTTTTGCAGCGTTTTCCCCTTGTAGAAGACAGCGCCCCTGATAATATTCGTGCCGTACAGATTCGCCTTCTGCTTAAACCCATTAAAGATAAAACTCATGCTCTGTTAAAGAAAAACAATATTACCACCGACACTATACAAACCAACCTCAGGCAATTAGTATCTACTGAACGCCTGGAAAATAATTTAGTATTGTTAGGTCTCTGGCTCGATCGGGAACCGAGCTGATTGGGTATAATTAAACTGTCTTTTAGTTACTGTTTCCTATGCAAACTCCCAACTACTACACCATCTTGCAGGTGGGATACAATGCTCCCCAAACGGAAATTAAAAAGGCATACCGCCAACTGGTCAAACAATACCATCCTGACCTCAATCACCACTTAGATAACCATGAAAAAATAGCGCAAATAAATGTTGCCTATGAAACTTTGAGTAATCCCAAAAGTCGCGCTTCCTATGATATTAGCATTGGTATAGCATCGGCAACTAACACCAACGTTCCGCCCCAGGGTCTGAAAAATAGAGGTAAAACAGAAGATGAAAAGGTAGAGGAATGGATAGCCAAAGTCTATAAGCCAGTCTGTCGCTTTTTAGACCAAACCCTCGGACAACTACAAGAGCAAATTGATGCCCTTGCTGCTGACCCCTTTGATGATGACCTCATGTCTGCCTTTTTAGACTACTTGGAGACCTGTCGGGCAGGGCACACTCAGGCACAGTATTTATTCCGCTGTTTTCCCAATCCCAGTTCCCAGGCGGGAGTAGCGGAATATCTCTTTCACTGTCTGAATCAACTGGGGGATAGCATAGAAGAACTCTACTATTTCACCAATAACTTTGACGACCGCCATCTGCATACAGGTATTGAACTCTGGCGCATTGCAGAAGAAATGTACCAATGTGCAACGGCAGAGATGAACACCTGAAGTTTAGCCGATCGTTTCTTCCCATTTAATCGCTCTTTTGAGGCTTGCACAGAGTTCTGCCATACTTGGCACTCCTTCCTCATGGAGACGTTTGACCATAGCACTGCCGACAATCACAGCATCAGCGTTCCAAGCAATTACCTGGCGGGCGTGTTCTGGTTGCGAAATGCCAAAACCCACTCCGATCGGTTTATCCGTGACTTTCCGTAATTCTTCTAACATCTTCTGTACTCTTTTACCGACTTGCGCCCGCATTCCCGTTACTCCCGTTGTACTGACGAGATAAATAAACCCCTGGGAATGATTGGCGATTTTTGCCATGCGCTCTTGCGGTGTCGTGGGAGCCACTAATAGAGTAACTTCAATACCGATCTCTGCTGCTGGCTGTAGAACAACTGCCGCTTCTTCCAATGGCAAATCAGGTACTACTAAGCCTCTTGCCCCCCGATCGTATATCTGCTGCAAAAACTTAGAAACTCCCAACTGCAAAATGGGATTGATATAAGAAAAAATGATCAAAGGAGCGGTAATTTTGTCCTTGACTTCTTCTAGAACTTCCAAAATTTTTGCAAAGTTAGTCCCCCGTTGTAATGCCCGCGTTGCCGCTGCTTGAATGACGGGACCATCCGCCAGGGGGTCAGCATAGGGAATACCCAGCTCAATAAAATCAGCCCCATGCCGATCGAGGGCTTGTAGTGCTACAATTGTTGTCTCCAGGTCAGGGTCACCCGCGGTGATAAAAGGGATGAGAGCTGCTTCACCCCGCTGTCGTAGGTGTTGAAACTTTTCTGATACTGTCATCATCTAAAGTGGTGATCTCAAATGTTGGGCTATAGTATACATTTTTTGTCACCCGCACAAGCGGTTTTTCGCAGTTAAAATAATGAATATAATAATTATTTGACCTACTTGCCCCAAGATGAACATCCAGGAAGTACTCAACGTTGACCTCTGGGAGAAGATACCGATCGGTGTCTATCTGATCAACATTTTGGGCACAGTTTTGTGGGCTAACAGTTGTGCTTGTCAATTCCTAGGCTTACCCGAGGCGGAGGTAATTGGACATCCTATCTTTCACAGGGGTGTGGTTGGTGCAGATGGCAAACCTCTATTGCCAGAACAGTTACCATTTTACCAAGCCATTAGCACAGCACAACCTGTTCGCCAGGTGGTTTTGGGCATTACTCAGCCCCATAAAAAGTGGTTTTCTGTCGATGCTATTCCCCGCTGTAATGACAAAGGCGAAGTATTGGTAGTAGTGATTACTTGTCAGGATATTACTGCCCAAAGGGAAGCAGAACGGCAAAAACAAAATCTCTCCCAACGCATTCAAAGCATCCTCAACAATTCCTTTAATGGGGTAGTGATTTTACAAAACGATCGGGTGATTGAAGCTAACCCCAAATTTGCTCAGATGTTGGGTTATACAATGACGGAACTACTAGAATTAAGCCCTAAGGATTGGGAGCCAGAAATTAAGGACCATATCCGCCCTAGTAGGATCAATACTAATGTCTATCAAGCGGTGCATCACCGTAAGGATGGTTCTACCTATGATGCGGAAGTCGTGGTGACTCCCTTGGAAATTGAAGGAGAAGAATACTATGTCTGTATAGTCAAAGATATTAGCTATCAAAAAGCAATGGAAGCAGCCCTGAAAAAAAGTAGAGAACAGTTTATCAACATCTTTCAGTCTATTTCCGATTCTGTCATCTATATCGATCGGGATTATGTTATTCAGTTTGCGAACAATCTTTTTTTAGCCAAGTTTGATAAACCCGCTGAGGAAGTGTTTTACACTTATTTCCCTGACATAATTGGTACAGAACAGTTTAACCGAATAAAACCCAAATTGGATCGCTGTCTGCAGGGGGAATTTGTCACCTTTTCCGATTGGTTTACCTATCCCCGTATTGGTCGCCGTTATGTGAGTGTGACTTACTATCCCTATCGCAATCAAAAAAAAGAGGTGTTAGGTGTAGTCATAACTTGCCGTGACATTACTGCGGAAAAGTTGGTGCAGGAAGAGCTAATACAGCAGAGAAACCAGGGAAATTTTATTGCCACGATCGCTAACATACTATTGCAAAATCAGGATTACCAGGAATTTTTAGAAGCAGTTGTACCTCTCCTAGGGAATTACTTACAATGCGATCGGGTGCTAATTTATCAGTTTGAGAATCGTGCTATTGCTAAAGTTGTGGCAGCGACAGAAGCAGGGGAACAGCAAATTTGTCAGTTGTGTATAGACGAGCATGTATGGCAAGTAAATCAGGTTATCACTATCAGTGATGTGAGCAGTGCTGACTACAGTGAGGCATACAAAGAGTTTTTACTAGCCCAGGGCATCAGGGCACAAATGGTGACGGGGATATGGTGTGACCAGAAATTATGGGGGGGGATTTTTGTACAGCAGAGACAACCACGGCAGTGGCGAGAATTAGAGAGGGAATGTTTACAAAGTGTCAGCGTCCAACTAGGAATTGCTATCTATAAAAGTAATCTCTACCTTTCTCTACAACAGCAACTTGCCCAATCCCATCTCCTTTATCGCCTTGCTGGGTGTATCAAGGATGCTGTTGCTTTGGAGGAAAAGTTTAACTATATCACCCTAGAGATAGGACGATTTTATCCCCACGCCATAGTTACTATCCAACAGTATGACCCTAAAAACTTAACCTGGTCTATTCAATCCTGCTACCCCCTGCACTGCCAGGATTACAGTGCCCCCCCTGCCTCATTTTTTGCCGCAGTTTTAGAGGGAGAGACTGTCATATTTAGCAACGCTGATCAACAGGAACTTTTAGTGCCTGTGAAGTTAGATGACATGGTATGGGGGTGTCTAACAGTGCAGACTAGTCCCACTCATGTTTGGACACCGGAAGCACAACAATTTATACAAACGATCGTTGACCAACTAACAGTGGCGATTAAAAACGATCAGGAAACTATCAGTCGTATAGCTGTTCAGAATGAACTACTGCGTTTGAACAATGAATTAGAAGAGATGGTATTTAACCGTACCAATGCCCTCATGGAATCCCAGTTATTGCTGCGGGCGCAGTACGAACAGGATAAGTTAATTAACAGAATTATCGATCGGATTCGCAACACAATTGATTTACAACAGATGCTCCAGGTTACAGTGCAGGAAGTGCGAGACTTAATCCAGACTCATCGGGTCATCATTTATCAAATTATGCCTGATGGTACAGGGCAAGTTTTGGCAGAGGCGGTGGATAGTCATACCCCTGAGTTATTGAATATGCAGTTCAGCCCAGAGGTTTTTCCGCAGGAATGCTACCAGGCATTTCTCCAGGGCAGAATTTCTGTGATCAATAGCCCGCAGCAGGTGGGAGTTGAATGTTTGCGGCAATTCATGCAATCTTTGGGCGTGCAGGCAACAGTTGTAATTGGTCTCACTTTTGATGACCAGTTGTGGGGGCTATTAATTTTGCATCACTGCGACCAGGAGAGAGTTTGGCAGCCGACAGAAATTAAACTCCTAGAGCGCATCAGTCAATCTCTGTCCCTGGCAATTAAACAGGCAGACTTATATCAACGTTTGGAAACACAGGTAAAGCAGTTGATGGAATTAAATCAAGCTTTGGAATTAAAACTCCGTCAAGAACAGCTGATCAATTTAATTCTAGAACAGGTACGGTGGTCGGGTAGTATTCAAGAAATTCTCATCCTGGCTGCTACGGAAATTCGATACTTTTTAGAGGCAGACCGAGTGTCTATTTTACAGGTTAGAGATGGCAAAGTAACTCGATCGTTTCAATCTCCCAGGGACGGTGCCATTACAGCAGTTGATTGTGATACATTCCTAGGGGAATTTAGCCAGGGCAACTACTACCAAGATAGCCATAAACTAATTTTGCCTATCCTCATCCAAAATAATAAGGTTTGGGGCTTTATCATTGTCTTCAATTGCTTACCTACCAAATGGCATACCACTACTATCAAATTGATGTCCCAGGTGACTAATCATTTAGGTTTAGCTATCGATCGGCTGAATTTGTACTACAAAATGGAATCAGAATTACGGCAGAAAAATGCCCTGCTTAAGGAAGTACACCACCGTGTCAAAAATAATCTACAGATTATGTCTAGTATTTTGCGGATGCAGTCCCGCAGGGTGGATAAATTACTTCTACCTGTAATTGATGATGCACAAAATCGGATTTATGCCATGGCACTGGTACATGAACAGCTCTATAAAACTGGTAATTTTGCTGCCATCAGTATGCGGGAATATGTTACGCAATTAGTACAGACAATTTTTACCACCTATGCCGATCGGTCTAAGGATATAGAAACAGTTATTGATATTCCTGACATCAGTATTCCCCTGGAGAAAACTATCCCTCTAGGTTTGATTTTCAATGAACTGATCACCAACGCCGTTAAGTATGCCTTTCCGGAAGGCAAGGGGAAATTTACAATTCAAGTGCAACAGACCGCCACAGGGATCGAGATTACGGTAGCGGATAATGGTATTGGTTTGCCACCGGGGTTTGATCTGACTCAGGCTAAAAGTTTGGGTATTCTCCTGGTCACAGACCTGACAGAACAGTTAGAGGGGAAAATTAGCTATCGCAATGACAATGGCGCTGTATTTACTTTAGTTTTACCCCCCTTCTCTTCAGCCCCCAATGCCTAAATAACTTGCCACTTCTCCACTCATCGGTAACAGGGTAACTGCTGTCCAAAACAGGAGAAATAAACCGAGGGCATCCCGATCGTTGTCTAGTTCTGTCAGTTCATCGTGGAGGGGGCGTTCCTGGTCACGCAACAGTAGGAAAATTATTGCTGCCCAATACAGTGCTAAAGAGTTAATGAGGGAAGCAATTGCTAAAAAGATGAGTGTAAACAGGGTTGCCCACCCTGCTATCTGCCGCCCAAACATGGCTTGCATAATTCTACCCCCTTCCAGTTGTCCTGCGGGTAATAGGTTTAGAGCAGTAATCACCATCCCCAACCAACCAAAAATTACTAAGGGATGAAGTACTATAAAAGTTGTAGCTAGAGATTGCCCCAACAGTAACTTAGCGATCGTGCCTATCAAAATTGAGGTTTGAAATATCTGACTGGGAACTTCAATCCCCTGCTCTAAATTGGGGGTGAGAACTAGACCCCAGACTAAGAGAATTGTCGATACTACTACGCCAGTGAGGGCAGGGGCAGCGGCAAAATCAAACAGCACTTTGCGATTGGGGAAAGAGGACAAAACGCGGCTGAAAAAACCAAAGGCACCTAACTGTAAGGAGGGCAACAAAAAGGGGGGGGTAATTCGCAAATTAGCGCCGCGACCGATGTAACGCTGGGCGTATTCCCGTAGACCCAAAAATAAAATAATGCCTCCACTGTAGGGTAAAATCTGGAGAGGCTGTGTCCACAAATCCAAGTGTAAAAAGTCCCCTACTAACACGGCGGCACTTAATAACCCCAACAACAATAAAACAACAGCCAACACATTTTGCCACCAGGGAGTAGATGGTATGGTTGGGGGCGGCAGAATAATCACCATGGGCTTACCATCCTGTCCATTGACCAGGAATAGTTCATACTTGTCCCCAAATTTTGCCTGCAAAGCTGCTGTTAATTGTTGATAGGCAAGTTCTGGTTCTGTGCGCAAGTTGCCCCTAAAAATATAGCCATCCCGAAAGGGTTGGGAGGCGGTGGGATAAAAAGATTCCACCCCAAAAATACCCTGCAGCTGTTTGAGGTGTTCCTTTACCTCCATGGGGTCCGGTTTGACGACGGACTTCACTTCTTTTACCTCCTGGGGAGGGGGATAATTCCCTAATAAAATGTAAATACCAATGGCGGTCAAACAAAAGGATAAAAACAGTTCCGTGCTGATGTGAATGCCCCCCAACGCTAGGACAAAATAACTAATACCAGGCAGGAGAATGACCAATATCTGCCGCCAGTTACCTATCCCCTTCCCCCGCAGGTAGTGCCAGCCCACGATGGTGAGGGTAGATAACAGGAGGAAAATTGGTACTAGGTATTCTGTTAACATCTGCTACGCTTAATTTAACTCATCGATCGTAACTTAAAATTTAATAGCTGTTGGGCAAAATTAACTAATCCTTAAGGAGTACCTATGGACGATTTTGTGGCTGCTCTCCATCTTGCTAGCGATGCGGAACTGTGCCAAATTGCCCATATTCTCTTCCAGCGGGGCTTTAATCCCCTTGACCACCTCACCCTGCCCCCTGTGCTGGAGGTACAAAGTCTCGATCGGGACACTCTGATTAGCAAAATTGTACAGCGTTTTCAGTTTCTCGCCGCTGATGGTATGACAGTGTTGCGGGGCAAGGCAAAACACCTGCAGTATCGGGATGTCCTACGGCGGGTATTTTTCCACCTCAAGATGCGACCGCAGCCCACTGCTACCGTAGCCCAACTGGAATCGGAGTTATATTTGCAGCTGTTGCACCGCAGTCTGGAAAAGTTACCTCCCCCTGAACGGCAGGAATTGCAGGCTGATTTGGTGGGGGTGCTCAAAGCGGGGGACAATGCGCAACTTGCTGCCCTGGCTGCCAAGGGGACGGGGGTACTGGCAATCACTACGGTTGTACAGCCGATGGTCTTGCATCTGTTGGCAAAGAAGGTGGCTTGGTATTTTGCCAAATATCAGGTCAGTCGGGAGGCTCTCAAGGCAGGGGGAATGGCGATCGGGCAACGGCTGCAGGCTTATGTGTCGGCGGTCTTGGCAAAACGGGGCATGGCGATCGCTACAGCCCGCTACGGTCTGGCAAGGGGGATTTTTGCTTTTATGGGTCCGGCGTTGTGGTTGTTGTTTTTAGCAGACTTGGGCTGGCGAGGGATCGCCACTAACTACAACCGCATCATTCCCGTAATTTTTTTGGTGGCACAAATTCGTTTACTCAAGGGCACGGAGGACCTCTACTAGGGGGACATTGTGGTGACGAGCAAGGCGGGCGCAGTCTTCATACTCCGGTTGGCGGGTAGAACGATCGGGGCGGTGGGCAATTTTTACCCCTACGGTGCCCCAGGGGGTCTCTGCTTGACTGTATTCCCTTGCTAGGATGGTACGCTCCTGGTCGCGGCGGCGAATGCCCAGGGTAGAAGTCTCGCGAAAGAGGATATGTTCTAAGGCATTAGCCCGATCGGGAGGGCAAAGGACAGTAATCAAAGTCCCCCAGCGTCCCTTTTTCATCATCACGGGTTGGGTAAACACATCCAGTGCCCCCTGGGTTAATAGCTCCTCCACTGTATAAGCCACTACTTGGGGAGAGAGGTCATCCACCTGGGTTTCCAGGACAGTGATTGTCTCCCGTGCTGTGGTAGGGAAGGTCTCCCCAATCCATAGGCGTAAAATGTTAGGGATGGGCAAGTCCTGCGTGCCCGCACCCAGACCCAAGCGATCGATTTTCATCTGGGGAAATGTGCCGATCTTTGCCCCCAAACCCGTTAAAATAGCACAGCCGGTGGGGGTGACCAATTCTTTGGCGATGCCGTTGTCCACGATCGGGACTTGGTGTTTCTGCCACATTTGCAGGACAGCGGGGGTAGGGACCGGTAAGCGCCCATGTTCACACTGCACCGTACCGCCCCCCTTGGGCAGGGGAGAACTGTAGATTTTTTCTACCCCCAGCCAATGTAAGCCCGCACAGGTACCCACAATATCCAAAATGGCATCTAATGCCCCTACCTCGTGGAAGTGCACTTCTGCGGGGGGGAGATTGTGGACTCTGCCCTCTGCTTCTGCCAGTTCTTGAAAGACTTTCAGACTATTAGTTTTGACAGCCCTCGGTAAGTCCGCTCCCTCAATCATTGCCTGAATGTCTCCCAGATGACGATGGTGGTGGTACGCCTGGGGGGGAAATTCCACTTGTACATAGGTAGCCGCCTGTCCTTGCCGTAGCACTGTTTGGGGGGTGATTTGTATTTGTGCCTCTATACCTAGACTGGTGAGGACATTCTGGAGATAATCAAAGGGGACGCCACAGTGTAGGAGTGCCCCCAGGCACATATCCCCCGCAATCCCCGTCGGGCAATCAAAGTAGGCAACTTTCATGCACTTAGGTCAGTCTATCTCCTCTATGGTACAACGCTATCGCTATGTAATTTTCCACAAGCCCTACGGCGTACTGTGCCAGTTTACCCCCACTGCTAGTAACGCTCCTACCCTCAAAGATTACATCCCTGTTCCCCATGTCTACCCTGTGGGCAGATTGGACCAGGATAGCGAAGGTCTCCTGCTTCTTACCAACGACGGCAAACTGCAACACCGCCTCACTGACCCCCAATTCCACCACCCCAAAACCTACTGGGTACAGGTAGAAGGTATTCCCCAACCCCAACAACTACAGCAACTGCGCCAGGGTGTAACCATCAACCTTAAGGGCAAACCCTACCATACCCTGCCTGCCCAGGTGGAAGTAATTGAGGTGAATATACCCGATCGGGTTCCCCCCATTCGCTACCGTGCCCATATTCCCACTACTTGGCTGCAGATGACAATTAGGGAGGGAAAAAATCGCCAAATCCGCCGCATGACTGCCCAGGTGGGGTTGCCGACTTTGCGCTTGGTGCGGGTAAAAATTGGCAATCTAACCTTGGGGGAATTAGCCCCAGGACAATGGCGGGAGTTGTCTCCTACACAAGCCTTAAGTCTTGCCTATGTCAAAATAACAAATAGATAGAAGTACTGCTATGCCCCTTACCAAACAGAAAGCACAGCTGCCTGAATTAGAAGTCATCCTGACCAGACTGGAGCAGGGGGGTGCTCTCCTGCCCGACTCTCCCCACAATGTCATGGAAGTAGTGGGCGTTCTCAAAAGCTATGGAGTCGTGTTGGATGCCTACTGGCGCAATCTCTGCTACATTGCCCAACACCAATTCCTGGAAATATTCCCCTTTTTCAAATATTTCAACGGCGAGGTTTCCCTGGCAAAGCTGTGGCGGCACTGGTGCCACGATCGTATTAACTACGAATTTGCGGAGTACTGTATGCGGGCAATGCTGGTACATGGGGGGGGCAAAGTCGATCGGTTTTTGGATACGGCGGAGTTCCAAGCCCTAGCGGAGCGGGCAATTGTTGCCAAGTGGGGGCAATTGGTGGGGAAGGGATTAGGGCCTCTGTGGCTGGAACAGGTGCGGATGCTGGTCTACTACAGTGTCCTGGGGCAGTTTTGGTCCGTGATGTCCCCTATCTTCCTTACTCTCAGTGACCGCTACGATGGGGGGGAGATAAAAACTATTCCGCAGGTGGTACAGCACATTCTGCAGGGCTTGGTAGCAGCAGCGGATAAACCCATCTTCTATAGCGTGACAATCAAAGGCAAGGAGTACGATATTTTACCCCTGGAGGTGGGGGCTACTTTTCTCATGGATGCGGCAGTGCCCTACGTGGAAGCCGTGTTTTTCCGGTCCTTTCCCTTTCGCGGTACAGTCAGCTACAACGCCCAAGTCCATGCCATTTCCCGCAATCTCAGTGATTTTAACTACGGTGCCCTCTATGCTGACCCCCTACCGATCGGGGGCGCGGGCATTCCCCCCACCCTGTTGATGCAGGATATGCGTCATTTTATACCTGAATATCTGCGCCAGTACTATCGCCAAAACAAGCGCCAGGGCAAGGATGAGCGCATTCAAATCTGCATTTCCTTCCAAAAATCTATGTTTTGTGTCACAACGGCGGCAATCCTGGGACTAGCTCCCCATCCCCTGCATACCCCCGACCCCCAAGCCAGGGAAGAAAATCGCGCTTATCTGCGGGCTTGGCTGCAACGGCTGGCGGCTTCTCGCCTCCTAGCTATCCAAACCATTGAGCAGTAACACCACCCCTGCCACAGCACAGGCAACCCCCAACCACGATCGGTAACTGACCGTTTCCCCCAGACACCAACCGATGAGCAAAATAAACACTGGTCCCATACTGCTGAGGGACTGGGCAATGGCAGCGGGGGCAAATTTCAAGGAAGTCTGCTGCAGCCAAATGCCTAAATAGGTGCTGAAAAAGGCTGCCACTACCACACCGATCACTGTCTCCCGCCCCCACTGGGGCTTAGTCAAACCTGGCAATCTTACCAAAGGTAATAACACTGCCACTCCCGCTGCCAATCTAGTGGTGGTACTCCAGAGGGGTGAGATGTGCGAACCCGCCAAAGCTGCCCGCGATAAAATCACACCGATCGCCTGCGCCAGGACAAAGACCAAGCCATAGACCAACCCGTTCAACTGCTCCGACTGCTCTACCTTCCCCGCACTGCGGTCCCCCACCACGATCGCTACACCGCTAATTGCCAGCGCAATGCCTAGAAGATGCTCCCTGCCCAGATGTTCCTGCAAAAATAACCATGACAACACCGTAGTCATACCAGGGGAAAGGGAATCCATCAACAAAGTGCGCCGCGCTCCCCAGGCATTCAAAGAGGCGAAAAACGCCGTATCCCCAATGCCAATCCCCGCTACGCCACTGAGCGCCAACAACAGCCATGTTTCCCCAGGCACCAAGGGGGGGGATTCCCGCCGCACCACGATCGTGACCACAAACAACAAAAGAGCCACAATCCCCTTTGCCAAATTAAGGAGCAGAGGGGAAAGCTGTTTACCCAGGCGGGTGTAATAAACAGAGACTGCCGCCCACAGAAATGCTGCCCCCAGGGCCGCCAGTTGCCCCCGTAAATCCCCTAGAAATGCCATAGAACGCTAAAGAATGCAGGGGCTATGGTAGCAAAATATACTAAAAATTCCCTTCCCTACCAGACAGAAATTTCCCTCTCACCCCAGAAAGATTAAGCCCGTCGTAGCCAGCCATTGATCGTAAAGCGACTGTCAGCAAACAAACGACTAGGACACCGGACAGGTAAAACCTCATGCATCACCCCACTCATAAAAAAGACAACACTGTTGTTAAGAGGTTGAATATCCGTATAGGAGTCCGCTGCCACTAAGTACCCCCCCTCTTCCTTCATGTTGTACAGGCGCAATTCCCCCCCCGTAAATCCCTTCGGTTCGCGATAGAAATAATAGACATAGGTGAGTACCCGTGTTGCACACTCAGGGCTGCCATTGTCATTGTGGATGCGGTAATAATTGCCGTCATTGTGCATAGTTAACTGACACTCGATCGTGCTCACCTCAAAGTAGGGCTGCTGCAGATAGGTGAGGACATGGGGATAGATTTGTCGCACCCGTTGGATCATCAACTCACTAAATTTGGGGAAGTGATAGAGAATCATAGAGCGGCGGTAATCCGTCTCCCCTGTAGTGGTACTGGTGGGGACAAAATTGCGCTCCTGAGTATAGACAAACTCCAGTAATTCCTGCCACTGGGCATAGGGTAAGAAGTTCTCAATTTGGGCATAAACAGAAGGAATAACATTGCCCTCTTTCCTAACCGGTTGCGCAGGGGGAGTAGTAGGAGCAAGGATGCCCACAGGGGATATTTGCCAAAACTCCTGGGGTTGTTGCCGCACCAAATGACAGACAAAATTGCGCCAGGCAAACTGTCGCTGCCCCTGTAGTTGTTGGGGGTCAATTTCTAATAAATTACTCAGCTCCACAGGAGTCAGCCAAAATCCTTCTTTGGCAAACTTTTGCACCAACTCCAACTGCTGGAGCAAGCGCTGCAGGTCAACGGGGGAAGCAGTAGCCCTAGGGGCATGGGCAAAGGACTTGGGATGGGCAGCACTCTTCATAGCAGCAACTGGTACGCCGACAGCTTTATCTTACCAACTGCCCAAATATCTGCAATAGCGTTCCTCTTTTTTGCTAAGATACTGAGGCTAAGGTAAGTATGAGCACAATGATTTCTAGTAACGACTTGCGCCCTGGGACAACGGTAGAAATAGATGGCAGTGTCTGGAAAGTGGTGGAGTTCCTCCACGTTAAACCAGGCAAGGGAGCAGCCTTCGTGCGCACCAAGCTAAAAAATGCCCAGACGGGGAGCGTGTTAGAGAAAACCTTCCGCGCCGGGGAAATGGTGCCCCAGGCAATCCTGGAGAAAAGTGTGATGCAACACACCTACAAGGAGGGGGACAACTATGTGTTTATGGACATGAACACCTACGAAGAAGCCACCCTCACGGCGGAACAGATTGGTCCCAAGGTCAAGTACATTAAAGAGGGCATGGAAGTCAGTGTGGTGCGCTGGAACAAAAACAACCAGGTGATTGATGTAGAATTACCCAACACTGTTGTGCTGGAAGTAATAGAAACTGACCCTGGCGTAAGGGGTGACACAGCCACAGGGGGTAGCAAACCCGCTAAGGTAGAAACGGGGGCTATAATTTCCGTACCCCTATTTGTCAATGTGGGAGACCGCATCAAAATTGACACAAGGGATGACTCTTATTTAGGACGGGAAAACTAGGTGGATTGGAATCTGGAGCAGCTACGGGAATTACTGAAGATTCTCAACGAGACGGACATCACGGAACTGACGTTGGAGTCAGGAGACCTGAAATTACAGGTGCGCAAAAGTGAGACGGTCGCCGTTGGGGTACCCACCGTGTCTGCCTCTCCTACCCCTGAACCCCCCCCTGCCTCCCCTGTCCCTGATTCCCGCAAGTTGGTGGATGTGGTCTCGCCGATGGTGGGGACATTTTACCGTTCTCCTGCCCCTGGGGAACCTCCTTTTGTGGAGGTGGGGGAAATGGTGAAAAAGGGTCAGACGCTCTGTATCATAGAAGCTATGAAGTTAATGAACGAAATTGAAGCAGAGGTAGCGGGGCGGATAGCGGAAATTCTGGTGGAAAATGCCCAACCGATCGAATTTGGTCAGGTGTTGATGCGCATTGAGGTCTAGTATGGCAGGCAAGGGAGATAACTTTTGGGGGGGATTCTTCCTGGGGACCGCTATAGGAGCAACGATCGGGGCAATTGTCGCTTGGAACTGGCGTAGTGGGGCAGGGGAGGAAACAGAGGAGGAGAACCCCGAACTGGAGCCAAAGGATGTGGCGCGCACCCTGGAGGAAAAGATTGCCCAACTCAATGCCGCTATTGACGCGGTAACAGAAGAACTGTCCCATTCCAATCGACAAAGTCGGGAGTAGTGCGGCGGGAACGTTCCTACGTGCAGCCCTCCTGTGTCCTCCAGGTCTGGTGGCAGGCGGAGGTGGTGTTAAACGATCGGTTAGCGCCCCAGGACCTCCGCTTTAGACTGCATTTTAGGGATAACCAGTGCCTAGAAGGAGACCTTCCCTACTTGTGGACGGTGGTACAGGGGATAGATAGCTATGGGGGCAATTTTTTGCAGGTTAGCAACTTACCAGAGTGCCATTACCTCCTGGGCTTAAAACTCACTAGTACACAGTTAATGGATGCCAGGGCAGCGATCGAGGCGTTGCGGGGGGAAGTCCTACTCTTGCCTGCCTCTGCTGCTATCCCTAGACAAGGGGGGGAAACATTAAAAACAGTCATTGTGGGGATTGCCTCCCTCACGATGGGGGCAATGGTAGGGGTATGGTTAGCTTCCCGCTCCCATCGTAGCAATACCGTGCCCTCTGGGGTTGTCGAACCTGCCCCTCAGCCAGGCTCACGCCCTGCTCCCCCTCCCCCTGGGAAACATAACAACCCCCCTTTTTTTCCTCCCCCCCCTCAACCGCAGTCTCCTCCCAAGCTGCCCCCTATTCGGGTCTATCCCCGTCCCCCTGCTCCCCCCCCTGCGGAGAAAGTTGAGCCTCCCCCCACACCACCAGAGCCTAGGGCTGCTATTCCAGACTCCCAGGATGCTACCCCTCCCATACCTGAGCCAGTGCCTGAAGCTCCTGAAGCTGCCGCTGTACCCCGGACGGTCACGATCGATGCTGTAGAAATCGCTACCTCCGAAACCCTCACCAACAGTTTGCTGGAATATTTGCGCTCTAATGCCTTACCCCAAGGACAGGTGACAATTGATATAACGATCGAGGGGGGCAAAGTAGCGGGGGTGGGAGTGGAAGGGGGTGACGGTACCCTGTGGTCCCAGTTGCTGCAGAATTGGACTCCCCCAGAGGAGACGGGCAGGGTGCGGTTACAAATCGCTGTCCCCTAATTGCTGGCGCAGACGGTGGAGAACAGTACCGATGCGCTTCCAAAGCAGGACAGTAGACAAACTGGTACAATGTGCTATTGTTAGGGGATAAGTTTAGATGTTTGCACCTGGAATGTACTGGGAAAGCGTTCTTTTGCTTGCCTCTATGGCAATAGTCGTGCCCTATACTTGCTTTGCCTTGGTCAGCTCCCTCATTGATGAGGAAGCAGAGAGGAGATATAGCACCAAAGCAAAATCCACTAGTACTACCCTCGTTGTCCCCCAGGCTAAAGTTGCGCGCCCCGAGGTCAAAAAAGGTATGGCAGCAATTGTCAAAGTCGCCAAACAGGACAAAAAGACTAACTAGAGAGCAGCTAAGGGTTCGAGGGAGTTTGTAACCCGATTGATCTCCCCGATTTCTGAGCTGCGGCTGCCTTTTCCCTCCAGTTGTAGCTGTTGCAGTAGTAAGCGTAGATTCATAGAGCAGTAGGTAGAGAGATGCTGGTCATTGCCGCTGAGGAGAGTATTGAGATGGTTAACCAGGAGGTCCCGATTGGCAAAACTAGTAGTCAAACGATTGACTAGGGGATACAGGATAAAGCGAACCTGACGTTCGCGGATAGGGGGAGCAGAGCTAGGACGGATCAACAAATACTGGGATAGAAAACTGAGGTTCCCTGCTATGATGGCGGCAAATGCTTCATTGACCACATGTTCCAAGACATACATCATTACAACGGGTTGCAGGGTAAAACCTTCCGATCGTTTTTCAATCAAAGAGCGCCACTTCAGAGAGTAGAGAGCTTCTAAGAGACCAGGGCAGTTGCCGTTGACCGACATATCCGCCTGCAGTTGTTTGTGGGAGACAGGGGTTTGATTGATTGCCAGCCAAAACATGATCTGGCGTTCTACCTCTGAAAGACGCTGGAATTGTTGGTCCAAGATCTGACGAATACTGCTAAAAACAGGGGTATTCTGTGCCAAAAATTCCGACACATTGCCATCAAAAAGTTCCTGAATCGATCGGAAGACAATCTTGAGTGCCATAGGGTTACCGCCGTAGAATTCCATCAGTTCCCTAGCAGCACCGCTGTCAGACAGACCCTTGGCAAACATAGCGAGGGCTTCTTCCTCTAACCCCTGCAGTTGGATGGAGCGCACCGTTTCCCCTTCTAAGGGAGCTAGTTCATCGGGTTTTTCCCTGCCGTTGAGCAAAAGACAACTCTGATGTTTTACCTCTCCCACCTGGCGGAAAATTTCCCCAAATGCCTCGTAGCCAGGCAAGTAGGTACCTGTGGTTTTGCCCCCTGCCATCACTCCCTCTACGCCGTCTAAAATGATCAAGCAGCGATGCTGACGCAAGTGATTCATCAAAAGAGAGAGGAGGGTATCCAAACTGCCCTTGGGTTCCTGTCCCTGGTGGCAAAAACAGAGCAAATCCGTCAGGAGTTCTTGGGGGGTAGGGGCGTGGGTGAGGGAGCGCCAGATAATGTACTGGAAGTCCCCTTCTACCTGTTCCGCTAGTTTAATAGTAAAGAGGCTTTTGCCAATGCCCCCCATGCCAAAGATGCCGATTAAACGTAGTTGGTCTGCCTTGATCCACTGCGTCAGTTCCGCTAGTTCCTGGACCCTGCCAAAAAACAGACTGCTGTCAGGGGCTTTTCCCCAGTCGATGTAGCGTCCATCGGGGGTGGGAGGAACATAGCGTATTTCTGGGGTGGTAGGGGGTGTCCCCTGGTGTTGCCAGCGAGCTAACTGGCGGCGAAATACCACTTGTAAGTTATTTTTGGACACTCTTTCCCCCAGGGCATTGGACAGGGATTGCCACAGTTTGTAACCCACATCCCTAATGTAAGAGGCATCATAGCCAGAAGCTTCCGCAATTTCTATGTAGGTTTTGCCCTCCCATGCCTGGCGAAATAGGAGTTCCTGTACGTTACTCAGACGTTTTTGCTGTAAGACAGCATCGACAATGACTAAGGCATCTTCTACACTCATGGACATCCTCACACTCCCGTCTTCAATACCACATTTGTCTAAACCCTGCAACCTATCAGTCGCTTTGGATGAACATAAAATAGCAGAATTTCTTGAATATGCAAGGGTCAGACCCTAGAATATTGGCGGCTTTGTGGAGAATTGTGTATGGGGAGGAGATGGCCGCTCATTCCCCTGGGGATGGTGGTCATGCTGTGCTTGGGTATATCTATGCCTGGAGTATTTGCAGGAAGCCCTTGGCGTAGGAGGTTGGTCTCAATGCCACTGCCAGTTTGTTGGTATGACCATAACGGGTTTTTATATGGGTGATCACGGGGGCGTACGGTATCGCAAGGGGTTAGGGGTAGGGTTGACGATCGTGGGGTTTGGCCTCTTTCCCATTATCACAGCTCCCCTGGCAAACTGGCTAATCACGACCTATGGCTTACGCCCGCCTAACATGGCGGATTTTAGGGGTGGTGTTTTATGGGCTTACCGCCGCCCGATTGGTTGCCCGTGGCTAAGCAGAGTGGCATGGCAGAGACAACTACTGGCTATCCCCCCAGTCTGGTATTGGCACTTTGATTGGCTTGAGCGCGATCGGTATTTCTAGTCCCATGGGGCAGGTTAGCCCCGCGGTGGCAGCTACCAGTGTGGTCAACGGGGTGAGCCGTCCCCTACCGATATCTAGTGGCTTTTTGTCTGTTATTTTTAGCCTGGAGAAGTGTGCCCAAAATTACGGTATTGTTTTCGCTGGGGGGTGCGGTGTTGGCGGGAGGATTGCTCAAGCCCGATCGGGTGAGTTAAAAATGAAAACGCTCCCCCAGATAGTATTTCCGCACCTGGGGATTTTCTGACAGTTCCTGGCTATTCCCGGCGGCTAGGATTTCCCCCTCCCGCATGATGTAAGCCCGATCGATGACTGCCAGGGTTTCCCGCACATTGTGGTCCGTGATTAAAATGCCCATATTTCGCTGCTTTAGGGTTGCCATGATCTCTTGGATTTCGGCGACAGCAATGGGGTCAACCCCAGCAAAGGGTTCATCGAGGAGCAAAAATTTGGGTCCCTCTATCCCCACTGCCAAAGCTCTAGCAATTTCTGTGCGGCGGCGTTCTCCTCCCGACACCTGAATGCCCAAACTGTGGGCAACGTGTTCTAGGCGAAATTCTTGCAGGAGTTGGTACAGACGTTCGCGCCGCTTGGGAGGAGGGACTTGTGTTTGTTCCATAACTAAGAGCAGATTTTCCGCTACTGTCAAATTGCGAAAGATAGTCGGTTCCTGCGCCAGATAGGCAATCCCCAGGCGTGCCCGCCGATGGATAGGCAGACGGGTAATATCCCTGCCCCCTAAACAGACATAGCCTTCATCCGGTTGCACTAAACCAGTGGCAATATAAAAGGTAGTGGTTTTCCCTGCCCCGTTTGGTCCCAATAGCCCCACGATCTCCCCCTGGGCAACGGACACACTTACCTGCTGTACTACCCGCCGCCGCCCGTAAACCTTACTGACACTGCGTAGGCAAATTTCCATTGTTTACAGGGGTACAGGTTGACAGAGGGAGTGGGTGAGGCTCTGGGCAAGGTCTAGTACCGATCGGTTTGCTAGGGGATGCCACCAATCAGGAGCAATCTCCGCCAAAGGGATGAGCACAAAGCCCCGATCGGTCATTCGGGGATGGGGCACTTGTAGACGGGGAGTGGCAATCACGGCATCGGCGTACAACAATAAATCCAAATCTAAGGTGCGGGCGTCATATTTTTGCCGTCTCACTCTGCCAAAGGACTGTTCCACCCGCAGTAAAAATTCTAGCAGCTCCCCAGGGGATAGAGAGGTAGTACCAATGACACAGCCGTTGATAAAGTCTGGTTGCTCCAGGAGGCAGGGCTGACCCTCCCTATAGCCGATCGGTTTCGTCCTATACCACCGCGACACCGCTGTTACATTCACTCCCTCCCCCAGGGCAGTGACCGCTTGGTTGACAATCCTCAAGGAATCCCCCAAATTGCTCCCCACAGCAATAGCGCAGGGCTGCTCTTCCCTATTTCTTTTTACCAAAGCTAAACCAACCCTTCTTCTCTTCCTGTTTGGGGGCAGACATCTTTTTCTCCACCTCTGTCAGCGTCTTTTTCGCCTCCTGGTGGTTGGGGTCCATCTTCAGTGCCTTTTGCAGAGATGCTCGCGCCATAACTAACGACCCCTGCTGCATATACACAACCCCAAATAAATAGTGGAGAGTAGGGCTTTCCGTCGTCTTCTTTTCCGCTGCTTTTAACTCCTTGAGGGCATCGGTCCACTGCTTTTTGCCAATGAATAACTCCGCCATTTGTAGCTCGCGGCGAATTTTACTGTCATAGTCAGGGAGAGCACTGGCAGTAGAAGAAGGAGGAGCGCTGGGCAGGGGGTCTGCCTTTTTGGGAATAACGATCGTTTCCTGGGCAAGGAGATAAACTAAATTCACTTCACTGAGGTCAGCGACGGTGTTCAATGCCTTGTTCACATCTTGGTAGAGATCAGCTGCCAGATTGTCTACCACCCCAGGATAAAACGTAGGATGAAATTCCTTCTGCAATTTCTGTGCCGCAGGACTGCTGATTTCTACCTGTTCCTGTTTCTTCTTGATGTTTTGCACAACTAACTTGAGGGTAGCTAAATATTCCCCCCTTGCGCGATCGTTTGTCAGCAACTGATAGGCGGGACTGATTAAGCGAGCAAAGAGCATTGTTGCCAGGAGTCGTTCCTGGTCGTTGCCTTGGAAAGTGTCCGGGTGTAGGGTCTTGGCTATGGTCAGAAACCGACTTCTAATTTCCTCTGGCTCCGCCGTGAGGGGGGCACCGAGAATGGCATAGTGGTCTACTACCTGGTATTTCCCCAGCCCCCTGCTAATTTTCAACTGCTGTGGCACTTGCACTACCATCGCCCCTCCAATCCCTTGGGTTAATGATACACCAGAGACTGAAGAAACTGATCACCCCCTCCCCTGGGAAACCAGAGGGGAAAACACCATCGGTTCCCGAATTGATTGCTGTAAATTGTTACACAGTTGGGACAAATAGCTGTCTAGCCAGCTTAGTTGGGAGGGCACAATCTGATAGAAACCGTTGGCAAGACGATCGAATAGCCCCCCTCCCTGTAAAAATACCTCGATGCTACTGTCGGGGACTACCAGAGGGTCTTGGGGAATAACCCCTTTAGGTAAGTTGTTTTGTAAAATGCTGATTACCCGATTGACGCAGGCATGGACATTGATCCCCCGCTGTTGTAGCTGTTGCAGGATAGTGGCAGGGTGCATGGGTTGACTCCAATCCAGTTGACAGATTTCGTGGAGGAGAAAAAAGTCGGAATACTGTTGCTGCGTCAAGTCCAACAGAGCATAGTAGCGGGGTGCTACCGCCAGACCATTAGCACTAGGGGAAAAGGTCGCCACCGTTGCCTGGGGAAATTTTTGCCTTACCCACTCCTGCAGCACCCTGCTAGTCATTGTCCCACCGCCACAAAACACTGCCTTGACATTGTCGGCAAAGAGACCTGCGCGGATTAGCAGAGTATTCACATGGCGATTGAGCAACTGCACATAGGGCTGACAGATACGGTGGACATAGGCGCTGCGCCCCAGGGAGAGTTTATAGCCCCGCCACTCCTCCAGCCAAATCTCTTCCCCATCGAGGTGGTGTTTAGCACGGTCTGCTAGGTCCAACATCGCCTGCACCTGGGGATGATAGACAGGCGCCTGGGGCAGTACACCCCCTGGCATTTGGGGCAGTAGCAAGTCCCGCACCAAGTTGAGGGAGAGATGTACTCCCCCCTGGTCAACACTTTGATAAAACAACTGCTCATGGCTGAGGGGTTGCCCCACCACTGGTTTCACTAAGAGAAATTCCGTCGTATTTGCCCCCCCGTCGATAAATAGGGTAACCTCCCGCACGGTTTCTCCTCGTTGTAACCGCTCCAACAGAGGGGCAATAGTTTGGGGTACGGCAATCACCTGTTCCGGGCGCTGACAAAAGCCACAGCTGAGAATGATCTCCCGCAGATTGAAAATGTAGGCATCGTCCCACTGGGGGGGATAGCCAAACACCACACCACTGAGATGCTGCAATAACAAAGACAAGTTCTTGAGGTCGGGATGTCCCAGGCGGTAGCGCCCCTCCTGTAAAATCCCCCTTATGCCACTCAAAAGCGCCACTAAAGGGAGAGCTTGTCCCTCTGTCCATTGCAATAGGGGTCGCCATTGCCCCTGGCTAAAATAGGGTAAACCTACTTGCAAAACTGATTTGTAACGACGGACGGTCATATCTTCAACCCGCAGCTCTCCTGGCAGGCTACCCAGGTCATAGACACGATTGGTTGTTAAATTGCTCAAACTAAGGCGGATGGCTGTATCACCAAGGTCAATGCCTAAAAACCAGGAATCATTGATATCTTCCAGGGATAAACTGGGCAGAGTGGGGCTGGCAACCTTCCCCTTGGTGCCCGGAATCTTGAAGGAAATCTCTAGGCGATCGGCAAAATCGTTTAGCTTGTCCTCGATCGTTTCCACATCAATAGTGGTGATGGCAGGGGGGGCAGGGGTTTGAAAAGCAAGTTGGCTCTCCCAATCCTCTGGTACTTCCAATGCGCTGGTAGCAGGCGGCAACACCTCCGTTAACAAATCCTCCAACTCATCTAGCGTCTGGATACTGCTGCTTTCTGCCTCCAGGTTTGCCAGTTGCTGGTCAATCCAATGCAGAACTTTCTCATCTTGGTAAGAAGGAATTTCCTTTGTCCCCAGGGGGGAAAGCAGTTCTTGCAGATGTTCTTTAATTAGACTGAAAGTGTGCGCCACCGTCAGGGCACTGAGAGTTTTGGCTAACTCAAAAGTAGCGTATTCCACCTGGGGGGCGATGGGGAAGAGATTGCTATTGGCAGCTGCTAGACGACTCTGAATTTGGGCAATTACTTGGCGGCAACTCTCCTCCAGCAAACGCCGCTCCAACCCCTCTGGCACTGTATTTAAGCGCTGGCGCAGTTGGGCTAATTCCCGTTGCCATTTCTCTACTTCCTCTGCCACTGCCTGATCGGTACTACACAAAGGCTGACTCAAGAGGGCATCGATCGTTTCGATCAGATTGTCCGCCATAGGAATTAGGGGTTAACCTAATAATTTCAGTGGGAGTTTAGCACTAAAATCCAGGGCTGGTAAGGGAGAGAAAAAAGTAACGACTTTTAGCTGTCATAACTGATTTTTCCTGATTTTGCCAAGCACTTTTGGGCAGTGGATAATAAAAATGGCAGTGTTCCCTCTCACCGATCGTGTCTGCCCCTAAGCCCCACCCCGACATGATTGCCCAGATCAACCAACGACTAGACTTGGTGGAAATTGTGGCAGAGTATGTACCGTTGCGTCAAAGCGGCAGAACCTACCGCGGTGCCTGTCCCTTCCACAAGGGGAGCAATCCCACTGCCCTCAGTGTTGACCCTGTCAAGAAAGTCTACCACTGTTTTAGTTGCGGAGCGAGGGGCAATGCCATCAAATTTTTAATGGAAATCGGACAGCGCTCCTTCAGCGAAGTCGTCCTGGACCTGGCACAGCGCTATGGTGTCCCCCTGCACTCGATCGATGCCGCCGCCGCCCATACCTATCAACAACAACTGGACTGGCGACAACAACTACAGGAAGTCCTAGCCCTGGCAGCCAATTTTTATCACCACGCCCTCTTCACCCCCCAGGGTGCTCCTGCCCTTGCCTATCTCACCGACCACCGCCGTCTCTCCCTGGAAGCAATCAAGGAATTTCAGCTCGGCTATGCCCCCCAGGGATGGGATGCCCTCTACGGCTATCTAGTCAAACAACGGGGTCTCCCTCCCGCCCTAGCGGAACAGGCAGGCTTAATTGTGCCCCGATCGGAGGGGCGGGGATACTACGATCGCTTTCGCCATCGCCTGATGATACCCATTGCCGACAGTAGGGGGAATGTGATTGCCTTTGGCGGTAGAGCCTTGGGGGAAGAACAGCCCAAATACCTCAACTCCCCCGACACAGAACTGTTTCACAAAGGCAGCACCCTGTTTTTACTCCACCGCGCCAAGCAAGCCATCCAGGCAAAAGACCAAGCGATCGTAGTAGAGGGCTACTTTGATGCCATAAGGCTACATCTGGCGGGTTTTCCCCAGACCGTTGCCAGTCTTGGCACTGCCCTCACGCGGGAACAAATCCTCCAGCTAGCCCGCTATACCCCCTCCAAACGCATTTACTGTAACTTCGACAGCGATGGGGCGGGAATCAAGGCAGCAGCTCGGGCAATTGACAATTTTCGCGACCTCGTCTACCGGGGGGCAATCCAACTCCGTGTCCTCACATTACCAGGGGGAAAGGATGCCGACGCCTTTTTGCAAACCCATCCCCCCAGCGCCTACCAAACAGCCCTGGATAGCAGTCCCCTCTTTTTAGACTGGTTGATCGACCTCTCCCTGGCGGGGAAAAATTTGCAACTTGCCGACCACTTCCTGCAAGCTAACCAGGCGCTCCTCCAGATTTTGCAACAGCTCCCCGATGCCCCCATCCGCAATCACTACCTCCATGTCTGCGCCTACCGCCTAGCCCTGGGGAATGCCCACCGCGCCCTGGAACTAGAACAGCACCTCCGCCGCCAACTCCGCCATGCCCGCTGGCACAATCCCCCTCCCACCCCCACCCCCACCTCCACCCTGGAACTAGCGGAACTGCAACTCCTGCAAATCTTTCTCCATTTCCCTGACTATCGCCCCCAGGTCTATGCCGCCCTCCTAGAGCATGACATTGAATTTAGCCTCTCCCACCACCGCCAACTGTGGCAAATTATCCTCCACCTCCTAGAGGGACGTGACCTCCAGGACACCTACCCCGGACAACTCGTAGAGCAAGTGCAGGCTGCCTGCGCCAGCCACAGCGATCTCATGCCCTACCTGGACTCCCTTCTCTGGCTCACGGAAAGCAGCAAGATAGCTCTCCTGCGTCCGGAACTGGTGATTAGGGCAGCGGTCACCCGCATCCAGTTAATCATGGCAGAGAAAGCCTACCACCACTGGCGCAACCTCTGGGAAAAGACCAACGTGAGGGAAAACCCTGACCTGGCGCGCTACTACCAACACAAACTGCAGGAGCAAAAGCAGAAAATCGCTGCCCTCCAACAACAGCTCGCCACTTCTAGTCAAGTCCTGCACCAGGAGTCCCCATAAATCACCCTCCCCTATTTACAAATTATTCGCAGTAGGCTATGCTACTGGAGGTAATGCAAATATGTAGCAATAGTCATGGAAGCGATCGTTACTGTCCCACCTGCCCAAGGGGGAGAAGTTATTATTTTAGAGCTAGTTTCTCTGCAGTTTTTTGCCACGCCGAGGGGGGAAAGGCTCTATGCTCTCTTTCGCAAGGCAGAGGGGCAACTCCTGGGTATTTGGACAAGCCCAGATGATGTAATTTCGCAGTTGCAGCCAGGGGAAAGGGCTTATTTCCGTCGTACAAAGGGAAACAGCTATGAATTTTTTGCAAGAGTCGATTGAACCCGATCGGGTACAGGTGTGGGAGATTGCCTATCGTCTAAGGGAGTTGGGTATTAACTGGGAAAATGGGGCAGGGGATGTGGCGACAGCCATTCAGATTTGGTGCGTAGCCAAGGCAGCTCTAGCAAGCAGAGCAAGAAAAATTAAATTTTTAACACACTGTTGGAGGTTGCAAAGTGGGTCAGAAATGGACTAGAAGGGCAATAATTTTTGGCATCAGTGCGGGAGCAGCTAATTACCTCAGCCGATCGGAGGCACAAACTGGCGTAGTCAACCTCTATTCGGCGCGGCACTATGACACAGACAACATTCTCTATGAAAATTTTCGGCAGCGGACGGGACTGCGCATCAACCTAGTAGAGGCAAAGGCAGAGGAATTGATTGCGCGGATTAAGGCAGAGGGGGCAAACAGCCCAGCGGATGTGATTATCACAGTGGATGCCGGCAACCTCTATCGGGCGCAACAGGAGGGTATTCTCCGCCCTGTGCAATCTAGTGTCCTAGAGCGGGCGATTCCCTCTTATTTGCGTGACCCCCAGGGGCACTGGTTTGGTTTGACCAAGCGGGCGCGGGTGATTGTTTACAACAAGAACAAAGTCAGCCCTGCGGAACTCTCGACCTACGAAGACCTGGCTAATCCCAAATGGCGGGGTCGCCTGATTTCCCGCACTTCTAACCATGTTTACAATCAATCTTTGATGGGTTCCATTATTGCCGCCGTCGGCAGAGACAGGGCAGAAGAGTGGGCAAGGGGAATTGTTGCTAATTTTGCCCGTCCGCCCCAGGGCAATGACACGGCACAAATTCGGGATGTAGCAGCGGGAGTGGCAGACTTAACTTTCGTCAACCATTACTATGTTGCCCGCCTAATCAAATCCAACAAACCAGAAGACCGCCAGGTGGCAGAACAGGTAGCTGTCTTTTTCCCCAACCAGCGCGATCGGGGTACCCATGTCAACATCAGCGGTGCTGGGGTAGCCAGAAATGCGCCCAACCTGGAAGGTGCGATCAAATTTATAGAATACCTCACCAGCCGTGAGGCTCAGGATTCCCTTGCCCGTGCCAACAATGAATATCCTGTGGTATCAGGGACAGCGATCGATGCTGTGGTGCGGGGCTTTGGTGCCTTCAAGGAAGACAGGTTGAATGCGGCGGAGTATGCGCGCTTAAACCCGGAAGCAGTACGCATCATGGACAGAGCAGGCTGGCGCTAGAAAATCTATCCATAGGTCTAAGTTACGGAAGAGAGATCGATCGGTCTCTCTTTTTTTGGCAGAAAAGAGACATAAAATCATCAAGCAATTGCAATACAGGTAACCCCCCCCCTTCCCTGGTTTTATGACTTTTGTATTACATCTTAGTAAAGAATTGCTTAAGATTCTTCTCCTTATTATTTCTGTCTTACTTTTGCCGCCTATAATTTATATTTAGCCCTAGACAGAATGTTGCCCAGCCATGCAGATTTTAACCATTGAAGAACTCCAAAAAACTGGTGGCGCTATCCTAGCCGATGGCAAGCTCAATTTTCGGGGACAGACATTCATAGAGGGGGGGACTTTCCCGACCGCTTCCCAGTCCTTTGTTTTGTCTATAGCAGAGAAATATCGCACCCTGGGGATTGAATGTCTGCTGGTGGATAATGGCGGCAGATTGACCCTGTGGCGGTCGGAGAAAAAGAGTGAAGCAGTAGCCCGTGATAGTTCTATCCATAAGCTCGTCATAGCCCATATTGATGACAGCCCCACCGAAGGGAAGTTGATGGCGCAAGTGTTGGAGAGCTTCCCCTGTCAGTTAGTCCAAATCAACAATGCCATGCTTGCTGTGACTACCCTCCTCAAAGTCAAGCCCGACCTTATATTTCTGGATTTGCATATGCCCATTGTCAACGGCTATGAGATTTGCGCCCAACTACGGCGGGTGGAGGCTTTCCAGCACACCCCTATCATCATCCTCACCGGCAACGACGGCTTGATCGATCGGGTCAGGGCAAAAATGTCCGGAGCAACGGACTTCCTCAGCAAACCCATCGATGGGGTGAAAGTTAGGGAGGTCATCCAGAGGTACATTCTGCCCCAAACTGCCTAAAGGGCTGTGTAGCCCAGGAAGGGATGGAGGACTGTAGGCATCAAAACTCTACCATCAGGCTGTTGGTAATTCTCTAAAATAGCGCACATAGTCCTTCCAATAGCTAAGCCAGAACCGTTGAGGGTATGCAGAAATTCTGTCCCCTTTTTACCCTTGGTTTTGTAGCGCAGGTTAGCCCGCCGCGCCTGAAAATCGCCGAAGTTAGAACAGCTGGAAATCTCCCGATACTGCCCCGCCGCTGGCAGCCACACTTCCAGGTCATAGCACTTTCGAGCGGCAAAGCCCAGGTCAGCAGTGCACAACTCCACCACACGATAGGGCAGTTTGAGCAATTGCAGAATATGCTCCGCATCCTGCACAAGGCTTTCGTGCTCCTGCTCCGACTCCGAGGGCAAAACAAATTTTACCAGCTCTACCTTGTTGAATTGATGCAGCCGAATTAAACCCCGCGTATCTCGCCCGTAGCTGCCCGCCTCCCGCCGAAAACAAGGAGTATAGGCACAGTGTTTGATGGGCAGTTGGGAGCTATCCAAGATTTCATCGCGATAGAGATTGGTCACCGGTACTTCCGCCGTCGGCACTAACCACAGGTCATCCTCTTGACAGCGAAAGGCATCACTGGCAAATTTGGGCAGTTGTCCTGTTCCTTGCAGGGATTGGGAGTTGACCAAAAAGGGCGGCATCACCTCCTGGTAGCCCCGCCGACTGTGCTCCGCCAGCATAAAGTTAATCAACGCCCGTTCCAGTTGTGCCCCTGCCCCCACCAAATTGACAAAGCGCGTCTGCGCCACCTTCACCGCCCGTTCAAAATTCAAAATGCCCAGCTTTTCCCCAATTTCCCAGTGGGGCAGGACAGGATGGCGAGGTTTATACTCCTCCCCCCAGGTGCGCACTACCCTGTTGTCTGCCTCCGATGACCCGATCGGGGTAGAGGGGTGGGGCAAATTCGGGACAGTGAGGAGTTGCTGATGCAGTTGTTGCCGCACTGCTTCTTCCGCCGTAACTAGGGCAGCAATTTTCTCCTTGATCTGATTTGCCTTCTGTTTGAGATGGTCAATGTCAGGGTGGTGGGGGTCACTCTGCTTTAGCTTGCCCACCTGTTTTTGCACCTCGTTAGCCTCTGCTTCTAATGCCGATCGCTGTTGTTCTAACTGCCGGCGTTGGTCGTCTAGGGCAACTAGAGCTGCCAAATCCGTATTGTCCCCCCTGTGCCGGAGGGCAGTTTGACATTCCTCTAGGTTTTGGCGAATTACTTTGATGTCTAGCATGAGAAAATACGGTGCCGCAATCGGTACTTAAATTAAAAATCGTAACACCTAACCCCCCCAATTGCCCAAACATATTTAATTTTTATTTAAGAACCTCCTTACCAGAATTGTGCTACTTTCTGCTGGTTGTTATGTTCACAAAACTTAAGGCAAGCCTTCAATAAAGACCTAGGAAAATATGAAGCAATGTGAATAAAATACTTGACAAGAAAGCGCAGGGCAATAAAAATTAAGAGCTTGTGGACTTAGGTAAGAGCCTTGGCAAACGTAATTGTAATCGGTACCCAGTGGGGGGACGAAGGGAAAGGTAAAATCACAGATTTATTGAGTCGCTCGGCGGATGTGATTGTACGCTATCAGGGCGGCATCAATGCGGGGCACACGGTGGTAGTCAACGATCAGGTCTTCAAGTTGCATCTGATTCCCTCTGGTATTCTCTATCCTAACAAGGACTGTATCATTGCGGGTGGGACAGTGGTTGATCCCCAGACCCTCCTGGCGGAAATCGAGCGTTTACAGGAGCTAGGCATCTCTACCGATCGGCTCTATGTGGCGGAGACTGCCCATGTAACTATGCCCTATCACCGTTTGATTGACCAGGCGGCGGAGCAACAGCGGGCAAAGCACCGCATCGGCACCACAGGCAGAGGGATTGGACCTACCTATGCTGACAAGTCAGAACGCATTGGGGTACGGGTCTTGGATTTACTCGATCGGGAAGCGGGGGCAGAGCAAATTCGCTGGGCAGTGGAGCACAAAAACTTAGTCCTGCAGCGCCTGTATGGTTTACCCCCCCTTGATCCAGAAGCGATCGTGGCACAGTACCTGGAGTACGGGGAGCGGTTACGTCCCCATGTGGTGGATGCCTCCCTCAAAATCAGCGAAGCAATTAGAAAGCGGCGCAACATTCTGTTTGAAGGGGCACAGGGGACTCTCCTGGACCTTGACCACGGCACTTATCCCTACGTCACCTCCTCTAACCCCATTGCCGGGGGCGCCTGTATTGGGGCGGGGGTAGGACCGACAACCATCGATCGCATTATTGGCGTGGCTAAGGCCTACGTGACTCGCGTCGGCGAGGGACCCTTCCCCACAGAACTGCATGACCACATTGGCGAATATCTCTGCCAGCGGGGGGCAGAATACGGCACAACGACGGGGCGGAAGCGGCGCTGCGGTTGGTTTGACGGCGTCATTGGACGCTATGCCGTGCGCATCAATGGCTTGGACTGTTTAGCAATCACCAAGTTAGATGTCCTGGATGAATTACCGGAGATCAAGGTCTGCATTGCCTACGAAATTGAGGGCAAGGTAGTGAGAGACTTCCCCAGCAACAGCCGTGCCTTTGCCAAGGCGAAACCCATCTATGAAACCCTGCCTGGCTGGCGCACTCCAACCCAACACTGCCGTTCCCTCAGTGAACTCCCCAGGGAGGCGCGGGACTACCTCAAGTTTTTGGCAGACCTAATGGAAATCCCTATTGCCATTGTCTCCCTAGGGGCTAACCGTGGTCAGACGATCATCATTGAAGACCCCATTCACGGACCCAAGCGGGGACTGCTCAGCCTGTAGTGACTTGGCGGGGTTGGATCAGACCATAGCCACCGTGATTCCGTTCGTAGATGACGTTGATCTCCCCCGTCTCCTTGTTGCGGAAAACATAGAAGTCATGGTCTACCAACTCCAATTGTTCCAGGGCCTCCTCAACGGACATGGGGGGCATGGCAAAAAACTTGTTGCGAATGACGGGGGGCGGTAACACAGGTGCCTTGCCGTTAGTGGCAGGAGGCGGGACCTGCAGCTGTTCCACCGCGATCGAGGTTTTTTCAGGAGTCTTGCTGCTCTTCTTTTCCTTGAACTTGCGCAGCTTGCGGGCAATCTTATCCGCCACCAGATCGATACTGGCATAGAGGTTGTCGCTCTTTTCTTCTGCACGAATCACTGTGCCGTTGGCATATACCGTCACCTCTGCCGCTTGACTGGCACTGATGCGGGGGTTACGCGCTACCGACAAACTGACATCCACTTCATGGGTAAGGGCTTGATAGTGACTGACCGCCCGATCGATCTTTTGGCGCACATAGTCGCGAATGGCATCAGTAATGTCGATATTTTTGCCCTGAATCACTAATTTCATATGTTTACCTCCTGAAATCACCGATCTAGGTATGTTTACAGTAATTTGATCACGATCGGTTCTTCTTTCACACTATCACCCTTAGCTAGTCACAGCAGAAATGCTAAGAACATCTTAACAAAAGGTTAACGTTAGGTAATATTGGGCAAGGCAACAGGGAATGGTAAGCTAAAGCCAAGGGAGAAAAGGTAAATCCATGTGGCAAAGATATAAAGAGTGGCTCTACTACCATCCGCAGTTGGATTTCTATGTGGACATCAGTCGGGTGCGGTTTACGCCAGAATTTGTCAACGCGATGGAAGTACAGATGGAGCGGGCATTCGCCGAGATGAAAGCCCTGGAGGCAGGGGAGATTGCCAACCCCGATGAGGGGAGGATGGTCGGTCACTATTGGCTGCGCGCGCCGGAGTTAGCCCCTACCCCCGCAATCCGCCGGGACATAGAAACCACTGTGCAGCGAGTCCTCAGCTTTGCCCAGGATGTCCACAACGGTTTGATTTCCCCCCCTGACCCCGCCCTCCCCCACTTTACGGATGTAATCTGGATTGGCATTGGTGGTTCTGCCCTCGGACCGCAGTTTGTCTCCCAGGCGTTAGCTCCTCTGTTTCCCCCCCTGCAATTTCACTTTCTTGACAACACTGACCCCGATGGCATCGATCGCTTGCTCACACAGTTGGGAGGGCGCCTGCAAACGACCTTGACGATCGTCACTTCCAAGTCCGGCAGTACCCCCGAAACAGCTAATGCCATGAAGGAAGTGCGCCATGCCTACGCCCAGATGGGTTTAGAGTTTCCCCCCTACGCCGTGGCGGTGACAATGGAGGCAAGCAAATTAGACCTACAGGCAAGGCAGGAAGGGTGGTTAGAGACATTCCCCATGTATGACTGGATTGGCGGGCGCACCTCAGAGATGTCGGCGGTGGGACTGCTGGCAGCGGCGCTGGAGGGTATTGACATCATGGGGCTGTTGGAGGGGGCAAGGGTGATGGACAGTGCTACCCGTGTGCCCAATTTGCGCCACAACCCCGCCGCTCTCTTAACTATGGCTTGGTACTGGGAGACCAAGGGCAAGGGGGAAAAAGCCATGGTAATCTTGCCCTACAAAGACCGCCTGCTCCTCCTCAGTCGCTATCTCCAGCAGTTGGTGATGGAATCCTTGGGCAAGGCAAAGGACCGCCAAGGCAACCTAGTGGAACAGGGGATTACCGTCTACGGCAACAAGGGCACCACCGACCAGCACGCCTACGTGCAACAACTGCGGGATGGCATCAACAACTTCTTTGCCACCTTTATTGAAGTCCTCAGGGATCGTCCCCCCCGTGAAATCGACAACCCCCCTCCCGAGGTAGAACCGGGCATCTACAGTGGCGATTACCTCATGGGGGCACTCCTAGGGACAAGGAAAGCACTCTACGACAACAACAGGGATTCCATAACCATCACGATCGGGGATGTGACGCCCAAAACCATTGGGGCACTGATTGCCCTCTATGAGCGGGCGGTGGGTTTCTACGCCAGTCTTGTCAACATCAACGCCTACGACCAACCGGGGGTAGAAGCAGGGAAAAAAGAGGCACAGCGCCTTCTGCAATTGCAAACCCAACTGTTGGCAATTCTTGCCCAGGAGAATCGCCCCATGACCCTAGAGGAACTAGCCAGCAAAACAGGCGGCGACATCGAGGCAATCTACCAAATAGTGCGTCATCTGGACGCTAACTTCCGCATTAACCTGGAGGGGAACACGGGCAAACCCGATACCCTACTAATTTCGCCCTTACAAGAAAGCTAAAACTGCGCTAGGATGACAAAGGTTAAAGCAGTAAATACCTATGATGCGTGTCCTTGCTCTGGTACCCGGTGGCATTGGCGACCAACTCCTGTTCTTCCCCACCCTGGAAAGCCTAAAGGCAAAATACCCCCAAGCCACGATCGATGTGGTAGTAGAACCCCGATCGGTGGGAGCCTATCGCCTGACGACCCGAGTAGACAAGGTGTGGGAGTTTGACTTCAAAGACCGCAATAGCCTGGCGGATTGGGGCAACCTCCTGGGGAATGTGCGGGAACAGGAATATGCCGCCGTCATGTCCCTGGGCAAGAGTTGGGCAGTGGGCTTTTTCCTGTGGTTGACGGGAATTCCCAAACGCATTGCCTTTGCCAATGGCAGTAATTTTTGGCTAACAGACCCGGTACCCCTCAAGACGGAGCAGTATGCAGCGGAAATGTACCATGACCTCCTGCGGGGCTTTGGCATTAACACTCCCTGTCCCCCCCTCAAAATTCAAGTCCCCCAGGGTGACCTGGAGTGGGCAGAGGCAGAACAGCAGCGCTTGGGGATAAGGGAGAGTGGCTACATTCTTCTCCATGGCGGCTCCAGTGAATTGGCAGTGAAAAAGGGGATTGCCAAAATCTATCCTGCCGAGCAATGGGCAGTGGTCTTGCAGCAGGTGCGAGAGCGCGTAAACCTACCGATCGTGGTCTTGCAGGGACCTGAGGACAGTGAATTTGTCAGTAAGTTGCAAACTCTCATGGCAGTGAAAGTGACTGCCCCTAGTGACCTGGGCAAAACAGCAGCGATGATTGCGGCGGCAAATCTGTTACTCTGTACGGACAGTGCCCCCATGCACCTAGCTGTAGCGGTGGGGACAGCGCTGGTGGCTTTGTTTGGACCCACTGACCCCAAGAAATTGTTGCCCCCCGTTGCTAAGTACAAGTTTGTCCGATCGGAGACGGGGAAGATTACTGACATTGCCCCCCAAAGGATCGTGGACTGTATTTTAGGGACATAGCTAATGCGGGAATGTATTGTCGTGGGAGCAGGACCAGCGGGTGGGTCTGCGGCTTACCATCTGGCGAAACGAGGACGGGATGTATTAGTCTTGGAAAAAGAGGCATTGCCCCGCTACAAACCCTGTGGGGGGGGCGTCTCGCCAGCAGTACAAAAATGGTTTGACTTTGACTTTAGCCCAGCGATCGCCAACAAAATCAGCCAAATTCGCTACACCTGGCAGATGGGGGATGAGTTTCTCGCTCCCCTGGAGGGAACAGAAGCGGTATGGATGGTGCGGCGGGATGTTTTTGACTACTTCCTCATCCAGCAGGCGCAAAGGGCAGGGGCAGCACTGCAAACGCAAACCACTGTCACAGCCCTGACCTGGCAAAACGATCGCTGGACGGTGCATACTGACCAGGGGGATTTCCAGGCGCTCTACCTCGTGGGGGCGGATGGAGCAAAAGGCACCATGGCAAAGTTACTAGGTTTTCGGGAGCGACGGCGGCGCATGGGAGCAGCATTGGAAGTGGAAGTCCCCCTTGCCGAACCCGATCGCTTGTCTGCCCACTTTGACTTTGGCTCTGTGGTGAATGGCTATCTGTGGAATTTCCCCAAGGCGGACGGCTATTCTATTGGGGCGGGCACCTTCCGGGGCAGCGAGGAAAAACAGAACCTCAAGGAAATTGCCGCAGCCTATGCCTGTACCTTTGGTGTGGACATCAGCAAAATTAAAAAATATGGGCATCCCCTCTGTCTGTGGGACGGGCATCAAAAGCTACACACCCAAAATGCTATCTTGGCAGGGGAAGCCGCCTGTGTCGTTGACCCCTTTACCGCTGAGGGGATCAGACCTGCTCTATTAACGGGGATGTTAGCAGCCCTAGCCATCGATCGTGCCCTAGCAGGAGACAGGCAAGCCCTAGCGGACTACAGTCACAAGGTGCAGACAGAATGGGGAGAAGATATGTTTTGGGCGCAGAAGTTGGCAGCCATTTTCTATCGCATACCAGGGATTGCCTATCGTATTGGGGTCAAACGTCCTGCCTCCACCCGGCGCATGGGGCAAATACTCTGCGGCGAACTGCGCTATCGCGATGTGGCAATGGCGGCAATCAAGCGGCTGACCGCGGGGTTAGTGGGAAGTTAAGCTACAATTTGTGCAGCTACCTTGACTGCGAGACTGTAGCGCTATGCCGTTGACCTCCGTTCTGCGGGCGATTAGCCGCTCTCCCTTCCTAGAAGAACTGCAGGACAAACTACAGACCCGTCAACAATTGGAATTAAGCGGGTTAAATCGGGTAGGGAAGGGGTTAATCAGTACAGCCTTAGCCCAGGACAAAAATCTGTTACTGGTTACCTCCACCATGGAAGAAGCCAGTCGGTGGGCAGGGCAGTTGGAGACGATGGGCTGGTGCCAGGTCTTTCTCTATCCCACCTCCGATGCCTTGCCCTATGAACCCTACATTCCCGATGCCGAGATCATGTGGGGGCAGATGGCAGTATTGACAGACTTACTCTACCAGGACAACAAAAGAGCGATCGTCTGCACCGATCGGGCATTGCAAACTCACCTGCCCAGCAGTAGAGAGCTACAGGGAAAAACGATCGTTTTACAGGCAGGACAGACCTACGACCTGACAGCTTTTTGTGCATATTTGACAGAGTTGGGCTATGAGCGCACCAGTCTGGTAGAAGCAGAAGGACAATGGAGTCGGCGGGGGGACATCATTGACATCTTTCCTGTAATGCACGAATTGCCTGTGCGGCTGGATTGGTTGGGCGACCAGGTAGAACGGCTGCGGGAATTTGACCCTGCCAGTCAAAAAGCACTAGAACCCCTCAGCAAAGTAGTTATCGCCCCTGTCCATTTCGATCGCATTTTGGGTCCCTACACCCAAGCCATTTCCCCCCAAGCCAGTGCTTCTCTTTTAGACTATTTACCTGCTGCCACGCTTGTTGCCATTGATGAACTCAATCATTGTCAAGCTCACTGTCAGAGTTGGTATGAAGCAGCGGTCAAGATTGCTCCCCCGGCAGGGAATTTACATTGCTCCTTTGCTGAAATTTTAGGCAGAATTAGCGATCGTTTTCCGGTTGTTTACCTATCGGAACTAGAGACTGATCACCACATCAATATTCCCTGTCGTCCCCTCCCCGTTGTCCCCCATCAATTCGGCAATCTGGCAAAATTACTACGGGAATATCGCTCCCAAAACTGTCAAATTACAATCATCTCTGCCCAACCCTCCCGTGCCGTTTCTCTGCTACAGGAACATGACTGTCCTGCCCAATTTGTCCCCAATCCCAGGGATTACAATACAATCGAAAAATTACATCAAAGCCGCACACCCGTAGGCATCAAATACGCTGGCACAGCCGAAATGCAGGGCTTTTATTGTCCTCTCCTGCGCTTAGTTATTGTCACCGATCGGGAATTCTTTGGACAGCACAGTCTAGGGACAGCTAGCTATGTGCGCAAACGGCGGCAGGCAGTTTCCCAACAGGTCGACCTCAACAAATTATCCCCAGGGGATTACGTCGTGCATCGTCACCATGGCATTGGCAAATTCCTGCGATTAGAAAAGCTGACCATTAACAAAGAAACCAGGGAATACATTGTCATCCAATACGCAGACGGCTTGTTAAGAGTAGCAGCGGACCAAGTGGGTTGTCTATCCCGTTATCGAGGCTTAAAAGAGGAACCACCTCCCATCAACAAATTGGCAAGTAAAGCCTGGGCAAACGCCACTGCCAAAGCAAAGAAAGCAATTCGCAAACTGGCTTTTGATCTGTTAGAACTCTACGCCAAACGAGCAGAGCAAAAGGGATTTGCTTTTCCCCCTGACTCCCCTTGGCAGCAGGAGATGGAAGATTCTTTCCCCTACCAACCAACCCCTGACCAACTGCAAGCCACGCAAGATGTCAAAAAAGACATGGAAAGTGAAAGACCGATGGATAGGTTAGTCTGTGGGGATGTGGGTTTTGGAAAGACAGAAGTAGCAGTGCGTGCCATCTTCAAAGCAGTAGTAGCTGGTAAACAAGTGGCAATGCTTGTCCCCACCACCATTCTAGCGCAACAACACTATCACACCTTGAAAGAAAGATTTGCCCCCTATCCCATCAACATTGCTCTATTAAACCGTTTCCGTTCCGCCAGTGAAAGAAAAGAGATTATCGCCAAACTGAAAACAGGGGAAATAGATATTGTGGTGGGCACCCATCAATTACTATCTAAGGAAGTCAGCTATAAAGACCTCGGGCTGCTAGTCATCGACGAGGAACAGCGGTTTGGTGTCGCCCAGAAGGAGAAGATCAAAACTTTGAAAACGGAAGTGGATGTCCTTACTTTGTCTGCCACCCCCATTCCCCGCACTCTTTACATGGCACTGTCAGGGGTGAGAGAGATGAGCTTAATTCTCACACCTCCTCCCAACCGTCGTTCTATCAAAACCCATCTTTTACGTTATGACCCTGATGTCATTCGGTCTGCGATCAGACAGGAACTTGATCGGGGCGGGCAGGTCTTTTATGTAGTACCGCGAGTAGAAGGCATAGAAGAAGTAGCAGGCAAGATTAGAGAAATGATTCCCGGTGTTCGCATTGCTATTGCCCATGGTCAAATGCCGGAGGCAGAATTGGAGTTAACAATGTTGAGTTTTAACAGTGGCGAAGCGGATGTCTTAGTTTGTACAACCATTGTGGAATCAGGGTTAGACATTCCCAGGGTTAACACAATTATCATTGAAGATGCCCACAAATTTGGATTAGCACAGCTCTATCAACTGCGGGGTCGGGTGGGGAGAGCGGGAGTACAAGCCCATGCCTGGTTACTCTATCCTGCCCAGGGGGAACTGACACCAGCAGCACAGGAGAGACTGCGAGCGATTCAAGAGTTCACGCAATTAGGGTCGGGCTATCAGTTGGCGCTGCGAGATATGGAGATCCGTGGTGCCGGCAATCTCTTAGGGGCAGAACAATCAGGACAGATGGACACGATCGGTTTTGATCTGTACATGACGCTTTTACAGGAAGCAATTGCGGAAATTCGCGGTTCTAAGATTACGGCAGTGGATGACACCCAGATTGACTTACCGGTTACTGCTTTTATCCCCAACGAATACATACCAGATAATGCACAGAAATTGAGTGCCTATCGCACGATCGCTGCTGCCAACTCCCGTAAAGAACTACAACAGATTGCTTTGGAATGGCAAGACCGCTATGGTAAGATTCCTAATCCCGTAGAGCAGCTATTCAAGGTCATGGAGTTAAAGCAAATCACTAAGAAACTAGGTTTTTCTCGCATCAAATTAGAAAACAAACAAAATGTCATTCTGGAGACAAAGATAGAAGAACCAGCCTGGAAGACGATCTACGCCCAGATACCTACCCATCTACAGAGCCGCTTTGTCTTTCAACCGGGGAAAGTGATAGTGCGGGGTTTGGGCGTTCTACCAGTGGACAAACAAATTCAAAATCTCATTGAATGGCTAGGGGGTATAGAAGTTTCCTAAGTTGGCGATTGTCTCTGTCACTGCTGTTGCCATGCAGGCATCCAGATAACGGGCTTCCTGGGCGGGGTCATGGAGATTAAGGGCAGCCCTGCAGGTTAAACAGATATTTAATTCCCTACTAGAGAGCAGCGCCGTATACACCAACTCCGATCGATTTCTCTCTGTACTTCTACCAAACCCCATCTTGGAGAGAATGACAACCTCTGATAAAGGCAAAGATAGATAACTAATAGCAACATCTATATAACGGGCTGTATCCTTTGCCATTGCTGCCAGCAGAAGAGCATAACGATCGGGCTGTCTATTTGTATCTATCCAGGCTAGTTCTACCAGGGCACGAGTTAAACTATAGACAGAAACAAGATTTTGCCCACGATGCTCATACTGTCCTCTGCTAATTTCTCTGCCATCCTTTGTTTGTAAAATTGGAGAAGAGAGAAAGGCAGGCGCGCCATAGCCCCCCTGCAAAATGTCATCTTGACTGCCTGTGAGTGTATGTAGCCAGTTTGTCAACTCCTCTGGACAACAAAAGCTCTTGCACAGCAAAGCCAGGCTGTTAGACACATTATCCCCTTCAGCGTAGGTAAACACCAACTCAACTAAAGACAGAAAAGAGAATAGACGATCGGTATCTCTATCCTTGATGCACCACTGCCAAGGCGATGCCTCTGACTCAATTTGAGACAGGAGATAATAAATAGGTAAGAACTTTGTAGCACTCCACAGTTGCACAGGCACAGTCGCCCTCCTACCGTACCAGTACTGCTCACCTTGCCCGTCGACTACACAAACACAAGCCTCTGTTATGGCAGCAGGAAGAAAAGAGAGAAAGTGAACATCAATCGGCGGTATTTGTCCCTGCCTTAAATGCTTGACATTTACTTGCTGCAGTCTTTCCCTAAATAAATGAATTTGATCACACCAAGGAGAAGAAAGATAACCCCGATCGAGAAATGCTAATTTATCTTTTTCAGGGTCAGTAATTGCTGGTTCTTGCTGTAAGAAATACTGCAATAAACCTTCTTCAACCATGGGGCAACTGTTTGGTCACATCTATAGTGAAACTACCGACATCCAGGAGATAAATAGTCACTTTCTCCTGCTCCAAAGTTGCCATGTGACTGCACAAACCAAGGGCGTCAATTTGTCTGTAGGCAGCGGGCAAAGGCAATATCTGTTCCAAGGAAACTTCCACCATTCCGGGCACCCGATCGGTGGGAATAGCAAACACTTCGCGGCGCTGACTAACGGTGAGAATTAAAAACTGAGGATCGACCAAAGACTTAGAGGTAAAGCGAAACTGTAAATCCACAACACTGACAACCGCACTGCCCAAATTGACCATGCCAACCCCCTGGTTATTGTTGCTGATAATTACTGGACAGGGAATAACTTTAATTACCGCTGTAATTGGCAGAGCTAGCCAGTAACCCGCTACTTCAAACACTATCAAGCGCAGCAGATTTTCGTTGTCACTGCGGGTGGCTAAACGTTGGGGAGTAAAGGGAGTAGTCAACATAGTTTTATCCTACTAAACTGTGAATCTGAGCAATCAACTCTTGGTCTTTGTATGGTTTTGTCATGTAGGCAGTGGCTCCTAATTCCATGGCAGTTTGTCTATGTTTTTCACTACTACGAGAAGTCAACATAATCACAGGTACCTGTTTCAAGTGGGGATTGGGGCGATATGCCTGCAAAAACTCAAAGCCATTCATCCGAGGCATTTCTATATCACAAATAATCAAATCTATATCAGGATTTTGGCTAATCTGTTCCAGTGCTTCATAGCCATCTTTTGCCTGTATTGCCCTCATATTGGCTTTCTGTAAAGTGAGCAACATACTTTGCCTTTGTGTAATCGAATCATCTACTAATAAAATCAGATAGTCATCTACCTTACCTGCTTGTAATGTCTCTGGTGGCAATGAACTTACACTCGCCTCCGTCTCCAGTAATTGTATTTCCTCCGCTGGTAAAGCCAGGGGCAACTGCCTTGTCGGCAGACTGACAGAGGTACCACTACGATAAATCAACCGATCGGTGTCTATTACCAACGTGTATTTGCCATCCCCCAAAACAGTATAACCCAGTAAATAGGGCAACAGACGGGGTAAAGGACGAAAAGATTTGAGCACCAACTCCTGCTCTGCCAAAATTTGGTCAACTTCTAAACAAAAGTCCTGGTTTTTCAAAATTAACACAGGCTTGGAATGTTGTTTACCTAGGGCATAAAAACCTGCCTGTAGAGAGGAATTAGCCCCAATAACATAGGGATTACTACGATTATAGGTAATCAGATCAGAGAGGGGCAAAATCGGCAGTAACCGACCATTAAAAGTTAATAAACGCTTGTGATTTTGTACCTGAATTTGCTCGGGCAGGGGTAAAATAATCTGATGAATACTATCAATCAAAAAGCCGTAGGGAATACCCTGGGACTGACAGACTAATAAATTGAGAGTTGTGAGATTGACAGGAATTTCTAAAGTAAAAGTCGTGCCTACATCCACTTCCGAATGCAGAGAGATGGTCGCCTCGATCGTTTTTAGTTTGCTTTTCACTACATCTAAACCTACCCCTCTCCCCGAAAGTTCGCTCAACTTAGAGGCTGTGGAAAAACCAGGCACAAATAAAAGTTCTGATAGTTCTGCAGGGGATAGCCGATCGGTTTCACTAATCAGCCCTTTCTCAATACCCTTTTGTCTGATCTTTTGCCAATTAATTCCCTGTCCGTCATCCTTCACTTGCAAGGTAATACGATTGCCAAAGTTTTCGGTATGAATGACTATTTTGCCTGTTTCTGGCTTACCCTTTTGGCGGCGGGCTTCAGGCGCTTCAATACCATGATCAAAAGCATTGCGAATTAAATGCAGCAGAGGTTCATACAACTGTTCCACAATTCCCTTATCCACCAGAGTAGGATTACCTGTGATCTCCAGCTGCACTGGTTTTTTGTAGGAATGGGCTAACTGCTGCACCATGGGCGGAAATCGCTCCAGCAGACTAGCTAGGGGAACAGTACGTGCCTGAACAAGATGTTCCTGGGCATCCGCTAAAATGCGCTTTTGTTTTTTGAGATTGAGCTGCCCAACCTGCAACAAAGAATTGATATCTTCTAGTTTTTCTTCCAGGGCAGACATACTCTCTAAGGTTGCCTGTAACAAAACATGGAGTTCGTCATATTGGTCCATCTCCAAGCTATCAAACTGCCCTGCCCGAAAGGCAACATTCACTGTCGCAGCAAGATAACGATCGGACCAGTCTTTTATCCTGCGCAGCTTTTCCCGACAGTCATAGAGAGTTAGCAGCGAATTCCTGGTAGTGATGCTAATCTGTTCATTGTTGAGGGACTGCTGGTTAAAGTTAATCAGTAATTCCCCTAAATCATAATTCAAATTCTCCAGTTGCTCGATCGGGACTCTCACTGTCAAAACAGGTTTGACTTCTGCGAGTTCCTCTGTCACTTTCTCTGTAGCTGGTGGCGTTTTGACAGAGGTTGTCTGGGGTACTGCTACGGCAATCGATGTCGGTTCTTCTTCTACTACCTGCTCTAACTTCTGCGGTTCTGTAACGGTGACAGTTTCTTGTATTGGTGGGGGTGTGCCTCGCTCTCCTGCTACTATTTGTTGACAGGTCTGCCGATAGTTTTCCAGGGCTACCTGGGCGATCATTTTCAGTGTCTCTGGGTCTGGCTGTGTACTCAACATATCCAGCACCTGTTGGGCACAGTTTTGCCAGTTGGTGAGATTGTAGGACTGGGCAATGCCCAAAAAGAATTCTGCCTGTTGTTGCAAGGTAGAACGAATTTCCTCCGCATCACCTCTGTTAATCACCACCTCCAACTGGTTTAGTTCCTCAGGAATGCTGTCCTGAAAAATAGCAGCGACAACATCATAACCCAAGTCAGCAGAACTCAAAACCGGTGCCTCTTGCCCAAAAAAATCTCCCAGTTTATTCTGTAGTCTGGCAAATACAGTGGCGGTGCGATCGAGTATCTCTTCTTCATCGTAGGGTACACCGTTGATTTCCGCTGTTAAAGGCAATTTCAAACATTCAAACCCCTCAATCAGCAAACTACTTAACTCACTGTCAAATTCTATGTTGGGGTCATACAAAGACTTAAAGACATCTTCCAAATGGTGAGCGATCGTTTTAATCGTTGTCTTCCCCACACTAGCAGCCGATCCCTTGAGGGTATGGGCATTACGCATGAGGTTGTGTACCAATTCTACAGAGTGCCCCCCTAGGAGTTGATAGAGGTCTTGCTCTATCTTTTGCAGTAACTCCGGTGCTTCAATGAGAAAGTATTGATATACCTGTTGTTGAATTTCTGCATCAGTGGTCATGTCCTATCCCCCGCAAATTGGCTAGCCTCTGCATGGTCGACTGCAATAGTTGTCGCTCCTGTAGTAAAGCCTGGCGATCGAGTTCTAGTTGTTCCCGATCGGATTGCAAGCGCAGCTCCTGTTGTTTTAAGTCATGTTCTCTTTCCTGCAGTAGTCGCTTCTCTGCCTGCAAATGTTCCCATTCCTGTCGTTTAGCGTTGAGTTCTACTGCCAGTTCCTCCCTTGCCCGCTGTATTTCCTGGTCTAAGAGTCTTCTGGTTTCTGCTTTCTCTGTCTCCAGTTTCTGGCGTTGTATTTGTAGCTGCAGCTCAAACTCCTGCAATCTCACCTTCATCTCCTCTTCTAACTGCGCTAGACGCTGACTGATTTCCTGTTGTACTCTTTCGCGCAGCTTTTGGTTTTCTTCCTGTTGTTTTTGATATTCTTGGAAGAGGAGTTCCTGCTGCTGTAACTGTCTGAGGGGTCTCTCTGCTGCAATTTCTGCTTCTAATTGCTGTAGGGCTTGCTCTCGCTGTTGTTGTAGTTCTCTTTCTTGCTGTTGTCGCTGTTGTTCTAGCTCTGCCCACATCTGCTGCCGTAATGCTTCTATCTCTGCCTGTAGTTGTGTTTTTGCCTCGATCGCTTCTCTTTCTAATCTCTGCTGTTGTTCTAGCCGCTGCCGTTCTAACTCCTGTTGCAACAGTAGATGTTGTTCTTGGCGTTGTTGCTCTAACTGTGCCTCCAATTCCTGTCTGCTCTGCTGATATTCTTCCTGCAGGAGGTTTTGTAAGTTGCGCTCTACTTCCTGGCGTTGGTATTCCACTTCAGCCGCAAATTGTTGCTGTAGCCGCTGTTTCTCCTGCTCCCAACTCTCTCTGGTCTGCAAAACTTCCTGTGCCAATTGTGCTCTCACCTGCGCTTGTTCCGCTGCCAGTTCCTCTTGGTAACGTTGTCTTTCTGCCTCCCAAGCCTCCCGTTCCTCTTGTATTGCCTGTCTAACTTGTCTGCTTTCCTCTGCTAGTTCCTCCCTCACCCGTTGCTGTTCTGTCAAAAACTGTTGGCGTAGTTGTTCCAGTTCCTGCAACACCTGTTGTCTTTCTACTTCTATCTGTTCTCGCGCCTGGCGTTGTTCCGCTAGTACTTGTTGCTGCATCTCTTGAATGCGCGCAATCTGTTCTTCCTGCTCCAACTCAAAGATTTGTCGTCTTTGAATCAGTTCCTGCTCTAGTCTCTCCCGCGCCTGGCGTTGCTCTAGTTCAAATTTTGTCTGCATTTCCTGCATGGCGCTCAGTTGTTTTTCCCACTCCTGAGCCATCCTTTGCTTTTCTATTTCTTTCTCTGCTTCCCACTTCTCCTGGGCTGTCTTGAGAGCAATCAGTTGTGCTTCAATTTCTTGGTCAGCTAGTTGCCTTCTGTGCGCCAGTTCTGACTCTAGTTGTGCGATCGCTTGTTTTCTTTCCTGTTCCCAGGCTGCTTGCATTGCCTGCAAATGGGACTGGTTCTCTTCCAAGGTTTTGGTGAGAAGGGTTAACTGTTCTCGCTCCTGCTCTAGTTCTTTGCTGGAAGTTTCTATCCCCTGAATTGCCTGGCGACAAAAGCCCTCCACTAAATTGGTGAGGTCATTTTCATCGGGGGCTGTCTCCGCTGTAATTGCCTGTCTGATCTTTTCGCAACCCACAAGGGCAATCTGCAATCGCTGTAGGCGCGGAATCGCTTCATAACCCTGGAGCAACAGACAAAAGCGCAGGATCAAACGCACCAGCTTCTTAATTGTCGCCAGATTAGAACTCTGTAACTTGCGCTCTGCCCATAGAGCCAGTAACCGCTCGATTTGACCGTGATAGTCCCTGTGCTCTTCCAGGATGGGATAGACCCTGGCAGGATTGCCATTGCTGGTATAGGTTTCCTCCAGCAGACGGACAATAAACTGTTCTTCCTGCGTTGGTGCTCTCATTTTAGTCCACCTTGAATTTGCTCACAGTGATTTCTAATGCCTGGGCAGTCTGCAGCAGTTCCTGGAAGGCCTGGGCAATCTCTGCTGCCCTTGCGGAAGTACGATGAGCGATCGTGGCAACGTCATTCATCTGCTGCGTTACAATTTGTGATTGCTGTTCTTCTACCTGCGTTGCTTGGGTAATGCCGGTCACCAATTCACTGATTTTTTGTGTCAGTTGGGCGATGCTCTGCAGGCTCTGACGGGTTTCGTTAACTAGATTGGAACCTTTCACCACCTGGCTAATCCCCATCTCCATCGCTTCAATCACACCGTTGGTCTCCGTCTGAATTTCCTGCACTAGGCGTTCAATTTCAGTGGTGGCATTAGCGGATTGATAGGCTAACGATCGTACTTCATCAGCGACAACCGCAAAACCTCTGCCAAACTCCCCTGCCCTGGTAGCTTCAATGGCAGCGTTCAAAGCTAACAAGTTGGTTTGGGTAGCGAAGTTTTCAATCAGGTTTACCACCTTGGAGATTTTTTGGGAAGACTCACCCAACCGCTTGATCTTCTTAGCCGTCTCTGACACCGTCTCCCGCACCTCTAAGATACTGGCAACCGTCAATTCCGCTAAGGAGTCCCCCTGTTGCACAACACGATTTGCCTCTTCTACTGATTGTTGTACCGTCTGGGCACTGGTAGTGATTGCTTCCACAGACTGCAACATCTGCTGTAAATACTGCAGAGCCTGTTCTAGCTTGTTCACCTGCTCCTGTGCCTCTTGGGATAACTGACTCACTGCTGTACTGTTGCTGCTGGAAGCCTGGGTTACCCGTGTTGCCGCCCCCTGTACTTGCCGTACCAACTCCCGTAGGGTTTGAATTGTAGTGTTGTACCCGTCGGCAATTGTTCCCACCTCATCCTCTGACAGGGGTGCCCGCACCGTTAAATCCCCCTTGAAAGATGGCTCGATCGCTCTTAGGATGCGTAGGGCGGACTGTTGCAAATTCTCCCTCGCCTGTTTTTCCCGCTCAGCGGCAATAGCCAGCTGCTCTGCTTGGGCTTGAATCTGTGCCAAATACTCTGCCTGTTGTAAAGCCACAATCAGTTGTTGTGCCGTCTGCTGCATAAACGTCACTTCTGATTCCTTCCATTGGCGCGGTCCTGAGTTCTGATAGGTCCCCAGGAGTCCCCACAGTTTGCCCTTTTGATAGATGGGTACGATGATGTAGGCGCGTGCCTGGTATTTCTCTAGGGAGTTGATATAGCACTGCGGGAAATTTTGCTGATAGATGTCTTCTACTACTGTGCAGGTTACCCCTTCTGCATATTTGCCTCCCCTTGTCTCCTGGAGGTAGGTGTCCCGCTCGATGATGTCTGCCCCCGCCCATTTCCGCAGGATACACCGATCGTTTTGTGTTCTATCCCCTCGCAGTACTTCATCCGTTGTCTGTTCTACCAGCAGGGAAACCCAACCCGCTCCCACTGCTTCTGCAATCACCTGTCCGCTAAAGTCAGGATTGAATTGATAGACAACTGTACGATCGGATTTGAGGGCTTGCCGCACTTCCTGGGTAACCACTTTGAAAACTGTGTCAATCTCCAGCTCCTGCGTCTGGCGAATCTTGTCAGAAATGCGATTGAGTGTCCGCTCCAGGTTGGCAATTTGCGTCAGTTCCTCCGATCGGGCTTGAATTTCCTTTAGATACTCTGCCTGTTGCAGTGCCAAACCCAGCTGCTGGGCAATCCGTTTGACAAAGAAACATTCATCTTCTGTCCAGTGCCTTGGTCCTGTGTTTTGATAAATACCCACCAAACCCCACAACTTGCCACTCTGATAGACAGGCGCAATCACGTAAGCCCTGGCTTGATATTTCTCCAAAGACGCTACATAACAGGCAGGGAAGTTTTGGGCGTAGATGTCATCGATAGCTGTGAAAATTTCACCCTGGGCGTATTTGCCCCCCCTCGTCTCCTGTAAGTACGTGTCCCGCTCGATGATGTCTCCGCTTGACCACTTGCGCAAGATACAGCGATCGTTTTGCGTTCTATCTCCTCTCAACACAGGGTCGTTTTGTTGTTCAATCAAGAGAGACACCCAACCCGCACCGACGGACTCTGCCACCACCTGCCCGCTGTAGTCAGGGTTGAATTGATAGACCACCGCCCGATCGGTACCCACTGCCAAGCGCATTTCTTCTGTTGTGACGCGAAAGATGGTATCTAGGTCCTGGGCTAGACGCACTTTCTCTGTGATTTTGTTGAGGACTCTCTCCAGTTCCGCCTTGCGCGTGAGGGCTTGGGAACGGGCTTCAATTTGGTCCAGATACTCTGCCTGTTGTAGAGCAATACTTAGTTGTACCCCTGCTTGAATCAGGACATCCAGTTCATAGTTCTCCCAATGGCGAGTACCACTGTTTTGATAAACCCCCAAGATTCCCCACAACTTCTGTCCTTCAAAAATGGGGGTGAGCATATAAGCCCTGGTACCCCACTGCTTCAACAGATTGAGGTGACATTCATCCTTCGTTTGCGTATAGATGTCATCCACCCGCAGACTTTCCCCTAGGCGGTAACGACCACCCTGAGTCTGTTGCAGATATTCATCCTTCAGGTCAGAACCTACTAGCTTGATCCACTCTTCCCCTACATCTTCATAGATAAAACGACCACTCCAGTCGGGGAAGAACTGATAGACTACCGCCCGATCCGCCTTCAACACCCTGCGCAATTCCTTCGTCGTGTAGGCAAACACATTTTCCAAAGACGATCGTTCTTGCATCTGCACGACATTTCGCTGTCCCAGCTGGTAGATGAACTTCGTTGCCTCTTCTTCCTGTTTTTCAAACCGCTGGAGGTAGTCTTGTTGTTGGCGGTAACTCAGGCTTTGGCTCACTACTTGCCCTAGGTGCTCCATCAGCTTAATTTCTAAGCCCTGCCAATGTCTGACCCTGCGACTATAAAACAGCAACAACCCCCACAGCTGCTCCCCCACGAACAAAGGCACAGAGACGTAGGAGCGCACCTCCGCCCCCTCTAATAACTTCTTGTGCTTGGCATCTAAGTTGGATTTCTCCACATCATTGACCACAAAAATTTCCCGACTGACGTAGCGCCCTCCTTTCATTGCCTGGAAACACTCATCCAAGGTAGAGTTGCCAACCAAGGGCATTATGCCAGGAGCACAAGCCTCTACTACATAATCCCCACTCCAATCAATGTTGAATTGATAAACCGCTGCCCGATCGAGATGGAACCTGTAGAGAGCTTCCTGGGTTGCCACCTGCAAGAGTTCCCGCACATTTTGCGTGTTGTTCAGACGACTGCCCAATTGATCCAGCTTCTGGTAGGCACTGAAGGCATGATATGCCAAATATTTCTCTAAAATTTGACTGACCGTCTGTAAAAACTGTACTTCCGCTGGCTGCCACTGCCGCGCCCGATCGTTTTGGTAGACCTCTAGCAATCCCCACAGCCGCCAGTTCTCTTCTACTCTGATGGGGACACTCACCAATGCCTTTGCCTGAAACTGCTCTAGCACAGGTACAAGACAACTTGCCACCTTGCCGCTATGAATGTCATCTACTACTAAACTTTCCCCCTTGGCAAATCTGCCCCCCTTGAGGGAATGGAAATGCTCATCAGCAATGCTCACCCCTACGAGGGGCGGTACGCCTGGGGCCACTGCTTCTACAATGTAGTCCCCCGTCCAATCAGCGGCAAATTGATAAATCGCCACCCGATCCACCTGTAGTGCTTGCCGCACATCAATCGTTACCACCTGCAACAGCTGTTCTAGACTCTGGGAGGGCTGCAATCTCTGGATTTTGCTTTGAATCTGTTGAGCATAGTCACTCAGTCGCTGCCATTGGCTCATTTCACCCCTAACCCGCTGTACTAGCAGCTGTGCCTCTAACTCCTGGGCAACTCGCTCCCAACCTATTAAGTCCTTCTGTGTCCAGTTCCTGGTGCCATTGCACTGATGACCAACTAAGACTCCCCACAGTTTCCCCTCCACTAACAGGGGTCTTGCCACTAGCGCCCGCACCTGATACTGCTCAAATAACTGCTTTTGATAGGGCGTAAACTCGCCGTTGTTCACGTCCGCAACCGTGATGGATTCCCCATTCCCCACAAACACGATCGGTAACTTCTGTCCCAAAGCTGGCGTAAATCCCGCTGTCAGGGCTTCTGCTACTACGGTCTCCCCCGCCACAGTGTAGACTAGAACGCGGTCTAATTTGAGGGACTCCTGTAAACCGATCGTTGCCTTCTGGAGTAAATCCTCCTGTTGAATACAACCCCTCAAGACAGTGATCAAATCCTGCCCCTCCGTTGGCGCTACGTCGCTGTGGGAGTTGAGATTAGCCGCAATTTCCTTCAGGCGTAACAGTTTTTCCTGCAAAACCCTACTGTCTACTTGTCTGGTGCGACTACTATCGTTGACGAGGGCGGTGAGTTCATTGAGGAGTTGTTGTTGGGAGTTCATAACCTTTCCTAAAACCTAAAACAGCAGCGGGAAATGTGGGAAACTTGACTGATTTGTATTCTACCTTAAGGGCAGGAGTGGGGTATCAAGTTGGTTATATTTGTCATATTTGTTCATTATTTACATAGTAAAATCCCCCCGGCAAAGTCAACACCATAGAAGAAAATCTATGTAAAGAAATACAAATAAATCCCTAGAAATATCTCACTATTGTTAAAGATTTGTAATACTTACCTATGCAGGAAGGTGTCAATTATGGCTTGGGGTTCGAGGACGAGCAGGGGTTTTTCCTGGAGGTAGTAACCTTGAATGAACTGACTGGGAATGGGGTCAACTATTTTGGAGGTAAGGGGTAATAAATCACTGTTGTTCAAAGTGGCAATGCCTTCCACTTGTTCCACCACCATCCCCAAGTATTGTCCTTCCAAGGGCATAAGCAGGCAGAGACAGTTTTCCCGAAAATTCGTCGTCACCCCTGTCAACAATTCCTGTAAATCCACCAGCCAAGCCAAATTCCCTCGCCAGTTGTAGATGCCCAAGACGTATTTTTCCAAGCCGGGCATGAGGGTAACTTGCCCAAGGTTGATGCTAAAAATTTCCTTCAGGTTTGCCAAAGGAAAGAGAAATTCATAGCCCCCCAGGGGAAACTGTAAAAAGCGGGTCTGTTCCGTAAAGACAACAACAGGGCGATCGTTAAATAAATCCGCCGTGATTTCCCTGGTAAAGACATCTAAAGTCACTAGTTCCATAGTTAGCCCTCCAATTTGCGCTGTAAAAGCTCCAATAGCGATCGGATATGTTCATCCTGTTCGCGGGATTTGGCATCAAAGCGTTGTAACATTTCGTTGAAGCGGGCATCACTCCTTTCCCGCTCCTGGCGCATCTCCTCCTTAGTTGCCTGCAGTTCCTGGAAGAGTGCCGCAAACTTCTGATCGTTTTCCTCTAGGCGGCGAAATACTGCCTCAAATTTGGCATCGAAGCTCTGGACGATCTCCCGTAGGGTTTGCAGGTTGAAGCCACTGAGAAATTGCTCTATGAGGATTTTCAGCTGTCCCTCCTGGGCATCGAGGCGCTCATTCAGGCGTTGCATCTCGGCACTGTGGCGCTCTTGCTGGTCTACGACGCGCTGCAGAATTTCCGTGAGCAGGTTGATGTTGGCGTTCATGGTGGCTTGGGTTTGAATCAGTTGGTTGATTAGGACTTCGTGGTTGTTAAGGCGAGCCTGGGTGGGGTCGAGGGGGTTGTTGGTCATGGTGCTTAGATGTTGAGGGCTTGCTTGACGGTGGTGATCAGGAGTTCTGGCTCAACGGGTTTGGTGAGGTAGGAGGTGGCTCCTCCCATGCGCCCCCAGGTCTTGTCTACTTCTGTATTTTTGGTGGAGCAGATAACTACGGGAATGTTGGCGGTGGCGGGGTCGTTCTTGATGCGGCGGCAAAATTCAAAGCCACTCTTGCCCGGCAAAATCACATCTAGCACGATGGCATCAGGACGATCGTTGGCAATCACTGCTTCTGCTTCTTCACTGGAGCCGACGGCACGCACGGTGAAACCAGCATTAGTCAGATAAAGACTGATTTGCTCCCGTTCTGTCAGACTATCTTCCACCACTAAGATTTTGCGCATATTGCTAACACAAGTGATAACAACTTCTAGTCTAGCACCAATTGTCAGCCCTGCCTTGGTCCTGCCGAAATAGAAGTAAAAATCTCCCCAATTGGTAAAAATTATGCTGTTTCTGGTGTTCAAAAGGAAGTGATTACTCCTACAATCAAAATGTGTTGTCGCTGGCAAAAGCAAGCTCTATGTACGATCCCCTCTCCCTGGAAGCTAAATGGCAGGCACAATGGCAGCAGGACGGTATCTACAGGACGCCCACGGGGGATGACCGCCCCAAGTTCTATGCCCTGTCCATGTTTCCCTATCCCTCCGGTAGCCTGCATATGGGGCACGTGCGTAACTACACTATTACTGATGTGATTGCCCGCTGGTATCGGATGGCTGGCTATCGTGTGCTGCACCCGATGGGTTGGGATGCCTTTGGCTTGCCGGCGGAAAATGCCGCCATCGATCGGGGTGTGCACCCCCGTACCTGGACATTACAGAACATCGCCCAAATGCGGGAGCAACTGCAACAGATGGGTCTGTCCTACGATTGGGAGCGGGAGGTTACTACCTGTCTGCCTGATTACTATCGCTGGACGCAGTGGCTGTTTTTGCAATTATTTGACATGGGTTTAGCCTACCAAAAAGAGGCAATGGTGAACTGGGACCCCATTGACCAAACGGTGCTGGCAAATGAACAGGTAGACAATGAAGGGCGATCGTGGCGATCGGGGGCGTTGGTGGAGAAAAGAAAGCTGCGGCAGTGGTTTTTGAAAATTACAGATTACGCGGAGAGGCTGCTGCAGGACTTGGATAAACTGCCCCATTGGCCGGAAAAAGTCAAGGCAATGCAGACAAACTGGATTGGCAAGTCGGTGGGGGCGGAATTACATTTTGCCGTGGTGGGCAAGGAAGCGCAAATTACTGTCTTTACTACCCGTCCTGACACGGTGTTTGGTGTTACCTATGTGGTGTTAGCGCCTGAGCATCCCCTGGTGATGGAATTGACAACCCCCGATCGTTTACCAGCGGTGCAGGAGTTTGTGCAAAAGGTACAACAGGAGTCGGAGACAGAACGGACAGCGGAGGACAGACCCAAGCAGGGTATACCCATTGGTGCCTATGCCGTCAATCCCTTTACGGGTAAAGAGATTCCTGTTTGGATTGCCGATTATGTTTTGTATGAATATGGTACGGGGGCGGTGATGGGGGTGCCAGCCCATGATGAAAGGGACTTTGTCTTTGCTAAGCAATATGGTTTACCCGTTGTCACGGTGATTGTGCCCACTACGGGAGAAGAGATTAGCGATCGGGCTTACACAGAACCGGGTCTCTTGGTCAATTCGGGGGAGTTCACAGGTCGGTTATCTACAGAGGCAAAGGGTTTGATTATTGCCAAAGCGGAGGAGAAGGGCTGGGGGAAACAGCGGGTGCAGTATCGTCTTAGGGATTGGTTGATTTCCCGCCAACGCTATTGGGGTTGTCCGATTCCCGTCATTCACTGTCCTGACTGTGGAGTGGTGCCAGTACCAGAGGAGCAGTTGCCTGTCCTGTTGCCGGAGAATGTAGAATTTACGGGGCGTGGTCCTTCCCCCTTGGCGAAGTTGGAGGAATGGGTAGAAGTAGATTGTCCTCGCTGTGGCAAGGCGGCGCGACGGGAAACGGATACGATGGATACTTTCATTGATTCCTCGTGGTATTTCTTCCGCTACAGTGACCCCCAAAATACAGACAGACCCTTTGCCCTAGAGAAAGTGAAGGAGTGGTTGCCTGTGGACCAGTATGTGGGGGGAATTGAGCATGCCATCTTGCATCTGTTGTATTCCCGCTTTTTCACCAAGGCTTTGTATGACAGGGGTTTGGTCACCTGTGAAGAACCCTTCGATCGTTTGTTGACCCAGGGTATGGTGCAGGGCTTGACTTATAAGAATCCTGTCACGGGCAAGTTTATTCCTCCCCATTTGATTGCCGATCTAAATAATCCCACTGACCCTGACACGGGAGAAAAGTTAATCACGGTCTATGAAAAAATGTCCAAGTCAAAATACAACGGTGTCAATCCGGGGGATGTGATTAGCAAATACGGTGCTGATACGGTGAGGATGTTTACTTTGTTCAAAGCGCCGCCGGAAAAAGATTTGGAGTGGGATGATGCGGATGTGGAGGGACAATTCCGTTTTCTCAATCGGGTATGGCGACTGGTAACAGAGTTTGACCCCCAACAAGTGACAGAAAGAACGGATAAAAAACTGCGCCGATCGATTCACAAGGCTATTCAAGCTATCCAAGAGGACTTTCAGGAGGGTTATCAGTTCAATACTGCCATTTCCGAGTTAATGATTCTCAGTAATGCTTTGCAAGACACAGAAGATAAACATTCTCTTACTTACAAAGAAGGTATAGAGACTCTATTGTTGTTGTTGGCGCCTTTTGCTCCCCATATTGCGGAAGAACTGTGGCATCGTCTGGGTCACGATCGGTCTATCCACTTGCAACGTCTGCCAGAACTCGATCCCACTGCTTTAGAAGTGGAGGAAATTACCCTCGTCATTCAAATTAACGGAAAGGTGCGGGGTAACATACAAGTACCAGCGAAAGATGCGCAAGACAAGGCACTGTTGGAGGCATACGCCCGCAATTCTGAAATCGCCCAACGCTACTTGGAAGGAAAGGAGGTGAAAAAAGTAATCGCTGTACCGGGCAAGTTGGTCAACTTTGTGGTTTAGAGCTTGCGCAGAAGCAGACTGGCATCGCCGAAGGAGTAAAAACGATAACCCTTTTCCAAAGCGATCTGATAGGTGTGGAGGAGAAACTCTCTTCCCCCTTCTCCCAAAAAGGAAGCTACTAGCATCAATAGGCTCGATCGGGGTAGATGAAAGTTAGTAATCAGACCATCTAGGACCTGCCATGTATAGCCTGGGTAGATCATCAAACTCGTTTTACCGACAAAGGGATTGCCTTTGGTACTTTCTAATGCCCTTGCCACTGTTGTTCCCACTCCAATCACTCTTTTCCCCTCTGCCTTGGTCTGAGCAATTTTCCCTGCCACTTCTGGGGTCACCTGCAACCACTCTGCGTGCATCTTGTGTTCTGTAATATTTGTCACTTCCACAGGGCGGAAAGTCCCCACCCCTACGTGCAAAGTAATCCATGCCATTTCTATCCCTTTATGCTGTAACTCAGACAGTAACCGATCGGTAAAGTGCAAACCCGCCGTGGGGGCTGCTACTGCCCCTGGCTTGCGGGCATAAACTGTCTGATATTGTTCAGGACTGGCACTGTTGGCAGTGATGTAGGGAGGGAGGGGAATTGTGCCGTATTTTGCCAAAAGTTCTGTCATAGTCTGGTGAGGGGGATGGTGGAAGTGAATGATGCGTCCTCTCGTTTTTTCTTCTCGCGCTATTACCTCTCCCCAAAATTCTTCACTGAAGAAGATTTTGACCCCCTCTAGCAGACGACGACCAGGTTTTACCAGGGTTAACCACCGATCCTTTTCTATCTCTTCTAACAGTAAAACTTCTACTTTTGTCCCTGTTTGTTTGTAGCCATACAGACGGGCGGGAATGACCTTAGTGTCATTGAAAACCAATAGGTCACCAGGTTGTAAGAACTGCGGTAGGTCAAAGAAATGCTGATGATAGATTTGCCGATCGGGGGTGATCACCATAAGGCGGGAGTGGTCCCTGGGTACAGCGGGGGTTTGGGCGATGGCTCTCTCAGGTAAGAAATAGTCGTAGTTGGAGAGCAGATGGTCGGGATTAGTCATATCTTTGGAGCAGGACAGTAAAAGCACCGGCACCAATATAACTTTGGGGCATCAGCCGATAACAGGGAATTTCTGTCAAATGGGACTGATACTCTGCTAAAGTAGGTACAGTCTGGGGTTGAAAGTTGGGAAAGCGTTTCAGAAACCATGCCACATTTTCCTCATTCTCTTCTGGCGAGTAGGTGCAGGTCATGTATGCCAAATATCCCCCCTCTTTCACTATCTTGGCGGCGTTGGCAAGGATTCTGCGCTGTCTCTGGGCATTGCGGGTAATCATAGTGGGATGAAAACAGCCTTCGTTTTTCTCCTGTTTTACTAAAAGCGATTGTCCACTGCAAGGAGCATCTACTATCACCACGTCTCCTTCCTCAACATACCTGCTAGCTAAAAACTCGACATCTGATTGTAGCATTTGGTAGTTGGTAATCTGACAGCGTTTGAGATTGGCGGCTAATACCCACGATCGTTTCGCAATCACTTCATTAGCGTAAAGAACTTCGGGGTGCCATAAACGCCAGGCAAAAATCGCTTTCCCTCCAGGGGCAGCACAGAGGTCAAAGACAACCTGCACTTTTGTAGAAATAGCTAACAAGACGCTGGCAGCAAAGATGGAAGATAAATCTAAGCAGTAATAATAACCCTGGTCGTGTAACTCATGTTTGCCCGGTCGGCTGTCAGGGGGTAACCGATCGGTGAAATCTGGTTGCCAGGGGAAGGGAGGCAGGGGAGAAAAGGGCTTGGGCTGATAATCTCGACACCACAAAATAGCAGGAGGGAGAGGCTGCGGCTGCAACAAGGATTGCACAAAAGATACCCGCTCTTTCTCCTCCGTATAAAGTTGACGACTAAGTTTCAGTAAAAGATTGGACACCATACTTAACGATCGTGTAACCCTGTCCGCGCTAAGACAAGCATAGCACCTATTTTGTAACCAGCCTGGGTGAGAGTTGTCACTGCTGCAGTCATTGTAGCCCCACTGGTATAAATATCATCCACTAGAAGGATGGGTTGTTTTGTCTTATTTTTAACAGTGATAAAAGCGCCATCTAAGTTATCTTTTCGTGCCTGTACACTTTTGGTTTCCATCTGGGGCTTAGTATTTTTGACCCGTTGCAACAAGTCGGGACGACAGGGCATAGAGGTTATATCACAAAAACCCCGCGCCAATAGTTCTGCCTGATTAAACCCCCGCTGTTTCAATTTGTCTGGGTGTAAAGGTATGGGTACCACTGCCATCTTAGGTAACTTCTGCGTATCTTTCTCTTTTTGCCATCTGATGCCCATCTGCTGTCCTAAAAAAGTAGCAATACGGGGTTGATGGTTGTACTTACAGGTAGCGATCGCTCGTTTCAAGGCATCGTCATAGACCCCCCAGCGAAAAAGGGGTAGCGGAGTTTTTAGCTCACAAAATTGAGCTGCCTGACAGGCTAAGAGAGCACGACTGCAATATATGCAAACAAAATCAGGGGTGGAACGCCCACAGAGAGGGCATTTTCTTTGTAAAAAGAGGTCTAAAAAACGATCGAGTGCCATCCTATTTCAAACTGACATACCCTTCTTCATCAAACATTTGGGTTCCCTCCTTTGTCCGCAACAATTTGGCATAGGTTGTACCAGCTATCCATGATCGTTTGTCATTCTTTTTGAAGGCAACTACCATGAAACTGGTCACAGGATAGTCACCACTGCTGAGGGCTGCCACATTGATTGGGCGGGGACAGTCTTTGTTATTCAAAACGGGGGAGAGCAGTTTGTCGGGACTGAGACCAATAGCAATGATTTTCACATCGCAGGCTTTGCTCATAATCCCCAGCGAAGCCCAAAATATCGAGCCTGGGTTGCTTTTGAGCCGCTCTATCCCTTCCTCGGGTGTTTTTACCCTGGCGACAGAAAAGGGGAGTGCATAACTTCTGATACCATCCCCTAGGATAGACTTTGCCCCCCGGTCCAACACACTGGGACGCACGATCGGTTTAATTGCCAAATCCTTGCCCCCCACCTCTTGCCAGTTTGTGACTCTGCCCAAGTAAATATCCCGTATTTGCTTTAGGGTCAAGCCAGAAATATTGACATCAGGATGGACAGCTACCGCCAAACCCCCGATCCCTACCTTCTCCTGTTGTAATTCAATGCCCCTCGCTTTCGCTTTATCCCACACTTCTGGCTCCAAAGGACGGGAAATCAAGGCAAAATCTACCTCGCCGTCTAGTAGCATTTCGATCGCTTTACCACTGCTGGGCTGACCGTCGAGGGGTTTGATAAAGGAAAAGACTAAATCTGGGTGAGTCACTTTTAATTCCTTCTCTAGTCGTTCCCGTATAGGTTGCCAACTGGTGCCACTGCTAAAGCGAAAAACCCCCTTGGGCACAGCGCGACAGGCACGCAACTCCCTGCAGCTACTAGCTCTGACATGGTGGGCAATGAAAACACTGCCTGTAAAGGTAAGAAGAGCCAGAGATAACATAGCAATGCGCAAAGGTTTGAGGGGAAGCAGAGAAGTAGTTTTGCTACCTATGACTTCTGTCGGAGGGTGGGCAGCGATCTCCAAGGTGCTTACTTCTAGTGCTTGCAGGACTTCCTCCGCCGTGGCAAACCGCTGGCGGTAATCTCTTCTTACCATCTTTTCCAAAATAGCAATCAAATTAGGGCTAATTAAATTTACATCTACACACATCTGCCATTGCACTTCCCCGTCGCTGTCTTCCCCGAAGTGACTGGGGGGTACACCTGTAAGTGCCTGAATTGCTACCATGCCTACTGCGTAAATATCACTGGCGAATTTCGGCTTGCCCTGTGCCTGTTCCGCTGGAATATAACCGGAGGTGCCAATCGCTACTGATACATTACTTTTATCGTCCCTATCCTGCATTACCTGTTTGACAGCGCCAAAGTCAATCAACACCAACTTCCGATCGCTATGTCTTCTGATGATGTTTTCTGGTTTGATGTCGCGATGAATAACCCCCCGTTTGTGCAATGCTACGAGAATAGAGAGAATATTTTGCAGAAAATCAATTACCTGGGGTTCGTCCCAGGGTCTGTTGGGTTCTAGTTCTTCGCTGAGGGGACGACCGTCGATAAATTCCTGTACCAGATAAAACTGTTCATCTTCTTCAAAATAGGCGTAGAGACGGGGAACTTGGTCTAAATCCCCCAGCTTTTCCAAAATTTCTGCCTCGGTGGCAAAGAGACGGCGGGCGATCGCGAGAAATTCAGGATTGGTACTGCGGGGACGGAGGTGTTTGACTACACAGGGGGGATTGCCGGGTCGTTTGGTGTCTTCTGCTAGATAGGTATGCCCAAAACCTCCTTTGCCCAGCAATCGCTTGATGCGATAGCGCCCATCTAGTAGCCGTCCAATCATGGTAGTTGCCCCCACTCTACTTGCATTATGCCAGAGGGGGCAGTGACCCTACCAGCCAAGTGCGGTTTTAGGGTTCAATCTGACTCAGGACTTCCCGCATAGCTGCCAAGGTGGCTTCTACATCCGCCTCCGTGTGGGCAAGGGAAGTAAAGCCTGCCTCAAATTGGGAAGGGGCTAGATAGACCCCCCGCTCTAACATCCCCCGATGGAATTTGCTGAACTTAGCCAGATTGCTGGTTTTGGCATCACTGTAGTTGTGCACAGGACGATCGGTAAAAAATAAGCCAAACATGGCGCTTAAGTGTCCCCCTGTAGCGGCGTGACCAGTTTCTCTTGCCACCTGCAGCATTCCCTGGCTGAGTTTAGCTGTGATATTTTCTAGATATTCGTAGGTGCCAGGCCGTTGTAGAATTTCCAGGGTCTTGATCCCCGCTGTCATGGCTAAGGGGTTGCCAGAGAGGGTCCCCGCTTGATAGACACTGCCGGCGGGCGCTACCATTTCCATAATTTCCCGTCTGCCGCCATAGGCACCCACAGGCAGTCCACCCCCAATGATCTTGCCCAAACAGGTGAGGTCGGGGGTAACGCCAAATTTTGCCTGTGCTCCCCCATAGGCAATGCGAAAGCCCGTCATCACTTCGTCAAATACCAACAGTGCTCCGTACTGCTGCGTCAGGGCCCGTAAGCCCTCTAAAAAGCCTGGCTGGGGCATAATAAACCCAGCATTCCCTACCACTGGCTCCAAAATTACCCCCGCGATCGTGTCGGGGTTTGCCTCAAACAAAGCTTTGACTGCTTCTAGGTCATTGTAGGGGGCTGTGAGGGTATTAGCAGTTACGGACTTGGGTACGCCAGGGGAATCCGGTAAACCCAGGGTAGCCACGCCAGAACCCGCCTGCACTAGGAACATATCCCCGTGCCCATGATAGCAACCCTCAAATTTAATCACCTTGTCCCGCCCCGTAAATGCCCGCATCAGGCGTAGGACAGACATACAGGCTTCTGTGCCGGAGTTGACAAAGCGCACCATCTCAATGGAGGGGACTGCTGCAATCACCATCTCTGCCAGTTGATTTTCCAAGACGGAGGGAGCACCGAAACTTGTCCCCTTGGTGGCAGCCTGTTGGATTGCCTCAATTACTTCTGGATGGGCGTGCCCCACGATCGCTGGTCCCCAGGTGCCAATGTAGTCGATGTAGCGGTTGCCGTCGATGTCGTAGGCATAAGCCCCTGCCACGCGATCAAATACTACTGGTTCACCGCCGACGGACTTGAATGCCCGCACTGGGGAACTGACTCCCCCTGGCATGAGTTCCTTTGCCCGCTTGAAGACTGCTTGGGAACGGGAGGTATTAAAAGTACTTGCTACCATGTGGTTTATTATGCGTCTGTATGGTCAATTTCCATATTATTGCTCAATACCGACCCACAGTGGGATCAATTTCCCGCGCATAGGCATCAATTCCCCCCGCAATGTTTTTAACCTGTTGAAAGCCGAGATTGATCAATACAGCACAGACCCGCGCCGATCGGATGCCGTGATGGCAAAGTACCAGGGTTTCTTTAGTAGGGTCGAGGGTCTGACAAATAGTGTTATACCAATAGGGAAATTGACTGAGGGGAAAGTTCTGAAAGCCAGGAATACTTGCCAACGCCAACTCCTCTGGTTCCCGCACGTCTATTAGCTGTAATTGCGATCCCTCCTGTTGTAGCTTTTGTGCTAACTCCTGCACTGTCAAACTGCTAACTTGCGGTAATGACATAAGTAGTGCACTCCCTGCTCTGATTATAGACAACTTAAAGATATGCTAACACCACAGCACTAGGCTAGTTTTGTTTGTCATAGTTAGCAAGATAAGAAGTAAAATCCCTTAAAATAGCAGTATAGAGACGACAAACGACCTATGCTATCAACGCAAAACAAGGACATCATCAATAACCAGTTGGCAATCATCCACTGGCTGCAAAGACAGGCAACCCAAGCTAATAACTCTCTCCTCCAGACAAAAGACATGGTGCGGGTGATCAAACAAGCGATCGATTGTTACCAAATTCTCTTGACGATCGAAGAGAGAAAACAAACAGGGACAGCAACCCTCGATCGGTCTCTCATCTCTTCCCCTGCAGGGGAGGAAGGCAAAGCACCGACGGAAGATACTATCTTCTACTCCCTGGAAGAGGCTTATAACGATGCGGTAGCCCAGGGCTGTTTGATTTCCCAAGGGGTGTTTCGCAAACGTCTGTCAGAAGGGGGCACCCTCTACGGCTGGCGCAAAGACCCCAGTCGCGGCAATCGCCCTAGTTACTATAAAATCTAGCCCTAGTCGGAGACCAAAAACGCCATGCTACAGCCCAATCACCGTGCCTGGGTGGAGATTAATCTAGACGCCATCACCCACAATGTCTGCACCCTCAAGCAATTCCTGCAGGCAGGGACAGAGTTTATGGCAGTAGTCAAGGCAGATGCCTATGGGCATGGGGCAGTGGCAGTGGCAAAGGCAGCGATCGCGGGGGGAGCGAGTTGGTTGGGAGTAGCCACGATCGAGGAGGGGATAGAACTGCGCCAACAGGGAATCACTGTGCCCATCTTGGTTTTAGGGGCGACGACGACGGCAGAAGAGGTCTATGCTCTGCTGGAATACCGTCTACAGCCGACGGTGAGTGACTGGGGGGAAGCGCAGCTCTGTGAACGGGTAGCCCACCATCTCGGTCTCTGTCTGCCTGTCCATGTCAAGATTGATACGGGAATGTCCCGTCTGGGGATGCCCTGGCAAAGGGGGGCGGCATTTCTGGAGGCGGTACAGAAGTGCTCCGCTTTGGAGGTAGTGGGGGTCTATTCCCATCTGGCAACGGCGGATGAACTAGATAGTGAGTTTGTGCAGGTGCAAAACGATCGTTTTCGGCAGTCAGTGGCTGGCTGTGACATTCCCTACCGCCATCTCTGCAATACGGCGGGGTTATTACTGGCTCCCTCTCTCCACTACAACCTGGTGCGGGTGGGCTTGGGTATCTATGGCTATGTGCCTGCCCCCCATTTTCGCTCCTTGGTACAGTTACACCCAGCGATGACGGTGAAGGCTAGAATCAGTCATATCAAAATTTTGCCCCCTGGGACAGGGGTGAGCTACGGACATCGCTTTTGCACAACGCGAGAGACCAGGGTGGGGGTAGTGACGATCGGTTACGCCGATGGGGTGAATAGGGGCTTGTCTAATCAGGTGCAGTTTTCCTACCAAGATAAATTAGTCTCCCAAATTGGCACAATCACGATGGACCAGTGTATGGTAGATTTAACGGACCTACCCCAGGTACGGGTGGGGGACATTCTCACAGTTATGGCAGATGCTACCGATTGGGCGACCAAACTCCACACTATTCCCTGGGAGATTCTCTGCGGTTTCAAACACCGCCTGCCCCGCCTCATCTGTGACGGCAACAAAACTTTTTAGTGCCACGTCTTTACTTTAGGAAGTAAGTAAGGGAAGGAGTATGACAGGACATTTACTACTAGTGGACGATGAACCTGGACTGCGGGAGGCGGTGAGTGCTTATTTAGAAGACAGCGGTTTTACTGTCAAAATGGCAGCCAACGGCAAGGAAGCTTGGCAGAGTATTGAGGCAGACCGCCCTGATTTGGTGATCTCCGATATTATGATGCCGCAGGTAAATGGCTATGAGTTTTTGCAAAAGATTCGATCGGATGAACGTTTTCTTAACTTACCTGTCATTTTTCTCACCGCTAGGGGTATGACCAGCGATCGCATCAAGGGCTATCAGAGTGGAGTCGATGCCTACATTGCCAAGCCCTTTGACCCTGAAGAATTAGTAGCGATCGTGCAAAACATCCTCAAACGCAAACAGGCACAGTCCAGTGGCACAGAAATTCAAGAGCTGGCGGGACAACTGGCGGAAATCCGTGCTCTCCTCAAACATCAGCATACAGAGGAAGGCAAAGCAGAACCCCATGTAGAAATCAACTTCACCCCCCGCGAAGAAGACATCCTAGAATTGGTGGTCGAGGGCTTAATGAACAAAGAGATTGCCAAACGCCTAGGTACAACAGTGAGAAATGTGGAAAAATACGTCAGTCGCCTCTTTGCGAAAACGGGGACTGCCAGCCGCACGGAGTTAGTCCGCTACGCCCTGCAACACCACCTGGTGCCCATTAAGAAGAAGTCCTGAGTTTGTGTACCTGCTCCCGCACTAACTCTGCCACCCGATCGATTTCCCATTCTGTGTTAAACCGGCTGATGCCAAAGCGCAGGGAAGCTGCTGCCAAAGAGGGAGAGCGCCCGATCGCTAACAGCACATGGGAAGGTTGGGCAGAGCCGGAGCTACAGGCAGAACCAGAGGAGAGGGCTAGGGACTGTCGTAGAGCACTGAGGAGGGTATCACCCCTAATGCCACCAAAGGAGACATGGAGATTACCCGCCAGACGTTGGTGCCAATGCCCGTTCAAATAAATCTCAGGTAGGTCAGCCAGTTGCAGCCACAGTCTTTCCCGCAGTTGACGGATATATTGCTGTTCCTGGGATTGCTGTGCCACCGCCAAGGTGAGAGCCTTAGCCATCCCCACAATCTGGGGGGGATAGAGAGTCCCCGATCGCAGTCCCTGCTCCTGCCCACCACCGTGTAATTGGGGTGCCAGTTTCACCCTGGGCTGATTTTGCCGCACATAGAGACCACCAATCCCCTTCGGTCCGTGACATTTATGGGCAGTAAAAGACAACAAATCAATTCCCATTGCCTCTACATGCAGGGGAATTTTGCCCACCGCCTGGGCTGCGTCCGTATGGAATAACACCCCCCTTGCCTTACAGATAGCCCCGATCGCTGCCAAGTCCTGCAGAACACCAATTTCATTGTTTGCCGCCATCACCGAGACCAACACTGTATCGGGTCTGATTGCCCGCGCCACCGCCTCTGGGTCTAGCAAGCCCTCCCCATCCACCCCCAAGTAGGTGACCACAAAACCCAATCCCTCCAGGTAGCGCAGGGGGTCAAGTACTGCCCGATGCTCCGTCTGTACTGTAATAAAATGTCTGCCCCGATCGTAGTAGGCCTCTGCCACTCCCTTGATTGCCAAATTGTTAGATTCCGTGGCGCCGCTGGTAAAAATAATCTCCGCCGGGGTTGCCCCCAAAATTTGCGCTATTTCAGCCCTTGCCTGTTCCACCGCCGCTGCCGCCTCCCAGCCGTACACATGGGTCTTGCTGCTGGGGTTGCCAAAGTACTCGCCAAAATAGGGAAGCATTGCCTCTAACACCCTGGGGTCAACCGCTGTAGTGCTGTGATTGTCCAGATAGATGGGGCGTTGTGACATAATCTAGACCTTAAGAAAAGCAGAGGGTGATCTGATTGATGATACGATCGTACTGAATTTGCTAGGATGAGCGATTTGGTTATGCTTTCTACTGAGGCTCTCAGACCGCCGCAACCAGAGTACACCCTGGGTAGTATTCTGATCGTGGAAGATGAAGACACCATTCGGGAAACCATTGCCCTAGCCTTGCAGGAGGAAGGGTACGAGGTCCTGCTTGCCGAAGATGGCTACACCGCCCTCAGTATGGCTCACCGATCGAACCCCATCGATCTAATTATCCTAGACATCATGCTGCCCTATATCAATGGTTTAGACCTGTGTCGGATGTTACGCCACGAAGGTAATCATGTCCCTGTGCTGATGCTGAGTGCCAAAGGCAGTGAATCCGATCGCATTGTGGGCTTAGAAGTAGGGGCAGACGACTATCTGACCAAACCCTTTGGCATGGGGGAACTGATTGCCAGGTGTCGTGCTTTGATGCGTCGCCGCCGCTTTGAGAGTCATGGACAGGGAAATGTCCTTAAATTTGGTGATATTACTATGTATCCCCAGGAATGCCGCGTCACGGTACGGGGAGAAGAAATCAGTCTTTCCCCCAAGGAATTCCGCATTCTGGAACTGTTTATGGGACATCCTCGCCGCGTGTGGTCCCGGGAACAACTCCTGGAAAAAATCTGGGGCACTGACTTTGTCGGCGACAGCAAAACCGTCGATGTTCATATCCGCTGGCTGCGGGAAAAACTGGAATCAGACCCCAGTGACCCCAAATATCTGCTCACCGTCAGGGGCTTTGGCTATCGCCTAGGATGAACTTCCTGTGGGGCTTCTTGCTGGGCGTTGCCTTGGTGGCAATTTGGCAGAGACTAAAACGCCCCCCTAGTAGGGAACATTGGCAATATTTGTTGCAGGCTGCTCCCATTGCTTATCTGGAGGTAGACCAGGAAAATCGCCTCTACTGGACAAATCCCCTAGGGGAAAAACTCCTGGGCATCAAAGCTGCCCCCCGCCTCCTACTGCAGCTGGTGCGCTCCTACGAACTAGACCAACTGATTCAGGAAACCCGTCTGCACCAAACCCCCTTGCAAAAGTCTTGGGTACACCACCTGGTCTCCTCCAACCCCCTGGAAACTCTCCCCAGTCTGCATTTGCGCGCCCACACTATCCCCCTCCCCCAGGGACACGTAGGAGTTTTTTTAGAAGACCGCCGTGAGGCTGTACAACTCTCCCAACAGCGCGATCGCTGGACTGCTGACGTTGCCCACGAATTAAAAACCCCCCTCACTTCCATGCGCTTGGTCGTGGAGACTTTGCAAGACCGTAGCCCTCCGGAATTGCGTCCCTGGCTCGATCGGCTCCTCAAGGAAGTTATCCGCCTCAGTGACATCGTGGCAGACCTCCTGGACTTGGGACAACAGGACATGGGTAAGGTACCTACCCTCACTCTTACCCACCTCGACCTGCCCCAACTGCTACAGCGTGTCTGGCAGACCCTAGAACCCCTCGCCCACCGCAAACAGCTCACCCTAGGATACAGAGGACCAGAGCAGCTGCAACTGCAGGGGGATGAAGCCCGTCTCCACCGTCTCTTTTTGAACCTCCTGGACAATGCCATCAAATTTAGCCCCCCTGGACAGACCATCCGCCTGGAAGTCACAGCGGCGGAAAAGGCAGTCACGATCGATGTCATTGACTACGGTCCTGGCTTTAGCCCTGAGGATTTACCCCATATTTTTGAGCGTTTTTACCGTGCCGATCCCGCCCGTTCCCGTCCCCATGGGGGAGTGGGGGGCAGTGGACTGGGCTTAGCCATTGCCAAACAATGTGTCCTCCTCCACCAAGGCAGTATCAAAGCCTGCAATCACCCCGAAACCCAGGGCGCCTGGATCAGTCTTACCCTACCGCTGCGCCAGGAAAGGTTGCAGACTGCAACAGGCTAGACGGAGAAGGGGGGATTCGAACCCCCGATGGCTGTTACACCATAACAGATTTCGAGTCTGCCGCATTCAACCACTCTGCCACTTCTCCAAATTGACATTATAACATTATTCCTCGCCTTCCTGGAGGGCAGGGGGAACTAGGGTGGTTGCCACAATTACGTCATCGGGATCAAGGCGCTGTAGTCGCACCCCTTTTGCCGTGCGGGATTGACAACTGATGTCATCGATCGCTTGTCGCATCACCACCCCCCGACTGGTAATGATCATAATTTCATCGTTGACATCCACCAGACGCAAAGCCGCTACTCCGTCCTGTTCCGACTTGAATTTGGTAATTCTCAGACCCTTGCCCGCCCGCTTCTGAATGCGGAATTGATCAACAGGTACGCGCTTGCCATAGCCCCCCTGGGTTACCACCAGTACCCACGGTCCCGTCTGTTTGTCATGGTTGCTGTCAGGGCAGTCGTTGCCCCCTAGGTTTTCTTCTTCCGACCCCTCCTCTTCGTTCTCTTCCCCCTCAATCTCCGCTAAACCCGCCGGCAAAATGGTCATACTGACAATCTGGTCATCCCCTTTCAAAGTCATAGCTTTTACCCCCTTCGTATCCCTGCCCATCGGACGCAGTTGTTCATCATCAGCACGGAAACGAATGGACATCCCCTGCCGCGAACCAATTAGAATTGTGTTACTACTGGTAGCGCGCCGCACCCACCGCAGCTGGTCATCGGGATTGAGGGAAATAGCAATCAGACCATTAGCCCGGATGTTACTAAAGGCAGAGAGACGCGTCTTTTTGATGTATCCCCCCACCGTCAACATCACTAGGTATTCCTCCGCCGCAAAGTCACTCACTGCCACTAGGGAGGTCACCTTTTCATCGGCGGCAATTTGGAGCATCTGCACCACCGCTGTTCCCCTAGCAGTGCGACTGCCCTCCGGCACCTCGTAGGCACGCAAACTGTAGACCTTGCCCCGATCGGTAAAAAACAACAGATAGTCATGGGTGCGACAGGCGAGGAAGTGTTCGATGGTGTCGTTTTCCTTCATTGTGCTACTGGCTTTGCCCCGTGTGGCGCGGTTTTGGGCGGCAAAGGTGTTGATGGGCAGGCGTTTAATGTAGCCCTGGGAAGTGAGGAGGATCAGGGTTTCGTTGTTGGCCACCAGATCAACCACATCGATTTCCCCTTCGTTGCCAGTGATCTGGGTGCGGCGGGGTGTGGCAAATTTTGCCTTCATCTCCTGCAGTTCAGCAACTGTGATGTCTAAAATGCGCTGGCGATTGGCTAGGATGTCCTGCAAATCAGCAATCTGGGCTAGGAGTTGTTCATGCTCCTGCTGAATTTTGTCCGCCTCCAAGGCTGTCAATCGTCGCAACTGCATCTGCAAAATGGCATCCGCCTGGGCAGGGGAGAGGTGATAACGATCGATGAGGGCAGTTTTTGCTGTACTGGTGTCCGCCGCCGATCGGATTAACTCAATCACAGAGTCAAGGTGAGCGAGGGCAACCAATAACCCCTGCAGCACATGGTCTCGTTCCTCTGCCTGGCGGAGAAAGTAGCGCGTCCGCCGTGTGATGACCTCGTAGCGAAAATCGAGAAAGACCTGCAGCGCCTGCTTCAGACTCAACAACACAGGGCGAGAGTCCACCAGCGCCAACATATGACAACTAAAGTTGCTCTGCAGGGTCGTCATCTTGTAGAGATTATTCAACACCACCTTGGCCTGGGCATCTCGCTTTAACTCAATCACCAGGCGCATCCCCTCCCGATCGGATTCATCCCGAATATCCGCAATGCCCTCTAGGCGTTTGTCGTTGACCAGTTCGGCAATTTTTTCTATCAACAGCGCTTTATTTGTTTGATAGGGCAACTCTGTCACCACGATCGCTTCCCGTTCCTGCCTGCCCGCCGATCGGACTGTCTCAATATGGGTGACCGCCCGCATAGTGAGAGAACCTCTGCCAGTGGTGTAGATTTCCCGTAGGGAGTCCTTGCCCACGATCGTTGCCCCCGTGGGAAAATCTGGACCAGGGATATAGCGCATTAAATCTTCATCCGAGAGGTCAGGGTTGTGCACCAGAGCAATCAAGCCATCCACCAACTCCCCCAGATTGTGGGGGGGAATATTGGTCGCCATGCCCACTGCAATCCCCGCTGCCCCATTCAACAGCAACTGGGGAATCCGCGCCGGCAGCACTAGGGGTTCCTGTTGCGAGCCATCGTAGTTGGGAACAAAGTCCACCGTTTCCGCCGCAATATCCTGCAGCAAACCCTCTTGGGCAATGGCAGTCAAACGACATTCCGTGTACCGCATCGCCGCCGGCGGGTCATCATCCACACTGCCAAAATTGCCGTGCCCATCCACCAAACGCTCCCGCATGGAAAAATCCTGCGCCATACGCACCAACGCCTCATAGACGGAGGTATCGCCGTGGGGGTGATATTTACCGATGACATCCCCCACTACCCTGGCGCACTTGCGGAAGGGACGATCGGGAGCCAAGCCCAACTCGTGCATAGCATAGAGAATACGGCGGTGGACAGGTTTCAAGCCATCCCTAGCGTCCGGCAGCGCGCGCCCCACAATTACGCTCATGGCATACTCAAGATAGGAGCGGGACATTTCTCCCCGTAAGTCAGTGGGAATAATGCGGTCTTCTTGAGGTGGGGTCAAGTTGGTCACGATCGTCGCCAAATCCTTATTATTACTACATTATACGCCCTCTCTGCTATGCTCAATCTACTACTGACGGCGAGGTGTACAGATGAATTGGGCAGGCAAAAAAGCATTGGTCACGGGGGGGAGTCGCGGTATTGGCAAGGCAATTGCCCTCGCCCTGCAGGCATTGGGGATAGAAGTGGCAGTCGTCAGCCGATCGAGCACTGACCTACCCTGCCGTGTCTACCAACTGGACTTGTTGGACATCCCCCACGTAAAACCAACAGTGCAAAAAATTGTGGCAGAATGTGGCGGTATTGACATTTTGATCAACAACGCGGGGACAGCCTATGTGGGGGAAATCATCCATACGCCCCTAGACCAATGGCAGCGGGTGTTCGACCTCAACGTCACCAGTGTTTTCCAATGCATCCAGGCAGTCCTGCCGACCATGCGCCTTAGACACAGCGGCACGATCGTGAACATCATCTCCATTGCCGGCAAGCAGGCATTCCCCAAGTGGGGGTGCTATTGCGCCAGTAAATTTGCCCTCTGGGGCTTAACCCAGGCACTGGCTCAGGAGGAACAGAGTCACGGCATCCGCGTCATGGCCCTTTGTCCAGGGGCAGTAGATACAGCATTGTGGGATAGTCTTGATCCCGCAGTGGCTAGTCAGTTCGATCGCACTCAGATGCTCTCCCCCCAGGACGTAGCCCAGGCTTTAGTCCAGCTCCTCTTACTCAGCGACAAGGTCTTGATTCCCGAATTGACCATCCTGCCCAGTGCGGGTGTCCTGTAGAAGTCGGGTCAAAGTGGGGCAAAATTGCGTACACTAGAAGGGGCAAACTTTTTACATTTCTTAAGGAAAACTCTATGGCAGGCTTCTTTGGCTGGTTATTCAACCGCAGCAATAACCAAAGTGAGGATAGCTATTTCCTCGATCCCGACACCGCCAAGACCCTAGGGGACATAAACTATATGCGCAAACCCTCTACCGTACGGCGCACCTTTGCCAAGACCAAGACGGGGGGTGGGGGCGAAGTAGTCCTGCAAGTCTCCTCCCTGGAAAAGCAGGTAGTGGCAGTACAACAGGAGGCAGAAACGGCGGCAAACAGCAACAACACGACCCCAAGTCAATTTACACCCAGACCCACCGATCGGCGCACGGCGAAGGACTCCAACAGCATGGACCTCTTCCGCAACATGGCAAAGGAAATCCGCCGTAACTAACTATTTGAGGGGGGTGACCACTCCCCCCCGTATTTGCCAAGCCCGATCGGCAATGGGCAGCAGCTCCTCCGGTTCATGGGTGACCACCAACAACATCCACTCCTGTTTTAGTTGCGTAAGCAGTTGCACAATCTGGCGGCGCATAGACCAATCCAAACCCGCCGTTGGTTCATCCAGGAGCAGCACGCTGGGGTGGCGAATTAACTGCACAGCCAGAGCTAAACGCCGTTGTTGCCCCCCACTGAGGGATTGGGGCGCGGTATCCAAATTGACATCCCCCAGACCGACCGCCCCTAGTGCCCCCTGGATTTCCTCATGGCTGAGACGGGGGTGCCCCAAGCGCAACTCCTCTAGGACCGTACTGCCGCAGAAGTGCCGCTCCGGAAATTGAAACACCAAGCCACAAATCTGCCCTAGTTGTTCCGGCAGTAACTCCTCACTGTGCCAATAGATTGACCCCGCCTGCCACTGGGCAAAGCCCGCCAAAATTTCCAAAAGAGTACTCTTACCGGAGCCACTGGGACCGACAATAATACCCAGCTGCCTAGCCCCTAAACTGAGAGTTACCCCCTGCAAAATCGGTCGGGGAGTTGCCGCCGGGTGATAGACCAAATCCTGCACAACCAACATCAGGGTAGAGAAGAGGAAGCCATCCTGGTTACGCCATCCCCTGCGCTTGTCGAAACACGCTTTTCCATCGGCGTATAGGGCACATTGTGCAAGCCTGTGTAGACCTGGGTGGGACGGAAGAGACGATTATCCGCTAATTGTTCCTTCCAGTGAGCAAGCCAACCCGCCGTGCGGGCAATGGCAAAAATTGGCGTAAACAGGTCCGTGGGGATACCCAACTTGCGATAGATCAACCCCGAGTAGAAATCCACGTTGGGGAATATCCCCTTGTCCCCCAGATACTCCTTTGCCTGGTGCTCCAACTCCAAAGCAATGTCAAAGTAGCGATCGTGACCAAAGCGATCGAAGAGTTTAATTGCCAACTCCTGCAGGATAGTGGCGCGGGGGTCTTTCACCTTGTAGACCCGATGCCCAAAGCCCATGATTTTTTCTTTGTTTTTAATCTTGCGTTCCAGGTAGGGACGGACATTCTCGATCGTGCCAATTTCTGCCAGCATCTTCATCACCTGTTCGTTAGCTCCCCCATGCAGCGGACCGCTCAGAGTGCCAATAGCGGAAGTCAGCACCGTGTAGGGGTCAGTGAGAGTAGAAGCGGTCACCAGGGCACAGAAAGTAGAGGCATTCACCGTATGTTCCGCATGGAGCATGAGACAGACATCAAACACCCGCGCTGCCAGGGGGTCAGGCTCCTTCTCATTGAGCATATACAAAAAGTTAGCGGGGTAGTCCAGGTCGTCCCTAGGGGGAACGGGGTCATTGCCCTGGCGCATGAGGTGGAAGGTCGCCACTATCGTTGGCATTTTAGCGATCAGGCGCGCACTGGCATCATAGATGAGGGCGGGGTCATGGAGGTCCGGCAGGGGGTAAAACATGCCCAAGGCAGCAATACAAGACTGCAGAGCATCCATCGGGTGACCACTCTCGGGAAAACACTTAATCATATCCCGAATGCGGTACTTGATGCGGCGGCGATAGGTGACATCCCGTACAAAAGTTGCATACTGCTCGGCAGTGGGCAGTTCACCAAAAATTAGAAGGTAGGCAGTTTCTAAAAAATTACTGTGTTGGCATAGCTCCTCAATCCGAATGCCGCGATATTCCAATATTCCCTGCTGACCATCGATATAGCTGATGTTGGACTGAGTAGCGGGAACACCCTCTAGTCCTGGTTTGTATTCTCCAACTGCCATAGTGAGATTGTGCACGATCGCCCCACAGTGTAACACCAAGAGGGGAGCGGTTTGGCATCCCCTGGTACAGTTTAGTTATTTTTTGCTGTTTTCGGGGGCGAAAGGATTGTTGCCCCTTGCCCCAAACAGTTTTGCTTCGCCGCGAATGGCTGCACTGATGATGTTATAGGCAGCCCAGAAAACCACCAAAACTACAGGTGCCAACACAATCAGGGGTCTGAAATCAATGTCCATACTGTATTCTCCTTAACCATCTACACTTGATTATCGCAGTTTCAGCAGGCACATGGCATATCTACAGGCAATTTTCTTAGGTTTGGTGCAGGGCATCACAGAGTTTTTACCGATCAGCAGCACGGCGCACCTCTTGATCGTGACGCAAATCTGGGGCTGGCAGGCGGTGGGGGAAAAGTACTATGTCGATGCCATCCAATTTGGCAGTGTAGTGGCAGTCATTCTCTATTTTTACCCCGACCTCCGCTCCCTTTTAGCAGGCACCTACCAAGCTCTGGCAACCCAGGATTGGCAACGGGAGGAATGGCGTATCACCACAGGTATTGGCGTGGGCACGATACCAGTTTTGTTGGTGGGATATATCTGGCGGGATGCTATTCCGGAAAACCCCATCGTGATTGGGGCAGCGGCAATTGCCATGGCAATTCTCCTAGGGCTAGCAGAACTTTTGGGGAGCAGGAAACGGCGCTTTAGCGATCTGCAGATGTGGGACGGTATCCTCGTCGGTTTGGGACAGACCATTGCCCTTATTCCTGGGGCATCCCGATCGGGTTGCACGTTGACCACCGCCCTCTTTCTAGGGTTAGAACGCCAGACCGCCGCCCGCTTTTCCTTTCTCTTGGGAATTCCTACCCTGACTATTGCCACCTTATTTCAATCCCGGAAAGCCTTTGCCCACTCCGATACCCTTCTCCTTTTAGGCGTAGGTATGCTTTCCTCCTTTGTCTTCTCCTATTTAGCCATCGCTTGGCTGTTGCGTTTTTTTCAGACTAGAAGTAGTTGGGTATTTATCTGGTACCGCCTGACTTTAGGCACAATTTTAATTGCCAACAAACTACTGCTGCAGTGGCAATAACCTGGGAATTTGTAGCAAAAAATCTCCCCGCAAATCTTTGTATATAAACTTATTTGCAATAAAAAATATTATTGACAATGTCATAGAATGTAACTTATAATGGAACCATTCCAATCAACAAAGCTCTATGGAGGGGAACAATCATGGCAATTGCGACGACACCAGTACAGGCGTGGGGGACGGTCAAGCCTAACGCTGTTGGTTTGGAAACTGATGTCACTACACCCATTTGTGAGGGCATGAACATTGCTTTAGCCAGCTTCCAAGCCCTGTACATTCAGTATCAAAAGCATCACTTTGTGGTGGAAGGCAGTGAATTTTATATGCTGCACCAGTGGTTCCAGGACAGTGCCGATCAAGTGAGGGACCACATCCACACGATCGGGGAGCGTTTGAACGGTTTGGGGGGCGTACCGGTAGCCAGTTTTGCCCGTTTAGCGGAATTGTGCTGTTTTACTCCCGAACCCGATGGGGCATTTACCTGTCGTGAGATGATTAGCCACGACCTGGAAGCGGAGCAGGCATTGGTGAATCTTCTGCGGCGTTTGGCAGCCCAGGCAGAGAGCTTAGGCGATCGAGCCACCCGTTACATGTACGAGCAAATCCTGCTGAAAACAGAAGAAAGGGCTTACCATAATGCCCACTTCCTTGCCCAAGACAGTCTCACCCTGGGATTTGTTGCCCGTGCTTAGCTAAAATTGGCCCTCGGTCAAAAACGATCGGGGGTCAAACTAGCGGGGTGGCAACTGGCGACCAATTTCCAAGCCGAAGCGATGGCGACTGTGACTTTGACAGAACAATTTGCCCCTGCCCTTAAAGCGACAGACAAAGCCTTCTCCCCCTAGGAATGTGCTAATCCAACTGCTGCCGGGGGGCTTACCGATGGTGAAATTCAAAGTATTTTCAAAGGCAACGATATTGCCACTGTCGACAATATATTCCCCCTCCACATCGACATCGTAAATAGCCCCAAAGGAACTGAGTAACAGCGTACCTCTACCCGTAGCGGAAAGCCAGAACAAAGATTCGCTAGCCAATATTGACTTAAAGCCTTGCCAGCCCAAATCTATTTCCACTGTTTCACTGCAAGCGAGATAGGAACCCGCCTGTATAATTAACTCCTTCCCTGTCATTTCATAGATGAGAATATCCCCAATCAGTTTGGGAGCAATATAAATTTCCGCTGGGCTGCGGACAGCTTGAAAGACACTTAAAAAGAGGGATTCTCCCCCCAACAAACGCTTCAAGCCTCCCATAATGCCACCCCCCCTACCCCGCCGCAGAGTAGTTTCTACACCCATATTTTCGCTCATAGCAATCATACAGCCTGCCTCTGCCAGTAATGTTTCATTGGGGTCTAAGGTAATTTTGGCAATACGACTACTTGTATCGTGCAGCAATTCAATCTCCATAATTTCCTCCTAGAGTTTTGGCCTGAGAAACCGTACTAGTCCATCTTCACTGCGGGATTGCAAATAGATTTTGCCCCTGCCTATTAGTTCCATCACTAAACCTTCCCCTGATTTGAGAGAACCAATCCAACTGCCCGCCCATCTAATTTTGATTTTTGTGTCAGGGTCATAGGCAACTAAATGGCCTGTATCCACCACAAACACCCCTGGAATTACCCGCTCCAAAACGCCACCAAAACAGCCCAGAAAAGCTTTCCCCCTACCCCTTAGTCGCAAGCGAAATAGTCCTTCACCGCCAAAGAAACTAGCCCAACCTGCCCATTGCAGTCCCACCTCAACCGCGGGGGTACAGGCAATAAAGCCTCCCGCTTGCACACATAAACCCCTATTGTCTATGTCCACACACACTATATCCCCCAAATTGGCGGTACTAAAGACGATCGTTTGGGGAAGGCGGGCAGTGTTCTTGAACACATTAAAAAAAATGGACTCTCCCCCTAACAATCCCAACAACAGACTTTTCCAGGTAATCATTGTCGTCATGGTCACGCCGGCGTCCATACTCACCATCGCCCCTGGTTCTGCCACAATTGCTTCCCCCGGTTGCAGAGTGACAAACAGCGTGGCAAAGGCAGGCTTAAACTTAATTGTGTAGTCCATAATCTATACAGTTAGCCCTAAATATAGGGTCTCACGATCGGGACATTGGGCTAGACTAATTTACAATCTGTAATTTTTCCCCTTGCCTTATGAAAATTAGCGCTGGCTTTAACCCTAGCTGTCGGTTGTCCTTGGTCATTCCCACCTACAATGAGCGGGAAAATTTGCCAGTTTTAGTTAGTTCTTTGGTGGCTGTTTTAGATGCGGTCATACCCGATGGCTACGAGATAATAATTGTGGATGATGATAGTCCCGATCGGACATGGGAATTGGCACAATCTCTGCAGGTTAGTTATCCCCAATTGCAGGTAGTAAGGCGGAGGAGGGAGAGGGGTTTAGCCACTGCGGTTATCTGTGGTTGGCAGATGGCAGGGGGGGAAATTTTAGGAGTCATAGATGGGGATTTACAACATCCCCCGGCTACCCTAAAACAGATGCTCAAAGCAATAGAAGGAGGGGCGGATTTAGTCGTAGCCAGTCGCTATACAAGGGGGGGCAGTGTGGGCAGTTGGAATAGTATCAGGCAATTTTTATCGCGGGGGGCAGTGAGTCTTGCCCTGTGGCTGTTGCCGGAAATTGCTAGCCAGTTGCGTGACCCCATGAGTGGTTATTTTTTAGTTAAACGCTCGGCAATTGCTGACTGTGAACTCTCTCCCATTGGCTACAAAATTTTACTAGAAGTAATGGCGCGGGGAAACATCGATCGGGTGCAAGAAGTTCCCTACACCTTCCTGGAAAGAAAGGAGGGGAGTAGTAAAGTCACCTGGCGCCAGTATGAACAATATATCAGGCATTTAATTAGGCTGCGATTTGCTGTTGGTAAAGGGAAGGTTGCCCGTTGGGGAAGATTTCTCCGCTTTGCCGTTGTCGGTGCTAGTGGTGTGGTGGTGGATTTTATTGTCCTCACTATATGCAGTCAGATTTTTGGTTTTTCTCTCCTTGCCACCAAGACCAATTTGGGGGATGTGACTATCTTCTTGAGTAAGATTCTAGCAGTGGAAATTGCCATCATCAATAATTTCATCGGCAATGAGTTCTGGACATTTAGGGATACAACAATTGGGAAAACTTCTTTCAGACAACGCCTGCAGCGATTTGGGGCATTCAATCTTGCTTGCACGATCGGGGCAGTAATCAACATTGCTACTTTTTCCCTGTTTGCTAAACTAGGGATGGTGATAGCTGTGGCTAATCTGCTGGCAATTATTATCTCCACTGCCTGGAACTACCTGATTAACTTAAAATTTAACTGGCGAAGCGATGGCTAAATGGCAATGCATCAAAAACTGTGGGGCTTGTTGCTATCTCCAGCCTGGGGAGCGTCCCTACCTGCAGGAATTTTTAACCCCCCAACAACTGCAACTCTATTACTCCCTAGTCGGCAGTGATGGCTGGTGTATCCATTTTGATCACCCCACCAGAACCTGTAAAATTTACAATGACCGACCCTATTTTTGTCGTGTAGAGCCAGAGGTATTCTTAGAACTCTATGGTGTGCCCCCGTCAGAATTAGATGAATTTGCCATAGAATGCTGCTATGAACACATTATCGATATGTATGGGGAGAATTCCTCGGAGTACCAACGTTTTCACCAAGCAACACAATAAGATTACCTACTCTATTTACCCACCTAGAAGCGATCGTGCTAAATTTGTCATAGCAAAGAAGTAAGCCAGAGTATGCTACCCCGTTGTCTGTCATTAGCAACCCTGTTAGCTGTGTTCATACTTAGTTTTGCTGCTCATCCACTACAGTCCCAAACATCTAAATGATTGTAGTTGTGGCACAGGTGATCCCTACGACCCCAAAGCAAGGATGCCTGGGGGTATGCACAAAGGGAAATGTATGAACTCCTGCGAACAAAGATCGGTAAAAATTCTCAGGCAAGATGCTAACACAATCACGATTGCCAACTTTCGTCATTTAAAGCAATTTTGGCTAGCTACTATTCCCCTCAACGGTTTAGAATCTGCTATATATCAGACCCAGGAAATTTTACCAGAGAGTTGCCCTGCCTGTCACAGCCAATTGCGTTTTCGTTTTCGAGCAGATAACCCGGTTGTTTTGACTAGCCAAAATGTGCTTGCCCCCAAAAGAGAAGTGACTCTAACTGATATTGTTTACTCCATAGAGGGAACAGGTTTACCAGCCATGCAGTTTGATGTTATCTCTGCCCTCCTTGACTCCTTGGGTCTATCCTACAGCTTTGTCTCTCTACAGGACAGAGCAAGACAAATGATCTATATAGAACTGAGTACAGTCAATCAGCTGCGCTTAAATCTCTCCCCAAGAGATAGGATTAAATTATTACAGGCAGCCCTCAGACAAAGCGATCGGATGGGAATGACACAAATGTATAACCTCTTTGAGCGCAATTGTACAAGTGAATTATTTCGGATTATAGATGCTAGTGTGGCTAAAAGAATACCTGCCACTCCGCAGTTCTTTATCAATTTGCCTACCGGAGAATTTGTGAATGCTGTGATGGCAAAAGCTAACATCGACTGAGAGAAATTTGTCAAATCTGTGCAACCAGAAATTATAAGAATTAGCACTATTGTAGCTAAAATTAAGCCCCCCAAAGAGGCACTGCGGGAAAGAGGCTTATTAGATGCACAAAGCGAGATGCTAACCCTCAATGAAGAACTCCGCAATCTGGGCATTGATGTAAGTGACCCAGCCGTAGGTTTTTAGTCCAGTCTGGATAAATTGTAAAAGTTGCGGTAGCTATAGACATGAATCTGAACTCGTTCTAGTATCGCTTGTAATTGCAAGTTAACTATTCTGTTCAGGTTCTCCTGGTGGGGTTGCTGTCTGCTTAAAGATAAAACCTCTGCCTGCAACATCTTGTATTTAGTATTAGGGACAAAGCCCCTAAGCAGTTTCCCCAGTGGCAAATATCCTAATGCTCTATACACAAGCAGTAAGGGGGAGTCTACTTCATAATTGAGCATATCCCCATCCACTTCCACCCTGACTATTCTCTCGCCTAACTTTTGGTAGCGATCGACAAAACCTCTTTGTAAAAACAAAGGTGCCCCAAAGGTAATAACATTCATATTTTCTAGTTTCACTCCTCGATCGGACATAAGAGCAGCTAAAACAATACAACTCCCCCCCAAACTGTGACCACTGAGGGTGATTTCTATAGGAATATTTCCCTGTTGCTGGAAAGTCAGAATTTCCGTTAGTAAATCTTGAAAGGGAGGACTATTAAAAATTTCTTGGGCGTAGTTGCGCATCCCCTGGTGTAGTTGTACATTAGATTGAGCAGAAAGACGATCGGGTATACCTTGAATACTAGCAATAATGTCATTAGGGTCTTCCAACTCACTAAAAACCCCCTTGACAAAGACGGTATATTCTGCCTTCCCTATTTCATCCCCCCTTTTAGTAATCTTTCTCCCCAGCAGAGCATAACCCCCAAAAACTAAACTTTGTTGCACAGGGAAAAATTGTGACAGAGGCAAGCGACGATTAACTATCTGTATTTGTTCTGCTCCCGTCAGCAATTTAATTGCCTCCAATTGACTTGCCAAAGCATCAAAATTCCTGGTACGCTCCGCCTCAAATACCTGATAAATTAGCTCTGTAGATACCTTGGCATGGGTACCAATCCTTGTACATTCAGTTCTATTTGCCCTACATAAGTCAGAGAATTGGGGTGAGACAACTGCCATGTTAGCCCAGACAGGAGCGGCAAGCCTGATAAAAACAGTAGCAGCAAAACCCGGTAACCAGAATTTCATAGAGCATCCCTACGCTTCTGCAGATAAAAAATGAGAACAACGAGGAAACAAATCTGAATTATCATATTCCGCATATGTCCCCAAATGTTAACAGCAAAGCCCTGCCCATAGTCATCGCGAATCTGACTGATAATGCCCTCAGCACTGCCAATTAGACTTTCTCGCTTCTCCTTCCATTTGCTGAAATCCGATCGCCATTTTTGCATATTCTTTTCCCAACTTTCTAGGTCGCGGTTGAACTTATCTACCTTTTTTTCATAATCTGGCATTTCCAATGGATTACTGGGAATTTTACCCGGCGAGGCTGGTCGTTTAGGTTGCACAGGCTCAGGTTTGTCTATACTTTCTGCGTCATAGTCAGCCAGGATACCAGGAAATTGGCAGTACTTAAAGATATTTTCGCCCAAACAAATACACTTTTCTTGCTTGTCTACATCCGTTAGTTGCTCCCGCTCTGCCTTAGTTAAATTCCAACATTGATCTTGTACTACATCTTTACCAATCCCTGACACCGTTACTAAAGCTTCAAAGGGCCACTTTGTCAAAGTTACTTGGTTAATAATCCCACCAATACCACTTAAACTCCTGACAGGCAGAACGCCACCTCCAAAAGTAATCTGGGGAATTAGTAAGACTATTGCCAATAGGGGCGTAACATTCTGATTGGGGGAAATACTAGAAACAAACAAACCTAGTATCGTACCTGCCAAACTGGACAGGAACATGATTAAATAATACTGCCACAATGTACCTGGCAAATTAACGGAAATATACTTGCATGCCAAGAGAGTTGCTGATTGATACAGCGCCAATACAATACAAAAACATAACTTAGACAGGATGTAGGCTGATGTTTTTAAGCCTGTTGCCCTCTCCCGTTTGTAAATATCTGCTTCCTTAATAATTTCCCGCATTGTCGACAGGCAGCCTGCAATTATCGCTACCAACCCCATATTAAAGAGCATAGTGATTGCCTGCCCACTGTTCCCCAGTACGACATCAAAGAGATTTCTGTCCCAGGTGAGGGTGTCCAAAAATCCTAAAATGGGGGTAACTAAAATTACTAAAACAGTGCTAACCCGATCGGAAAATAGCAGTAGGAAATTACGCTGTAGTAAAATCCAAAACTGACTAAGTAGAGATGTATTAGCTGCCGTTTCTGTTTTCTTAGCAGAAGTATGACTAGGAGCATGGAGGTCTATCTGTTTCTGTCTTTGTCTGACATACTTTTGGTAGTAGGAGGACTGCATAAATTCCGCCCGCCATTGTTCGCCACTGCGCTTACTTTGATCTTCCACAACGCGATAAATATCAGTGAACGTATCGATTGTTTCCCCTGCGACTGTACTAAAATATTTTTGAATCTCACTAGGGGGACCAAAATAGGCAAGATTACCACCTTTAGCTAGGAATAACACCTGGTCAGCAATTTTCACATTTTCTGTGGCATGGGTAATTAACAAAACTGTCTTCCCAGAGTCCGCAATTTGCCGTAGAATTTGCATCACTTCACGGTCAGTGGCAGGGTCAAGTCCTGAGGTAGCTTCATCGAGGAAAAATAGACTAGGTTCAGTCAACAGTTCTAAAGCAATTGATACCCTTTTTTTCTGCCCACCACTGAGGCGGGCAATTTTAGTATTTTTCCGCTCTAGGAGTTTTAATTCTGTTAGTACCTGGGTAATTCTCTGCTCCCGTTCCTGGGGTCTAACATCAGGAGGCATACGCAACCTGGCGGCAAAATTTAAGGCTTGGTATACAGTTAAATCTGTGTGAACAATATCCTGCTGTGGCACATAGCCAATTTCACTTCTGTAGGCATCATAATTCTGATAGAGATTGAGACCATTAAAGTAAACTACACCGCTAGAGGCGGGTCGAAAACCATTCAAAGCATCCATTAGAGTCGATTTACCCCCACCGCTTACCCCGGCAATGATCACAAATTCCCTGGGTAAAATAGAAACAGAAATATGGTTCAATAGGTTGCGTTTTTGCCTTGTATTGGCATCATCAATGACCTGGCACAAATCGACGGCATCAATGCGAATCTTGCCACTCTCGTCAATAGAAGTAAAAGTCTGGTCTTCATTAAAAATGAGGCTGTAGGAAGCAATGCGTACCCGATCGTTATAATTGAGACTCTTCCTACCCTTAACCCTTTTGCCGTTGACAAAGATGCCATTTCTGGAGTTGAGGTCAGTGATATAAATAGAACCATCAAACCTGGTGACGATGCCATGGAAAGCAGAAACGGCAGGGTGACTAAGCACCACATCATTGCTGGGGTCTCTGCCAATTGTGAGATTGGATTTGTTGCGAAAATTAATGCTAATTTTATTCTCTTGTTCAGTAGGACTAAACTGATAGGCTACAGTGCCTTCTGCAGGTGGCGGGGGTTCTGGTACTGCACTAGGAACGAGGTAAACTTCTAACAGATAACGACTGATTTCAATACGGTCTTGATGTTGTAAGGGACAGGGAGTATGGGGTGTAATTGGCGTGCCATTGACTAATGTCCCCATCCGACTGCCTAAATCTGTAATACTATAGCGGTTATTCTCCCTTTTAATGATGGCATGATGGCGAGAAACAGAAGTCCGATCGAGATGAATATCACAGTCTTCTGCCCTGCCAATGAGAGTTTCTGCCTCCGTCAAACTGATAGTTTTAACATAAACAGATTCATTGAAAATTTTAACTTCGGCAGGGGTTGGAGCAGGTGTGAAAGTCTGGGTATTGCGTTCCTGTCTAGTTTGTGGCGACCAAGTGGGCGGCAACTCGCAGGTATTTTGATAGAGAATTGGCAACCAGGAAGCAAAGGGGCACTCCTGCTCCAGTCCTTGTAACTTTTGGCGGGCAATGCGCAAAGAGAGGGGGAAAGCAGTACCCTTAGTAAATACTTCTAAAAAGTATTTGAGAAATTCCTGCGCCACCCGATCGGGGACTGGTTCTTTCATTACAATTAAGTGGGGAATGGAGAGGGGAGCTAACTGACTGACTAACCCCAAACCTTGACAGGAATTAAAAATAGCTAGGGATAGACCTTTACTAATAGCTTGCTTAAGGGCATAAGATAGGTCAGCTATATTTAATTCTTCCTGACGGTTAAGGACGATGGAGCACCTTTGGATACAAGTGTAACTATGCCCAGCAAAGAAGAGAATATCCCATCCTAATGGATCCCAGAGAGCTTCATTAAATTGTTGGCGCGTTGGTTCTATTAAAAAACAGATTTCTGTCCCCAGTAAATTCTCTAGAAGATGACGGTCTTCCTCAATATTGATACCATGACTATCCCCTAAAATAGCCAGGACGCGGCTGAGTTGTCTGGTAATGACAGTAGGGGAAACTTGCACACTTTTGAGACTGCCAATCCCTACTTCACAGTGGGGGAAATCCTGATAGAACTGCCACAGATGCCAAGGCAATTGCCAAATTTGTTGGTCATTACTTTCAATGGCAATTTGAAACTGGTCTTTGCTGGAAAAATAGGTGCGGATTTGACGCTCAATCGGTTGGAAATCCTTGGACTGCAGCCAGTCATTCAGTTGCTTCTCTATCTCCTCTCCTAGGCGGTAAAATTCTTCGAGAGTAAAATGCAAAGTCTCTTCTGTAGGATCGACCTTAATCTGACGTAGTAATTTACTTTTGCTGTTAGCGATGTAATATCTTTGCCATAGCTGTAATGTCTCAATTAGAGGAGGGAAAGCAGGTAAACTGCCAGTCACTTTTGCCTTCTGGGGGCGACGACTGTCAATGTCTAAAATCTGGGCTATAACAGAAGGAAAACCCTCCCTAACACTGCCGTTGCCCAGAGAAATAGTGACGTAGATAGACATAGTTAAATTGTAAACTCCTCTGTTATGGTTTCATTTTTGTACTGCAATACCAAGCTAAATTGGTCACCGCTCGTGCAGGAGAAGCTGCGCAGTTTTAACAGGGATTCGTTGCCCTGAGTAGCTGTAGTGATAACAGTATTGCCCTCAGCATCACGAATGGCAACTTCCAGGATTGGCAAGCGCTGGTCGGGGGGAGCAAGTAGCTGAAACAATACGCCTACTTCTTGCTGACTTTTCTTGGTCAAACTGACAAGGATATACAACTGGACAGTTTCTCCCTCTGTCGTAAACATCATCTGCCGCAGGCGCGTAATTTTTTCTTCTTCCCCCCGCAAAGCATAGCCATAGGAGAGAGCAGGTTCTTGCCACTCACTCGAAAAAATACCCGCCCACCAGTCCCGTAAATTGGTTACAGATTTTACCCGCTGTCCCTGCCGTAAAAGTCCTAATCTCTCCAGTGCCCGCCGTTCATGTAATAAACTCAACCAATCACTAAAGGGAATGGCTAAACGGGGAGAAATAATAGAAGTAAGAGCTAAACGATCGGTTAAATTGTTAACTCGCGTAGAGGCAAGTTGGGGTACAGAGTTGACCACTTTGGGGGCTAAAGGGATATTAAATTGTCGATAGCTGAGCCACAGATTGAGGTCACAACTAAGTTTGCTTCTATCCAAGATGTAATTTTGATCTTGGTAGTCAATAGTTGCCTGTTTTATGGCACTGTAATCGCAAAAGCCCCATAGTTCTACCATCTCCCGATCAATGTCTACAGTGGCGGCAAAAAAGTAATCCCCTACCCAATCGGGATGTTCTACCCACTCGCGGGGAATAACTAGGCTAGCACGGTCGATACTTTCATCAGGGAGAACGACCAAATTTATACCCTCTAAACTTATTTTTACACCATTGACAAATTGCCAGGTGGGCGTGTCAGAAATACTGGGTTTGCCCCCCAATTCTTCCCGTAACCAATTAACCACTGTCTTGGCAACTAGGTAGTTGAGGAGGTATTGCCAGCCTTCCTGGGGACGGGGATATTTCCTATATTCCCGCAGAGCCTGTGCCTTGAGCTGGGGCGGAATTTCTAACAGGGTGCTGTAAAATTGTACGGTCATAGAGTTGCTCCGTAGTATTGGTCTAGCCATTCCTCTAGGAGGTCGGCACTGGATTTTAGTATGTCGGCACTGGGGGTAATATTCATGGTCTGCTGTAGCCATGTCACTAGGGACTGCAGGAGAGTCTGCCTGGCTTTCTGGAGACGGCGGTTGATGGTGGGCTGGGATAGCTGCAATTTCTCTGATAGTTGCTTTTGTGTCCAATGGTGTTGGTAGTAACCCGCCAAAATCTGTTGGCTTTCTTGGGGGAGGTTGGCGATCGTGGTCGTTAAACAATTCTTTAACTCTTGCTTTTGCCATTCCCGCTCTTGGTATGCCTCTAGTTGGATGAGAACCTCCGTGAGGTCTTCCGTTTGTTGGGGGTCAGGGAGCTGGTCCTGTAGTTCACCCCCTTCTTCTGTAAGGGGTATATTCAGGGAAGTGACAGCGGGATGGAGATATTGGCGGACAGCAGTGGCGCATTTTTGTAACCAGAGGAGGGCAGTGCTTCCATCCCGTAACCTGGACAGGGATAAACTCGCAGTTAAAATGCGGCTGTTGTAAATTTGCACTAAGCTCCCCAGCGTCTCTGCATCCGGGGTTTCTAGCTTACGTGTATTGCCCGGTTTCGGCACATAAACTTGCTTAAAAGTTTTCCAACACAAGACCAGGGACTCAATCGTGACGGTAGAGTGCTGGCTCAGCGCCGCTCGGAGCGTTTTTTCACTGATTTTGCGCAGCAATGCCCAATCTGTACAGATATCCACTTCCCCCTGGCAGCGAAAAGTTTCCCGCAGGAGATTAGCAAAGCTGTACTGGGCATATTTAGCAAGATGCTGTCCCACTGCGGGCTGAAAGTGTTGCAGGACTTTGACAGTTTCCATAGCTGCCATTTGGAAACAATCAGCCAGGGAATAATTACTCCCCTCCACATGGGTTAGGAAGGTTTTGGCTGCCCAGTAGCAAGGTTCCTGGAGATAAGCCTCTAGGTGTGCCTGGGCTATTCTCTCTTGGCGCTCTTGCCAGCGTTTAAACCAGTATAACGACCAGAAAACTTCTCCCAGCTTTTCCTCGCTTTGTGCCAGTAATTTCTCAAATTCTGCCTTGAGACGGGCTTTTAGAACCCAACGCTGAAATTTCCCCTCCGCAAAACAGGCGTAGGAACAGAATTTAGAAACTATATCATGCCTGACTACCATAGGGATAAGAATACCTATCCTTACAATACAGGACAGTCTTCCTCCCCTAGCCCATTTTTAAGGTTTCCTTACATTGTGATAGGGAAGGTAAACATCGGGCAGTCAAAGATGTATAACTTTGCCAAAATTAACACAGGGCAAGATTTTAGGCACAGTTGTATATCGATCGCGCACAAATCAGCGCACATTTTCACTGGGAGGGGAGGAGGGGGAGGCAGAGTTTAGAGGTGGGGAAAATTAACTGGGTAGCGGCTCGCCATTGTTTGGGAGTAGTGATGGAGGGGTCACCGGCGATGTTGCTATGTCTTTCGATGAGGGGAAAGGCGGCTGAACTGACCACCACACCTATACGGTGTCCCTGGCTAAAACAGTGGCAGGTGGGGCGGAGCACAATACGGTAAAGGAATGCTTCTGTATCTTCAGCCCTTTTGCCGCCGTAGCTAGCCCGCAGGACTCCCATGGTCACTAACATCTCCCTGCCGTCGGGATAGCCGTCTAACAATTTCAGTACCCAGTCCGTATCCAGGGCGGTAGTACTTGCCTCTAAATGACATTCCACCTTACCCCCAATCGTGATTTTCTCCTCTAGCACATCACTCCAAAAGCTGACGCAGTCCCACCGATCGTTAATTTGTCTTTGGTCGTGGGGGGCATAGGGGGTACTGGGGGTGGGGTTCCAGGGTTCGTAGACATAAATGCTGGGGATTGCCTGGCTGGGGGGATGGGGGTCAAGCTTGCCGTCGGAGAGGTGGTAGGTCAGGGTGCCAGTGCAGTTGAGGTCTGTTGTCCAAGTATTTTTGCCCATGACAAAGAAGAGATGGGGTTGTTGGGTGGCAATGCCGTTGTCGATGTCTTTTAACCAAAAATCAAACCAGGCTATCTGTAATTCATCCACCGATCGGCTTGCTTCGCTGCCAAAGTCCAGTTCTCCCACCCGTTGTCCCCAGGGGAAATGTTGCCAGGGACCGATAATTAATTTTTGCGGTTTCTTGGTGGCAGCACAGGCGCGTTCATAGGTCTGCCAAATGCTGTCAATAAAGGGGTCATACCAACCGCCGATGTGTAGGGCAGGCAGGTCATAGCGATGGAAGCGGGAGATGGGATGGAGATATTCCCAGGAGACTTCTGTACGGCTATTGAGCCAATCTACATAAAACTGTCCTGGAGAACTGGCTGTAAGGGGGGGAAAATCTCTAGGCAAAGTCGATCGTAGAAGTTGGGGAACATTTTGTTGCGCCTGCCAAAGTTGGGTAGCTAGAGGTTCGCAGGACTGTAGTTGCGCCAGTTGCAATGCCCACGTAAAGGCAAATTCCCAACAGAAAGCTCCCCCCCAATATAGCCACAGGAACAAATCCGCCCCCGCCATGGCAGGACAAATGGTGACTAAGCCCTGGGGTTGCATCACCGCTGCCTGAAACTGATTCAAACCCTGGTAGGAAAACCCATACATCCCCACCCTGCCGTTATTTTCGGGAATTTCCGATAGGCACCAAGCGATCGTGTCCACTGCATCGCGATACTCCCAGCGGAAGGGATAGAACACGCCCTCAGAGTCGCCACAGCCCCGCACCTCCTGAATGACTACAATGTAGCCCTGCTGTGCATACCAACTGGGATGGCGATAGGCCACCGTAGAAGCAATCTCTCTGCCGTAGGGCAGGCGCATCAGTAGGATGGGAAATTTAGTACCCGTTTCCTGGGGGCGATAAATGTCGGCACAAAGATGGATGCTATCCCGCATTGGTATGTAGACATCCCGTTCTACAGTTACTCCTGGGTAAAAAACTACACTCATGGTCGATTTGCGAATAGTTGGGCGCTTCTGGTATTACTATGATTAAACAGTTTGTGCTAACCATCTATGCCTGCCAGTGTCGAAGAACTTTACCATATTGCGGAAACCCGCCATGCTTATCCTCACAAGGTTTTAGGAATCCATCCCCAGGATGGCAAGATGGCAGTGCGCGCCTATTTTCCCCAGGCATCCCTGGTGGAATTGCTAGTGGGTGGGGCAGTTATTCCAATGCAGCGGCTGGGGCACCCAGATTTTTTTGAGGCAGTGGCAGACATCCAACCCCCCTATACCTACCAATTTCATGTCATTGACATCATCGGGGAACGAACTGTCCATGACCCCTATGCCTTTACCTTTTCCCTGTGGACAGAGTTCGATCGCTATCTCTTTGGCGAGGGCAATCATCATCATCTCTACGAAAAACTGGGCGCTCATGTAGTGACAGTGGACGGGGTAGAGGGGGTATATTTCTCCGTGTGGGCACCCAATGCCCGCAGTGTCTCGGTGATTGGCGACTTTAACCACTGGGACGGCAGACGACACCCCATGCGGCGGGAAAATCCGGGGGTATGGGAGCTGTTTATCCCGGATTTGGGGGAAGGGACCCATTACAAGTATGAGGTGAGGAACAGTCACGGGCATATCTACCAAAAATCTGACCCCGTGGGGTTTCAGCAGGAAATTCGCCCCCGCACTGCCTCTATTGTTAACAAACTGGAGTACACCTGGCATGACCAGGAGTGGATGGAAAAGCGGGCAAAGACCAATCCCCTCAAGCAACCTATTACTGTCTATGAATGCCACCTCGGTTCCTGGATGCACGGGTCTATGGACCATCCCCCCAAAGACGGCTACCCCGCTGTCCCTGCTGCTGACCTCAAACCGGGGGCGCGCTTCCTCACCTACCGCGAACTGGCGGAAACCCTGATTCCCTACGTCAAGGAGATGGGCTTTACCCACATTGAGCTATTGCCGATCGAGGAACACCCCTTTGACGGTTCCTGGGGCTACCAGGTGGTGGGGTACTATGCCGCTACTTCCCGCTATGGCACACCCCAGGATTTCATGTACTTTATCGATCGCTGTCATCAGGAGGGGATAGGGGTCATCATTGACTGGGTACCGGGGCACTTCCCCAAGGACGGTCATGGCTTAGCCTACTTTGACGGCACACACCTCTACGAACACGCTGACCCCCGCCGCGGCGAACACAAGCAGTGGGGGACTTTGATTTTTAATTACGATCGCAATGAAGTGCGCAATTACCTGATTGCCAACGCTGTGTTTTGGTATGAGAAATATCACATTGATGGAATGCGGGTGGATGCCGTTTCTTCCATGCTCTATTTAGACTACTGTCGGGAAGAGGGGGACTATGTCTTAAATGAATTTGGTGGCAGGGAGAATCTAGGGGCAATTCGCTTTTTGCGGCAGTTACATGAGACTGTTTTCCACTATTTTCCTGGTATTCTCTCCATTGCCGAGGAGGCAACCGCTTGGCCCATGTGTACTTGGCCCACCTATGTGGGGGGGTTAGGTTTTAATCTAAAGTGGAACATGGGGTGGATGCACGATATGTTGGATTACTTCCACCTCGACCCCTGGTTTCGCCAGTTCCATCAAAATAATGTCACCTTTAGCATCATGTATGCCTTCTCGGAGAATTTCATGCTAGCGCTGTCCCACGACGAAGTAGTGCATGGCAAGAGTCCAATGCCGGGGAAAATGCCAGGGGATGAATGGCAAAAGTTTGCCAACCTGCGCTGTCTTTACAGTTATATGTATACTCACCCTGGAAAGAAGACCCTGTTCATGGGGATGGAGTTTGGGCAATGGAGTGAATGGAATGTGTGGGGGGATTTGGAATGGCATCTGTTGCAGTATCCTCTCCACAAGGGTTTGCAGCGGTTGCTAAAAGACCTCAATGCTTTGATTAAGCGGGAAAGAGCACTCTACGAAGAAGACTTTAGCCACGAGGGTTTTTACTGGATTGACTGCAGTGACAATCGCAATTCTGTCGTCTCCTTTGTGCGGCGTACCTTAGATAATGAATTTGTCGTTACAGTTTGTAACTTTACGCCGGTTGTGCATTCCAGCTATCGCATTGGTGTACCGGAAGCCGGCTTTTATCGCGAGATTTTTAACAGTGATGCCACAATTTATGGCGGTAGTGGTGTGGGCAATATGGGAGGCAAGGAAGCAGAGGAGATTTCCTACCACGGGCAACCCTACTCCCTCGATCTCTGTCTACCGCCCTTGGGGACGCTGATCCTGAAACCCGATCGGCAAAGTTCTACTGGCAAATTATAAAGGTAGTACTGCAGCAAATATGAAGAGATAACAAAGACTGGGGCATTTAGGGTGGAGGTGCCTAAAAATAACTAATACAGTTTCAGGAAGGTGAGATGAAACCTCAACGCATCGTCTCGATCGTGGTACTGGTGGCTTTGATCATCAGTGCAGCGGTCTGGTACGGCACCAACAATCACTTACTGCCCCCGGCGGCGGGGTTGGAGGCCCAGGCTTACGATCGGTTATTCAACACCATGGTCGGCATTGCCTTTGGCGTATTTCTGCTGATCGAAGGGCTGTTAATATTTGCCGTTTTGGTGTTTCAGCGGCGGGCAGGGGACGAAGAGGACGGTCCTGCTATTGCTGAGGATTTGCGCTTGGAAGTCCTATGGACAGCCATCCCGATCGTGACAGTTTTATGGTTAGCGATTTACAGCACCCTAGTTTACAACCGCATTGTGGGGAAGGAGTCTTTGATGATTGCTCACCATCATCCCCAGGCTGCCTATGTCTCTACGGCGGCAGTGGCAGAGCCTGTAACGGAAATTGATGTGACTGCTATGCAGTTTGCCTGGATTTTTACCTATCCCGGCACGGAAGTCACTAGTGGGGAATTACACGTCCCCCTGGGGCGCAAAGTGCGTCTGAATATGCAGGCGATGGATGTCATTCATGCCTTTTGGGTACCGGAACTGCGCCTCAAACAGGACACGATCCCTGGTATGACTACCCATTTAGAGTTTACGCCCACCAGATTAGGCACTTTTAACATTATCTGTACCGAGTTGTGTGGCGCTTATCACGGCGGTATGCGGGCTGAAATGGTAGTCGACACGCCAGAGGACTATCAAAAATGGCTAGCGGAGCAGGCAGTGGCACAGAGTACAGGTAAAACAATTGCTAGCAAACCAGGAGAAGAATTTTTTGCTTTGCCCCCCCATCACGTCCCTGACCATATTCACCATGTCATTAGCGAGGAATTAGTGCAATGACCACAGCAATTACCTACAGTTCCAGTCGCCCGCAGTGGCTGAAATACTTTAGTTTTTGCATCGATCACAAAGTGATTGGTATTCAATATATCGTTACCAGTTTTCTGTTTTATTTGCTGGGGGGTGCCCTGGCAGGCTTAGTGCGAGCAGAGTTGGCAACACCAGAACCAGACCTCCTTGACCCCTCCCTGTACAACGGTATGTTTACTCTGCATGGCACCATCATGATCTTTCTGTGGATCGTGCCGGTGGTGACGGGGGGCTTTGGCAATTACCTGGTACCCCTGATGATCGGGGCAAGGGATATGGCTTTTCCCCGTCTCAATGCCCTGGCGTTTTGGCTGACGATTCCAGGGGGTTTACTCTTGATTGCCAGTTTCTTTGTGGGACCGGCATCAACGGGGTGGACGGCTTACCCGCCTTTGAGTATTCTGACGGAACAGAAGGCAGGGCAGGTGCTGTGGATTCTAAGCATTATCATCATTGGCACTTCTTCTATCCTGGCGGCGGTCAACTTCATTACGACAATCTTAAAAATGCGGCGACCGGGGATGGGCTTGTTCCATATGCCCTTGTTCTGCTGGGCAATGCTGGCAACTTCCGTGCTTGCTCTCCTGGCAACACCCGTTTTGGCTGGGGCGCTAATTCTACTGTTGTTTGACCTCTGTTTTGGTACGGTGTTTTTTAATCCTGCCGGTGGGGGCAACCCAGTTGTCTACCAACATTTGTTCTGGTTTTATTCCCACCCCGCTGTGTATGTGATGATTTTGCCTGTGTTTGGCATTATCTCGGAGATTTTACCTGTCCATGCCCGCAAGCCTATCTTTGGCTATAAGGCAATTGCCTATTCCAGCATGATGATCTGTTGTTTGGGTCTGCTGGTGTGGGCGCACCATATGTTTACCAGCGGTACGCCGGACTGGTTGCGTATTTTCTTTACGGTGGGCACGTTGTTGGTAGCGGTCCCGACAGGGATTAAGGTGTTTAGCTGGATTGCTACAATCTGGCGCGGCAAGATTCACTTCCGATCGAGTATGTTGTTTGCCCTCGGCTTTATCTCCCTATTTTTGATAGGGGGCTTGAGTGGCGTCATGTTGGGGAGTGCTCCCATCGACCTCCATGTGCACGATACCTATTTTGTGGTAGCCCATTTCCACTATGTCCTGTTTGGGGGCAGTGTGTTTGGCATCTATGCGGGGCTGTACCACTGGTTTCCCAAGATCACAGGGCGTATGTATAACGAGTTCTGGGGTAGGGTGCATTTTGTGCTCACTTACATTGGCTTTAATTTGTGCTTCTTCCCCATGCATATTTTGGGATTGCAGGGTATGCCTAGGCGGGTGGCGCAGTATGACCCCCAATTTACTGATTTGAACATAATTTGTTCCATTGGTGCCCTGATTCTGGCTCTGTCTACCATTCCCTTTGTGGTGAATATGGTGTACAGCTGGGTGCAGGGAGAACGGGCTGGCAGCAATCCCTGGCGTGCTCTGACTCTGGAGTGGACAACTCTGTCACCACCCCCTACCGAAAACTGGCACGGGGAGCCGCCTTTGGTTACAGACCCCTACGCTTACGGCACGCAGATTCACTAGGAGGCAAATATGCAAAGTATTGAAGGTATTGAATTAGTGGCGCAGGAAGTTGACCATCACCACGAGCATCCTGACCTACGGGTGTTTGGGCTGCTGCTGTTCCTGGTGTCCGAGGGCATGATCTTCATGGGCTTATTTAGTGCCTATTTGCTATATCGATCGGGCTATGAGGTGTGGCCGCCCGCTGATACGGAGGTGGAGATTCTCCTGCCGGCAATCAATACGGCGATTCTGGTCTCTAGTAGTTTGGTCATTCACCAAGCGGATGAGGCAATCAAGCACCACAAAATGGGGGCAGTGCGGGGATGGCTCCTAGCTACTTTCATCATGGGAGTTATATTTCTGGCAGGGCAGGTGTACGAGTACCGTCATTTGGAGTTCGCCCTCTCCACTAATTTGTTCGGCAGTGCATTCTATGTCCTGACGGGTTTTCACGGCTTCCATGTCTGCATCGGTCTGTTGATTATTTTGGGTGTCCTGCTCAATTCTTTGCGCCCCGGTGCTTTCCAGGATAAACACTTTGGCATCATCGGTGCTTCTATTTATTGGCACTTTGTTGATGTCATTTGGATTATCCTGTTTGGATTGCTCTATCTGCTCTAGTATTTGCGGCTTTGGGGAAGGGAAAGCCTCCCTTTTTTTGATCTGCTTAGCTCAGTTTTGTAGCAGTTTCGGCAAGAATTTTTCTGATGTCAGAGGCAGAAAGATGGGGGTTAGCACTCTTCATCAAAGCCACTACACCCGCCACATGGGGAGCTGCCATGGAGGTACCACTGCTAAGGCAAAATTTTTGGTCTAATGCTAGAGAGTGGATACTTTCTCCTGGTGCCATAACGTGGAGCATTCCGCTGTGGTTGCCTGCTCGGTTACTAAAGTCAGACAAATTCATATCTCGACCAACAGAACCAACAGAAATACCCCAACTAATTGCCTGATTGGCGGGGAACATGGGGGTATTGCCACTTTTATTCCCTGCTGCAGCTACTGTGACCACGTTTTTGCTCGCTGCATACTCTAAGGCGTCCCGCATTTCTGGAGCAAAGCCATTGAAGCCAAAGCTCATGTTGATTACTGCCGCCCCATTGTCAACGGCATAGCGGATTGCTCTGGCAATGTTGGATGGGGAAACATTCTGCCAACGGCGATCGGGGGTGGTGTCGGCAATTTTGATGGGCATAATTTTAGCGTTTGGTGCCACACCAGTACTGCCTAGGTCATTTCTGAGGGCAGCGATCGTGCCTGCTACATGGGTACCGTGCACATCTAGGGGCGAGGCAGGTCGTACATCGTTGTTGTTGGAGTCGGTGGTAAAGTTCCAGCCGTGAATGTCATCAGTAAAGCCGTTGCCGTCGTCATCAATACCATTGTCTGGAATCTCTCTGGGGTTGCGCCAAATGTTAGCAGCAATATCAGGGTGACTAATGTCTACACCGTCATCGATGACTGCTACTACTACGCCCTCCCCTGTAATGGGACGATTGAATGGAGTGCCCTGCCAAACTTCCGGGCTTTTGATCAAATCATTTGCCCATTCGTTGCCCCCCAGGTCCTGCACATTCCAAAACGGGGTGGAAAAGGAACCAAACAGAGCTACAGATACTGCGGCGGCAGCGTTGACCAGACCGTAGCCCGTCAAGGGATCATACTTGGCTGTGTTAAAGAAGTTGGGTATTAAGTCCTCAAAGCGGGGAGCTAGGTCGGAAAGGTTGTCTAAATGGGGCTGTAAAAGGTCACCGATCCTGTTGACCCCATCCCCTAGGAGCGGTAATTGCTTGATGAGGTTATCCAAGTCTCCCAGGAACTGCGGTTGTATCTCTTCTTCGCCGACAACGATCGGTTCTACAGGGGGCAAAGGGGAAAACAGGTCACAGCTGGCAATAGCAACTTGGTCATAGTTAGTCAACATATTGGTTCCTGCAACATCTCCACTAGTAAGTAGGCAAGACGGAATCAATTTATTCACCCCCAACAAAAAAGCCTGCGCTGGGCACAGGCAGCCAGAGAAGTTACCTCGTCTTACTTACGGCGGGCATAGGCTTCTGCAGCTTCCCGATCGGCACGTTGAATCCACTCCAAGAAATTGCGGTTGAGGGGAGTCCAGTGATTATTGCTGGAGCTGCCGCCCCAATGTACCCCCAGCACCAAGTTGTCCCGTTCAGAAACTATGGCAGAACCAGAGGCACCGGGGTTGGTGTCAATTCTGTGTGTCCAATCGTTATCTTTGCTTGTGCCTTCCACATCCCCCCGCACAATATCGAAATCAGTACTAGGCAAGCCGTAGCGGTTCCAGATATCGCCAGAATAGCCAGTCAGTCTGCCAGTTTCCGTAAAGTTAGGGGTGACAGTTGCCCTATCTGTGTAGCCAAACCAGCCAAAACGATCGCCGATCGGTTCGGAGAAGGTTATGATTGCGAAATCATCTTTCCAGGGGGTGTTAGGGTTATCATTCCAGTACAGGCAGCGGTTAGCAATGTATTCCCTTTGATTGCCGTCTCTGGTCTTCCCAGGGATAAACTTGATGTCATTGATAGACTTCGCACTCTCGACTACATGAGCGTTAGTGATGATGGTAAATCTGCCCACGATCGTGCCGGTCCCAAAACAATTTGGTAAAGACACCATACCGATACGGCAGTCAGGGCGATGGACGGGCAAACGGTCATCTGTATTAAGGACAGCAGCAGCATTTATATCCTTGTCCCCATTCAGAGCGGCGATGTCAAAGGTAAAATCAGCGGGTAAGAATCCTTCTACTTCTACTACATTGGTGAGGGGGTCAAAACCAGACCGATCGATAGGAGTAATGGGGGGGAAATCAAACCCTTCTGCTGCCAGAGCAGTGGGCAGAGCCTCAGATGGCGGCATGGGAGTAACAACAGGCGTGCTGGGAGCAGGGGCGAAAACACTGTTGATAGTGTTGACTACAGTGGTCACAACTCCGTCGAGGAAAGCAGGGACAAACTCTAGCCGTGTTTCTGGTAGGGCTGTGCCATTGGGGTTGACAGGGGGGAGGGGATTGAGGGAGTTGATAGCGGTGAAGTCAATGGCAGCAGGAATGATGTTCATGGGTGTTGCTCCAGCAAATGCTTACATTCCTTTATAGGGAGCAGCTCCCCTAATTATTCCACTTCCCCAGAGACAGCCGCAAACCAATGCTATCCTTGACCGCGGGGGGAAAGGTACAATACACTGCCAGTAAGAGATTGAGGTAACATGTTGTCTAATCGAGATTACATCCTAATTATTGACAAAAGTGGGAGCATGGCAACCAAAGACCAGCCAGGGGGCAAATCTCGCTGGGAAGCCATCAAGGAGTCAACTATGGCAGTAGCGAGCCGCTGTGAAGAACTAGACCCCGATGGTATAACGGTCTATTTGTTTGCTGGCAAATTCAAGCGCTATGACCAGGTGACTGCTGCTAAAGTGCAACAAATCTTCCAGGAAAATGAACCCAGTGGGAATACCAACCTAACTGCTGTATTGCAGGATGCCCTCGATCGTCATTTCACTAAAACCCACAAACGCCCCACTACGATTTTGGTGGTAACGGATGGGGAACCGGACGATCGCAAATCGGTGTTTGAAGCGATCATACAAGCGACCCAGAGAATGACGGCTGATGAAGAGTTGGCAATTTCCTTTTTGCAGATCGGCAATGACCCCCAAGCAACACAATTCCTGAAGTCCCTCGATGACAAACTGACAGGGGTGGGAGCAAAATTTGATATAGTCGATACAGTCACCTTCGCAGACATGGAAGACATGACCATTACAGAGGTTTTAACTAACGCGATCGTTGACTAGGGCTATGGCGGCAGAATCGATCGAGGACATTTTGGCGCAACTGAAAAAAGCTCCTGACCCCCTGGACAAACTGCTAGAGGAATTAGATCAACCTGCCACCCCAGCGTCAAATCCTCCCGCTAGTAATACCAGCAAGGCAGACTCTCCTGCACCACAATCACTGTCCCCCGCCCCCGAAGTACCGGAATTAAAAGCGATACAGCAGGACTTACACCAACAAAAAGTAGAGAAGGCAAAAGCCTGGCTGCAAAATCTAGACCCCCTGTCCGCTGACGGCATTTGGTTTGATGCATTTGCCAAGCACTATCCCTCCCCCCTAGAAGCAGCGATCGCTCTGCTGGGAGACTAAATCGTTAACACTTGCTGTAATTGTGGTAAATAGCGCTCAATCACATCCGCCCAACCGATAATTACTACCTGCAAATGGGCAAGGGTTTCGGGGTGAATATCGCTGTAGTTGAGGGGCTTGCCATCGAGGTCACAACAGACTAAACCAGCGATTTCCGCTATTGCCAGGGGTGCCACGGTATCCCACACTTTGACACGACGGTTTAAGTATAAATAAATAGAGGACTTACCCAACACCACCTCCATAATTTTTAAGCCAAAACTGCCCAGACTATAAAATTGGGCATCACGGAAAACCTGGCGAATTTGTTGCCCATAATTCCGATCGTCCTTGCTACTGAGAATTACTTGCATTTGTAACTGAGGCGGCGGTGTGATGATCAACTCCTCTGTGATGTCCCCGATCCGGCGATAAATTTTGCCTGTATCTCTGTCGCCAAAATACAAAATATCCATCCCTGGGGCATAAATCCACCCTGCCCTTGGCTCTTTTTTATCCAGCAAGCCCACCATCACCGCATAGCCCAGGTTGCCGGCAATCAGGTCAGAGGTGCCATCAATGGGGTCAATACACCAGAGGCGGTCGTAGCCGCGATACCACCAGTCATACACCTGCGGGTCTTCTTCCGCTAAAATGCCATCGGCGGGAAACCACTCCCTGATGCTGTCTACCAAAGCTTCGTTCAAACGGAGGTCGATCGTGGTGACATAATCTCCTGGCGTCTTCTCTTTGATGCTAAAATCCCCCGCCTGCCGCCACTCATAAGCCTGCTGTCCCCACCTGCGCACAAGGTTACTAATTAGTTGATAGTTCATGCTTTTCTCGTAAACAAACGAAAGTACAGAGAGCGGCTAAATTCCTTGAGGGGGAAGAAAATATAAGTCAAGGGATTGATGGTCACGATAATATCCCGCACATCCCGCTTTGCCAATGCCACGATCGCCCATGCCACCCACTGTGCCGACATCACCCCGTAGGGATTGAGTTTACTTTTGAAGGGACCAAGGATAATTTTGCGCACAATACAGGGGGCATCGAGGCGACGCAGGGTAATTATATCCCCAATCCAGCGCTTGGACAGTTCATAGAGGGGACTAAAGGCGGGACTCACTTCCGCTTCCGAGGTGTTGACCCACACTTCCTTGATAGCCCGATCGCGGTTACTCTCCACAGTGGCAAAGAATAACTCCAGCCACCGCCAGACAGAATAGGCATTCACCTCATAGGAAGTAGTAATTGCCTCAGGCGATCGTGCCCCATAGACATTCACACCGTGGTTGAGAATAAGGATGTCCACCCCCTCTAGGAGTTCGCGGTGGTCTGCTTCTGCCCCAACATGCCATTGCACTCCCTCTGTCCCACTGGAGGTAAGGGGGATCACCCTTGCCCCCTGCTTTTTTAATTCGGCAATCAGTGCCTGCCCCATCGTGCCGGAGGCTCCCGTAACAGCAATAGTTTTCCCCTGCAATGACAGTGCTGTGCCCAGAATTTTGTCCATGAGGGCTATGGTACCACTGAAATAGGCTCTGCCGCTATCAAAATGATGCCGCCAATGGTAGGGACGATTGACTAACCATTCCCCTGGCAAGGCAGTAAATGCCCCTGGCTTGTGGGTAAAATCCGTCTGGAGGAAGATACCCTGGGCGCGGGCAAGGGCAGCTATCAAGAACACCCCCGCATAAATTGTCCCGAGGTATAGCCCCGGCAATTGATAGAAATAGCCCCCTACCGCCAGTAGCAAACTCATTGCCACCATGAATATCGCTTCTGGAACATCGTTAAATAATTCCGCGCGGCGGTAGAGTTCCCCATCCTTGACCTCTAAATCAACGGTGAAGACGCGATGGTGCAAATTGTGCCAGGGCTGTAGGGGTTTCCAATAGTGCCCCCCTATGTGATAGATGTCGCGGCACACCTCCACCCAAACTACAGCCAGGAAAATACAGGCAATAAATTTAACCGCTACCATTAGCACCGCACAAACGCCCTAAAATTTAACAAGATTGTAATAGATTGGCAAGCATATGTTCACTGGCTTAATCAGAAGTTTAGGAATCGTGCACAGTATAAACGATCGGCAATTGGAAGTAGCCTACGTGAATTTCCCCTTTGCTGTGGGGGATAGTATAGCCGTCAATGGCGTGTGTTTGACCGTCTCCTATTTAATCAAAGATGGATTTGGGGCAGATGTCTCTCCGGAAACATGGCGGCGCACGAATTTGGGCTACCTAAAGCCAGGCAATCGCGTCAATCTGGAACCCTCCCTGGCAGTGGGGGAAAAAATTGGCGGTCACTTTGTCACGGGGCATGTGGACGGGCTGGGCGTCCTGCGGTCTCTGACTTTGCAGGGTAATTCCTGGTGGTTGGATTTTACTGTCCCTCCCCATCTGCAGAAATACCTGGCGGAGAAGGGCAGTATCGCGGTCAATGGGGTCAGCCTGACGATCGCTACTTGCAATGACGGCTTTCAGGTGTCTGTTATTCCCCATACTTTTTATAATACAAATTTGCAGCACGTTAATAGTAATGTCCCCGTCAACCTAGAGGTAGATATACTGGCAAAATATGTGGAAAGTCTCCTACGTTTTCACCCATCGGAACCTCCTATCACCTCCGAATTTCTGCAGGAACACGGCTATCTCTAACTCAAACTGGACCAGATTTGTTCTAATTCTGCCTGCAATTTGGGGGACTGCAATTCTGTAGGAGTAGCTAGAATCCAAATTATCCCCTGCTGACTAAAGAAATCGCGGATAAAACTCTGATCAGTGTCAGCATAGTCAATCACGATCGTGATCATCTTGTCTTCGCTTTGGTACAGGCATTGGGGGGTATAGGGGCGATCGAGTCCAGGCACGGTCACAGCCGGCAAATAGAACCAATGACCACCATTTTTGCTCGCCTGTAGTTCCTGTAGCCAGGGGGGGAGGGGTTGGGGGGTAGCAGCAAAGGATAAACGATCGGTTTTTTGGCGCAGTTCTGCTAATTGTTGACGGCGGTAGGCAGCAATCTTTTGTGGTGTATGTTTTCTTTGTATCTTTTCTTGGTGTGCTTTTTCCGCTTGGGCATAGACTGCCAGAGCTTGGATATATTCTTCCTCCTGGCGACGATTGGGGCGCAGTTGTTGTCTCAGACGCACCATAACCTGGATGATAATTGCCACCAAACCAATGGCTAACAATATGCCCCCCAACCACCGACTAGATTTTAAAATCACCCCACACACCACAAAAACTAGCAGCAGTTGCCCTATGACCAGCACAAAATTTAGGGGCGGAGGTGGAGAAGGTGGCAGGGGGGGTGTGAGTGCCAAAGGTTCGACGGGGGGATAAGCCTGCATGATGCGGCGGATGGCAGGGGGAATGATGACTTGCATAGTCAACGATCGCTCACCTGGAGTATCATAACCTCACTGGTAAAAAGTTTACTTATGCAGGAAGCAAAAAATGTTTTAGGAGGTGCGTTACAAATTTGTTGCACCAATCCCCTAACGGGCTATTACCGCGATGGCTATTGCCGTGTAGAAGGTGACTACGGTGTGCATGGGGTTTGTTGCCAGGTGACGGCGGAATTTTTAGCCTTTTCCCGCCAAGTAGGCAATGACCTTTCTACTCCCGTACCCCAGTACAGATTTCCTGGCTTGAAACCAGGCGATCGGTGGTGTATCTGTGCCAGTCGCTGGGTGGAGGCTTACCGGGCAGGAGTAGCGCCCCCTGTCATTTTGGAGGCTACCCATATCCGTATGTTGGAATACGCCAGCCTGGAGGAATTAAAGAAGTTTGCGATTTGATCTGAATCTTACACAACTGAGATAGCGCAGTGCGTCAGATATTTCTGTGCCACCTCTTGTACCTGTTGGGGGGTGGTTATTTCTATCTGTTTAATAAATTGGAAATCGAAGTCAGGGGGCAACTGCAGGGCATGATACCAGCTGTGGATGTGGGCAAGTTGGGAGGGGGTTTGTTTTGCCAAGGCGTAGTGACCGAGCAATTTACTTTTCGCCAACTCCAAGTCTGCTGCCGGCAGGAGTTCTGTCTGCAGTTTTTGACATTCCTGCCAGATTAACTCTTGTACTTTGGGCACGTAGTCAACCGCAGTTGTACAGTGAATAAGCAAATGGGAACGATCGTATCTGGTGGGGTAGTGGGTAGCTACATCGTAGACTAGTCCTGTCTGTTCCCGCAGGACCTGAAATAGACGACTGGAGGAGCCATTCCCCAGGTGAGCATTGATAATTTTCATGGCAAAAAAATCCTCCTCGTGGCTGGCAGGGGCAGGAAACCCAACTAACACCCAGGCTTGTTCCCGATCGCTGTTTTGTTGTTGGCGGTAGGGGATAAAGCCCGCTGGCAGGTGGGGATAATCCATTTCCCTTTTGTTGTGCCAGGTGCTAAAAGTTGCCATTACTAACTCGCTAATTTGTTTGGGGTCTCTGTTAGCAGTAATTGCCAGGATCATGGCTGAGGGTAGATAAAACCGATCGTAATGGTCTTGCAGGTCTGGCGTCTGCAGGGCAGATATAGTCTCCATTGTGCCTTCACTGCTTAAACTGTAGGGGTGGTGGTCGTAGAGGAGGGGCTGCAATTGGCGGTAGGCACAGGCAAAAGGGTTATAGTTTTGTTGTTGCAAACTAACGATCGTTTCTGCTTTCACAGCAGCAAGAGTGGAGGCACTAAATTGCACCTGGGGAAGAGTGACAGCTAAAAACTGCAATAACCCTGGTAAATCTTCCTCCAAACACTTAGCACTGATGAGAAAATAATCCGCTTCTGCCTCCACTGTCACGGCACTGCCCAGCTCCTCCAAAACATCCTGCTGCTCATAGAACAGACAATGGGTGATTAACTTGCTAATTCCTGCCTTTTCTGGTGTCTCCAAGCGCCTGCCCCCAGGAAAAAAACACTGCACGGTGGCAATCTTGGTAAAAGGCGATTCCCAGAAAAACGATCGGATACCGTTAGGCAGGACTTGTAACCAAGGGGAATACATCTTGCTGTTTTTGTAAGTCTTCCACAGTCATTAAAGACAAACTCTCCTGCCAAATTTGCTCGATCGGTAACATTTCCCCCCCAGTGGTCATAAATTTGTGGTCAGGCGTAGCTTCAATCACCGTGCCATCTGCCAAAGTGTAGGCAAAGACAGGTTGGGTGCCCCGTTCATGCCATTGCACTATGGGTTGAGCATAGATAAAACCCTGGGGGGACAGAGAATAGACATGACAGGCAAGGCGTTCTGTGACAATATGACCGATCGGTAACCAGCCGTACTCCACCGTCAAGACCAAAGTATCATAACTGAGACAATACTCCGCAAACATCACCATCTGATCAAACAGTTCTTTGGCAATCTTGGCAGGAATACCGTTTTTTGCCGCCCCGTCTAGGAATTTCTCCCGCTGTTTTTCCATCTCCTCCGGTTTCTTTTTCCCCATCGCCCGCCGCAGTAAATCTGCTTCCCCTAGGGAATAACCCGCCAAGTCCTGGGCAATACGCATGATCTGTTCTTGATAGACAAGAATGGAATAGGTATCCCGCAAAATTGGCTCTAAGCTCTTGTGGGCGTACTCCAGGGGTTCTTTGCCGTGTTTGCGATTGATAAACTTGGGAATTAGCCCCGCATCCAAGGGACCAGGACGATAGAGCGCCAAAATGGAAGAAATGTCTTCAATGTTAGAGGGTTTTAAGTCTTTCACAATCTGCTTCATGCCCGTTGATTCCAACTGAAAGATGCCCTCTAATTCCCCCCTTGCCAGCAATTTGTAGGTCGCTTCATTTTCCGGCGTTGGTTGGTCAGGCACTACCTGGCTGAAATCAAAATCAGGTTGGCGTTTTTTGATTAGATCGATCGTGTTTTGAATGATCGTCAAGTTTCGCAGCCCCAGGAAGTCCATCTTCAACAGACCCAAGGACTCCAAGTCCTCCATGGGGTATTGCGTCATGATCAAACCTTCATTGCTCAGTTGTAAAGGCACTAGCTCATCCAAAGGCATAGGAGCAATCACTACCCCCGCCGCGTGCACTCCTGTACTTTTGTTTACCCCCTCCAGCCGCATTGCCATATCAATCCACTGTTTGACAAGGGGGTCTTTCTCATATCTTTCTTTGAACTCAGGAGCAGGAGTTTCCTCACCGATCATCTCCTTGAGGGGAGCAGGTTTGCCCCGCGACACCGGAATTAACTTTGCCATCTTATCCGTATCGCTGTAGGGAATGTCTAACACTCTACCGACATCTTTCACCACTGCTTTAGAAGTCAGGCGGTTAAAGGTAACAATCTGTGCCACCCTTTCCTGCCCGTATTTCTCTGTCACATAGCGAATGAGCTGATCACGGTGGTCCATACAGAAGTCCGTGTCAATATCAGGCATGGATTTGCGTTCAGGATTGAGAAATCTTTCAAACAGCAAGCCGTGGTGAATAGGGTCAATGTTGGTAATTCCTAGGGCATAGGCCACCAAAGAACCCGCCGCTGAACCACGCCCTGGTCCCACAGGAATCTTGTGTTCCCTGGCATAGCGAATGTAGTCCCACACCACCAGAAAATAATTAGAAAATCCCTTTTGTTGAATGACACCTAATTCCCGCTGTAATCTCTGTTGATAATCTTCTGGTATATCTTGCTTTGTCTGAGCATGCAATCTCTGTTTCAGCCCTTCCCACGCCTTTGCCTCCAAATAAGTATCAGGATTATAGCCAGGGGGGACAGGGAAATCGGGGGCTTTCGGTTCGCCGAGGATTTGATAGTCCTTAATTTTGTCTGCTACCTCCAGGGTATTGTTGAGTGCCTCTTCGATGATTTCTGGTGGTAAGTGATCGCGAAATAATTTCGCCATTTCTGCCCTGGATTTGACATATTCTGTACCAGAATAGCGCAGGCGTTTTAATTCCCTAATGGACTTGCCAATCTGAATACAGAGGAGGGCATCATGAGCTTCTACATCATAACAGCCGATAAAATGGGAATCGTTAGTGGCAATAATTTTAATTCCCAATTCGCGGCTAATGCGCACTATTTCCACATTGACAATGCGGTCTTCGGGATAACCATGGTCCTGAATTTCCAGATAGTAATCATCCCCAAATACTTCTTTGTACCAAGCTGCCACTTCCCTGGCTATATCCAAGCGATTTTGCAGAATTGCCTGCGGTACTTCCCCCGCCAAACAACCAGAGGTAACGATCAAACCCGATCGGTATTTCTCCAACAGTTCTTTATTGATACAGGGGCGCGCATAGATACCCGTACCTTGAAAGCCATGCAGATGAGAAATCGTCGTTAACTTAACCAGATGGCGATACCCCTCTGTATCCTTTGCCAACACCACCTGGTGGTATTTTCGCACCTTTGGTCTTTTGACTGTTATATCCCCATTGATGACATACATTTCATTGCCAATGATGGGCTTGATTCCCTTTGCCTTGCAGGTTTTATATAACTCGATGGCACCATACATCACCCCATGATCCGTAAGGGCAATGGCAGGCATCCCCAGTTCCACAATCCGATCGATGAGTTGGGGGATTTGACTCGCCCCGTCTAACAGACTGTATTCACTGTGGTTGTGTAAAGGTACAAAAGACATAGTTATAGATGGAGAGCATAGTGCAGACGCGGCAATGCCTTATGCTTTTGGTGCAACAGAGCCAGGGAGATGAGTAGATCAGGTCCATGCACATCCCCCGTCAGGGCACAGCGTAGCGGTTTCATTACTGCCCCCTTCTTCAACCCCAACTCCTTCCCTAACCCATCGATCGTTGCCTTTGCCTGCTCTGCTGCCAGCCTAGGGGTTGTTTCTAATATCTCCTTAGCCTTTTGTAACACTGTCTTTGTCTGGGGCTGTTGTAAAATCTCTTTCGCTGCTTCCTTGTAGTCAGGCAAATCGGTAAAGAAATAGCTCGCTAAACCCACAGCATCCTTTAGCACTGTCATACTGGGTTTGATCAAATCCAGAATAGCCATCAGCCATTCCCTGTCCCCCTCCTGGTCTATGCTATAACCCGCCGCCTGCCAAAAAGGTAGAACTAGAGGTAATAACTCCTTTGTCTCTTTTTGGTGCAGATACTGACTGTTAATCCAATTTAGTTTGTCCAGGTCAAACCGTGCTCCCGCCTTGTTAATCCGATCGAAATCAAAGACAGGTATAGCTTCTTCTAGGGTGTACAGTTCCCTGGTGTCAGGGGGTGACCAGCCCAATAATAACATATAGTTGTTGAAAGCCTCTGGCAGATAGCCCATCATCCGATATTCATCCACAGAAGTAGCCCCATCCCGTTTTGACAGTTTTGCTCCCTGCTGATTGAGAATGAGGGGTGTATGTCCAAACTTGGGCACCGGCGCGCCTAAAGCCTCGTACAAGAGAATCTGCTTTGGTGTATTGCCAATGTGGTCTTCCCCCCGAATGACATGGGTGATGCCCATATCAATATCATCCATAACTACCACAAAATTGTAGAGGGGCTGTCCCGATGCCCTGGCAATTACCATATCTCCCCCCAAATCCTTGCCCTGCCAGACCACTTCCCCCCGCACCATGTCCTGCCAGCGAATCTCCCGATCGTCGTCAATTTTGAATCTAATCACCGGCTGTCTGCCTTCCGCGATGAACTTAGCCTCCTCTTCTGGCGTCAGATGGCGATGGCGATTGTCGTAACGGGGGGGCAAACCCTGTGCCCGCTGTGCTTCCCGCAGTTGTTCCAGTTCCTCTGGTGTTTCGTAGCTGCGATAGGCAAGACCTTTTGCCAACAACTTTTGAATACCCGCTTGGTAGAGGTGGAGTCGCTGCGTCTGAAAGAAGGGTCCTTCATCCCACTGCAACCCCAGCCACTGCAGACCACTGAGGATGTTCTCCACATACTCTGGCTTCGATCGTTCTATATCCGTATCCTCAATGCGCAGGAGAAACTGACCGCCGTGGTGCCGCGCAAAAAGCCAATTAAACAGAGCAGTGCGGGCTGTACCGATATGGAGATTCCCTGTTGGACTAGGAGCAATACGGACACGAACAGACACCAGATGAACCCTCTAGCAGTGCAGAATTCTATCTTAGACCAGCTTGCCCAACAATGCCAAAGTATCTTGCAAGACGGCGACAAAGCGATCGATCTCCTCCTGCGTATTGTAGAAATAGAGGCTAGCTCTGGCACTGCCATTGACTCCTAAGTGACGGTGGAGCGGTTGGGTACAGTGGTGACCCGATCGGATGGCAATCCCCTCTTGGTCGAGGAAAGCTGCTAGGTCGTTGGCATGAATACCAGGGGGAGCATTAAAAGCTACTAGTCCCGCCCGCTGTTCCTTTGGTCCATAGATCGTCAGTTGGGGAATTTCCTGTAATTTTGCCAGCAAGTAAGTGACCAATTCCTGTTCGTAGGCGTGGATTTTTGCCATGCCAATTTTTGTGAGATAGTCCACCGCTGCTCCCAAAGCGATCGCTTCCCCAATGGCAGGGGTACCCGCTTCAAATTTGTGGGGTAAATCCGCGTAGGTGGAGTGATAGAGATAGACCTCAGCAATCATTTCCCCACCGCCCAGAAAGGGGGGCATTTCTGTCAGAATTTCCGCCTTGCCGTAGAGGAAACCAATCCCCGTCGGTGCACACATTTTATGTCCTGAAGCTACCAACCAATCACAGTCTAGAGCTTGTACATCAATGGGCATATGGGGGACACTTTGACAGGCATCAATTAACACTTTCGCCCCTGCTCTGTGGGCTAACTGCGTGATTTCCTCTACAGGATTGATACAGCCTAAAACATTGGAAACATGGACAACGGAGACTAATTTTGTCCGATCGGTTAACACCTGTTGTAACTGCCCTAAATCCAACTTACCCAGATTAGTAGGGGTTAAAAATTTCAGCACTGCCCCCGTCTTTTGCGCTAGAATTTGCCAGGGGACAATATTGCTATGGTGCTCCATCACCGTCAACACAATTTCATCCCCCTCCTGCAGATTTGCCTCCCCCCAGGTGCGCGCCACCAAGTTGATCGCTTCCGTTGCATTGCGGGTGTAAATAATTTCCTGGGACGATCGGGCGTTGATAAATTTGGCGACTTTATCCCTGGCAGCTTCAAATTCTTCCGTTGCCCTGGTACTGAGGGTGTGCGCTCCCCGATGCACGTTGGCGTTGTGGCGGTGGTAGTAGTCCAGCCAGGCTTGCAGGACAGGCTCAGGTTTTTGGGAGCTAGCGGCGTTGTCAAAGTAAATCAACGGTTTGCCATTGACTGTCTGGTGCAGGATGGGAAAGTCAGCCCGTACAAAATCTGCTAAACACCGATCGGAGGTCAGTACCATGTTTCTAACGTCAATTTTGACATCATTATAGCAAATCGCCAGTCCTCTCCCTGCCAGTAGCTATAATCATTGATTCCTACCTATCACATCTATAACAATCTGTTTCACGCATGACAAGAGAAATCTAGGAGATTTTGGCAAAGACCGATCGGTCTCTACTCCTCAAGAACTATAAGCCACAATTTGAACAATAGTGCAGAACTAAAGAAAGGGTAGAAAGTGCCAGCTTCACCATCTACCCTTGCGAAAGAGCAAAATAGCAAGCAGGCAAACAAATCACCTCTGTTTCTTTTATAACTACAAAGTAATCACCTGATCGGGCATATTTCCTGCCAAGGCGGCATACAAATCAGGAAAACAACCAACTGTTACTCCTTCTACTACATCTTTCACTGTACAAGTGGCTGGTTCTCTGCGTCCTGTCCCATCGGGATTGCACCACCGCGGTTGCCCCACCGCCAAATGCCGCTCCAAAGCACACATATCACACATCATCAATAAAATGTTCTGCTCCTTGGCAACTACAGCCAGACGTTCCCCGATCGGGTCTCCCTTTCTGAGCACAAAACAGTTGTCATCAAAGAAAAACATCCCCACCACCTGTACACCATGTACCCCCGCCTCCAGTTGCGGCAAAATCATCTGCCCTAGTTTATATGTCCCACAACGGGGATGGCTAAATATGTAAGCTACTTTCACCTCTACCGCCCTCAATAGAATGATAATCATTCTCAATTTTAGAAACAGAGGGCAAGTAAGTCAATGGGGTACTCCTTTAAGTGCTGACGGCATCCCACAGTAAGCTAACGGCAAGGATGAGATAACTGGTCCCCGTCAAGGTTTGCAGGAGGTGAGGGGTGGCATATTTAGCTAACCAGGTTCCCGCCAGCACCCCCAACAGGGTAGTGAGGAACAGGGCACTACTGGCTGCTAAAAACACCGTCCAGGGAGCGTCCGATTCTGCGGAGAGCATAAACGTAGAAAGCTGGGTCTTGTCTCCCAACTCCGCCACCAGAACCGTTAAAAATGCCAAACCAATTAGACGCATCAGACAAACTCTTTGATTCGCTGCCGCTTCGGTACAGGTAAGCCCACCATCTCGGAATTGCTTGCCCCCGGCGGTACCATCGGATAGCAGTTCTCATCCCGCTTCACACGGAAGTCCGCCACGATCGGTCCGGGGTAGTCTAAAATTTCTGCCACTGCCTGGGATAGGTCGTCCTGGGCTGTCACCAGCATTCCCTTGACGCCAAAGGCTTCTGCCAGCTTCACAAAGTCGGGCATCCCCAACTCCATGTTGGAAGCGGAATAGCGTTCACTGTAAAAAGCTTCCTGCCACTGCCGTACCATTCCCTGCCAACCGTTGTTGATGATGGCAATTTTGGCAGCAATGCCGTACTGGGCAAGGGTACCTAGTTCTTGGATGTTCATCAGCACACTGGCATCCCCGGCAATACAGATGACCTGTTCGTTGCCCACACCGACCTTAGCTCCCATTGCCGCTGGCAACCCGAACCCCATTGTCCCTAAACCAGAGCTAGAAATCCAACGGCGCGGTCCGTTTTTCAGGAACTGGGCTGCCCACATCTGGTGTTGTCCTACATCGGTGGTGTAGTAGGCATGGGGGGCTTGCTTGGCAAATTCTACGATTACTTCCTGGGGTGCCAGTTCGCCTTCGTAGTGGGGTACCTGCAGGGGGTAGTCCTCCTTCCATTCCTCAATTTGTTTTAGCCATGCCTGGGTGCGCACAGTCTCTTCGTAGGAGGTGTGTTCTAGCATATGCCTTAGCACCATCTTCACATCCCCCACGATCGGGACATTGGGGACACGGTTCTTGCCGACCTCAGCGGGGTCAATATCAATATGAATGACTTTCGCCAGGGGGGCAAATTTATCTAGCCTGCCTGTCACACGATCGTCAAAGCGGGCACCGACGGCGATCAAGAGGTCGCAGTTTTGGACGGCAAAGTTAGCATAGGCAGTACCGTGCATTCCCAACATCCCCACGGAAAGGTAGTGATTTTCATCAAAGGCTCCCTTGCCCATCAAAGTTGTAGTGACGGGAATTTGGAAGCGCTCCGCCAGTTGCTTGATTTCCCCATGGGCACCGGAGATAATCGCCCCCCCACCCACATAGAGCAGAGGACGGTCTGCCTCCCGAATCAGCTTAATTGCCGCGGCAATCTGTTGACTATGCCCCTTGACAGTGGGCTTGTAGCCCCGCAAATTGACCGTTACTTCCGGCTCGTAATCAAATTCCTTTTGTCCTATATCCTTGGGCACATCAATCAAAACGGGACCTGGTCTCCCCGTGCTGGCAATGTGGAAGGACTCAGCCATGATCCGGGGAATATCCTCAGGGCGGCGCACCATGTAGGAGTGCTTGACGATGGGGAGGGTGATGCCAAAAATATCTGTCTCCTGGAAGGCATCCGTGCCGATGGCGTAGGAGGGCACTTGTCCTGTGATTACCACGAGGGGGATAGAGTCCATGTGGGCAGTGGCAATTCCTGTCACCAGGTTGGTCGCCCCCGGTCCGGAAGTGGCTATGCATACCCCCACTTGCCCCGTTGCTCTGGCATAACCATCGGCAGCGTGCACTGCTCCCTGCTCATGGCGGACTAAAAAGTGCTTGATTGCCCCTCGCATCTCTGCTTTGTAGATTTCGTCATATACTGGCAGGATCGCCCCGCCAGGGTAGCCAAAAATATGCTTGACCCCATGCCGAATCAGACTGTCAACTAAAGCAAATGCCCCCGTTGTACGCAAGACAGCTGCCCTCCCAACTTAACCGTAGTGTGTGTAACCAATTTTATCTGCCATCTTAGCACTAGCTTCCCTTGTCGTTTCAAGTATTTGCGGCGAAAATAAAACTACGCACGATCTATTGTGGTGGGGCGGGGGGTATCTTGGACTATTTTCTCCACAGGTGGCAATAACATTATGCAGAGAATGGCGGAACTCCTTGATACCGATAATCGCTATCAATTGCTGCAACCCCTCGGCGGTCGGGTCTATTTAGCTCTGGACCTCTGGCGTGGTGACAGAGTGGCGGTCAAACTGTTACATCGCTGCCCCCAGGACAACCCTGACTTCACCTATGAGATGGCTCTCTACGCTGCGATCGCTAATGACTACATAGCCGCCATCCAGGACTACGGTACAACCAAGACGGGACACTATTTTTATGCTATGGAATATGTGGAGGGGCAGACCCTAGCTAAACTAGCAGCCACCCTCAGCCCCGATCGTGCCCTGACCTTGATAAAACAGGTGTGCCTTGCCCTCCAGACTGCCCATCGCGGCGTAAATTTGCCCCACTGGGGGAACGCGATTGTTGTCTTGCCCCACCAAAAACTGCATCCTGAGCATATTATTGTCACCGCCGACGATCGGGTGAAGGTGTTGAATTTTGGTTTTATCAGGGAAGGAGAGAGGGAGGAATCGCAAACTTTAGTGACAGCAGTGGAGGGAGAATGGCACTATGTGGCCCCTGAACAGGTGGAGAAACAGGAGTCAACCCCCCGCTCGGATGTCTATGTGTTGGGTTTAATTCTCTACGAAATTCTCAGTGGCACTAATCCCTACAATGTAGAGGTACAAAACGGTTTGCCCTGGCGGATGGCTCATACCACCACTGCACCTGTCCCTTTGCGGCAACGATCGGGTTGTCATCATTTTCCCCCAGAGTTAGAGGAGGTGGTGGGGCGTTGTCTGGCTAAATCCCCGAGGGAACGCTACCCCGAGGCGGGGGAACTATGGCAGGCTTTGCAGGTAATTGGCAGTTTACAGCGGCAAGAGAATGACCAAGACACCCAAGTCCTTGATCCCCATTCCCTGATTACTGCGAAACCCGATGCCTCTGCTACTGTCAGTCTTTCCCCTGGGGCAGGAGCTGGCGATATGTTCACCCCTGGGAAAGACGACGCCCCTACTGTCTATGCCCCCAGAGGAGATAACCCCACTGCCTGGTTTGATCCCCAGGATGCTGCTACCGTTGTGGACTCCTTCACTACCCCTAATACCTACAGCAACTACCGCACTTTTTGGGAAACTACCCCCAAACGGCAGAATTTCCTCCCTGTCCTCTTGACTATCACAGCTGCCACGGTCTTGGGAGTAAGTATTTTCGCTGGTATTATTATCTGGCAACGACAACGACCCTCCCAACCATCCCCCCCACCAGAACCGATCGATCGTTCTATCTAAACTTCCAGCAGGGAGCTATCCTGGGAGAGGGCATTCTGTAGGCGGCAGAAGGATTCCACGTGGGTTTGGTATTGCTTAATTTGTTGGGCAACCCAGTCCTCCCGATCGCTGCTGGCGTAGATATGGACAGCGGGTTCGTAGGCATCTGGTAGGATCAACACCCAGTTGTTGTGGTTATTGAGAATTTTGACCCCATCGATCAGCTCGATGAACTCCGGATTTTGTGATTCCACTAGGTGGCGCATGAGGGAACCCTTGATGGACCAGGGACAGCGGACAGTCCGCAGTTGGTGGTGGAAACGGGGCAAAGACATGCGTACTTCCCCCAGGGTCCGTTGTTGTACGGTCAGCCACTCGATGATCTTGGCGATGGCAAACATGGCATCAAAACCAAAATGCAGTTGGGGAAAGATAAATCCCATCTCGCTGCAGCCACAGATCACAGCGTTGCTATGGCTGAGGGCACCACTCATCACGGCACTGGGATTAGCCTTGGTGCGAATGACCTGCCCCTGATGGCGACTAGCGATCGCCTCTGCCATCGCCGATACATTCACAGGTACAATCACGGTTCCCCCCGGTCGCTCCGTCAGCGCCATTTCCAGCATCACCCCTGTCAACTCCTCCCCCTCTATCGCCTTGCCCGTCTCGTCTACGAGGATAAATTTTTCGCCGTTGGCGAACACTTGGGCACCAAAATTTGCCTGTAATGCTCGCACCACCTCCTGTAATTGCCCTAGCATCCGCACACGGGTCCTGGGGTCAGCCCCTAGTTCATTGAGGCTAGCATTGAGCACCACCACATCGGAGCCAAATTTACCTAAGATGCGCGGCAACACCGCCCCCGATACGGCATAGACATAGTCAATCACCACCTTTTTACAGCAACTTTGGCGGATGGCTTCAATGTTCAACTGCTCAGCAAAACCGCTGTTATAGTAGTCCAGGACACGGGCAGGGTAGTTGATGTCTCCGATCTCCTCAATGCGGGCGCGGCGGAAGTCCTCTTTGAAGTAGGTACTTTCGATCTTTTTCTCCTTCTCCTTGCTGATGTTGATGCCCGTGCGGTCTAAAAATTCAATCAAAATGTAGTCAGCCCGATCGGGGTCAATACGCACATGAATACCGCCGGCGGTCTCCAGGCGAGGGGCAATGAAGCGGGCTATGGGAATGGCAGTTGCCTCTAGGTTATGCACGTTCACCCCCACGGACATCAAGCCAGAGATAAGGGAGCGGGAGATCATACGACAAATTGTGCGTTGGTCCCGGGAGACCATGACGTGATTGCCGGGTTTGAGAGTAGCGCCGTAGGCAGCCCCCAACTTCACTGCAAATTCCGGTGTGATGTCCACATTGGCAATGCCACTCACCCCCCGTTGCCCAAACAGGTTGCGCCGAGCGATGGCACCCCAAATGAGATTGTGGTTGAGGGATGCCCCCGGTTCAATCTGCTTGCTGGGCCACACCCGTACATTGGTTAAAATGCAAGCTTCCTCCCCGATCGTGCATTCTGCCCCAATCACTGCCCCTTCCATGATGTGACTGCGGCGACCAATCCGTACATTGCGACCGATCGTGCAGGACCAGAGATGGCTTTCCTCTCCCACAAACACCCCATTGCCGATGATCGGGCGTTGTAAATCGGCGTAGGCTTCTACGGTGACATGGTTGCCAATAATTGTGCCGGCGGCAATACTGACGTGGGGTCCAATGTAGCAGTTATCCCCAATCATAGAGGGAGTTTCAATTTTTGCCGTCGGGTCAATGATGGTGTTGTGCCCTACCCACAGCCCCGTGCGGGTTTGCAGATAATCCAACTGCAGGTGGACACGTCCGCGAATGGCATCGTACTGTGCCTGACGGTAAGCCTCCAGGGAACCCACATCGCACCAGTAGGCATCAGTAATATAGCCATACATGGGTACACCCTTTGCTAGGAGCACGGGGAAGAGGTCTTGGGAAAAATCAGAGGGGGTATTAGGGGGCAAATGCTGCAGCACACTGGGTTCCAGGATGTAAATCCCCGTGTTGACAGTGTCAGAAAATACTTCACTCTGGGCAGGCTTTTCCAAAAAGCGCAGGATTCTGCCTTCACTATCTGTAATCACTACCCCAAACGCCATGGGGTCAGTTACCCGCCGTAGCACTAGAGTTGCCGCCGATCGCTTGGCGCGGTGAAATTTGATTGCCTCTGTCAAGTCCACATCCGTGACACTGTCTCCACTGACCACCACAAAGGTATCCGTCAGGAGACTTTCTACATTTTTAACGGAACCCGCTGTTCCCAGGGGCTGTTCTTCCTCCACCACATAGTGAAAGGTCACCCCCCATTCACTCCCGTCACCAAAATAGTTGCGAATGGCGTCCGGCATAAAGTGGAGGGTGAGGATAATTTCCTTGATGCCATGTTGTCGCAATAAGTTGACTAAGTGCCCCACGATCGGGCGGTTGAGGATGGGCACCATTGGTTTGGGGAGGTCACACGTGAGGGGGCGCAGGCGTGTACCCGATCCCCCTGCCATGACAATTGCGCGCATGGTTTAGTGCGGTGAAGTTGCTGTAATCAGGATAGCCTAAGAAAAGCAGGGACTCCAGGGATTGGCAAAACATTTAACATTTGGCAAATTGTAGCGGTAATAAATTGGGAGATTTGCCAATGGAGGTGCTCGCCTATTCCGCTGGTGGTGTGGATTTGCAGATCAACGGTGCCCTGGGGTTAGCTTTTAATCGTCTGGATTGGTCAGAGGCTGAGAAACTAGGGCAGGTTTGTCGCTTTTTGTATGACCAGGGTATTGATGCCTTTCTCCCCACTTTAGTTACGACGGATCTGCAGTCTTTACACCGATCCTTGGCTGTCATAGAGAAGGTGATGGCGGAAGAACCAGAAGGAGCGCAGATTTTGGGTGTCCATTTGGAGGGTCCTTTTTTGCATCCTGCCAAACGGGGTGCCCATCCGTCCCAGTTTTTGTTACCCCTGACTGTGGAAAATGCCCAACGCGTAATAGGAGATTTTGCCCCCCTAATTCGTCTGATGACGATGGCGCCGGAGTTGGATAGCACAGGGGAGGCAATTTGTTTTTTGCACAATTTAGGTATTAAGCTCAGTATGGGACACACGACTTGTACCTGGGCAGAGGCACAGCGGGCATACAGGCAGGGGATACATTTCGTCACCCATCTGTTTAATGCTATGCCCCCCCTCCATCACCGCCAGCCGGGTTTGGTGGGTTTTGCCCTCTCTGCTCCCCTCTGGTGCGGTCTCATTGCCGACGGTCAGCATTTGCACCCCCAAGTTGTCAGTTTGGTCTATCGCCTCAAGCAGGAACGTTTGTTTGTGGTCAGTGATGCTCTTGCCCCCCTGGGCTTGCCACCTGGTACCTATCCCTGGGATGAGCGATCGGTAACGGTTACTGACAACAGTTGTTATTTACCTGACGGCACCTTGGCGGGAACTACCCTCGGTCTATGGGGGGGAGCACTCAACCTGGTCAGATGGGGGGTGTGTGAGTTAGAGGAGGCGATTAGGTTAGCGGCAATCAATCCCCGCCTAGCCCTGGAGTTGCCCTTGCCCCAGGAGCCATCCCTAGTCTGGTACCGCGCAGAGGGAGGCACGATCGGGTTTGCGCGGATAGGGACAAGGTGAGCTATGATAGGGAAGTTCTGAGAGATTGCCACCATGATCCACGAAGTTTTCATGCCTGCCCTTAGCTCCACAATGACAGAAGGGAAGATCACCGCTTGGCTTAAGTCCCCTGGCGATAAGGTGAAGAAGGGGGAGACAGTCTTGGTGGTGGAATCGGACAAGGCGGACATGGATGTAGAAAGTTTTTATGACGGCTATTTGGGGCAGATTTTAGTCCCTGCTGGTAGCAATGCCCCCGTCGGTGCCGTTTTAGCTTACATTGCCGACACGGAAGCAGAATTACAGAATTTACCGTCCTCTGCCCCCCCCCAAACTGCCCCTGCAGTAACGGCAGTGAATGTAGCTAAAGCCACTCCTATGGCTGCTCCTGCCAACGATCGCAATGGTGAGAGAGGGAGAGTAATTGCCAGCCCAAGGGCAAAGAAATTGGCAAAGGAACAGGGAGTTGACCTAGCCACGATCGCGGGTACAGGTCCCCATGGCAGAATTACTGCCGCTGATGTCTTACAAAAAGTACAACCACAAACTGCTGCTGTGATCAAGGCTCCTGCTCCCACTGTGGCAGCCACTCCTGCCCCAGAACCTGAAATTAAACCCCTAACCACCCTGCAACAGGCGGTGGTGCGCAACATGAACGCTAGCTTGGCGGTGCCAGTTTTCTATGTCGGTTACACAATTACCACCACAGCCCTCGATCGTCTGTACAAGCAGGTAAAATCCAAAGGGGTGACCATGACTGTCCTCTTGGCAAAGGCGGTGGCACTCACTCTCCAGAAGCACCCCATCATCAACGCCTACTACACCGATCGGGGGATTGCCTATCGCGGTGAGATCAATATTGCCGTGGCGGTGGCGATGGACGACGGCGGGCTGATTACCCCTGTCCTACAGGATGCCGACAAGACAGACATCTACTCCCTCGCTCGCCAATGGCAGTCCCTGGTGGAGCGGGCAAGGCAGAAACAGCTGCAACCCCAGGAGTACACAACAGGCACTTTCACAATTTCTAACTTGGGGATGTACGGCGTCGATCGGTTTACAGCCATCCTACCGCCAGGCACGGGGGCAATTTTAGCTGTGGGTGCATCCCAGCCCAGGGTAGTGGCAACGGCAGAGGGGGCAATCCTCGTCAAAACTCAGATGGAAGTCAATCTCACCTGCGACCATCGCACAATCTACGGTGCCCAAGCTGCCCAGTTCCTGCGGGACCTTGCTGACCTCCTAGAAAACCAAGTGGAGCAATTGACCCTTTGAGCCGTCCTTTTCTCGTCCTTGCCTCTGCTTCTACCTCCCGTCGCCGCATCCTGCAACAGGCGGGGATTAACCCCATCGTGTGGCCCAGCAACTTTGATGAGGACCAGGTAAAGGCGGAAGATGCCGATACCCTTGTAACCATCCTCGCCCAGGGCAAAGCGGAGACGGTAGCCCCCAAGTTTGCCGGTCAGGCAGCCCTGGTGTTGGGGTGTGACTCTGTCCTAGAGCTAAGTTCAGGCATCTATGGTAAACCAGAGACTATCCCCAACGCCCTTAAAATGTGGGAGCAGATGCGGGGGGGCAAGGGGGCATTGGTGACAGGGCACTGTTTGATTGATGTTCTCCACAACCGCCGTGTGGTCAGGGCTAAGCGGAGCACTGTCTATTTTGCCAACGCCACCGATCGAGAAATTGAGGAATATATCCACAGTAGGGAACCCCTCTTTTGTGCTGGTTGTTTTACTTTGGAGGGATTGGGGGGCTGGTTCATTGAGCGCATAGAGGGCTGTTCTAGTAATATTTTGGGCTTGAGCTTACCCCTGCTACGACAAATGTTGAAAGAATTGGGTTACAGCTTGAGTTTCACTAGCGATCGCAAAGCCTACCTAGTCTGATTTTTGTTGACTTAGATAGTCCCGTACAAACTGACGCCAGTTTTGTTCTGCTAAGACCTCATCCTGTTGTGCTGCTGCCAAGAAATTATAGAGATATTCCTTTTTTACCCAGGGGAAAGTAGGGGAGCGATCGCATTCTTGATAAACCCCCTCTACTAACTGCCAAATCCGCCATTCTTGACCATTAAACCGCCAAAGTTCGGGCACACCCAAAACAGCATAAAAAAGATTTTTATCAATATCCGTGTGGGTAATATCTACTTCTACTACTAAATCAGGGGGAGGATCGCTGGCAAAATTGACCTGTCGTCCCGCTACTTGGGCATAGTTTTGTATGTAGTAGGCACAATCTGGCTCTGCTCCCCGCTGTAAGTCCTCCCGATCGATCGTTGCGGAACCCATTGTCTTCACCTTCATACCCATCTCTACAACCAAAATTATGATGAATCGCTCCAGGAGACGGACAAAAAATTCATGGTCTTGTAAAGGCATAGTAATTTCCAAAACACCACGATCGTAGGTGAGTCGCGCCGCCCGACTGTGGGGGAGAGCCTGTAGGATTTGTTGATAGGATTGCCAGGTCAAATGGTGGAGAGTCACCCGTTTTTCCCCCATCGTTTCTAGCGGGGGTAAAGAAATAGTCTTCATAGTGATTCTTGTCCTAAATGGTCCCGAATAAACCTGCGCCAGTTTTGTTCTGCTAAGACCTCATCCTGTTGTGCTTCTGCCAAGAAATTATAGAGATATTCCTTTTTTACCCAGGGAAAAGTGGGGGAGCGATCGCATTCTTGATAAACCCCCTCTACTAACTGCCAAATCCGCCATTCTTGACCATTAAACCGCCAAAGTTCGGGCACGCCCAAAGCAGCATAGAGATTGTTTTTGTCAATATCCGTATGAGCAATATCCACTTCTATCACTAAGTCGGGGGGAGGGTCAGAGTGTAAATCTATCTTACGCCCTGCTACCTGTGGTTGATTTTGAATGTAGTAAGCGTTGTCAGGTTCTGCTCCCCTTTGTAAATCCTGACGATTCAGAGTAGTAGACCGTAAGGACTTGAGCTTGTAACCCATCTCTACCACCAGAATACGCACGAATAAACCAAGCAATTCACTAAATGACTCGTGTTCTTCTAAGGGCATAGTAATTTCCAAAACACCGCGATCGTAGGTGAGCTTTGCTGCCCGACTGTGGGGGAGAGCCTGTAGGATTTGTTGATAGGATTGCCAGGTCAAATGGTGGAGAGTCACCCGTTTTTCTCCTAGTAATAGCGGGTGTGTGGGAGGAGCAGAAATCACCATAACTGTTCACCTCGTATTTTTATTACCCATGCCGTTTTTGATGCCAGCGCCAGGCATCCGTCAAAATTTGTTCCAGGGCACAGTAACGGGGTTGCCAACCTAAAATTGCCCTTGCCCTCTCACTACTGCCCACCAGTATCGGGGGATCACCTGGTCGCCGATCGGTTACGATTACTTTTAGTTGTCTGCCACAGACTATTTGAGCGCAGTCAATCACTTGTTGCACAGAAAAACCATTGCCATTGCCCAGATTAAAGGCAGCACTGGGGTTGCCACCCAGTAAATATTCTAAGCCTAAAACATGGGCTGTAGCCAAATCCATGACATGAATATAATCCCGAATACAAGTGCCATCGGGGGTGGGATAATCCTTGCCGTAGATCGAAATTGCCGACCGTTTCCCCAAGGCAGTATAAAACACCAAGGGAATGAGATGGGTTTCAGGATTGTGGTCTTCGCCGAGGCGAGCTTGGGGGTCAGCACCAGCGGCATTAAAATAGCGAAAAATCACCGATCGGATGCCATAGGCTTGTTCAAAGTCCGCCAACATTTCCTCCACCATCAATTTTGATTTGCCGTAGGGGTTGATGGGCTGTTGGGGGTGTGTTTCAGGAATGGGAATTACCTGGGGAATGCCATAGGTGGCACAGGTAGAGGAGAAAATAAAGTAGGGCACACTATGGGCTACCATTGCTTCTAGGAGAGTGAGGCTACCCCCCACATTATTGCGGTAATACTTAGCAGGGAATTGCACCGATTCCCCCACATAGGCATAGGCAGCAAAATGCAGCACAGCACTGATTTTATAGGTAGTAAAAATTTCCGCCAGCAAAGCACGATCGTTGATATCCCCCTGCACCCAGTTTACCCTGAGGACATCCGTTAAAAAGTCGCGATGCCCATAGACCAGGTTGTCAATTACGAGCACATCATAGCCTCGTTCCTGCAAAGCTAAGACGCAATGGGAACCAATATAGCCGCCGCCACCTGTCACTAATACTTTCATCACTTCTTAAAGCAAGGCATAGTAGGGTCAGGGTCAGTGGCGCATTGATTGAGGGCATGAATTAACTGTTGCAATCGCCCATAGCTGCGCTGGTCAAAATAGAGCAACAAGCGGGGCAATTCTAGGAGATGGGGTTCGTTTTTTTCCTTGGCTAATGCCTTCGATTTTTCAATCTCCCCCTTCACCACAATATCCCTAAACTCACTGTTCAAGCGGCGTAAATCCGCATCACTAATATCCTGACATAAACGGATCACCAACAAATCATCTACCCAACGGCTGGAGTGATAAACTCTGTAGAAATTTTTAATACTGGCACAGGCATCTGCCACATCGTCAGTGATGTAGTATAAATAACGGTCTTGGGGGCTAATTAAGTTGCGTTGCACCAGATGTTTCTCAATATAGGCATCCCACTGCCGCCAGTAATCCCCCCCCACCTTGTCAATCAAAACTAGGGGCTTCGGGGGCGATTTCCCCGTCTGACACAAAGTTAAACACTCAAAAAACTCATCCTGTGTGCCAAACCCCCCTGGAAACAAGGCAATAGCATCACTTTCTTTTAAGAAAAATAATTTACGGGTGAAGAAATAGCGAAACTCAATCAACCGATCGGAGCCATCGATGAACTCATTGTGGGACTGCTCAAAGGGTAAAGAAATGTTAAGACCGAAGGAATGGGTTTGCCCTGCTCCTTCGTTGCCCGCTGCCATGATGCCCCCCCCTGCCCCCGTGAGCACCATAAAGCCACACTCCGCAATACACCGAGCAAAACGCACCGCCTGCTGATACTCTGGCTCCTCCCTGCCCATGCGCGCTGACCCAAAAATACTCACCTTCCTAATATGCCGATAGGGATGGAACACCTTTAACCCCTTTTCCATGTCTTCTAGGGCACCACTCATCAACTTCCAATCCAGGCGCTCCACCTCCTGTTCACTCAACTCCGCAATCACCCGCAGAGCACGGAAAATAAACTTGCGGTGGGGCATATCCTCTAAACGATCGAGTAATCGCTCTGTGGCGTGGCGTAGTGCTCTTATCTCGGCAGTAGAAACCATAAAATCTTACTTGACACGACAGGGCTTAATCAGTATATTATGATTTTTGCGACAATTTTTACAGCAGTACCCCTGCTTATTGTTTTTAAGGAGATAGAGAGTGGCTCGGATTGCAGGCGTTGACCTACCCAGGGATAAGCGCGTGGAAATTGGCTTGACCTATATATACGGGATTGGTTTGACCAGTTCCCGGAAAATTTTAGCGGCAACGGGGGTAAATCCCGACACCCGTGTTAAAGATTTAACTGACCAGGAGGTAGCAGCTCTGCGGCAGGAGATAGAGGAAAACTACCAAGTGGAAGGGGACTTAAGGCGGGTTGTGGGTTTGAGCATCAAGCGCCTAATGGATATTGGCTGCTATCGGGGTCGTCGCCATCGTATGGGTCTACCGGTGCGAGGACAGCGGACGCGTACCAATGCCCGCACACGCAAGGGGGTAAGACGGACAGTGGCAGGGAAGAAAAAGGCTCCAAGTAAGAAATAGAGAGGATTTAGGTAAGGTATGGCTACTCGGCAAGGGCGGAAATCAGGACCGCGCAAACCCAAACGCAATGTTCCTAATGGGGTGGCTTATATCCAGTCCACCTTTAATAATACGATCGTCACGATCGCGGACACAGCGGGGGATGTAATTTCCTGGGCATCGGCGGGGTCCAGTGGATTTAAGGGAGCAAAGAAGGGGACACCCTTTGCAGCCCAGACAGCGGCGGAAAATGCTGCCAAAAAAGCGATCGAGCAGGGGATGCGCCAGATTGAGGTGATGGTATCGGGTCCAGGGGCGGGGCGGGAAACTGCCATCCGTGCCCTGCAGGCGGCGGGCTTAGAGATCACCCTCATTCGGGACATTACCCCTATACCTCACAACGGTTGTCGTCCTCCCAAGCGGCGCAGAGTGTAGAGTGAGCTATGGCGAACTTTCAGGTAGAGTGTGTAGAGTCCTACACCGACAAATCCAAGTCCCAGTACAGCCGCTTTGTCATTAGTCCCCTCGATCGGGGGCAGGGCATTACGGTAGGGAATGCTCTACGGCGGGTACTTTTAGGTAACTTGCCAGGGGCGGGTATTACGGCGGTACGGATTGCGGGGGTCAACCACGAGTATTCTACCGTGCCAGGGGTGCGGGAAGACGTGATGGATTTGATGCTCAACCTCAAGCAGATTACCCTGAAGTCCTACACCTCCGACCCCCAGATTGGGCGGATTGTGGCGCGGGGTCCCTGCACCGTCACAGCGGCAGATCTTAACCTCCCTTCAGAAGTAGAAGTTGTCAACCCTGCCCAGTACATTGCTACGGTCTCGGAGGGGGCAATACTGGAAATGGAGTGCAAAATTGAGACGGGCGTAGGCTACCGCATGATTGACCGCAGCAGAGAAGATGCTCTCTCCATTGACTATCTCCAGATCGATGCGGTGTTTATGCCTGTCAAGAATGTGCGCTACTTTGTGGAGGATACGCGGGTAGGGGGTGTGACCAAGGACAAGTTAGTGATAGAAATTACTACGGACGGCAGTATTACCCCCCAGGAATCCCTCTCCCAAGCAGCCCAGATTTTAGTAGGGTTATTTAGTCCTCTGCAGGAGATTACCTTGATTCAGCCCCAGGGCAAAGCGGATCAGGAGGACAGCGAGATCAAACACATCCACATCGAGGAACTGGGTCTATCGGTGCGGGCTTACAACTGTCTAAAACGTGCCCAAATCAACACGGTAGCGGATTTGCTAGCCTACAGCCAGGAAGATTTGCTCGAAATCAAGAACTTTGGGCAAAAGTCCGCCGAGGAAGTAGTGGAAGCCCTCAAGAACAAGCTGGGTCTCACGTTACCAGAAACCAAATCGCAAAAAGGACATTGATATGCGTCATCGTCGTAAAGTACCAAAATTAGGCAAAGCCGCTGACCAAAGAAAGGCACTCCTGCGCTCCCTAGTGACGGAGTTGCTGTTGCGAGGGCAAATAAAAACCACAAGGGCAAGGGCAGATGCTATGCGTCCTTGGGTGGATAAGATGATCACTTTGGCGAAGGAGGGCACTCTCCATGCGCGGCGACAGGTGATTGCCTACCTCTACCCCAGGGAAGTAAAGCAGGAGGATGACTCTGTGCGGACGCTGGTGCAATTGCTGTTTGATAAAGCACAGGAGCGCTACGGCGGTCGGCAGGGGGGCTATACCCGTATTTACCGTACCGTACCCCGCCGCGGGGATAACGCCGAGATGGCAATCATCGAGCTGGTGTAGTCATGCTGGGGTGGGTCATGGCACGGATAGCGCTGCTGCTGCAGTATGTGGGTACTAACTACTGTGGGTGGCAACGGCAACCCCATGATCCCAGTATTCAAGAGGTGCTGGAGGACACGATCGCTTCTGTCTGTGGTCATCCCGTTGTTTTGCATGGGGCGGGGCGCACAGATACGGGGGTACACGCAGCGGGACAGGTGGCACACTTTGATACGGACTCTACTATTCCTGCCGATCGGTGGGCGCGCATCCTCAACAGTCGTCTGCCCAAGGATATTTTGGTGCGGGAGTCTGTGGCGGTCCCTCCCACTTGGCACGCACGGTTTTCTGCTCTGTGGCGCAAATATCGCTACACTTTGTTTACGGCGGCGGTACCCAATATCTTTGTCCGTCCCCTCAGTTGGCACTACTATTACTATCCCCTGGATGTCGATCGGATGCAGGCAGCTCTCACTCCCCTAGTGGGGGAAAGGGAGTTAAAAGCGTTCCAACGATCGGGTTCCAGTCGTCCCCACGCCCGTCTAGAGGTACAGGAGGCAAAGTGCTGGCGGGATCGGGATTTTATCCTGGTGGAAGTCAGGGCTAGTGGCTTTCTCTACGGTATGATGCGGCTATTGGTGGGGATGCTGGTGGAAGTGGGGTCGGGGCGCAAGTCCCTGCAGGAGTTTCGGGAGATTTGGCAACAGCACCAGCGCAGTGCGGTAAAATATGCTGCTCCGCCCCAGGGCTTATGTTTGTTGGGGGTAGGCTATCCCGAATCCCCCTTTCAATGGCAAGATCAACCTTTCGCTTATCTTATCTAACTGCTATGGACAACAAAACCTACTTACCCAAGGATATTACTCCCAAATGGTATCTCATCGATGCCCAGGGACAGCGCCTCGGTCGTCTGGCGGCTAAGATTGCCATGATTTTGCGGGGCAAGAACAAACCAACCTACACTCCTCACCTGGATACAGGGGATTACGTGATTGTGATCAACGCCGACAAGCTGGTGGTCACGGGCAAAAAACGGACACAGAAAATCTATCGTCGTCACTCTGGTCGCCCAGGGGGGATGAAGATGGAGACTTTTGCGAAGTTGATGGAGCGACTGCCGGCGCGGGTGTTAGAACACGCTGTCAAGGGGATGTTGCCCAAGGGGACATTAGGACGGCACCTGTTTACCAAGCTCAAGGTCTACGCGGGACCTAACCATCCCCACAGCGCCCAGCAACCAGAGGTTCTGCAGATTAACACGATTCCAGGAGGTAAATAATGGCACAGGCAACTAATCGCGTGGTGTACTGGGGTACAGGACGCAGGAAATCGGCAATTGCCAGGGTGCGCTTGGTACCGGGGACAGGCAAGGTGATCATCAACGGTCGTCCAGGGGATCAATACCTGCAGTTTAATCCCATTCACATTGAGGGGGTAAAGGCGCCCTTAGCCACCTTGGGTTTGGAGAATGAATACGATGTGCTGGTGAATGCCCACGGCGGTGGTGTGACGGGACAGGCAGATGCCATCCGTTTGGGGGTAGCGCGGGCACTGTGTGAACTCAGCCCTGACAATCGCAAGCCTTTGAAGGTGGAAGGCTACCTCCGACGGGACCCCCGCTCCAAAGAAAGGCGGAAGTATGGCTTAAAGAAAGCACGCAAGGCTCCCCAGTACTCCAAGCGTTAGGGTTCCATAGTAGGGGCGTAAGCCTTAAGAAGTTCACTGATCTGGGTAACCAGGTCAGCTTGTTTTTGGGGGGTGAGGGCAATGCGGTCCTCCAGGCGGGGGCGTTGCTGGTTGAGAGCGATCGCTTCCTCTACCCGTTGGGCAATGAGGTGGTGGAGTTCTTTGTGGGCGCGTTCCTCTTGGTAGCGGGCACCTTCCTGGGTTGTGGCATAGAGGGGAGGCAGGCGGTTGAGGGCATAGGCGGCAATATCGCTGAGGTTGAGGGATAGCCCATTGGTTTCCAGTTCAGCAATACGGCGGATGGCATAGTCTAAAACTAATTCTTCCATGATGTTTACAAACTGTTTGCGGGGCACTGCCACCACTTCCCCTGTCAGTAAGGCACCCATCAACCGATCGAGAGCCATGTATTCCTCCACGGACAGTTCCTCATTGCTGTCACAAATCCTGCCTACCTCGGCTTCCATAGCAGGAGTAAGGTAACCGTCTTTGAGGGCTTGCTCCACAATTTTGACAATTTGTTTTGGCTGCACTGAGGTTTGTTTCCCTACCTTTGTTGACTATTTTAGCAAGAAAAACCAGGAGAACCTTGTCTGTTTTGGCGCTATCCAATCGGGCAAACCAAAGTGAGAGTTTAATAGGAAGGTTGTCTACGAAGATGCTGACGGGCTTGGTTTTACTGGCAGGTTCGCCCTCTTCAGGTGGTGGGAAACACTACTGTGGATGGGGGAGGAGGAATCGATCGGTCAGGGCAAACGATACCCTGGTAGCCCGTAGGAACTGTAAACCCAACTCGTTGCCTAGGGAAAGGAGGGGAGCTGACATCAAGTTGATTTGTTGCAGGGTTCCTACAACCATCTGCGCACCTTCACTGCCTCCCACAGAACATGCCCAGATCGTGGCAGGGTACTAGAAATTGTCTTCTTGCTAAGATATAATCGTAGACCCGCTTACGCGTATAAGGACAGTCTCTATGCAATACTTGATGATGGACACCCATCAGCGCTTTTTGGGTATGGTTGTGCTGGAAACCCCCCTCAAAGTAGGTGCCAAGTTCTGTAGGGATTCCAAAACCTACATGGTGGTGGGCATCCGCAATACGGGGAATAAGCAGGCAGTCACAGTCATCCCTTCCTAAAGAGTTTGTCCGCCTCGATCGTGATAAAGATTGCCAAACTCGCCCCTAAGCATACTCCCAATTCCCCCCCAGTCAAAACCTCAGTCGCGAAAAACTGCCGCAGGACGGGGACATAGAGAAGTAAAATCTGCAAAGCAGTGGTGCAGAGGACGGCTCCCAATAAAAATGGATTCCCCAGGGGCGGGAGTTGGAACAAAAAGTAGCGATCGGAGCGGCAGGAGAGGGCGTGCCCCATCTGGGCTAAACAAAGGGTGGTAAAGACGACGGTGCGCCAGTGGGTAGAGGGAGTGTAGTAAGCCCTCAGCATCAAAGCAATTGTGAGGGAGCCAAATACAACACCAATCCGTAGAATATAGCTGCCTAGTCCTCTGGCGAAGATACTTTCCTGGGGGTTGATGGGCGGCTGTTTCATTATGTCTGCTTCCCCCGGTTCTACTGCTAGTGCTAGGGCGGGTAAGCCATCGGTTACCAGGTTCATCCACAGAATTTGCAAGGGGGTGAGGGGCACATCAGGTAAGCCCAAGAGGGGGGACATGCCAATGGTCAAGACCTCGCCGATGTTGCTACCGAGGATGTATTTGATGAAGCGCCGAATGTTGGCATAGACTACCCTCCCCTCTTCCGCAGCCGCCAGGATGGTGGCAAAATTGTCATCCCGCAAAATCATGTCACTGGCTTCCTTGGCAATGTCTGTTCCCGCTATGCCCATGCTGATCCCAATGTTTGCCTGTTTGAGGGCGGGGGCGTCGTTGATGCCATCCCCTGTCATTGCCACAAATTCCCCGTTTTGTTGCAGTGCCTGCACGATCGCTAGTTTGTGTTCGGGGTTGACGCGGGCAAAAACCTGTTGCTGGGCGACCACGCGGCGGAGTTGGGTCATGTCCATGGTGGCTAGTTCTTTCCCTGTGATGGGGGGCTGGGCTTCCCGCAGAATCCCTAGTTCCAAAGCGATCGCTTGGGCAGTGGCGGGGTAGTCCCCTGTAATCATAATGGGGCGAATACCGGCTTGGTAACAGAGGGCAACGGCAGCCTTGGCTTCAGGGCGGGGGGCATCCCGCATGGCTACTAAACCCAACCAAGTGAGTCCCTGTTCCTGCAGTTCCTCAGCGGGGGTAGCGTAGGCAAACCCTAACACCCGTTTGCCCTGCCTTGCCAGGAGGTCGTTCTGCAGTAAAATTTTCTCCCGCTCTGCCACTGTAATAGGCGCATTCCCCTCCTCCCTGTAGACAAATTGGCAACACTCCAGCACACTTTCCACCGAGCCTTTGGTGAAGATATAGGGGGGACACCACACAGACATCCGCTTGCGTTCCGGGGTAAAGGGTTTCTCTTCCTGGCGGGGAAATTGCTGCCGTAACCGATCGGGGTCTATACCTGCCTTTGCCACGAGGGTCAACAGCGCACCTTCCGTGGGGTCGCCGAGAATCTGCCATCCCTGGTCAAACTGCAACTGCGCGTCATTGCAAAGGGCACAGGCGTATAGCAAATGGGTTAGTTGGGCATCCGGAGCTAGGATGGGTACATCTTCCACACACAGTTTCCCCTCGGGTTGGTAGCCTTCCCCCGTCACGGTGATAGTGGTATTGCCTAAAACGATCGTGTCCACCACCATCTTGTTCTGGGTTAGTGTGCCCGTCTTGTCCGTGCAGATGACCGTGACAGAACCCAGGGTTTCCACGGCGGGGAGTTTGCGAATCAGAGCATTGCGCTTCACCATGCGTTGCGTCCCTAGGGCGAGGGTGACGGTCACTACCGCTGGTAAGCCCTCTGGCACAACAGCTACTGCCATACTGAGGGAGGTGTTGAGGAGCATTTCCAGATTGCTGCGCCGCCAAAATTCTGCCCAGGTGAGGTTTGCCGTCTGGAGGACACCGCTTTGCCCCACCCCGATCGCCACCACTACTGCCACCAATATTAATGCCCCTGTGACCAGTGCCCGACTTAGTTGTTCCATCCGCCGCTGCAGGGGAGTAGGTTCTGCCGCCACTGTCTGGAGGGATTGGGCAATCTGTCCCAACACAGTTTGTTTGCCTGTGGCTACCACCACGCCTTTGCCCCGCCCTTGCACTACCTCCGTGCCCTGATAGACCATGTTGAGACGATCGGCAAGGGGTGTATCCCCATCGAGGACTAGCCCACTGTTTTTGCTGATCGGTTGCGATTCCCCTGTGAGGGCTGCTTCCCGCACTTGCAAATTAACTGCCTCAATGAGACGGGCATCAGCAGCAACCTGTACCCCCGCTTCCAACCAGATGATGTCCCCCGGCACTACTTCCGAGGACCTTACATCCTGGACTATGCCTTGGCGCACCACCCGCACCAGGGGGGCAGAGAGTTGTTTGAGGGCTTGCAGGGCTTTCTCCGCCCGACTTTCCTGTACAAAACCCAAAATGGCATTGAGGAATACAATTGCCAAAATGGCGATGGCATCCTTGGGCAACTGCTGTTCATAGAAATCCAGTGCCCCTGAGACCGCTGCTACTCCCAACAGCAAAAGCAACATGATATTGGTGAACTGCTCGTAAAAAATGCGCAGGGGCGATCGGGTGCGACCTTGGGGCAACTCATTTTTGCCAAATTCCTGTTGACGGTGTTTGACAGTGGGGTAATCTAAACCCCGATCGGGGTCAGTACGCCAATAGTGCAAGACCTCAGAAACAGGCAGGCTAAACCAGGCGGGTTGCGGCATAGGGGGGAAAAGCGCTACTTCTAGGATAGGCAATTTTAGGCAATACTGCGGCGCTTGCGAGTCTCTTTCAGGGAAATACCAAATTGCGTCAAGCCTGATTGCATCAACTGCTGTTCCAGGAGGAGAAAGAAGCGGCGCCGATCGCTACTAGTTACCACTGCTTGGTTGTGGGCCTCTGCTAGGGCAACGGGATAGCCATACCCTTTCTGCACCTGGGCGAACACCATGCGGAGGGCTTGCTGACGGAGATGGGGGTCAAGAGCAGTCCAGGCAGGCATTTCCAGGCGAGCAACTTCATCCCCTATGTTGAGGTATGTCACATAAATTTGATGCTCACCGTACTCACTTAGGATGCGGGCTTGACTCTGCCACAGTCCACAGGCATAACCAGGGGGTAGGCACTTTTGCCACAGGGTAGCATCCCGCAGGGGGTGCAGCTTACTGCAGGGGGCATTCTCCAAAGCCAGATGGGCACAGTGTTGCTGGCATGCCGGCGCTGCATAGGGACAGACCAACAGCCGCAGAAAATTGGTGACTTCCACCGATCGGGGAGCGCTGACATAGCCCACCAGGGGAATACGACGGGCTGCCAACTCCTGCCAACACTGCAAAATAGGGGTGAGAAATTCCTGTCTTGCTTCCGGGGGATAGGACTCCAAGTGCCAATGAATGAGAGACCCATCTTCTAGGGCAAGGATAGGAGTAGAGCGAGTTTGCCCACAACAGAGTTCCGTGAGATTTTTTACTTCCGCCACCCGTCGCTGTAACCCCATCCACTCCTCTACACTGATCCCCCATTGCCTTGCCCTGTAGAGGTCAGTGGCTTTGTAGTAAATCTCAGGGACGCTGTCCAGGGTGGGATATTCCCCCGTGCCGTAGTGCAAAACCACTCTGCCAATGTTGAGCAAATAGCAGTAAGCAATTTCGTGGCGGTTGGGGGCAATTTGGGAACCATCGGTGGCAATCACACTATGGCAGTCCGTAAAGGGGGTAACCAGGGAGGGAGTGAGGTCAACGGGTGTTGCACAAGTGAAGGCTAAACCCGATCGGTACTGCTGAAAATTCTCTTGCAGCTGCCGTTGTTTTTGCTGTAATTCCTGCAGGAGAGACAAAGCCCAGGCACTTTTGCGCGAGAGATGACTGACTTCTTCTGCTAGGTGGGAGGACATCCCCGCCATTTGGGCGCTGAGTTTGACAAAGTTGAGCATACCTCACCGATCGGCTATATGCTTGAGTGTAGGACGGACTACCAAACAACGCAACCACTGAGCACGACAAATTTATGATTTTCGGCAACAACGATCGGTTTGCGGAAGTAATAGAGACCAGCACAACAGAATACCTAGCCCAGTGTTTACAGCCAGACAACCTGGATTTTGCTGTGATGCCTCCCTTTGCCAGCTGGGTTAAATCCTTTGAGGAAGAAAAAGAGAACCCTGAGATCATCTACGGTGTGGTTTATCATGTCACCACCAGCCCCATCGATTCTGTGCACAAGGCAAGGGCTTTAGGCATGGGCTTAAAACAACTACGGCAAGAACAACCCCACATTTTTGCTCTCTTCCAGACAGAAGTGCGGGTGAAGTTATTGGGCTTTAGTCACAACGGCGTGATTTATCAACATCTACCTAGTCGTCCTCCCCAAATCCACCAAGGGGTCTATTTCTGCACTCCCCAGGAAATTGAGAACTTCACTAGCTCCTTTCATTTTTTGCGTTCCCTCTGGCAGGCGACGGGCATTCCCACCGATGAACTGATTAGCGCCATCCTAAGGGATGTCTATCAAGTGCGCCAATGCGACCGCAACTGGCTAGTGCAGGCAGGTAGATTCCTCAGCACCCTCCTCAAGGACGACTACGATCGCTTAGCTGCCATCCTTGCCCAAGTGCATCCCTAATTTTTCTGCCCAAACCAATAGCCTTTGCCATAGACCGTGTGGATGAGGGGCGGGTCAGGGGGAATGTCAATTTTGCGGCGTAGCAGTTTAATTTGTGCCACTAAGGCATTACTATTAGGACTGTTTTCCTCCCCCCATAAATGGTGAATTAGCTCCCTGTGACTGATGACACGGTGGGGATTTTGTAAAAAGAAATGCAACAACTGCAACTCCTTGTCTGACAGATGAATCACCCGCCCACCCCGCCGACAGAGGGAATTATCCCTATCCAAGGACAAATTGCCGTAACTGAGGGCAGGGGGATAATTAACCCGCCGCAACAAAGCCCGCACCCGCGCCAGCAATTCCCGCAACTCAAAGGGTTTGACCAGATAGTCATCCGCCCCCATTTCTAGCCCCAACACCCGATCGTCTAGGGTATCTTTAGCGGTGAGGAACAAAATGGGCACTGTAGGGTCAACTTGCCGCAAACGGCGACATAAATCCAGCCCCGACAGACCAGGCATCAACCAGTCTAGGATGACCAAGTGAAACTTCTCCCTTTGCCACAGCTGCCACCCCTCCTCCCCTGACTGAGCGATCGTGACAAAATAGCCCTGTTGTTGTAAAAATGCCTGCAAAGGTTTCGTTAGTTCCACCTCGTCATCGATGAGCAAGAGACGTATTAAAATACCAGGGACAGATTGGGGGCAGGTCATGCAGACAGAAACACTGGGGCGCTACTTGCGCTGGGCAGGAATTGTTGTAGGAGTCTTGGTTGTATTATATCTCCTCTTTCATTTTATCGGAAAGACTATCAACCTGTTGCTAATCAGTGCCTTTTTTGCCGCTGCCATTAGCCCCCTAGTAGAGGAATTAGAAAAGCGCAAAATCCCCCGCGCCTGGGCAATTGCCATCATCTACACTGTGCTTTTATTTGTCATTGTTTTAACGATCGCTCCTGCCCCTAGCATCATTGCTGAACTGAGCTTATTCTTTACTAAACTGCCTGAACTAATCAATCAAATCAACATTCCTGATGTCAGTGTCTTTGGCATTACTAGGGAGCAAGTTCTCAACCTGTTACAGTCCACATTTATTCTCGATCGGTTACAGGAAGTGGGGAGAGAATTAGCCAGTCGCACTGTTAGTATCACCGTTAGTTTGATCAATGCTTTGGGTATCACTTTGTTAACGCTGGTATTTACAGCCTACTTTGTCATCAATGCCCCTACCCTAGTGCCGCGATTATTATTTTTATTGCCTCCTAAATTGCGTGTAGAAGTAGAGGTATTACTGCCCCCCATTAACCGCTGTCTGGGAGCTTATGTGCTAGGTAAAATTGGTACATCGGCGTTGTTGGGCTTTCTCACCTACTTGGCAATTTCCACTGTAAAAGTCCCCTACGCGGGAGCCTTGGGATTGTTAGTAGCTGTTACTAATTTAATCCCTTTTATTGGTCCTGTCTTGGGTCTAATTCCTATGGTGATTGCGGCTTGGAAAATGGGCACGACTATTGTGGTCACCGTTGTTGCTATATCCTTTGTCCTCCAGCAACTAGAAGCCTGGTTTCTGCAGCCCTGGTTAGTGGGTCCCTACCTCAACCTTGATCCCTTTGAACTGTTACTGTCTTTGCTCATCGGTGCGGAAATAGCAGGTGTCCTGGGGGTATTAATTGCTCCCCCTGTAGCTGGTACTGCCCGCATTATTTTCAATCACATTGCCAAGAAATATAACTTAGTAGAAGACCAAGACAATACTCCCCCCCTCCCCACGGCAGAAACTGTAGTAGATGCTCTGGAGTTGCCCTCCCCTGACATAGATTCTGCCTGCGAAAAATTATAAACTGCCTGCCCTCTGGAGGGTGCTTAAAAAAGTAGACAGCTTCCTAAAGTAAATGTGGGCGTCTTCTATATCAACATAGTCGACAATGTAGACGGCGGGGTCATCCCCCTGGGTGAGGAGATCAAAGCTGTAAATATTCTGATAGGTTTCATCATAGGCAAAGGCATACAGCAGTCGCCGCTTTCCCTCTAATACAACATCATAGTTCGCATTGGCACGCAGCATACTCACTTCCCTTGCCTGGTTATTGTAGGGATCAATGTAGACTAATTCCCCCCAATACAGCCCGAAAAAGTGTTTGTAAAAGTCAGCAATTTCTGTCAGTTCTCCCTGGGGGTCTGTGTACTGCCAATCTCGCTGTCCCCCTGCATACCAATAGCAATCCATGATCTGTCTTTGATCCAGGGGTGTGCCTGCCTGGGCACCTAGCCGATCGAGTTCCCTTTGTATTTCTGCTACAAACTTGTACATCCCTACCCCCCTACTTCCTGTATCTATCTTACTTGGGTAACGATCGGTTAACACCACCTAGGGAGGTTTGGGCTTGCGCTAACCTGGAATTAGTGATTGGGAGGGTAATTATGTTTTTTGATCCCATGTATTTGCTATTTGTCGCGCCTGCTTTGATCCTGGGTTTGATTGCGCAAGTGCGGGTGCAATCGCAATTTAGTCGCTATTCCCAGGTGCCCACCCAAACTGGTATCACAGGGGCAAGGGCTGCCCGTGCTATTTTGGATGCCTATGGTTTGTACGATGTGGCAGTAGAGAGGGTAGGGGGTTTTTTAAGCGACCACTATGACCCCATCAACCGCGTATTGCGCCTCAGTCCCGCTGTCTATGACAGAGCTACCCTAGCCGCAGTAGGAGTGGCAGCCCACGAAGCAGGGCACGCTCTGCAACACAAGACAGGTTATGCACCCCTGCAATTCCGATCGGCGATCGTGCCAGGGGTAGTTATTGGCAGCAATCTCGCTCCCATCCTGTTTATGATTGGGCTGTTTATCAACCACACTCTGGCGTGGGTAGGGATCATCCTCTACGGCTTGGTTGCCCTCTTTACCCTGGTCACTTTACCAGTAGAATTTGATGCCAGTAACCGCGCTAAAAAGCTCTTGCTGGCAGAAGGGATTATTTACCCCGCTGAGGCGGAGGGGGCAGGAGCAGTTTTGGATGCCGCCGCTTGGACCTATGTGGCAGCAGCAGTACAGGCAATTTTAACGCTACTTTACTATGTCTACATCTTGACGGGTAGCCGGCGGGATTAGAGTTTGCCTCTAGTCAAAAGCTCCACTCTCCTGTATATCTATGCTTGTTTGTATAACTCATGTAGTCTGTGCCCATAATCCGTCTCGATCGGGTAGATAAAATCTATGCCAACGGCACGATCGGTTTGCAGAACATCTCCCTCACTGTACAGGCGGGGGAGTTTTGGCTGATTACGGGGCATTCAGGGTCAGGCAAATCCACTCTGTTGAAGTTGCTCTACGGCGGCGAGTTTCCCACAAGGGGGACAGTAGAAGTACAGGAGCTACCCGTGACACCGGCAAATCTACTGCCGCTACGGCGGCGTTTGGGGATTATCTTCCAGGACTACAAACTGCTTGCCGATCGGACGGTACGGGAAAATATTGCCCTAGTCTTGCAATGTCAAGGTTACAGTCCCCTGGAGGTGAAAAAACGGGTGAGCTACGCCTTGCAAAGAGTGCATCTGGCGGACAAGGGGCAGTGCCTACCAGGGGAATTATCCGGCGGAGAGCAACAACGGGTGAGTATTGCGAGGGCAATTGTCCACCATCCCCCCCTACTCTTGGCAGATGAACCGACGGGCAATCTCGACCCAGAAAACACCTGGCAGGTAATGCAAATTCTGCACAAACTCCACCAGGAAGGCATGACTATTCTCTTGACCACCCACGATCGGCAGTGGCTGAGCTGTGACTATCCCTATCGCCGCCTAGAACTAAATCATGGGCGCATCCAAACTATTGTCTAGGGCGCATGGTGGGAAACATGACCACATCCCGAATACTAGCAGTATCTGTTAAGAGCATGATCAAACGATCGATGCCAATTCCCATCCCCGCACAGGTGGGCATACCCAGGGCAAGGGCTTGAATAAAGTCTTCATCCATCGGGTGGGCTTCCTCATCGCCAGCATATTTTTGCGCTAACTGTTGTTCAAAACGGCGGCGCTGTTCCTGGGGGTCATTCAACTCTGAAAAACCATTGGCGTACTCCATACCTTGGATGAACAACTCAAACCGTTCGACAAAGCCCTCCTTGGCGCGATGTTGTTTGGCTAGGGGACTGACCTCGACGGGAAAATCAATGACAAAGGTGGGCTGTTCTAACTGGGGAGCAACGCACTTGTCAAACACCCCATAGAGCAAATAGCCTAAACTCTGCTCCTCTAGCTTGGATAGATGAATACCTTTAGCTTTGACTGCAGCTAGGGCTGTCTCCAGGTCAATATTGTCGAAATCAATGCCCACATACTCTTTTACTGCCGCTGTCATGGTGAGAATACGCCAGTGTTTCTGGCCGTTGTACTCATAAGATGGAGTTAAATCAATCGTTTTTCCCTGGTAAGGAATCTGACTTATGTCAGTATAGACAGTCTTGGCAGCGTGGATGATCACTTCTTCCACCAAGGTTAAAATATCAATGTAGTCAGCATAGGCCTGATAGACTTCTAAAGAGGTAAATTCTGGATTGTGGGTACTGTCAATACCTTCATTGCGAAAGACCCTACCCAGTTCAAACACCCGTTCAAAGCCCCCACAGATCGCCCGTTTCAAATAGAGTTCGGGGGCAATGCGCAGATACAAATCCACATCCAAAGCGTTGTGATGGGTAACAAAGGGACGGGCAGCCGCTCCCCCATAAATAGCCTGCAAAATAGGCGTCTCCATTTCATAAAAACCCCGCTCCGTTAAAAACGATCGGATTTGGAAGATAATCTGGCTGCGCAACTTGAACCGCTGTAGGATAGCAGGATTACTAGCAAGGTGCATTTCGCGGTGGCGACGACAGACCTCTACATCATGGACACCGTAATAGACATCAGGAAAAGGAATTTGCGCTTTTGCCAGAATAGAGAGTCTTTCCACCTGTAAAGAGAGTTCCCCCTTGTTTGTCCTACAGGCAATACCTTCGGCGCTGATGAAATCTCCCTCATCCAGGAGCTTTTTGATCTGGGCAAAAGATAAAACCGAGTCCTCTTTGACGCCTTTTTTTTCAATCTTGAGTTGCAGTCTGCCGAACTCATCCCTGAGATCAAGGAAGACAAGATTGCCACTATCCCGCTTCGCCGTAATGCGACCGCAGAGTGTAAGCACCTTGCCGGCTGGGTCAACCATGCCACTTTCTAAACGATCGCCGAATTCCTCTACTACTGCCTGGGTAGTATGGGTGCGGGGCACCGACTGGCTAGGATAGGGATTGATGTGGGCTTGCCGCAGCTCCTCGGCTTTTTCGGCGCGGACTTCCGCTTCGTTACGGGACATGGCTGACTCTGGACAACTAGCTTGCCAAATTTTAATACCTAGGGGTGCCTGCGTAAAGAAGGTGGGGTAGCATAGAAGGACGTTGCAAAATCCCTAGCTATGTTAGAAGCAGTAACCACCGATCGTGCCCCTTTGCCTGTGGGTCCCTATAGTCAGGCAATCAAAGTAGAAGGCAAATTTTTGTTCCTATCTGGGCAAATTCCCCTTGATCCCAGCAGCGGCAAGTTAGTAGAGGGGGATATAACTGTGCAGACCGAGCGGGTGATGGACAACATCGGGGCAGTCCTGGCAGCGGCGGGAGCAGACTTTAGCCACATCGTCAAAACCACAGTTTTTCTAGTGGATATGGCGGATTTTAGTCAGGTAAATGCTATTTATGGCAAATACTTTAGCGATCGTCCGCCAGCGCGTTCCTGCATCCAGGTTGCGGCTTTACCCCTGGGCGCTAGAATTGAAATTGAGTGTATCGCAGTCATCTAGGCAATGGGCAAACGGGTACTATCGGGCGTACAGCCCACGGGGAACCTGCACATCGGCAATTATCTGGGGGCAATTCGCAACTGGGTGGAGACCCAAGGGGAATATGAAACTTTTTTCTGTGTCGTTGACCTCCATGCCCTCACTGTACCCCACGACCCCCAACTGCTGGCGGTCCATACTCGCACTACGGCTGCCCTCTACCTTGCCTGCGGCATTGACCCCCAACGGTCGACAATTTTTGTGCAGTCCCACATCCCTGCCCATGCAGAATTAGCCTGGCTTCTTAACTGTATTACTCCCCTCAACTGGCTGGAACGGATGATCCAATTCAAAGAAAAAGCAATCAAACAGGGGGAAAATGTAGGAGTTGGTCTGTTAGACTATCCCGTGCTCATGGCAGCGGATATTTTGCTCTATGACACCGATCGGGTGCCCGTAGGGGAAGACCAGAAGCAGCACTTGGAACTGACCAGGGACATTGCGCGGCGTTTTAACGACCAGTTTGGCGAAACCTTCAAAATTCCGGAGCCTTTGATTCGGGCAGAGGGGGCGCGGGTGATGAGTTTGCAAGACGGCACTGTCAAGATGTCCAAATCCGATCCCTCGGACATGAGTCGCATAAATTTACTAGATGACCCCGATACCATTGCTAAGAAAATCAAACGCTGTAAGACCGATGCCATTCGAGAGATTACCTATGACCCCCATCGGCCGGAGGCAATGAATCTCCTCACCCTCTATCAAGTACTGGGGAACAAAACTAGGGAGGAAGTGGAAAAAGATTGCAGTCAAATGCGCGGTTGGGGGGATTTCAAGACTGCCCTGACAGAAGTAGTTATAAGTCACCTTGCCCCCATTCAACAAAAATACAAAGAAGTAATGAAGGAACAGGGCTATTTAGAGGAGATAATCCGATCGGGGACTGCCAAAGCAGAAGCAGTTGCTTCCCACACCCTGGCACGGGTCAAACAAGCTCTGGGTCTGTGGTTAAAAGCTGGGCATCCTGCTTCCTGGGAGCAGTTTCTTCCCACGTAAAAGGACTTCTAGCAAGACAACAAGCAGACCAGTGACTAACAACAGGCACTTGTAATTTCAGACATAAACCTCCCCTTGTACCTTGGGGTTCATAAAATTTACAAAGATGACAATGGGTAACTTTAGGTATGGTTATTTCTATTTCCTGTAAGTTTTGCATCTTATCGCAGTGTGTTCCGTCGCCCTTCTAATTCTTACTATCCTAAACAAGGCAGCGGTGCTTTTCCCTTTTCTTAATAATTTCTTCCAGTTACTGTGGGGGGAGCAGGGGAATAGTCCTATAGGCAAAAATTGACTACCTCCCTGTGGGGGCACAAGAGCAGCCGATGGCTGTCAAATCCTGGACTAAAATGGGGCAAGGTGGTTGGACAAATTTATGGCTCTCAGTTGTCGATGGCTGACCAGGATAGCGGATATTGCCCCTGGGGTGTGGAATGAGTTGGCAGTCCCCCTAGCTACGCCTTTTTTGGAGTGGGAATGGCTGCACAATCTGGAGGCATCGGGGAGTGCAGTGCGGCAGGCGGGGTGGGTACCCCAACATTTGACCCTGTGGGAGGGGCAGGAATTGGTAGCAGTAGCGCCGCTCTATCTCAAGGGGCATAGTCAAGGGGAATTTGTCTTTGACCACCAGTTTGCCGATTTAGCCCACCGTTTGGGTATTAGATATTACCCCAAGCTATTAGGAATGTCTCCCTTTACTCCTGCCGGTGGCTATCAGTTTATCTTCCGTGAAGGCTTTAACGATCGTGCTCTTGCCCTTGATTTAATGGTGGAGGAAATCGATCGTTTTTGTCTGCGGCATCAGATTTCTAGTTGTCATTTTTTATATGTAGATGGGCAGTGGCAGGAGGAGATGGTAGAGAGGGGATTTGCCCCTTGGATGCACCACAGTTTTATTTGGAGGAATCAGAATTTTCAGAACTTTGACCAATTCCTGCAGACATTTAATGCCAATCAACGCCGCAACATCAAACGGGAGCGGAAGGCAATTGCCAATGCTGGTATTACCGTTGTGCCTTATACAGGAGAAAACGTTCCCCACTTTTTGTTTGGCTTAATGTATAACTTCTATAGCGACCACTGCGACAAGTTTGGTTGGTGGGGTAGTAAGTATTTAACCAGGCGTTTTTTTGAAAATCTCTACGACTGTTTCCGGGATAAAGTAGTATTTTTTGCTGCTGAACGGGAGGGGGACAAGAAACCAGTTGCCATGTCTTTTTGTATTCGCAAAAATGACCGTTTGTATGGGCGCTACTGGGGCTGTTTTGAGGAAATTGACTGCCTCCATTTTGAAGCTTGTTACTACAAACCGATCGAGTGGGCAATTCAGGAGGGGATTCAAATGTTTGATCCTGGCGCCGGGGGGGGACATAAAAAAAGGAGAGGTTTTCCCGCTACCCCCAACTTTAGCTTGCACAAATTTTACCACCCCATGCTAGCCAAAATTATTCTCCCCTATATGCAGGAATACAATATCTATGAAGCAAAGGAAATTGAAGCAATTAATCAAGAACTGCCCTTTGATCTACCTGCTCCCACCATCAATTAAATAATTAAGATAATATGAACACTAGATTGCAGCGTTGAGGCAAGAAATGTATTGTTAGATACCCTTTTTCGTCTATATTTGCCCCTAGTAACAGTGGTGGTAGTGGGGATGGTGGCAGTGCGTTATTTACCGGCTTCTGTGCCGATCCGCCTTGGTCAGTTCCTTTACTATTTTGGTATTCCTATTAGTATTGTGGCGTTTTTACAACGGGCAAATTTGACAGGAGGGGTGTGGCTCGCCCCCATCGTCGCCTGGGGGGGAATTTTAACAGGCTTGTTGATCGCGTGGCTATCTATAAAAGACCGCCCATGGGCAACAAAAAGTAAGGGCAGTTTTGTGTTAGCTGCTATGGTGGGTAACACCGGCTACATTGGTTATCCTGTAGCATTAGCGATCGGGGGAGAAGCGCATTTTGCCTGGGCATTATTTTATGATTTACTGGGCACTCTCTTTGGCTCCTTTGGTTTGGGGGTAGTAATTGCCGCCCGCTGTGGGGCAAAGCAGTCCTATGCCTGGTGGCGGGAACTATGGCAAAATCCGACGTTGTGGAGTCTGGGCTTGGGTTTCATCCTCCGCTGGTGGTCTTTGCCCCCTGGGGTATTGCTCCCCCTTAAAACGGCGGGTTGGGGGATGGTGTGGTTTGCCCTCCTCTTGATTGGTATGCGCCTGGGGGGCGTGAAAAACTTCTCTGACCTGGGGCGTGCCTGGGGGAGTGTGGTGATCAAAATGGCGATCGTGCCCCTCCTGTTTGCTGCCGTTTCTCCTTGGCTAGGATTGGACCCTCTGCCCCGCCGTATCTTGTTAGTGGAAATGGCGATGCCCCCCGCTTTTGCCACAGTGGTTTTGGCAGAAGTCTATGCCCTCGACCGGGAACTGACGGTAACAGCTCTGTCTATCGGCACTATATTGTTGATGTTTACCCTCCCCCTGTGGTTGCTACTCTAGCTCAAATGCCCTGCAGCTTAACTTTATCCCCCACTCGGAGTTGCAATTTCTCGATCGTGCCTGCCCGCAACTCAATTACCAAATCCCCTACCACGCCGTTGGGAGGATAGGTGGGACAAGGGTCAGTGGTACAGGGAGGGACATTAGGGGCAAGAGCCTTGACTATTCCTTTTTCCAAAAAGATCATATCCAGGGGGACAGGGGTGTTGTACATCCAGAACGCCAGGGGCTGGGGAGCAGGATAGGGAAATGCCATGCCCCGATCGGGTTCCAGGGGCGGACGGAACATCAAACCCTTTGCCTGTTGTTGGGGCGTACGGGCTACCTCCAGGCGGAACTTTTTCCCCTTGATCTCAGCGGTGGCACTGATAGGTAAAAATTGGGCACGCTGGGGGTCAATCACAGGCACCTGAGGAGGAATACTAAACCCAGGATGGCAACTCCCCAGTGTAATTGCCAACATAAGAACTGTTAAAGGTATGCCACAATTTTTATAGGTATTGCCAGTCTTCATTCTATGTCTGTTCCCCTCCACGTTGCGTTAGTCTGGCACCACTACCACCCTGTCTGCAGAGATTTTCCGATGGGAAGATACCGCCAGCCCTGGGCAAGGCTCTACGGTGTAAAAGACTACCTGAATGTCCTGCGCCCTGGGGAGCTATACCCCGACCTGCGCCAAACTATCAATATTTTACCGAGTACTATTCTGCAATTACAAGACTATGCCCTGGGTACGGGCTTTGACCCCCTCCTAGAACTTTTACTGTCCCCTCGCTTTACGGATAGACAAAAACGGTTTGCCTTAGAAAATTGCTTTAGCGCCCATCCCGCCCATCTGATTTTTCCCTACCCCCGTTACCAGGAACTGTGGGAGCAGCACTACTACTGGGGGACGGAGGGCTGTCTAGAACGCTGGCAAGAGCAAGACTATAGTGACTTAGTGGCGTGGCACAATCTCTGCTGGCTGACCACAGCATTACCCGATCGGCAAGTGGAGACCTGGTTGGAACGGGGTAGAGGTTTTAGTCTCAGCGATCGGCAGTTTATCTATGCCAAACAGCGGCAAATTCTGGGGCAGGTTATACCCAAGCACCGCCAAATGCAAGACCAGGGCAAAATTGAACTGTTGGGGAGTACCTATACCCATGCCCTGCTGCCCCTCCTGTGGGATACCCAAGCAGGGAAAGCTGCCCATCCCCAACTCTTGACACCGGGGGCAAAGGTACGCTGGGAGGGGGATATAGGGGGGCAGTTACAGCGGGGCAGACAAATCTACGAACAGCACTTCTACCGCAGTCCCAGGGGTTTTTGGGCAGCGGAGCAGGCAGTTAGTCCTGGTATTTTATGCCCCATTGCCAAGCAGGGCTATGGTTGGTTAATTGCGGATGAGAGTATTTTGGGCTGGAGTTTGGGGCACTATTTCTGGCGGGATGCCCAGGGCAATGTCCTCAGTCCCCAGCTCCTCTATCAGCCCTATCGCCTGGAGACCAATCAGGGGGAATTGGCAATTGTCTTTCGCGACCAGCGTCTGTCGGATTTAATTCGCTATAGTTATCCCACCCTCTCTGCCCAGGCGGCTTGCCAGGATTTCATCGACCACCTAAAAGTAATTTACCGCGCCCAACAACGCCAACGCAGCGATCGTCCCTGGCTGGTTACCATTTCGCCGGGGGAAAACTGCTGGGATGCCTATCCTGACCAGGGCAGGGAATTTCTCACCCTCCTGGGCTACTGTCTCACCCAAGCCCCTTGGATTAAAACCACCACCATCACGGATTTCCTTGAGCGTTATCCCCCCCAAGAGCGCATCCCCCCCCACCAATTGCACAGTGGTTCCTGGGTAGAGGCGGGCTTTACGCCCTGGATTGGCACTATGGCACAAAATCGCGCCTGGGAACTCCTGCAGGGGACAAGGCAGTTGCTGTCCCAGCATCCGGAAGCTACCCCCACCAATAACCCTGAGGCTTGGGAACATCTCTACGAGGCGGAAAATAGTTGCTGGTTTCTCTGCTTTGGACAACAGCCCTGCCCTGAACCTGAGTTTGATGCGCTCTTCCGTGAACATCTGCAGGCAGTTTACCGCGCCGTCAATGAGAGTATCCCCCTCAGTTTGCTCTATCCCCTGCCGAGGGAGAAAAATCCCCACCCCTGCCACAGATATTTAGCCCCTGTCCTCGACGGGCTGGGCAATGACTACTACTGGCGTAGTGGCTACCAGCGGGACATCAATATCATTAGCGGTGACCCTACCCACCATGTCACCCTCAAAAAGTTGTGGTATGGCTACAACCATTTCTATTTCTACCTCCGCCTCGATTTCGTCAGTACAGAATTGGCAAAGTTACCCCATGTGCACCTCTGTTTCTTCTACCCCGGCCGCATTCACTTCATCAGTCCTATTCCCCTCCATCATGTCCCCGATGTCGCCCCCGCTAACTATCTTTTCCACCACCACCTAGCGATCGTGCCCCAAGCAACCCAGGCAACTCTTTGGCAGGCAGTTCCTTTTCACCAATGGCAGCGGCGGGAGACTGGGGCTATAGTCAAATTACAAAACTGTTTGGAAATCGGGGTACCCTGGGCTGACCTCATTCCTGAAACGGGGGTGAGTTTGCGCTGTGTCATTTTTTTTAGCCAGGATGTCACGTTCCAAACCTGCCTAGACCAAAAGGGGATTATTTCCGTAGAAGTGCCCTAGTGCCTACTGGGAGTTGCGGTTGCGCTTGAGAATCTCCCTTGCCATCTTGAGGTAATCCTGCTCCCCCTCCAGGCGGGGAATAGTGACCGATTCCACATCGATCGTGGGGGCATCGAGGTCAAAGTTGTCGGGGATGGTGCTGATGCTGCGGCGGTCGTTGTTGGGCAGCAAATTGGGACGGTGGAAAAGGTACAAAATGCGGTCTCCCTCCATCCAAGTAATGTTGGCGGGGACAATTTCCAACCGATCGTTCCTTTCATAGAGGAGGGGCAGCAAGAGGTTGGCACTGTAAAAGAGATTGAACTGGGAGAGTTGCCGATCGATGTCTTTGCCGAGTACCACTTCCCCCAGTTTGCATTCCTGCTGGTTGATATATTGGTTCCAGGTTTTGATGGGGACACGATAGCCAAAGGCGGGAATAATATCCGTCATTTCCTCTACCTGGGGGGGATAGACGGCAAAAACACGGGAAGGGCGAAATTCCTCCAGGGCGCGCTGTGCTAGGACCAGGTTTACATCCGTGTTGACGGTAACAGCAATAAAAGTGCCCACCCCATCCAAACCGGCTGAGTTGAGGGTATTGACATCCAAGCCACTGCTGACAAAGGCGGGGATATTATCTGCCTGGGCACGGCGACAGGAATCGGGATTAGTGTCAATCACTGCTACCTTTTTCCCCCGCTCTTTGCAAATGCGGGCAAGGAATAGACCTAGTTCATTCGCCCCCACAATCACCAGATTGGACAGGCTAGGGTCATCCCGCAACCGTAGCAATTTTGCCACCCAGTTGGCTGTCAGCCCCTGCAAGAAGACGGTCATTAAGATTGTCAAAAACACCTGGGCTTTTACGGCTTCTCCTCCGCTGATCCCCCGCTGCGTCAACAATAGAGAAAAGAGAGAAGCTACTGAGGCTGCCACAATTCCCCTGGGGGCACACCAGGCAAGGAAGGCTTTTTGCCGCCAGTTGAGATTGCTATTCCACGTACACACCAAGACACTGAGGGGACGAATGACAAACATCAGCGTCAAAACTGTGTAAACCCCCCCCCAGCCGAGGGCAAACAAACTGGGAATGGAAAGATTGGCGGACAAGAGAATAAAAACAACAGAGATAGTCAGGAGGGTGAGCTGCCCCTTAAACCGCAGGAGCAACCTTTCATCGGGGATAGCTGCTGCCCTCACCATAATCCCCGTCAACACCGCCGTCGTCAGCCCCGATTCACTTTCTATGGACTGGGACAAACCCGCTAAACCCAACACCGAGGCAAGCACGACGGAACTCTTGAGGTCATCCGCTAAAAACTGCGATCGTTTCAAAAACTCCCCCAGGCTGTAGCCCCCCACAATGCCGATGGCGCCTCCGATACCCAAGCGGGAGATCAAGCCCTTGACGACCTCAATGGCACTGGCATCCCGATTCACTACTACATTCAACACTGCTACCGCCACGATCGCCCCTAGGGCGTCAATTAACACCCCCTCCCCCTCCAGCAGAGTACTCAAGCGCTTGTCCACGCCGATATTTTTCAACAGGGGGTTGATCACCGTCGGACCCGTCACCACCACCAGGGCGCCATACAAAAAGGCTAACTGCCAAGGAAATTCACTGAGGTAATGGGCAGCTATACCCCCCCCCACCAGGGTAAAGAGAGCACCGATCGTGACCAGATTGCGCAAACTGCCTGACACCCTGCCCAAGTCCTGTAACTTGAGGTTTAAGCCCCCCTCAAACAAAATCAAAGACACAGAGAGGGAGACAATCACCTCCAAACCCGTGCCCAACTCCTGGGGACGCACCCACCCCAACCCATCGTTGCCCGCTGTGATGCCAAAAATGAGGAGAAAAACAATACTCGGTAGCTTAAAATAATTGGCAATAACCTGTGCTAGTACCCCAGACCCGATCGTGATTATCATCATTGTTGTCAGGGCTGGGGCGTTATCCATGAGCAGGTGCGCTAGTTATAGCCAAAGCTTCCCTCTATCGTAGCATTACCTATTATCTACCCAAAGCATGGAGGCGATTGATGATCTCTTGACAGGTGCGGGCGAGGGCTTCCAATTCCGATCGATCGGTAGTTTTTGGGGGGGGCAGCAGTTCCCCAAAGCGGACAGTGACAGGGACAAGGCGGGGGACAGTGGCACCCTTGGGCAGCAGGGCATGGGTACCCCACAAACAGGCAGGCAGGATAGGCACCTGGGCTTTAGCAGCAATTAACATTGCCCCCAGTTTAGGCTCTGTAATTTTACCATCGGGAGTACGGGTTCCCTGCAGAAAAATCCCTGTTGCCCAGCCCTCGGCTAAAAATTGCAGTGCTCTGCGGATAGCTTGGCGGTCAGACTCCCCCCTGCGCACTGGATAGGCACCATAGAGCTGGATTGCCTCCCGCAGGACAGGAATGCGGAATAGCTCTTCCTTCGCCATAAAAGCAACGGGTCGACCGACACAGTTAGAGAGCAAGGGAGGGTCAAAATCGCTGGCATGGTTACTCACCACTACAAACGCTCCCCGCTTAGGCACATTCTCCGCTCCATACACCCGCCCCCGCAGCAGACCATAGAAAGTGGGCGCCACGACTGACCACTTAAACAGGTGGTACATGACCAGATAAAAGGGGGGTTCGCGACCATCTTTAGCGGCAAGAGGGAGACTAGTCTCTAACTGTTCTGTCATGGTTATTACTGGAAGACGGAAGGAAATCCCACCTTAATATCTTCTACGACGCCATCTCGGAGGACAACATCTACTTGCATGAGAGCAATCAAATTATCCCCTTTGCCCACTGGGAAAAAGCTCTCCAATTGTCCCTGGTTAACTTCCTGTTCTAACTCCAGCACTTGCACTTGGTTGAGTTGTTGCAGGAGTTGATTTTTTTGCTGCAACACCTCCGTCTTCTTTTGATTCATTTCCACCCGAATACTGTCGATTTGCCGCTGTACCTCCAGGGGAATGGGTTTAATACTCTGCCGTTCAATTTCTGTGATGGCGCGGTTGCCTTGGCTATCGATTTGTTGAATTTGCGTATCGCACTGGGCAATCATGGCCTGCAATTGCTGTTGCATTTCCTCTTTCCAGCGGGGAGTGACAATGACTTTGATATTGACGGTGCGCTTGAGCAACAGTTGGTTGGCGAAATCGATGGAAGTCATAGCTATTTTGTGAAACACCCTGCTAATCATACCCGTTTTTGGCAACTACGACACAGTTTCTCCCCCGATGTTTTGCTTGGTAGAGGGCATCGTCCGCCTGCCGAATGAGGTGCTCCATATCTCTCCCCTGCCAAACCGCTACCCCCACACTGACGGTGTACTGAATCACCGCATCCCCAAGGGGCAGTACCATTTCTGCCACCGCTTGGCGTAGTCGCTCCGCCACACACTCTGCCCCCGCTCGATCGGTTTCTGGGAGTAATACGGCAAATTCTTCCCCTCCGAATCTCCCCACAATATCGGTATGGCGCACAACCCGCAACAGTAATTCTGCTAGGGCAATAATGGCTTGGTCCCCGACAGGATGACCGTAATTGTCGTTGATGCGTTTGAAGTGGTCAATATCCACAAGTAATAAACTAAGGGACTTGTGATGGCGCTGGGCTAGGGCTAGTTCCCGCTGGGCAAGTTCCAGGAAATGGCGGCGGTTTGCCACCCCGGTCAAAACATCTTGATTTGCCTGTTTTTCTAAACTTTTTTCCAGCAAAAAACGCTGTCGCCTTGCCCGATCGGTCAGCAGTCCCAGGATATAAAACAAAAGGCAAATAGCCAGTAAAAAAATATTGGCATTAAGCCACAGAAACCGATCGGTTTTGTTGAGCCACATTACGCCATTGGGAATGACAAAGAAACCAAGGGCGCTGATACTTAAAGTAGAGCGGGAAGTGGGGGGAATGGTCACTAAAACCAGGGGGAAAAAAGTGAGGGCGGTGGTGCCATAGAGGAGACCGCCATTGAGGGAAACAAGGATAAATGCCTGGGCAAGATGACTGATGAGGGCGCTACTATAGGCAAGCAAAAAAGTAAATTTATACAGGAGGGGGAGAAAAGAGAGGGCAAAAATAGTGAGGGAAAAACTAGCGGCTAAGCCCCGCACAAACAGAGTAGAACTAGCTGTCTGGGGGTCGATATAATAATCCCACAACACAAAGCCTAGGAGAAAACAACAGTTAGCCAGATAGAGAAAGCGTGCCACCAAAAGATTCCTGTGGCTCTGGGCATTTACATACTCTGTTTCCAGGGCAGCATTAAAGCTCAGCATACCCCCATATTACCCACCTCCCTGGGGTTACATATCATAGGGGAAAGTACGGGGGGTATAGAATTGGCAAAGATTTTATTATAATTTTCTCCAACCTTGGCGTAAGATTGACAATTAACTATTCTCCCCATGAAATACCTGTGGCTCTTCTTATTATGCAGTTTTCCTAGTTGGAGTATATGCCCCGATCGTTTAGCTAGGCAACTGGAACAACAGTGGACAGAACCAACTGCTAGATTAGGAATTGTAGTACGCACTCCTGAGCGGGTAATTGTCGATCGCCAGGGGGAACAAGCATTTATTCCTGCCTCCCTGCAAAAATTGTTTACAACGGCGGTGGCGCTGCAGAAATTGGGGGCAGAATTTCGCACTAGCACCAGTGTGACGGTGGGGGAAGACGGTAAGTTGCACCTGCGGGGGGGCGGTGACCCCAGTTTTACTAGCGATCGGTCTCTCCCTGCTTTAGTCGCCCAAATTAAGCCAGGGAATGTTGCTATTGCCCAAATTGAGTGGGAGTCAGAACCCTGGGGGAACAGCTACGGCTATGGTTGGGAGTGGGCAGACTTGCAGGCACCCTATGCTCCCCCTGCTGGTGGCGTGGTGATCGATGGCAATGTCCTGCCATGGCGGCTCGACCCCAGTTTTAGCTGGCAATTTCCCGATCGTGCCTTTGGTTGGCAGGTGGAAAATCAGGTGCAACTGGGCACCACAGATACCCTGCAAATACAGGTGCAAGGGCAAAAACTCCTCCTAAGGGGAACAATCCCAGAGCCGATTGAGTACGCTACTCCCATTCCTGACCCCCCCCAGCAATTTATCAACTTATTGCAGGCAGAACTGCAAAGACAAAATCTCACAGAAGTAGCAGTGGGGACGGCGACCTGGTTTTCTCCCCCCTTGCAAGAACTGATTAAAATCACCAACAAAGAGAGCAACAACCTCTATGCTGAACAAATTCTGCGCTTGCTAGGCAGACAATTCCGCCAACCTAACCAAGACTACGCCACCACCGGTAGGGACTTAATCACGCAAGCTGTGCCTACGCCAGGCTTCTATGCCGCCGATGGATCGGGACTGTCCCGCCACAATCAGGTTACCCCCCACCAAGTCGCTCATCTCCTGCTGCAGATGGCAGATAATCTCCCCTTCCGTCAGAGTCTACCCCAGGCGGGCAGAGATGGCACCCTCACTAACCGCCTATCCCACCTCTCTCTGCAGGCTAAAACCGGCACTCTGCGGGGCATTGCCACCCTAGCGGGCTATCTCACTCCCCCCCGCCATCCCCCTGTAATTGTGGTGATCATGGTCAACCATAGTCTGCTGCCGACAGCACTACTGCGCCAACAGATTGACCGCTTTGTTACTACCATCAATGACTTAGAACTTTGTGAGCGATCGCGTCCATCACCTTGACAAACAGCCGCTTCCTGCGCATATACAAATACTCTGCATCTGTCCCAGGGGCATGAAACTCGATCACCTGTCCCGTCTTCGTGTCTAAAATCAGTAAGTAATCACACACCTCACATTCCGTCTTCACCTGACCCGCCAGGGGCAAATGATGCCGCTCTGCAGGGGCACCACAATTGGGACACCGCACCATCTCTACTAAAGCCATAACGCACCTCTCCCCTTAAAATTTGTTATTAAAAAGCAAAGTTTCTAAACACTTATTTAGGATACCTATAGTAGGCATATTATAGTTTGTAGGAATAGGTTATTTTTCTGCCCTCCGATAGAGGGTAAGACCGCTACAAGGCTTGCCCTGCCTTGTATTCCGCTCCTGAGAGAGTAATCACACAATTCTAAAGAAAATCTTAAAAAATTCGATCGAGGTTAAATTCCGCTAGACCGATTAAAGATTTTTTGTAGGGGGAGTGGGGCAAAAATTCCAGGGCTTGGATGGCTAATTTGGTGTGTTGTTTTGCCAATTCCTTCGATCGCTCAATACCAGAACTTTGTTCTATGAGGGCAAGGGCGGCAGTGAGGTCCAGTTCCTCCTTTAGTTCACGGGCGATAAGGGTGTGGAGTTGGGGCTTTTCTTCCAGGGCAAAAATGACAGGGGCAGTGAGGTTGCCATCCCTGAGGTCGGAGCCAGCGGGCTTACCGAGGGTTTCCGTAGAGCTGGTGAAATCCAGAATATCATCCATGATTTGAAAGGCAATGCCAAAGTGCTTGCCAAACAGGTAAAACTGTTCACACTCAGCGGGGTCCCGCTCGCTCAACACCGCTGCCGCTTTGCAGCTGCCCGCCATTAGAGAAGCCGTCTTGTAAAAACTCTTTTCTAAATAGTCATTGAGGCTGACAGTGACATCAAAGGCAGTCAAACTCTGGCGAATTTCTCCTTCCGCAAAGTCCTTGATGACCTTAGACAACAGCTTTACCACTTCCAAGTTGTCCAAATTTGCCAGGTACCAGGAGGACTGGGCAAACAGGAAATCCCCTGCCAAAACCGCAATGCGATTGCCAAAGTAGGAGTTGACCGTGGGGATACCCCGCCGCACTTCTGCTTCATCGATGACATCGTCGTGGACAAGACTAGCGGTGTGGATCATCTCCGTAATTTCTGCCAGCCGGCGGTGACGGGGGGTAATATCCCCTGTTCCCATTGTCGCCCTAGAGGTTAACAGCACTAAGGCAGGTCGCAGTCCCTTCCCCTTGGCTTCAAATAAATGCTCTGCCGCGGCGCGTAAAATGGGGTGGCTAGCCCCCACAAGTTCCTTTAGGTTCTGGGTCAATACCTGTAGATCGTCCTGGACAGGTGCTAGGAGGTCAGCGATCGTTACAGTTTTAGAACCCATAGCCATTTACATATCTTCACGTCAATTGTAAAAGAACTTGCCCGTCCTGTCGGGAGGTTTTGGGGAAATCTCCCCTAGAGCATAGAGAGAATCGCTTGGGCAGCTTGGCTGGTAGTGGTGCCATCCCCTAGCTTGCTTTTAATCACTTCGTACTGGCTTAACAGCTGCTGGCGGCGCTCTCCATCCGTGAGTAACTGCAGACAGGTATGGGCAATTCCCTGGGGTTCCACTTGCTCCTGGAAAAATTCTGGCACTACTTCCTGCATCAATACCAAGTTTACAGGGGACATGAACGGAATGCGAAACTGCAGTACACGACGGGCGACCCAAGCAGTCAAGGCACTGACGCGGTATATCACCACTTGCGGGACTCCCAAGAGGGCTGTTTCCAGGTTCACTGTCCCCGATTTGGATAGCGCCAGGTCAGCAGCGCGAATGGCAATATGGGCACGATCGGCAATTACCCTTACGGGCAGGTCAAACTGGGTTAGGCAACGTTCCACCTGGGGGCGATAGTGGGGCAAAGACAACGGCAGCAGAAACTCCACCTCAGGTAATTGCTGGCGCAGTAGACGGGCAACTTGCAACATCACAGGCAGTAAAAATTGAATTTCCTGGCGGCGGGAAGCGGGCAAGAGAGTCACTACCAAAGCCTCTGGCGCAATCCCCAACTGGGCACGACAACTAGAACGATCGGGGACTGTTGCCATCATCTCCACCAGGGGATGCCCCACCCATGTCACTTGGATACCCTTTTGTTGGTAGTAGGCGGCTTCGGCGGGAAAGATAGCCAGGATACGATCGGTGAACTGGGTGATTAACTGCGTATTGTTGCGAAACTCCCATACCCATTCCTGGGGGGCAATGTAGTAAACAATAGGGATGGCGAAATGACGCTTGAGGAACTGCCCCATCGCCAAGTTAGGGGTGACATAGTCAATGAACACCGCTAGGTGGGGGGGATACTGCCGCAGTTTTTGCCTAACCCGCTGTTGTAACCAAAAAGAGGGCAGGACAAAGGGGAGAGCTTCCAACAGACCAATGGAACCGATCGCTGCCGTGTTGCCCCAGAGATTGACCCCCGCCTTTGCCATTTTTTCCCCCCCTAAGCCTGAGATAGTCAACGGCAGATTGTGCCTCTGGGCTTCCCTGTAGAGTGCTTGGGCAAGAGCCGCTCCCTGTAAGTCCCCCGACACTTCCCCCGTACTGATAAAAATGTGATAGGTCATCGACGAATTTCAAAGCGGTAGAAGACCCGATCGGGGACTGGCACGTACTCCACCTTTTCCACCTTAGATTCCTTGGTCCCCTGGTAACACCACTGCAGCATCGCTTCCACCTGGGCACGGCTGCCCGCAAACATTGCTTCCACTCTGCCATCCGGTAGGTTTTGCACCCACCCCGTCACTCCTAACTTTTGTGCCATACGCTGGGTAGCGTAGCGATAGCCCACTCCCTGCACTTTGCCACTGATCCAAACTTGATAGACAACACGGTCATTCATCAGTACAACTGCACGCAATCAAGGCTCTACCACTACCCCCAAACCAGGCAATCCGTAGTATAGGATAACACAGGTTTTCTATCCCCATTGAAAGAGTATCCCCCCCCAACTCAAGCCTGCCCCAAACCCCACTGCCATAATCTTGTCCCCTGCTCTGATCTTGCCTGCCCGCACATACTCATCTAGGGCAATGGGAATGGAAGCCGCCGATGTATTCCCCACCTGGGCAATGTTACTGACCATCCTGTGGGATTCCACCCCCAACCGTTCCCCTACCGCCTCAATAATGCGCTGGTTTGCCTGGTGCAGGATATACCAATCAATGTCCTGGGGCTGCTGTTGGGCTGTCTGTAAAATTGCCTCGATCGTCTCTGGTACCTTGGTGACAGCAAAACGATATACCTCCCTGCCGTTCATGTAAATCGGGGCAAAACCAGACCGATCGGGGTCATAGGGCAAATTCAATAATTCATAGCCCTTGCCATCCGTCGCCATAGTGAAACCCAAAAGATTGTTCTCTGCCCCTTGACTGACGAGGACTGCCCCTGCCCCATCGCCAAACAAAATACAGGTCCGCCGGTCTTGCCAATCCACCCAGCGCGACAGGACATCTGCCCCCACCACCAAAATATGGCGAAATGTCCCCGCCTGAATAAACTGGGCTGCTGTAATCAAACCAAAGACAAAGCCCGAACAAGCGGCGGTCAGATCAAAGGCTACCGATCGGGTCGCTCCCAACCGTTGTTGCACCTGGGCGGCAGAACCAAAAAGGTCATCGGGGGTAGAAGAAGTGAGCAAAATCAAATCCAGCTCTTGGGGGGCAACACCCGTACTGGTCAACGCCTGCATCCCCGCTTCCACCGCCAATTGCACCAGGGCATCGGGAGTTTGGGGCATAATACGCCGCTCCTTGATCCCCGTGCGGGTGAAAATCCATTCATCCGAGGTGTCCACTTTGTGCGCTAAGTCGTCATTAGTCAGCACCAACGGGGGTAGCGCTGCCCCGTGCCCCCAAATGCGTACCGCCATCATCGATCGAGGGCTTCCTTGAGTTGTTCTAGGAGTCGGTTTTGGACGGCATCCCGCGCCACCCGTACAGAGTGATACAGACCCGTTGCCTTAGAACTGCCATGCCCAATCACACAGATACCAGCTACCCCCAACAGCAAACCGCCGCCGTATTCGTCGTAATCCATGCGCTCTTTTACCCTCGCTAAATTTGGCTTCAAGAAAGCACAACCCAATTGCCCGTGCCAGCCCCTGGGTAATTCCTCCTTTAGAATTTGCATTGCCACCAAGCCCACCCCTTCTGCAAATTTGAGCAGGACATTGCCGACAAAACCATCGCAGACGATCACATCAAACTTGCCTGACATCACATCCCTGCCCTCCGCATTGCCGACAAAAGGGAGGTCACTCTCCCGCAACAGTTGGTGTACCTGCACAGCCAAATCATTGCCCTTGACTGCTTCTTCCCCAATGTTCAACAAACCCAATTTCGGTTCCGGCACCCCCAATGCCAAACGACTGAATAGGACTCCCATAGTGGCAAACTGACACAGAAATTTGGGACGACAATCTACATTTGCCCCTACGTCCAATAGCAACACAGGCTTATGGGGAATCATTGTCGGTAGCAATGCCCCGATGGCAGGTCGATCGACTCCCTTTAACCTGCCCAAACGCAACAGAGCAGCTGCCATTGCTGCCCCCGTATGCCCCGCCGAGACCACTGCCTGGGCTTCCCCCTGTTTTACCAAGTCCATTGCCACATTGATAGAGGCTTTCGGCTTTTTGCGCAGTGCTTCCAGGGGTTCTTCCTCCATCCCAATTTGCCCTTCCGCTGCCACGATCGTGATTCCCTTGGTTTTGGGGGGCAGGTATTGCTGCAGTTGCTGCTCATCCCCCACCAGTAGGATTTCTACCCCTAGGCGATCGGTAGCCAGTACAGCCCCTGCCACTATTTCCTTGGGAGCGTGGTCGCCCCCCATGCCATCGACTGCAATCCGCACTGCGACTTCACTTGAACTGCCCCTGGCATTGTATCACGGGGTGTACCGAAATTTTTACATCCTTTCCAAGACGGGAATCCCCAACAGACCTAAGCCCAGCCGCAGTGTCCGCGCTGTAATCTCACAGAGGGCAAGACGAGAATGCCGTTCTCCATCTTCTGCCTGCAGAATTGGGCATTGGTCGTAAAATTGATTGAATTTCTGACTCAGTTCAAACAGATATTGACAGAGGCGATTGGGCATAAGGTCAGTGGCTACGGCGTCAATCACTTCTGCACACTGCAGGAGATGCTTTGCCAAAACTATTTCGCTGGGATGACTGATGTGGATAGGCAGAGACCGATCGATGGGTTTTGTGGATTTTCTGCCAATGCCCTGGATGCGCACATAGGCATAGAGGAGATAGGGAGCCGTGTTCCCCTGCAGCGATAACATCTTGTCAAAGCTAAAGACATAGTTGCTGTGGCGATTTTGGGAGAGGTCAGCGTATTTCACAGCACCAATTCCCACCACTTTTGCCACCTCCTGCTTGAAAGACAAGGGTGCATCGGGATTGCGACTGTCAATGTCAGCAAAGGCACGCTCGATCGCCTCATGGAGCAATTCTTTGAGAGCTACTGTATCCCCCGATCGGGTTTTGAACTTCTTGCCGTCTTCCCCCAACACCAGCCCAAAGGGCACATGTTCTACTTGTACACGATCGGGCAACCAACCTGCTCTTCTTGCCACTTGAAAGACCTGGGCAAAGTGGTCTGCCTGTCCGCTGTCTGTCACATAGATAATCCGATCCGCCTTGTCCACATTGATGCGATAACGCAGGGCAGCTAGGTCTGTCGTGGCATAGTTGTAACCACCGTCGGACTTTTGCACAATCAGGGGTAAGGGTTGTCCTTCTTTGTTCTGAAATCCCTCTAGGAAGACGCATTTAGCCCCTGCATCCTCCTGCAGCAGTCCCAGTGCTGCCAAGTCTTCAACGACAGCCGGTAAAAAGGGATTGTAAAAAGACTCCCCCCTCTCTTGCAGACGCACATCCAAGAGGTCATAGATCTTTTGGAACTCGCGGCGGGACTGTTCACACAACAACTGCCATGCCTGGCGAGCGGTTGCCTCCCCTGCCTGTAAATCCACCACAGCTAAACGCGCCCTTTCCCGAAAACTCTCATCCTCATCAAAGCGTTTTTTAGCCTCGCGGTAAAAATTGACCAAATCCCCCAACGCTAAGACATCCGCCGCCACCAACGCCTGGGGGAAAGCTTCTTTGAGATGGGTAATCAACATCCCAAACTGCGTGCCCCAATCCCCCACATGATTCAGTCGCAAAACCTCATGCCCTAGGAATTCCAAAATCCTAGCAATACAATCGCCGATGATCGTGGAACGCAAATGACCAACGTGCATCTCTTTGGCAATGTTAGGGCTGGAAAAGTCCACTACAATTCGCTGTGGCGGGTCTGCTAGAGGAATCCCCAACCGATCGTCGTGCCAGATCGACTCCAACTTGCGATTGATATATGCCACCTGCAGCCGTAAATTGATAAAACCCGGTCCTTCGATTGTAGGTGGTTCTGCTATGTCAGCAATGTCTAAATTTTCTACAATTTTTTGGGCAACATCGCGGGGTTTACTGCCTAGTTTCTTTGCCAAACCCATAGCATCATTGCACTGGTAATCGCCGAATTTGGGTTCCTTGGCGGCAGTAATTTGGGGGTCAATTTCTAACTGCAAACCCTGCCTAATAGCTGACCGGAAGCGCCCCTTTAGTTCCTGTAAAACTGACATACTAAATATCCAACTCCGCTAAACTTAACTTTGGTCCGTAGGTCTCAATAAATTCCCGCCTGGGTCCCACTTTGTCCCCCATCAAAATTGTGAAGATACGATCGGCTTCTGCGGCATCCTCGATCGTGATCTGTTTCAGTTTTCGGGTGGCAGGATTCATGGTTGTTTCCCACAGTTGTTGGGGCATCATTTCCCCTAGCCCTTTGAACCTTTGGATCGTGTAGTTAGCGTTGGGGGGAAAGGTACTCAGTAATTGTTGCAGTTCCCGATCGGAGTAGCAATATTGAATTTGTTTCCCTCTTTCCACCTTGTAGAGAGGAGGACAGGCGATGTAGATAAATCCTTGGTCCACTAATTCCCGTTGATAGCGATAGAAAAAGGTCAGCAACAAAGTACGGATATGGGCACCATCTACATCAGCATCAGCAAGGAGAATAATTTTGTGGTAGCGCAACTGATTGATATTGAATTCTTCCCCCTTAATGCCCAAACCCAAACCTGTAATCAGGGATTGAATCTCGGCGTTTTTATAGATTTTGCTGTCCTCTGCTTTCTCAATATTTAATACCTTACCGCGCAGGGGTAAAACAGCTTGGAAATGTCTATCTCTCCCTTGCTTTGCACTGCCGCCTGCACTGTCACCTTCCACGATGAATATCTCTGCTTCCTTGGGGTCACGACAACTACAATCTGCTAATTTCCCTGGCAAAGTTGAGGATTCTAACGCCGATTTGCGCCGCACTAATTCCCGTGCTTTTCTAGCTGCCTCCGCCGCTTGGAAGGATTGAATGGCTTTTTCTACAATTGTCTGGGCAACGGCAGGATGAAATTCCAAATATTCACTTAAAACCTCCCCCACAAAGGACTCCACAATACCCCGCACTTCAGGGTTACCCAGTTTTGTTTTCGTCTGTCCTTCAAACTCAGGCTCTGGTACTTTGACAGAAATAACCGCCGTCAGACCTTCCCGCACGTTTTCCCCTGCCAGGTTGCTGTCACTCTCTTTTAGTTTTTTCAGTTTTCTGGCGGTGTTGTTGATCGTCCGCGTTAGAACTGCCTTCAGTCCTTCTAAATGTGTCCCCCCATCGATCGTTCTGATGTTATTAGCAAAGCCCAAGATGTTTTCATTGTAGGAATCGGCACACCACTGCAAAGCCACTTCCAGTTGCACGTTATCTCTTTCCCCCTGCACATAGATGATGTCATTATGCAAGGGTTCTTTTTCTCTGTTCATGTAGGAGACATACTCTTTGATGCCGCCATGATATAAAAAGACTTCGGTAATGGGGGGTGTTTCGCGGTGGTCACTGTATTCAATCTTCAGCCCACCGTTGAGATAAGCCAGTTCCCGCAATCTGCCAATCAAAATGGCATTGTCAAACACAGTGGTTGTGGTGAAAATCTGAGGATCGGGTTTGAAATGAACTCTTGTACCACGCCGATCGGTGGGTTCGGGAGCTACTGTCACTTCGGTTTGTGGGACGCCTCTAGCATAACGCTGGCGAAAACATTGCCCCTGCCGCCATACTGTCACCTCCACCCATTCAGACAGAGCATTGACAACCGAAACTCCCACGCCGTGTAATCCGCCAGAAACCTTGTAGCCGCCACCGCCAAATTTACCCCCTGCCCCCAGTACTGTCATCACCGTTTCCAGCGCCGATTTCCCCGTTTTAGAGTGAATGTCTGTGGGAATACCCCGCCCGTTATCGGTCACAGAGACGGAATTATCAGGGTGTACCTCCACAATGATATGACTGCAATAGCCCGCCAGGGACTCATCCACACTGTTGTCCACCACCTCAAAGACTAGATGGTGCAAGCCCTTTGCCCCCGTAGAGCCGATGTACATCCCCGGACGTTTGCGGACGTGTTCGATCCCTTCTAGGACTTGGATTTTGTCAGCACTGTAGTTGTCTGTCGCTGCTTGGGGGTTTGCCATAGGGAAGTCCACGCAATGGAACAGAGCTAAATTATAACCTCTTTAGCGGGGTAGAAATCTCCCCCTCTCTAGAATACTGCCCCCGCCTTACTCCACAAGTAGTTGGTTGGTAATGTCAAACGTAACGGTAAAAGTAGCTACCCGATCGGGCTTTAGGTCTTGATTTTGCTGTTTTAGGGTTTCTAGGGGTAATTCTTCTGTCATTCTTGCCAAGACTTCTTCTGCTTCTTCCCCCAGTCTTTCTCTGGTTTCAGGAGTCTCTTGGTAGCCAATAATCCTACCCCGCTCATCCACAGTCACTTTGTAAGTTAAAGGTACGGTAAAGGTACGCGTATTCACCCACGCCCGATCGAGGAGAGTAAATAAATCCGATCGCAATTTTGCCAACTCAGCGGGGTCAGTGATTGGTTTGGGGACAAGGACAGGGGCAGGTACAGGACTGACAGGGGTAGGGGCGGGCACAGTCTCCTCCCGCTTGGGTTCAGGAATGGGGACAAACCACAGGGCAAGGGCAATTGCCAAAACGCTGGTAATACCTACAACAGCAGGAACGGCGGGGTTGACGGGGCTAGTGGGGGGACGCAGGGCAGGGAAGGGAATTACCACATCCGGCAGAGTCTGGGCATCCAGGCACAGCTGGTCCAGGACTTCCATGAGGTCAAACAGCTGTATCCGATCGAGGTCTAGCTCTACTTCCCCATCCTCGCTGGTTATACGCAGATGATACCGCTGCCCCTGGGGGGTGATCTTGACCTGATCGTGATGATATTCTGCCCCTTCGCCGCTAAGTAAGCGCTGACAGAAGTGACTGACCCCTTGGGTTAAATAAATGAGTAACTCTTTGCCGCCACTGATTTCTTTGCCCCCCACCTGACAGATAAAGCGGGTTAGGAGAGTCATCTGCTGGTCATCAACGGTACTCAGCCCCTCTACCAGCAAAGCACAACTGGGTGTGATGTAAGACCGCTGTAACACTATTCCACTGCCCCATCCATCAAACTATGCCACAGGCGTTGCTCTCCCCCACTGCCACTGATGAAAAATAGTTCTACCAACAGCTGCAATGCCAGTTCCTGCCCTTCTGGGCGGGAGAGGGGGGAACGCATACGGTGGGCGTAGAGTTCTTGAAAGCGATCGACATAGAAGTCAACGTAGCCCTGATTTTGTTGCATACCTAACGCCTCCAATTTCCCCTCTAGTTGTTGCTGGTAAGTGGTGACCAAAAAGCGCAGGACAGTGTGTAGCTGCTGTGCCACCCGACAGACGATCGCTACAAGGGCTTTTGCCTCCTCCCACTGCAGGGCTTCCCGCTGGTAAGAGTTGCGCAGGGGGTTGGTGTTGCGTAATTGCCAAAAAGCTACCCGATGGGGCACCCACTTCTCCAGACCCAGTTCCTGGACTGCCGCCAGTAAAGCTTCCACTGCTTCCAGGTTTAAGGACTCCAAAGCCATCATCAAATTGTCCAGTTCCATTGCCACCGATCGGGGACAACGGGGGAGTAGGTCTGTGGGCACCTCCAGGGGCATTAGACTTGCCGCGAGTAGAACTCAACAATCAGCAGTTCGTTGACATTCAGGGCTACCCATTCCCGCTCGATCACACCGTTTACCTTCCCAACCAATCTCGTCTTATCTAATTCTAAATGACTGGGGATATTGGCGAGACCGGGATACTCTAAATTTTGTTGTACCAGTTGTCGCGATCGTTCGTTATCTCTGACCCCAATCACATCCCCTGGACGACAGCCATAGCTGGGAATGTTGACGACGCGGTTGTTGACGGTGATATGCCCGTGACTGACCAGTTGCCGTGCTGCCGGAATTGTGGGAGCCATTCCCAAGCGGAAGACTGTGTTATCCAGGCGCATTTCCAGCAGTTGCAGGAGCACTAACCCCGTCGAACCCTTTACCCGCCTTGCCCGTTTGACATACCTGATCAGTTGTCGTTCACTAAGACCGTAGTTAAAGCGTAATTTTTGCTTCTCCTCCAGACGGATGGCATATTCTGACTTTTTCTTGCGGTTTTGCCCATGTTGCCCTGGTGGGTAGGGATGTTTGGGCTGTTTGCGCGTTAAGCCAGGTAAATCCCCCAAGCGGCGGACAATCCTTAAGCGTGGTCCCCGATACCGAGACATGAATTTCCTTGCAAAAATCTACAGCCTTTCTAGTATAAAGTTAAGTAGGTTGTTGACGCAAATCTTTTTTGTACACTCCCCCCCTCGCCCGCCTCATCGAACAGTTGCAACGTCTGCCAGGGATCGGTCCCAAGTCGGCACAGAGACTGGCACTTTACCTGCTATCCCGCCCTAGGGAAGAGGTGACTGCCCTTGCCCATGCCATTTTGGACTGTAAGGAACAGGTGGGGCACTGCCAAGTGTGCGGCTATCTTTCCGTTGACCCAATTTGCGAAATCTGTCGTAACCCCGACCGCGATGACTCCACCATTTGCGTGGTCTGTGACAGCCGCGATGTAATAGCCCTGGAAAAGACGCGGGAGTATTGGGGCAAGTACCATGTGTTGGGGGGGGTAATTTCCCCCATGCAGGGGATTGGTCCCGACCAGTTGAACATCCCAACTCTGGTGCAACGGGTGGTAAAGGGGGGGGTAAAGGAAGTGATCCTTGCCATCAATCCCACAGTGGAAGGAGAGACGACTACTTTTTATGTAGGCAAGTTGCTCAAGGAATTTACCAAGGTCACCCGCATTGCCTTTGGCATCCCTATAGGAGGGGATTTGGAATACGCCGATGAAATGACCCTCATTAAAGCGATCGAGGGCAGACAGGAGTTACAATAGCGGAGTGCTTGGAGGAAAGGTGTGGATTTTCAGTCGGTCATTCTGACGTTGCAAAACTACTGGAGCGATCGGGGTTGTTTGATAGCACAGCCCTACGACATGGAAAAGGGCGCGGGCACCATGAATCCCCATACTTTTCTGAGAGCGATCGGTCCTGCCCCCTGGTGTGTGGCTTACGTAGAACCCTGTCGTCGCCCTACGGATGGACGCTACGGTGAGAATCCCAACCGCCTCCAACACTATTACCAGTTCCAGGTGCTGTTGAAGCCTTCCCCCGACGATGTCCTAGAGCAGTACTTGCAGAGTTTGAAAGTGTTGGGCATTGACCCCGCTGACCACGACATTCGCTTTGTGGAAGATGACTGGGAGTCTCCCACCTTGGGGGCGTGGGGCGTAGGTTGGGAAGTGTGGCTAGACGGCATGGAAGTGACGCAGTTTACCTACTTTCAGCAGGCGGGGGGGATCGACTGTCGCCCTGTCTCTGTGGAAATCACCTACGGACTAGAGCGGCTGGCAATGTATTTGCAGGGAGTGAATTCCATCTTTGACATAGTGTGGCGGGGGGATGTCACCTACGGGCAGGTACACCATCGCAACGAGGTGGAGCAGAGTTACTACAATTTCGGCAACAAGGGGCAGAACAACCAGCGTCTATTCCAGCTCTTCCAGGAGTACGAGGCAGAAGCCCAGGAACAGATCAAAGCAGAGTTACCCCTCCCTGCCTTTGACTATGTGCTGAAGTGCTCCCATACCTTCAACCTCCTGGATGCCAGGGGGGTGATCTCAGTGACAGAACGCACTAGGTATATTGCCCGCATCCGCAATCTAGCCCGCCAGGTCGCCAAACTCTACCTCGAATCTAGCAGTACTGGCTGACATCCTCGCCACATTCCTCTGCCAGGTAGGAGAGGGAACGGAAGCGCAAGCCAATGAGTTGGTCGTAGAGGGGATTGAGTTTACACAGGGCGGGAATGTGCATGATCTTTTTGCCAAAGAGAACGACATCCCGTTCAAAGGGACACTGGGCGGGAATCACGCGGCATAGGAAGCGCGCCAAACGCCGGTCTTTGACTTCTAACCGATCGAGCCAATTTTTGACAGGCGTAAGCACATCATGTTCCACACCCAGAGGATTGTGGAGGTGGGCACGTAATTCAACCATTTCTTTCATCTCCTGCCCAAGGGCACTAGCGTATTGGTGGATCAACTGATCCTCCGTCTCCGAGTATTCCCCATCTACCATTGCCATCATCACCGCTGTCCGCAGGAAATTTTGGGCTAAGTTGTCATCCTGCCCAAAGGCGGTGGCTAACTCTTGAGGAGAGATGGTGCACAGTAAATGGGGATCAGCACTTTCCAAATGTTCTGTCTCCTGTAACTCCCGTAGGAGGGACTGTTCATCTGGGGTAAATTTGCCGTCCGCTAGGGCGATGCTCAGAAGACCCCGTAACCAGGCGGTCATTTGGGTTGGTGTGTAGGTCGTCATAACCCCCTTTTGCGCACCTTTAGCATCCTACTACCTTCCTTGCCTGTCGCCAATATTTGTTAGCCATTTTCTTGGGTTTTCTCTAAAATCATAGCAAAATTACTATAGTCGTACTGGGCAGAGAGGTTATGTCCGCTACCTTAAAAGTTCCTGCTAATTCCCTGCGCCGCGTTAAAACTGCGATGCAGAAAACTGGTATTTCCAGCCAAAAAGCTCTGGCAGAAGCGGTCGGTATCTCTCTGTACAAAGTGCGGGAATTTATGGCGGGCAGACCGATCGATGCACCTACTTTTATTCAAATTTGCGAGCGGTTAGAGCTGGACTGGCAAAAACTGACACGGGTTTCCCCCGCCAAGGCAGAGGGCATTCTAGGCAGAGAGGTTCCTCCTTCACCCCCCCCTTCCCCCCCCGCCCCTGCACCCACGCTCAAACGATCGGTCATCCCTCGGTTGGCTTCCCACCTGTTTCGCAGCAGCATCCCAGAGACCCAAGCAGTCCCGATCGCAGAGACGGAGGAATCAAGGGTTGCGATTACTCCAGAGACCCAGGTAATCCCGATTGCAGAAAAAGCTCCCCCGCCAGTTGTAATCACTGCCGATACTCCCCCCAGCCCCCTGGAGGAAACATCAGAATCCAGGGTTGCTATTACCCCAGAAACTCCCCCTGTGGCGATCCCAGGGGAAGCGACACCGACGGTTGTAATTACTGCCGATACCCCTCCCAGCCCCCTGGAGGAAAAATCAGAACCCAGGGTTGTCATTACCCCAGAAACTCCCCCTGTGGCGATGGGAGAAACAGTCCTGATTACCGCTCCCCCAGAGAAGACAGAGGCAGAACCGCCAGCGGAAATGATTGTGACGGAGGAGGGGAATCTACCCGTCATTGAACCCGTTGTGCCCCACCGTGAACCCCCCATCGATTGGGCTAATATCCTAGAGGGGGCGCGCATCCTTGTCACCAATGCCCAGTGGGAAGAACTAGCCCAGGTATTACGGCGCTTTGATCTTGCCCAAACCCACCTCTACGAACTGTTTTTGGAGTTGGCGGAATCCCTCCTACCTCCCCATTGGCGGCAGGGGGGGCGGCGGGTATCTGACCCCATCCTCCATGGCTGCATACTAGCTCTGGCAGGGACAGTGGCTCACCATTTGGGACGCTATCCCCAAGCCCTCAGCTACCTGGAACTTGCCCTCAAACTAGTTAAACAATACCCCGATCGTGCCCTGGAACTGCAGTGCTACAGGGGACTAGCCCAACTCCACCACGACCTAGGCAACTACCAAGCTGCCATCAGCTACTACCAGCAGTACTATGACCTGGCGGAAAGAGAAGACCTCTTCCAGGAACAAGCCCAGGTTCTCCACCACCTCGGTAATATCTACTTTGCCCTCCGCCAATACCGCACAGCGATCGGGTACTATCAGCAATTCCTCCACCACACCGCTGCCGAACTCCTGGAGCGAGAAACCCGCAAAACCCTCTACAACATAGGGGCTTGCTACATCAACCTCAAGCAGTACGAACAAGCGATCAACCATCTGCAAAAACTGACCCACCTGGGAGAAGATGCCCCCCTGCAACAGTCCTACACCAACCTACAACTGGGATTAGCCTACGCCGGACTGGGACTCCACCACACCGCCCTGGAATACCTAGAGAAAGCAAGAGCCATTGCTACCCCCCTCAACTCCCCCACCCTGGATATGCAAATTTGGCGTGCCCTCACCCTCAGCTACCTAGCCCAACACAACTACCCCCAAGCCGATCGCTATGCCCAGAGATGGCTAGCCCTGGCAAAACTCAAAGGCGATCGGGAAGAACAGGTGCGTGCCCTCTACTACCGGCGGCGGGTAAACCGAACTTCGGCTTAGGGAAATTCTGTCTAAAAGAACACAAACGTCATCTTGTCAAGGGTATATGATATTTATTAACAAGACTTTACAAAACGGAGGTAATGCTATGGGTATACCGTTAGAGTTAACACTAGAGCAGGAATTCAGCCTGAAAGTCTACGAAGAGCAGGTAAAAAAACTCACCCTAGAGCAGTCCCAAGAATTTGTCCTGGAGTTATTGCGGCAACTGATGATCAAAGACAACGTGATTAAGCATCTCATTAAAGAAAACCTCTAGGCATTCTTTGACTGCCCTACGCGGGGTGGGTGCAGTCTTTTTTTCTACAGCAAACGGCGCAGGAGTTGATTAACGAGGCGAAATAGTGTCAGCACTGCCACCAGACCAAAGCCACAGATAAGACAGATAGCGAGAAATTCCGCAATTTTGGGTTCGGGGAAGCGAAAGAACAGTTTGAGGAGCAAGAAAAGGACAAAAGTAACCAGAGTAGAGGCGAGCATATCTTTATTGTCCAAAACTTTCCTTGCCCGCAGAAACAGCAGCCATAGGAGAATACCAGCCAACAAAAACATAGTGAAAGGTCCCATGACTTGACTCCCCTTGCCAAGGAGTAAAAACCCCCAGGCACCGACTTGAAAACCAAAACCAAAGCCACTCAAAATAAAAGAAACAAGGGGGATTTGATTAATGGACTTCGCCACTTTGTTGATACTAGTTGCCGCTCGGATGGGCTTCCTCTTCCTCGGGGGTATCTCTATCTCAATGTCCCTTGCCACTTCAAACATAGGCATCTCCTGGGGGGGAGGGTCTGGGGCAGGCGGTGGTGCAGCGGGCGCCCCATTTAATTTCTCCAAATCCGCCAGGACAGCCTTGGCACTGTCGTAGCGTTCCCTTAGACTAGGAGCAACCATCCGATCGATAATGTCGGCAAAGTCAGGGTTTAACCGCCGCCCATAGGTACGCCATTCAATGCGTTGGGTGACACTATCTAGGAGTTTGTGAGGATGTCTGCCTGTGAGTAAAAAGATAGCAGTTGCTCCCAAGCCATAAATATCAGTGGCAGGATAGACTTTGTGTCCACCCATCTGTTCCGGAGCAGCATAGCCAGGGGTGTAAATTTTTGTCGATCCTTGGGAGTGCTCGTCCGGAATTGAGCGAATTTGTTTTACTGCCCCGAAGTTCAACAGATAATATACTTGGGTTTGGCGGTGCACCATGATATTGGCAGGTCTAATATCGCGGTGAATTGCCCCCCGATCGTGGACAAACTGCAGTACTGGCAACAAATTACGCAGAATATCAATGACATCATAAGTAGGGAGGGGACCAAAGTCATTGATCAAAGTTTCTAAGGTCACCCCATCGATAAATTCCTGCACCAGATAAAAAAAACTCTCCCCGTCCACCTCCAACTCAAAGAATGCCAATAAATCTGGTATCTGGGGGTGCCCCCCCAACTCCTCCAAAATGGCACCTTCCCGTTCAAACAATTCCCTTGCCTTCCGCTTTTGTTCCTCGTTGTAGCCATGTAGAATCAACTGCTTAACCACACAGCGTTTCATCGCCGGTGTCCGCCGGTCCCTGGCGAGGTAGGTAATGCTAAAGCCCCCTTGGGCCAAAGGTTTTTCAATCACATAGCGCCCATCCAGAATGAGGGGCATATCGCAGCTTTGGCAAAACAACTGATCTATAGCGGTAGTTCTGATACTAGTGGTGTCCACATCGGGGAAGTGATTGTGGGGTCGTGCACAGCCAGGGCGGGAGCAGTAAATATCCATAGGAGCAGCCATTGGAGCACTACGCCCATTTTAACCCCAGAGGCAGCATCTCCCCAAGCCAGGTCTACCATAGAGAGACTGGGAGTGATAATATATGGCTAGGAAGATTTAATAAAAGACTATGACACCTTCGCTTATCAACTTTTTTTGGGGATTATTTTGGGGGGCTGTAGTTCTAGTCACCCTGTTTGGTGCTCTGATTATTGTCAGCCAAAACGACAAGATCAAGCGCCGTAGTCAATAGTTGTTCGCTGTTCACTATCTTACCAGAGAGGTTGCCATGTTACATTCTATTCCCCTGCTTGCCCAAGGTGCTGGTGGGCAGTTCGGTATTGCCATAGGCGGGAATCCCCTTATCCTCTTCCTCGCTATCTCTGCTATTTTGGGCGGAGTGGGGCTGTACTTTATCCGTAACTGGCGACCTGAACTCTCCCGCGACCATGACATCTTTTTGGCGGCGGTAGCTTTTATCTACGGGCTGGTACTCCTGTTTTATAACTTCAAGATGGACCAGACTACCCAGTTTGCTCAGATGTTGTTGGTGGGCTTTGGCTGGTGGTTTGGTCTAGAAACCTTGAGTTTGCGACAGACAGTCTCCACCCAAGCGCGGCGGGCGGTGATTAACCCACCGATCGAGGAAGAGGAACCCCCCATGCCCCCTCCCTACGATTACCGGGACTATGACTATGGGCATGAGATTCCCGATCGTCCTTTGAGCAAGCAACCACCTCAGATGCGTCCCTACCGTCCTTCTGAGTTAGAGGGAGATGTGGAACCCCCTAAAACTCGTCGCTCACGGCGTACCCGTCCCCGCCCTAGCAGTGATAACTCGGTCATTGATGTCTTAGATGAGGATATTAAACCAGTAGCTCCCCGCCGTCCCCGCAGCAAGGGCAGTCGCAATACAAGCAGTGAGGATGTAGAAGCTCCCAGTCCCCGCCGCCGCCGTCCCCGCCCAACCAACCCTGACCCCAACGACTATCCCGACATTGATCCAAGTGAGCGAGAGGATTACTGATTTGCGGTTTAGAATAGACTTAGACTGTGGTTGCTTGAGTCAGAGCCGTGAGTTATTGCGTTAATCCCAACTGTAGCTCTCCCCAAAACCCCCCCGATCGGGATGATGTATGTGCCTCCTGTGGAGCCAGTTTGAAGTTGCGGGGCAGATATGTAGCCAGTCGTCCCTTGGGAAAAGGAGGGTTTGGAGCCACATTTCTGGCTAATGACTACGGACTGCCGGGCAAGCCTGTGTGTGTGGTCAAGCAACTGCGCCCCAGTACCCATTCCCCCAGTGTGATGAAAATGGCACGGGAGCTGTTTGAGCGGGAGGCATACACTCTGGGCAAGATCGGCAACCACCCCCAAATTCCTCGCCTACTGGACTACTTTGAGGAAAACGGCTATTTTTACCTAGTACAGGAGTACATCGAGGGAGAGACCCTAAAGCAGGAACTAGAGCGCCACGGTGTGTTTAGTCAAGAGGGCATCCGCAAACTACTCCTAGAGATTCTGCCTGCTCTCTCCTTTATCCATGAAAACGGTGTCATTCACCGTGACATCAAGCCCGCCAACATCATCCGCCGCAAGCAGGACGGCAAGCTAGTGCTAATCGACTTTGGCGCCGTTTCTACCCAGCTCAACCCCCATCTGGCAGAGGAAGACCCCAGTGCTCTGTTGACCAACTTTGCCATCGGGACACCAGGATTTGCGCCGCCGGAGCAGATGGCAATGCGTCCTGTCTACGCCAGTGATATTTATGCGATGGCAATGACCTGTCTCTATTTAATGACGGGGCGCTCCCCAAAGGACTATGGGCATGACCCCCGCACAGGGGAGATCAACTGGAAGTCCCAGGTGAAAATGAGTGAGGACATGATGGCAATTTTTGACAAAATGTTGCAGCAGTCCCTCAGCCAGCGCTACCGATCGGCGGAAGAAGTACTCAAAGACCTATCCAGCGCCCCTGCCTCTACTATCAGTCCCACCATCAGTTCCCCTAGCCGTCCTCCTATTCCAGGGCGGGGTAGAATTACTCGTATCCCAGCGGAAAACACTAGACAACAGGATTTGGCGGGACAGGGGATGCTCACAAGGGCACCGGAACGCAACCCTGCTAAGGATTTGAAAGGGGGGCGCAAAGTTATAGTAGAGTACAATCACGGCAAGCGTAATTTTGCTAATCAAGACCTCTCCAAGGCTTCCCTTGCCAGTGCTAACTTACAGGGAATTGTGATGAGTCGCTCCAAGCTGCAGGAGACAGACTTCTCCCACTCTGACCTGACGGGGGCTAGCTTTCAGGGCAGCATTATGACCCAAGCGAAGCTGTCGGGGGCGAACCTCAGCCATGCGAAGTTACAGCGGGCAATTCTCACCAAGGCGGATTTAGGGGGTGCAAACCTCACCAATGCCGATTTAAGGGAGGCAAATCTGCAGTACGCCTACATGGGGAAGGCTAACCTAAGCGGGGCTAATTTGAGTGGGGCAAACTTGAAGGGGGCATTTCTCACCAATGCCAATTTGAAGGGGGCAAACCTCCAGGGAGCGGACCTCAAGGCTGCTAGGGTAACCGACGAACAACTGGCGATGGCAAAGACTAACTGGGCGACGATTCGCCCTGACGGATCGAAACGACTGTTTTAGAGGGGTCATACTTGTACTTTTTGGGTACCTGGATGTTGTGGGTGTGGTGAAAGTCTGCTTGCACCTTGCGGGTAAGGCTATTGGAGACACGACGGACTACCATAGCTAGGATGGCATCCCCTGTGGACTGGATGGTTTCCTGGGGCAAGCGGTAAATGAAGGGGGGGAAGCGGAGGGATACGGTGAGTAAAAGGTGCCATTCCACCTTCGTCATCAGGGGGATGTCTGTTTCGTAGGCGGGGGGGACAGGCTCTTCCTGCAGGTACATCTCTGCCCTAAAATCCACTTCGTAGCCCTGGGGTTCCTGGTCGGGAATGGGGATAGTGCAGATGCGGTACACCCCCTGCTCTTGGGGCAATAGATGCAATCCTACCCTGGGGTCAACCTTGAAGCCAAAGGCACCAATTTTCCCTATCCCAATGGCATAGCCGTTCTCCCCGATCGGGTCAGCACGGAAAGGATGGGCACAGCGGCGAAACCAGCCCTGATGGCGGTCGAGGTAGTCCATGACCGTCTGTCGATCGGCAAATAAGTCCATGCGCCCCACAAATTCATGGCGAAACACCGTGAGGGGGGGGAGGTCAAGCTGGTTGTCGGGATTGGACACAGAGAGGAATGGCAAGCAACTCCTGTAAAAAGTTAGCATAAAAATTTAGGGACTAAGAGAGATTTTTTGTTAGAGTAATGGGGTAAAGGCAAGGGAATGGCAGTGGAAACAGTAGCAGTTATTCTCACTAGCCTGTTGGGGTTAGGGAGTGGGTTAGGGATATTAGTTAATCAAACGGTGGAGGGGGCAATTCGCCAGCAGGTACCCCGCATTGAGGAGTTAGCTGTAAGGGTAGATACTAGTCCCAATTATCAAATATTGCAGGGGAGAATTGACAGGGTGCGTCTTGCTAGTCGCGGTGTCTATTTCTTTCCCTTTTTGCGCGTAGATATATTAGAACTGGAAACCGATCGGGTCAATATTAACTTAGCCAACAACCAGGTCAGACTGGTGGAGCCGTTACAGGCGGTAGTCAAAGTAATTGTCAAAGAAGAGGACATCAATCGGGCTTTGGGGGCGGAACAAATTCGGTCTTTATTTCAGAGTATCAAGGCAGATTTTTCCAGCTTTAATCCCAGCTTGGGTGTCGAGGAAATTGATGTCACTAATCCCCAAATCTTCTTTCTGTCTGATCAACGCATTAGATTGACAGCAAATCTCAGCCCCCGCAAGAAAGAGATTAAACCTTTAGACATTACTGCTGACCTTGCCATTGAGGTTTTACCGAACGGCAATATCAAACTCAGCCGTGTAGATTTGTACATTGAGGGCATGAGAATTCCTGATATTTTAATCAATACGCTGGTACGGGGAGCGAACCGTTTGTTGGACCTCAGCCAGTTGGAAGCGCAGGGGATCAGAGCAAGGGTGCTAAAGTTTGACATCACCCAAGGGCAGATGCAGTTCATCGGGTTTGCCCAACTCGATCGTTTGCCATAATATAGACATAGTCCTTGGTTCCAACGGGGGTCAGCCGTTGGAGGTCGGTAGGAACCGATCGGGGAAAGTCTGGTGCAAGTCCAGCGCTGTCCCGCAGCTGTGATGAAAGGTCATCTTTCTCAGTCAGAATGCCCGCCAAGTAGACAGACAAACAATCTGCGAGGTACAGATATGGTGTTAAGAATGTTTTTGTCTTTACTCTTTTTGTTTTTATGCCTTTTGCCTGCCCAGGCGCATCACATGATGGGGGGGGAATTACCCCGCACTGCTTTTGATGGTTTTTTCTCGGGTCTTGCTCATCCAGTTATTGGTTTAGACCACTTTGCCACTGTAATTGCAGTCGGTATTTTAGGAGCATTACTAGGGGGGGGAATAATTATCCCGATCGTTTTTCTACTAGCAGCTAGTTTGGGGACATTTTTACATTTACTGCAGCTAGAATTACCCTTCCTAGAGTTAGGAATTAGCCTGTCTTTGTTGGTATTTAGTAGCCTGATTATCAGCAAACATCACCCCCAATTATATTTGATAATTGCCCTGGCATTAGTGGGGGGGATTTGGCATGGCTACGCCTACGGAGAGTCGATTGTAGGGGCAGAAACTAGTCCTCTAGTTGCCTATTTGTTAGGGTTTACCTTCATTCAACTGGCAGTTACCTTAACAGCTTTTTTCTTGACTAAGGGATGCCTCAAAGATAGCTATAGACCGATCGGATTTGTTTTACTGGGGGTTGGAATTACCTTTTGCCTACAACACCTCATTGACAATTTATTGCCAAATTTCTAGGAGAGATGGACAATGGCAGCGAAGATTCCTGTGACAGTTATCACTGGTTTTTTGGGCAGTGGTAAAACTACTTTGATCCGTGAACAATTGCAAAATAATCGGGGACGGAGAATTGCCGTTTTGGTGAATGAATTTGGGGAAGTGGGCATCGATGGCGAACTGCTACAAGCCTGTCGTGTCTGTGATGAAGCAGGAAAAGAAGTGACACCCAACATTGTGGAGTTAACTAATGGTTGCCTCTGTTGCACAGTGCAGGAGGAATTTTTACCAACTATGCAAGAACTGGCAAAAAGAAGGGGACAGATTGATCATGTGTTAATTGAAACATCGGGGTTGGCACTGCCTAAACCCCTGGTGCAGGCATTTCGATGGCAGGAAATTCGCCATAGTTTTACCGTTGATGGAGTTGTAACTGTCGTAGATGGAGAAGCCCTTGCCCAGGGCAAGTTTGTGGGAGATTTAGAAGCTCTGCAAAAACAAAGGGAGAATGACCCCAGCATCAGCCATGAAACACCCCTGGCAGAACTCTTGGAAGACCAACTCGCCTGTGCTGACCTTGTGTTAATGACCAAGACAGATTTGCTCGATCGGGCACAACAACAGAAGGTGGAGGCATGGTTAAAGACGGAACTGCGTCCAGGCATCAAGGTACTTGCCTGTCAAAACGGTAAGATTGACCCTGCCATTATTTTGGGCTTTAACAGTGCGGTGGAAGAGGATTTGGACAATCGCCCTAGTCATCACGATAACGAAGAAGACCACGAGCACGATGAGGACATCAATTCTGTCTATTATGAATCCCAGCGGTCTTTTACAGCAGCAGAGATAGTCCCTAAGTTAAAAGAGATTAACAGACAAACAGAAGTCTATCGCATCAAGGGCTTTGTCCATGTGCCAGGGAAGCCTATGCGGGGAGTGATTCAGGGAGTAGCCGATCGGATTGAACTTACCTATGATCGCCCTTGGCAGCAGGCAGAAAAACCCATGACCCGTTTAGTCTTCATCGGTAGAAATCTGACATTAGATAGCGTGAAAGCCTATTTAGAAACATGAATGCCTGTCCGTCTATGGGGCAACCAATCCCTACCCCAGGGGGTTGGCTCTATCGTCTGCGCTTGGTGGGCGGTAGAGTTTCTCTGCTGCAATTACAAAAGATACAAACTTGTCTGACAGAGGGCAAGCTGGAAATTACCAGGCGGGGAAACCTGCAATACCGATCGGAGTCGCTTTTATCAGTTAGGGTGATCGAAGAACTACAAGATGTTGGTTTGGTGGGCAACCTAGAGACAGACCATCTGCGCAATATCATGCTCAGTCCCACCTGTGGCATCGATCGGGAAGCCATGACAGACCTTTTCCCAGTGGCAAAACGGTGGGAAGATTATCTAGCACAGAGAAGAGAATTACGGTACCTTTCACCAAAGTTCAGTGTGGGCTTTGACGGGGGAGAAGCTCTATCTATCGCAGCGCTTACGAATGACATTTTAGTTAGGGCAATGGGGGAGAATTGCTGTCAAATTATCCTCAATAAAACTATAGGCATAACTGTCAGCTCTACAGAAGTAATCAATATTCTCGACCACTTAGCCCACCTTTATTTAGAATTTACGAAATTAACAGACACACAACCCCGCTTTTCCAAGATGATTGCTAGCTACGGTATCGATCGGTTAGGTCAGAAGATAGAAGAGGTGTCCATTGACCGTAAATCAATGCCAAATGCACATCTTGGTCTTCACCCCCAAAAGGACAATGATTTTTACTACATCGGTATCTTTTTACCCCTCGGTCACTTATCTAGTCTGCAATTGGCACAATTAATTACTGTCTGTCATCGTTATCGCATACCGGAAGTCCGTTTCACTCCCTGGCGAAATGTTGTATTGCCCTTTGTCCATCGCTCGTTTAGCAGGGAATGTTGTCAAATCCTCAGTCATTATCACTTCTCCTTCTGCCCTCCCCCCTTAGCCATCAGTGCCTGTGCTGGTAAAGACTGCCTTGCCAGTTGGACAGACACCCAAACCGATGCCCAAATATTACAATATTCCCTAGCAGATAAACCTTTACACCTTCACCTCAGTGGCTGTGCCAAACTCTGTGCCTATAACAGTCATTGTGATTTTCTCGCCGTCGGTTGTGCTCCCAACCGCTATTATCTCTATCATCAGCAGCAGTTGGTGGCAGAGGTAGGGGCAGAGGAGTTGTTAACAAATATTAAAAAATTTCTGTAGAGAGTGTGAAGAATGGGGAAAGCAGGCAGTAGGACTTCTATCATAGCGATCGTTGGGTGGGAAAAACACATGGCAAAGAATCATCTCATTGAAATCGCCGAACACGGTCAAAGTGTGTGGATGGACAATCTCAGCCGCAACATCATTCAGTCGGGTGCTCTAGCTGACATGGTGCAAAATCAAGGCATCAAGGGCATTACTTCCAATCCTGCTATCTTTCAAAAAGCGATCGCGGGCAACGCTATCTACGACGATGCCATTTTGGCAGCCATCAAAGCTGGTAAGTCTGTCACGGAAATCTATGAAACTTTGGCATTCAAAGATATTCAGGATGCCGCTGACATTCTCCGCCCTGTTTATGACGAGACCAACGGTAAAGATGGTTATGTTTCCATTGAAGTTTCCCCCCATCTTGCCCACGACACAGAAGGCACAATTGCTGAGGCAGTGCGATTCTGGCAGACGATCGATCGTCCCAATGTCATGATCAAGATTCCTGGTACAGTGGAGGGCTTGCAAGCTACAACGGCAGTGATTGCTAGAGGGATTCCTGTCAATGTTACTCTCCTATTCTCTGTAAAAGACTATGAGGAGACGGCTTTAGCCTACATGGCAGGTTTAGAACAACGAGTAGAAAAGGGAGAACCGATCGCTCACATTGCCTCCGTTGCCAGCTTCTTCCTCAGTCGCATTGACACCAAGATTGACGCTCTGCTAGATAAGATGACCGATGTTGATCCCCAGAAGATTCAATCTCTCAAGGGGAAGGCTGCTATTGCCAATGCCAAGATGGCTTATCAGAAATACAAACAACTTTATGCCACCGATCGTTGGCAAGCCTTGAAGGAGAAGGGAGCGCAAGAACAGCGTCTATTGTGGGCAAGTACGAGCACTAAGAACCCTGCCTACAGTGATGTTATGTATGTGGACAACCTGGTGGGGGAAAACACCGTTAACACCATGCCTCCGGAAACGATCGCTGCCTGTATTGATCACTGTGACGTGGAAACTAGAATTGAAATGGGCTTGGCAGAAGCACAACAAGTATTGCAAGAGTTGACAGACCTAGGTATTAACCTTGAGCAAGTGATGCAGGAATTGCAGGTAGAGGGGATTGAGAAATTCGTCCAACCTTTTACCGCCTTGATGAACTCTCTGGCAGAAAAAGTCAACCAACTTAAGGTCGCTGCATAAAAATTCAACTCCTAGCTACCTTGTTATTTGGGGGAATGTTTCCCCCTTTCTATTCATAATTTGTGCTAATTTATGCAAAGTTAATTATGGTGAAAAGTTTGTTATCGATCGGTTTAGCAATTTTTCTTTTTGTCCTGGTGATTGTGGGTTTAACCCAGTGGTTGCAGGTACCAATTGGATCAGTACAGGACTGGTTAACGGGGGGGGCAATTTTCGGTTGGTTATTATTAGTTGTCACTGTACCTTGGAATATTCATTTTCGTGCCAGGCAAGTAATCAATGATGCCGAAAGTTCCAGGGAACGTGGTATTTATTTAGATAAGCAACAGGTGGAATTTGCCCGTGCCTGGGTCAACCGTTCTTTAGCTATTGCCCTATCTCTGCACCTTATTTCTGCTCTGGGATTTTATCTATTAGCTAAATACAGTGGTGGACAAATAGGCTATTGGGGAGCGGCAGGAGCATTATTGCTAACTTTTTTAAGACCGATCGTGAGTGCCTATGAATACCTCACTAACCGCCTACAAGAAATAGCCCAACAAGTGCGATACCCCAGGGAAGATGTCATTGAATTGCGCTATCGTTTAGAGGGGCTAGAACATAATGTCAGACAATTGCAGGCGCAATTTGAACTAGATAATCCTGACTCCTGGCTAGTCAAACAACAGGAATTTATGCAAGAAACCCGTCGCCAACTGGCTCTCATCAATGACAAATTAGAACACATGGCAGTTTCACATACCCAGGAAATCGATCGGGTCAGGCAGGAATCGAAACAAGCTATATCCCAACTGACAGTTGACAGTCAATTTTTGGAGCACGTAAGGGAAATAATTCGCTTCTTCAAATCTGCCTAAGTGATTATGAAAGATTATCAGAGTGCTTGATCGCAACTAATAGTGTAGATACTGTCCCATAGATTCATCTATTTCCAACTCTTTGTATCTATCAAGTCAGACACCGATCGGAGTCACAGGGGGCAGGTCCAGCTTCATCATCTCTTTGGAAATCCCGATCGTATTTTACTAGTGCGGCGTGGAAGTCAGCGGTTTTACGGCGGGCGAGTATTTCGGCGACAAGACGATCGTAGGTAGGTTTATCGATGGGTTCAAAGGGGAGTCTGGGGAAGGTCTGGTGGTCATCAAACCGTGCTAACAGAGCCGCAGAAATGTACCCTTCATCATTCTGAATGGCTTCATAAATACGTTTAGCAAGGGGTTCAATTTCAGTTTCTCTAAGCTCAATAGTTGCTGAGGTATTATGGGTTGTGTAGAATTTTTGGACTTGCATATAGAAGTCGAACTGCGCCAGGGCGGAGAATTTAGCAATATCGATCGTGTCAGCGCCTGGCAGATTTGCCCAAGGGACTTCTACAGGAATTTCTACTAGCCATTCTGTACAGCGGGGGTCAAAGGGGTCATTTAACAGATTGCCGTTCTCATCCTTATCGGACTGGGAAGGGACAACATTGTAGCCGTAGTCTAGGCAGGCGAGCGCGACGGGGTCATTCTTGCGGAAAGTTATACGGCGGATATAGCGGGCAGCTTTGGGGGGATGCCATCCTGGGGAGGCATTGGTGAGCAAACTTTTTGTCCCGGCGGGTTGCACAGTGGTACAACGGTTAGGACGTTTTAGCCCATGACGATCGCAATAGTCCCAGACAACAGAATGGACAATATCTTTCCAGAATGTCAAATATTCCCTCTCTTCCTGCCGATATCTTCTCCCCTGTTTTGTATCGGGGCGGTCTTCTGCCCACCATTGGAGCCAGCCGACACCGAACAATTTTACAAAGAAATCGAACAGTCCAGTGAAAGAGACACCGACGATCGGGTCTAGCTCCCTGCTACGTTGGTAGCGTTCTACTACGAAACGGTGGTTTAGTAGACAAGATGCTGACAAAGCCCCAGCGGTGAACGCTTCCTTCTGGGCTATTTTATCGTAGGGGTCAAGGAGGTTTAGATGGATTTCTGCGAGGTTACAGTGGTTGTTGGACATTATGATTTCCCCGCAATTATGAGCAACTATTCCATTAGCATCAAAGCGAGATACTTGAGGGACAGTACAGTCATAGACAGGTTCAACCCCGTCAGGAGTGATCGCCGTAACGATAGCAGTAAATCGCTCTCGGTTCATTCTTCGGGAATAATTACCTAACAATTTCTGTAAACGAGATGCTTTGAGAGGGTCTTGAAATCCAATTGTAGTTGCAAAGCATTCTAAATTATCATTAGCGATTACTAGTTCATGCTGTTCTTCCCAGAAGTAGGGGGCAAGTTCCCGTTTACTATCTGGTAACATCTGTATTCCAGCAGTCCGCCGTTGTTGGTAAATGGAAGAAATTATACCTATACGAGCCAACATTCTCTGAACAACTTGCAAGGTCTCTAGGTTACTTTGAGAAAGCCTGATACTAATACCTTCTTTTTGACTGCCTTGAATACTTCCATCAGCGTCAAAAAGACCTCGTAAAAAGCCACAATAAAACTCATAACTTGCTTGTTCGATCGCCGGAGATAGCACTTTATTCCGGGGAGAAAGACCAAATTTTGCTGCCAGAGTTGCTAGCCCAGAAGAGTTGATCTCTCTATGTTGCAATTGTTTGTGATAATACCCTGCTGGGTTTCGTGCGACATAATTCGTAGCAGCTTCTAGAGTCTTGACTGCGTAGATCGCCATTTCTTCTTTAGTCTCACCCCAGTACCGCAAACAAGCTTCATTATTCCCCTGATTCCCAAGTAAATTACCAATTAGCCAACCTTCATCAAAACTCCCTTCTCCACCCCAAGGCTGGATTCCTCTATGGTTATGAAGCAAAATGCGATCGCCAACTTTTAGGTCTTTAGCCTCTACCCATTCGGTGTACTGAGCCTTCGGGGTTTGTGCTGTCACTTTTAGCAATTTGTGATTTTCCGTCAATCGTAATTGGAATCCTTCCTTAGTTTGTAGACGAACTACGGGCTTGCTACCTGTTAGAAAGAATCCATCTGCGGTAGTACTAAATAGTTCTCCATTAACATATACTCCTACTTGCTTACCAATCAAATCACTAATTTGTCTAGCACCATGTTCTGTATGTATCCATGTGTCAGCAGTTAAACAGGGATTCAACCCATAGCGGGACAAACGATCGTCTATATCGGTCAAGTGGGGGAACCTCTGAGATAGCCATTCCTTCGCCTTGTCCTGGGTATAAGCTTGTATAAATTCGGTCTTGAGTTGTGGGGTAATGATGTCCGCACTAGCGCGCGCTACGGATTCACCAGCCCACTGGATTGCTCCCTCCCCTGAGTAATATTGTTTTCTGACTGCCTCGATCGTCTCTATCAAGGTGGGTTTGCGGTGGAAGACACGGGTATGGTTTGCCATGCGCAGGGCATCACGATCGGGGTCAATGCGCCAGTTACCGTGTTCATCCTGTTGCCAGAGGTTTGCCTTAGCGTTTGCAAATTCTGCATCCTCTGCTGCCCCCTGCCGCATGCCCGCTGAGTTGTGCGTCAGATAGCCGTCGCAGTAGAAACAATGGGCTTCTTCAACTTCAATGTCGTAGGTTTGTACAAAGTCTTGACTCCCTAGACCTTTGACGGTCACAGGAATATCCATGTCTACCTCAGATTCGGCAATGTAGCGCTCGTAGTTTGCATCAACAGTACGAGAGCCTTGGAATCCCATAGCACGCATTTCGCTGTAGCTATACACTTCACGCAGCATCTCGCCAGGGATCGTAAAGCCATACATCTTCAGTCCTTGACGGATTTTGCCCTTAACTGAATGGGGAGCGATGAGTGCGTTATAGCGTTCTTTGAAAGCAGGAATAGTGAGATTATATTTTGCTTGCCAATTTGCTTCCTTGGGAATGGTGATTTCGATTCTCCCTGCAATTCCAAGACTTGAAAGAACAGCACTTACTTGTCTAACAAATTGACGGTAGACAGAGGTTACTAGATGTGGGGGACGATTATTGATTGCGCCATCACTATCCATCAAGCCTGCAAGATAAGCAGCCCGAATATCTGGAGTCCCTTGTAAGATGAAAGATGGCACTTCTAAAACAGTGTTTGGCTTCTTAATATGCTTATGGAAGTACTCAGCCAGTCGGATTGCGTCACAGACTGTTTTAGCAGTGTTTTCTCCCTTGCCAATACAATGAGTAGTGGTCACCCCAAACATTGCTAAGGATTGATCCAACTTCTCTTGCAGTCTTTTGCAAAGTTCAGGCTGCGTTGCATCCATCGCCCATTCTACTTTCCCATAGGGCTTGTTATGCTTATTGCGCCCCAAAGCTACATAGCCATTCCCATGAGTAAATCCAATCAACCAAGCAACTTCAGCAGTTAATGCGGGAATAGTAATAGACTTTGCATTGCGGCTCTGCCTAGGACGTTGTTCAGTGTCATCTTCTGGCAAATGGGTGACTATTCCAGGAAGAATTTGTTTGTTGTGCAAGAGACGATCGCCTTCCTCTAGCGCCGCTACATATTTCCAACGAATGCTACCTTTGGCATCAGCCAAAACTGCGACACGGTGGTTAATCGTTGCTCTAGGGAAAGTGGCATTGGTCTCAATCTCTTGAACTTCTTGCATTCCCTGCTCAAATTTCTGCAGGACTTTCCGAAATCCCAAAGGAGTTTGCACCAAGTCGCCAACCTGCACATCTTTAATCGACACTAATCCCTTGGATGTATGCACAAGAGCATCTTCAGGGAGACAACGGCGGATATTGCCTGCTACTACCGTACTTGCCGCTTCATCGATTAGTAGGCAGCACTCCAGGGCGGTAAGTTTGCGTCCGACAGCACGGTTCAGAATCTTGGCGCACTTCTCGTACAAACCTGGCAGTTTAACAGGATTGGCAACACCCCCAAACCCTTTGAGCTTCTCCCCCTCCGGGCGCACATCGTTTATGTCCACCACGACATTTATTGCCCCGCCATCAAATCGATCGTCTGCTGCCAGCTCTAATACTGTTTGGTAGGATTTCACCCACCCCTGGCGACTATCTCCCACAAAAATAAAAACAGTAGTTCCGTCTATTACTACTTCTGTTTGTTCCCTCCTTCTTTCTTTGGGAGTAGAACCGATCGTCCCCACTACTTGCACGTGCAACTTGTTCCGGATAACGGGGAGTTGACCTATATATTTGGGTTCTAGGACTGCCCCTGTCCCGCTCCCCTGCATCGCCAAATCCATCAGCAGACCAAAGCTCTCCCAGTCCGTAACATTAGTAGAGGTACAGTTGTAAGCTCCCGAATAGTTGGCAGGGTTTTCCAGCCAGGGTGTCCCCCCCACCCATAACCAGCGTCCAGAAGTAAGGCACTTGAGCGATCGTTGATAGCGGGCAATCAGTTCCGTTTCTGATTCTGTCAGGTTCCCCAGTTTCTGAAGTCCTGCCACAGTCCGCTGGCACACTTCCAGCCAGTTTTCCCGTCTGTTCTCTATTAGACGGCTGTAGGTGCGGTAAAAGACAGGATAGGCAACAGGAGCAGATGCAGGGAAATGATCACTCATAAGTACCTCGGTAAATCGTGACCCTCATCGAACGATCAAGGGGCATACCACTATAGCATTTGGGTAGCCTTTACTACAACTTGAGATAATCCCCATAATGTTTGCTATTTCTTGTAAACTGAAGGGACAAGTAGAGCAAAATCGACATGGCAAGGGCAAAAAAGGTTGTTTTGGCGTATTCAGGGGGTGTAGATACTTCCGTGTGCATTCCCTACCTGAAACATGAGTGGGGCGTGGAGGAAGTTATCACGCTGGCAGCAGATTTAGGACAAGGGGAAGAGTTAGAACCCATCCAGAAAAAAGCGCTAGCCTCAGGAGCAAGTATTTCCCTGGTGGAAAATGTGCAGCTAGAATTCGTGCGGGACTATGCTTTTCCTGCTATCCAAGCCAATGCTCTCTACGAAAATCGCTATCCCCTGTCAACGGCACTGGCACGCCCTCTGATTGCCAAAATTTTGGTGGCAGCTGCCCATAAATACGGTGCGGATGCAGTAGCCCACGGCTGTACAGGTAAAGGCAATGACCAGGTGCGCTTTGATGTCTCTATTGCTGCCCTTGACCCCAAACTGAAAGTCCTAGCCCCAGCGCGGGAGTGGGGTATGAGTCGGGAAGAAACGATCGCCTACGGGGAAAAATTTGGCATCCCTGCCCCTGTCAAAAAATCCTCGCCCTACAGCATCGATCGCAATTTGTTGGGACGCAGTATTGAAGCGGGCATTTTGGAGGATGCTTGGCAGGAACCCCCCGAAGAGGTGTTTGCTATGACCAAAGCGATCGGGGATACTCCCGACCAACCGCAGTATGTGGAAATTGGCTTTGATGGGGGCATACCTGTCTCTGTAGATGGGGAAAACTTAGACCCTGTGGCGCTGATCCAAAAACTAAACACGATCGTGGGCAATCACGGTGTGGGGAGAATTGACATGATTGAGAACCGCCTGGTGGGGATCAAATCGCGGGAAATTTACGAGGCTCCTGCCTTGATGGTGTTGATTCAAGCCCATCGCGACCTCGAGAGCTTGACCCTGCCCAAGGAAGTCACCCACTACAAACAGGGTATTGAAACTACCTACGCCCAACTGGTCTATAACGGACTGTGGTATAGCCCTCTGCGCCAGGCACTAGATGGATTTATCAAAGTGACGCAGGAAAAGGTGACGGGGACGGTACGAGTGAAACTGCACAAGGGGACTGCCCAAATCGTGGGGCGCAAATCTCCCTATAGCCTCTACAGTGAGGACTTGGCTACCTATACCAGCGCTGACCAGTTTGACCACAAAGCCGCCGAGGGCTTCATCTATATTTGGGGCTTACCTACCAGGGTGTGGTCGCAAATTCATTCTTCAACTCAGAACTAATGGCTGTTGATTACCTAGAGCCAGAGTGGAAATTTTTTGAGGGTCACCCCCACCCCATCGGGAGTCTCCCTCGCTTTTTGGGCTATGTCTTTTTCTGGTTACAACCCCCCACCAAAACCTATCTCATTACTGACCAGAGAATCCTGGTTGAAAAGGGGCTATTTTCCCAGCCAGTCCACACGATCGAGCTATAAAGACATAGAAATTCAGAAACCCTTTAGTCAGCGCCTCTTAGGCACGGGGAAGCTGCTAACTCCCCGCTTGTTTTGGCAGAGAAACTGTACGAACTCCTACGCCCTGCTATGCAGGAAGCAAAGCGGCAGGGATTAGCTGCCTTACGCTTTTTGTACTAGCAACAGACCAAACCAACCCCGATCGTCCTGCCACGTTTCTACCGCTCGGAATCCCCTGTCTTCAAGTTCAGTTTGTAGTTCTCTGAGATTAAATTTGCGGGAAATTTCTGTGAGGATTTTTTCCCCTGCGGCGAGGGATAAATGTAAATCTAAACCCTGCAGATAGACTGCTTGGGAGACAAGGCTTTGCAAATACATTTCAATCTGGTGTTCCCTGTCATTGTAAATGGCAATGTGGCGGAAGTTGGGCAGGGAGAAATTACCCCCAAACCTGCAATTCAAATGGGACAATATGTTGAGATTAAAGGCAGCAGTTACACCCTGGGAGTCATTGTAGGCGGCTTCTAAAATTGCCCTCTCCTTTTGCAAATCTACCCCCAATAAAAAGTAGTCTCCCCTCTGCAAACCTTGGTAGACCTGCTGGAAAAAGACAGCACACTGTTGCCGATCGAGGTTACCTAAACTACTACCTAAAAAGTAAATCAGACGACAGGGTAGCTGGGTGAGGGGTAAATGCGCCAGCGCTTCCTCGTAGGTGCCCACAATGCCATGCACTTCTAAACGGGGATAGGACTGTAATAGATTGTAAGCGCTGATTTCCAAAATACTACTACTAATATCAATGGGAGTGTAACGGAGGGGTAAACCCTGTTGCTGGTATGCCTGTAAAATAATGTGGGTCTTGCGAGAACTACCACTGCCTAATTCTACTAATTCACAAGCCCCTGTATGGTGGGGTAATTGGGGAGCAACTCTCGTCAGTAACTCCATCTCTGTCTTCGTCAAATAATATTCAGGTAGTAAACAAATAGCTTCAAACAGTTGGGAACCCCGATCGTCATAGAAATACTTGGGCGGAATTTTTTTGGGAGTCTCGGTCAAAAACTGGGTCAACTCTTGCGCCTCCTGGGGGGAAAAGCGGGGGCTAACTAATTTCTGCAGGGTCAAACGGGAAGGGGTAGTAACCATAAATTCTCTGCACGCTTTCTGGGATTGTAAAATTCAACGGGCACGCTGACAACGGAGATGATTAAGAAATTCTAAAAAACTATCCGGAGGCGTAGCTTCAACGGCAATGGTAGTACCGAGGGTAGGGTGAGTAAAGGTGAGTTTCCAGGCGTGGAGGGCTTGATGGGAAATTTTCCTAGCAATTTGGGGGGAGACATGGGAATAGAGGGGGTCACCGACAATAGGGTGGCGGATATGGGCACAGTGGACACGAATTTGATGGGTGCGTCCCGTTTCTAATTGAAAATGCACAAGGGCATACATTCCCAACTTTTCTTGTAATTGCCAGTGGGTAACAGCGGGTCTGCCAGTAGGGACAACTGCCATTTTTTGTCTGTCTTTGGGGTGTCTGCCGATGGGAGCAGAAATTGTGCCTGCAGCTTGACTAGGTACACCATGCACGATGCCTAAGTATTCCCTTTTGGCGGTTTTTTGTTGAATTTGTGCTTGCAAACTTTGATGCGCCCGATCGGTTTTGGCTATGACAATAGCCCCGCTAGTATCCTTATCCAAACGATGCACAATACCTGGTCTTTCTACACCATTGATACCGGAAAGATGGTCGCAGTGGGCAAGAATGCCATTGACTAACGTAAAATCGGGATGACCAGGGGCGGGATGCACCACTAAACCCACAGGCTTGTTAATCACTAACAGTTCGGCATCTTCATAGAGGATTTCCAAGGGGATAGTTTGGGGAGTCAATTCTAAGGGTTGGCTGGGGGGGATGGTAATAGCTACCCGATCGTTTGTTTTCAGCAAAAAGTTTTTGTCTAGTACAATTTGGTTGTTAACTTGTACGTGACCATCGGTAATCAACTTCTGCAGGCGGGAGCGGGATAGATCAGACCATATTGTTGCGGTATAACGATCGAGGCGGACGGGTTCTGGTGTTATCACTGTAGTTTGTCTGACTTCCATGCTTTGCCGTGAATAACCCCTAGCAACTGTGTAATTTTAGCAATATTTTTCACACCAGGGCTATCTTCTACCCCACTAGAAAGGTCAACACCATTGGGTTTAGTTTGTATGAGGGCAGCTGGCATGTTCTCAGGGGAGAGACCACCCGCTAACCACCAAGGACAGGGAGAATAAAAGTTAGTAAGCAGTGACCAATCGATCGGTTTACCTGTGCCGCCACTACCGTTGTCCAGGAGGAGAATGTCGACAACTTTAGCATAGGTTTGGGCAGTTTGTAAGTCAGATAGTTGTTTGACGGCGATGGCTTTGATCAGCAGTTTATCAGGAAAAAGTTCTTTAACTTGCTGACAGAAAGGGAGAGGTTCCTGCCCATGTAATTGAATGGCATCAAAGGGAGATTTATCAATTATAGATTGCACATCCGCCACAGATTGATTGCGAAAGACACAGACTGTTTTCACAGCAGCAGGTAGATTTTTTACTAGAGCAGGCAGGCGATCGGGAGGGACATAGCGGGGTGTATGGGGTACAGCAATAAAGCCGAGAAAATCTACACCTAAGTTAGCAATTGCCTCTGCCTGTTCTCTTTGGGTAATGCCACAAATTTTGACAGTGATCATGCTACCAACCTGGGGAACTCTGCCTATGCTAAACTAACTCTATGCAGTATAAACGGTTTGGCAAGACTGAGATGCGGCTTTCCGTCTTCTCCCTAGGGGGGATGCGATTCCTGGAGTCGGAAGCTAACGCTATTGCCACAATTGAAAAAGCACTGGAACTGGGTATCAACCACATTGAAACTGCCAAAGGCTACGGCAAAAGTGAAGAATATATCGGGGCGGCTTTTCGCCAGGGTTTGCACCGCTATCGCTCCCAAATCTATGTCACAACTAAAATTCCCCCCACTCCCGATCGACAATCTATGCAGCAATTAATCAACCGCTCCCTAGAGCGCCTCCACTTAGATTATATTGACAATTTTGATATTCATGGCATTAACACCTGGGAGCACTACGAGTTAGTCAAACAGCCCGATGGTTGTATGGCGGCAGTACAAGAAGCAGTGAGGCAAGGTTTAATCCGTCATGTGGGATTTTCTACCCACGCCCCCCTAGAAATCATCCTTGCTACTATCAATTTAGACCTGTTTGCCTCGGTGAATTTACATTACTACTATTTCAATCAACGTAACTTACCCGCTGTGGCATTAGCGCATCAAAAAGATATGGGGGTATTTATTATTTCCCCCTCCGACAAAGGTGGTATGCTCTATCAACCCCCTGCCAAATTACAACAAATCTGTGCTCCCTTTACACCTCTTTATTTGAACGATCGCTTTCTCCTCTCTGACCCCCGTGTACACACCCTCAGTTTAGGCGCTGCTAACCCCCAAGAGCTTCTCGCCCATGCCCCTGCTTGGGATAATATTGCCCCCCTGTCTGAGGCAGAAAAAGCAGCGTTAGAACGCCTCGATCGGCAGTATTTAGTGTTAGGCACCGATCGGTGTAGTCAATGTTTTCAATGTTTACCCTGCCCCGAGGAAATAAACATCCCTGAGGTGTTGCGGTTGCGCAATTTAGCAGTCGCCTTTGACATGGTAGAATTTGGCAAATATCGTTATCGGATGTTTGAAAATGCAGGGCATTGGTTCCCTGGCAAAAAGGCAAATAAATGTACTGATTGTGGTGACTGTTTACCCCGCTGCCCTGAACAGTTGGATATTCCTAAGCTATTGCGAGATACACACAACCGACTTTATACCCAGGAAGGAAAACGGCTATGGGAATAAACCAATACCTGGTTTTACTATTAGTAATTCTGTTGACTCCTAGGGTGGCAGCAGAAACAATTGTTACTCAAGAACCTATGGAACCTAGCCCCTGGTGGATTATCGATCGTTTTGGAAAAAATTTAGTCCTGGATACCACAATTGATGCCAGCCAAAAACAAGTAATTCTCACAGTGGATACGGGGGTGTGGTCAAATTTAGATTATCTAGGTAGGTATCGTGCCCTCCATCAACTCAGCAGTATTGTCATTCCCTACGACTACAGTTTGGTGTTACAGACTAAGCGCCAAATCACCCTCGCTACCTACTACAAGCAGGCAGGGAGATGGGATATTCTACCCCCTGGCATTGGGGCGCTGCCCCTCCGTCCCCGTCGCTAAAATTTGACACAGTTGAATTACAGTGGTCTGCAGGGTAGGGATGTCCTCTGCCCCTGTTTTGAGGGCTACTTCTGCGGTTAATAATGTCTGGAGGGCTTGCCACAGTTGTTGGGAATGGAGTCCTTGCACTTCTTTTTTTAAGAAATAAACTCGCTTGGGATTCCCCAGTTCAGCAAATTCCGCTATTCTACTATCGTCTTTCTCCCCTGCCTCCAGCATTAACCGCACCTGTAACCAAGTCCGCAGTTGTCCTACTAAGGTGGCGATAATTTTTAGGGGAGGTTCATTGTTAGCTAAAAGTTCCTGCAATAAGAGCAAAGACCGATCGCTATTCCCCTGCCTGATTGCCTGTCCCAACTGCAAAGTATTGTGCCCACTGGCTGTTACTAATTGTTGTAGTTCTGCCACGGTGGGTGCCTGCTGCCTGTCCCCTAACCACAGTTTGATTTTTTGTAATTCTTGATGCAACCGACGAGGATCACCACCGATCGCTTCTGCTAAAAATTCCCTGGCTGACTCTGTTAAATTCACGCCGTAGCCCTGCGCTGTCTCTGCCACCAGTTGTAAAATCGCCTCCTCCTGCCAAGGGGCTAGTAGGGAAAACTCCTTGATCTCCCCATACTGTTGCAGCAACTTGACAGATTTTAAGCGGCTGTCGGGTTTGTCAGGATGACTAAACAGGAGATGACATTCAGAAGGTAGGCGGTGCAGACAAAGCTCCAGGTGCATCAGCACCTCTTCCCCACACTTTTTCCCGATCGGGCAGTCGGAGAGCCAGGTTAAGCGCCCACCATTGCCGAAAGGTGTAGTGATTGCCAGGGTCAGCCCCTCTATAATTTGACTATCCGCCGCCGCGGCAATTTTTGTAAAGTTGAAGTCCTGCCATGCTCTGTCCACTACCTGCTGCCGCAACCGATCGACTGCCAAGGCAAGCGAATATTCGTCATTTCCCCAGTAAAAATGCGTAGGCATTGTATGATTTTAACCAGTGTGGTGGGAGGTGAGTTGTGACGAGTAGAAGCAGACTTCGGCAATCAAGCCGCTATGGACAACTGCAGGTAGGGGTTAGCATAGATATCTACAAGGATTATGGCAAACGGATTTTTGATATTGTTTTTTCTCTGTCAGCTTTGCTCCTCTTTTTTCCAGTTTATATCCTGATTGCTGTTTTAATCTACCTGAATTCGCCAGGTCCGATCGTCTACAAGCAAAAGCGGGTGGGCAAGAACGGCAAGCTGTTTACCTGTATGAAATTCCGCACGATGGTGGTGGGAGCGGACAAGATGCTGGAACAACTTTTGGATGCCTGTCCCCATTGCCGCGCCGAATTTGAGGAAAATTTCAAGCTCAAGGATGACCCCAGAATTACACCTATTGGGCGGTGGCTGCGCTGGACTAGTCTGGACGAGTTTCCCCAGTTTTGGAACGTATTAAAGGGGGATATGAGTGTGGTGGGTCCCCGTCCCCTCGTGCCGGAGGAGCTGGTGAAATATGGCGATGCCATTGATGTAGTGCTGTCTATCCGTCCTGGCATTACGGGGCTGTGGCAGGTTTCAGGGCGCAACAATATCCCCTACCCGAAGCGGGTGCAGATTGACGTGCACTACGTCCGGCGCCATAACTTCTGGCTGGATATGTGGATTATCCTCAAAACCATCGGGATTGTGATCTTCCCCAAGGGCAACGGTGCATACTAGAAAATTGTACTGTCCTCTAGGGTGGGTATGACCAAGTATGTATTTGTCACAGGGGGAGTAGTCTCCAGTATTGGCAAGGGGATTATTGCTGCTAGTCTCGGTCGCCTCTTGAAATCGCGGGGCTACACGATCGCTATCCTCAAGCTCGACCCCTACATCAACGTTGACCCTGGTACGATGAGTCCCTTCCAGCATGGGGAGGTATTTGTCACGGAAGACGGTGGCGAGACGGATTTAGACCTCGGTCACTACGAGCGCTTTACTGATACCAATATGTCCAAACTCTCCAGCGTGACAACGGGGAGTATCTACCAAGCGGTGATCAATAAGGAGCGCAAGGGGGAGTACAAGGGCAGTACGGTACAGGTCATTCCCCACATCACTAATGAGATTAAAGAGCGAATATTAAGAGTAGCTCGCAATAGTAACCCCGATGTTCTGATTACGGAGGTGGGGGGCACCGTGGGGGACATAGAATCTCTACCGTTTCTGGAAGCCCTGCGGCAGTTTCGCAAGGAGGTGGGTAGGCATAATTCCGTCTATATGCACGTGACTTTGGTGCCTTGGATCAGCGCCGCTGGGGAGATGAAGACCAAGCCCACCCAACATTCCGTCAAAGAATTGCGGTCGGTGGGTATCCAGCCAGACATTTTGGTCTGTCGCAGTGAGCGTCCTTTGCCCCAGGGCATTCGGGAAAAGCTGTCGGAATTTTGCGATGTGCCGCCGGAATGTGTCATCCCTGCCCCCGATGCTAAAACTATCTATGAAGTGCCCCTAATTATGGAGCGGGAGGGCTTGGCTAATCGTGTCCTGGAACTGTTGCAGCTGGAGCAGCGCAACCCCGACCTGGCTAACTGGCAAACTCTGGTCAGTCGTATTGTCAATCCCCACCATGAGGTGAAAGTAGCGATCGTGGGCAAGTATGTGCGCCTGACGGATGCCTATCTCTCTGTTATTGAAGCTTTGCGCCATGCCGCCGTTGCCCTCAACAGTGCCGTAGAGATTGTGTGGGTAAATGCTGAGGACATCGAAAAAGATGGACCCGATCGGTTTTTACAAAATGTGCAGGGGATTGTGGTGCCAGGGGGATTTGGTCCTAGGGGGGTAGAGGGGAAAATCAAGGCAGTGGGCTATGCCAGGGAGCAGGGCATACCGTTTTTGGGTTTATGTTTGGGGATGCAGTGTGCTGTGATCGATTGGGCAAGGGCGATCGCCCATTTACAGGCTAACAGTGCGGAATTTGACCCTAATACTCCCCATCCCGTCATCCATCTCCTACCGGAACAGCAGGACGTAGTGGACTTAGGGGGGACAATGCGCCTGGGAGTTTATCCCACCAAGGTCATGCCCAACACCCTTGCCTATGCTCTCTACCAGGAACCGATCATCTACGAACGCCATCGTCATCGCTACGAGTTTAACAATGCCTACCGCGATAGGTTTTTAGCCGACGGTTACAAGATCAGCGGTGTCTCCCCCGATGGTCGCCTGGTGGAAATCATTGAGTTTCCGGAACACCCCTACTTCATTGCCTGCCAGTTTCACCCGGAGTTCCGCTCCCGTCCCTCCCAACCCCATCCCCTATTTCAGGGACTGATTAGTAAAATCCTTCAGGCGTGAACTTTTGCGGCGGGGTTTGATAAATGCCTGCCAACCAGCTTTGATGGCAACTAATGCCGATCGGGCGGTTTGGGCGGTTTGTTTTGCCCCCTCACTTACCTGTTGCACGGCTGCCGATGCCCCCTTGGCGCTCTGGTGTAGTTCTTCCGTCAGTTCTGAGACTTCCAAGCCCGCCATGCGTAGGGATTCTAGGGCAGGGGGTAACTCCTGTACCAAAAGGTCAGCTAAGCGTTGCACACTGCGACTGGCACGACTGATCTCCTGAAAGGTGGGAATAGCTGCCATCAGCAGGATGGTCAGGGAAATGGCTACCAGGAAAAAGGAAAGTGCTAACCAAAATACTGGCTCGGTCATGGAGGACGGGGATGGACTGATTAAAATTCTAACCTACAGAGCAAAAATCCGCCCTCAATACCATGATTCCCTCAAGGGTAAAGGCTATGATCAGTATGTTTTTAGGTGCTCTCCATGGCAAGGTTGTCGTTCCAAAAAGTGGGGGAGTATCTGCGTCCCCACACAAAGCCTTTGGTGCTGGGCATACTGGCGCTCTTCATCGTCAATGGTCTGTCGGTGGCAATTCGGGAGGTCATCCGATCGGTAGTGGCGCTCCTGGAAAAGATGGTGGACGGGGGTACGGCAGATGTTGCCAATCCCATTGGGGCGCTCCTGGGGTCAGCGGCGGGGGTAGTCCTTCTTGCCTGTGTCATGTGGGTAATTCGCATGGCTTCGCGGCTGTGGATTTTTGGTGTAGGGCGGAGCATTGAGTATGAGCTGCGTCAAAAGATTTTTAACCATCTCCTCACCCTCTCCCCTAGTTATTTCAGTCAGCAATCGGTGGGGGAAATCATCAGCATTGTCACCAGTGATGTGGAGAATATCCGTCGTCTGTTGGGCTTTGCGCTCCTCAGTTTAGTCAATACGATTTTTGCCTATGGTCTGACGGTGCCAGCGATGATAGCGATCGATTTACGCTTGACTGTCCTGGCATTAGCCCCCTATCCCTTTATGATGCTCTTGGTGCGGGCATTTGGCGATAAGATGCGGGAAGAACAACAGGCGGTGCAGGAAAAATTATCAGATGTCAGCAGTTTGTTGCAGGAAGACCTCAACAGTATGGCGCTGATTAAAACCTACGCCCAGGAGGAAAATGAACGCCGTGCCTTTCGCCAAAAGAACTTAGAGCTGTTGAACGCTAATCTGCAGATGGCGCGCACCCGCAATATCCTCTTTCCTGCCCTGGGGGGAATTGTAGGGGTGAGTTTGTTGCTGATTGTGTGGCAGGGAGGTCTTTTGATCATCGAGGGCAAGTTCAATCTCAGTGGTTTGATCACGCTGATTCTGTATGTGGAATACCTCACTTTTCCCACTGCTCTGTTGGGTTTTACTTTGACAGTGATGCAGCGCGGGCAGGTGAGTATCGATCGGGTAGAAGGTCTGTTACGTGTTCCCCCTGCTATTGTCGATCCCCCGCAGGCAGTGCCAGTGAACTTAGCTACAGTCAAGGGCAAGGTGGAGGTGCGTCATCTGTCCTTTACCTATGCAGGGGCAAAAACCCCCGCCCTTGTGGATGTCAGTTTTACCGTAGAAGCAGGGGAAACGTTAGCAATCATTGGCGCGATCGGGTCAGGCAAATCTACGCTGGCGAACTTGATTCCCCGTCTGTTACCAGTGGAACCAGGCACCATTTTCATTGACGACATAGACATTACCAAAATGCGGGTGCAGGATTTACGCTCGATCGTGACCTATGTGCCGCAGGAGAGTTTTTTATTCAGTCTGCCTATCCTGGACAACATCCGCTATGGCAAGCCCGATGCTTCCCTAGCCCAGGTGGAATACTACGCGGAACAGGCGCACATCCACAGCGAAATCCTCAACTTTCACCAGAAATACGAAACCTTGGTGGGGGAACGGGGGATTACCCTATCGGGGGGACAGAGACAACGCACTGCTTTAGCCCGCGCTCTTTTGATGGATGCCCCTATTCTCCTACTAGATGATGCTCTCTCCAGTGTAGATAACCAAACCGCTGCCCAGATTCTGGCGAACTTGCCCCGCCAAAAGACGGTAATTTTAATCACCCACAAACTGTCAGCGGCGATGAACTGCGATCGCATTCTCATCCTCGATCGGGGGCGTGTCCATGCCATCGGCACCCATCAAGAGTTAATGTATAGTTCAGCTCTCTACCAAAAACTGTGGCAACAGTATCAATTGGAGCAGGCGGTGAGTTGAAATTCAACAGTTTTACCCCTGGGGTAGGGAAGTCAAATTAGCTAAAGTTGCCAAACAGGTTAAAGCCTTGATTGCCTCTTCTCCCTGGGCAGTCCATGTCAGTAATCTGGTGTCCTCTTGCTTTGTCAGATGAAATGTCACAGTGATAAATTGGGGGGGCAGTTGGGGTAATTTTTCACTCCACTCAATTGCTACTATGCCAGGCTCAAATTCCTGCCTGTCCTGCCAGTACAGCTCTAGGTGCAATTCAGGAATAGCAATTGGTTCTAGGCGATAGAGGTCGATGTGATAGAGGGGAAATTTGCCGCTGTAATATTCGTCAATCAAGGTGAAAGTAGGGCTACTAATTTGCTCCCTAATGCCTAAACTCTTGCCCAGACTTTGCACAAAAGTTGTCTTGCCCGCCCCCAAATTGCCCTGCAGTAACAACACCAGGGGCGGTACCACACAAGCCACTAGGCGATCCGTCAGAGGGGGCAATTCTGCTAAACTAACAACACAGTGATACTTAGACCCCAGCATGAAGTTACAAGTAGGAGACCTCGCCCCTGATTTTAGCCTGCCCGATGGGGAAGGCAAGACAGTGAAGTTATCAGATTGGCGGGGGAAGTGGGTGGTGCTCTATTTCTATCCCAAGGATGACACCCCTGGCTGTACTAAGGAAGCCTGTAGCTTTCGCGACAACTACCAGGAATTGGAGGCAAGGGGAGTAGTAGTGCTAGGTGTAAGCGGCGACGATGCCCAATCTCACCAAAAGTTTGCTGCCAAATATCAACTGCCCTTCCCCCTGCTGAGCGATACCGACTACAGTGTAGCCACCGCCTACGACAGCTATGGTCTCAAAAAAATGATGGGCAGGGAATTTATGGGCATTATGCGCCATACCTTCATCATTGATCCGGCAGGCAAAATCCGTCACATTTTCACCAAGGTACAGACGGAGACCCACGCCCAAGAAGTCCTCGCTGTCCTAGATGCCCTCTCCCATGCACCTTAGGGGACAACAATTCCAGTGGGGCGATCGCACCTACCTCATGGGTGTCCTCAACGTCACGCCCGACAGTTTTAGCGATGGGGGCAAATACAACCAACTAGAACAAGCCCTCGATCGGGTCAGGGAAATGGCACCCTACATCGATATTTTAGACATCGGTGGCGAATCCACCCGCCCCGGCGCTACCCCCGTCCCCCTCCAGGAAGAACTGGCAAGGGTAATTCCCGTCATTGAAGCAGTGCGCTCCTACTACCCCAACTTGGTGATCTCCCTCGATACGATGAAGGCAAAGGTGGCTTTGGCGGGGATCAAGGCGGGGGCAGACATCATCAACGATGTCACTAGTGGGCGCTACGATGACCAGATGTTCCCGATCGTGGGTAAATTGGGTGCCCCCCTCGTCCTGATGCATATGCAGGGAACCCCCCAAACTATGCAGGCAAACCCCCACTACACTGATGTCGTGACGGAAATAATTCACTTTCTCCTGCAGCGCAGCAAAGAGGCACAGCGCTATGGCATTGAGCACCTAATTGTCGACCCTGGCATTGGCTTTGGCAAAACCCTGGAACACAACCTCACCATTCTGCGCCATCTCCACCTGCTAAAGGAAATGGGCTACCCTCTCCTGTTAGGCGTATCCCGCAAGAGCTTTATCGGCAAATTGACGGGACAGGCAAACCCCCAAGACCGTCTCCTGGGCACAGCCGCCGCCTGCACGATCGGGATTGCCAATGGGGCAGACATTCTGCGCGTCCACGACCCCCAACCCCTCAAAGAAGTCTGTTTGGTAGCAGATGCTATTTATCGGGCAACCAGCGCAAAAAAGGCAAGGGGAGCAAACTAGAGAGATTGGTGATCACCAACAACAGCCCCAGGTTGTGAAAATCTGACTCCGTGACCCCCAGCCAATGGGTAAGTAGTGCCCCTAACTGTTGGGAACACAACCCTGCCAAATTCAGCACCGACATTAACAGGGCAAACAAAGTTGCTTCTACCCCCTCAGGACAGAGACGTGCCGCCAGGACTAGGGTGGGCATAAAGGCAATGCGCCCCGCGATCGTTAAAATCAGACTGTCTCCTAGACTAAACCAGCGGTCGTCAATACCAAGGGTGCGATTCCAATGATTGACCAAAATCAAACTCGTTAACCCCAGGAGTGTAGAGATCACCGTTGTCCAGCCAAATATAGGGCGCATGGGCACCTGACGCAGGAAGCGATGGAACAGCCACACCCCAAACAGCCCCGCCACATTGGTTACCAAGCGCACCGTACCTAGAAATTGGGGATTAAAATGCAACTCATTGGTGGTGAAAAAGAAAAACGCCGTATCCGCCGAGGGAGTCGCCTGCCAGAGAAATAAAAACAGTGCCGGTAAAAGAATCTGACGATTGGTCAACGCCTGCTTGAGGGACTGCAACTGCGGTAAAAACTGCCCCCTAATCGCCGTCTCCACCCGCTCGTCTCGAATAGCTAAACTCGCCGCCCCCCAAATCAAAGGCAAAATTGCCGTAATGCCAAATACCACCCTGGTGCCGAAATGCTCTAGGAGATAGCCACTTAAAAATGCCGCTACTACTCCCCCCGCCGACAACGTGCCCCAACTGAAAGACTGCAGGGAACCCGCATCCCCCCAACTCTCCAACCGTGCCCGCTCCACCACCAGAGCATCCACTAGGGCATCGTTGAAGGAAATCGCTAGGGAAGCTAGACCAATAAACAGCACTGCCAACTGCGCACTGTTGACGATCGTTGCCATCGCCAGCCACGCCAGACAGCCCACCGCACTAAAAAACAACAGGTAGGGGCGACGGCGATACCCCCCCACAGGAAAACTATCGGAGATAAAACCATAGAAGGGCTTCACCGTCCAGGGCAACATCACCAGCCCCACCAAAGAGGCAGTCTCTGCGGGAGTTAGCCCCAATTCATCCTTGAAAAAGAAGCTGACCGCCAACTGCGCCAGTCCCAATGCCCCCTCAATAAAATAAATCACCCCGATCGCTAGCATCTCCCGATCGAGTTTGGGTTTCGTCTGCCAGGTCTGCAGTAGGAACATAGGGATTATGAAGAAATTTTTACAATATTAAAGCACAAACTCCCTCTTTCTTGGTGAAGCATACCTAGAGGTAGGGTAGCGTTTTTTGTCTAACTTAAATTTCTGCTAAAGTAGCAAAGCAAGCATACACCCAGGGTATGAAACAGGTAGTGATAGTGGGGGCAGGTATAGCTGGCTTAGCCTGTGGGAGGCGCTTAAAGCAGGCAGGGATTAATGCCATTATTCTGGAAAAATCAGCAGGGGTAGGAGGCAGAGTAGCTACCCGCCGTGCCCAGGGTACCTGGTTAGATCACGGATTGCCCTACGTGCAAACAGGGACAGACCCCCGCTATAACCAATGGGTGCAAAGCCTCCTGCAGCGGGGCATTCTCCAGACCTGGACAGACCGTCGCTTTCTCCTGTCCGTGCATGGTTTAGCCAACCAACAGGAAGACCGTCCCCTCCTAGCTGCCCCCCAGGGTATCACCGCCATTGCCAAAGACCTCGCCCAAGACCAAACTGTGCATCTGCAGACTAAGGTGGCGGAGATCAAGATAGCTAACGATCGGTGGCAGCTCCTGACAGACAAGGGGGAATTTAGCGCCGATATCCTGGTGATGACTCCCCCCGCCCCCCAGACCTACGACCTCTTAGCCTACGCTCTTTCCTTTCATCCTGAAGTCTTAAAATCCCTGGAGGTGGTCAAATACCATAGCACCATGACTCTCCTGTGTGGCTACCATAGCCAGCGGTCACTGCCGAGGGATTGGGAAGTTTTGATCTGCCGTGACCACCCTATAATTCAGACTCTCTATTTCAACAGTACCAAACAAGACCAGCCCCCCTATGCTTCTATTGTGGTACACAGCACAGAGGATTTTGCCCTCCACCACTACAGTACTGGGGACTTGGGTAGGGTAGGAGAAATCATGCTGGAGGCGATCGGTCAGCTCTTGACCAGCCAAATTGCGAAACCCGACTGGTGGCAGGTACATCGCTGGCGCTATAGTAGAGTGAAACAGCCCCTAGAGCTGCCCAGTCTAGCTTCCTATCGTCCCCTGCCCCTATTTTTTGCCGCTGATTGGTTGGCGGGGGATGGCATAGAAAGTGCCTTCATTGCAGGTATCGATGCAGCGGAGGAAATTCTCAACAGCCGTGTGCTTTAGATCATTGGCGTATAATAGGGCAGGCAGTAGGGACAAAGACTAATGTGGGAGCAGGCAATGCGCGTGCTAGTCATCACCCTAGCGGTGGTCAGTTTATATTGTTTACCGGGATTTTCTATGACCCATTATCGGGAAGCCTCGCCCCTGCAACAAGCAACTAGCAGTGCTGAGGTGTTAACGGATGTCAGCAAGACAGTCTTAGCCAATGGCTTGACGGTATTGATTAAGCCAGTGCACAGCGCGCCGGTGGTAACCGTGCAGGTCTGGTATCCCGTCGGTTCCCGCAATGAGCGTCCTGGCATCACGGGCATTTCCCACCAGCTGGAACATCTGTTGTTCAAGGGTACACGTAGCCGTCCCATCCAGTTTGGCAGATTGTTTAGCGCCCTGGGCAGTGACTCCAATGCCTTTACCAGCTACGATGTGACCGCATACTACGGGGTAGTGGGCAAGGACAAGTTAGAGGCTCTGTTGGAGCTGGAGGCTGACCGCATGGTCAACGCTTTGGTGAATGAAGAGTCCCTGCAGAGTGAACGCACGGTAGTGCTGTCGGAGTTGGACGGCAACAACAACAATCCCGCTACGCGCCTCTATCGCCGTGTCATGGCAGCTGCCTACCCCAATTCCCCCTACGGCTGGACAGTGATTGGCAACCGCGAGGATGTGGAGCGCTTTACTGTAGCGGACTTGCAACAACACTATCGCACTTTCTATCGCCCCGATCGGGCTACCCTGGTGGTGGTGGGGGATGTGGATGTGGACAAAACCTTGGCAAAGATCAAAAGCACCTTTGGCCAGATCAAGCTGCCACCTGCCTCGGAGCCGGCGGAATATCGCGGCAACAATCCTGCCGCATATCCCCAACAACCGATCGTTTTACGGGAACCGGGCAGCAATCCCTTTTTACAAATGGTGTTCCCCAATCTGCCCACCTTGACGGATGCCGATACCCCTGCCATTGATGTTTTGGATACGGTGTTGACGGGGGGCAAATCTTCCCGTTTGTATCAGGCGCTGGTGCGCACAGGCATAGCTAGCAATGTCAGTGGCAATGCTTCTAGTATGAAGACGACGGGTTGGTATTTCTTTAGTGCTACCCCTACCCAGGACAAAAGTTTGGATGAGTTACGGGATGCTATTTTAGCGGAGATCAAGCGGGTGCAAGGGCAGGGCATCAGTCTAGAGGAACTCCAAGATGCCAAGAGTCAGATTCGGGCAAACTACATCCTTAGCAATCGCAATATTCGCGGACAGGGCTTTCAGTTAGGTTACAACCAGGCGGTGGCAGGGGACTATCGCTTCAGTGAGAAGTATTTACAACGCCTTGCCCAGGTGACGGCAGAGGATGTGCAGCGGGTGGCACAAAAGTATTTCCAGCAGCCGATCGTGGGCTATTTTGAACCGACGGTGGTCACAGCTACAGGGGGGAGTGGGGCACCGGCAATTCAACACAGTGGCTATGCTCCCTCTACGCCTGTTGATCCCAGGGAGGTGAAGAAGTATCTGCCCGCTAGTGCCTTCCAGCGCAGCACTATCAGCAATCCCCAGCTGCCTGAGAAGTTTACCCTCGATAACGGCTTGACGTTTTTGTTGTTGACCGATCGCAGTTCCCCTAGTATCACGATCGCGGGCAATATCCGTGCGGGCACAGGGTTAGACCCAGAGGAGAAGGCGGGTCTAGCGAGCTTGGTAGCCCAGAATTTACGCAACGGCACGACGACGGCGGACGCTTTTACCCTAGCCAGGGAATTGGAGCGGCGGGGAGCTAGTTTGAGTTTCAGTGCCAATCGGGAGGGGGTAAGTATCAGCGGTGTGGCTCTGCGAGAAGATGCCCCCATTTTGTTGAAGCAATTGGCGGAGGTGTTGCAAAGGGCTAACTTCCCGGAGCGGGAACTGGAACTGAGTCGGCAGCGCAATTTGGTCAACCTGAAGGCGGAGCTAGACAGCCCTGGCAGCTTGGCACGGCGGACATTCCAGCAGCTACTCTATCCCCCTGGGCATCCCTTTCATCCTATGCGCACGACGGAGTCTCTGCAGGCAATCACCCGATCGGATGTCTTGAACTTCTACCAGCAGTATTACCAACCGCAGCGGACAACGATCGTTTTGGTGGGGGATTTTGACAAGGAAGCCACCAAGCGCCAGTTACAGATGCTATTTCGGGAGTGGGAGCGGGGCAACACAGCAGAGACAATGGACTTACCGGCGGTGCCATATCCGCAGCAGTTGACCTATAAGACGGTCAATTTGGCGGGCAAAACCCAAGCGGTGACTGTGCTAGGGCACCCTGGCATTCGGCGTACTGACCCCCGTTACTACACTGCTTTGCTCCTCAATCAAGTGTTGGGAGGTGACACCCTCTCCAGTCGTCTGGGCACGGAAATTCGGGACCGCCAGGGTTTGACCTACGGCATTTATAGCCAGTTTCAGGCGGGGCAACTGGGGGGGACATTCCTAGTGCAGATGCAGACCAATCCCCAGGATGTGGAACGAGCGATCGGGAGTACTTTAACTCTGCTTCGGCAGGTGCAGCGGGAGGGGATTACAGCTAGCGAATTAGAAGCGGCTAAAAACACTCTCATCAACAACTTCCCTGTCGATCTAGCTGACCCCAGTGGCTTGGCGCAGGTGATTCTCACTGATCAAATCTATGGACTACCCCTAGGGGATTTCTACCAGTTTCCCCAACGCCTGCAGAGCATCTCCCTAGCACAGGTGAACGAGGTAGCCCGCACCTTGCTGCAACCGGATCGGTTACTAATTGTCACAGTGACGCCACCTTCACCCTAGTCACCCATTCTTCGTAGGTGGGCAGGAGTCCATGCACCACTTTGCTGTAGAGGTCTCGGATTTGCCTGGTGATTGCCCCCACCTGTCCGCTCCCCACAGGGCGATGGTCAAACTTGGTAATGGGGGCGACTTCTGTGGCTGTGCCGACAAAAAATGCCTCATCGGCGATGTAGAGTTCTGTCCGATCGAGGGGACGACAGAGGGTTTGAATGCCCAGTTCCCGCTCGGCAAGGGTGATGACACTATGGCGGGTAATGCCCTCTAGGATGTTGTCAGAGACAGGGCTAGTCAGGAGTTGACCGTTGCGCACCAGGAACAAATTCATGGCACTCCCTTCTGCTACATGCCCCTCCTGCGTCAGCACCACTACATCATCAAACCCGCAGAGGGCACCATCGGTTTTGGCAAGGGCTGTGTTGACATAGGCACCGTTGACCTTAGCGCGGGCGGGAATGGCATTGTCATCTAGGCGGCGCCAGGGGGACACCCCCACATGAATTCCCTTTTCCGTATCCAGATAGCCCGCCATCGGCACCGTAAACAGACAGAAATCATCCTTGGTATCGGGCACCTTGAGGATAGGACCAATGCGCAGGTCCGCTTTATAGACGATCGGGCGGATGTAGGTATCTTGGCGGCACTGATTTTTTTGAATCAACTGCAGGGTAATGTCCACCATAGCATCGATGGACAGGGGCAATTGCAGCCGCAGGATGTGACTACTCTGACTCAGGCGGCGATAGTGGTCATAGACACGAAAAACTGCCATCTCTTGCGTCTCAGGCAACCAATAGGCTTTAATCCCCTCAAACACCGCCGTACCGTAGAGAAAAGCATGGGTGCGGATATTGATGTTGGCATCTTCCAGGGGCAAAAACTCCCCCCGTAGGTAGGCATACTGTTGGGACATAGAATCATTAGCTATAGGTAGCTACCTATCATACCAGTTGCCGTTCGATGGGAGGGACAGGCACAGGCTGCCGAAGACAAAGGCAAATTTTGCCGCCAGGGGAGGGAGGAATAAAACTACAGCGACGATCAGGGAACCCACCGCCGCCACCAATACCGCTCCTGCACTACAGTCCTTCGCCGTTTTGGCAAGGGGATGGAAGGTTTTACCGATGGTTAAATCCACCACTGCCTCGATCGCTGTATTTAGGAGTTCTAAAGCCAGGACTACCACGATCGTCAAACAGACACACAAAAACTTGAGGGCAGAGAGACGGAGGAAGAGGGCAAGACAGAGGGCGACAATCCCGATGCCTATTTGGATACGAAAATTGCGTTGGGTACGGAAGGTGTAGCAAATCCCTGCCCAGGCAAAGCGGAAACTTGCCCAGACATTCTCTGCCACTGTGAGGGAAGGGGGACGCTCTAGGGGCTTATCCATAGACCATGCCAATTGCCTGCATAAGAGTTTCCTGTTGCCCCCACATTCTTTCTAAGCTCTCCTCGTCGGGATGGTCCCACCCTAGGAGGTGCAAAAAGCCGTGACTAGCTAACCAGACAATCTCCCCCACTAGGGAACGGTCGGGGGCTTGACGTTGGGCAGTGGGCACAGAAATGACAATGTCACCGAGGTAAAAGGGTTCCCCCCCTATGCCAGTTGGCAGAGGCTCTACCCCAAAGGATAGTACATCTGTAGGTCTGTCCTGACCGCGATATTGCCGATTCAGTGCCCGTATCTCCTCATCATCCGTCAGCCGCAGGGTCAACTCCCATTCCCGCTCGTTGATGCCCATCACTTCCCCCCAGCGAGTAAACCAACTCTGCCATCTCTCCTCTGGTATAGGCTCTGGCAGGGGCACCAGGGTTTCCACATACACGACCATCAATGGAATAAAATCGCCAGAGTTAAAAGTACTGCCAATAACCCGATTGTGGTGAGAAAGAAATGCTTAAGGGAGGTGCCCCCCTTGGCGACCATGTTGCGCATGGCTAATTTGAGGAAGCTGTCAGAGCTAGAAGACATAGGCAGTTTTTACACATTACGCAACAATTCTAGCAATTGCCCAGGACTGAGGAGAGGAATACCCAATTTTTGCGCCTTTTCTAGCTTAGAACCAGGATTTTCCCCTACTACCACATAGCTGGTGTTTTTACTCACACTGTCTGTGACCTTGCCCCCCAAACTTGTAATTTGCGCCTTTGCCTCTGCCCTGCTCAGCTGGGGTAACGTGCCCGTCAGGACAAAGGTTTTCCCTGCCAGGGGTTGCTGCCGCTCAGGAGGAGGAGGACTGTCCAAAGGAAAGCCTATTGCCCTTAGTGCCTGGATAAGCGCCTGATTTTGGGGATTTTGTCCCCACTCTACCACTGCCTGGGCAATTTCGTCTCCGATCCCATGCAACTGCGTTAGTTCGGTGGGACTAGCCTGTAACAAACGATCGGGGCTAAAATGCTGGGCAATTAACTGGGCGGTCACCTGCCCCACATGGCGGATACCCAAACCGTAGAGCACTTTTGCCCAGGGTTGTTGTTTCGATTTCTCCAGGGCAGCCAGAATTTTACGGGCGGATTTTTCCCCTAACCGATCGAGTTGCACTAGGTCATCCAGGGTGAGGCGGTAGAGGTCAGCCACCGATCGGACTAAGCCCTTTGCCACCAACTGGGCAATCAACTTCTCCCCCATACCCGGAATATCCAGGGCATCGCGGCTGACCCAATGCTCGATCGCGCCTCTAATGACGGCAGGACACTGGGGGTTAGGACAGCGGGTGCCTGGGCTACCTTGTGCCAATTCCGTCTGGCATGCGGGACAGCGATCGGGAAAGATAAATTTTGGTGCCCCAGGGGGGCGGAGTTCTCTGATCACCTGTACCACTTCTGGGATGATTTCCCCTGCTTTGCGCACCACTACCGTATCCCCCAGGTGCAAATCCAACTCCTCGAGGCGCTCCCGATTGTGCAAACTGGCTCTGCTGACCGTCGTCCCCCCTAGCTGCACAGGTTGGAGTTCCGCCACAGGCGTAGCAGCCCCCGTCCTGCCAATTTGAATGGTGATAGCCTGCACGATCGTGGGGACCTCTTCGGCGGGGTACTTCCAGGCAACTGCCCAGCGGGGAAATTTCTGCGTATAGCCCAACTCCTGCTGTACCGCCAACTCTTGGATTTTTACCACCACCCCATCCGTTTGAAAGGGGAGGTCATAGCGTTGGGTGCTAAAGCGATCGTAGTAGCTCTTCACCCCCTCCAGTTGGGAGCACACCTCGTGGTAAGGACTGACCTTAAAGCCCAGACTGTGGAGGTATGCCAGGACTTCCCCCTGGGTTGTGATGCCATCGGGATAGCCAAAGGCTTGGTAGGCAAAGAAATCCAGACGGCGTTGCGCTACCACCCGGGGGTCAAGTTGGCGCAGGGTACCAGCCGTAGCATTACGGGGATTGGCAAAGAGGGATTCCCCTGCCTGTTGTCTTTCCCTGTTCAGGCGTTGGAAGTTCTCTAAAGATAAAAAAGCCTCTCCCCGCACTTCCAACAAAGAAGGCGCTTCCCCCAACAGCCGTAGTGGAATCGATCGGATGGTTTTGACATTGGGGGTGATGTCTTCCCCCTCTATGCCGTCCCCCCTGGTGGCTCCCCTCACTAAGACCCCCTCCTCGTAAGTCAGCGCCAAGGCTGCTCCGTCGATTTTCAGCTCACAAATATAGGTAAACTCTGCTGCCGTCAAGCGGCGACAGCGCTCCTGCCATGCCACCATCTCCTCCCAGCTAAAGGCATTGTCCAAACTGTAGAGGGGAATACGATGGCGAACGGAGACAAATTCTGTAGCGGGATGTTCCCCTACCCGTTGCGTGGGGCTATCAGGGGTGATTAACTCTGGGTGGGCTGCCTCCAATTCCACCAGTTCCCGATAGAGACGGTCGTAAACCGCATCGGTCATGATCGGACGATCGAGGACATAGTAGGCATAACTGGCTTGATTGAGGAGCCGCCGCAATTCCTCTAGGCGCTGGGCGTGGGACATCACCGATGGCTTGGGCAATGGCTAAATTATAAAGTAAAAACTCCTCTATCCCACCCGACAGAGGAGTACACAACTTTACAGGAGTAATTTACTTCGACTCAGTGAAATCAGCGTCGATCACATCCCCTTCACCGCTGCTACTACTGCTACTGGAGCTAGACCCGCTGCCGTCCGTACTGGACTGTTGGTACATCTTGGCACTGAGTTCGTAAACTTCCTTCTTCAAGGTTTCGCTGAGGGACTTGATCCGATCGTGTTCATCCTTGTTCATTGCCTCCCGCAGGTCTTTGACGAGGGCTTCAATGCGGCTCTTGTCAGCACTGTCGATCTTGTCTGCGAAGTCCTTGATTTGTTTTTCTGCCTGATAGCAGAGGGAATCCGCTTGATTCTTAGTCTCAATTTGCTCCCGCTTACGCCGATCGGCTTCGGCATTGCGTTCTGCCTCTTGTACCATTCTTTCCACCTCTGCCTTGTCCAGGGTAGAAGCCCCCGTAATGGTAATGGACTGCTGCTTACCTGTCCCTTTGTCCCTAGCTGTAACCGACAGGATACCGTTAGCGTCGATATCAAAGGTCACTTCAATTTGGGGCACACCGCGGGGGGCAGGAGGAATACCATCGAGGCGGAAGGTACCAAGGCTCTTGTTGTCGGCAGCCATTTCCCGCTCCCCTTGCAGGACGTGGATTTCTACATTCGTCTGACCGTCAACGGCGGTGGAGAAGACTTCCGACTTCTTGGTGGGAATGGTGGTATTGCGGGGAATAATCTTGGTCATCACACCCCCCAGGGTTTCCACACCCAAGGAGAGGGGCGTTACGTCCAACAGCAGAATGTCCTTGACTTCCCCTGCCAGTACACCAGCTTGGATCGCTGCCCCCACTGCTACCACTTCATCGGGGTTTACAGTTTGGTTGGGTTCTTTGCCCAGCATGCGGCGGACGAGGTCTTGAATGGCGGGAATACGGGTAGAACCACCCACCAATACCACTTCGCTGATCTTGGACTTGTCCAGCTTGGCATCCCTGAGGGCTTGCTCTACAGGACCGCGACAGCGATCGATTAGATCAGAGCACAGCTCTTCAAACTTAGCACGGGTAAGCACTTCGTCCAGGTGCTTCGGACCATTGGCATCAGCCGTAATGAAGGGCAGGTTGATTTCCGTCTGGGTAACACTGGACAGCTCAATCTTGGCTTTCTCAGCCGCTTCCGTGAGACGTTGCAGCGCCTGTTTGTCCTTGCGCAGGTCAATCCCTTCCTTCGCTAGGAAGTTGTTGGCTAACCAATCCACAATCTTCTTGTCAAAGTCATCACCGCCCAAGTGGGTGTCACCGCTGGTCGCCAGCACCTCAAATACACCGTCCCCCACCTCTAGGATAGACACGTCAAAGGTACCACCCCCGAGGTCAAACACCAGAATTGTTTCGTTCTTGCGACTATCCAAACCATAGGCAAGGGCAGCAGCCGTCGGCTCGTTGATGATCCGCAACACTTCTATACCCGCAATCTTGCCGGCGTCCTTAGTTGCTTGCCGTTGGGAGTCATTGAAATAGGCAGGGACGGTAATTACCGCCTGGGTGACCTTTTCCCCTAAATACTTGCTGGCATCTTCCACCAACTTGCGCAGCACCTGGGCGGAAATCTCTTCCGGCGCGAATTGTTTCCCCACCGCTGGGGCTTCCAAACGGACGTTGTCCCCTACCCTCAACACTTTGTAGGGCACCTGTTTTGCCTCGTTGGCTACCTCATCATACCTGCGTCCGATGAAGCGTTTGACGGAATAGAAAGTATTTTCGGGGTTGATAACAGCTTGCCGCTTAGCGATCTGCCCCACCAACCGATCGCCCGTTTTGGTATAAGCAACCACAGAAGGAGTAGTTCGGAAGCCCTCTGCATTAGCAATTACGGTGGGCTTTCCCCCTTCCATGACCGCGACTACTGAGTTGGTTGTCCCTAAATCGATTCCTACTACTTTTGCCATAAGGCTTCCTACTCCAATATTATTAGATGAATAATCCCATGCAATCAGAGTAACTACTTTTGCCCCCAGGACACAGCCTGCAAAGCCGCCCTTGGAGGTAGTATTTACCGAACCCTAGCCCAATTCAGCAATGGATTTATTAGTCCTAGACAAAGTGAATCGCCGTTTTGGTGGTTTGATTGCTCTCCACGATGTCTCTTTTACAGTGGTGACAGGGGAAATTTTTGGTCTCATCGGTCCCAACGGGGCGGGCAAGACTACTCTCTTTAACATCATTACGGGGGTCATAGAACCCAGTGGGGGGCGCTTGTTCTTCCAGGGAGAGGATATAACCACCGATCGTTCCTATCAACTGGCACAAAAGGGGATGGCACGCACCTTTCAAAATATCCGTCTGTTTCGGGAGTTGTCCGTTTTAGAAAATGTCATGATCGGTCATCACGGGCGCCGCCAGTTGACCACCAGGCAAGTACGGGAATCCAGTCTGGCGCTGTTGGAGTTGTTTGGTCTTGCCGATCGGTATCACCTGCCAGCCAGGCACTTAGCCTACGGCGACCAAAGGCGCTTGGAAATAGCGAGGGCTTTAGCCCTACAGCCCAAACTCTTGCTGCTAGATGAACCAGCGGCAGGGATGAATCCCAGAGAAAAAGCAGAGTTGAGCCAATTAATACGGGATGTGCGCCAGCGGTTTAATTTGACCATCCTCCTCATTGAACACCATGTGCCCCTGGTGATGTCTGTCTGCGATCGGATTGGGGTGTTGAACTTTGGGGAGTTGATCGCCCTGGGTGCGCCAGAGGTAGTGAAAGAAGACCCGCAAGTAATCAGTGCCTACTTGGGTTAGTCAAGAGTATAATGCAGCTAAATTCCCCCCTCGAGTTATGCAGAATTGGTGGTTAACGGCTATTTTGTGGCTAGGGGTAATTCTACTCCTGTTACCCTTAGTGTTTGTGGTCATCACCTCCCTGGCTCCCCCCGATTTTCGTCCCGCCGTCAGTTGGTTACCCAGCCATTTGACCCTCGCTAACTACCGCCAAGCCTGGACAGAAGCTAACTTTATCTTGGCATTTGTCAACTCCACGATCGTGGCTATAGGAGCAACTTTATGCCAAATTGTAACCTCCCTCCTGGCTGCCTATGCCCTCTCCCGCTTAAATTTTTATGGCAAGAATGTTGTTTTATTTGCCGTGATTGCTACCCTTGTCATCCCCTTTCAACTGTTAGCTTTGCCCATCTTTTTAGTCCTGCGTACAGGTCATTTAATTAACAGCTATGCCGCCCTGATTTTACCTTCCGCTGCCAGTGGCTTTGGTATCTTTTGGCTACGGCAATATATGTCCACTATCCCCCTTGCCCTAGAAGAGGCTGCCCTGCTCGATGGTGCCAACCGCTGGCAAATCCTGTGGTATATTATTTTCCCGCTGACCAGACCTGCTATTGTAACCTTAGCTCTCTTTGCTTTCATAGGGGAATGGAACGATCTCTTCAAGCCCCTCCTATTTACTACCAAACCCAGCCTGCAGACGGTGCAACAGGTATTAGCGGGCTTCCAGGAACTCTACACCGCTGACTGGTCGTTGTTGATGGCAGCCGTTGTCATTGCCACTCTGCCAGTTTTGTTGCTGTTCTGGTTGGGACAAAAACAACTCCTGCGGGGGGTGGCAGCTACAGGCTTGAAAAACTAGGGAACCTTTCCCAGGGTAAAAATTCTTTTGTTAAAGTAGGCATGACTTAGGAGATTTAGGAGCAAGAGGAATGATGCGACAGTTGATGGCAGTAACTAGCAGTTTGCTGTTAGGAATAGTGACCCCAGCAGTGGCAATGACGGAACAACAAGTGATCAGTCGTCTCAGTTCTGTCCCCCTGTTTGTGTTGATGACCCCCCAAAATGAACCAGTGGCTTTAGCCCTCAACAACAAGGGTAAGGAAGTACAAATTATTCGTTTTTACCTCAGCTACAATGATGCCCAGGTAGCTATGCAAGACCTGCAAAGAGTTAATCCCCCCCTTGCCCGACAGGTGCGCATTGTTGCCGCTTCTATGCCCCAATTCTTTGAATTACAAAAGCAAAAGAAATCCCCCAATGTTGAGTTTGTGCTGGTACCCGCCCGCAACAGTTTGGAAGCCACCCGTGCCGTCCTGCGGGAACAGGGTAAACCCGACAACCAGTTTGAAGGTATCCCTGTTTTTTATGCCACCGCTGATAAAAATGGCAGTGTAATTATGATTGAGGAGGGGGGGAAAAAATTCACGCCCTTCTACTTCGATCGCTCTGACCTCCAAAATTTTATCAACGAGTACCGCAAGGCAAATCCCCAAGCACCACAGCCCAGAATTGAGGTAGTGCCCCTCGATCGGGTAATTAGCTCTATGATTGCCACCCCCACCAGCAAACCTGACCCCACCAGTGCCACCTTCCAATTTGTGCCTTCCAGCAGTGCCGTGCAAAAAGCCCTAGAGACCCAGGGTAAGAGGTAGCTCCATCTGCTAAACTAGGGGCATCCCCCTTCAGGAGTAAGTTTGTGGTTACCTTTTTTGTGCGGCTGTGGGTGTTAGTTGCTCTCCTCATGGGTTTGGCGCTGCCCGCCTTTGCCCTGACAGAAGCCCAGGTAGTAGAGCGTCTAGCTACGATTCCCATTTTTGTCATCACCGATAGCCAGGGCATTCCCCTGGTGGGTACAAACGGCGAAAAGGACAGCGATCGGGTCTTGCCCTTCTTCCTCAATCCCCAGGATGCCGAGACTACCCTTCGGCAAATTCAAAGCAGTAGTCCAGAATTAGAACCCCAGATTCTCGCCCGTTCAATGCGGGATATGTACAATTTTGTGCACAGCAACCAGGATAAAGACATTGTCTACCAGCTTGTACCTTCGGAATCCAGCTTGCAGGCAGCGGCGGCAGTCTTTGGCGGCAACGGGGAAGAACTCCCCAACGTCCCTGTCTTTTTTGCTGTGGAAATGACGGATGAACAAAACGGCGGTCTGTTTACGGTTTCCCAGGGAGAACAGGTGTTTATCCCCTTCTTTTTTGAAAGAGAAGACCTCGATCGGTTGATTGCCCAGGTTAACGCCAACGACAAGACCGACAAACAGCCCCAGGTGAGAGTAGTCTCTTTCTTCCAAGTACTAAACTCCATGGTAGACACGGAGGAAAATAAGGCAGCGCCGGAGGTGGAACGGTTTGCTTTCTTTGCCGCCCAAAAATCCTTTGATTGGATCAAGGCTAACTCTGGCAAAGGGGAGAAAGCTGCCAAATCCTAGTCTATAATGCCCTTAGTACTGGAGGTGGTAACATGAGTGAGGCTAACAAACAGCGCATTCAGGAACATATTCGGCGCAGCACGGGTGTCAATTTCTTTGAGCAACGCAAAGATAAGGAAAACCAACGCAAAGAGGAGATCAGGCGCCATCTGCGCTTAAGTACCCCTGACAGCAACTAGGAGCCTTTATGCGGCTGGTGGCTCTGGGGGGAGTGGTGGGCATTCTGGCTTTGCCCGCTTTGGCGCAGGGAGAAGATATATCTAGGTTCATCCAACAGCTAGACCCCTCCTGTAGGCACGTGAGTGCCGTTAACTACAAAAGTCCTGCCCTGGTACAACCCCGATCGGGGCGGGTTTTTTTTACTACTGGCACTCTGCAACGCACTCCCTACCAAAAAGGACAGTGCCTCCCTGCCCATGTTCAAACTCCTACCGTCTCTTTGGTCTTTTTAGATAGAAAAACAAACGCCCTTCCTCTCCTACGTCATCGCTCAGTTGTCTTCTTGCAGTATGTCACTCCCCTTGCCTTCTCCCCCGATGGGCGTTTTTTGGTGTTAAGAGTTGACCGCTCAAATGGCCTCGACCTCTATTCCACTTTGGATGTGATCGATACAGAGAGGCAGTTTTTACCGCTGCATTTACCGATTTGTCCTGATGCTACTTTCGGTGCCAGTTTCCAAGGCTTTGTCGCTGACCACAGGATACAGGTGCGGTGTTTGACGGGGGAGGAGAATAGTACCCAGGTGTGGGACCTGCGGCGACGGACATCGCTATAATTTTTCCAGATTTGAGGTAAGTTTGATGCGTTCCTTCCTGCCTGTACTTGTCGCTGTATCTTTACCTACCCTAGCTGTCTATGCCCACAGGGGAGGCAAAATTGCGTCGGTGGGTAACCCCCTCCCCTCCCAATTCCAGGACAAACCAGCGATCGTGCAAGTCAAAGCCCGCAATTGTCCTATGTGCCGCCAGATGGAGCCGACAGTGCAACAGGTGAAGGAGAAATATAAGGGGAGAGTGACTTTTATTACCTTTGACATCACTGATAGTAAGAGTTTGCAGGCATCCCGCCAAGTAGCTGCTTCTGTCAATCTAACGGACTTTTTCAACAAATATGGCGGTCAAACGGGGTTAATTCTAGCCATTGACCCCCGCTCAGGGAAAGTCTTGGAGCAATTTTCCCACGGCGCGACGGTGGAAACCTTTACCAAAGCGATAGATGCGGCGCTGGCAGAAATGGCTAAGCAGTAGGTGGCAAATCCCCCTGGGTTTTGGGGTGGGGGTCTGTCTGTACCTTCTCCTCTCTCCTCTCTGGGAACAACTGACGGTAGTTTGGCATCGTCTTCTCCTCCCCACGATCGTCACCTATCAAAACTGGTTGGGGCAAGTCAGTCAGTCTATGTTTTTACTACCCCTACTGGCATTTCTGGGGGGGGTGATTGTCAGCCTCACTCCCTGTGTTGTTACCCTCCTGCCCGTCTATCTCACCTACATTGGTACGTTGGAACCCCAATGCCGCCGCGCAGCTCTGGCTAATTCTTTATTTTTTGTCGGGGGGGGTTGCAGTCTGTTTGCCGTCCTGGGGGCGTTTGCTGGTCTTACCAACGCTGTACTGGTGGCATGGCGTAGCTATATTTACGTGGCGATCGGGGTGGGTATCCTCCTGGCGGGTCTAAAGCAGTTAGGCATCCTGCAATTGGGCAAATTGCCCCGTCTCAATGCCCTGGGGTGGTTGGGGCATCCCTTTTGGGTGGGGGTTTCCTTTGGGACGGTACTTTCTCCCTGTGGGGCGAGCATTGCCATTGCTACCCTACTGGCGGCGGGGGGCACAGGTTCACCCTTCCTAGGTGCTCTAGTGATGACCTCCTATGGCGTGGGCTATACCTTGATTATTTTTCTGGCGAGTGTGGGTGTGGGGTTTGCCAAACAGGCCCGCAAGTTCATTCCCCACAGTGAAAAGGTTTTGCAAGTAGCGGGCGTAATTCTCACGATCGGGGGCTTGTTTTACCTCTACCAGGGCATTGCCGGTATATTCTTCTCCGCACCCAGCAGTAGCGGCATTGAATAGGGAAAGTTAAAATAGATTGGCAGTACCTGCGTGGGCATGGCAACTTTTCCCAAAACAAAACAGCGAGCGGTTATTACTGTTAGTTTCTCCCCTATCTCCATCATGGACCGCTATTTAATTAGCGAGATGGTCAGTCCCTTTTTGTTCGGGGTGGGGGCATTTACTTCTATTGCTCTAGCGATCGGGTCTTTGTTTGAGTTAATTCGTCTGATTACCAATGCGGGGTTGAGTGTTTTTACTGCCCTGGAAGTGTTTGCTTTACAGTTACCCGGCTTCATGGTTTATTCCTTCCCCATGTCCATGTTGTTGGCAACTTTGATGACCTATGGACGCTTTGCCTCCGATGGAGAAATTACCGCTTTGCGTAGTTGTGGCATTGGGGTTTATCGCCTAGTCATGCCCGCTTTAGTTTTAAGTTTATTGGTCTCTGGCATTACCTTTGCCTTCCATGAAGTGATTGTTCCCTCCGCTAATTTTCAGGCGAAAAATGTCCTACGCCGTGCCCTCAAACAAAACAACCCTCAGTTTCGCGATCGGGATATTTTCTATCAGCAATACGGGGAAATTATCAAGCCCGATGGCAGTAGGGAACAGGGACTAGTGCGCAGTTTTTATGCCCGCCGCTTTGATGGGGAAGTTATGTATGGCATTACGGTTTTAGATTTCTCCCAGGGAAAAATTCAACAAATCCTCTCAGCCGAATCAGCCCGATGGAAACCTGACCAAGGGGTATGGGAATTTCGCAACGGCACCAATTATTTAATCAAACCGGACGGTACATACTACAGTATTTTGCGCTTTGAACGGCAGGATTTACGTCTGCCCCGTGCCCCCCTCGATTTTGCCCAGGAACAGCGCAGTGCGGAAGAAATGAACATCCGTGAATTGACGAAATTTATTGAACTAACACGGCAATCCGGTAACTGGAAAGAGGCCCGCAAATTAGAAGTGAGCCTACAACAGAAGTATGCTTTGCCCTTTATTTGTGTGGTATTTGCTTTAGTGGGTTCCCCCCTGGGAATGCGTCCCCAAAAAACGAGTACAGCGATCGGGTTTGGTATCAGTGTGATGATTATTTTTGGTTACTATGTTTTGTTGTTTGTGTGTGGAGCATTAGGGCAAGTGGAAATTCTCTCCCCTGTCTTGGCAGCATGGCTACCGAATTTAATTGGTTTAGCAGCGGGTGTCTTTCTTTTACAAAAGGCAAATGCATAATTTCCTCCTCTGGTGCCAGGAAAATTTGCTCCCCCTCAGTTCTGGTTTGACGGTGACTGCCATTGTGATTTTGACTAAGGTGGGGGGACTATGGCAGAGTTGGGAACTAAACATCTTGGACTGGAGTTTTGCCCATAACCCCCCTGAAGCCCCTGATCACAGAATTGTGATTATTGGCATCAATGAAGAAGATATCAGAAATGTGGGCTACCCTGTACCCGATGGAGTCCTTGCCCAGCTAATTTCCGACTTAAAACAGCACCAGCCCAGAGCGATCGGGGTAGACATTTTTCGGGATTTACCTGTTCCCCCAGGCACAGCAGAATTGCAGACAATTTGGCAACATACCCCCCAAGTAGTGGGGATTGAAAAATCAGTTTTACCTGCCCCTTCTAACCCCCTTGTCCAACCTCCTCCCCTACCCCCAGAAAAAGTAGGATTTGCCGATGTATTACTAGACCAGGACGGTAAAATTCGTCGCGCTTTGCTATCTGCCTTCGGTACAAATGGGGAGTATAAGTTTGCCTTTGCCACCCGTTTAGCTAGTTTGTATTTACAGGCAGCAGGTATCACCCTCACCAACGGTATTAGGGATAAAAATGCCTTTCGTTTTGGCGATGTAGAACTGCCCCGTTTTACTGGTAATAATGGCGGCTATGTGCGCACTGATAGCGGTGGCAATCAAATATTAATTAACTGGCGGAGGGGAGCAAAATTCCCTATTCTTTCATTGCAGGAATTCCAGACCAAGAAAAACGATCGGGCTTACTGGCAGGATAAAGTGGTAATTATTGGTTACACTGCTCCCTTCAGTGCTAAAGACACTTTCTTTGCCTACAACACAGAAATCTATGGCGTAGAATACCATGCCCACGTTGTCAGTCAAATTCTCAGTACGGTATTAGATAAACGATCGCCCCTGTGTTCTATACCCCTCTGGCTAGAGTATTGTTTGATCCTGGTAGGAGGTTTGGGGGGAATGGTTTGGGCGCTCCGTTGTAATTCCCCTTGGTCTATGTATGGAGGGCTAGCAGGCAGTATTATGCTCCTCTTTAGCGCTAATTATGGACTGTTAGTCCGTCACTACTGGCTACCTATTGCCCCTACAATTTTTAGCACCATAAGTAGTACAATAATTACACGTAACGTCAGGGATTTCCGCGCCTTTTTACAGCAGCAGGCAGAACTCTTAGAACAGCGACAGCGCACCCTTGATGATGCTTTTAATGCTATGCACAATGGACCCCTGCACACCCTAGGGGAAATGCTCAGCCTCCTCAAGATGGAAGAAGTACCCCAGGCTGTCATCATCACCAAACTGCAACAACTCGATCGGGAACTGCGCACCGTCTATGAATCCCTGCGTCCCGAAAATTTAGCCAGAGCTGCCTCCATTCCCCTCCATGAACTACTGTTTGAAGTCTACCACCGCACCATGCAGCGGGACTTTGCCTGTTTTCGCTCCCTCAAGGTAAAAATTCCAGACATCCAGCCCATAGACGATCGGGGGCTAAGCGGCGAACTGAAGCGGGAAATCTGCGATTTTTTGGAAGAAGCCCTCTGCAACGTGGGGAAGCACGCTGTGGGTGCCACGCGCCTGACCGTAGTCTGCAAGGAGATAGAAGGCAAACGCACCATCCGAGTCATCGACAACGGCGTAGGACTGCCCCAGGACAACCCCAGAGTTAGCGGGGGAACAAAACACGCCCAGCAACTGGCAAAACGCCTGCGGGGGAAATTCCAGCGCCGCCCCAATCAGCCCCAAGGCACAATCTGTGAACTGCAATGGTAGGATGTCCCCAAAGATGCTAGGCTAAAGGGAGAGAGAACGATCGGAGTGCATGCCTCAGTGTATTGTCAATCGCCGTGCCCAGTTTGCCGCCAGTCATCGCTATTGGTTACCGGAGTTGTCGGAAGAAGAAAATTTTCGCCGCTTTGGCAAAGGTAGCATTTTCCCTGGTCACGGGCACAATTACGAACTGTTTGTCTCCATGCAAGGGGAAATAGACCCCCACAACGGCATGGTCTTAAACCTATCAGAGGTCAAACATATCATCCACAGGGAAGTTGTCCAGCACTTAAATTTCAGTTATTTGAATAACGTCTGGCCAGAATTTCAGGCATCCCTGCCAACTACGGAAAATATCGCCAGAGTAATTTGGCAACGCCTTGCTCCCCATTTACCATTGGTAAACATCCAGCTCTACGAACATCCACAACTTTGGGCAGATTATAAAGGAAACTCTATGGAAGCATATCTGACGGTCAAAAGCCATTTTGCTGCCGCCCATCGGTTAGCATTACAGACCCTTTCTTTGGAAGAAAATACAGCCATCTATGGTAAATGTGCCCGCCCCAATGGTCATGGACATAATTACTACGTGGAAATTACAGTCAAAGGACAAATTCATCCCCGTACAGGTATGATTATTGATCTGGAAAAGTTGGAGGAAGTGATCAAAACCTACGTGATTGAACCCTTAGACCATACCTTTTTGAACTTTGATATTCCCTACTTTGCCGAAGTGGTGCCCACTGCTGAAAACATTGCCGTTTATATCCAGAACGTCCTCACAGAGCCAATCAGAGAGCTAGGGGCAGAACTTTATCGGGTGAAACTGACTGAGAGTCCCAACAATTCCTGTGAAGTATTTGGTCCCAGTGATTGCCCTCTCCACGAATTGCTACAGCAGCCCACCTCTAGTTATGCCCTATGAGTTATTTGGTCATGTTTCCTACTCCCTGCAGGCGATTAGTTACCTCGTCAGGGATATTTTATTACTGCGGATCGTAGCCATTTGTGCCAGCATTGCCGAAATTAGCTATGACTTTTTAATTGCTGACCATCCTCTGTGGGTAGGTATTCTGTGGAATGGCTGTTTTATTATCATCAATGCAGGACAAATTTTGTACGCCTTGGTGGAGCGGGGGCAGTTAAAATTCCAGCCAGACGAAATGGAACTCTACGAGACAGTCTTCCACCGCTTTTCCCTCCTAGAATACAAGAAGTTATTGCGCATAGGGGAGTGGCAGAATTTGCCCCCCCAAGTTGTGATCAGCCAAGAGGGGGAAGATATTGACAGTGTAATTTTGATTTACAACGGTCTTGTGTCGGTGCAAAAGGCAGGCAAAGAAGTTGCCCAACTGAAAGACGGCAATATCATCGGGGAGATGAGTTTTTTGCAGGGGGGAGCGGCTACCGCCACAACCAAAACCCTTGCCCCTACCAGAGTGCTAAAATGGAAGAAAACAGAGTTGCGGGCACTCCTCGATCGCAATCCCACGATGGGTTTAGCCATGCAGTCTGTTTTTAATGCGGAACTGATCTACAAGTTGGTGAAGAAAGATTACGAAAGACGTTTGGAAAGACAGAGATAATCTCACTTACTCCCTCTCTTGGCGATCCTTAACCGATCGTCTGCTGTCTTTCTGTGCGCTGCTCTGCACGCTTTTGTGTCTTGTCCCCTTGGTCAGTCTGTTGTTTTACGTGGTGCGTCAGGGCTTATCCCGTTTTGACTTAGCGGCTTTTACCCAGTTACCCCCACCCCCCCACAGCGAAGGGGGCGGTTTTGCCAATGCTCTGGTGGGCACGATCGTTATGGTGACCATGGCGATGGTCTGGAGTGTCCCGCTGGGGGTGGCAGCGGCTGTCTATGTGGCGGAGTTTGATTCTGACCCGGACCAAGGGGGGCGATTAGCAGGGCAGGAGGGGGCGATGGGAGCGGTCAACCTGCTGGGGCAAGGGATAGGGGGGAGGGGGATCAAGGTGGCGGCTAACGTCCTCTACAGCGTCCCTTCTATCCTGACGGGGGTGTTTGTCTATGGACTGATTGTCCTACCGACGGCACAGTTGACCCAGGGACGTTTCTCCTTTTCTGCGGTGGCGGGGGCAGTTGCCCTAGGAATTGTCATGTTGCCTGTGGTGTTCCGTACTAGTTTGGCAAGTCTGCACCAAGTACCAGAGGATTTGCGCTGGGCGGCTTTGGCAGTGGGAGCTACTGAGGCACAGGTGGTGTTGGGCGTCCTCCTGCCTGCGGCTTTGCCCTCTATTGCAGTAGGGATATTCCTGGCAGTGACACGGGTGATGGGGGAGACCGCTCCTCTCATTTTTACTGCCCTTTTCAATCAATATTGGGCACGTAGTGTGTGGGATAGGACAGCTTCCCTGGCAGTTTTAATCTATGAATTTTCCCGCTCCCCCTTTGCCAATCAACAGCAATTAGCCTGGACAACAGCCTTGATTTTGTGCCTGCTGGTAACGATCGCTAATCTGGTGGCAAAACTCCTGTCGCAGCGGGACTAGGAAAAAATCTGGTATGTTAGAGACAACCCAATTGAGCAACTGCCGTGCGTATTTCCCTTGACCACTACCGTATTTTAGGGATAGCACCCGATGCCAGTCCTACCTACATTGAGCAGGTCTACCATTCCCTGGCAACCTGGATACCCCACCGCGATTTTTCCGAGGCAGCCCTCCAAGCACGGCGACGGGTCCTCGAACGATCGTATCAAGTTCTGACCGACCCCGAACAACGCCTAGAATACGACCACATCCTAGCAGAGGGGGAGCAAACCCTGGAAATTCCCGACAGGGATCGCATGGGGGCACTGCTAATCCTGTACAGTGTGGGGGAATACCAGGCAGTCCTCGACCTTGCCCAACCAGAGCCGGAAGAAGATGATTTGACCCGCAGCGACCGCATTTTGGTCAGGGCTTTAGCCGCACAAGCAATTGGGTTAGAGCAGTGGCAGCAGGGGAATTTCACCGCCGCGGGGGATGCCCTAGAGCAGGCACAGACCGAATTGATGGAGGCAGGCTTATTTTTGCACCTACGGGGAGAACTGCAGGCATACCTATTCAAACTGAGACCCCACCGCATTTTGCACCTCCTCAACCATCATCCCCAGCGTATGGGGCAGGCAATTACTTTCCTCAAAGAGATGCTCGATGAACGGGGTGGCATCGAAGGCACAGGCAACGACTACTCTGGTCTAGATCGGGAGCAGTTCCTCCACTTTATCCAACAGGTGCGGCAATACCTCCCCACCCACACCCAGGAACAATTGTTTGCAGAAGAGGCTAAACGTCCCTCCCTCGTAGCTAGCTATCTGCACGGTTATAGCCTCATTGCTAGGGGATTTGCCGAATTCCGCCCCGATTACATTCGCCGTGCCCAGGGCATTTTCCTCAAGCTTCGCCCCAACCAAAATGTCTATCTGGAAACTGCCCTCTGTTCCCTCCTCTTGGGACAGACGGAAGAAGCCCTATCAGAAATTATTCTCAGCAATGAGTATGACACGATCGTGAAATTTCGCCCTGACCCCAACGCGGAACCCGATCTATTGCTCAATCTTTGTTGGTACTGCGAACGGTGGCTGGAAAAGGAAGTCTATCCCCATTTTGCTGACCTGGCGGGGAAGTCTCCCTCCCTGAAGGCTTACTTTGCCGAAAAGCAGGTGGAAACCTACCTGGAAGAACTCTCCCAAGCTCCCGCCTCCGAAAGTGCTGGGGAATGGGTACCCAGTTCTGTGCCCCGCCCCACCGCTCCCCCTGCCCCCCCCACAATTGCCGTGCCATCCCCTGCTGCTATCCCTATTTCTACCCCGCCTGTGGAGAGGGAACCAAGTCCTGCGGTGACTAGGGGGACAGGGAGGTTTCTCCCCCGTTTGCTCCTGATTGTGGCAGTTGCCCTTGCAGGTTTGGGTGGTGGTATAGGACTGTGGCTACTGCGCCGCCAAGGCTTGTTATCTGTGCCCTCCCCGACTGCACCTTTAGTGCTGATCCAAAGACCTGTACTAGGGAGTTTCAGCCAGGTTGCTCTCCTGAAAGTGCCAGAGGAAATGGATGTAGAACAAGCCACGCAAATTATCAACAGATGGCAGACCATCAAAGCCCAGGCAATGGGGGAGAAGTACGACATCGCTGCCCTAGAGACCATTTTGGTAGACCCCAGCCTCTCGGAATGGCGACAGCGGGCAGAACGCAACAAGGCAGACCAAGCCCACATGGTTTACACTATCAAGCAAGTAGAAATTAAGACCGTCACGCCCGAGGGCACAGATAAAGCTGAGGTGGTAGCTGTAATTAGGGAAGACCGCGACTATATTTACCGGGGGGAACGAGTGGCTGCCTATTCCCAAACTGATGACCAGTACGAAGTCACTTACAAACTCCTACGGCAAAATGACAACTGGTTTATTCAAGACATGATTGTTAAGTAGCCCAGACAGAAGAGTAGGTAATTGCTAAGTTCAGGTTGCGGACTATGTCAATGAATATATAACTCAGCTAGATCACTAAACTTATGATAGACCCAGACCGAGCTACCAGTTTAATTAGAGATAATTTGCCTAATTGGGGTGAAGATGACTTGGATTTAGCGCACCCCAGGCATGGTACATTGGCGATGACTATTACCACCGATCGGGACTACCCACCTATCGATCGCGTAATGATGGATGGGATTGCTGTAATGTGGGAAGAATATCAGCAGGGAAGGAGAGAATTTATCATTAGTGCTACAGCTACGCCTGGTAAACCACCTCTATTGTTACAGGAGCATACGGCTGCCATAGAAGTTATGACAGGGGCACCCCTACCTGTGGGTTGTGACTTGGTTATCCCCTACGAATACGTTACAGTTAGAAACAGCAAAGCTTACATTGTGCAAGAAAAAAATTGGTTGCCCTATGCCCATGCACATCGTCGCGGTAGTGATTTAACTGCTCAACAAAGCATATTACAGGAAGGTAGAATTTTACAACCAACTGACTGGGGTATTCTCGCTTCCTTGGGCTATACACAAGTGCGAGTAAAACGATTACCATCTACGCTTATAATCAGCACAGGGGATGAGTTAATTCCGCCCCAGCAAACACCCCAGTCCTATCAACTAAGACAGTCAAATATTTATGCCCTCCGATCGGCATTTCTCAAACATGGTTATCAGGAAGTAGATACTATTGTTCTGCCAGATGACTATCAAGTATTAAAGGAGCATTACCAGCAGGCTACACAGAATTATGAGCAACTGATTTATACAGGGGGAATTTCTAAGGGGAAATATGACTTTTTGCCTGCCATCTGGTCAGAAATGGAGGTAACCTGCTATATACATGGTGTCAAACAACGTCCAGGCAAACCCTTTTATTTTGGTGTCGATCATAAGTACCAAACTGCTATCTTTGGACTGCCTGGTAATCCTGTATCCAGTTTGATTTGTTTATATCGCTATGTTTTGTCAACTACACCCTGTTGAGCCAAATTGACTACTCCTGTAATTTTCTCCTCGCCCCTCACATATGATGCTCAAAAAAGAGGCTACACCTGCTCAAATTGGTGCTTTTTTGATTGCCCATCGCATCAAGAGACCAACCAGCGCCGAATTAGCAGGAATGCTAGATGCCTACTACGAATTAGGTCCCCAATTATCACCGATCGATAAAACTGTAGTCATGCTCACTCAGCCCTATGACGGTAGAGACCGCACTATTCCCCTCAGTCCCCTGACTGCCTTAGTTCTAAGTAGTATTGGTATTCCTGTTCTGCAGCACGGTGGCGATCGAATGCCCACCAAAGAAGGGGTGCCTTTGATTGACATTTGGCAGAGTTTAGGTATAAATTGGCGTAACCGATCGTTGTCAGAAATTCATAACATTCTGCAAGAATTTAATTTGGCATTTATTTATGTGCCAGAACATTTTCCCCTAGCTAATGATTTGGTTCCCTATCGAGAGCAGATTGGCAAGAGACCACCCATCGCTACTTTGGAACTAATTTGGTGTCCCTATGCCGGTGCCGTGCAATTGATGGTTGGTTATGTCCATCCTCCCACAGAGGTTATTATCACAGAGGCTTTACATCTGGTAGGTAAAAATCACTTTGTCACTGTGAAAGGCTTAGAGGGCAGTTGTGATCTACCCCGCGATCGGTCTGGTATTACAGCCATTAACTGTGGTCAAACAAGTCAAAGATTAATAGTCAATCCTCGCAGCTATGGTATGCAGGGCAGCAATCCCCGTTGGTCTGATCTCAATAGCTGTGTGCAACTAATGGTGGAAGTTTTAGCAGGGGGGAGCAATGAATTGCAAAGGAGTGTGATTTGGAATAGTGGTTTTTATCTATGGCAATGTGGTTATAGTCCAGACCTAGCTACAGGTCTAGCTACAGCCCAAGAACTACTAAACAGCGGTCAAGTCAAACAGCAGTGGCAGAAAATTCAATCGGGGCTGCAGGCTAAGAAAAAATAAGATAACAACAGGCAGAAATACAAACAGTCACTGGCTTGCTGCCTATACTTCTAGGCGTAGTTTAGCTGCGAAAGAACTGGACCAAAAACCACTGCATTGATCCAGCCTTATTTTTAACTTCCACTCCCAGGCTAGGCGGGATGGAAATAGAAGGTGATACCCAAAACTATGTAGGTAGCCAGCAACAATGCTCCTTCTAACCAGTTGGAACTGCCATCGGAGGTGATGGAATTAGCAATCAAAACGGCGATGCCCACTGCCAGCAACTCAAAGGGATTAAAATTCAAATCCATCGGCTGTCCTAGCACCCACCCCAACAAGACCAACAGCGGTGCCACAAACAGGGCAATCTGCATGCTAGAACCTACGGCAACAGACATAGACAGCTCCATCTTGTCCTTCATCGCTACGGTGACGGCAGTGGCGTGCTCCGCCGCATTCCCCACTACTGGTAACAAAATTACCCCCGTAAATAATGCTGTCAATCCCAACCGATCGGTTGCTTCCTCTAGGGTATCCACCAACAATTCCGATTCGATGGCAATAAACACCGTCGCCACTAGCAACACACCTAACCAGAGCCAGAGATTGACTTTACTGGGGTCATGTTCTGCTTCTTCTAGTTCTACCATTCCCACATCATACAAATAGGCGTGGGTCTTCATAGAAAACAACAGCGTAGATATATAAACTAGAATCAGGACGATGGAGACAGCTACGGACAAGCCCTGTAGTCTAGCTTCGGGGATGCCAGAGGCGAAGAAATTTAACCCTGTGGGCAGGAGAATGGCAACTACTGCTAGATTCATCACGGAAGCATTTACCCTTGCCATAGTCGGTTGAAAGTTCTGTTCTTTGTAGCGCAAGCCCCCCAAAAACATGGATAAGCCCATCACTAACAGCAAATTGCCAATAATTGAACCGGTCAAACTCGCCTTCACAATGTTGACAAAGCCTGACTTGAGGGCAACAATGCCAATAATTAGTTCTGTCGCATTGCCAAAGGTGGCATTGAGGAGTCCCCCCCAGGAAGGACCTAAAACCACAGCAATTTCCTCCGTTGCTGTACTTAACCAGGAGGCAAGGGGTATGATAGCTAAGCAGGAAGTACAAAACACTAACGCCGCCCCCCAATGCAGAAAAAACGCCGCGATCGACAGGGGAATAAACAACAGGAGCACGTAGGAAAGCCAACTTTTCATGGTGACCAGCTCAAAATATCCAGACCTCAGCGTAGCACGAGAAAACGCCCCCGATCGCCTTTTGGTTTTGTCCTAGCTTTGCTGCTCTCCAGCGGTTTAGGTATTGGTTTGGCGCAATGGCAGCCGCAGTGGTTTCCCCCCCTAGGAGTCAATAATTCCGCCCCCCGTGGTCAACGCTTTGTCCTCGATAGTAACGTCCTATTTTTACCTGTCACTGCCACCCTGCGGGAAGAAGGGTTACCTCTCCTTGATCAGATTGCCCAGCAGTTACCCCCCCAACCCAACAGCCATATCCGCATTATCAGCCATGCTCGTACCCAGGCTACCGCTGAGGAGAGTCTCAACTTGCCCTACCGCCGTGCCCTCGCTGTGGAGAATTATCTCAAAAGTAAGGTGGGTAAAGACCGTTACTATTGGTTTGCCAGCGCTGATGCCAGCCCTACCAACGGGGAAGACCGCATTGAAATTGTCATTAGTCCCTAAAAAATCTGTTCTAGGTAGCCCTGCAGCAGATTGTAGGAATCACGGCAGATCATAAACATACCTATACTCAGCAGCACTACTAACCCCCCCTGCATGACATTTTCCTGGATTTCCTTGGGGAGCGGATTGCCTCCTCGCAATGCTTCCACTAGCAGAAACAATAGTTGTCCCCCATCCAAAGCGGGTAAAGGTAAAAGATTGACAATCCCTAGGTTGATACTGATGATGGCAGCAAAGTTGCACAACTCCGTCCAGCCCGTTTGAGCAATGCGGGAACCCGTCGCCACGATCGCCACTGGACCTGCTAGCTGCTGGGAGGTTTCCTGAAAGTTGGTTAGCAAGCCCTGGAGTCCCTGCAAAGTGATCTGGCATAGGTCCCACCAACTGACCGCTGCTGCTACCAAAACATGGAGGGGATTACTAAAGGGTTGCCTTACCTTTGTGCCAGCATAATCTAGCAAAATGCCAAGGCGGGGAGGATTGCCCTGGGGAGAGACAGATACAGATAATGTTTGCCCCTGCCGTGCCAGAGTCAGAAGCATCGATCGGTCTTGGTGGCGTGCCACTTCCCGTTGAAATTCCGTGATGATGTTTTCTTGGTTGCCGAGGTCATGGTTGTCTACTGCCAAAATGATGTCCCCTGGCTGGATACCCGCCACCGCCGCTGGGGAGTTGGGATAGCTGTAGTTGAGTACCCGTAACCCTGGTTGGTCCAGTACCTGTGTACCCGTCTGCCATGCCACGAGGACTAGCAAGAGATAGGCAAAGAAAAAGTTAGCCGTCACCCCCGCCAGCATCACGATCGCCCTTTGCCCCAGGGGACGATTAGCTAATAGGTTTTTGTCCCTTGCGTCCACATCGTCCGGGAAACTGACAAAACCGCCCAAGGGGATTGCCCGCAGACAGTAGGTCACCTCTTGCCCCCGCCACTGCCACAGAATGGGACCAAACCCGATGGAAAAACTATGCACCTTAATTCCCTGCCAGCGCGCCGCCAGGAAGTGACCCCCTTCATGGACAAAGACCAAAATAGCGAGGACAAGAATAGCAATGACCGTAAACATGACCTTGGTTAGCTCATCTGTATAGATTTCTATACTACATCATGGAATAGAGAGGGGTATGGTAATCGTAAACTCTGTGCCTTCTCCCTCGACGGAAGTGCAGGTAATCTGCCCTTGGTGCTGTTCTTCTATAATTTTACGACTGATGGACAGACCTAACCCTGTACCCTTGCCAACGGGCTTAGTGGTAAAAGCAGGCTCAAAGATACGCTCCCGTACCTGATCGGGCATCCCCGGTCCGTTGTCCCGGATGTGAATGCAGACCTTGTCCCCCTCTGCTCTAGTGCAGATGACAATTTGCGGCGATCGATCCCCCCCGTTCTGAAAATACTCGTCAAAGGCATCGACGGCATTTGCCAATATGTTGATGAACACCTGGTTCAATTGTCCCAGGTAACATTTCACTAGGGGTAAATCGCCGTACTTCTTTACTACTTTGATCTCTGGTCGTTTGTTTCTGGGTTTGAAACGATGCCCTAAAACTAACAGGGTACTATCAATACCATCGTGGATATTGGCAGGGACAGGTGTAGTGCTATCGGAGCGGGAAAAGGTGCGCAGGGAGCGGGAAATATTGGTGAGCATATTCGCCCCTACTTGAAAAGACTCCATGATCTTGTGCAAGTCGGTGATGATGAAATCCAAATCGATAAACTGCAGGACTTCTGCCACCTCCACCACGGGGTCGGGATAGTGGGTCATAAACAAGCGTAGGAGGCGGGTCAACTCTGCCACATATTCCTTAGCTGGTTCTAAATTGGTAGCGATGAAGTTGACAGGGTTATTGATCTCGTGGGCAACCCCTGCCACTAGCTGCCCTAGGGACGCCATCTTTTCCTGCTGAATCAGTTGGAGTTGCGTCTGTTCTAGGTTGTGTAGGGCATCTTTCAACTCCTTGGTGCGCTTTTCTACCAGTTTCTCTAGGTTGTCTGCCAGCTCCTTTAACTCCGCCTCTGCTTTCATGCGCGCCTGTATTTCCGCCTTTAGTTGCAGATTCTGTTGCGCTAAGCTCTTGTTCAAACGGCTAATTTGCAGATGGGTACGCACCCTGGCGATCACTTCCTCCTGCTGGAAGGGTTTGGTGACATAGTCCACTGCCCCCAAAGCAAGACCCCTCACCTTATCCACCGTCTCTGAGAGGGCAGTCATAAAAATAACGGGGATTTCCGCCGTCTGGGGGTCTGCTTTTAAGCGTTCGCAGGTTTCAAAGCCGTTCAACCCTGGCATCATCACGTCTAACAAAATTAAATCGGGGGGGTCGTAGGCTGCTCTCTCCAAGGCGATTTTTCCGTTCTGCGCTACCCGCACTTCAAAACCTGCCTCATCTAGGACATCGGATAGGACATTGAGATTGGTGGGATTGTCATCCACAATCAAAATTACTGTTCTTTCTTCGTTCATATCTTCCCCCCCATCACCCGATCGGTTTGCCATGTCTGCAATAGTTCCGTTGCTATGTCTGCTGGTGCTGGTTTGTGAAAGAAATATCCCTGCCCATAATCACAGCCCAAGGATCGCAATAGGTCTAACTGTTCCATCGTTTCCACTCCTTCTGCTACTACATCCATGTTTAACCCCCTCGCCAAGGTGATAATTGTTTTGACTAGTGCTAATCCCCCATTCCCCGTCACCATGCGCAGCAGAAAAGACCGATCGATTTTCAGGGTATCCGTCGGTAATTCATGCAGACGACTGAGGGAAGAATAACCAGTACCAAAGTCATCAATACAGAGCTTTGTCCCCGCCTGCCGCAGATTGACTAAGGGGTTCACTTCTGTATCTAATACCCCCAACAGGGAACTTTCTGTGATTTCCAGTTTGATCGCCGAACGGGGCAGATGGTAATAGTCATGTAAATCATTGATCCACTCGCACAAACCTGCTTGATTGAGCTGGAGAGGAGAGATATTGACGTTCACAACCAGATGCCGTTGGGGGAAAGTATCATACCAAATGCGTGCTTGGTTAAAGGCTTTTTCCATCACCCACTGCCCGATCGGTTTGATCCACCCTATCTCTTCGGCGATGGGAATAAATTGGGCGGGAGAAATCCACTGCCCGTTGCTGTGCTGCCAGCGCACTAATGCCTCAAAGCCTGTAATTTCGCCGCTAGTGAGGGAGACGATGGGTTGAAAGAAAAGTCTTAGTTCCTGCCGCTCGATCGCTTTTTGTAAGTCCTGTTCTAGCTGCAATCTGGACATCGCCAGGGCTTGCATAGCGGGGTCAAAGACTTCGTAGCGCCCTCTGCCATTGTTCTTTGCCTGATACATGGCAATATCAGCATCCCGCAGGACATCCGCTGGTTCTCTGTAGTTGTTGGCGCTGTAAGTAATACCAATGCTCAAACCTGTGTAGACTTCGTAGGCGTGGAGGCGAAAGGGCTGTTGAAATACTGCCTGCAGTTGGGCTGCTACCGTTTCCGCTTCCCCAAAGCTCGCCAAATCCCTGAGTAAGATGATGAACTCATCACCGCCAAAGCGCGCCACTATCCCCCCCTGACTCTCTACCACTCTCTGCAAACGGCGGGCTGCTTCCTTTAACAACTCATCTCCCACTAAATGCCCTAGACTGTCATTGATCACCTTAAACCGATCGAGGTCGGCAAACAACACAGCATATTTGTAGTCATCTACCTGTTGAGTTTTGATAATTGCTTCTGTTAGAGCATCCATGAAGGAGAGGCGATTGGGCAGTTGGGTGAGACTGTCGTGGTAGGCATCGTAGCGCAGTTGTTCCTGGGCAAGTTTGAGGGCTTGGTTGGCTGCTTCCAGCTCTAACATAGCTTTTTGCTTACTGGCAATGGCAACACTGAGTTTCACCATCTGTTTTTGTAGGATGGCCTGATTCTGTTTTAACTCTTCATTGCGCTGTTGCAGTTCTGCTGTTCTCTGTGCCACTTCTAACTCTAGGGCATCTTTTAGCTTTGACAGTTCCTCCTGGGCAATTTTACGCTCCTGAATTTCTGCCTTTAACTTTTGGGCTGTCTTTTCAAAGATTTTGAACCAACTGGTCTCCTGCAGGTGGTTGTGCTGTTCTGAAAGTTGAATTTCTAACTCCATCAATTGGTGCTCTGCTTCCGCTAATTGCCGCTCCTGCTGTTCTACTAGCTGCCGCAGTTGTGCTTCTGCTTGCCGCCGCGCCGCATTCTCCTGTTGTAGTTGTTTGGTTATGGTGCGCAAAGACAGATGCAGTTTCACTCTGGCGATGACTTCTTCCAGGCGAAAGGGTTTGGTGATGTAGTCCACTGCTCCCACATTAAAACCTTTGACCTTGTCTTCTGTCTCTGCTAGGGCAGTCATAAAAATAACAGGAATATCTTTGGTCTGGGGAGAGGACTTCAGGCGCTCACAGGTGGCAAAGCCATCTAAACCTGGCATCATCACATCTAGGATGATCAGATCGGGCAGTTCCAAACTCGCTTTCTTGAGGGCATTCTCCCCATCTAGGGCTACCCTGACATCAAACCCAGCTTCGTCTAGGCATTCCGAAAGTACCTCTAGGTTCTTAGGGTTGTCATCGACAATCAGAATTACCCCATGCACTGGGTCAGACATAGGTTTAGGGCAGGGTCACGATCGCCTACGGAGTTTTATCTTATCTTGCTTCTGGTTGCCTTTCAACGCCTGGTTGTAGATTTTTTCCTGTTCCTGCACAGAGCGATCGAGGTCGACAATAGGCTTGGGGTAATCTCTGCCCAGGGTGAGGTGGTAAAGTTGCTGTTCCGTGGCGGTCAATTCCCAGGGGGTATGCACGCGGTGGGGGGGTAAGGGGCGGAGCATCGGCAGCCAGTGTTTGACATATTCCCCTTGGGGGTCATAGTCCTGGGCTTGTTTGCGGATGTTGAAGTAGCGAAAACCCCGCGCGTCATTGCCTACGCCCGCTGTGTAGTTCCAGTTGCCCCAGTTACTACAGACGTCATAGTCCAGCAGTTGGGATTCAAACCACTCCGCTCCCCACCGCCAATCAATGCCTAAATTTTTCGTTAAAAAACTGGCGACATTCTGCCTGCCTCGATTAGACATAAACCCCGTTCGTAAGAGTTCCTGCATATTGGCATCCACGAGGGGAAACCCTGTCTGTCCCAGCCGCCATCGCTCAAATAGTTCCCGATCCTGCCGCCAAGGTAGGGCTAGTCCCCGCAGACCGCCAGGGTGAAATACCCGATCGCCATGTTTGAGGACAATAAAACGGAAATAGTCCCGCCATAACAGCTCAAACACCAGCCAGTAGGTGGAGTCGTTTTTAATACGATCGGTTTCGTATTGTTGCACCTGAGCATAGATGTATCGGGGACTGAGACAGCCCACCGCCAACCAGGGGGAGAACTTGGAGGAATAGTTTGCCCCTAGCATCCCATTGCGGGTTTCCTTGTAGGAGCGCAGGCAATCCTGCTGCCAAAAATAGGTTTCTAGCCGCTGTAAGCCCTGGGTTTCACCGCCGCGAAAGTGTAAAACTGCCCGATCGTCCTGTACAGGTTCTGCTAAGCCCAGTTCTGCCAAGGTGGGCAGTGGTTGAGTGGGGGGGAGGGAGGGCGTGGGAATCTGCCCAGGGGTAGGGAGGGGTGGGGGAGGAGTGATAGATTTTTCCACAATCCTACGGAAATCGGTGAACACCTCCGGCAGGTCGGCAAGGGTGAAAGGTAAATCCTGTAGCTGGTAGAGGGTGTGCCCCCAAAAGCCCACAAACTTCACTCCCAAGGCAGCTAACCTGTCTGCCAGTTTTCTTTCTACCCTGGTCTCCTCCGCTGCTACCTCTTGATGATAGTACACTGCTGTTGCCCCCCATGTCTGGGCTAGCTCTGGAATGACCACCTCTGGTTGCCCTCGGTAGATAAACAAGTCACTACCCCGCTCCCGTAGTTGATTTTTTAAGTCAGCCAGGCTCTCCAGAAGAAATTGCGCCCGCCACGCTCCCGTCTTAGGAAACCCCAAGAGGTCAGTGGTGCCAAATTGCCTGGGATCAAAGCAGTAAACAGGGATCACCTGGGCACCTGTTCCTAGAGCTGCCACGATCGGTTGGTGGTCATGGAGGCGGAGGTCGTTCCGAAACCAGAGGATAATGGGGGACATTTAGTAGTGATTGCCAACTTTGCGGTGGTGGGTAGCGGTGAGGGCATCGGGCTTAGACACTTTGCCATCCTCCGCCACAGCGTAGACAATCCAGTGGTCGTGGGCATCCATGCGGCTGACGACTTGACATTCCACATAGGCAAGGGCTTCCGTCAAAATGGGGATACCTTTACCGGAAGGCTGCGTCTTCACACCAGCAAACCGATCAGCCCCGGGGGCAAACCGTTTGAGGAAGTGGCGCAGGAGATGGCTATAGTTCCCCTCCTCCAAAATGTTGAGGACAAAGTAATCCCCCACCTGCATCAACGCCTCAATGGCACGGTCCTTTGCCACCGCAATGGTAATCCCTAGGGGTTTGAAACTAGCTTGGGATACCCAGGAAGCCACCATGGCACTGGTCATCTCCCCCTTCTTCGCCGTGACAATGTAGAGTCCCCCCGCAATCCGTCCCATTGCCTTGTCCAGGTCATTGTCTAGGGCTTTCATCTGTTGGATGTTCTGCTTGCGGGTCAGCAGCTGCCCCAAGTCCGTCCCCGCCTCTTCACACATCTGGTAAGTTGTCTGGCTAGGTGCGGTTTTAATGCGTAGGAGGGGAAATCCCAAAGTTACCCCCAAATCCTTGCAGCGATTGGCAAGTAAGTCAATAGCTTCTTCCTCACCGCCAAAGGATTCAAAAATGCCCACCGCTTGCTTGGGCTGCAGGGAGGCTAAAATGGTCGCCACTGCTGTCTGCACTGCCGGCAACGATTGGGGAGGTGTAGGAAAGACAACCCCGCTAGCCTGTTCCACCAGTTCCCGAATTTCCTGTAAGTCCGTCGTCCGCAAATCCCGCATCTCTAGGGCTACCCCCGTTTTCCCTACCCCCCTAGCAATCGCCTGGGATAACCGATCGCTATAGCCGTAGTCCGACACGTAGAAGATTACCACATTGGTCTCGTGCTTCGCCTGAGCTTGACTCCAGGTGCGGTAGTTTTCTGTCAATTCCTGCAGGTTGTATTTGAGCAGGGGACCATGCCCATTTGCCACAATTTTTACTGGCGGCAGTTCATCCATGCGCTTCATGGCAGAGAGCACCGATCGGGCATTGGGAGCCATCAGACATTCATAGTAAAAACGATAGTCGGGCAAAATGGCAGCCAGATTTTCATCAAAGACAGAACTATCGCAGTAGTGCATCCCGAAAATATCGCAGGTAAACAACACCCCCGTCCTGTGGTCGTAGGTCATCATCGTATCGGGCCAGTGCAGGTTGGGGGCATTGACGAACTGGAGAATGTGTCCCTTGCCGAGGTCAATTTGGTCGCCGTTTTTAACCACCTGCTGCGAGAATTTGGTGTGCACTAAATCCTGCAAAAACTGCAAAGCCACCTTTGTCCCCACCACCGTCACCTGGGGTGCCAACTGCAGAACATCTTTAACTAAACCGCTGTGGTCCGGCTCCGTGTGACTGATGATCAAATAGTCCAACTGGGAAAGGTCGACTTGTTTTTGTAATTCTTCTAGGTAGAGGGAGCGAAACTTGGCGTGGGAAGTGTCCACCAGAGCAATCTTGTCCCCAAAAATTAAGTAGGAATTGTAGGTCGTGCCGTTCTGTAAGCCAAACTCAATGTCAAATCTATCCCTGTCCCAATCTAAGGAGCGAATAGCGATGGTGTCGTCGGCAATTGTCAGAGTCTGTAGCGACAGGCGCGGCGTCGTAAGGGTACTGGTCATGGCTCTTCTCCTAATCTTGTCCTGTGGGGATAGGTACAAACTACTAAAATCTTAACACTCTGTCATCCTGTCGGGGGGCGGATTGGGCGAGTATGGGATTTATTTTACTAATGGCGGGGGGTGGGGAGAACCTATAGTGCTAAGATAGACCTACTTTGCATTGAGTTGGCTATGCGCATTTCCCTGCGGTGGTTGCGAGAGTTAGTGGAATTTGACTTGGATGCCCCTGCCTTAGCGGAAAAACTGACTATGGCTGGGTTTGAGGTAGAGGACATCGAAGACCGCTGGAGTTGGGCTAACGGGGTGGTGGTGGGCAAGATTTTAGAAGCAAAGCGCCATCCCAACGCCGACAAGTTGCAGGTCTGTCAGGTAGATGTGGGGCAGGCAAAACCCCTACAGATTGTCTGTGGGGCGGCAAACGCGCGGGCGGGTCTGTATGTAGCGGTGGCAACGGTGGGGACATTTCTGCCCAAGGCGGGCAATGGTCTGCTGATCAAGGCGGCAAAACTGCGGGGCGAACGATCGGAGGGGATGATCTGCTCCCTGGCGGAATTGGGTTTGGAGAAGGAGTCGGCGGGTATCCATGAATTTGCCACTGAGCTGCCCTTAGGAGCGGATGTGCGCCCCTATTTGGGTTTGGACGATGTGATTTTAGAAGTCACCTCCACTGCCAACCGCGCCGATGCTCTCAGTATGGTGGGTATTGCCAGGGAAGTGGCGGCACTAACAGGGGGCACATTGAAGTTACCGGCGGTAGAACCCCTCCCCTCTGCCGATCAAATGCCCACAGCGAACACGGACTGGTTGACGATCGCTGACTCCAAAGCCTGTCCTGCCTACATTGGCACAGTGATCGAGGGAGTGAAAGTTGCCCCTAGTCCTGCCTGGTTGCAGCAAAAACTGCAAGCTTGCGGTATGCGTCCCATCAACAACGTAGTAGACATTACCAACTATATCCTACTCCTGTGGGGACAACCCCTCCACAGTTTTGACCGCGATCGCCTTGACCCGCAGCTAAAAATTGGTGTCCGTTTTGCCCGTAAGGGGGAGACCCTACGCACCTTAGATGGACAAGACCGCACCCTGGAGGCAGTGAACTTGCTAATCACCAGCAACGATCGTCCTGTGGCTCTCGCTGGAGTCATGGGGGGAGAGAGCAGTGAAGTGAGCGACACGACGACCAATATCCTGCTAGAGGCGGCACTATTTGACCAGGCAGTGATCCGCCGATCAGCCCGCAGTCAGGGTTTGCGCACAGAAGCCTCCGCTAGGTATGAAAGGGGAGTCAACCATGCCTCCCTAGAGATGGCTAATCAGCATGCTTTGCAGTTACTGCAGGAGTTGGCAGGGGGTACCATCACCGCCCAGGCAATGGTGGATTATCGCCAGCCCTTGACCCGCCGGATCGAGTTGACCCTAGCCCAGGTGCAGAGTGTATTGGGGTACCTAGAAGACGGCACCGCTATAGGAGCAGCCATTGTGGAGGACACCCTCGGTCGCCTTGGTTTTGGTCTGACACAGGCAGGGGAAGATACCTGGCAGGTGACAGTGCCTCCCTACCGCTATGCCGACATTGAACGTCCCATCGACTTAATTGAAGAGATTGCCCGCATCTATGGCTACGATCGGTTTAGCGAAAGTCTACCCGCTCTGACGGAGGGAGGTTATCTACCCAGGGAGCAGGAATTTTTACGGCAGTTGCGCACCTGTCTGGCGGGGTTGGGGTTGACGGAAGTGATGCACAATTCCCTGCGCTTACCCAATGATTGGCAGTCGGATCAGGTGCTGTTAACTAATCCCATTGCCCAGGAATACAGCGCCCTGCGCTCTGATTTGATTAGCGGCTTGCTGGATGCCTGCTGTTTTAACTTAAGCCAAGGGAACGGTGTTGTGCCTGCCTTTGAAATAGGAAGGGTGTTTCATCTGCAAGAGGGGGAAGTCATAGAAGCAGACCATGTAGCAGGAATTTTAGGCACCAGGTCAGAGCGCTCCTGGCGACCACTTGCCCCCCTGGACTGGTTTACGGCAAAGGGTCTATTAGAAGCTGTCTTTAATCGCTTTAACTTGACAGTAGAATACCAGCCGGACTGTAGGGACCCCCGTCTACATCCGGGCAGAACAGCCTCCCTCTGGCTCAATGGCGATCGTTTGGGCACTTTAGGGCAACTGCACCCCCAATACCGCGCCGCAAGGGAACTACCCGATGACATCTATGTCTTTGAATTGGACTTGGAAGTGCTTTATGGAGCTGTCCTCGATCGTCCTGTACCTGTCTTTCAACCCTTTTCCCTCTTTCCTGCCAGTGACAGGGACATTGCCTTCTTTGCCAAAAATGATATTAGCGTAGCGGAAATTCAACGCTCGATCGTGCACACCGCCGGGGACATTCTGGAGTCAGTCACCCTCTTTGACGAATACAAGGGAGAAGGCGTGCCGCCCGGTCATCGCAGTTTAGCCTTTCGTCTCGTTTATCGTCTCCCCGATCGCACTTTGACGGATGCCGATGTCAATCCTGTACAGCAAAAAATTCGAGATATGCTGGAGGAGAAGTTTTCGGTAATTTTGCGCAGCTAGCGGGAGTTATCGATCTTCTGGCGGAAAGATTCAATTTGGTCGACGGGTACCATCCATAGTTTGTTTTGGTATGGGCGCCAGACGGCACTCATAATGTAATAGTTGCGCATACAAATCACATGGACATGGGGAATATCGGAATGCTTGAAACAGGCGCGCAAAAAATCAAGGCTGCGGATGAGGCGTTCCTGCAAAAACTTTGCCACTTCTTCACTACAATTTTGGCGGTGGAGGGGCACAGGGCGCGGTTCCCCAAAACCTCTTACTTCGTATAGGATGTTGGTCTTATCTTTCAACTCCAGCTTACGGGATTTTACCGACCAGTCGCAGAGAATAGCATAGCCCAGGATAGCCATCCCTACATCAATGGGAAAGTCCCGCATTTGGAACCTAGTGTTGCAGTTGGGGTCTTTGTGCGTGTTAAAGCCCGTCCAGCGGTGGAAACTCTCCAACGGCTCATCCATGATGTCTATAGTGGTGGTATATGATGCCTCAGCCATAGTGCGTCGCCAGGTGCGGTTACTCCATTATTTCCTAGGAGCGGCGAAACGTAAACTAGGGTAGGAATTTCCCCTTTTTCTGCCGCGCGAGGAGCACATCGGCAATTTTGCCCAGACCCAACAAAAACAACAAGCCCAGCAGTCCCGCTAAAGGATTGCCTCTGATACCTGTGATGATAGAGGGTACTTCTTCCAAGCCCATGAATAAACGCCCCATATCAACAACGGAGTGTGCCCACACCAAACCGGCATGGAAACCAATGGGCAATGCCAGTCCCCCCTTGGTCAAACGCCGTGCCAATACCAGATTCCGCCCCAGGAGGAGGAGACCCCAAAACTGCGTCCAGCGGTAAACGATCGCTTCCCAACTCAAAAAATGACAGACGGCAAAAATAGTCGTACTAATCCAGAGGGAGCGATTGGGGCTATAGTCCCGTTCCAACTCCGTCAGCAGCCAGCCGCGAAACAGGAGTTCTTCTGCTACACCCACTGCCAAACCCAACACCAAGCCAGGCAAAACATACCTAGCTGCCTCGTTAAGATACTGCCACTGCGCCCAGTCCAACCACACCTGGATTTGCAGCAACAAGAGATAGCTACCTACCCCGATCGCCAAACCAAGCAGTAACTCCCACAGTGCCCGTCTGTCCCACCGCAGTCCGTAGTAGTGATAGGGACGGGGTTGTTCTTCTATCCGTCTGCCCCAAAAGCCAATAAACCAGACAAACAGACAGTAGAGCCAAATCATTAGATATGTCCCACTCCGTTCCCCCAGCGTCAAGTAAACGGGGACAGCAATAGGCAGCCAAAACAGTAGGAGACAGGACAAAAAAAGCCCCACTCTGCCGGGGGCATGGAGAGCGCGAATTTTCTGCAGTGGGTTAGTCTTCGGGTTCAATGGTGCTCGTCAGTCCCTTACTCTTCAAGCCTTCGCAGTAGTATTCCGCGTGTTCCTTCACACAGGTAATCACGAGGGCAACGCCGTTCGTGTGTGCTTCCATCATTATATCCACTGCTTGGGGCTGCGTTAAACCGTTGACGACCTGCATAAGCGTCATTACAACATACTCCATCGTGTTGAAGTCGTCGTTGTGGAGGAGGACACGATAGCGGGGTGCTAACTTACGGACTGTACTGGTACGCTCGATCGTTTGCGTAGACATAGCTTTTCCACTAACTACTACTGCCAAAATATAGACGAAGGTTTATCCTCACTGTATCTATCCTAACTATTATTAGGCAGAAAGGGGGAGGGGACGGGCAGTAGCCATCAAAATTTCTTCCACTTGGCGGGGTGTGAGTTTGGGATTAGCCTGCAACATGAGGGCAATGACCCCTGCCACATGGGGCGTAGCCATAGAAGTACCGCTGAAACTGCCATAGCGATTGTTGGGCAAAGTAGAAAGTACGCTCACCCCTGGGGCGACCACAAAGGGAAATTCCCCCAGCACTACCCCCGCGGGATTGGAGAAACTGGCAACATTAGCGTTGCGATCGATGGCGCCTACAGCAATGCCCACATCCACCAAAGCCGCATCCCGCGCTGGAAAACTGGGTACCGTTGCCCCCCGATTTGCCTCATTCCCTGCTGCCGCCACCACAATTACTCCCTTTTCTTCGGCATAGTTCAGAGCCGACCGTAGGACACTGCTATTCATATTTGCCCCCAGACTGAGGTTGATGATATTTGCCCCATTATCCACCGCATAGCGAATGCCCTGCGCCAAGGTGCTAGCCGTATTCCCAAACCTGCCCCCCAACACCCGCACCGCCATAATTTGCACATCCGGCGCTACCCCCTGCACCTCAAACTGATTGCCCCCACTGTCCGTGGTGATGCCATTGCGCACAGCAGCGATCGTACCTGCTACGTGGGTGCCATGGCTGGAGCCATTTTCCCTGCCTGGTAGAGGGGTGTTATCGCGATCGCCAAAATCCCAGCCGTTGACATCATCCACAAAGCCGTTGCCATCATCATCAATGCCATTGCCGGCAATTTCCCCCCCATTGACCCAGATATTGGGGGCTAAGTCGGGATGCCCAATGTCCACCCCCGTATCCAAAACTGCCACCACCACCCCTGCCCCTGTGATGCCCTTTGCCCACACCGCTGGCACATTGATGAGATTGAGGTCACCCCAGTTGTTGGGCACGCCCGAGTGGACGGGAGAGAGAGGAGGAATCTTCTCCCCCAATGCCATACCCACTGCCGCCGCCGCATCCACTAAACCAAACCCAAACAGGGGATTGAAGGTGCTAGAACCCGCAGGGGCAGTAATTTCTGTGCGAATTGTCAGATTGTAAGTGGTATTGCCCTGATATTGCTCCACCAGCAGGAAATATTCCCCCGGCGCTAAGTTGGTAAGGCGAATAGATTCCGCCGCCCTGCCCCACTGTACTGAGCTGGCAATGATTTCATTGTTGTTGACCAACCGATCGCCATTGAAATCCCGCACCAAAAACAGGTCAGCGTCCGCACTGAGTTGGGTTAAATCAATACTGAGATTGCCTGTACCAGCTAACGTAAAGCGAAAGACATCGATCGGTTCTGTCACCGTCACGGCATCCGTAAAGCGAAACTCCCCTTGTAAATTGCCAATATCGAGGGCTGTAGAGAGGGAATTACCAGGAGTGACATTGAGGGGGAAAACCTCAGGGTAGAGCATACCCCGATCGTCCATCCCACCTGTATAACACACATCCCAGGGTTGCATAGGTTTACCTCAATGGGGCACACTCTCAAGAATATTATGCCCAAACTCTCGCCCCAATTAAGCACTGAAATACTTGGCAACGGGGTGATAGGCAATGATGGCAGTGGTGGACTGTTCGGGATAAAGTTGCTCACTTTCGTCCATGTACATCCCAATCCGTTTTGCTTCTAACAGATCAAGGAGGGTGTACTGGTCTTGCATATTAGGACAGGCGGGATAGCCAAAACTGTAACGGGAACCCACATACTTCTGTTGCAAAACAGCGTGGATATTGTCAGGCTCCTGCGCCGCCAAACCCAGTTCCCGCCGAATACGAGCATGAGTCCACTCTGCCAATGCCTCCGCCATCTGCACCGCTAAACCATGAAAATAGAGATAGTCAGTGTATTGATTGTCTTTGAACAGTTTTTGGGCGTATTCTGTCGCTATTTCCCCCACTGTCACCGCCTGCATAGGAAAGACATCCTTCATACCCAATTCCCGCGGGGCATAGAAATCCGCAATACATAGACGCCGTCCTGACTTCTGACGGGGAAAAGTAAAACTAGCGATCGGTTCTCCTGTTTGCGTTTCAGGATCAAAGACAAAAACCGTATTGCCTTCTGCTACTGCTGGAAAATAACCATACACCACCTGGGGTTCCAGTAAATGGTCGCCCAGGATTTTCTCACGCCATTCTGCCAAAATGGGATAGACCTTTGCCTGTAAAAACTCCTCATATTCGGCACGGGATTGTTCCTTGGGCTTGCGGAATTGCCACTGTCCTGCCACCAACGCCTGCACATCCAAATACCAAAACACCTCCTCTAGGGGAATCTCCGCCGCACTGAGTATCTTGGTACCCCAGAAAGGCGGCTGCGGACGGGGAATGTCAATGGCGACTGCCTCCGATCGTCTGGTATCGATGACCTGTTCTTCTTTCTTTTCTTCTTTCTCCTCTTTCTTTTCTACCCTTTCTAACTCCACCTTGATGGGATTGCCGTTTTCATCCAAAAAACCCAAGCGATCGTCCCATCTGCCCTGCGCCTTTGCCTGCATATAGGCGTCCATAAAGTTGAGGTCAGAGAAGGCATCTTTGCCGTAGATCACCTGTCCGTTGTAGGTCTGTTGACAATCCTCATAGACAAACTTCGGCGTCAAGGCAGCACCACCGAGAATGACCGGCACCGTAATTCCCCGCCGATTGAACTCCTCCAAATTCTCTTTCATAAAAGCAGTGGATTTTACCAAAAGACCGCTCATGGCAATACAGTCTGCCTTATGTTCTTCGTAGGCAGCAATAATATTCTCCACTGGTTGTTTAATGCCAATGTTGATTACACGGTAGCCATTGTTGGAGAGAATAATATCCACCAAGTTCTTGCCAATGTCATGCACATCCCCTTTCACTGTGGCAATCACAAATGTTCCCTTGTGGGCACCCTCTGCCTTCTCCATGAAAGGTTCCAAGTAAGCCACCGCTGCCTTCATCGTCTCCGCACTCTGCAAGACAAAGGGCAACTGCATCTGTCCTGACCCAAATAGTTCTCCCACTACCTTCATCCCCTCCAGCAGAATGTCATTGATGATGTCTAGGGGGGCATACTTCTGCAATGCTTCTTGCAGATGTTCTTCCAACTTCTGCCGATCGCCGTCAATGATGTGGCGTTTTAACTTCTCTTCAATGCTGAGATTGCTGTCTTCCGTCTTGACCTCCTTGCTAGAAACACCGGCATAGCGATTGCTAAATTCCGCCAGGGGGTCATAGATACAGATGCCATTCTCATCAAAGCGACGACGATCAAAGATGAGGTCTTCCGCCAGGGCAATCTCTTCGGGGGAAAGTTTGTGCAGAGGAAGAATCTTACTGGCATGGACAATAGCGCTATCCATCCCCGCCTGACAGGCTGTGTGCAAAAAGACAGAGTTCAACACCACACGGGCAACAGGACTGAGACCAAACGAGATGTTAGAAATCCCCAACAAAATATGACAGTCGGGAAGTTCCTGGCGGATGCGGCGGATTGCCTCGATCGTTGCGGCGCCGTTGCCACGGTCTTCCTCTATGCCTGTAGAAATAGGGAGAGCCAGGGGGTCAAAGAAAATCTCATAGGGGGGAATGCCAAACTCCACTGCTTGTCGATAAGCCCGTTGGGCAATCTGAAACTTTTTCGCCGCCGTGCGCGCCATCCCCTCTTCATCGATCGTGCCTATTACCACCCCTGCGCCGTAGGTCTTTGCCAACTCTAAAACCTTGAAAAATCTCTCTTCCCCGTCTTCATAGTTAGTAGAGTTGAGAATGCACTTGCCCCCCGCCACCTTTAAGCCCGCCTCCATCTTCTCCCACTCGGTGGAATCCAACATCAAAGGCAGAGTGATATTGGTGACCAGACGGGAGACCAATTCCCGCATATCCCTCACACCATCGCGACCGACATAATCGACATTGACATCAATGACATGGGCACCTTCCTTCACCTGCGATCGGGCTAGCGCCACCAGACCATCCCAATCCTCAGCATTCAAAAGATCACGGCATTTCTTAGAACCACTGGCATTCAGTCTTTCCCCGATGATTAAAAAAGAATTTTCCTGCTGGTAGGGTTGGGAGGTGTATATAGAAGCACAACTAGGGGGATTGAAAGGTTGCCGCGGTTTTGGTTTCAGGTCTTTGGCAATTTCTGCTAGAGCGCGAATGTGCTCAGGGGTTGTCCCACAACAACCGCCGATAATTTGCACACCCAGTTCTTCCACAAAATAGCGTAGATGGCGAGCTAAATCCGCCGGCGACAGACGATAAACAGCTCTCCCCCCCACATTTTCCGGCAATCCAGCATTGGGGATACAGGAGATGACAAAGGGGGAATGGGCAGAGAGATATTTAATATGTTCCGTCATCCGATCGGGACCCGTGGCACAGTTCATGCCCAAAATGTCAATTTGAAAGGGCTGCAGAATAGTGACTACCGCATTGATTTCTGTCCCCACCAACATTGTGCCCGTCGTTTCCATTGTCACCGACACCATCACCGGCACCCTCTCCTGTCGGGCTTGGAAAACAGCCTCGATCGCTTTCAGTGCCGACTTGATCTGCAAAATATCTTGACAGGTTTCCACAATTAAGAGGTCTACTCCACCGTCCAGCAAACCCCGCACCTGCTCTTGGTAAGCCTGTTCCATCTGCTCGAACTGAATGTGCAGGAGAGTAGGGAGTTTGGTGGTAGGACCGATCGAGCCAGCGACGAACCTCGGCTTCTCTGGGGTAGAGTAGGATTGGGCAATCGACTTAGCCAGGGCTGCTGCCTTTTGGTTAATCTCATAGGCAAGACCAGCGAGGTCATATTCCCCTAGGACGATGGAGGTAGCCCCAAAGGTATTAGTCTCAATTACGTCTGCCCCTGCCTCGAGGTAAGCCCGATGCACTTTTGCCACCGCTTCTGGTTTGGTAATCACCAGATATTCATTACAGCCTTCGTACTGGGCACCGCCAAAATCTGCTGCCGTCAGGTTTTGCATTTGCAGCGCTGTTCCCATGCCGCCGTCAAAGACAATGACAGGGCGCTCAGGACTGTGTAGACGTTGCAGGAAAGGGTGAGACATGAGCCAGTCGTAATTACAGACTGTTTTGATTGTAGCTCATTTTCCCTGGGATTTATTTTTGGCTAGGGGAGTTGGCAGTGGAATTTTGGTTTTTAATAATCCATTCGTAAGCAGCACGGGAAGGAATAAAGGTGAATTTTTCGACATCAGGACTGGGTTTGTTCTTATCCGTTGTCAGCATAGAATCAAGGACATTGAAGAGATTTGCCACCTGAATCTTGGCATTTTTGGCGATGTTGGGCTGTCCTTTAGCGGCATTGTCGATCATGTTTTTCAGATCGTTCTGTTCAAAGAAGAAAGGCACAAACTGTTTCCCCTGTTGCTCGATCGTCAGCAGACCTTCCTGTCCACTGGTGTTGCCGACAGCAAAAAAGACAGGAATATTGGGTAACTTTTCAGGGGGCTTGCCATTGACTGTCAACAGCATGCGAGCAGACTCCAAACTGGACTTGGAGGGTACAATCTGAAAAGAAAGCTTTTTGTCTTTGTTCTCTTTGATCACCCTGTAGGCATCGTTCATCGATCGGACAATCACCCTTGCCTTTTTGCCCAGCTCAGGGTTAGTGGTCTGCACCTGTTGGAGCATCGATTGGGCGTCATTGGGATTGAGAAAGAATAAAAGAATCTGACTGTCTCCTGCCTGTTTGTTGGTGGCTAGGAGGGGTGCCCCCTTGTCATCAGTAATTGTAAAGACAGGTACACCGCTGAGACGTTCCAGGACTTGCGCCTCTGTCATTGCCTCTGCCTGACCAAGGGCAGTTAAGCAAAGGGGGAGAACAAGGGTTGGCAGGAATTTCTTCATCATTACGGTACGGCTCCTGAATGCAAGTTGGCAATACTTTAGCAAAGATTCCCTAGATTGGCTAGGCTATTTTCTCTCTCCCTCGGTACGGTCAACTGCTCAGCAACAGAATAGAGATAAAACTGCCCGTATTCCACAGACTGTGCAAAATTATCGGACTGCTGAGGTTGCGACTGCGATCGTATACTACACCTAAAACTATGCCCAAAACTGTGAGGGGGAGGAGGTCATTAATGTTCATATGTGCCACTGCAAATAGGAGAGCACTGACAAAAATTGCTGACCGCATGGTGAGATATTTAGTCAGAGTTGGTAGTAGAAAACCACGAAATAGTAACTCTTCCAGTAGGGGGGCACTGACCCCCAAAGTGAGCCAGAAAATTACTATGGATAGGGCATTGTGATTTTGACTGATGATCTCCAAAAGAGGATTGCCACCGCCCCTTCCCCGGAGTACTAACTGTTGGGCAAGGGAACTAAAAACTACTAAGGGCACTGCACCTATATATCCCCCCACTGACCACAGGATAGTCTGGCTATTGCAGGGGGTAAATTTGTAAATAACTTTTTGCCAGTCAGGATAAGGGCGCAGCCAAAGCGCAAAAATTGCTAACAGGGGTAACATAGACCCCAAATAGCTGACCGCAATAGTTAAAGCTTGCCCAAAACTAAAATTAAGTAACCAAGTGCCCAATAGTTTAGGCAGCGTTTGCGCCCCTAGGGTATAGGCACAAAACCAACTGACCAGCACATACCACAGAGTTTCTATATCCCAACTTACTTGCCAAGGTAACCGATCGTTTTGGCGCAGTTTGATGGCATAAATAATCAGGACCACCAGACCAATTAAACTCCCCACCAGGGGCACAAAATTGACGATTACTAAGCGGACAAAGGCATTTTCCCCCTCGATCGTGGCTTGCAGAGTAAAGGCAGGTAAAAACTGGGGTTTTGCTAACTCATACAGGCGATAGAGGGCAAAGTATTCATACCAACCGTCCAATTCTGCCTTGATCAAATCCTCTGCCCCTGCTAGAACCTGCGGTTCCCTTTGCCACAGAGAACGTAAATAAATCTGCAGTCTGTCCTCTCCCTGCCACAGCTGTAAAGCCTTCTCCACCTCCCCAGTTTTGATGTACAATAACCCCACCTGGTAGATCACCTGTTTTTGGTCAGTCACCTTCAAGTAATCGGTGAGGGCAAGACGATGCAAGCCATCAATTAACTCCTTGCCCAATAAGGACTGCACCCGCTCGCTGGTAGTTGCTTGCAGCATCAGGTCAGTCTGTAGGCGATCGAGGCGGGTTTGGGGTGGGGGGGTAAACCAACTGCGGTAGAGGTTGACAAAAATAATGTAACAGACAAAGACAGAGAGAATGAGAAAGAAAAAGCGCCGCAGACTCTGGAACATCAGTTAGGCAATAACCACTTCTGAGCATGCAGTCTTTGCATGAGGCCAAACACAATCAGATTCGTATCCACCTTGCGTTCATCCACCAGGAAGGGTTCGATCGTTTGGGGCTGTGCCTGTCCATCGCTGCACGCAAATGCCTTCTGTCCGTTCACATCCTCCTTGGCAAAAAAGAGAATAAATTGTCTTTGCCCGTTCCGCCACTTACCCAGCAGTTGCAGGTCTTTATACTCCAAAGACAAATCGTTGACACCCCGATCGCTAAATGCCTTTTGGATGGCAGGGATGAGTTCCTCGGTCATGTAAGCAGTAAAAGAGGGAGTTGCTACTTCTGTCATCTACTTTTCCTCTGCTTCTGTGTTGATCACTTGGGGAAGACCCATGCTGTAGTTCAAAACCCGATGGTTGAGATTATAAGTAATCTCCCCTTTTTGCAACAGAGAACGAATGAAGTGCTCCAGATCAGAGCCGATGCGGCGGACATTATAATCTGTCAAATCTGCTCCCTTATAGCTTGCCACCAACTCTGCAAACTTTTGGTTCACCTTTTCTACGGCGCTGGCAGACCAGTTAAACTCATTATCAGGGTCAAGGTCGAGGGTGAGTTCCGTTTCACTCTCTACCAGGCGGTCATCTTTGACAGTGGCGCTGTAAATATGCACATGACGGGTAGTACATTTAACTAGCATAGGTTTTCGCTGTAGAGTCTCTGGGCAATAATTTGCGGCTACACACAACTGCGGTCAAGTTGCAAATAGCTTCTCCTATTCTAAAATAAATCAGGCACTTTGGGGGTCACGGTATGCAAAATTGGCGGTTGCCAGCGGAGTGGGAGGAACATCGTGCTTGTTGGTTGGCATTCCCTACCGATCGATCGTTGTGGGGGAACCACCTGGAAGCAGCACAGGGGGAGTTTTTGGCGTTAGCAGCAGCGATCGGGGCAAGTGAGAGATTGGAAATTTTAGTCACCAACGCCCAGGACAAACAGAAACTGACTGCTGCTTTAGCTAACTGTAACTACCGCTGTCATTCTATTCCCTACGGTGACATTTGGCTGCGGGACACAGCCCCCTTTTTCCTAGTCAATGAAACGGGTGGACAACGGGCGGTTTGTTTTGCCTGGAATGGCTGGGGCAATAAGTATTTCTTGGAGCATGACGATGGGGTAGCAGCACAAATTGTACAGTCTTTGGGCATAGAAGCTACCTCCTATGATTGGGTGTTAGAGGGGGGAGCGATCGAAGTAGACGGTACAGGTTTGTGTTTAACGACAAAGCAATGTTTGTTAAACCCCAATCGTAATCCCTCTATGGATCAAACGGCAATCGAGACTGCTTTACAAGCGGCGCTGGGTTTGACAAAAATTCTCTGGCTCGATCGGGGTTTAGTCAATGACCACACGGACGGACATATTGATACAATTGCCCGCTTTTTTGCCCCTGGGAAAGTGCTGTGTATGGAACCCTGCCGCTGCGATGACCCCAACACTGAAGCGTTGACGGAAATTAGCGCAACTCTCTACCAATGGCAGGCACAGGGCATATTAAAAGAGGTGGTTTGTCTGCCTTCCCCTGGCTTAGTCCTGGATGAAAAGCGGGAAATTATGCCTGCTAGTTATCTCAACTTTTATATCAGCAATGCCACTGTAATTGTGCCCACTTATGATGCCCCCTGGGATGAGGACGCGGTAGCAATAATCAGTAAATGTTTTCCTGACCGTAAGACGATCGGTCTCAGCGCCAAAGCCATTTTAACAGGGGGGGGAGCCTTTCACTGTATTACCAAGCAGCAGTAATAAATTTTATGGGAGGCACCTGGTGGAAACACTCACAGATGAATCCTGAATTTAGGAGAGAAGCTATGCTCGCTGTAAGGGCGCGTAATCTCCTGCACAATAGGATAAACCGGATAGTATCTACTAAAATCAACTAAGAATTGCCAGCCCTCCCAAATCAGATGAAGGATCAATTTCTTTTACCCGATGGTAGTAATCGAGAGGCACTCCGCCAAATGGGGTATACTTTTGTTGATTTAATTGTTGATGCTGTATTAGCAAAGCAGGGGGGAGATTTTGTTGCCCAAGAGCCTAATTTTTGCCTACAAATTCCTGGGAAAAGCAATAGTTTACAGGAGATATTATTAGCTATACAAACACAGATTTTGCCCGCTACAATTAACCTCCATCACCAAGGCTATATGGGGCACATGGATAGTGTTCCCCTAGGAATTACTATCTGGGCAGATGCCCTTATTGCTGCTATCAATAACAATATGCTGAGTGGGGAACTTGCCCCCATTTTTACTGACATGGAAGTTAAGCTATTACACTGGTTTGGCAGACAATTTGGCTTGCCCCCTACTTGTTTTGGCACCCTTACAGCGGGAGGAAGTTTAGCCAACATTACAGCCCTCTTCCTAGCTAGAAATCACTGCGATCGGTCAATTATTTCCCAAGGTAATACCAAGCCCCTCTATGCCTTTGTCTCGGCAGCGGCACACACCTCCTTTGATAAGGCAATGAACGTTTTAGGTTTAGGCAAGAATCACTTGATCAAAATTCCCACCAATTATCGGGGTGAGGTACTAGTTGACCGCTTAGAAACAGCAATCAAAAATGTCACAAAAAAGGGGGGCATTCCCTTCGCTATTATTGCTGTAGCGGGAACAACGGTGACAGGAGCGATCGATCCCATCGGGGATTTGGCAAATCTCGCCCAGCAATATAACTGCTGGTTCCATGTCGATTGTGCCTACGGCGGCGCTGTGATTTTCTCCCAGCAATGGCGGCATTTGTTGGCAGGAACCGATCGGGCTGATTCTATTACTTTTAACCCCCAGAAATGGTTAGGTATTGCCCGCACCTGTGCCATGTTGTTGGTAAAAAATAGGGAGATTTTGGAAACAGCCTTTGCCCAGGATTTACCCTACATGAATTGCCATAACCTCAATTTAGGTAATCTCACCCTCCAGGGTACCCGCAGAACTGATATTTTGAAACTGTGGCTAGCACTACAGGCGATGGGTTTACAGGGATGGGCAGAATATATCGATCGCTCCTTCACCCTCACGCAAGAATTTTGTCAGATTATCGATCGTTCACCCCTGGTGCGGTTAGCCCTAGAACCGACCTTGAATATTGTCTGCTTTGAGTCCACCGACCCCCACACTAGCAACAGAGCATTACAACAAAAACTGCAAAGGCAAGGGCAGTACTGGTTTTCGCTCCCCCAGTGGCAGGGGAAGGAGTTACTAAAAGCCGTTTTGCTCCACCCCTATCCCCGCTTAACGGACATTCTCTAGGCTCTTTGCCTTGCTGATAAACTGACTCAGGAAGATAGACAAAACACTGCGTTTGTTGGTTTTGATATTGGTGTTCACCGACATCCCCGCCTGTAGGGGCAAAATTACGCAGTCCTTCTTCTTCCTGGGGTTATCACAATCGCCGGACTTGAGCACCTGACTGTCCAACTCAATCTTAGCAGGAAAAGAATAGAAAGGACGTTCGGGTACCGGTGGCAGGGCATCACTCCCCACCCACGCTAGTCTCCCCTTCAAGCTGCCAAATTCTAGGTTGGGAAAAGAATCCACCTTCACTTCCACCTCGATCGGTTCTTTGCTCTCCAGGCGCTTGTTGATAAACCCGATGTCGCGGTTAGTGATATACACCTTAGCTACCAGCTTGTCATTGGGTACGATCTTCATTAGGGGTTCCCCACTGTTTTGCGGGATTACATAACCCTGCCCTGTAACCTTGATGTCAAAAACCGTGCCGTCAATGGGAGCTTTGATTTCTTGATATTTGAGGGTTTGGTCTGCCCGTTCCAGTTGGGCATTCACTTCATTCAGCCGCTGTTGGATATTGGCAACCCGCTCCAAAATGTCCCGTTCTGTTTGGGCGATCGTGTTCTGTAGGCGTTCCTCTGCCTGGGCAATGGCTGCTGTCAAGCGCTTTTCTTCCCTAGCCAGCCGTTCTATATCTGCCTTGATGCTGGCAATTTGCGACTGCCGACTCAGTACCTCTGCCCGCCGCGATTCCACCTCAATAGCCTGGCGATCGTACTGCAAGCGGGACAACGCCCCGGAATCCTTGACTGGCTCCATCGCCACCAAAATATCTTCGCTCTTTTGCAGGATGGTCTGGGTTTGGGCCAGAATGCCCTCGTTTGCCAGCAGTACTTCCTGGGCACGGCGGAGTTGTTGTTGTGCCTGGTCTAGTTGCGTCCGCAGTTGGGCAATTTCCTGTGCCGTTGCTGCCTGGCGTGTCCGCCGCTCTAGGAGACTAGCTGCCAATAGACGCTCCTGGGTGGCAATAAACTCAGAACCAGGGTCCAGGTCTAAACCGGCTAGAGAACCACCGTTGAGCTGTGCCTCATAGAACCGTACCTGCGCTTCTAGGGATGCCTTCACCTTCAGCAATGCCTGTTTTTCCGCCTGCGTCACCCGCGTTTCCAGCGTCAGGAGCACATCCCCCGCCTTCACCTGTTGATTTTCCTTGACCTTTAGTTCCCTTACCACGCCTCCCACCGGTGCCTGCACATTTTTCACCGCCCCATCGGGTTCCAACTTGCCTGCTGCCGGCACAGATTGGTCAATTTTGGCAAAGTGCGCCCAGGTCACTAAACTCGTCGCCACCCCAATTATTGTCCACATGAACAAACTGGAGAGGAGAATCGGCTTCTCCAAAATCACCGGCTGCTCGACGGGAGGAATGTAGCGAGGACGATCGAAGGCTTTGGTCATCTCTGTTTCTCCTTTTAGGTTTGGGATTCCTGTTGCATATACAGACAATAGTAACGACCGCGCATCTGCATCAGCTCTCTGTGGGTACCCATCTCTACGATCGCGCCCTGGTCCATCATAATAATCATGTCGGCATTCTTAATCGTATTCAAACGGTGGGTGATAAACAACACTGTCCTGCCGGCGCACGCTTCCGCTAAATTATTACATACCTGCCGCTCCGAGTCATAGTCTAAAGCACTAGTAGCCTCGTCCAAAATCAGCAAGCGGGGTTTCTGTAAAATAGTACGGGCAATGGCAATGCGCTGCCGCTGTCCCCCCGATAGACCGGTTCCCCGTTCCCCCACAACCGTGTTGTAGCCGTTGGGCAGGGTCATAATGAAATCATGGGCAGCAGCAATTTTGGCAGCTTCAATAATCTGGTCAGAAGTTGCCTCAGGGCTAGTGAGGGCGATATTTTCCATGACTGTCCCGTTAAACAGGAGCGTATCCTGTAGCACCATACCAATCTGGCGGCGCAGGGAATACAACTCCACCTTGGAAATGTCATAGCCGTCAATCAGAATGCGACCAGAGAGGGGAGAGTACAGGCGGGGAATCAACTTAGTCAAAGTACTCTTGCCGGAACCACTCTGCCCCACAATCCCCACAAAGGAACCGGCGGGAATATGCAAATTGATGTTTGCCAGTTGCAAGGGACCTTGACTGCTAAAGCGGAAGCAGACCTCCTCAAACTTAATCTCACCCTTGATTTCCGGCATGGGAATATTGTCCCGATCGCTTTCATCTACTTCTTCCTTGGCATCGACAATGTCCGCTAGGCGTTCAATGGACATCCCCACCTCCTGGAAGTTTTGCCAGAGTTGCGCCAGGCGCAGCAGAGGTTGGGTGACGTAGCCAGAGATGATTCTAAAGGCGATCAACTGCCCGAGGGTGAATTTGCCATTGCTGTTGAGGACTTCAAAAGCTCCCACCCACAACACCGCCAAGCTGGAAAAATTGTTGAGAAAACTACTGATGGAACTAGCCCAACTGGAGGTCAGTACTGTGCGGAAACCGGCATTGACATAGCGGGCGTATTTCTCCTGCCATTGCCACCGCGTTTTTAATTCAATGTTTTGCGCCTTCACCGTCTGAATGCCGGAAATTGCCTCCACCAGATAGGATTGCGTATCGGCATGGCGCTCTGCCCGCACCCGCAGCTGTTTTCTAATGATGGGAGAAGCAATAAAAGCGAGCAAAATAAAGAAGGGCACAGTGCAAAGGGCTACCAAGGTCAGCTTCCAGCTATAGAGAAACATAATGGCAATGTATGCCAGAGAAAAGAAGGCATCCAAAACCGCTGTCAGAGCTGTACCAGTAGTAAACGATCGGATATTTTCCAACTCGTTGATACGAGTAGAGAGTTCTCCCACCCGTCGTTGGTCAAAGTAGGACAGAGGTAACCGCAACAGGTGGTCAATAATTTGTGACCCCATAGCCAGGTCAATGCGGTTGGTGGTATCGACAAACAAATAGGTGCGCAGGGCAGTTAAAACCGATTCAAAAATTGCCATCCCCAACATCAAAAAGCCGAGGGTGTAGAGGGTATCAATGGCGTTTTGCCCTAACACTTTGTCGATGATTACCTGCACGATCAGGGGCTGTGCCAAACTAAAGGCAAGAATGAAGAAAGAAGCAACAAAGACCTGCAGAAAGATACCGGAATGCTGTTTGACGTAGGGCCAAAATGCCCACAGGCTAAATTTTTCCTGGCGTTCCCTTGTGCCTGGTTTAACCAAAATAATTAATAGAGGGTCGGGCAGATTCTCCACCAGGTTTCTGATTTTTTTGATTGTCACCCCCCCCGACTCTGGGCTGGCAAACACTACCTCTGAGGGCGTGATGCGATAAATAACAGCAAAACTATCCTGCCACTGAATGAGGGCTGGTGCCTTTAAGCGATTGAGGGCAGCAACGGGCACTTGCACCAACTGTCCACTCAAGCCCACTAAATCCAACAGAAAGCCCGCAAACTGCAAGGACAAACTGCCTGCTGCCTGGTACTGACTGACAATAATGCGTTCAATCACATCCTGCTTGAATTTGCCCCCCAGGTGCTTAGCTAGCATTTTCAAAGACATCATCAAGCCATCTACCGGTCCTCTGCCACTGAAGTAGGGGTACTGGCGCAAGGACTGTCGCGGGATTACCTCCTCCGGTAGGGGAATTTCCGCTGGCGCTTCCCGTACGGCGAGGGTGGGGGCTTGGCTACCGTTAAAGCTGGGGGCTGTTCCATTGGTCTGCCGTTGGGAGTGGGGAATGCCCAATAATCTTGCCCCCGTTGGCGATTCAATGCGGATTGCCTCACTCTGGAGATTGAGAGCACTACCGATCGGTTTTTGCCCTTCGGCGGGGTCCAGGACATCCCCACTGCTAACTAGCCATTCATAACCCTGGTCTAGGCGTTGCGCAGGGGTCACCCCCTTAGGCAAGTGCATGACTTTGATCTGGGGCAGATAGGTGAGGGTAAGGGCACGCAGGTCTTTCCCTTCGGCGGTGTTGAGGTGGGATTTGCCAATTAGGCTAAACACTTCACTGAGATGGGGGGTTTGGTAGAAATAGTCCCGCAGGGCAGCTTCCTGTTCTAGGAGTTCCTGAAAGTCCCCCGCGGCGAGAGTAATCGCCAACATCTCCTCGGAGGCAATGACCGTCTCGCAAGCCACCCCCCGCACCAAACTAATCCAGCCAATGATCGACCCTGGTTTCAGCATCGCCAAACTGACAGGAACTTGTTTTCCCTCCGCATAACCCAGCAGCCGCGCCTGTCCCTGATAGACAATGCCGATCTGGGTGGGCATAGTCTCCTGGATGAAGATGGTCTGTCCCAAGCGGTATTGCAGCACTTGCATTCTAGTTAGCAGTTTTTGCCAGCCGCTGTCAGAGAGTTGGGAAAGGGGTACCACCTGCTTCAGGAAAGATTCCACTTCTGTAAGGCTGAGAGTTTGGGTCATAGCATCAAACCAGGGATAGGGTATTAAATTGATAGCTTAGCCGAAAAGCCTAGGCAAGAGTACCACTACTTCCCCTAGAGCACAACTAGCACTTAGGGTCGGTAACCCCCCCCACCCTTTTACCTCCATTGTGTCGCCGTCGCCACTGGGAGCTGGACTCTAGGTTGCTCTCTGCCTGTTCTTGCTCCCTACGCTGCCGAATTGTGTAGCTATTATCGCATAAATAGGGGTCACGGTAGGGGACAGCGGCTTTGGTCTGCAGTTGCTCCTGTTCTGCCAGGGTGAGGGGGGGGACAAGCTGAGAATTGAAACTAGCGATCGTGCCGGGGGCGACTCTGCCGAGGGGGGGTGTACTACCTACTGTCAAGCCCGCTAAGACCATTGCCTTTCTCACGGCGGCGGCACAGGAATAGGTGAGTAAAACTCCGTCGGGGCGTAACCGCTCGGCTACCAATTGTATAAACTCTACTGTCCACAGCTGGGGGCATTTGGGGGGAGAAAAGGGGTCAAAAAAGATGGCATCTGCCCATTGGAGGGGAATATTCCTGATAGTTTGACGGGCATCGCCAATGTGGAGAAAAACCGATCGGTGTTCGTCACTATAGCTGTGATTTCTAGCAATTTCCTGCAGGATATTTTGTGTTTCCCCTGACCACACTGCCATAATGCCACTGGCAATTGCCGCCAGGGGTACTTGGGGGTTGATTTCTAAACCGTGAATTACTAAATGGGCAGGGGTATCCCGCAGCATTTCCAGGGCGGCAGCACTGTTATAGCCCAAGCCATAGCAGACATCAAGTATATGAATAGTTGTTTGTTGTTGGGCTTTTTCAAGGAGGCGGGCGGGGATGACATACTGATAGATTGCCTCCTGTTTGGCACCGTGGCGGCTGTGGAAACATTCCTGAAATGCCTCGGAAAAAAAGGTCAAAGAGCCATCGGCGGTGGTACGACAGGTTAGGTAGTCCATCCTAGGAAGACAGTTTGAATGCCTCTACTGCTAAGCCAAATAGTAGCCCCACCTTAAACAAATTCAGGCTTACTTTCCCGGGCAGCCAGGTCAGTTTGTAGCTCACCCAATTCACTCCCTCCACAAATGCCAATACCAAAATGCTTACAAATATATCCCAACTCCCCTGTTGCCCTGCCCAAGTGATGATCACAGAAGCAAAGAAAAATCCCCCTAAAAAAGCAATCAGGCGTAGACAATGGACATACCACCGCCGCTGTAATTCTGCCCCAATAATAGTTGCCCCTGCTCCTAACAAATCATTCAATCTTGTCCCCTGCATTGCCCTATTCCTTGACCAAAATTTGATAGAGATCAGGACGACGATCGCGAAAGAAACCAAAGGCTGCCCGCTGCCTTCTAATCAAGGCTAAATCAAAACTAGCAATCAATACCCCTGTGTCTGTATCACCAAATTCTGCGATTTTGTCACCGCGATGATTGGCAATAAAGGAACAGCCATAGAAAATTTGCCCTCCTTCCTCCCCAATTCTGTTCGCCGCTGCCACTGGTACCACATTACTCACCGCATGCCCCAGCATTGCCCGCTGCCAGGGTGCCCTGGTGTCTAAATCGGGGTCTTGGGGTTCACTGCCGATGGCGGTGGGATATAACAAAATTTCCGCCCCCATCAGCACCATCGCCCGCGCACATTCGGGAAACCACTGGTCCCAGCAGATGCCCACTCCGATCGTTGCCCAGCCCAAGTTCCACACCTTAAAGCCTGTGTTCCCTGGTCGGAAATAGAATTTTTCTTCGTAACCTGGTCCGTCGGGAATGTGGCTCTTGCGATAAATGCCCAGCACCCGCCCCTGACTGTCCACCATTGCCAGACTGTTGTAATAGCATTCCCCTTCCCTTTCAAAGAAGGAAATCGGTAAGGCTACCCCCAACTCTGCCGCCAGTTTTTGAAAATGCCCGATCGTTGTGTTCCCCTCTAGTGGCTCTGCCCAATCAAAGTAAATCTCTTTCTCCTCCCGACAGAAATAGCAGCCGGCGAATAATTCCGGCGGTAAAATTACCTGCGCTCCCTGCTTTGCCCCCTCGTAAATGTAATGGCTAATTTTGGCGATGTTCTCCCGCCGATCGCCCCCCAAACTGCACTGAATAACTCCGATCGTGACCATGCTAACCAAAGGAAATAATTAGATAATTATCCTGGAATTTTGCCCCCTTTGCCTGCCTTGCCCCCCACTCGGGCGGTAAAAAGACGTTGCGCCGCTGGTCTCCTGCCTCGATCGTTACCTCCGGTCCCAGTTGAATTAGTTTGATTTCCTTTTTGCTGAAAGTAGGGAAGAAGAGTTTGACCTGGTATCTCTCCCGATCGATGGTCATGGGGGCTGGCACGGGGGTAACGGGGTTGAGGAAACAGGGAAGGGGGGGTATGGGCAGTTCCTGCAGGGGGAGGGGGTCAAAGGTGTGGGGGGGAATAAACCCGTGATGGAGGACACCGCTGATGGTCAAGCCAATTTGTTGGGCACTGCCCCAGAGGTAACGAGCGGTGGCTATGGCTACTTCATCGCTACTGGTGACTAGGTAAGCCCGCACCCGATGGGGATTGTTGACTGCCTCCTGTCCTCTTTGGAGCACATCCCCCATCTGTCCCGCTTGCTCCTGCAGATTGGGCGGCGGTGTAGAAACCTGTAATACACTTTTGAGGGCGGGTTCAATGACAGGGGCGATGGCCTGTCCTAGGGCAGAATTAGTTAAAACCTGTCGGAAGCGGCGGAGATACCAACTGAGAATTTCTGGCATTCCCAGCATCCTCAGGGTTTCCATATCCCCCCTGCCGTCGTAGATGATGTAATTGTACTCCCCAGTGGCATCCTGTTCACGCAGAAAACTGAGGGCAAGGGCACTGTCCATCCCCGGCAATATCCCCAACTCCTCCCCATAGACCTCCTCAAAGAAGGGGCTTTTGAGATATTGCTTTTCCAGAGTCTTCATCTTGTCCCAATAGTCTGCCAGGAGTTTACTGGAGCGCAGAGCGACTGCTGCGAGGTTGGGGCTGAGGTTGACAATCTCGCCATTGTGACCCGCCAGTTCTTTGAGGTGTAGTTCCAGGGTAGATGTCCCCACCAGTAGGACTTTTTGTTGCTGCTGTGCCAATCCCTGGGCTACCGCTATGGCAGTGGTGGTTTTGCCTACGCCCCCTTTCCCCAAAAATGTGAGAATTTGCCCCATACCACCCTTTTCTAACAGTAAACAAATGGCTTAAACTGCTAATGATCTCAGTATAATGGGTCAATCTTGGTTCGCGGAAAGTAAGTTAGAGTGCCAAAGGTCGGCATAGTTTTTAATGATGGCAAGCCCATTGCTCACCAAACGGCGGCTAAAATGGCGCAATGGCTGGCGGAGCGGGGTTGGGAAGCGGTAATTACCACAGGGCGAGGTGGTCTTTTGGGTTACTCTCCCCCTGATAAGGTCAATTTTACGCCTGTGGAAGCCTTGGTGCCCCCTGAATTTAAAGAGGGCTTGGATTTTGTCGTCTCTTTGGGGGGAGATGGCACGGTGCTCTCTACCTTTCGCCAAGTGGCACCCCTTGGTTTACCGGTCCTCACGATCAATACAGGGCATATGGGCTTTTTAACGGAAACCTACCTCACCCACTGGGAAGATGCCCTCGATCGGATGCTGAAGGGAAATTACGTGGTGGAACAGCGATCGATGATTCGGGTGCGTGCCTTTGATGGCAGTGAGTTGTTTTGGGAAGCCCTTGCCCTCAATGAGATGGTTTTACATCGGGAACCCCTCACCAGTATGTGCCATTTTGAGGTAGCGATCGGTAACCATGCTCCCGTCGATGTGGCTGCCGATGGCATTATCATTTCTACGCCCACTGGCTCCACTGCCTATGCCCTGTCGGCGGGGGGAACGGTGATTGAACCGGGAATTCCTGTGTTTCAGTTGGTGCCCATCTGCCCCCATTCCATGGCTTCCCGCGCCCTTGTCTTTGCCAATACGGAAAAAGTGGTGGTGACTTCCGCCAATCAGCAACGCTTGGTCATGGTGGTAGACGGTAATGCCGGCTGTTATATCTATCCCGAATACAAGCTGGTGCTGGAACGCTCCATCTATCCTGCCCGCTTTGCCAGGCTGCGATCGGGGGAATTTTTTAATGTCCTACGGGAAAAACTGGGCTGGGGTCTGCCCCACGCTTCGAAGCCCACCTCCGTAGAGCTGCCCTAGCTACAGAGTTCCACGATCGCGTCGTACTGATAGGTGTCCGCCATCTCCGCCAATGCCTGCTTTAAGCGATCGTGTTGGGGAGGAATTTGCTCAATCAACTTAAACACCTGTTTCTTTTTCAGCGCCGTGGCTGCTTGTTCCAACTGCTGAATCCACTGCGGGGGCATCACCTGCAAAGCCTCTTTGGTGAGGACAAATTCCTCTGCCGGAGGGGGTAACTCGGCGGCGTGCTGGGCATAGATATATTCCACCCCTAAATGTTCCGCCATCTTAGCGAAAACCACTTCCTCTATTAACGGTTTACAGGCATAATCATCACAGCCACTGGCTAGCACTTTGTTTTTTTCCTCTTCAAAGACACTGGCAGAGAGAGCAATAATTTTTGTCTCCTTTCCCCCTGGCAGCGATTTAATCGTGCGGGTTGCCGTAAAGCCATCCATTACAGGCATATTCATATCCATCCAAATCAGATGGGGTCGCCATGTTTGCCATTTCTCCACTCCCTCTTTGCCATTGGTGGCAGTGGCAACGGTAAATCCTACTGATTCCAAAAGCTTGGTCAAAAGATAACGATTATCTGGGCGGTCTTCCACAATTAAAATGCGAAACTCTGGCTGTCCTGGTGCTAAACCAATCACTCGCTGCCTTGGTTCTGGTTGGGGAATTTCCTCCGGCTGTGCCAGTTCAAACTCGATCGTAAATTGAAAGGAACTGCCCTTCCCTAGTTGACTAAAGACATGGAATTTACCCCCCATCAATTGCACAAATTTATGACAAATCGCCAAGCCCAAGCCTGTGCCCTCCTGGGAATTTTTCCCTGAACTAGTTTGCACAAAGGCACCGAAGAGTATCTGCAATTCTTCCTCCGGAATACCCACCCCTGTATCGGTGACAATAAAGCGCAGATGGCGGACATCCTCTAAACAGACATGGACTGTTACCCCCCCCACCTTAGTAAATTTAATGGCATTACTGATTAAATTGATGATTACTTGCTTGAGTTTGCCCTGGTCGGTTTTGATCAGCAGCGGTGTCCCTTCTTCAATAGAGAAACGCAAATATAAGCCCTTCTGTTTTGCCCGCACCTGCATCATTTCTTCAATCAACTCCAGCAAGCGCCCTAAATGAAAACTGGTGGGATGTAGCTCTACTTTCCCCGCCTCAATCTTAGAAATAGTCAGGACATCGTTGATTAAATCCAGGAGATGTTGCCCTCCCCGCTCGATCGCTTCTACAAATTCCCGCTGTTCCCGATCGAGATTGCTGCTGCGACTGAGTAATTGGGAAAAGCCCAAGATGGCGTTGAGGGGTGTGCGCAATTCATGGCTCATATTTGCCAAAAATTCACTCTTGGAACGATTGGCGCTATCTGCCGCCTCCTTGGCTTTTTCTAGTTCTTTTTCAAAGTTGATGCGCTCTGTAATGTCCCGCACAAAGACAATCACGTGGTTGGCATCAAAGGGGACAATGCGATTTTCTAAGTAGGCAGTGGTGTTGGATAAAATGAAGGGGAATTCAAACACCTGCAAAGCTTGCTGCTCCAGACACTTACGGATATGTCTGAGGGTCAATTCCGCCACTTCTTCAGGATAGACATTGACAATATTTTTGCCAATCAATTCATGGAAACGATGGGCTTCTCGTGCTAAAAGGGGGTCTGTGGGCAGTTTGACTAGCTCAACAATTAAACCATCCGATCGGATCCGCCAAATGGCATCGGGCACGACATTGAGGAGGGCTTTGAGACGAGCTTCGCTATTGTGTAAATTTTCCTGGATGATGTCGGCATGGCAAGTAGTAGTCTCCAGTAGTTGCTCTAGGTCAGCCTTCTCCCGTTCCAGTTCTGCGATCCTAGCTTCTAGTTTGCTAATCCTTGCCTCCCACTCTGTCATAGTTGATTTCCTGGCTGTAATTGGTTGATCTGTTGCCGCGCCTGTTCCAGGGCTATCTCTAAATTTTGCCGTTTCTGTATTTCTAGCCGCAACTGATTTTGCAATTCTGTTACTTTCTTCACGAGTTTCCCTAACTTTAGGTGGGTTTCAATGCGGGCTAACACTTCCATTACTTTGAAGGGCTTGGTGATGTAGTCTACGCCGCCAACGGAGAATGCTTTGACTTTGTCCCAGGCTTCATCTTGGGCACTGATGAAAATGACAGGGATATGGTTGGTGGTGGGGTCAGCTTTCAGGCGTTGACAGACTTCGTAGCCGTTTAAGCCCGGCATATTTATATCCAGCAAAATTAAATCAGGGGGAGCAGCTTGGGCAGATTTCAGGGCTTGGTTGCCGTTGATGGCTTCGCGGACTTCGTAACCCTGTTCCTCTAGCATGGTAGAAAGTAAACGCAGGTTCTCCGGCTTGTCGTCTACTAACAGAATTTCCGATCGGGTCGTTGCTTCTAGCTCTGCCTCTGGGCTGGTAGGGGTGGTGTTGGGGGGGGGGTCCTGCCCAGGCAGAAAGATGGCAGTGGGGGCAGCTAACTGTTCCCGCAGGGTTGCCACAAAGGGTTGCAGGTCGTTGAGGGCTTCCTGGGCGGTGCTGTAGCGTTCGCGGTAGTTGCGCCTGGTCATCTTGCGGATGATGCGGTAGAGGTCGCAGGGGATGTCAGGGGCGTGCCAGAGGATTTCCCCCATCTCATCTTCTAAAAACTCTTCCGGCAGTTCCCCCGTCAAGGCTTGAATGGCGATCACCCCCAAGGAATAGACATCGCTGCTCTCCCTAGGTTTGCCCTGCAGTTGTTCGGGGGCGGCATAGCCGATCGTGCCGATGGATACAGTTTTGGGCGCAGTGTTAGAATCTGTATTGGTAGTGGCATTGCGCACTTCCTTCACAGCGCCAAAGTCCAGGAGAACAAATTTGCGATCGCGGTGGCGGCGCATGATATTGGCGGGCTTGACGTCCCGGTGTATGACCTTGTGGGAATGGACAAAGGCAAGGATTTCCAACACCTGGTGCAGCAGTTCAATTACCTGCTCAGTACCCCACTTGCCCCCTTGCCCCAATTCCTGATCGAGGGTAATGCCATCCACAAACTCCTGGACGAGGTAGAAGCCCCCATTCTCCTCAAAGTAGGCTAACAGGCGGGGAATCTGGTCGTGGTTGCCCAGCTTTTCTAGGGTAGCAGCTTCACTGACGAACAGACGGCGGGCTACTTCTAGGACTTTGGGGTCATCGGAGGCGGGGGCAAGTTCTTTGACCACACAGACGGGTTCCCCTGGTCGGCGGGTATCGTGGGCAAGATAAGTACAGCCAAACCCCCCGCTGCCCAGGATACTGACTACTCGATAGCGCTGGTCTGCCAGTTGCCCAATCATGCCCTGCTTGCCAATCTTATCTAATCCTACACCCTAGGCTAGCGGATCGTATCCTGGCATAGAATGGTTGGTAATGGTGCTGGTCTGCTATGAAGATTAGGGTTTACGACACAACTTTGCGGGATGGAGCACAGACGGAAGGGCTAGCCCTCTCGGTGGAGGATAAGTTGCGCATTGCCCATCTCCTTGACCGTCTCGGTGTGGATTTTATTGAGGGGGGTTGGCCCGGCGCTAATCCCAAGGATGAGGAATTTTTCCAACGCATCGGGGGGGAGAGGTTACGCCATAGCCAGATAGTTGCTTTTTGTTCTACACGCAGGGCGGGTTTGCAGGCAAGCAGTGACCCCATGCTTGTTCCCATTCTAGCAGCCCAGACGCAGTGGGTGACCATTTTTGGCAAATCCTGGGATTTACACGTCACCGCGGGTTTGCGCACTACCCTAGAGGAAAATCTGGCGATGATTGCCGACACGATCGGTTTTCTGCGCAGTCAGGGGCGGAGAGTAATTTACGATGCGGAACACTGGTTTGACGGCTATAAACACAATCCTGACTATGCCCTAGCCACTCTCAAAACGGCGGCGGTAAGCGGGGCGGAATGGCTAGTCCTCTGTGATACCAACGGCGGCACCTTACCCCAGGAGGTCACCACGATCGTCACCCAAGTTAAACAGTTGTTTGCTGCCTTAGAGATCACCACTCCCCTTGGTATTCACACCCATAACGACTGTGATGTGGCGGTGGCAAACACGATCGGGGCGGTAGCGGCAGGGTGTAGTATGGTGCAGGGGACAATCAATGGCTACGGGGAACGCTGTGGCAATGCCAATCTATGTTCTGTGCTGCCCATTTTGCAGTTAAAGCTGGGCTACGAGTGTATCACCCCTGACCAGATGACCTTACTCACCAGTACGGCACGGGAGATCAGCGAGATTGTCAATCTAGCCCCCAATGAGCACGCTCCCTTTGTCGGTCTCTCTGCCTTTGCCCATAAGGGGGGAGTCCATGTTAGCGCTGTGGAGCGCAATCCCCTCACCTACGAGCATATTCCCCCTGAAACGGTGGGCAATCATCGTCGCATTGTTATCTCCGAGCAGGCGGGGTTGAGTAATGTCTTGGCAAAGGCACGGCTGTTTGGTCTGGAGTTAGACCGCAATGATGCTGCCTGTCGGGCAATTCTACGCCGACTGAAGGAACTGGAACAGATGGGCTATCAGTTTGAGGCTGCGGAAGCCAGTTTTGAGTTGCTCATGCGCGCCGCCCTCGATCGTCGTCCCCACTTCTTCTACCTGCAGGATTTCCATGTCCACTGCCAGGGGGAACACAATGGGCAATTGACTGCCCTCGCCACCGTCAAGGTAGTAGTCAAAGGGGAAGAGCATCTCACTGCCGCCGAAGGCAATGGTCCTGTGTCCGCCCTCGATACTGCCCTGCGCAAAGCCCTTGTTGCCTTCTACCCCCAAATCGATCGCTTCCACCTCACGGACTACAAAGTGCGCATCCTCAACAGCAACGACGGCACCAGAGCAAAGACCAGGGTGTTGATAGAATCCAGCAATGGCAACGATCGGTGGACGACGGTGGGGGTTTCCTCCAACATCATCGCCGCCTCTAGTATTGCCCTGGTAGAATCCCTGGAATACGGTTTGATGAAATCCCTGGGGGACTAGATACCGAGGCGTTGGTAGACGGTGTCCAGGTGTTTGAGGTGGGCGGTGGGGTCAAAGCACTGCTCCAGTTCGGTGGGGGTGAGGTATTGTTGCACTGTGGGGTCAGCACTGATGAGGGCGCGGAAATTGCCGTTGGGGTTGTTCCAGGCTTGGTGGGCATACTTTTGCACCAGGCGGTAGCTCTCCTCCCGACTCATCCCCTTCTGTACTAGGGCTAGGAGCACCTGCTGACTGAAAACCACCCCCCCGTAGCAGAACAAATTGCGCTCCATATTGGCGGGGTAGACCTGCAAATTTTGCATGAGGTCAATGATTTCCGTCAGCATAAAGTGAATGAGGATACAGCAATCCGGCAAAATCACCCGTTCGGGGGCAGAGTGGGATATATCCCGTTCATGCCAGAGGGCGACATTTTCTAAAGCCGTGACCGCGTAACCCCGCAACATCCTTGCCATACCCGTTAGGCGCTCCGATCGCACAGGATTGCGCTTGTGGGGCATTGCCGAAGACCCCTTTTGCCCAGGGGCAAAGTATTCCTCCACCTCTAGGACATCCGTCCGCTGCAGATGGCGAATTTCAGTGGCAAAGCGCTCGATCGTGGCTCCCAGTAGGGCTATCACCTGTACAAATTCCGCATGACGATCGCGGGAGATCACCTGGGTTGAGGCACAGTCAGGTTTTAGTCCCAGTTTGCGACAGGCGATCGCCTCTACCTGGGGGTCAACATTGGCGTAGGTACCGACTGCTCCGGAAATCTTGCCCACCGCCATCATCTTAGCGAGATTGACCAAACGTTCCCGTTGGCGCATCACCTCTGCCAGCCAGCCCGCCAATTTGAAACCAAAGGTAATTGGTTCTGCCTGTACCCCGTGGGTCCGTCCCGCCATGATCGTATGGCGATGTTGTTGGGCTTGGTAGCGGAGGGTCTGGATCAGCTTTTCCACCAACTCCAGAATCAACTGCAGACTGCGGGTCAATTGCAAAGACAGAGCAGTATCCAGGACATCAGAACTCGTCAACCCCAAGTGGATGTATCTCCCCGCGTCCCCCACATACTCGTTGACATTGGTTAAAAAGGCAATGACATCGTGACGCACTTCCGCCTCAATTTCGGCAATCCGATGGGGATCAAACTTTGCCTTTGCCTTGATCTCCTCTACCGCTTGGGGGGGGATATAGCCCAGTTCCGCCTGAGCCTCACAGACAGCAATTTCCACATCCAGCCAGGTCTGGAACTTGTAGTCTTCTGTCCAGATTTGCCCCATCGCAGGGAGAGTGTAACGATCGATCAACGGAGTTTAGGAACGCAACTTTATTATTGTAGCGCCTCCACACAGCGTTCACACAGAGCAGGATGTTGCGGGAAAGTCCCCACTTTAACGGAGTAATTCCAACAGCGGGCACACTTTTGCCCTTCGGCGTGATCCACACCGATCGTCAACTCGTCCGTCTGCAGCTGGTGCGGGACAGGGGGCATAGCATCTACTAAATAGACCTGGGAGGTGATGAAGAGATAGCGCAAATCTGCCGCCACACTGGCTAGAAGCTCCTTTAATTTAACGTCATGCACCTGCAACAACACCTTAGCTTCCAAAGAAGCCCCGATCATCTTGGCATTGCGCGCCTCTTCCAACACCTTGTTTACTTCCGATCGTACCTGCCGCAGTTTTTCCCACCGCTCGTTTAACTGGTCATCTCGCCAGCTGGCAGGAAAAGCATACCAACCACTTTGAAAGACCGACTTTGTGGGGGTGGGATAGGGATAATACTGCCAAATATCTTCCGCCGTATGACAGAGAACGGGAGCAATACCTTTAGTAATCAAATCCAAGGCTGCTGCCAGCACAGTTTGACAGGAACGCCGCAGACGCGACCGGGGGGCACGGATATACAGACGGTCTTTTGCTACATCCAGATAAAAACTGGACAGATCCACCGTACAGAAATTCTGCATCGTTTGGAAGAAGCGGTAGAATTGAAACCCCTCAAAGGCTTGGGTAATTTCCTCCCCCACCCTGTAAATAACATGCAAAAGATAGCGATCGATCTCCTCCAGGTCGGCATAGGGGACAGAGTCCTGGTTTGGCTGAAAATCGTAGAGATTGGAGAGTAAAAAGCGCGCCGTATTTCTAATCTTGCGACTGACATCGGCAATCTGAGTCAGGATCGTCCTACCAATGGGCACATCACTGGTGTAATCCACGCTGGCTACCCATAGACGCAACACATCAGCACCGTAGGCAGGCTCTTGTTTTTTATCTTTACCACCATTGATAATCACCATGGGGTCAATCACATTTCCTAGGGATTTACTCATCTTCTGTCCCTTTTCATCCAAGACAAAGCCATGGGTTAGCACCGCCTTGTAGGGAGCCTGGTCGTTCACCGCCACGGAAGTCAACAGGGAAGACTGAAACCAACCGCGATGTTGGTCTGACCCCTCCAAATACAAATCAGCTGGATAACTGAGTTCCGGTCTCTGTTTTGCCACCGCCGCCCAGGAAGAACCAGAATCAAACCACACATCCATTGTGTCTGTCCCCTTGCGATAGCGATCGGCATCTTTTCTGTATTTTTCTGGCAACAACTCCGCCACCGACAACTCCCACCAAGCATCTGACCCCCGCTCCCGAAAGATGGTTTGAATATGGGCGATCGTTTCTTCATTTAGTAAATACTCCTCCGTCTCTTTATCATAGAAGACAGGAATGGGCACCCCCCAAGCCCGCTGGCGGGAAATACACCAATCCGATCGTTCCTGCACCATCGCCGTAATGCGGTTTTCGCCCACAGGGGGAATCCACTGCACCTCTTTAATTGCCCTGAGTGCCTGTTCGCGGAAGCCCTCTACAGAAGCAAACCACTGCTTTGTTGCCCTCAGAATCACTGGTTTTTTCGTCCGCCAGTCGTAGGGGTACTTGTGTTCGTAGGGTTCTTCCTTTAGTAAAACACCCTTTTCCTGTAAAGCAGCAATCACAGCCCTGTTGCCATCCCCCAAAACCGCCAAACCCGCAAACTGACCTGCTTCCGCCGTGAAAATTCCATAGTCATCCACAGGGGACAGCACCCCCAAGTGATACTTATTTCCCATGACAAAGTCGTCTTGCCCATGCCCCGGGGCTGTGTGCACCAAACCCGTCCCCGACTCCGCCGTCACATGATTACCACAGAGAATAGGACTGGCGCGGTCAAACAAAGGATGACGACAGACCACCCCTGCCAACTCTTTGCCCACAAACTGACGAACAACAGACAGCGATCGTTCTAATTTCTGTTGCAGAGTCGCCAGTAAGTCCGTAGCAACAATTAAATAACGGTCATCATCTAACACCAAACTATAGGAAAGACTAGGATTGACAGCGATCGCTAAATTGGCAGGGATAGTCCAGGGCGTCGTCGTCCAAATAACAGCATAGGCGGGTCTATCCCCTGGCAGTAACCCTCTTTCATCTTTCACTACGGGAAACGCCACATAGATACTAGGAGAAACGTGACCCTCAGGGTATTCCAACTCTGCCTCTGCCAAAGCCGTCTGGGAACTGGGCGACCAATAGACAGGCTTCAGACCCCGATAGATATAGCCCTTGAGGACCATCGCCCCAAACACCCCGATCTGGGCTGCCTCATACTCAGGCGTGAGAGTAAGATAGGGACGCTCATAGTCCCCCCACACCCCCCACCGCTTAAAGCCCGCCGCTTGTTCCGCCACTGTAGCCAGAGCAAATTCCCTCGCCTTTTGTCGCAGTTGTAAAGGAGTCAGTTGTTTTCTCTCCTCTGGTTTGATCGTCTGTAAGACCTTTAATTCAATCGGTAACCCATGACAATCCCAACCCAAAACATAGTTGACCTTTCGCCCCCGCAAAATATGATAGCGATTGATAATATCTTTCAAAATCTTATTGAGAGCATGACCCATGTGCAGACTGCCGTTGGCATAGGGTGGTCCGTCATGGAGGACAAACTTGGTCCCTGGGTTGGCACTAGCAAGACTCTCATAGATACGATGTGCCTGCCAGAACTGTTGGATTTGCGGCTCCCGTTCAACGGCATTAGCCCGCATGGGAAATTCAGTCTGGGGAAGATTAACCGTATCCTTATAGTCGTGGGTAGTGGTCATGGGTACTGAGCAACAACTAGTCTTTCATTATCCCCGATGGCAGGGGAGATTGTCTAGGCAGGAATCGATCGGAGTAACTGTTTTGTGTATTCCGCCTGGGGTTGTTGATAAATCTGCTCAGCTAAACCCTGCTCCACAATTCTACCACCGCACATCACCACTACCCGATCGCTCATAAACTTCACCACACTTAAATCATGGGAGATAAAAATGTAGGTGAGATGAAATTCCTTTTGCAGAGCCTTGAGGAGATTCAAAATCTGCGCCTGCACCGACACATCCAAGGCAGAGACAGCCTCATCAGCAATCACCAAACTAGGTCGCAAGATCAAAGCCCTGGCAATAGAAATGCGTTGTTTTTGTCCGCCTGAAAAAGCATGGGGATAGCGAGCCATAGCATCCGCTTCTAAACCCACCTTTGCCAACAGATCAATTACTGCCTGTCTTCTCTCCGCTTTTGTGCGATAGACACCATGAATTAACAAAGGTTCTGCCAGAGCCTCACCGATCGTCATTTTGGGATTTAGGGAACCTGCCGGGTCTTGGAAGACCATCTGTATCTGGCGGCGCACCGAGCGGGGGCGATATTTACCTAGTACCTGATTTTGAAAAATGACCTTACCTCTTTGGGGCGCTACAAGACCCACGATCGTTCTGGCTAGAGTGGTTTTACCGCTGCCCGATTCCCCCACAACCCCCAGAGTTTCCCCAGGGAAGACCTCAAAACTCACATCTTCCAAGGCATAGCTCCCCCTTGTGTAACTGACACTCACTCCTGCCACCTGCAGTAGGGGCGCTACACCAGCAGGGATTTGATAGGCGGGAGCAGGCATTCCCAACAGAGGGTTGTCAGGCATTTTAGGTATAATCTTACCCTCTGGGGATTCCATCATGTAATCCTGCACAGTTGGTAAATACAAAAGCCGCAGATGGGGACGGGGACGACAGGCTAACAAACCTCTGGTATAGGGATGGCGGGGTTTGCTAAACACTTCCTGCGTTGTACCACTTTCCACACAGCGACCGCGATACATGACCAATAACTTATCACTCACTTGCCGCACCACCCCCAAATCATGGCTGATGAAGATTAAAGACATCGATCGGGACCGGCGCAAGTTATTTAACAACTCCAAAATTGTTGCCTGTACTGTCACATCCAAAGCTGTGGTTGGCTCATCAGCAATGAGGAGATCGGGATTACCTGCTAAGGCCATCGCAATCATCACCCGCTGCACCTGACCGCCAGAAATCTGATGGGGATAGCGTTTTGTAAAACTAGCAGGTAATTGCACTTCATTTAATAAAGAAACCACCTGTTCTTCTGCCTGTCTAGGCGTTACCCTTTGATGTTGCAAAATTGCCTCTTTGATTTGATAGCCGCAGGTAAAGAGGGGATTGAGAGAACTCATAGGTTCTTGAAAGATCATGGCAATTCTCTTCCCTCGATAATTCTCTTTTGTTGTTAACAGATTTATCCCCTCCAACTCGATCGAGCCTTGTATCACCTTTCCGTTAGCAGGTAGAAGACCCATAATTGCCAGGGCTGTTACCGATTTTCCTGACCCCGACTCCCCCACAATTCCCAGGGACTCCCCCCGATCGAGGCTGAAAGAAAGGTCATGCACAACGGTTTTGTCAGCAAAGGCAATCGCCAGATTTTGTACGTCCAAAAGCATAATACCTGCTAGAATGGGAGTGGGAATTATTGTAGCCAATTATGACCGCCGCAACGGAGCAAAGGATACTGGACCCCCTTGATCAGCTGGTTAGTACCGTTAGTCAGCTCACAGTCCGCGTCGACCAATTGACAGTGGAAGTCAGTTCCCAGCGGCAGGAGTTGGCAACGCAAGGGGCGGAGCTACGAGTGCAGGAAGAGCACTTAACCCCCGTAGGGAGTGACATAGGTGAATTGATCACAGAGGTAAGGCGTTGGAATGGGCGCATAGAGACCTATCAAAAAGCATCAGACAAGTTGGTGAGTTTAGCTGCCAGTCTGATTGGGGGTGCTTGTGTAGCCATCATTGCGGGTGTCGTATTAGCAATTGTCAGGGGCATGTGAAGATGAAAACAGAAATGACTACTGTTACCTATGCGGGGAAATTCCAAGGGTTTACTGCCCTGGACGGCTATAAATTAAAATACTTCCGTCTGTTGACGGACAAGGGGGAATACATCATCAAGATTCCCAAGGAGGAGCGACTACACTACTACAAAACCCTGCAGGTAGGGGATGAAATAGTCACTACCGTCACGGAATGCTTTGACTGCAAGAAGGGAATTACCAAAAGAAAAGCGATCGAGATTGACAAGCAAATCCCTGTAAACCCAGAGAGCAGGGAAAAGAAGACAATCAAAGTTTTAGTCTGCCAAGAGTGCAAAGGTAGTGCCCAGGTGATAGGAGAGTTAGAAAAACAATTGGGGGATACTGTAACAATCAAGCCTACGGGTTGTATGAAGAGATGTAAGACCCCTCCCAATGTCACCCTCCTACCCCTAAAAGAGTCCTTTGCCAAGGTACAAGACATTACCCCTATCCTCAACCGCATCAAAGAACATCTGTAGAACAGAAGAGAGGCTGACAGACAGTGAGTTTAAGGTTATTCAACACTTTGACCAGACAAAAAGAACTATTTGTGCCCCTAGCTGTTGCGGCAGGACAGGTGGGGTTACCGCAGGGAGTGGAAGTGAAGATGTATGTGTGTGGAGTGACGGTCTATGACTTTTGTCATCTCGGACATGCCCGCGCCTATGTGGTCTGGGATACGGTGAGGAGATACTTGGAATTTTCTGGCTATACAGTCAACTACGTGCAAAACATCACCGACATAGACGACAAAATTATCAAACGAGCGCAGACAGAAGGAGTACCTTTTACCGAGATAACGGAGCGCTACATCCAGGCATACAACGAAGACATGGCAAAGCTGAACATCAAACCAGCTAATCATTATCCCCGTGCCACTGCCCATATTCCCCAGATGATCGACCTCATTCAGACTCTCATTGCCAAAGACATTGCCTACGTGGTGGCAGGAGATGTGTATTACGCAGTGCAGAAGTTTCCCAGCTATGGCAAATTGTCCCACCGCACGTTAGAGAGTATGCAGGCAGGCGCCAGTGGCAGAGTAGGACTCCCTGGTGGAGAAGAGGAAGCATCCAAGCGTTATCCCTTTGACTTTGCCCTGTGGAAGGCGGCAAAACCTGGGGAACCCTCCTGGCAATCCCCCTGGGGAAGGGGACGACCGGGCTGGCATATTGAATGTTCGGCGATGGTGAAAAGCTGTCTGGGGGACACGATCGATATTCACGCTGGCGGTGCTGACCTGCAATTTCCCCACCACGAAAACGAGATTGCGCAATCGGAGGGAGCAACGGGCAAACCCCTAGCCCGCTACTGGCTGCACAACGGTTTTGTCAATATCAGCGGGGAAAAGATGTCCAAGTCCCTGGGCAATTTCAAGACTATCCGCTCTCTTTTGCAGTTGTATCATCCTATGGCGCTGCGGTTATTTATCCTGCAGGCTCACTACAGACAACCGATCGATTTCACAGAAGAAGCCATCAATAGTGCTAGTAAGTCCTGGCAGTTATTAGCAGAAGGTCTTACCTTTGCAGAAGATTTTGCCACCCTAGTAAATAGGGACAACCAAAGGTTAGATGCTACTTATGTGGAGCAGTTCCGAGGAGGAATGGATGATGACTGTAATACACCCGTTGCCCTATCTGTTATTTTTGACCTAGCCAAGACTCTTAAGAAAGAGAGAAACTTAATTACTCACGGTAGTCCTACCCACTACAGTAGAGAAGAACTGACCACCCTTTGGCATACCTTCTATACCCTTTGTGATGTTCTTGGTCTGGCACCAGCACCTGCCATCAGAGATTATGTACCGCCTCAACAGCTACAGGAGGAGGGGAGAGAAATAGAAATGACAGAAGAGATGATTGCAGAAATGATTGCCCAGCGAAAGGAAGCGAAAAGACAGAAAAACTACCAGGAGGCTGATCGGATTAGGAATGAGCTGAAAGAGAAGGGGATTGAGTTGATCGACCTGCCAGGGGGGGTGACAAAGTGGAAATACAAAGACTAGGGGACTAGTTTGAGAAACTTTTTCTTACCCACTTGCAAAACTCTGTTCGTTAACTCCCCAGGGGTCTGCCAGGTGTGGTGGGGGTCTATCATTTTCTCACCGTCTATTCTCACAGCGCCGTTGTTGATTTGATTGTGTGCTTCATTATTGCTCTTACACAGACCTGTAGCTTTCAAAAGATAGAAAAGGGGCACCGGGAATTTAATATCCTTGAGGGAAAACTCTGGCACAGATTCCAAGTCGGCAGTACTGCCCTGTAAAACAATCTTTTCCGCATCCTGCTGTGCCTGTAGAGCACGATCGGTGCCATGATAAATACTGACAATCTCCAAGGCCAAGCGTTTTTGCTTCTGGCGGGGGTCAGGGGGCAAAGTTTTGGGGTCAATATCTGTCAATAACTCAAAGTAGCTATCCACTAGATGGTCAGGCACTTTTTCCAACTTGGAATACATAGACAGAGGGTCCTCCGTCAAACCTACATAGTTATCGAGGGATTTAGACATCTTTTTTTCCCCGTCTAGTCCGACCAACAGAGGCAACAACAGCCCAAACTGCCCCGGCTGACCATATTTCGTCTGCAGGTCTCTACCCACCAAAATGTTGAATTTCTGTTCGGTGCCCCCCAGTTCTATATCCGATCGGATAACGACAGAATCATAACCCTGCAGGAGGGGATAGAGAAATTCATGTAGATAAATTGGTGTACCCTGTTTGTATCTTTCACCAAAGTCTTCCTTTGCCAACATCTGTCCCACCGTCATACTGGCTAACAGATTGATCACCACCCCCAAATCCAAATTATTTAACCACTCACTGTTAAACTTCACTTCCAATCTGCCAGGGGTATCAAAGTCTAAAATCTGCCTTGCCTGGTCAAAATAGGTTTTGGCGTTATATTCCACCTCTTCTTTACTCAGACGGGGGCGCATCTCCGATTTGCCAGTGGGGTCACCAATCTGGGCAGTAAAATCGCCAATAATTAAAACCGCTGTGTGCCCCGCATCCTGAAACTGCCGCATCTTTTTTAAGACGACCGCATGACCTAAATGTAAATCCGGTCTTGTAGGATCAATGCCTAACTTAACCCGCAAGGGACGATGGGGGTTTGCCAAACGATGGGATAATTCTTGCAGACCACTGCTAGGAAAAATTTCCGCTACACCTTGCCGTAAAAGCCGATCGGTCTCTCCTTCCCTTAACATAAAACTGCAAAAACTAATGCTATTTCTGACCCGCTTATCTTATCATATCTGCTTTCTCTCCTATGGGACAGATGCTTGTTCTCTACTTATGCTAAATTTAACTGCAGAGCCGCAGAGCTTTATTACCCTAGCACGAGGTAAGGTTAAATGCTGAGCCAGTCCATCGATCGGGAATATGTCACCCATACGCCGGGCGAAAGACGCAGAGTCAAGGCGGCTCTCAGTTTGTGTATAGTCTACGGTTGCGTGGGGGCGCTGCACAGTGTCTCCCTGGGAAGGCAGTGTGTGTGGGGCTTGGGCATCGTTATCTTTATCCAGGCACTGCGCTTGATCTTCTGTCGTTTACGGCGGGGGGGAGCTATTGCGAATAATTATCAACCACCTGTCTCCCTATTGGTGGCAGCCAAAAATGAGGAGGCGGTCATTCAGCGGCTGGTGGAACAGTTGACCCAAATTGACTATGCTCCCCTGGAGGTGTGGGTAGTGAATGATGCCAGCACGGATAGGACGGGGGAAATTTTGCAACAACTGCAACAATCCCTGCCCCAACTGCGGGTTCTGCATCGTCCTCCCAATAGTTTTGGGGGCAAGTCGGGGGCGCTCAACCAGGTGTTACCCCTGACAACGGGGGAAATTATCGGGGTCTTTGATGCCGATGCCCAAATCAGTGCTGATGTCCTGCAGCAAGTTATCGGTCTGTTTGCCCAACCTAATATTGGGGCGGTACAGTTGCGCAAGAGTATCTTTAACCGATCGGTAAATTTCCTCACGCGGGGACAAGCGGCGGAGATGGCGATGGATTTGTGGCTACAGGAGCGGCGGGTAGGCATTGGCGGCATAGGGGAACTGCGGGGGAATGGGCAGTTTGTGCGCCGATCGGCGTTGTTGCAGTGTGGGGCGTGGAACGAATACACAATTACGGATGACCTGGATTTGACCTTTAGGTTGCATTTGAACGGTTGGGACATTGCCTGTTTGCTGCAGCCAGCAGTGGAGGAGGAGGGGGTAATCACGCTGCCGCAGTTGTGGCATCAACGCAATCGCTGGGCGGAGGGGGGCTATCAACGCTATCTGGACTACTTCCCCTATCTATGGCGGTTACGGGGGGGAAAAGCCTTTGACCTCTGGTTGTTCTTCCTAATTCAGTATGTCCTGCCGACGGCAGCGGTGCCTGACACTTTATTTGCCCTGGGGTGGGGGCGCTTTCCTCTCCTTCTACCTTTAGTAGTCCTCTCTTTCTGTTTATCTTTTATCGCTATGTTTTTGGGTATCCGCCGTGCCTACAAGACTCCCTGGTGGCGAGCATTGGGAGAGACGTGTTTGGGCATCATTTACCTACTCCACTGGCTGCCGGTGATGATCAGTGTGACTTTGCGGATGGCTGTGCGCCCTAAACGCCTCAAATGGGTCAAAACTGTCCACCTGGGAGCTTAGCGTCCCCCACGAGACTATCAATTGCGCTGGCGATCCGATCGCTTGCCCCTGGTGTGCCCATGCGTTCCCTACCGATTAGGACGGCGTTGTGAAAAAAATCGGGGTCATGGAGAATGGAATCCGTAATTTTGCTCACTTCTCCGGGATGATTGAGCAATGTGACCGCTGCCCCTAATAAATGGGTCTGTTCTTCCGCAAATTGGCGGGTAAATTGGGGTCCCTGCCCTGGCAAGGTAAAAACGGGTTTGCCCATACCTACCAACTGTTCTGTAGCAGTCCCCGCCATTGCCAAGCCAAAGTGACACAGGTGCAGACAGTCGGCAAAATAGCCCTGCAGGAGGAGTAACTTGCCATTTTCCTTCCTGAACTCCCCTTCTCCCTGCCAACCCTGTTGGTGCAGTGCCTCCGCCAGGACAGTCCCATCGACACCCCTTGCCACTGCTACCAGAAAAGTAATGTTAGTTTTGAGGGCTTGGCGCAAATTCTCTGCCAGTTCCAACAGCAGGGCAAAATTTTGGTATGCCTCTGGCACCCGCGAACCCGGCAGGATGGTCACCACCCAGCTACTGTCTTTTTCTGGTAAATCTAAACCCCTAGGCTCCAACTCATCCAGCATGGGATTGCCAACAAAATGGACGGGGAGCTGGAATTTACTGCGCAACCAATTTGCTGTCAACTCATCCCGCACAAACACCGCCTTGCAACTGGACTGCCGCAGCAACCATCGTTCCCAGGGGTAAAAAATAGAGCCACCCCAGGGTTGCTTTTTGCCCCGATCGCGCCAATAGTATTCCGACTTTGCCGTTGCCACAAACACGTAGGGACAAGCCCGCCAACTACAGAGCCAGGCAAACAGTAGGGGTACAATGTCCCCCACCGCCAAAATGAGCCTTCCCCTCCCACTCCAACGCCACACCGCTCGGAATTGCCGCCAGGTCAGCGCCAGCAAACCACTTTGCATATCTCGCCACAGTTGGCGGGCATCCATGCGCACAAACCCCCCCGTCGGCATTGCCTGCACTAGCCCCGCCAGTATGGGTATATCTCCGTAGCTATGACCCTCCCCCACCAGGGGTAAAGCTATGACCTCATGCCCCAGTTTTTGCAGCCCTCGACAGATTCTTGCCCCAATTTCGTCTTCCCCATGCCCGTTACTCAAACAGAGAATTTCCACTCTCCTCCCCCCCACGAAACGATCGACGATGCTGCGCAGACAACCCCAAGTGGCGGACTGCCTGGCGATGTTTAGGTGTAGCATAGCCCTTGTTATTTGCCAAGTCATAGCCGCGATAGAGGTCTGCCATCTCTACCATCAGCTGATCGCGATAGACCTTCGCCAGGATACTTGCCGCCCCGATCGCCACAGAGAGACCGTCCCCTCCCACGATCGTTGTTTGGGGCAGAGGGGGCATTTCTCGCCACCGCAACCGATCGCGACCATCCACTAGGCAGTGATGGGGAGTGACCCCTAGGTTTTTAATTGCCCGCTCCATCGCCAGCAGACTAGCATTCAAGATATTTAAGGCATCGATCTCCGCCACCTCCACTACACCGATGCCCCACCGCGTCTGTGCCTGGATCAACTTTGCCAAATGCTGCCTTTGGCGGGGGGATAACTTTTTGCTGTCCTTGATACCCAACTGCCAGAGACAGGGCACATAGAGCACCGCCGCGGCCACCACCGGACCGCACCATGCCCCCCTCCCCACCTCATCTACCCCCACAATTAACTCCACACCCCCAGGTTTACCCTTTGGTGAAATCCCGTTACTATGTTATATTCAACTTATTGGAGGGGTAAACAATGCAGCTATGGCAACCAACCCTGATCTTGAGCTAGACGATGCCCAGGCAAAACTAAAGGCGGAGGAGGACTATCTCGGTCTTTCTGATACCCCGGCCGAATTTGTCCCTATTGCTCAAGAGGAGCCAGTGGGGGAGTTACACCTGCGCTTTTTTGTCCCCTCTGGTAAAGAGTATGCCCTGCCTGCCATTGAAATTCGCGAAGTTTTGGAGTGTTCTCCTGATCGCATCAACCCTATGCCCAATACCTCTCCCCTGATTTTGGGTATGATCAACCTACGGGGGCGCGTGATTTGGGTGTGTGATTTGGGGCAATTTCTCGGTGACCCTAACCCTGTCAATACCGATCGTGCCGAACTGCCGGTGGTAGCGATCGAGGCAGGGGGAATGGTTTTGGGAGCAGTAGTTGATCGCATTGGCGTTGTAGCGTGGTTAGACCCCGAGCAATTGCGACCGATAGAAAATCCCCTCAACAGGTTTGTCAAAGGCGAATGGCATCTACCCGACAATAAAGTAGTGCAGCTACTAAGCGCCGAAGAAATCCTACGTTCCCCCCGTTGGATTAACCCCCAATTACAGTAAATTTAGGAGAAGCTAATGGCAACTGTTACCAAAGAGCAAGAAGAGTACAAGAAAGCGGAGCGAGCCTACATTGATGGCAGGTACGAGGAAGCGTCAGCCCTGACAGCAAAATTGGTGGCGGCTAATCCCAACAATGCCAAGTATCGCCTGCTACATGGTCACGTCAATCTCGCTCTCAAAAACAGTGACGAAGCCATTAAGAATTATGAATATGCGATCCAACTCACTCAGGACCACAACATCCTAGAGCACGCCACCTGGGGCATCAGTGAGGCGGAAAAACAAAAGCAAGAGGACCACTACAACGATGATACTCCCCCCACTGGTAGCTCTACAGCAGAGGAGCAGGATTTTGTAGACCCCTTTGCTGAGTCCGAGACGGACTTTAGCTTTGGCTATGAGCAGGAGGAAGTAGAGGAAGATGAATATATGCGGGGGGAAGCGACGGTCTTGATTTCGCCAGGGACTGTCAGTGCCAACAAGACTTTTATTACCCAGCAGGACGAGTTTAGTTTTGATGCGGAGCAGGCGGATGACTTCTTCGGCGACGACTACGATGACACAGGTACCTTCCGCACGCTACAGGATGAAGACATCACCAGTGGTTTTGCTGCCATTGAGGGGGAAGGATTTGCAGAGGAACCCCAGTCAGGCTCCGTGACAGCGATCGGGTTAGTCAGCACCAGCGTCGACACAGACATCGGTATTGTCCAAACCAAGAAGGCAGAAGAAGCACCAGCAGCCCTGCCGGATTTTGTGCCTGAGGTAGCACCTGTCCGATCGGGGTGGTTAGACAGCATGCCCATGCGGCAAAAAATGGTGGTCATTCCCCTAGTGTCCTTGGTATTAGGGGGCATGGCTAGTTTGGTGGTGGGGTTATCCCCTTGGTGGCGGGCACAGAATAGCAAGCCCTTGGCGACGACGGGCATAGGATTGGCTGCCTCGGCGATCAGCTCGATCGTTTTAGGTTCTATGGTGGCACGCAAGGTAAAACGTACGGCTGACAGTCTGCAGATGCAAATGGAGGCAGTGATCAGGGGCAATCAGAATGTACGTGCTCTAGTCCTAACCACGGATGAACTGGGCTTAATTGCTACAGGCTTTAACCGCATGATGGATGTGCAGGCAAAGCTATTTAATGAGATCAAGCTCAAGGTCTCGGAACTGGAGCATGCAAAGGAAGACCTGCAAAGGCAAGTAATTCGCCTGTTAGACGACGTAGAAGGAGCAGCGCGGGGTGACCTGACCGTAAGAGCCGAAGTAACCGCCGACGTACTAGGGGCGGTAGCAGACTCTTTTAACTTGACGATTCAAAACTTGAGTGAAATCGTACTCCAAGTACGGGAAGCTGCCCGCCAGGTGAACAAGGGAGCGGCAGAAAACGAAACCTTTGCCCGCAGTCTATCCGCGGACGCTTTGAGGCAAGCCGAAGAGCTGGCTGTGACCCTGCAAAATGTACAGATGATGACGGAATCCATCCAACGGGTAGCTGAGAGTGCACGGGAAGCAGAGCAGGTGGCAAAACTTGCTTACAAGACCGCTCTACGGGGTAACGACGCTGTACAAGTGACCCTGGCAGGTATCGTCAACATTCGCAAGACGGTGGAAGAATCGACCCGGAAGGTAAAACGCCTAGGGGAAGCTTCCCAAGAGATTTCCAAGATTGTGGGTCTAATTTCTGGCGTGGCATCACGGACGAACTACCTAGCTATTAACGCCAGTTTGGCAGCTGCCAAGGCAGGGGAAGCAGGGAAGGAATTTGCTCTGATTGCCGATGAGATTCGCCAGTTAGCTGACCGCGTCGCTAGGTCTTCCAGGGAAATTGAACAGATCGTCTTGCAAATCCAAAGTGAGACGAACAACGTGCAGCTGGTAATGGACAAGGGAACGGAAGAAGTAATTGACGGTATGCGACGGGCGGAACAAGCCACCCAAGCCCTCAATGACATTATTACGGTATCGCAACAGATTGATAACCTAGTGCGATCGATTACAGAGGACACGATTCGCCAGACAGAGACATCCCGCACGGTATCGAGTGTAATGCAGCGAGTAGAGTTGACAGCCCAGGAAACTTCCCAAGAAGCCCGCCGTGTGTCTGAATCGCTACAGAATCTAGTAGCAGTTGCCCGCACCTTACAAGAATCGGTAGAAAGATTCCGGGTAGACGTGGACGACAAATTCAATCGCTAACTATTAGGAGGTTATGACCATGATGCACCTGACCCAGCCAGCGGTAGTAGAGACCCTCAATGCACTGCGAGCGGAACTGTCGTCGGCACAATCCCCTGTTACCAGCTTGACCAGGTTGGCAGAACTACTAGAGGAGGATGTGTTGGGGCGCACGATCGTCTCCTATTTACAACGGCACGTTGAGCAGGCGGGGAGTAAGCTAGCCTATGGTGACGTAGCTAACTTCGTAGAGGCTCTGAGTCAGGCATTGCAGGCAAGCCCCCTAGACGGCACAAATCTGTTAGCAGCGGTGATTGCCCAGGCACAGGTGTTGGAAGAAAAGACAGGTATTTATCCTTCTGCGGCTGATCCCTTTGATAATTTTAGTGCCCAATCGGCGGACAAGTTGGAGGAATTGATTAACAATCGTCGATCGGGCAAGGACACAGCCACAACCCAGACTAACTTAGAAGAGTTAATTAGCAGCTATGGGATGTTGCGGTTATTGTCCTATGTTAACCAATTAGATAGCAATAACGGCGATAATTACGAAACTGTTAAGACCTATCTCAGCCAGGGGCAGGAGTACCTGATTGGTAAGAGCGACAGCCTAGGGGAGTTGGTAGAAAGCACCCTTATTAGTGCCACTGCAGCGGACTGGGGAGTGGAGGATTTTCTCGTCAATCCCCCTTCTGAGCCGACGGTAGACCCCTTTGGTGACCAAGATTTGGCAGCTGAAAGTAGGAGAGAACAACAGGCATTTGATGATTTATTTGCTAATTTGACAGAGTCGAGTGGTCAAGAGGAAGCTGCCAAGGCAGAGCAGGCATTTGGTGATTTGTGCAGTAGTTTGGTAGAAGAGCCGGCTGTAGCCGTTGAGAGTGTGGAGGAGGCAGAAACCATTGGGCAACAGGCGTTTGATGACCTATTTAGCAATCTCACAGAGGAATCGTCTGTTTCTGAAGAGATTGAGGGTGGCGAAGAGGTTAGTAGTAAGGTAGAGAGTGAACAAGAACTAGCTGATCTCTTAGGAACGGCAACTGAACAAGGTGAAATCTCTATCAGTCTATCTGAAGATGGGACAGAAAAGGCAGAAGAAAGTTTTGATTTGAGTATATCACTGGCACAAGAGGAGTTGTCTTTGCCTGAACGTACGCAAGAAGCAGTAGAGGAGAGTATTGCCGATCTGGGGATTGCTTCTATGACAGAAGAGTCTGCGGTGACAACAGAGGGCGGTGAGGAAGATTTAACTGATCTGACATTTGATCTGGGCACGGCAGAGGAGAGTATTGCTGATCGGGGGGCTGGTTCTACAACAGAAGAATCTACTGTGATGACAGAGGAACTCGATCTGTCCTTGGGCGAAGTTACAGCTGAACAAGTGGAACAGAGCTTTGCTGCGGCAGAGTCTACCACAGAGGAGTTCCTATTACCTAGACGAGTGAGTTTGTTGGAATTAGGCTTGCTGGAATTAGTGAGAGAAGCGATCGGGGATGAGGACGGCGCTATTGATTATGCCGTGATTTTAGGAGAAGAGACAGATGCAGTTGTAGCTACTTCTGCAAAAGAGGTAGTTACTGTAACGGAGCAACTAACAGTAGAACGGGGTTTAGATGAAGATGTAACAGTTTTGCAGGATGTTCCTCAATTCTTTACGACGGTAGGAGAGGCAGAGAGTATCTCTAGCTCAGACACAGCAGATGATTTGTTTGGTGAAATTGCAGAATTAGGAGAGGCATCCATTGCCACAGAGACGGCGGAAGAAGCAATAGCTACTGCAGAAACAGCGGATGACCTATTTGTTACAGAGACAGCAGAAGCAGAGGAACCTATTATAACTACGGAGACAAGAGAGTCTACAATCGATGATTTATTTGACACTGCGCAGGTGGCAGAGGAACCTGCAATACCTGGGTTTGAGGTGGATGAGGATGTAACAATCTTACAAGACGTGCCTCAATTCTTCAATCTGGAACAAACTATCACCACAGACGAGCCAACTGTCAGCAGTGAAGCAGAAGAGAGCACGATCGATGACCTGTTCACCACCGAGCAGACAGCAGAAGAGATGAGCGCCAGCTCCAAGGCTGCAGAGGTATGGGAAGAAGGAGCAGAAGAAAACACAGAGACAATAGAGGAGCTACTGCACGACTTAGTAACAGAAGCAGAATCCAGTCCTGTTACCCCAGAGGAGGCAGAGATCGATGATCTACTGGCTGAAATTGAAGGGCAACAGGCGGAAAGTGTACCCTCAGTCGATGAATTACTAGCTGACATAGAACAACAGGCAGAAGCGATCGATTATCCGGAAGACGAGGATATGACGATCTTGCAAGGCACACCAGAATTTTTTGCTACTGTCACAGCAGAGCCTAAGCTACCAGAGGAGTTAGTAGAAGAAGTTAGTCTTGATGATATGCAAGGAGAAGACACAGAAGAAGAAGTAGTAGAAGAGGACATGACTACTATTCAAGAAATGCCCGAATTCTTCGCAACCTTGACAGCTGAGGAACAAGAGGAGGAAGGTTTCAGCATTCGCGCTTACGACCAGCAGACTGATGTAGTGGAGTTCAGTGAATTGTTTGACCTAGAGCAAGCAAGTCAGGAGAAAGAAGAGGTCAGGGACTCCGACAGTGGCAATGACATAGAGGAAGAGCTGTCGCAACTGCTAGGGGAGATAGAGGAGCAAGAGATAGAAGAGATAGCCAGTACGTTTGCCAGCGACGATGAGGATGAATCGGGTTTTTTTTTCTCTCAAGAGACAATAATTGACGAGGAGGACAGTGAGGGGGAACTAACTTTACTGCAGTTATTTAATGCAGACAATGGAGAGGCACCAGAGAGTGAAGACCCTATCGATGAACTGGCACAGCTCCTGGGTGAAGAGGATAGGACAACAGAAACAGCGGTAGCAGCAGAAGAAGTAGATGCGATCGATGAGTTATCGGAATTGTTGGAAGAAACTGGCACTATGGCAGAAAACAACACCACTGATGTCTTTGCAGAGTTAGAATCCCTCCTGGAGGAGGAAGTTGATATCAGTCAGCTGGAGGAACTAGAGGCCCTCCTGGAACAGCCCAGCCCCCCACCCAGTAACTTTGACGACCTCGATGCTCTATTAAGTAGCATACCTCCTTCTCCCTCCAAAGCAGCAGAGGTGACATCTCCAGGAAAGGGGAAGACTGCTCTCAACATTGCGCCAGCCCCTGGACCTTCCCCCCGCTCGACAATGGTACAAAACATGAGGGTAGATGTCCGCTATCTAGACAATATGAACAACCTAGTGGGAGAACTAATTGTCAACCGCAACCTCCTACAACAAGATCAACAAAGGCTACAAGCATCTCTGGCTAATCTCTTTAATCAGATCAACAAACTAAATGATATTGCCCAGAAAGTAAGAGATGAATTTGACCGTTCTCTCATGGAGCGCAGGCTGGAGGAAACCCTTGGTCATCGTTATCTGAAAGAAGAGCGTCGGAGTTTAATCCCAAGTACAGATAATAAACAACAGGAGCAAGACCATAGTACACTAATTGCCAACGACCTAGATAAGCACGACAAATTCAACGAACTAGCTCTAGATATTATTGAGTTGATCACAAGGGTAAAGGAATCAGCATCTGACGTAGAATTTGTGATCGATGAAACAGAGCAAGTCAGTCGCCAGTTGGGGACAATTACTACTCAGCTGGAAGACGACCTCAAACAGGTGCGGATGGAACCCTTCTCCGAAATCAGCGATCGTCTGCCCAAGCAAGTGCGCGACCTGGCACTAAAACGGAAGAAACAAGCAGATATTGAAATCTCTGGCAGAGAAACGATGATTGACAAGGTGATCTTGCAGGGATTAAACACTCCCATCAACCACTTGATCACCAACGCCCTTGTGCACGGTATTGAAGACCCAGAGACGCGTATAGCCCTAGGCAAGCCCCCGAAGGGCAAGATCACAGTCAAGGCATATCACCAGGGCAATGAGACAATTATTTCGGTGTCTGATGATGGAGCAGGCATCAACCCTGAAAAAGTCAGACAAAGTGCCATCACCAAGGGAATTTTGACTAGGGCAGAAGCAGCACTGCTATCCGACCAAGATACCTATAGTTTGTTATTCCGTCCTGGCTTTTCCACCAAGGCAGAGGTGGATGAAGAAGGGGGACGGGGTGTAGGTCTGGATGCAGTAGTCACCCAGCTGAATTCTATCAAAGGCTCAATTCAAGTAGAATCAGCGATCGGTAAGGGGACAACTTTTACCATCAGACTGCCTCTCACTCTGTCTATTTCCAAAGCGATCGTCTGTGTTTGCAACCGCAATCGGGTGGCTTTCCCCATTGATAGCTTTGAAGACATGGTAGAAATCACCCAGGACAAAGTCTACAAAAATGCAGAGGGCTTACCCTGTTTTACATGGCGCGATCGGGAGTTGCCTTTCCGTCCCTTGCAAGACTTGCTCTGCTACAACCGCCAGATTGGTCGGGTGGGCTTTATCAAACACACTGACGATGACATTATTTCTATTATTGTCATCCGATCGGAGCGCAACTTCTTGGCATTGCAGGTAGATAAGTTTGAAGGGGAGATTGAGATAGTCATCAAACAGATTGAAGGACCAGCCCCCAAACCACCAGGTATTGCCGGGGTGACGGTACTAGGGGATGGTCGGGTGATGGCAATTTGCAATGTGTTGGAGTTATTTGGCATTGCCGCCGGCACGATCACTATACCGAAGTACGAACAGGTACAGACAGACATTGCTGACAAAGATAAGTCCACGACAGTGCTGGTGGTAGATGACTCTGTGACAATGCGCAAAGCCCTAGTACAAACCTTTGAAAAGGCAGGTTATCGGGTGGAGGAAGCCCGCAATGGCAAGGAAGCCTGGGACAAGCTCACCAGTGGTCTGTCCTGCGATTTGATCTTCACGGACGTAGAGATGCCTCAGATGAATGGCTTCCAGTTGCTGGAAAAATTACAAAAAGATGAACAACTGCGGCGCATTCCTGTTGCCATGTTAACATCCCAAGGTAAGCGGGTGCACATTGAAAATGCCGCACGGCTGGGGGCAAAGGCATACTTTGTCAAGGCGTACACTGACCAGGAGGTACTAGAAGGAGCAAAACGACTACTGCGGGGACAAGTGGCAGGGAAGATTCTGGAAATAATGAGTTCCTAGGTGTTACATGGAGCAGGACAGAGGACAGGAAACGATAGTTTTAGCTCTTTCTTTTCTGATTACGGCGGGGATTGCGGGGGGTTTGTTGTGGATGTTCAGGGGGTCTTTCACCAAACCCAGGGACCAGGCAGGGACTACACCTACACCGCCAGTTGTTTCTTCCACTCCTGGTCCTGATACTAGTCCTGCAGTTGTGCCACCACCAGTTGCTAATCCTCCCAGTGCTACTACTGCTGTGCCAACGGGCACGTTTAACTATGGGGGCAGCACGACTTGGGCACCGATTCGGGGAATTGTAGACCCTGAGATCACAAGGGAATATCCCCAATTCAAGTTACGCTATGTTGACCCTATCGGGCGTACCCCTGGCTCTGGCACAGGGATTCAGATGTTAATTGACCGCCAGTTATCCTTTGCGCAGTCCTCCCGTTCTGTCAAGGATGAGGAGCAGGCAAGGGCACAGATGCGGGGATTTAGCCTCAGAGAAGTGGACATAGCGATCGATGGTTTAGTTGCAGTCGTGAACAATGACCTGCCAGTGCAGGGTATCACGGTAGATGAGCTGGGGGACATCTATTTAGGTAAAATTCGCAATTGGCAGGAGCTAGGAGGACCAAACTTACCAATTACACCCTATTCTCGGCGCCTGGAGGATGGGGGGACAGTGGAGTTCTTCCATGAATATGTCCTCGGTAAACGCGGTTTTGGTAGTAATGTGCAATATATCTACAGCACCACACCTGCTCTACGGGAGGTAAGTAAGAATCGCGGTGGTATTTACTATGCGACTGCGCCGGAAGTAGTGCCCCAATGCACTGTCAAACCCTTAGCCCTGGGCAGAAGGAAGGGTAAATATGTCAAACCCTACAATGCCCCCCTTGTCCCTCCCAATCGCTGTCCGGCAGAGCGCAATTCTATCAATTTTGCTGCCTTTCAATCAGGAGAGTATCCCATCACCCGCAAGCTATTTGTGATCACCAGGGACGAGAACAATCTCGATCGGCAGGCAGGGGATTTTTATGCCGAGTGGTTGCTTAGTCCTAGGGGACAGGAATTAGTTGCCAAGGCGGGTTTTGTGCCCCTGCGTTAAGGAGCGGTAAATAGCTGGCGTGAGGTGGGCAAAAGGGGTTAATATAAAAAGATACAGTAATTTACTCCCCCTGCACTATGGATACAATGCAGAACTTCCTGCGCCAAAAATTGTTAGCAACTAAGAAGTGCCCCCAATGCTACTTGGAGAGCGTCAACCTTGTCTATGCCAACCTGAGCGGGGCGGAACTGGAGGAGGCAAATCTATGCGGGGCAAATTTAAGCAATGCTGACCTGCGGGAAGCCTGTCTGCGCAATGCGGAGATGATCTATGTCACTTTGATCAGCACCTACCTGATCGGGGCGGATTTGACAGGGGCGGATTTGACGGGGGCAAACCTGGTGGGGGCAAACCTCCGCTGTGCTAACCTCACCAACGCCGATTTGAAGGGGGCGGATATGCGGGAAACAGTGCTGCGCAATACCAACCTCACGGGCACAAACTTGAGCGGTGCTAATCTGTCAGCGGCGGATTTGATCTACGGGTTACTGGAGGGGGCAAACCTGCAGCAGGCAACTTTGCGGGAGGTGGATTTAATTTTTGCCAATCTGCGGGGGGCTAATCTGCAGGAGGCGAACCTTTGTCGCGCCAATCTCAGTGGGGCTAATCTGCAGGAGGCAAACCTGCGGGAGGCAATTTTAGTGGGTACAAAACTCAGCAATGCCAATCTGACAGGGGCAAATTTGACAGATGCCATTCTCTGTCGCGCTAACTTGATCGGCGCCAATCTAACGGGGGCAAACTTGGCAGGGGCGGTTCTCCTCGATGCCAGCACGATCGGGACAGACTTCACCCGTGCTACCTTTAACAATACAACCATGGCAGATGGTTCCAAGTTTACGAGTCCGGAGGTAAAGGTGTAAATGGAGCTAGTGGGCAAATCAACAACAGAAATTCTGCAGTGGGCGGTGCAGCAGTTTGGCGATCGGGTGGCGTTAGCCTGTAGTTTTGGGGCGGAGGACATGGTGCTCATTGATATGTTATCCCGCTTAGGCAAGTTCAAGGCTTTTACCCTAGATACGGGCAGGTTACATGAGGAGACCTATCAGTTGATGGCAAAGGCAACGCGGCGCTATCCCCAGATGGAGTTACATATCATGTTTCCCGATCGGGCAGCGGTGGAACAGATGGTGAAAGAGAAGGGCATCAATCTCTTTTATGACAGTGTAGAGAATCGCAAGACCTGTTGTTATGTCCGCAAGATTGAACCCTTGAGCCGTGCGTTGGAGGGCTTAGATGCGTGGATGACGGGGGTGCGGGCAGACCAAACTCCCCATCGGGCGACGATGGAGGTGGTGGAAAATGATGTCATACCGATTAGTAAAAGACCGATCGTGAAAATCAACCCCCTCTTGCACTGGAGCTATGAGCAAGTGTGGGAGTACATTAGAGCAAATCAGGTGCCCTATAACGTTCTCCATGACAGAGGCTTTCCCAGTATTGGCTGTGCCCCTTGTACCAGAGCAATTGAGCCAGGGGAAGACCTGCGGGCTGGCAGGTGGTGGTGGGAGCAGGACAACAAGGAGTGTGGGCTACACGTCACTGCCCAGGGGGACTTAGTGCGCACGAATGTGACTTAAACGATGCAGTCCAGGTGGCACCATTGGGAACTTGACAAGGTCTTCCAGGTCTTACAGTCCCAGCCCTCTGGCATTACCTACACCATTGCCCGTCGCCGCCTTCGGGAACGTCGCCAACGTAAGTTATTAGGACTGGGGTTAGGTTGTCTGCTAGTTGTTCTTCTGGTGTGGCAACCCCTGCGGTCATTTTTCTTCAGTCGGTTGGGTATCCTAGCAACGATTGTTATGGGAGGGCATTGGCTCCTCGATCGCTTTCTCACCCGTCAGGGCAGGGGGGATAAGTTCACGCCCCACAAAGCAATTGTCAAACGGGACGATCGGTATATTCTCATTCCCAGCAAGAGTTTAGCGCCGGGGGACATTATTTGTTTACAACCGGGGAGTGAAGTGGATGCCGATGTGCGATTGGTAGCCTTGAAAGACCTGGTAGTTGCCAGAGAAGAACAGAATCGTTGGCAGACGCAGATCAAAGATACAACTGCTCCCCTACCCTGGGATATTCCGCCGGCAGAACAGAGCAACATGGTCTATCACGGCTCTTTAGTGGTGGAGGGAGAGGCGATGGGTGTGGTGGTCAAAACCTACAAATCTCCCCCTTCTGCCTATGAGAAGTTGTTTGCCCATTTCCCCTTCTTTTACTCTTTGCTGGGGGGGTGGTTGGTCCTGGTGCTGCTGTTGTCTTCCTGGCACTGGAGCGACAAAACCAGTATCATTATCTATCTGTTGGTGGCTGTCTCTGTACCCTGGCATTGGTGGGCATTTTGTCAAGCCTGTCTAGCGCAAGTTGTTACTCATTTATCGGAGGAAGTGCAATTCCGGGCGCCGTTTTTGGTGTGGACGTTGACTAAAATCAAAACGATCGTGGTGGACCTCAATACCTATGACATAAGTAAACGATCGGATAGGAGCATCAAATGGCAGGGTCTGTGGCACGGAGAGAAAGAGGAAATAGAGACAGACATACCTTTGTATTACTTTACAGAGGGTTTGGTCTTGCCCCCAGGGGCGGCACTACTGTCCGATAGTTTAGTGGACAAAGAATTGATCACCAAGGTTGATATTGCCATTAGCAGTGTAGAGGCTGATCCTGTCCTGCAACGCAGATGTGGCATAGTTTTGGCGAAACCAGACATCGGTCTCCTGCAAAAGGTAGTGCGCTATAGTCGCATGGCGATCGATCGTTTACGGCACATTTTACTGCTCAATTTAACCAGTGGTTTAGCTGCCCTGTTGTTGTTGACAGCAAGTAAAGGAGGAAAAATTCCTTTGGTAACGCCTGTGCAGATAGTTTGGTCTGCTATCTTACTGCCTGTAGTTTTGTCTTTAGTTTTGTTGTTAGTACCCGCAGTAGCTAGTCGTGCCTGTCCCGCTAGTCATGTGTTAGATAGGGGGTGGTGGCTAAAGCTGTTAATTACTACTGTGACCATCTCTGGTTTGACAGTCCTGGTCTGGCGTTTTGGCTCTGTCAGCTTGGCATGGACGGTGTTTAACTTTAGTCTGTTAGGCTTAGCTTTTAGTAGTTGTCAGTTGCACCGCGAGGCTTACGAGGGGTGGAGGGGAGGGCGGTCCTATCTGGCAGCAGTAGTAATTGTAGTCTGTGTTGTGTTGCAGATGGTGTGGATACAAACAGGACGATCGGGCATGTTGCCCTTGGGGTTAGGGGGCTGGCTAGTGGCTGTATTATTGGCAGCTGCTATGTTTTGGCTGAGTGGCTTCCTCAATCCCAGTGCAGAGAGTAATAGGCATCCCGCATCTGTGACAGACTGACATCCAATACATCTGTGATGACAAAGCGATCGTTATCGGTCACTGTCCCCAGGGGATAGAAATGCCCTCCTAGATTTGTCTGCAAATAGTTGATCAGTGCTTCTTCTTGCCCAGGACTGACAGACACGAGAATACGACTGGGACTTTCGCCAAACAACAAAGCCAGAGAAGAGAGAGAGAGAGGGAGGACAGATAGATCGATCCTGCAGCCTAAATTACCACTAATACAGGCTTCCGCTAGGGCTACTGCTAAACCGCCGTCACTACAATCATGGGCTGATTTCACTATGCCTTGTTTGATCAAATCACGACAGACGGACTGTACTTGTTTTTCTAACTCCATGTCTACTGCCAAGGGTCTACCCGTGATCAAGCCCCTGCTGGCGAGGTATTCTGAACCGGCTAAACTAGCATCCCAGCGTCCCAGCAGATAAATGACATCTCCTACTTTTTGCCAACCCTGCCTGACCGTCTGTCTAATGTCTTCTACCAAACCAATCATGCCAATTACAGGTGTAGGATAAATCGCTTGGGCATTGCCCTGGGCATCGATCGTTTCGTTGTACAAAGACACATTTCCCCCTGTGACTGGGGTGCCTAGTTCCCGACAGGCAGCCGCAATCCCCCGACAAGCCTCATGCAGTTGCCAGTAACCCACCGCTGTCTCCGGGCTACCAAAGTTGAGATTGTCTGTGACTGCCAGGGGTGTCGCCCCCACACAACTGAGATTGCGCGCCGCTTCCGCTACCGCTAACCTTGCCCCCTCGTAGGGATCGAGATAGACGTAACGCCCATTGCCGTCCACTGCTGCCCCCAAGCCCAGATGGGTATGGTGTGCCAAATTGGTGACGGAGCGCAGCCGAATTACTGTGGCATCCGCATCCCCCGGTAAAATCACCGTGTTGTTTAACACCTGGTGGTCATACTGCCGATAAATCCACTGCTTAGAAGCAATGGAAGGAGTGGCAAGTAAAGATAAAAGAATAGTGGCAAAAGAGCGGTCTTCGGGGGGTAATTCCTCTTCTGTCCAGCGCCAACAGGTTTGGATGTAGTCAGGTGGGGGGGGTAGGGGTTGATAATAAACCGGTGTCTCCTCTGCCAGGGCTTTGGCTGGCACTTCTGCGGCAATTTCCCCCCTGTGTAAAACCCGCAAGACAGGTTCTGTAATCACTTCCCCCACTACCTCTGCTGCCAATCCCCAACGGTGAAAGATCGCTTTTACCTCTGCTGTTCTCTCTTTGTCCACCACCAGCAACATCCGCTCCTGGGATTCCGACAACAGATATTCGTAGGCAGTCAAGTTATTAGCGCGGGCTGGTACCCGATCGAGGTCGAGGAGAATCCCCACATTTCCCTTAGCTGCCATCTCGGAACTGGAACAGGTAAGACCCGCTGCCCCCATGTCCTGGGCTGCCACCACTGCTCCCGTGGCAAATGCCTCTAAACAAGCCTCGATCAGGAGTTTTTCCAGGAAGGGGTCACCCACCTGCACCGCTGGACGATTCTGTGCCGATTGCCCACTCAACTCCGCACTGGCAAAACTAGCGCCCTTGATGCCATCCCGTCCTGTCGTTGCCCCCACATACAAAACCGGATTACCCACTCCCGCTGCCGCCGCCTTCACAGGACTAGCTTGATTGAGGGGCAAAATCCCGATCGCCATAGCATTGACCAGGGGATTGCGGTTATAGACCGGGTCAAAATACACCTCCCCCCCCACCGTGGGAACGCCCACACAGTTGCCATAGTGGGCAATACCCGCCACTACTCCCTGCATGCGGCTCTTCACCCAAGGGTCTTGGGGATCGCCAAAGCGCAGGGAATTCAAAATCGCGATCGGTCTGGCTCCCATGGTCAAGATGTCCCTGAGAATGCCCCCTACCCCCGTTGCCGCCCCCTGGAAGGGTTCTACCGCCGACGGGCGATTGTGACTTTCAATCTTAAAGCAAACGGCAATGTCTTCGCTGACCTGCACCACCCCTGCATTTTCCCCCGGACCTACCAGAATCCGCTCCCCCTGGGTGGGAAATTGCTTCAGCAACGGGCGGGAATGCTTGTAGCAACAGTGCTCCGACCACATTACCCCAAACATCCCCAACTCCGCCCCATTGGGTTCCCTGCCCAACTTCTGACAAACTAACTCGTACTCCTGGGGGGTCAAACCTTCCCGCTTGGCTGGTGCTGCAGACATACCGATCGTTTACAAGACTGCGTTCAATTCTAAAGCATTACGGTAAACCCTACCACCACGGCAATTGCGACCAGCCCTCCTCTTCGTTACATTAGCAGTCGTGGGGGGAGAGTGCTAAACCCCTAAACTAGACAAGCAAGGAGAGTTTACCTATGGCGACATTGACATTAGGTGCAGCCAGCGTGAAACCCCTAGGCGATCGGGTGCTGGTAAAGGTACTAGAGCAAGAGCAAAAGACGGCAGGGGGAATTATTTTACCCGATACTGCCAAGGAAAAGCCCCAGATTGGGGAAGTAGTAGCAGTGGGCAATGGCAAAGTAAACGACGACGGTAAGCGCCAGCCCGTGGATGTCAAAGTAGGCGATCGGGTGTTCTACTCCAAGTATGCTGGCACCGACCTCAAGATCGGCAATGATGACTATGTATTGCTCTCGGAAAAAGACATCTTAGCAACTTTGGCATAGGGAGGTAAAAGCGATGGCAAAACAGGTTATCTACAAAGAAGAAGCTCGCCGTGCCCTGGAGCGCGGTATTGATGCCCTGGCAGAGGCAGTAGCGATCACCCTCGGTCCCAAGGGGCGCAATGTGGTGTTGGAGAAAAAATTTGGCGCTCCCCAGATCATCAATGACGGCGTGACGATCGCGAAAGAGATTGAGTTAGAAGACCACATTGAAAACACCGGTGTTTCTCTCATCCGCCAAGCTGCCTCTAAAACCAATGACACAGCGGGGGACGGGACAACGACTGCCACTGTACTGGCACAAGCCATGATCAAGGAGGGCTTACGCAACGTCGCTGCCGGTGCCAACCCCATTCTCCTCAAGCGCGGTATTGACAAAGCTACCGAGTATCTCTGCGATCGCATCAAGGAATTGAGTCGCCAAGTAGAAGGTTCCACTGGCATTGCCCAAGTCGCTTCTATTTCTGCTGGCAACGACGAAGCGGTCGGGAAGATGATTGCCGAAGCAATGGCAAAAGTCGGCAAGGAAGGGGTGATTACCCTAGAAGAAGGTAAATCCATTACCACGGAAGTAGAAGTGACAGAGGGGATGCGCTTCGATCGGGGTTACATCTCTCCCTACTTTGTCACAGACTCCGAACGCATGGAAGCCGTCCTGGAAGACCCCTACATCTTGATTACGGACAAGAAGATCACCCTCATCCAGGACCTGGTGCCCATTTTGGAACAGGTTGCCCGCGCTGGCAAGCCCTTGATGATCATTGCCGAAGACATTGAAAAAGAAGCCCTTGCTACCCTAGTGGTGAACAAACTGCGGGGTGTACTGAGTGTTGCCGCTGCCAAGGCACCTGGTTTCGGCGATCGGCGCAAAGCGATGCTGCAAGACATTGCTATCCTCACCGGTGGGCAGATGATCAGCGAAGATGTGGGCATGAAGCTAGAAGCTGTGAAGTTGGATATGCTCGGTCGTGCCCGCCGCGTCACCGTGACCAAGGAACACACCACGATCGTTGCTGAAGGTCACGAAAAAGAAGTAAAAGCCCGCTGTGAGCAAATCCGCAAGGAGTTAGAAGAAACCGATTCCACCTACGACAAGGAAAAACTGCAGGAGCGCCTGGCGAAGCTGTCCGGTGGGGTAGCTGTAATCAAGGTCGGTGCTGCCACAGAAACGGAATTGAAAGACCGCAAGCTGCGTTTAGAAGACGCTATTAACGCCACCAAGGCTGCTTTGGAGGAGGGGATTGTGCCCGGTGGTGGGGCTGCTCTCATCCATGCGGCTAAGGGGATGGAAGAATGGGCGAAGAAAAACTTGAGCGGCGAAGAACTGACCGGTGCCATGATCGTCCTGCGGGCTATCTCTGCCCCTGCCCTGCGCATTGCCTATAACGCTGGGCAAAATGGCGATGTAATCGTGGAACGCCTGAAGGAAAAGGACTATCCCATTGGTTACAATGCCATCACCGAGGAGTTCGTAGATATGTTTGCCGCCGGTATTGTTGACCCCGCCAAGGTGACCCGATCGGCACTACAAAACGCTGCTTCTATCGCCAGCATGGTCTTGACAACTGAATGTATCGTGGTGGACAAGCCCGAACCCAAGAAAGCTGCACCCGCTGGTGGTGGGGCAGGAGCCGATATGGATTACTAATTGCCACTCCAGAGAGCGGAAGGGGGGAATTCCCCCTTTTTTTTTGGGGATAGAACAACAAGGAAGGGGGGGCGCTCCTGCATAGCCAAATGCCTGTCCTTCAAAATTGAACTAGACCTCAATAACCACCAACGCACCCTGTATGCTAAGCACGGGGGAGTAGTATGCCACACCTATAACCATTGATTCAGTGATATTCCGTGTTTCGGGAGCGGTTAGACTAGAAAACACCCAACCTGAAAAAGCCCATGGAAGACTACATCCTCGTGCGGGGAGCCAGGCAACACAACCTGAAAAACATTGACCTCCAATTGCCCCGCCACAAGCTCATTGTATTTACAGGGGTATCGGGGTCAGGGAAGTCTTCCCTTGCGTTTGACACCATCTTTGCAGAAGGACAGCGGCGCTATGTGGAATCCCTCAGTGCCTACGCCCGCCAATTTTTAGGCCAGTTGGAAAAACCAGAGGTAGATTACATCGAAGGTTTGAGTCCTGCCATTGCTATTGACCAAAAGTCCACCTCCCATAATCCCCGCTCCACTGTCGGTACCGTCACAGAAATCTACGACTATCTGCGCCTCCTGTTTGGCAGGGTGGGGGTCCCCCACTGTCACATCTGCGATCGCAATATCGCCCCCCAAACGATCGATCAAATGGTAGACCAAATTCTCGCTTTACCAGAACGAACAAAGATACAGCTGTTAGCACCAGTAGTGAGGGGAAAGAAGGGGACACACCACAAGTTACTCAGTCAGCTCCTCAGTGAAGGCTTTGCCCGCGTGCGCATCGATGGAGAGATCAGAGAGTTAACAGACAACATTGAACTGGACAAAAACAAAAAACATGATATAGAAGTGGTCGTCGATCGGTTAGTGATCAAACCTGATATACAGGAGCGTCTGACGGATTCCCTGGCCACCTGTCTGAAGCGGGCAGAGGGGATAGCGATGGTAGAGGTGGTGAGGGAAGATAAAAGGGAGTTGCTCACTTTTTCGGAAAACTTTGCCTGCCCTGAACATGGGGCGGTGATGGATGAACTCTCTCCCCGGCTGTTTTCTTTCAATTCTCCCTATGGCGCCTGTCCTGCCTGTCATGGTTTGGGCTTTGTGAAGACCTTTGCCCCAGATTTACTCATCCCTGACCCCAGTTTGCCCGTCCACGCTGCCATTGCCCCCTGGTCAGAAAAAAATCACACCTACTATCTCTCCCTGTTGATCAGTGTGGCACAGTATGCGGGCTTTGATATTAACACCCCCTGGCGCAATCTGGCGGACCATCAAAAGGATATTGTGTTGTATGGCACGACGGAACCGATTCCCCTCTACACCGATTCCCGTTACGACCGCCAGACCTATCTCAAACGCTATGAAGGGGTGATTGCCATCCTGCAACAACAGTATGAGCAGGCATCGGAGACCTATCAGCAAAAACTAGAACAATATCTCGTCTCTACCCCTTGCTCGACCTGTCATGGTACGCGACTAAAACCAGAAGCCCTGGCAGTGCGGGTGGGGGGCTATCGCATCACGGATTTAACTGCTGTCTCTATCGCCGAATGTCTGCAAAGAATAAAAAACCTCAAGTTGACCGATCGGGCAGCGCAAATTGCCGACCAGGTGATCAAGGAAATCAGCACGAGGCTACAGTTTCTCGTCGATGTGGGGTTGGATTACTTGACCCTCGATCGTCCTGCTGCCACTCTTTCAGGGGGAGAAGCACAGCGTATCCGCTTGGCAACACAAATTGGTGCGGGCTTGACTGGGGTTTTGTATGTGTTGGATGAACCGAGTATTGGTCTACACCAGAGGGATAACGATCGGTTACTTGCCACCTTGTTCAAACTGCGGGATTTGGGTAACACGCTGATTGTAGTGGAACATGACGAGGAGACAATTCGCCGCGCTGATCACATCGTGGATATTGGACCGGGGGCGGGCATTCACGGCGGTCAGATCGTGGCACAGGGGACAGTAGAAGATATTGCCAACCATCCGGACTCTATCACCGGTGCCTATTTATCAGGCAGGAAACAGATTTACACACCAGCCACCAGAAGGGAAGGGAACGGCAAATACCTAGAAATCAAAGATGCCCATCGCCACAATCTTCAACATATTGACGTCACAATTCCCCTGGGCAAGTTGGTCTGTATCACAGGGGTATCGGGGTCCGGGAAATCCACCCTCTTAAACGAAATTCTCCTCCCCTATCTGCAACATCACTTCTACAAAAACGTCCCTCTCCCCCAGGGGGTGGAGACCATTAGTGGTCTCGAGCATCTGGACAAGTTCATTGTTATTGACCAATCCCCCATTGGGCGCACCCCCCGCTCAAATCCCGCCACTTATACCGGTGCCTTTGATTTTATCCGCGAAACCTTTGCCCTCACGCCCGCTGCCAAAGCCAGGGGTTACAAAGCTGGTCAGTTTTCCTTCAATGTCAAAGGGGGCAGATGCGAGGCTTGTGGGGGACAGGGGGTGAATGTAATTTCCATGCAGTTTTTACCGGATGTCTATGTTAAGTGTGATGTCTGCAAAGGGGCAAGATATAACCGCGAAACCCTGCAGGTGAAATACAAAGACAAAACGATCGCTGATGTCCTAGAGATGACGATCGAGGAAGCTATGCACTTTTTTGCCAACCAGCCCCAGATTCACAGTCGTCTGAGTATGTTAGTGGATGTGGGTTTAGGCTATATCAAATTGGGACAACCTGCTCCTACACTGTCGGGGGGGGAAGCACAACGGGTGAAGTTGGCAACGGAACTGGCAAGGCGGGCAACGGGGAAAACCCTCTACCTCATTGATGAACCGACAACGGGGTTGAGCTTTTATGATGTACACAAACTGATCGATGTCCTGCAGCGACTGGTGGATAAGGGGAATAGTATTGTGGTGATTGAACACAACCTCGATGTCATTCGCTGTGCCGATTGGATCATTGACCTGGGACCAGAGGGGGGAAACAGGGGTGGACAGGTAGTTGCGAGCGGTACTCCTGAATTCGTCGCCACAGTGGAGGCTTCCCACACCGGCAGATTTCTGCGCCAAGTCCTGGATCGCTATCCTAGAGCGCCACAGTAGTATCATCCACCCCCGCTCCTGCTAACTGCTCTTCCGGTGCCTCTGCCACCAATTGCTGACGCCCCACAAACCAGAAGTAGACAGTTGCCAGGATAAATAAAATCACTGTGCCATAGACGGCAAGGCGGTAGGTTTCCAAGGTAAAACAGGCGATAAAAGCGATCGTGGCTAGCACCAAACCCAGGAAAGCCCCTAACACACCCACGGGACTGCGATAGGGACGGGGCATCCCTGCACGATCGACCCGCAACTTGATATAACTAGCAAGGAGCAAGATGTAAGTAATCAAAGCTCCAATCACAGAGATAGTGACTAAGCCATTGCCGATCGCACTTTCTTCCCCCCCGGCTGCCACAAAGACAAAAGTCACCAGGACAGAGAGAACACCACCCACAATTGCTGCTCTAGCAGGAATACCCCGCTCGGTAGTCACAGAAATCCATTGGGGCAGATAGCCCGCCCGCGACAGGGCAAAAAAGACACGGCTATAGGCAAAAACCACCGCTGGTGCCCCCGTAAATGTGGCTATAGCATTAGCCCATTCAATTACACGGTGCAGGAATCCCTCCCCACCAAAGACAAAATCTAAACCCTGTTTCATCGGTTCCGAGGAAATGGCTAAAGCTGCCGCTCCCTGCAAAATTTTCCCGTTCTCCTCTACTTGCAAAGCAATCCCCGGATTGACCACCAACACTAACACCGACAACACAACTAAAGTGAGCATGGCAGCCACCATTGCCTTGGGTAAATCCCGTTGTGCATCTTTTGCCTCTTCTGCCGCAATAGGCATTGCCTCGATCGCTAGATAGAACCAAATAGCAAAGGGAATTGCCCGCAGCAAGCCCAGGGCACCACCGGGCAGAAAACCAGAAGCATCGGAGACCTCAGGGTTAGGAGCAATAGTAAACAACATTTGGGGGTCAAACTTACCTGTAAAAAGCACTCCCCCTACAAGAAGCAAAATCATAAACACACCAATCAGGGCAATCCAGAGGTTAATTTGCAAACTCAACTCTGTACTGTAGATGATCAGGGCAGTGAAGACAGTAGTAGAAATAATCCACAGCAGCACATCTGTCCCATCTATGGGTCCCAGCATCAGAGAGGGTAAACCTACCACATCATGGACAAACTTACCTACATAAAACAACCCCCAACCATTGATCACCACATATTCAAAAATTTCCGCAATGCCACAGAGAAACCCCCCCACGGGACCAAAAGCCGTGCGCGTGAAAGCATAGAACCCCCCCGCATGGGGCAAAGCCGCCGCCAGTTCTGCCATAGAAAAGGTGATTGCCATGTACATTCCCGCCACCAAGGCCGTAGCGATCGCCATACCCCAAAAGCCACCGTAGGCTAATCCCTCATTCCAGCCGGCAAAAATACCGTCAATGACAATACCGACTCCACAGCCCCACAGGAGCCAAAAGCCCAGCCCCTGGCGCAACTGCCGTTTTTGCATATAATCGGCGCTGACACTACCGTAGCGGACAAATTTTTTCAGTTTCCGTGCAGCCATGCCCCAAATCCAAACTTACCGCTTTTAATGATAAGACATGGGGGAGAAAGACTAGCCTAGGGGAAGTAAGCTAAGATAAAGAAGTAGGTTGTAGTCCCACTCTCCATGACTGGTAAATATCACATAGTCACTTTTGGCTGTCAAATGAATAAAGCAGACTCCGAACGGATGGCGGGGATTTTAGAGAGTATGGGTTACACCCCCACGGAGGATGTCAACGAGGCAAAATTGGTCCTCTACAACACTTGCAGTATTCGGGACAATGCAGAACAAAAATTGTACTCCTATTTGGGTAGGCAGGCAAAACGCAAGCACGCAGAACCGGACCTCACTTTGGTAGTAGCAGGCTGTGTGGCGCAACAGGAGGGGGAAAAGCTACTGCGGCGGGTGCCGGAAATTGACTTGGTCATGGGTCCCCAATATGCCAATCGTCTGGGGGAGTTACTAGAGCAGGTAGAGCAGGGCAGACAAGTAGTGGCAACGGAGGAGGCTTACATCGAAGAGGATATTACCAAACCCCGTCGCCAGAGCCAGGTTACCGCCTGGGTGAATGTCATCTATGGCTGCAATGAGCGCTGTACTTACTGTATTGTGCCCTTTGTACGGGGAAAGGAGCAATCCCGTACACCCGAGGCGATCAAACGGGAGATCGAGGAGTTAGCGCAGCGGGGCTACAAAGAAGTGACCCTCCTAGGACAAAACATTGATGCCTATGGCAGGGATTTACCCCCAGGGGGGATTGGCAAGGGGGTAGGGGGCAAAATTACCTTTACTGACCTCTTGTATTACATCCATGATGTGGAGGGAATTGAGCGTATTCGTTTTGCCACCAGTCATCCTCGCTATTTTAGCCGCCGTTTGATCCAAGCCTGCTATGAACTGCCCAAGGTGTGTGAACATTTCCATATTCCCTTCCAGTCAGGGGACAATGACATTTTGAAAGCAATGGCGAGGGGCTATACCCGCGAAAGATACCGCCAAATCATTGACCAGATCAGGGAGCTAATGCCCGATGCTGCCATCAGTGCCGACGCCATCGTGGGGTTTCCCGGCGAAACAGAGGAGCAATTCCAGCACACGATCGAACTAGTGGCAGAGATTGGCTTTGACAATGTTAACACGGCTGCCTATTCCCCCCGCCCTGGCACACCCGCTGCCCTGTGGGCAAATCAAATTCCCGAAGAGGTGAAAGATGACCGCCTGCAGCGCTTAAATCATGTCGTGCAGCAGGGAGCAGCCAAACGATCGTTACGCTATAGGGAGCGGGTAGAAGAGATACTGATTGAGGGCAGACAACCCAAAGAACCCTATCCCCTCATGGGCAGAACGCGCACCAATCGCATTACTTTTATTCATAGCGACCGCGAGGATTTGATCGGCAAGTTAGTAAAAGTAAAAATCACAGAAGTAAGGCCTTTTAGCTTGACAGGAACCCTACTCCATGACTAACCCTTTTTTGCAACTGCAGTATGAACCTGCCTTTGAGTCCCTAGGACCTGATTTCTACAGTGTGGTGCAGGCAGCAGCTTTTCCGAAACATATTCTGCGCTGGCGCAATGATGCCCTTCTACCGCAAATTGGTCTCTCCCCTGCGCAGGTAAAAGACGAAGACTTCATTGAGGCCTTCGGGCATTTCCGATCGGTGCGTCCGCTGTTGGCAATGGCTTATCATGGTTATCAGTTTGGGGTTTATAACCCGGAGTTGGGGGATGGCAGGGGGTTTTTGTATGGACAGGTGCGGGGGGTAGACGGCAATCTATACGACTTTGGCACCAAGGGGTCGGGTAGGACACCTTATTCCCGCACGGCGGACGGCAGGTTGACTTTGAAGGGGGGAGTAAGGGAGATATTGGCAGCAGAAGCACTGCATCGCTTGGGGGTGAAAACCTCCCGCTGTTTGAGTATGATCGAGACGGGGGAACAACTCCTGCGCTATGATGAACCTTCACCGACGCGGTCCTGTGTCATGGTGCGGTTTTCCCTCTCCCATATTCGCTTTGGCACCTTTGAACGTCTGCACTATCTGCAGCGCCCTGATCTAATTGCCAAACTCCTAGACCATGTCATTCACTACTATTACAGCCATTTAGAAAAGGAGGCAGACAAATACATTCTCTTTTATACTGAACTGGTAGAGAGAACAGCGACTCTCTGTGCGCAGTGGATGGCGGCGGGTTTTTGTCATGCTGTCCTCAATACAGATAATATGTCTATTACGGGGGAGAGTTTTGACTATGGTCCCTATGCCTTTTTGCCCACCTATGAACCCCGTTTTACGGCGGCTTATTTTGACTATACAGGTCGCTATGCCTATGGCAATCAGCCCAACGCCTGCTACTGGAATTTAGAGAGGCTACAGGAACCCCTAGCAGCGGTGCTTGACCCCAGTGCTATGACTGCCGCCTTAGACAAATTCAAGGATTTTTATATCTCTGCCTACGAAAGACGGATGGAAGCCCGCTTGGGTTTAACGGGTTTAGATAACAGCGAGTTGGAAAATTTAATCATCGCCACCATTCAACTGCTCTACGGCACGCAGTGGGGCTATAACGAATTCTTCATTGATCTCAAACGCCAGGTGCAGCCGCAGTGGTGGCAGGAGCCAAACAGCATTTTGGCGGGCAAAGAGGCAGAGTTATCCGATGTTGTAGTTGCTCTTTTGCACAGATGGCGGGAAATTTATCACACCTATCTACAAAAGCGGGACTACCAAGAGGTGGCCGATCGTTTACAGCGATGGAATCCCAACAAGGCACTGGTGCGCCCAGAGATTGAACGGGTGTGGGCAGCAATTACAGAAGAAGACAACTGGCAGCCTTTCTATGCGTTAGTTGAGGAGATTCGCAGCTAGAGAGATGTTAAAGCAGCTTCAGATTGAGAACTTTGCCTTGATCGAAAAGCTGTCTTTATCTCTGTTTCCGGGCTTGAATATCCTCACGGGGGAAACGGGCGCTGGAAAATCTATCATTCTCGATGCCCTCGATTGTGCCCTCGGTGGTAAGGTGAGCAGTCGGGTGATCAGAAGGGGCAGCGATCGGGCGGTAGTGCAGGCATGGTTTGCGGTCACCCCCCCTGTACAGGCTTGGTTGCAAACGGAGAAAATCCCCCATGCAACGGAGGATTTGGTTTGTAGTCGCGAAATTACTACCCGATCGAGTCGCAGCAAGGTGAATGGCACAGTTGTCAACAAGCAGCAGATGCAGAGTTTACGGGAGTTATTGCTGGAGATTACAGCCCAGGGGCAGACAGTGTTACTGGCACAGCCAGATACGCAGAGGGAGTGGTTAGATAATTTTGGGGGGGAGGAATTACTACAGGTAAAAGCAGAAGTCAGACAGTTGTATTACGCTTGGGAAAAAGCTCAGCGCACGCTGCAGGAGCGCCAACAGCGCGAAGAAACCCGCCTACAACAGATTGATATGTTTCAATACCAGTTAAAAGAACTGGAAGAGGCAAATTTAACAGACCCCGACGAATTGGAAAAGCTGGAACAGGAAAGCAAGCGACTTTCCTATGTTGTGGACCTACAGACCCAGAGCTATGCTGTGTATCAAATTCTCTATCAAAATGATGACTACCCTGCCTGCATTGACCTCCTGGGAGAAGCGGAAAATATTTTAAGTAGGATGACCACGATCGATGACTCCCTTACTCCTATTTTAGAACTAATTCAGAGCGCCCTTGCCCAGGTAGCAGAGGCTGGCAGACAGATCAACGCCTATGGTTCCAACTTGGAAGCAGACCCCGATCGTTTAGATTTGGTGGCAAAACGTCTGCGGCAATTAAAGCAAATCTGTCGCAAATACGGACCGACTTTAGCCGATGCCATCGCCAGTGCTGCAAAACTAAGGCAATATCTGCATTCCCTGACCGAAGAAGAACAACCGCTGGCGGTGTTAGAAGAACAGTTACAACTCAAAGCAGAGAAATTGCGCACTGTTGCCCAGACTTTGACGGAGCTACGGCGGGCGAGTGCCAGGTTGCTCGAAAGAGAGATGGTCAAGGGTTTGCAGGCTTTAGCGATGGAGAAAGTGCAGTTTGAAGTGCAGATCACCCCTATTCCTCCCACTCCCAGCGGCTGTGACCAAGTGCAGTTTTTATTTAGCCCCAACGCCGGTGAACCCCTGCAACCCCTCACAGAAATTGCCTCAGGGGGGGAAATGAGCCGCTTTCTCTTGGCATTGAAGACCTGCTTTGCTGCCAGTTCCCCTGTTTCTACCCTCGTTTTTGATGAAATCGATGTGGGGGTCTCCGGTCGTGTTGCGCAGTCCATCGCCCATTATCTCTATCGCCTCAGTCGCCGCCAGCAAGTCCTTTGTGTCACCCATCAACCGATCGTGGCTGCCATTGCCGACCATCATTTTCACGTCGCAAAACATATCCTCTCAGAACCAAAGGAAGGTGGAAAAGCTAAAGAACGCACCTATGTCACAGTCTCCTACCTAGAGGGGGAAAGTCGCAAACATGAACTGGCGCAGATTGCTGGCGGTGTGGATGTCACAGATAAACCCAAAGGGGGACGCCCAAAAACAACAGCCTCTGCCAGTGCCCTTGCCTTTGCCGAGTCCCTCCTAGAACAAGCAGAACAGTTAAAACTCTCTTTAGCCTAGGCTATGGGCGTGAGAGGAACTGGTGTACACCCCTAGCGATCGCCTCCCCCAATTTTTGCTGATAGGCAGGATTAGCCAGATTCGCTGCTTCCTGGGGATTAGTGACAAACCCCGTCTCCACCAGAATGGAGGGCATGGTTGTTCTGTGGATAACATAAAAGCGGGCAGACTTTACCCCCCGGTCCCGCGCCCCTGTCGCACTGATCACCTGATTTTGTACCAATTCCGCTAATTCCCGTCCCAATCGGGAACCAGGGGCAAAAAAAGTTTCAATACCGTTGACATGGCTGGACTGACTGGCAAGAGAATTGACATGGATACTGACAAAGGCATTTGCCCGCACCTGCTCTGCCAATCGTACGCGTGGTTCTAGATCAATTTCCACATCCTGGGTGCGCGTGTAGTAAACCACATAGCCCAAGCGCTGTAACTCCCGCCCGGCCGCAAAGCTAATCGGCAGAACTATATCCTTCTCTTGAAGGCCATTAGCAACGGCACCGGGGTCCCCGCCTCCATGCCCTGGATCAACTACCACAATTTTTTTTCCCTCCGTCGGCAACACCTCCGGCAGGGGCGCTTGGGAAGCAGGGGGGACAACTTTAGGCAGGGGTGGAATGTTTGAGGGGGCAGGACTGTCACTGGGGACAAGTTCCAGAATGATTTGATTCGAGTTGCCGCCCTTCCCTTCCCGCATTTGCCAGCCAGGGGAGAGTTTGAAGGAAGCCACTACCGCCTCATTTAACTGCGTCACCCGCACCCTCTCGATCGGGACATGGGGTTCCAACACCGACTTGCCCCACGTGGCAGACAACTGGGCAGGGGAAATGACGACATTAAACGTGTTAGTAGCGCTATCCTGGCTGCCGGTGACGGTGGTGGGCTGGTCAGTTTGGATGATCACCCGGCTTGTCCCTTCCACCACAAAGCCCTGTAAATTGGCAACTACCGAGCGGTCAGGTAACGGTGCAGGAGCAGGACTGGGCGTAACAGCTGTAGGATTGGCAACAGCTGGTTGCAGAATTAAACCCGATCGGGGGTCAAACCTCGTCATCCACTCCCCTGCTTCCCCTGGCAGTAAATCCAAGACAATACGCGTGACATCCTTATCAAACTGGGCAATGCGCGCCTGCTGCACACCAAATTGATTGATAGGAACGATAGTCTTATGCAGTTCCTTGGGGATAGCCGTGCCAGAGAGATCAATGACCAGGCGATCGGGTTCTACTACCCTTTCCATACGCACCTGGGGATTGCCATTGATCAGCAGTAGCAAGCCATTTGCCGTCGGACGGACACCCTGCAGCCGTAACAGACTACTGAGATTGACAGCGGGTAACTGTGCCTGCATGGACTGAGCTTGGACAATTCCCTGGGAAAGACAACCCACTAGACACAGCCACACCAACTGCTTCATAGAACTCAATTAAGCTTTACGAAGATAATCTTACCGTAGAAGGAACTAATTTTGCCACGATCGGAATTTCCCCCAGCCAGCGACTAGCTAATTGGGCGAATTGCTCAGGACAGCCGCTGACATAGAAACTGGTTTGCCCAGGGTGATAGGGATAGGGACGACTTAAGCCCAACAGGGATAGTTCCTGTAGCGCCGCTTGGGTGACAAACACCGCCGGGTCAACCAGACGGACAGAGGGGGGCAGAATTTCCCTGATGATAGGGGCGAGATGGGGGTAATGGGTACAGCCAAACACCAAGGTATCAATGCGGCGGGCAAGGAGAGGACGTAAATAGGTACGGGCTACAGCGATCGTGTAGGGGTCAAAAATGCGACCCTGCTCAATGAGGGGGACAAATTCCGGACAAGCCACCTGCCACACCTGCGCTTTCCCCTGACTGCTCTCCAGAATGGCATCGCCATAGGCATTGCTATTTACCGTAGCAGTGGTAGCCAACACCCCAATCCGTTTACCCACCTGGACCGCTGCCCTTGCCCCCGGCAAAATTAACCCCAAGATGGGAAAGTCGTAGAGGGGGCGCACCACCTCCAAGGCCAAGGCAGAACTAGTATTGCAGGCCATAATCACCATCTTGACTTGCTGGGCAGCAAACCAATCCAGAATCTCCTGCACAAAGGTAATAATCTCCCCCGCTGTGCGATTGCCGTAGGGCACCCGATCGGTATCGCCAAAGTAGATGACCGACTCCCAAGGCATTTGCCGATAGATTTCCAACAATACCGTCAGACCGCCGACCCCACTATCAAACACACCAATAGGGGACTCTGGATTCCTTCCCATTCACTGCCTCACGCATCACTGGGAGATAGTAAAGCACATTTTTTTGCCTGTTTCTACTGCTCACCCTGCCGCCCTCCCCCATAATCACTTCCAAATCCGTTCCCAGAAGGGGCGATCGCTACGTTCTGGTTTGTACTGCGTTACAGAAGCTTTGCGCCGAACCTCATCGACATTCCAGTTAGTTAGACGTACAAGATTTTTAATTTCTTCCTCCTGGCGCTGCCTGACCATACGCTCGTAATTATTCTTTTCTTGACAGGTAATTGCACCTCGAAAGGGATGGTTAAGCACATAACGCCCCTGGAACAACTCTTGGTTTTTGGTAGGGCGGAAGCGCAAATCCTCCGGAAACGTCTGGCGATTATAGCGCACGTGCAAACGAGTGACAAAGACACGATTAGTATCCCAAAAAACCCCCGCTTCCTTTAGCTCCTGGGGGGTAAGGGGTTGAGCGGCACAGGGGTCACAACTAGCCATATCCCAAGCATATTCCACAAAGACAACGTTGCGTCCCTCCCGTTGATAAGCAGTTTGGAACATGGCTTTATAGAAAGCGGCAAATTCATGCTTAATAAACAGAGGCAGATTGGTGTCCGTAGGAATTTTGACAGTGCGATAGTTAGTCACCTCAGCCCGTCCATCGGGGGAAAGGAGATAGACAATTAAATCCTGGTCGCCATTGGCATTGAGCATCCCCAAACGAATGGGCAACATAAACTTCGGAGATTCGTAGGCAATCAAGAGAGGACGGAGAAACTGGGAGTCAGATTTTGCCAATTCCTGTAGATTTACCTTTGCCACAAAGAATTTCATATTGTCCCGAATATAGGGGCGCAATATCTCTCTCGCTCCCGCTGGTATTTTATAGCCATTTTCCTGCAGCCACATTGCCAACCCCGCTGATTCTTTAGCACTCAAAATTAAGATGTCGTACTCCCCCACTGTAAATTTTTCCTCTATTGTCACTCCCAAACTACTGGCTCTGTCCTGATCTATTGACGTTTTGCTGCCAGCTGGAGGTGCGGTCATCACCCTCTCAAAGACAACAGGAGCACAGGGGTCAGGGTCAAAGTATTCCACCAAGCGGGGGGCAGTAAAGGCATCTAAACGGTTGATAATGTTGGGATTGCCTACCCGTACTTGCTCTTTTTTGATCACCACAGGTACAGGTACAACAACGGCAAACTCTTGCACATCTCCCCTGTAGTCATTTGCCATAGTTAAAATAGTGCGGTTACCTTCCCTGGCAATAATCACTTGGGATGCCTGATTAAACAAACTGCTGTCTGCCTTTGCCACATAAAAGCCACAGAATGCCCAAGCTGCCGGTACAAAATTGAACCAGACAAGCCAAACAACGGTCACAATACTAACTAGTTGCCGTAGGATTTTTACCATGGTCATCTCCTAAAACTAAACTGCTATATTGGCATTTCCTTGCCACTGAAAACGGGGAACAGATTGGAACCGATCGAGCCAAACAGTAAGGGGGGAAACTATAAAGAGAGCATAGAAGATAGCATCGGTCTGTTGCCAACCAAATTGCAGCATAAATCCCACCACCGCGATTAAACTAGCCCAAATTAAACGCAGGGGCATGCTGTCAGGAATCGATCGGGGGTCAGTAATCATAAACAGGGCAAACAATAACAGGGAACCACTCATTATTTGATGGGCAAATACATCTAAACTCCACCCCAAATAAATATTTCTTAACAATAACAAGCCGCCATAGGTGCAGAGAAAGACAACCGAAGTATCCCAGCGCCCTACCCGCCGTAACACAATTCCCCCCAAACCCACAAATAGGAGAGAGAGCCAGAGGTCATTGCCCCACTGTCCAGGGGAAACCCAGGCGGCACCCGTCCCTAGGGTGAGAACGATGCCAAAATTGGCAGGATTAAAGCAATGTTTGCCGCTATGGCAGAAGATAAACTTGCTACTGATGGCTAAGACCGCCGCCAAAACTAACATCCACCAGCAAGAGGACCTGAGGAGCAGGGTCAAACTAAGGGCAGTAATTGTGGGACTTTTCCAATTAAAAGGTTGCCCCCGTGACCACAACCCTTGGGTGACCAAACAGCTAGACAAAAGGACAGGGAATTGCCAAGGTGGAAGAGTCCAATCCCGCCCATAGATGCCGACACAGAGAAAGAGGTAGAGAAAGAGGATTTGATAGTCCCGCCCCTCCAGTTGGTAGGTTGGTAGCATAGACAAAAAACTGCAAACCTACCCCTAGCATAGGAGAGGTAGCTGACCGCTGAGCAGTTGTTCACGACTTGTAACAGTTATTCCCAGCGCAAAAGCCGTTCCAATTGTTGCCGCATGGCTTCAATTTCCGCCTGGGATGGCTCCCTTTGCCAGTCCGTTTTCTCTACATTAGTGGCAGGGGGCGTCATCAATTCATTTGCCTCAATTACCCGCAGACGGTAGTCATACTCCTGACAGAATTCTTCTAGTTCCTCTAAATCGATCGCTTCTACGCGGGGGGTAAAAAAATCCTGTGCCTCTAGCATCAAGCCATAGCGGGTGGCATCGTCTTCTTCCGCAAAAGCCACAATCAGGTTTTCTTCGTTCACCTTGATACTATAAATACCTTCCTGTTCCCCCGGGTTGCCAAATAAGAGTACCCAAACTTTCCGCATAATTTTCTAATACTAACCTGGAAAATATTGTATCGGTTTCGCTAGAATATGACTGAGTTTTATGTACTTCCTATGCAGACACGCTTTGATCAGCCATCGCCTACCCCCATTGGTATTAACATACTGCCCCTCTTGGATGTGGTGCTTTCCATCTTGGCATTTTTTGTCTTAGCTTCTGCAGGCTTAGTCACCCCCACACGCCTAGGCATAACTTTGCCTAAGGAGACAAAGAATCCTGACAAAACTACACCCTTGCGATCGGAGTTGTTAATCCTTACCCTGGATGGGGCAGGTAATGCCAGAATTGGGGGGGCAGTGGTGACTAAAGCAGCCCTGGAAACAAAAATTAAAACCCATTTCATCAATTACCCCCAGGGCATGGTGGTCTTGAATGCGGAGGATAGTGAGGTGACGTACAAACAGGTTGTGGAATTTTTGCAGGAACTCAAAGGGATTGCCGGCGAAAGAGTAGCGATCGCTACTGCTAGGGCAGAGGGGAAATGAGACAAATTTATCTCCCACTGTTAATTTCGGCGGGGTTGCATGGTTTACTGTTGCTGTTGGTACCTGACCCTTTCCCCTGGGCAAAAACTACGGGGGAGGTGGAAATTTTCAGTCTCACTCCTGTAATTGAGCTGCCCCAGGAAGTTGCTGCCCCCCCATCTCCAGACATGAGTTTGATCCCCCCTGTGCAGGAACCGTTACAAGTCCCCCCCCTCGATTTTAGTAATAAAATTCCCCCGCCCCCCGATGATTTCCCTTATGACTTAGCTTTTGAGAAAATTCCTGCCTCTCCCAGCACCACATTTACTCCCCCTCCCCCCACCGCTCTACCGCCGCCCCCCAATTCCACCCCCCCACAATTAGAAATTCCCGTGCCATCAATTCTCCCCCCTACTGCTGAGCCGTCACCCCCCAAACCCTTGCCCAATATTGCTCTTGACTCCATTGCCTACACCCAGGAATTTGCTAATATCTATGGGGAATTAGTCAGCAAGTGTGGTAGGGATAATGTCCTGCGTCTAACTATTCCTGCCCCCGATGAAGTGGTCTCCCAAGTGAGTGAAACTGTGGTGACAGATGTGCCCTGGCTACCCCCTATTTATGTGCCGACGGATATTTTGGGGGACTTAGAAATTGTTGTGCCTGTTACTTTAGTCGTGGAACCCGATGGTAGTATTAGTCGCCGCCGCTTTGTCTCCAGTAATTTGGCGATTATTGATGGCATTGTCTTACAAACGATCGATGGCTATGAAGGGAAATTTCCCCCTGCACTAGGTAAATGTCGGCTGGTAACAACACGCTATAAATTTTCCGCTAATTAGGTGTGATTTTCTAATTTTTTTGCTATCTTATTAGTTAGGTTTTATTGGTGAGGAATATGATCGAACCATCTCCAGTACCGCTGACAGGGAAAGCACTGCTGCAAAAAATGAAAGAGTGTGCGCATCTGCCTAAGCGCGAGCAGGCAAGAATCTGTGGCTACTACTCTAAAAACAGAGTGCGGCTGGTGGAATTTTATGAGGCATCTGTTGCTGCCAGGGGTATTGTGCTTAACCCTGAACAATCTCGCGAGCGGCGGGGCAGAGAACCCACCCATCGTGTCACTGTCCACAAAAACGGGCAAATTGTTATTGGCGCTACCTATACCCAAGCGATGGGCTTGAATCCGGGGGATGAATTTGAAATTAAGCTGGGTTATAAACACATCCACCTGCGGCAAATTTCCTCCAATGGTCATAGCGATGGCAATGGCAAGGCGGAACAAGAAAGTGGTAAAAAAGAAGGAGAGCAAAAGTCAGAAGCATGATGCCCTTAGTTGATACCCATGTCCATATAAATTTCCCTGAGTTTGTCCCCGATTTGGCGGCGGTGCAACAACGGTGGCGGGCAGCGGGTATCATCTATCTTGTCCATTCTTGCGTCCATCCCCGCGAATTTCCCCAACTGCAGTCCCTTGCCGATCGTTTCTCGGAACTCTATATTGCGGTGGGGTTGCATCCCCTGGACACGGAGCTAAATGAGACAGGTTGGCGAGCGGAATTAGGGTTAGAAATTCTGCGCCTGGGGGGACAGCATCCCAAGGTAGTAGCGATCGGGGAAACGGGTTTGGACTTTTATAAGGCGGCAGGGGGGGAAGCACAGCGGGAGGCTTTTTGGACGCAATTGACAGTGGCAGCGGAGTTGAATTTACCTGTGATTATTCACTGTCGGGAGGCGGCGGCAGCCACGAGGGAGTTGATCCAGGAGTTTAACCGCACTCACCCGGACGTACGGGGGGTAATGCACTGTTGGTCGGGCACACCAGAGGAGACGCGCTGGTTTTTGGATTTAGGGCTATACATCAGTTTCAGTGGTATTGTCACCTTCAAAAATGCCCGATCGGTGCAGGAAGCAGCTTTGGTAGTGCCTGACGATCGTCTATTGGTGGAAACGGACTGTCCTTACCTTGCCCCTGTACCCTGGCGGGGGAAACGCAATGAGCCGAGCTATGTGGTAAACGTGGCGGCAAAACTGGCGGAACTGCGGCAACAACCCCTAGCAGCCCTGGCAGAGCAGACTACTACCAATGCCTGTAAGTTATTCCAACTTCCCCCCTATGGACAAAGCGCTGTTGGTTGAGGCGATTTTGTATCTCAAGGGCAAGCCGTTACAGGTCAACGAGATAGCAGAGATTGCGGGGTGTTCGAGGGCGGAAATTGAAGAGGGCATCATTGACCTGATGGCGGAATACAGTCGCCGTAACACTGCCCTGGAGGTGGCGGAAACTAAGGGGGGGTTTTATCTACGCCTGCGCCCCCAGTTTGATGACTTAGTAGCTAAGGTGTTGCCCCTCACGATCGGGAAAGCCACGTTGCGTACTCTAGCGGTGATTGCCCTCAAACATCCCATCAGTCAGGCAGAGGTGGTGGAACTGCGGGGGTCTAGTGCCTACCAGCAAATTCAAGAGTTGGTGGAGCAGGGGTTTGTCAAACGCCGGAAACAGTCTGACGGGCGCTCCTACTGGCTGTCAGTGACAGATAAATTCCATCAGTATTTTGAAATTGATGACCTCTCCCACTTTGTCAGTTAAACCTCACACCCTGGCGCTGTTATCTTTGATCACCCGCCGCACGGATAGTACATCGCTCATCTTTTGAATCTGGCTACACACCTTTTCAAATTGTGCCCGATCGGTAATATCAATGGTCAATTTAATCACCGCTGCTTGCCCTGGGGCGGTATCCACACTGGCATTGCGCACATTTACTTTGTTGTCTGCCACTCTAGCTAAAACGTCCTTCATCACCCCCACCCGATCGATGGCAGTTACCTCAATATCAACGGGATAGATAGTTTGTTTGTTTTGGCATTCACTCCATCTGATGGGCACAAGGCGATCGGGGGGGACATTTTTAAGGTTGACGCAGTCTTGATGGTGGATAGAAATGCCGCGATTGCTGCCCTGGGTGACTACACCGATAATGGGTTCCCCTGGCAAGGGTTTGCAACAACTGGCGATGTGGTGCAGCAGACCTTCCAAGCCCACAATGGGAGTTTTGCTGGGGGCAGTGGGAGAACTGGGCAGTTTCAAACTTTGCTGCGCGGGGTGTTCCCGCAGTTTGTTCACCACACTTAAAACCGAGATTTCCCCGTAGCCTAGGGCTGCCAAGAGGTCATCCACAGAGTGGTAGTTACAGCGTTCGGCAATCTTGAGCATTTGCTCCGATCGCAGCAGGGCTTCTAGACCATTTTTGCCTAGTTCTTTTTCCAGGAGACTCGTACCTCTGGCGATGTTTTCTTCGCGGTGATAGCGCTTGAACCACTGGCGGATGCGGTGTTTGGCGGAATTAGTGGCGACAAAGTTGATCCAATCCAAGCTGGGGTGAGCATTGTTATTGCGTAGGATCATGACAATATCGCCGTTTTGTAATTCCGTATTCAAGGGCACCATCTTCTGATTGACGATCGCGCCGCAGCAGTGATTCCCCAACTCCGTATGTACACGGTAGGCAAAATCAACAGGGGTAGCTCCCCTCGGTAACTGATAGACATCCCCCTTGGGACTGAAGACATAGACCTCACTGTCAAACAGGTCTTCTTTGACCGACTCTAGGTATTCCTGGTCATCTTTGTACTCTTTCTGCCATTCCACCAACTGTCGCAGCCAGACAAACCGTTCATCCGGCATCATGCCATTGGTTGATTCTTTGTACTTCCAGTGGGCAGCTACCCCATATTCCGCGATTTGGTGCATTTCCTGGGTGCGAATCTGGACCTCAATGGGCTGTCCTGTGGGCAAAACGATCGTGGTGTGCAGGGACTGATAGCGATTAGCCTTGGGGAGAGCAATATAGTCTTTGAACCTGCCGGGGATGGGCTTGTAGGCATCGTGGACAACTGCTAAAGCGCGATAACATTCATCGATCGTTTCTGTGATAATCCGCACTGCTAAGACATCGTAAATCTCTTCGTAGCCCTTGCCCTGCCTGAGCATTTTGCTGTAGATACCGTAGAGGTGCTTGGGACGACCGTAGACAGAGGCATGGGTAAGACCTAACCGATCGAGTCTCTCTTTTAATGCTTGTACGACCGCATTGATCTGTTCTTCCCGCTTTGCCCGTGTGTCTGCCACCAAACTTTGTATGCGACGGTATTGCTCTGGTTCTAGATATTTGAAGGCTAGGTCCTCCAATTCCCACTTGAATTGACCAATCCCCAGACGGTTGGCTAGGGGCGCAAAAATCTCCATCGTTTCCCTAGCAATTGCCTGTTGTTTGGCGGGGGGCAGATAGTGGAGAGTACGCATATTGTGCAGACGGTCCGCCAGTTTGACGACGATCACGCGAAAATCCTGGGCCATCGCCATAAACATACGGCGAAAATTCTCCGCCTGCCGTTCCGTTTTGCTGCCAAAGTTAAACTTAGAAAGCTTGGTTACCCCCTGCACCAGCCTTGTCACTTCTACGCCAAATTCTGCCTCTAGTTGTTCAGGGGTGGTATCTGTATCTTCCAGGATGTCGTGTAAGAGACCTGCTGCAATGAGAGCGTTGCTGCCCCCCAAGTCCCGCAATAAGCCCGCTACCGCAATGGGGTGCATGATGTAGGGTTCCCCCGAAGCCCGCAACTGTCCCCTGTGCAACCGATCGGCAAAGTCAAAAGCCTTCTTTAGGAAGGGTTCGCTGGCAATCCAATCGGGGCAATAACTGGGCAGGTCATCCTCTACCTCTCTATCCATTCCACAGTACAATAGGGGTCTAACTTATAGTATAAACGGACACCTCCCGGGGGTGAGATGTTTTTCCAAGTAGAGAGTATGTCCTGACCACTCCACCCGATCGAAAATCTGATAGAGGATAAACACGCCTCTGCCCTGCTCTGAGAACACATCGGGGAGGGGACAGTCGCCGCCAAAACAGTCTACGACATCTTCCCCTTGGTCGGTGATGCGCCAGCTAAAAATCTCCCCCTGGATGCAGTATTCCACTGTAATTTTTTTACGGGGATCGAGTTTGTTGCCATGGCGCGCTGCGTTTACTAGGGCTTCCTGTAACCCCAGTCTGATTTCTGCCTGCCAGAGGGGAGGGACAGACCCCACTAAAAATGCCAGCACCGGCTGAAAGTAGAGGGTAGAGGCGAACTGGAGACACCCCGACTGCCGCCGCACTCCCCAGGGAGCAGCTAGACCCACACAGACAACTCCTTCCACACACTGCTCTATTCTACCTGGAGATGTATGGTAAATTAAAGCCAATTCCGAGGTCAGATCATGGCGATTATTTCCGTCAAAGCCTGGTATCTCCCTGAATACGAACCCCTCAGCGCTATTACTAGCCGTCCCCACGACCTACGCTTGGCAAAAAATAGCCTCCTCAAGTCGGCATTGCGCGCGGATTTCCTAGACGAAGCCTCGGAAGTAGAAGCCTCGGAGTGGTTTCAACGCTATTTGGCAGGGGACACGATCGAGTTTTATATTGAAGGGAGCGGCACTTACACGATCGCTAACATTGATTTGCGCAGCCATGAAATTTATTTTATCAAGCAAGAAAGTAATGCCCGCTTGCATCCCAGTATCTTTTTTTCCTACCAGAGTCAGCGTCCAGAAACCAGTGTAATTATTCGGGAAGTTTTAGAAGAAGTTGTGCCGGAACTGAGTAAGAAAACTCGTTTTCCCCTCCACCTAGAATTTGCCCATCGCCTCAAGGAAGAGCCAATTAAATTAAAAAGTCCTCTGCTGAGCAAACTAAAACGCAGTTTGATTTTTATTGCCGATGTCAGCCCCATTGCCATTACCGAAAGCAAGCCCCCCCAACTTCTCCTCAGCCCCCATGTCTGTATCGAAACCGGTTACGCCCTGCAAGCAAAACGCCCAGAACAGATTATTCTCATCCAAATCCAAGACGACCCCACAGAAGGTGTTTTCCCCTTTGACTTGCCCCTGCCACAACGGCTTATCTATCCCGATCGGTCTTCTCTCACCAAACCGCTGCTGGCAGTGCTAAAAAGCGTGCTCGATCGTTTTAATATGATCTGATGCCAACAACAGGAGAGAGAAGCAAAATGATCAATGTGGGAATTTTGGGCTTAGGGGGATTGGGGAAAGCGGCAGCACAGGTCTTGAGTCAAAAACAGGAAATGCGCCTCGTGGCAGTGTGCGACCGCAGTGGCTATGCCTATGACCCCCAGGGCTTGGATTACCGCCAACTCACCCTCACCCCTGCCGATAATGGTATCCAAATTCTGCAGCAAAAACCCATCGATGCCTTTTTCCTTGCCCTGCCCAATTTGCCCAATACCTTCATGGCAGAGGTGGCAGAGGATTTTAGCCGCTCCGGTTGGCGGGGAGTACTAGTAGATGCCCTCAAGCGCACTAGTGCTATGGAACAAATTCTCGCCCTCAACGACCAACTGCAGCAGAGCCAGATTACCTACATGACCGGTTGTGGGGCAACACCAGGGTTATTGACCGCCGCTGCTGTTGTGGCAGCCCAGAGTTTCAGCGAAGTGCACAAAGTAGAGATTAGATTTGGGGTGGGGATTGCCAACTGGACAGCATACCGCGCCACCATCCGCGAAGACATCGCCCATATGCCAGGCTACGACCTGGAAAAGGCAAAGGCTATGACTGACGCCGAGATCGAAGCCCTCCTAGAGCAGACTAACGGCATTCTCACCCTGGAAAACATGGAACATGCCGACGATCTGATGTTAGAACGCCTGGGCATCTGCCACCGCAGCCAAGTCACCGTAGGGGGCATAGTGGACACCCGCAACCCCAAGAAACCCATCAGTACCCACATGAAACTGACGGGACGCACCTTTGAAGGCAAAATTGCCACCCACACCTTCACCCTCGGCGATGAAACCAGTATGGCTGCAAACGTCTGCGGTCCCGCCTTTGGCTACCTCAAAGCTGGTAAACAACTCCACGATCGGGGTATCTATGGTGTATTCACCGCCGCAGAAGTCATGCCCCAATTTGTGCGCTAGCCCCCCTGCTCCCGCTACAATTGTAAAAAAATGTAAAAAGCAGGGAGCCACTATGCAGGTTTTAACCCAACCCTGGTGTCAGATACAGTCCCTCTGGACAGGCGACCAGGAAATCATCCACAAGGGCTTGCCCTTCGATCGTCTATCCCCCTACTGGCAGATGTTTCTCCTAGGAGATGGTGCCCCCACCAGGCACTTACAACTCCTTACCCAGCGGGAAATTGTCGTCGAGGTGGTGCAGATGATCCCCCTTGGCAACGATCGGGACAACGCCCCCCCCGAAATTGATGCTATCCCTGCCCCCCGCCTGCGGCGACAAATCTGGCTTAAAAGTACCGCCGGGGAGGTTTTCTCCCATGCCACCTCCTGGTGGAGCCAAAAAACGATCGGGGAACACCTCCACAACCCCCAACTGCCCATCTGGAAGAGCCTCAACCAAAAACACACAGAACTCTACCGCGACCTACGGCAAATCTACTACGGACACTGCCCAGGCGTAGAAGCCACCTTTGGCTACCCTGGTCCCTACTGGGGCAGACATTACCTCCTCTGGCATGGCGGCGCCCCCCTCACCCTCATCTACGAAGTCTATTCCCCCCTGCTGGAGAAATATCTGGGTAAATCCACCTATAATGTAAATAATTGTTAAGACGTGAATCCTATGGCAAGGTTGATTCCGGTGTTGATCTCCTGCTGGCTGCTGTGCAGTTTATTTTGGGGCAACGGGCAAGCCTACGGCTACAACGCCCCAGAGCTGTTACCAGACCAACCCACCAATGTAGTTGACCTGGGGAAATTCCTCACCGAGGCAGAAAGGAGCAAACTCGATCGGCGGTTGGCGGAATTTGAGCAGAAGACGGGGTGGAAGTTAAGGGTATTAACCCAAGTGGATGTAACGCCGGGGCGAGCCGTGAAAGACTTTTGGGGCTTAAACGACCGCAGCGTCATGTTGGTAGCAGACAGTCGGGGGCGCAATCTCCTGAATTTCAGCGTGGGGGATGCCGTCTATACTCTTTTGCCCCGCACTTTCTGGATTGAATTACAGTCCCGCTACGGCAATCAATTCTTTGTCCGCGATCGGGGGGAAGACCAATCCATATTGGCGGCGATGGATGCCATTATGACCTGCCTTGCCCAGAACGGCTGTGCCGTAGTGCCGGGGTTACCCCAGGAGCAGTGGTTATTGACCCTGATGACCTCTATTGTGGGCGGCTTAGTGTTTGGGTTTGCCGGTCATCCCCGCAAAGAGGGGGAAATTTTTGCCTGGAAGTGGGCACTGATTCTCTCGCCCCTATGGGGAATGCTCCTATTTGCCTTTGGCATTGCACCAGTGGTGAGCCGCACCAGCGACATTTTACCGATCGTGCGCAATCTAGCCGGCTTTGTGGGGGGGAGCATAATTGCCTATTTAATCCCGACACCGAGCAAAAGCGTGAAATCCACCTAAACAGCGTGCCCCTTTCGCGTTATTCTTAAGCCAAAGGTGTTATGGCACAATTCCATGAAGTTCAAGACAGCCGTCCAGCAACAAACCTACGAAAAGATTCAGCCTTGGCTGGCAGAAAGCTATCCTAACCTCCATATTCCCCCCTACGAACTACCCATATTCGTAGTACCCATGGGTTCTGCCACTGCCATGGTAGAGGTTTCCCCCCTAGGGGAGGACGAAGCCCTGATCCTGGTGTGGGCATATGTGGTAACAGGGGCAGATTTGCGTCCTGACCTCCTGCGCTTCCTCCTCCAGAAAAATTACGAACTCCAGTTTGGCGTCTTCAGCATTGACGAAGATGGGGACATTCGCATTCATGCCTCCCTAATTGGCTCCACCTGTGACAAGAAAGAACTACTTACCAGCTTATCTGCTGTCCTGGAAACCGCCGACCTCTACGACGATGATATAGTCAAAACCTGGGGTGGCAAGCGCGCCCTCGATCGGATGTTGGAGAAATAACCATGCATATACGCACCAAAGCCCAGCAAGCCTGTTACGAAAAACTCAAGCAATGGCTGCAGGAAATTTACCACAATGATGTCTATATGCCCGATGATGAGCTGCCCATCTTTGCTCTCCACTCCGGTTCCGCCATTGCCGTAGTAGAAGTACAGGACTACGGAGACGACGAAGCCCTGATCAGCATTTGGTCCTACGTGGTGACAGGGGCAAACATCCAACCTGACCTGCTGGACTATCTTCTACGCCAGAACAACAAGATCAGGTTTGGCGGCTTCAGTCTCGACCCCGAAGACGACATCCTCTTCCACGCCGAACTAATTGGCTCCACCTGTGACAAGAAAGAGATTGAAACCTCCGTCAATACCGTCCTGCAAACCGCCGATGAGTATGACGACATCATTGTCAAGACCTGGGGGGGAGAAAGAGCCATCGATCGGATGTTAGAGCTGGGAGCAAATTAAACTAAATGTAAAGAAGGAGGGGGCATCCTCGCCCCTGTGTGTAAAATATTAAGGAATGATTATGTCAGCGCTGGGGGGTAGATAAACTCTAGTACCTCAGGCAGAAGACAATCATTTGTATTCCAGTGTATTTCAAAATACATGGAAAATGCTCATTTAGTTAGGGTAAACCTTTAACATGACTATAACGCCCCATCGTTCCACCACAGGCAACGAGCGCAATTGCAAAGATTTTAGTTACAAGCGACCGATTTCCCAAATTATTCGGGAACGTTTAGAGAGGGAGAACGTCTCCTATTTTGCAAACGACTCCATTGCCGAATACATCACAGCGGCAGAGCGGGAGTTACTAAAGCAAGAGATTGAGGAGAAGTTACAAAGCTTGTTTGACTCCCTCATCATCGACACGGTAAATGATCATAATACTAGAGAAACCGCCCATCGCGTTGCCAAAATGTATGTCGATGAGGTCTTCAAGGGCAGATACCACCCCATGCCCAAGGTTACCGACTTCCCCAATGCTAAGGAACTGGACGAGATTTATACCCTCGGACCGATTACGGTGCGCTCGGCTTGTTCCCACCACTTTGTACCCATTATTGGTCATGCCTGGGTGGGGATTATCCCCAGCGATCGGGTGATCGGCATTTCCAAGTTCAACCGCATTGTAGACTGGGTGATGAGTCGTCCCCACATTCAGGAAGAAGCTGCGGTCATGGTGGCAGACGTGATTGAGAAGCTGATCAAGCCCAAGGGGTTAGCCTTTGTGATCAAAGCCCAGCATATGTGTATGTCCTGGCGGGGGGTAAAGGAGCCGGAGACCAAGATGATCAACTCGATCGTGCGGGGTGCCTTCCGTACTGACCCCCATGCCAAGAAGGAGTTTTTTGATTTAATTCGGGCCCATGGCTTTAATGATCACTGTTAGGAGTCTGTGTTTACTGCTGGTGGTGGGGGTATTGCTACTCTCACCGCTAGGGGTCTCTGCCACAGTCAACGACGACAAGTACGACGGCAACATTTTTGTCCTCTACGGCGGCAATGGTTCCCTCGTACCGCCAAGGGTGACCCTGCAACAATCCCTGGAGGAGTTACACCGTCCGGCGCTACTGTTTTTCTATGTTGATGACAGTGCTGACTGTAAGCGGGTGACCCCCCTGCTCAACCAAGTGCAGCTCTACTACTCCAAGTTAGTGAGCATTATTCCCACCAGTGTAGACAGTCTGATTGCCGACAAGGCAACGGCAAAATACTACGGTGGATTGGTACCACAGTGGGTTTTAGTGAACACGGATAATGAGGTGGTGTATAATTACGAGGGGCTACCAGAGCCAGCTGATTTGGACAAGGCACTCCGATCGGTTTTAGGCATCGAAATCCCTAGTCCTATGGCTAAGTTAAAAAATGACTCTCCCTTCTTCAACGAATTCAATCGCTGAACTAGAGAGGATGTACCGCGAGTTTGGTACGCCTGAGGTGAAGCATCACATATTTATCTGCGCTGACCAAACCAAGCCTAAATGCTGCGACAAAGCCTTTGGTCTGGAAGTGTGGGAATACCTCAAGCAAAGGATTACGGAGTTGGGATTAGAGAAGACGGTCTTTCGTACTAAGGCAAACTGTCTACGTCTCTGCCTTAACGGTCCGATCATGGTGATCTATCCCCAGGGGGTGTGGTACCACAGTGTAAGCAAGGAAGTGGTGGAACGCATTCTGCAGGAACACATCATCGGTGGTAAGCCAGTGGCAGAATATGTAATTCATGGCTGAGTTTCGGCGGACAGGGATCGGTTGGGAGATCGGCAAGCTGCGCCGTCACTACGAGGAATGGTGGGAAACTGTTACCCCCGCTACTGCTGTGGAGCCTAACTCCTACTTCCTGCCCCCTTGGTTGCCGCAGTTTCTTACATTTTTGGCCTGGGTACTGCTGCTGGTATCCTTCGCGTGGTTGGGTCTAAAACTCTATCGCTGGGGGTGCAATTACTGGTTAGAACGCCAGAGACACAACTTGACGGTCAATACTTTTGTAGTTAGCCAGCCCTCCCTGGGAGAACTGCTGCGCACCGTGGAATTCAATTGGCGGCGGGGGGACTACCGTAGTGCTTGTCGTTACCTTTACCTAGCTCTGTTGCAGTTTTTACACGATCGGGACATCTTACCCCAAGACCCCAGTCGCACCGATGGGGAATACCGTCTCTTTTTACAGCAAAAAAGATTACAACCCCTAGCGGCTTTTTTCACGATTATCAACCTGCATGAACGCCTCCATTTTAGCCATGCCCCTGTGTCCGAGCAGGAATTTATAGACTGTAAAACTGCCTTCGATCGGGTGACAGGGCAGCTATGAAAGGGAAGCGGTCGTGGTTAATTGCGGCGGTAATTCTAGGAAGTTTAGTTTTATTGACAATTTTATTTCCACCCCGTAGTACTCTACAAGGGGGTTCAACTTTTAGTAAATTTCCTGATGGCTACGGGGCGTGGTATGCCTACATGAAAAGGGAGGGCTACGACATTCAGCAGTGGCAAAAATCGGAGGAAAAATTTATAGAAAATCTGCCCCCCCAACCATCAACTTTGTTGCGTATATATCCTTATTTTTCCTATCCCTATATCTCAGATAGCTTGCTCCAGTGGATAGAGGCGGGAAATTGTGTAGTCCTCGTGGGATTATACACCCCTGCCACAGCTGCTTCCTTTAGTGCCACTTTTAGGACAGAGCAGGGTTTAGTAAAAATAGAAACAAAGCGCCGCTTACCCCTGCAAGATTATGAGAGGTACACCTACCATCGTCTCCCCCAGACAGATAAAAATAGGATAATAAAATCGACACCATTACTGATAGATAAGTTTGGTTTTGGCGGTTTAGATGTGTCCCTAGGAAAAGGGCATTTAGTGTACATAGTTACTCCCTATCTTGCAGCGAATGCTTATCAGGATTGGCAGGGGAATTTTGCCTTCCTGGCGGAGTTGGTGCGGGCCCAAACCCATAGAATTTTTGTGGATGAATACTTGCATGGCTATATTGACAAGGAGCAGTTAAAGGAGGAGCGCAATGTTGACGATTGGCACAGTTATTTAGCCCAAACCCCTGTGGCGGTGATAGTAATACAGCTGGGATTTATTTTGTTATTACTAATTTGGGCACAGAATCGGCGGTTTGGCATTTTGATTCCCCTCTTACCCCCTGTCAAAAACAACAATCTGGACTATATCAATGCCCTCAGTGAAGTCCTATTTAAGGCGGGGAGATATGAATTTCTCATCGAGAATATAGTCAAGGCAGAACAAAGTTATCTGCAACAAAAGTTGGGCTTGGGTACTTCCCCCCTGTCTCTCAAGCAAATAGTAGAAATTTGGAGTCAAAAGACGCGACGCCCACCCCAGGAATTGCTACATCTATTAACAATTGACCGATCGAGCACTGACCGCCAAGCCATCTTTAACTGGCTAAAGCTTTTATTTGCGTTAAGACAACAACTGCATTAGGGAGACTCTGTTTATCATATTAGGCAGTTTTGGAAGGGATCACATGCTGAGCGTTAAGGAGTTGATCGATCGGTACAATCACGGCGAGCGCAACTTTGAACAGAGCAAATTTCATCGCGCTAACTTTTCCCACTGTTGCCTGCATGGTATCGACCTCAGTGAATCTATTCTCTGCCACTCCGACTTTTCCTATGCCGATCTGCGGGGAGCCGACCTGGGGTGGGCAGACCTCTCCTGTGCCAACTTAGAAGGAGCCGACCTGCGAGGGGCAATTTTAACTAGGGCAGACCTCAGCCGTGCCAACCTGCGCAACGCCGATCTCCGTAAGGCAGACCTCACTCTGGCTAAACTCGACCATGCCCATCTGGAGGGGGCTAAGTTTGAGTGATGGAACCGGGCAGAGTCGAACTGCCGTCCGCATTAGCGCCTAGCTGCTTACTCCTTCACAGGCTTAGTTACCGTGACCCTGGTAACAGGGACTACCCATTGTCCCCGGTAGTAGGGATGCTCCTGCTGGTCTTAGGTAGCTGTCCGCAGAAGAAGAGCAACTACCGCATCCGTTGGGGTTTGCCCAATAGACTTAACGGAGTCGCCTACTGAGCCTCGAGATCGCTTCTTTGGATCCTTAGGCAGCTACTGCAGCTGCTTTACGAGCAAAGGGTACGATGTTGTTTGCACTTATTTTTTTGAGCTTTGATTAACGAGAGACACTCCCTCTCGACCTGCCTCATAAGCGAGCTTCTACTAACACGTCGAAACCGTTACGGTCCCACTAACTATTATAGACATTCCCGCCGCAATGTGACCAAGAACTTGTTCTAGCTGGGCAAGTTCATACCTAGAGGAGAGAGATGAGGTACGTAATCTAGATAGTCCTCCTATACCCAGTAATAAATGGGGGTAAAAGAATGCCCAAACTCACTAGTAAAGAAGTAGTCTAGGCTGATCATAGCTAACTATCTATAGATGGGCAATTTTATACCGCCAGTATAATAGGGACAGTCGCTGCAGTTTTGCTATGCTCCATCCTTTGATCACGCCTGAAATTGTGAAACCAGCTCGCTATTTGGGCAATGAATATGGTGCGGTGCATAAGCCCTGGGATAGTGCTATTGTGCGCTGGTGTCTCACCTACCCGGAGGTGTATGAGGTGGGGGCTTCCAACCTGGGTCACATCATTCTCTACAGTATTCTCAATCAGCAGGAGGGGCAACTGTGCGATCGGTCCTATCTGCCTGGTCCTGATTTGATTGCTAAATTACGCCAGACCGGTACCCCCCTGTTTGCGGTGGAGTCGCAGCGATCGCTGTTGGATTTTGACATTTTGGGTTTTAGTCTCAGCTACGAGTTGGGGGCAACCAATATCCTGGAGATGCTGGACTTGGCACAGATTCCCCTGACCTGGCAGGAGCGTAACGACACCAACTATCCCCTCATTTTTGCGGGAGGACAGACTGCCACTTCTAACCCCGAACCCTACAGTGATTTCTTTGACTTTTTTGCCCTGGGGGATGGGGAGGATATGCTGCCGGAAATTGGGGAGGTAGTCAAGGAATGTAAGCAGGCAGGACGATCGCGTCTGGAGACGCTGTTGGCATTGACTAAGGTAGCGGGGGTGTATGTGCCCCAGTTCTATGACGTGGAGGAAGGGGGAGCGGTGGTGCCAGCCCGTCCCGATGTGCCCAAACGGATTCGGCGGCGGGTAGCTACTCCCAGACCAGAGCATAGTATTGGCTTAGTTCCCCTGGTGCAGACGGTACACGATCGCTTAACGATCGAGATTCGGCGGGGTTGTACGCGGGGTTGTCGCTTTTGTCAGCCGGGGATGCTCACGCGTCCGGCACGGGATGTGGACCCCCAGGCGGTGGTGGCGACGGTGGAACGGGCAATAAGGGAGACGGGGTACAATGAATTTTCTTTGCTCTCCCTGTCCTGTTCCGATTATCTGTCTCTGCCGGCGGTGGGGATTGAAATTAAAAATCGCCTGCAAAATGAGGGGGTGACTCTGTCTCTACCTAGCCAAAGGGTCGATCGCTTTGATGAAAATATTGCCAACGTGCTGCGGGGGGAGGGCAGACAACAGGGGTTGACCTTTGCGCCGGAAGCGGGCACCCAGAGACTGCGGGATGTGATCAACAAAGACCTGACGGATGAGGATTTGCTCAGGGGGATCAAAACTGCCTACGAACAGGGGTGGGACAAGGTAAAGCTCTATTTTATGATTGGCTTGCCAACGGAGACCGACGGGGATGTGGTGGCTATTGCCCACACGATCGCTTGGCTGCAAAAGGAATGCCGTATGAAAGGCAGAAAACCCCTGGCGGTGAATGTGACCATTTCTAACTTTACCCCCAAGCCCCATACCCCCTTCCAATGGCATACAGTGTCCACAGAGGACTTCCTGCACAAGCAGAATCTGTTGCGGGAAGAATTCCGCCGTCTGCGGGGGGTCAAGGTCAACTACACAGATGTCAGGATTTCTGCCATTGAGGATTTTCTGGGGCGGGGGGATCGCTCCCTGGGCAAGGTGATCTACCAAGCCTGGAAGTTAGGAGCAGGCATGGATGCCTGGTATGAGAACATCGATCGAGCCTTTGCTGCCTGGGAGGAGGCAATTCGGCGGGCGGGGCTGCAGTGGAAGTTACCTGCGATTCCTATGGATGCTCCCACCCCCTGGGACCACATAGATACGGGCATCAGCAAGGAGTGGTTGCGAAAGGACTATGAGCTGGCGTTGGCGGCTAAGGTAGTGCCTGACTGTTCCTTCAACAGTTGCTATCACTGCGGGGTCTGCGGTCCTAAGTTTGGGCATAATATTGTTATTCCCCCACCCCCTATCCCTGCCTATCAGCCTCCCATCGATCGGTCTCAGCTGCCTAAGGTGCAACGGCTGCGCATAACGTTTGGCAAGTTGGGGAAGATGGCTTTGATCTCCCACTTGGACTTGGTGCGCTTCCTGGAGCGGGCTTGTCGGCGGGCGGGAATTCCCTTTGCTCTGACGGTGGGTTTCCACCCCCTGCCCTGTATAGAAATTGCCAATGCTCTCTCCCTGGGCTATACCAGTACGGGGGAGGTGATGGACATAGAGCTAACTGCGTACATGAGTCCCCAGGAGTTCTACCAGCGGTTGCAGGCGCAGTTACCAGAGGAGATGCCCATCTATGATGTCAGTGAAATTCCCCTCTCTGCTCCTGCAGCAGCCATGAGTTTGCGGCGCGCTGTCTATACTCTCACCCTCCAAGGGGGAACGGCGGCAGAGGTGGCACAAGCGATCGCCCTCGTCCTCCAGAGTACCTCTATCCCGATGAACAAGACGAACAAGCAGAACAAAAGCCAGAGAATTGATCTACGCCCCCTCCTGTTTGACCTCCAGTTAGTCAGCAGTGATCCCGTTCAGGTGCAGTACGAAGGTAGTCTGGTGGCAAATGGCACCCCCCTAAAGCCCGACTACGTTGTGTATATGCTCAATCAATTCTCCCCCTCCCCTCTGGCTCTGGGGCAGGTCAGGCGCGATCGCTTAATTTTTGCCTAGGTGCGCAATTTCCACACCACTAAGCCCATAGCCAATAACAGCCCCGCCACAATGGTCAAGGCATACTGCTGCGATCGCCCTGTCACTGTATATTTGAGGGTCTCCCCCGTAAACACTGAGGCTATACCCAAAAAGTTAACTAAGCCATCTACAACAAAGCGATCGAGCCAGCCCATCAAGCGGGAACCGTACCCCACCACAAACACCGCTGTACTGCGATAGAGTGCCTGCACGTAGAGGTCATTCGCCAGCACATCCTGCACCGATTTCCATAGCAAGGCGATAGGGCGGGGGGGTAAAGCCACCGTAGAGGCAGGGGCATAGACATTCCAAATGTAAATGTGACAACTCGAGAGAAACCCGATCGTGCCTGTTGCTACCAGTAAGCCAATTTCCAGCCAGGGGTTGTGCAAACGGGGGGGATAGAGTTCCCATTGCCAGACCAGGACAGGGGTGAGGAGATTGACAATTGTGAGGGAGACGGTGGGCACAGCCGCTAGCCACATTACCTCAGGGACACGGCGCGTCTTGGGCTGCGGTTTCCCTAGAAATACCAAACTAAACACCCGCATCAAACCAAATGCCGTAATGCCATTCACCACCAACCCCACCGCCACCAACCCAGGGGCACTGCCCCACAGACTGTCTACAAAGTTGAGCAAAGTCCAGAATGTCCCCAGGGGCAAAATTCCCACGGCTGAGAGACTGCCAATGGCAAACCCCATCGCTGTCGCTGGCATCCGCCACCCAATTCCCCCCATCTCCGTCAAATCCTGGGTCATGGTAGTCATCATAATTCCCCCCGTACTCATAAACAGGAGCGCCTTTGCCACCGCATGGGTCAGGAGAAACGCCAGCGCCACTTCCGTATGTTCCGTACCGACGGCAATAAACACCAACCCTAAATGGGCACTGGTGAGGTGGGACAACGCCCGCTTAATATCAATCTGGGCAATGGACACCAAAGCTGCCCCCACCGCCGTAATCGTCCCCAAAACCACCAGCACTGCCAAAGCGATGGGACTAATTGCTAGCACAGGCGTTAACTTGATCAGGACATAGGCACCACAGGCTACCACCACCGAATTGCGTAAAACCGAAGCGGAGTTAGGACCCTCCATCGCCTCATCCAGCCACAGATGTAGAGGAAACTGAGCACATTTCCCCACCGGACCGGCAATGAGGGCAAGCCCCAACAAATTTGCCCATAGGGGATGGGACTGCGCCCACAGCACCGTATCAGGGGAAGCCGCCCACAGCGCCAGGTCAGAAAAATTGAGACTGTCCGTCAGCGTAGACAGCCCGATCAAACCCATAAGCAAAATCAAATCCCCCACCCGCTTCGTCCAGAAGGCATCCCGCGCCGCCGTCACCACCAGGGGCTGGGCATACCAGAACCCCACCAAAAGATAGGTAGATAGGGTGAGCATCTCCAGCAGCCCATAGCTGAGGAAAAAGGAATCGCTCATAGCAATCCCCGTCATTGCTGACTCAAAAAACCCCATGAGGGCGTAAAACCGTGCCAGGGACCAGTCCATCTCCATGGAGGCTAAGCCATAGACCTGGGAAAAAAAGCTGATCATGCCAATCAAAAAGGCTGCCCCCGTCGTCGTAGGGGAGATGTCCAAAGTGAGGGTCAAACTAAAGTCACCAATCTGCAGCCAGCGGTACTCGATCCCAACGGGGGGTGCCTGCCCCACAAACAGCACCAAACTGTGGACAAGGGCAAAAAACGTCGCCAACAAATTCAAATAGGCAGCAGGACGAGGACCTGTTCTCTGTACTAGACCCAACGCCCAGGGCAAAGTCCCGATCGCTCCCAGCAGCCCGTAGAGGGGAATCAGCCACACCAAAGAATTGAGGAACGCCACCATACCACCTATAAGCTCTTACTATCTTAGCAATTTGAAAACATCATTACCACTTATATTGATCATAGACACCCTTAAATAATATCCTTAAACTAAGTTCACCTCGACCTCAAATGGACTTTATAGCAAACCCCGTAGATTGGGGATCAATCTATCGCAAAATGGGGATAAACTATAAACCAGCCTAAAAGTAGCGGGTGAATCTTTAGGTCAGAAGTATTTCTACCTAGCTATTTTGCGATCGATTCAGTAAGTTGTAGGGTGATTAGTAAACTATGCCTATTGCCGTCGGAATGATAGAAACCAGAGGCTTCCCTGCCGTAGTGGAGGCAGCGGATGCGATGGTGAAAGCTGCACGGGTGACCCTCGTGGGCTACGAAAAAATTGGCAGCGGTCGTGTCACAGTCATTGTCAGGGGTGATGTCTCGGAGGTACAGGCATCGATCGCTGCGGGGGTAGAGTCGGCGCGGCGGGTCAACGGGGGAGAAGTCCTCTCCACCCATATTATTGCCCGTCCCCACGAAAACCTAGAATATGTCCTGCCCATTCGCTATACCAAAGAAGTGGAGCAATTTTCCTTTTAGATTGGCGAGTAATGGCTCATTTTCTGTTAAGAAACTGGGATTTGTTACTCGCTTCTGTCCAAAATGTTTAGTAAGTTGATTTGTTGATTGAGTTAGGAGGAAAACAATGGCAATTGCAGTTGGGATGATTGAGACCTTAGGCTTCCCTGCCGTCGTAGAAGCTGCCGATGCGATGGTCAAAGCAGCGCGGGTGACCCTCGTGGGCTACGAGAAAATTGGCAGTGGTCGTGTCACCGTGATTGTGCGGGGGGATGTCTCGGAGGTACAGGCTTCTGTGGCAGCGGGAACAGAGTCAGTCAAGCGTGTTAATGGTGGTCAGGTGCTCTCCACCCACATCATTGCCCGCCCCCACGAGAACCTAGAGTATGTATTGCCCATCCGTTACACGGAGGAAGTGGAGCAGTTCCGCGACAACGTCAATGCCATTCGCCCCATGAACCGTCCGTAGTATGCGGATTGCCAAAGCGATCGGTACGGTGGTCAGTACCCAAAAGGAGCCTTCCCTGGCGGGCACGAAATTCCTACTGGTGCAGTTTGTCGATGAAAAGGGGGAACTCACTGACCACTACGAAGTGGCGGCGGATACCGTCGGTGCAGGCATTGAAGAGTGGGTTCTAGTCAGTCTCGGCAGCGGGGCAAGGCAGATTCGCGACGGGGAAAACCGTCCGATCGATGCGGCAGTAGTGGCAATTATTGATACAGTCACGATCGGCAATCAATTTATTTACAACAAGCGCTTACAATCGCGGTAGGAACTATGACCATCACCATAGCGCCCCAAGCCCATGTCCATCCCCTGTCCCGGGTGAGTGGGGAGGTCTATATTGCCGAGAATGCGGTATTAGCCCCAGGAGTAGTTATTCATTCCCAGGGGGGGGCGCCCTTCCACATTGGCGGCGGGGTACGGATACAGGAAGGCACGATCGTGGGGGGGTTAACCCAGGGGCGAGTGCTGGGTAAAGACGGCAAGGATTACGGGGTATGGATTGGGGCAAAGACTGTCCTGACCCATTTTTGCTTGATTTATGGACCCTGTTTCATTGGGGAGAACTGCTTTATTGGCTTTCGCTCCACTATTTTCAACAGTCGCATTGGGGATGGCTGCATTGTAATGATGCACGCTGTCATCCAGGATGTGGAGATTCCGCCAGGGAAATACATCGCCAGTGGGTCAGTGATTACCACGCAGCAACAAGCCGACCATCTCCCCGATATTACCCCTACCGATCGGTTGTTAGCGGAGCAACTGGGGGGAATGGCAATGCCCAGAATAACTGCCCCAGCAACCATCGTTACCAACGGACATCAAGAGAGTACAGACATGAAAGAAGGAACGGAGCTTGCTCCCCTGGTGCGGCAGCTATTAGCCCAAGGGCATCGGGTGGGGGCAGAATACGCTGATACAAGAAGATATAGGACAAGTTCTTGGCAGAGCTGCGCTAACATCCATGCCACGGATGAGTACACGGTATTGCGCAACTTACAAGCCTGCTTAAAGGAACACGAAGGGGAATATGTGCGGTTGATAGGGATTGACCCCAAATCGCGGCAGCGGGTACTAGAGCAAATTATCCAACGGCCAGGGGAAAGTCCTGTGGTTACCGCTCCTGCCCCAGGAGTTGCTACTACCAATACCAACGGCAATGGTGCTGACTGGACAGCGCAGGTCCGTCAATTGTTAGCCCAGGGCTATCGCATTGGCACAGAGCACGCCGACGAACGCCGCTTCCGCACTAGTTCCTGGCATAGCTGTAAACCCATCGAAGCCACCAGTGAAAGTGCTGTTCTAGCTGCCCTCAACGCCTGCCTGGCAGAGCACGCAGGGGAATATGTACGGATGTTTGGCATCGACCCCAAGAACAAAAAGCGAGTGGGGGAAATGATCATCCAACGTCCAGGACAAGTGGCAACAGCCCCTATCGATGCCCCTACGACCAGCGCAGCGGCTACCCCTCCCACTGTACCAGGTAATCCCAGTGGTGACCTCGCTAGTCACGTGCGGTCTCTCTTGAGTCAGGGGTATCGCATTGGCACAGAGCACGCCGACGAACGCCGCTTCCGCACTAGTTCCTGGCATAGCTGTAAACCCATCGAAGCCACCAGTGAAAGTGCTGTGCTAGCTGCCCTCAACGCCTGCCTGGCGGAGCACGCAGGGGAATATGTACGGATGTTTGGCATCGACCCCAAGAACAAAAAGCGGGTAGGGGAAGTGATCATTCAACGTCCCAATGGCAAGGCAACGGCTCCAGTCAGTACGCCCGCCAGCAACCCCACTCCCTCTACTACCCCCAGCTATAGCTACACAGCCAGCAGTCTGCCCCCGGAAATAGTGCAACATATCCGACAAATCCTCAGTCAGGGCTACAAAGTTAGTGCTGAGTATGCCGACGAAAGGAGATTCCGCACCAGTTCCTGGCAAAGCTGTCCTCCCATCCCTGGCAACACAGAGGCGGAAGTAGTGAAGGCATTGGAACAACTCCTGCGGGAACACCCAGGGGACTACGTGCGGTTAATCGGCATGGATAGCAAGAGCAAGCGCCGCGTCCTAGAAACCATAGTGCAACGTCCTAAACGCTAGTCATGTACCTAGCTGCCCTCCAACCCCTCACCACAGCCCATACCGTCGGCAATGTGACAATTGACCCCAGTGCAGTGATTGCTCCCGGTGTCCTGTTACAGGCAGAGGAAGGCTATCGGATCACGATCGGGGCAGGGGTATGTGTAGGGATGGGGACAATTATTCATGCCTACGGGGGAGACATAGGCATCGGCGCAGGGGCAAACCTAGGGGCGGCGGTACTAGTGATCGGGAAAGTCCAAATTGGCGCGGGGAGCTGCATTGGCGCGGCTACAACCATCTACAACGTCGACATTGCGGCGGGGCAGATTGTTCCCTCCGGGGCACTGATTACCCAGGAAGCCTCTCCCTCTCAGTCTCAAGAGCCTAGGACCCAGGAAAATCCCCCCTCCCCCCACCAGGAACCGACCCCTACCGCCCAGATTGAAACCGAAGTCCGCCAGGTGCAACAGGGAATCTCCTACGGGCAGATGCAATTAAATCGCCTCATGGTCAAAATTTTCCCCCATCGCCAGACCAACTCCTAGCGCCTTTGCCAATCTCTTTCGATCTCTTCCGCTACCCTTCTGTAGTCCGACTCTGCTTCTTTGGCATTCTTACCCCGCCACTGTAGGATAGATTTGCCCTCTAGGGCAGCGCGCTCGTGAGCTTTATAGGCACGCACAAAGGCATGACAGGCGGGAATTCCCACTGATAGCAGAGTATTTTGGGCTTCCAGTGCCTCCCCTAGACTGCGGGGATCAACCCTAGTTAGTAGCACTCTGTGGGCAACGCCAGCGGGTAAGACAGAGGATTTCACCGTTTCAATTAACGCCGCCAAGTCCATAGGGGCAGGGGGAGTAGGCAACAGCAAATAGTGGGACATTTGAATTACTGTTGCTAAAGTGTGGGAGCCGAGATTGGGGGGCGTATCTATCACCAAGAGGTCGTACTCATCCCTCTGCGTCAGCTCCTGTAACTTTCCCCCATCGGTCATCACCACCAAATCAAACCCGATGTCCAATTCCGATCGTTTTACCCACCAATGGGAAGAACGCTGGGGGTCAGTATCTACTAACAAAACCCGTCGAGTTTGCCCAAAAATAGCCGCCAAATTGATTGATGTCGTAGTTTTGCCTACTCCTCCTTTACCGTTGACAATGGCTAGGATATGCACAGAGGTCAACACAGTAATGCAGGCAATATATTAGCAGCACAACAGATTATTGGCTAGTCAACTTAACTTATCTTAGCATCAGCTATTCTTGCAACAAACGGGGATAAGTAAACTCAGGGAAAGACTTATTAGGATAACTCTGTAATAACTCTCTGACTTTTGCCTCTATTTTCCCATCCCTAAACCGGTAGTGGACAGAGGCTAGAAATTCAGGCTTTGCCATCGCATCTAGCTGGGATTTGAGTTCTGTAAGACTAGGGTCAATTTGAAGGGCAGCGTAAATAAAGGGAACGTTGAATAGGTTGTTGGGATCAGCCTTGACATAGTGGGATACTATTTTGACAAAGTTAGCAGCACTAGGCAGATGATCACGGCGGTAAATTGTGATAGTTTCATCAACACCATTTTTCTGGCTATATACTTTTGACAATCCATCCATGAATTCTGGTTGTTGTTTCGCCAGTGCCTCCTTTGTGGAAAAATTATACACCTCAATTTTGCGGTCTTTAAAAGCACCGTATTCATGTTCTGGTACCGTCAGGATATAGTCTGAATTGAAGAAGATTTTAGGTATACCACCGTCAACTCCCCAGCCCCCAAAGTTAAAAGCAGATGTTCTGAACCACAAGCCTATGTCGGGGAAAGATGACCTAGGAGCAAAGCTATTGCGGGAGAGATAGTAAGCCACAAAAACTGCATCATTGTATCGCCATGAGCTGTGGGTTATGAAAACAGTTGCTATTTTGCCTCCTGACCTTTGGCTCTCCAAAAATGCTATAGATTTGTCTATTCCTAGCTTCTCATAGGTGTCAATGGGTGTCGTGATACCAAAGTTAGTGGAGAACTCCTTCCTTGCTAGGTTAAAGAAGAGATGCCTTGTAAAGGAGAAAATAGAATTTGGCTTAGACCAAGCTATCATAAATATAAGGTGTAGGGATACTAGAAACACTGTCAGGACTGCAAATAACTTCCGCCTATTGCTGAGCAACCTATCAAGGTAGATTGTACCCATTAAAATAGTCAATGGAAACAGGAAAAAAACACTACGGAATTCTTTTGACCTTACAAAGAAGGATATGTAAACCACACAGATAAGGAGAATTAGGACAAGCTGGAAGTAAACATCTGTATGAATTATTTTTGATACAGACCTACCTTTATCTAAAATAACCTGATGGAGTTTAGAGATGCTACGTGCTAAGCCTATGCTGACTGCGATAGCTAGTAAAATAACTACAGGCAGAGTAAAGTTTTTACCTAAAACGTTAATAAACCACAGCCAGGTGTTGTAGATACCTTCTTGGGTCTGCCAATATCCTAGAACCTCATTGTTATATTTTAGGTCTGCAATGAGCTGGAAAAGTTTCCTAGGGAAAATAAAATGATTTACTGTCAGAAAACTCACCAGGAAACAGCCACAGCAAGCAACTATCTTGAGCCAGAAATCTAAACTCAATAATTTTTTCCAATGGTTGATAATAGCACAAAAGAAAATAACGCCTGTGGCAATAACAAAGTAAAAGATAAAGATTGGTTTTACTTGCAACCCTACTGCTGCTACCAACCCCAACAAGAGACATCCTACTACCGAAAATTCACGGTTCACAGTGAAAACAAGCGTTGCCGTATATAACAATACCCAGGCAGCCGTGGGAACATCGCCCCATAGGTCAATTAGTAAATCGTAAAATTGAGGTACAGCCCAAATAATTGAAAGTGTTAGAACAGGAGTCAATAAACTCTGATGGAGAAGAGTGGTAATCCAGAAAATGCTACCTATGAAAACTCCCAAATAGATGAGGTCATTACAGATGATTAAAATCACCGAATTCAAGTGTATCGATAGAGAACGCAAAATTGCTATGCTTGGTAAGGAAAATAATGGACGCTCAACGTTTCTTATGCTATCCAGGGAAAAATTTTGGTAACACTTGACAGCATCCATATAGTAACCAAACTGATCCCAGAGAAGGACGGGTGTGCCATCAGTAATTTGTTTGGCACAAATGTACAGAAATAGTATAAATGTTTGCAATATTACTAATACAGTAACTAATCTCAGAGCATTTACCTCTATCCAGTTACTCTTGGCTTCCGTTGGGTTCATGACTGTTGCTGAGCTGGATGGGACTGAGCAAAGGAATATAGCTTGTGCCCCGTAAAACTGAGAATCGCCACACAAGCAGCACTGACAAGGCGCGTTATCACATCTTTGGCGTCCCAACCCAAATCGTCCACAAGAATACCAATTACACCATAGTTAGCTAAAAGACTGTTCAGAGCCACAGTGGCAAAGACAACATACTGCACTAGCCAATTGCGCCAATAAATCCCAAACACATAGCGGCGACTCAGCCAAAAGTTAGTAGTTAAACCAAACACAAAAGCAATAGCTAAGGCTATTTTATAGGGAACTGTTATATCCACTAAAGTTTTATAGACAAGGGCATCAACGATCGTGGCAAATCCGCCTGTAAATAGATATTTAATAAACTGCCGAATTAGACCATTCCCCCTTACTATTGGTGATACTTTAGCTGCAGAAGTAGCTTGATCGGCTTTCGCTTCCTCTCCATACTCACTGTCAGAATTAACAACCCAGAGGTCATGTTTGCCAGGGCAATCGATGTTTTCGGCTGCTAGGATTCCCATCAACAAACTGTGGTCTTGATTGTTATATTTGAAGGCACCGTAGCGACCTACCACCTGCAAATTACTAAAACCGCTGAGATAACTTTGAATTGTGGCTAATGCCTCCTTGTAGTTGCCTGTGTAAATGGGGTAAGTGCGGGGCAGACGCACCACAAAGCCATCAATTACTGCTTGGTCTTTTAACAAACCGATCGACCTTAATTCCTTCTCCGCCCTCTGCAACAGTGCTTCCTCAGACTCTGCCCACAGTGGCTCCTCAAAATTACACCAATACTCACAACAAAGGGGGGTTTGCTCGTGATTTGCCAGCATATGGGGTGACCAATTGGCAAAGTTAGTTACCCTCCCCACACCAACGGTGGGGTCATTGATATAGAGCCAGTTGTCGGGAAAGAGATCGGTGCCAGCAATTAACAAATAAACTAGGATAGTGTTGCGAAAACGCAGAGAACGGGCAGCCGTAACTACTTCGGTGGGAGGGGCAGGTTCTAGTTGTTGTATTAGAGCGGATAGGGGGATAGAAGAAATCAGGGCGCGGCAGTTTTCCTGATGTAGTTCCCCCGTAATTCTGTCTTGCCAAGTAATGTGGGTAATTTGATGATTTTGATGGTGAATTTTCACCACCTCGGCATTCAGTTGCACCTGCTGATTTTGCTCCCGTAAATAGGCAGCCATCTTTTCGTAGAGTTGCCCTGAACCCAGTTTAGGAAACTGAAATTGCTCTACTAAAGACTTCACCTTGCCGTCGTTGCCAAACAGAGCATTGCGAATGGCTTTGCCCAGGGAGAGACCCTTGATACGCTGTGCCGCCCACTCCGCACTGATTTCTGTGCACTTAATGCCCCAGAGTTTTTCTGTGTAGCCCTCAAAAAAGATTTGAAATAGTTTCTTGCCAAATTTACTGGTCACCCACTCGGCAAAGTTACGAGGATTTTTATTGGGAAATAACCGTGCCTGCAAATAGGAAATCACAATTTCCAAACTCTGCCAAAACCCGATCGTTTTTAAGACTTCCCATGCTTTAAGGGGATAACTAAAGTATTTTTTCTGATAGTAAATCCGCGTGAGACGGTTGACGGTTACTTGGTCTGCCCCTAGCACTTCCTGCCACAGGTCAAGGACGGGGGTAATTTTGGTAAAGAAGCGGTGGGGTCCATAGTCCAGAATAAAGCCCCTGTAGGTGATACTTTTTGCCAACCCTCCGACAGCATTTTCTCTCTCTAGAACGCAGACTGTGGGGGGTGACGCTGGGTTTGCCGAGAGCTGTTGCTTAGTCAGAGTGTAGGCAGCAGCAAGACCTGCAGGACCTGCTCCTAGTACATATATGGGATGATTCATTGCCCCCCCGCAACCTGTAGTTAAATTTATAGGGGATTGTGCAATACTTGCAAATTTCTGTCAACCTTAACTTTGGCAAGGTGATTTGCTACTTTCTCTCTCCCTTGGGCACTACAATAACAGGGGTTTCTCTGTAGTAATTGCCGCCATGAGTTTGCAGTTGAAAGTTTTTGTGTTGCCCCACCCCCTCATTCAGCACTGGTTAACGGTCGCCAGGGACAAATCCACACCCTTTCCTTTGTTTCGGACAGCCATACAGGAGTTGAGCCGTTGGTTGACCTATGAGGCGATCCGCGATTGGTTGCCCACCCAGACTGTGGAGGTGGAAACACCCCTGGCTTTCACTACAGGCAAAATCATCCAGAGTCAAGCCCCCTTAGCGATCGTGCCTATCTTACGGGCTGGATTGACAATGGTGGAACCCTGTCAGAGTCTTGTCCCAGCGGCGCGGGTCTATCACGTGGGTATGGTTAGGGATGAAGCTACTCTCCTACCTTCCTGCTACCTTGATCGTCTTCCCTCTTCCATAGGGTCAACTACCCGCTTTTTGATCCTAGAACCCATGCTGGCAACGGGAGGGACAATTACTCAGGTGATGCAAATGCTGACCGAGCGGGGGGCTGATCCCCAGTTGATTCGCCTTGTCAGTATTATCTGTGCTCCCCCTGCTTTACAGAAACTGAGTAGTCTCTATCCTAGTTTGCAAATTTTTGCGGCAGCGATCGATGAAGTGGTAAATGATCAAGGCTTCATTGTGCCAGGACTGGGGGATGCTGGCGATCGGGCTTTTGGTACTTAATTGTTAACCTTAATACAAATTCTATTTTCACACTGGGGTTTTAATAGAGTGAAAGTACTAGATTAGACCATGACCCCTGATATACCTACTGCCCTGATTGCATATTTACAGAATAGGGAAAGCCTACTTTGGCAAGCAATTCTGAAACTGCAAAGGGTAGATGTAGTCGTAAAAAAACACCTAGATAACATTTATGCCTATCTACGGACTACTACCCCCCAGCTCCTGCTGATAGATTACGGTGCCCAAACAGAAAATACCCTCATCTGTGGTTCCGTCTGTCGGTGGGCACAAAGCCATATGAAAGAGTTGCAAATCTTTATAGTTAACCCCTTGCACCCTCAGGTAACAGAACTAGAAAGACGTTGGGCTATAAGGCGGGGAGCGGTGGACTTTCTCCCCAAATTAACTACCCAAAATGCCCTCGATTCCATAGGTAAAGTACTGACGACGATCGGGCAAGAGGTAGATGAATATGTCATGCCCACCATATTTAGTCTAATCGCCAAGTATAATCCTGAACCTTCAGAAGAAACAATGCCAGAAGAAGGAAGGAAAGAGCAGGAGGAGGAAACAGAAGTGCAAGCACAAAAAGAAGACTATATCATTTATCGGGGGGTGAAAGTGCCGCGTTTTTCTGTGGCAGCCCACAAACACTCCCAAATAGTATATCGTGGTATTTCTTATCAACCAAAACAGGGAGATTAAATGGGAAAAAAACGATTTTGGTTACAAGCTCTGTTGACTTTTTGCTGCATTCTGTGCCTCAGTGGTAGTAGTTTTTTTGCTTGGGCAGGAGACCCCAGCGGTACTGCAACGGGTACGGCGGCTGATGTGCAAACTGCTAAGGGGGAAGTAATAATTGCTCCTGCTGACAGTCCTGCCTTTAGGCAACAGCAACAACAGGAACCGATCGCTATCCAACTTGCCGATGCTATTGGTCAAAACCGTATAGCAGTTAACTTAGTGTGGGTATTAGTATCGGGCTTTTTAGTGATGTTTATGCAGGCGGGATTTGCCCTCGTAGAAACGGGTTTTACCCAAGCCAAAAATGCCACCCACACAATGCTAATGAATTTTTTGATTTATGTAATTGGCATGACGGGCTTTTGGATAGCCGGTTTTGCCTTGATGTACGGGGGGACAAGTGTGGCTAGTTTGGGGGGAACACCACCCCTAGGGGAGAACCATGAATTCACCATCAATATTTTTGGTAAATCCTTTGGGCTGTTTGCCACCAAGGGCTGGTTTTTGGGGGGTGACACCTACGACGTTGGGGTCTATGCCATATTCCTCTTCCAGATGGTGTTTATGGATACAGCAGCTACTATCCCCACAGGGGCAATGGCGGAACGCTGGAGTCTCAAATCCTTTGCTATCTACGGCTTGTTTATGTCCATGTTTTTGTATCCCCTGTTTGGCAATTGGGCATGGGGAGGCGGCTGGCTGGCTAGTTTGGGCACTAACTTTGGCTTGGGGCATGGCTACGTCGATTTTGCTGGCTCAGGAGTAGTCCACGCCATCGGGGGTATGTGTGCTTTGGCGGGGGCGCAGCGGCTGGGACCGCGTTTGGGCAAATACAATCCCGATGGATCGATGAATGCTTTACCTGGACACAATATTCCGATGGGGATTCTGGGGGCATTTATTCTAGCTTTTGGCTGGTTTGGCTTCAATGCCGGCAGTACCCTGGGGGCAGCGGGGGGTGGTTTCCTGCGGATTGGCGTCATTGCTACGGTGACTATGCTAGCGAGTGCAGGGGGGGCGCTATCGGCAACTCTCTACATGGTCTGGCGCACGGGTAAGCCTGACCCCACCATGATTGCCAACGGTCTGTTGGCGGGCTTAGTGGCAGTCACTGCTCCCTCTGGCTTTATCGGGGCAACAGCAGGCTTTGTCATTGGCTTAACGGCAGGGGTGGTAGTGTGCTACTCTGTAGAGACGATCGATCGGTTAGGCATCGATGACCCTGTGGGGGCAATCTCCGTGCATGGGGTGTGTGGCATTTTGGGCCTGCTGTGCGTGGGGATTTTTGCCGATGGGACAGCAATCTATGGCGGCAGTTGGAATGGTGTAGAGGGAGCAGTACGCGGTTTGTTATATGGGGATGGGGGACAGTTTGTTGCCCAGCTGATTGGGGCAGGAGTGGCAATTTTATGGGGCTACGGTGTATCAGCAGTATTTTTCAGTCTCCTAGATGAATTGGTGGGGATGCGTGTGCCCCCCGCTGTGGAAACAGAAGGCTTAGACATTGCCGAAACAGGCGTGATTGCCTACTCCAACTACCAGAGCAATCAGTAAAAACATGGTTAGGAAGTTTTCCTCCCCTTGGGGGCTTTCTCGGTGTCCTTAGGCAAATTAATTGGGAGAATTGCTAGCAGCCCCTCGCCCCTTTTTCCTCCGCCAGAAGTTGTCCACAGAGAAATAGAGTATCTATAATTTGCCTCAGGCTATGGCAACACTAGAGAATGTTCAAAACAGCAATTGTTTATTTTTCGGGCACGGGACACACACACTTAATGGCAGAAGCGATTGCCGAGGGGGTGCAGCAGGTGCCCAACTCCACAGCACAGTTACTGCGCATCAGGGGGGAACAAATTCAAAACGGACGTTTTCAAGATGAGGCATTTTTGCAGGAGTTGGATACAGCCCATGCTATTGTATTTGGTTCTCCCACTTACATGGGGGGAGTAGCTGCCCAATTCAAGGCTTTTGCCGATGCTGCCAGTTCTCGCTGGTTTCAGCAGCAGTGGAAGAACAAAATTGCGGGGGGATTCACCCATTCCGCTGGTCTCAGTGGCGACAAACAGGGTACTTTACTTTACTTAGCTATCAATGCTGCCCAACATGGTATGATCTGGGTGGGGAATAGCGAGTTGACCAATCCCACAACTAGTGTAAACCGCCTTGGTTCTTATCTGGGGGTTATGGGACAGTCTGACTTGGATTTTTCAGGACAGGCACCACAAATTGCGGAGGGCGATCGGTTAACTGCTGTTCTCTATGGCAAGCGCATAGCGGAAATAGTGCAGAAATTTGCCTAAGCTCACTGGCAGGGGGGAGATAAAGGGATGCCCAGAGTATTGCCTACTTTCTTGTTCATAACGATCGGTTTAGAGGTCATAATCCGCTGGTTTTTTTTGCGCTCACTGCTGCCTCCATACCTAGCAATTCAGACAACTGGTGTTTCCGTCTATTTACTATTTTCTATCAGTGTAGCCTTGGGAGCGCTAATCACTACTTTTGTTATCTATGGCAAAGCAGGTTTAGGGCAACTACTAGGTAGACTAAAGCCCTCTGTTCCCTCTGGAGAAGTGATATGGTTAGTAGTATCGCCTCTATTCCTAATACCTCTGTTGGAGATTATTTGTTTGGTTTTTAGGAAGGAACATATTGAATTAGCTTTTCCCGCAGTAGTTAATCTGTGGGGTTCCTCCATTACAGGTTACTTGTGGCATACACCGATCGATTTAATTACTACTCTATTTTCATTACTGTTAGCAACAGGGTTGGAAGAAATAGCGTGGCGGGGATTTGTGCTCCCCCATTTGCAGGTTAATCAAGGTGCTTTCCGTGCCAATCTCATCTTATCTCTTATAGCGACAGCAACCCACATCGTGCTTTACCCCTCTCTATTACTCGGTGCACCGAAAATTTTCTTTGAAATCCTGATCATAGGAATAATCCTGACTTCTATTTACAATTCCAGTGGCGGTTATCTCCTGCCCACTACTGCTTTTCATTTTTTAATCAACTTATACGCAGGACGGGGGGTTACTATAGCCGAGATGTCCCCCAACATTGTGAGCAGGGAGTTGTTACTTGTTCTATTCAACCCCTTCTTTTTCCTCCCCTATCTTCTATTGGAATCAGAGGGACAACGATCGATTTTTATTTTCCTGTACAGCGTCTGGATGCTAATTACAGCAATTGTGGTTTGTAAAAGGTATGGCTTGACTAAGTTGAGTAGGTCAGATCAAGTAGGTAACTACTTTTTACAATCAGAGTGAGGCAAAGCTATGACAAGCAGACCGAGAGTATAATAAGTCATGGGTAATTAAACCATAGGACTGCTGATACAGATGGAAATTATCCCCAGGGGAGTTTTTACAAGGGGCAAAATTAAAGGGGGGGGGGAAGACAGATGGCAACAAGGGTAAAGAAGAAAAATTTTGCTAGTTTTACCTACACTGAAGCATTTAAGTATTTGGGTATTGTAGAGATCACACCATGGCAATTGTCCGTGCTACCGATCCCTCCCAGTGCCTTTTTCAGGCAAATCTAAGACAAATTTCTGAGTATTTGATTTGCGCAGTAGTCAAGAAGCTAAAAAACTCTTAATTAATGTCATCTGTCAGGAAATTCTCCGTCAGTTTAAGCATCTGAAAATCTGGAAGGCAGCTCCCCTCTCGCATGGGCAAACTACTGGCCGGAGCACAAAGCCTATTTGGAAGCCCCCTTTACGTGTATTATAGAAGCAAAGAAAGACAATTTTGAGCAGGAACTAGCCCAGTGTCTACTGCCGATGCAAGCTTCCCAATACAACAATCAAAAACTCGATCCCTACCTCGATATTTACAGTGTTGTTACTAATGGGGAAGGGTGGCAACTCTACAAGCTCACCTTAGATAAATTGGTGTATGGTTCAGAGCTATACCCGATCGGAAATTTGCCTCCAGTCCTAGGGATTTCACATTTTGTTTTTCACAAGCGCTAAGAAAATTTATTGGCAATATGAGATGGATTTTTATGCCTGCACACTAGAACAGGCAAGATTACTGAGGGAGGGTGATTGGCAACATTTAGACGTAATTAATTTGGTGGAGGAAATCGAATCTTTGGGGAAACGACAACGTCAGGAATTGAGACTCGGCATTTTAATTGCCCATTTACTTAAATGGCAGTACCAACCTGATAAGCGCAGTAAAAATTGGCAGGCAACCCTGCGTGAGCAACGACGGGAGATTTGACAACTCCTGCAGGAAAGTCCCAGCCTCAAGTCCTATTTGCCAGAAGCCATCAGCTATGCCTACGAAGCTGCCAAGGACTTAGTAGTACGGGAAACGCCCCTAGACTACAGCGACCTATCCGAAACCTGCCCCTACAGAGGGGAACAGCTTTTTGACCCTCGGTTTCCCTTTGCAACCTAAAAGTTCTGTAAAGTTTGGCAGCCATTCTCTAGGAGGTACACTACAGTTATAGATGGTTTTGCGTATTAACACCTATGGAAGCTGTATTTGACTTCAAGACCCTGCTACTGACACTGACCGTTCTCTTCAGCTTGAGTTGCTTGTTTTTCGGCACCCAGAATGGTTTCTATGACACAGACAAGTATCACGGCAACGGGTCTGCCCACTAGATTTGTGGTATGATCCAAAAATGTCTTTTTAGTATGTGCATCCATGCCTCTGCTCCAGGAACGTAAACAAGAAATCATCAATACTTTCCGCGTCCATCCCACTGATACGGGTTCTTCGGCGGTGCAAATTGCCCTGCTGTCTGAGCGGGTCAACCAACTGACCAATCACCTCAAGGAGCACCCCAAGGACTTCTCTTCCCGTCGTTCTCTCTTGAAAATCATTGGACAGCGGAAACGTCTACTTGCCTACCTCAAGCGGGAAAACCCTGCTCAGTACAAAGAGTTAATCACCCGTTTGGGGATCAGAGGGTAAGATGAGTAAGCTGCCCTTTGAGCCTTCCAGTCGGGGAAAAAAGAAGAAACCACCCAAAGTTGCTCCCACTTCCCCTAAGGTGGCGCAGACGAAAGAACCTACTCCCCGTATGCCTGAGGTGGTCAGCCGACGGATGGTCAGGAGGGTAGCTCTCTTCTGCGGGATTCCCACGTTGACGGGGTTTGCCGTGCTGCTGGTCAGTTATTGGATTGTCTCCCACCACATTTTCCAGTTGCCGAACGGGGCAGTGGTGGCAGTAAGTATGCTGTTTTTGGGCTTGGGAGTAGCGGGGCTGAGCTATGGCGCGCTCTCTGCTTCCTGGGATGCCGATCGAGTTGGCAGTTGGTGGGGCTGGTCGGAGTTTCAAAAGAATTTGGGCTATTTGACGGATGCCTGGAAAGCTATGCGCAACAAAGGAGAGGTAAAACAATGATTGTCGTGATGAAGGTGGGTACACCCCAGGAGGAGATAAACCGTATCAGTGCGGAGCTTTCTAGCTGGGGGTTGTCACCGGAAAAAATTGTCGGCAAGCACAAAGTGGTCATCGGGCTGGTGGGGGAGACCCAGGAGTTAGACCCCTTCCGTATTGAGGAGCTTAGCCCCTGGATTGAAGCGGTGTTGCGGGTGGAGAAGCCCTTCAAGCGCGCTAGTTTGGAGTACCGCCACAATGAGTACAGTGAGGTCGTAGTCAGTACCCCCAGTGGCGACGTGGTCTTTGGGCAACATCATCCCCTTGTAGTCACGGCGGGTCCCTGCTCGGTGGAAAATGAAGAAATGATCATCAATACTGCCCTCAAGGTAAAGGCGGCGGGGGCACAGTTTTTGCGGGGGGGGGCGTACAAACCCCGTACTTCTCCCTACTCTTTCCAAGGGCATGGGGAAAGTGCGTTGGAATTGCTGGCGGCGGCAAAGAAGGCTTCGGGGCTAGGGGTAATTACTGAGGTAATGGATAGCCCTGATATCGATAAGGTGGCAGAAGTAGCGGATGTCCTGCAGGTGGGGGCACGCAATATGCAGAATTTTGCCCTCCTGAAGCGGATCGGTCGCCAGCCTAAGCCTGTACTGCTGAAGCGGGGTATGGCAGCCACGATCGATGATTGGCTCATGGCAGCGGAATATATTCTGGCGGCGGGCAATCCCAATGTGATTCTCTGTGAACGGGGCATTCGTACTTTTGATAGCAAGTACACCCGCAATACCCTGGATTTAGCCTGTATCCCTGTCCTCAAAAAGTTGACCCACTTGCCTGTGATGATTGACCCCAGTCATGGCACGGGATGGTCGGAGTATGTCCCGGCGATGGTGATGGCAGCGATCGTGGCGGGGGCAGATGCAATTATGGTGGAGGTGCATCCCAATCCCCAGAAAGCTCTCTCGGACGGTCCCCAATCCCTCAACTTTGACCAGTTCGACCAGCTCATGCAAGACATTAAACCCTTCGTCAAGCTCATGGGGCGGGAAAGACCGGAGCCTGCTCTAGCTCGCTAACACAACGCGGGGGTAGATGATGCCCCCTTTTGTTTTGCCTAAGCCTAAAAATCTTTTCTCTGCCAAAACTCTCACCATCCCTTCCTCTAGGTCTAGTCCCAGGGAAATTTTCTGCCCCTGTTGCCATTGGCGCCTTTGCAATGGGTCTAACTCTACTGTTGCCAGGTGGGCAAAGGGGACGGCAGGGTCAACCACACTAGCAGGGGTTACCCGATCGGGGGGCACACTATCCTCTAGGTGAAAGCCATTGCTGTGGGTACGCTCTAGAAAAGTGAGTACGCCCCCATAGCCCAGGAGTTTGCCTAAATCCCGCGCGATCGATCGGATGTAGGTGCCTGTGCCACAGGTGATGTGGAGAGTCAGTTCGGGGTAGTCCCCAGGTTGCCAGTGGAGAATGTCTATGCTGTCTATGGTGACGGTGCGGGGGGGCAGGTCAACTGCTATTCCCGAGCGGGCGAGGTCGTACATCTTTTTGCCTTGGACTTTGATGGCGCTATAGGCGGGGGGTACCTGCTCGATCGTGCCTATAAATTGGGGCAGGAGAGGACGGACATCCTCTAATTGCAGGTGGGGACAGGGATGATCTTGAATAACTTCTCCTTCCTTGTCGTCAGTGGTGGTGGCGAGACCAAATTTAATCACTGCTCTGTAAGCCTTGCCTGTAGGCAGATAGGGCAGCAGACGGGTAGCCTGATTGAGAGCGATCGGTAACACCCCCGTTGCCAAGGGATCGAGGGTGCCGCTATGCCCCGCCTTTTTTACCCGTAGGGTCTTCTTGACCTGCAGCAAACAATCATGGGAGGTAATCCCCAAGGGCTTATGCACATTGACAAAACCGCAGGTGTCTGCATCCCGTCGATTGCCCATCCTCACCAACTGCCGCCGCTGGAACCACCGTGATCCTCAGAGGAAGAGCTACTACTGCTCCAGCTCCCCCCCGAAGAACGACCGTAATCACTCCTGTAACTACTGTCGTCAGCATCACTACTGCTATGATAACTTCTTTCCCTTTCCTCCTCGCGGCGGGCTTGTTCTAGTGCTCTTTCTGCTTCTTCCCTGATTCTCCGCAGCTCATAGGTCAAACTCTCGGCACGGGAGCGGGCAGACTCAAAGGCTTTGGCAGTAAAGGAACTTTGAATCTCCCTCAGTTCATATCTTTCGTCACTGACATCATAACGAGGCAGGTTAACTCTGGCATAGGAGAAGGATGTGTCTCTTGCTGCCTGAATGGTACTTTCTGCGTACCCTAGCTCTCTTGCTGCCTCCTCGATCGCTCTTTCCGCCTCCCGCCAAGCCCGTTGGTCTTCATCTAGTAAACGGCGGGCATCTTCCTTGGTTTGTTGCATCTGTAAAAGTAGCTCTTCTACGCGATAGGGATTTTGGGGTGTTAAGGTAATGATGTTGTTGACATTGCGGCGTTGAATTTCCAGTCTGCTACAGAGGTTGCGCGCCTGCTCGCGGGCGTAGAATTCCTGGCGCCGATCGAGGGTATAGCGTATGTCATTTTCCATCTGTTGGATTGCTTGTCTTGCCGCCTGTTGTTTTTTCTGGAGCAGTTGTTCGGCACGGGGGATTTGTTCCAGCAATGCTTCTGTGTCTTGCAATCTCTCTATGCACCCCTGGAGGAGGTCGCGACTGGCTAGTAACCACCCCTGCTGATACCGATCGGTTGCCTCCTGCAGCAATCTTTCTACTTCTTTAATTTCTGCTTCTACTCTTTCTAGGATGTTAGCTACCGTCGGGGGACAGTTTAACTCGTTGGCAACTAGGGCAAGGGCGTCGGGATGATAGGCCTGTTGCAGACGATGGACAAGGGGACGATAGGTAAGGGAAACTTTGTCTAGAACAGATTTCCTGTAGTTCTTGACCTTGTTATTTTCATTGGTGTAGTTGTTGAGGAAAATAAGACTGTCAGAACAAAGCTGCCGTGCTTCTGCCAACAGTTCTGCAATTTTGTTGATCTGAGTTGCTGCTTTCTGTACATCTCCCTGGTCTAAACTGTCTTTGAGGCGCAGTAATTCCTGTTCTGCCTGGGTAACTCTGTGGCTGGGATTGCGGTCCTCTTCTACTAACACCTGGGAAGGGCTGAAGGTCATACCCCGTTGCTGATAAACACCACTGATTTCCTGTCTTGTGTTGAGAATGATATTTTCCGTATCTCTGATCTGCTGCGGCAAAGTGATGCGTCGTTGTTCATCTTGGGCGATCGCCTGCTGTTGTCGTTCTTGGAAAGTGGCAATGTCCTGCTCCAACTTTTCTAGGTCGGCATCACAGGGAGTGGTGAGGGAATTGACAGCTAAAGTATCTAAGCGATCGGAAAGTTGCCGTAGAGTTTGAGCGAGCCAAGTAGTAGCGATACCGTTGCTTGCCAGGGTCTGTTGAGTTTGGTCAGTCTGAGGCAGCAAGACCGTCTGTGCCCGTTGACAAATGGCAATCATTCTCTCTCCCTCCTGCAGCATTCTTTCTGCTGTCTTGCCCTGGTTATTCCAAACCCCCACAGGGTCTGTGGACATAGTCTGTCTAGCCTGCAAGATCAATCCCCCCTGACCAAGGACTTGGGGCAGCAACGTTTGTTCCACCTGCCGCGCTGTAAACTCAGGTCTGTCTGCCCTCTGCCAAGCCTGCACGATCGGTAGCAGTCTGTTACCCCATTCTTCCAACTGTGTCAGAAACCCCCTAATTTCCGCATCCTTTTGCATGACTTCTATGAGAACACGGTGGGACTTAGCTTGTTTTTGTTCTAATTCCTGCATCACGTCAGGAAAAGACTTTTCTATGGTCGTCTCTCTGCTATAGGTAGCTAGTTGCTCTTGCCAACCTGCCCCCGCCCCTGCCACCAAGGGACTTTCCGTAGGTGTAAATTTGTATTGCGTGTTTCTATCCGTAAGCAACTTGACAGCCTTGGTCGCCGCAAAGGGATAAATCTGGCTCCAAAAATCCCCCCGATCGATGATAGCTCTTGCCTCCGCCAGCATCTTTTTCCCCATGTCCAGCAATAACAAACCATCGTTGAGGTCATTCACTGCCTGTTGCACTATTGCCCCTGTCTCTCCCGTGTAGTTAGCCACCACACTAAAATCAGCCGTCTGCATCAACTCTAACAGCTCTTCCGTCTTTTGCCGTAGTTTCCTTTCAATTTCCGGAAAGAGAGCGATCGCTTCTTTTCTCTTTTTGCCTGTATGACTGAGGGACCAAGCATGACCAGCCAGGAAAAGAATTCCTCCTCCTACCCCCAAGCCAATCAAAAGGTTGCGATTACCACGATTACTTTGGGCATAGACGGGTGGCAGGATATTTGGGGTCCCTACCGCCTGTCTAATTCTGCCATTGATGAAGCTCATCACCCGCTCCACTGCTGTAGCCACATCCCCCTGGGTCTGCATGGTGGCACGAAATATATTTAGCAATTCCGAGTTGCTTGCCCCTACACCTAAGCGATCGGGTAGTCTTTCTGTGAGGAAGAAGACTTTGCGTCCTTCATTACTGCTAAAATAGACGACAATCAGCACTCCTTCTCTCTCATTGGTCACAGGATTGCGCACTGCCAAAAAAGAGGGATGATTGCTGATAGCACGGGCAATATTGGTTTGGTCCTGGGCGAGATTGTTAGAATACTCAATCAAAACGACAAACAGATTGGGATGTCTGGCAGCTATTTGTTGCAACCGATCGATCTCTCTTGTACTGACAGGATTGCCTTGCACATAGACACGGGCATTACTAGCAAAACGATCGATGACAGCGCGGGGGGTACTCACTCTGATAACATCCGTCCGCCGACTGCCAATAGCTTGACTGACCAAAACATCAGACACAGCAGGACTGCTAAACAGCAAAACAAAACCGCAAATGACACCAGTTTTCGCAAAAGCCTGTAACATACTCCCATCCCCCAGCGTTGTGCCTTTATCCTAGCACTAATACTCCTCCCCGCCCAGAGAGCTGCTTTGTCTTCTACAACACATTTCCCCTGTCTTTTGCTAAGCTTTTGGTCTTGGTTTGGCGATCCCCCTTGCCACTAAAAATGCCTCTAGTTCGGTGACAAATTTAGTATCAGAGGGGGGTAAATTGCTATTAGCAAAGGCTTGCCGTAAATCTTTGGCAGTAGCGGCAATGGGTGCTTTCAAATGGCAGGGAATAATCTGAGTAAAATCCCACTGACATACCCGATCGAGCCAATGCTGCACCGCGTAGGGCGCTTGGGGCAAAATTAACTCCTGGAGGATAGGAGCCACGATCGGTCTGCCGCCCCCCCACAGATGATAGAAAGACTCCTCCCAGTTATATTGCCAACGGAAAGGATACAGCCCAAAATAGTTGCGGGGAGAACGATCGGGGGCAGCAAGAGCTTGCTTAACAGTTTCCCACACAGAGAGGGCTTCCACCGCAGCGGGACGGAAATAGGTAGCAAACAGGGCAATGCGATGCCAACCCTTGCGGCGATTTTCAGGCGTATCAGTGGGAATGTCAGCAGCCCTATCGCGGCTGTGAAATAGCAGGGGGAAGGGGTCAACCGTAAGAATCTCCGGTGGCTCTAAACTAAAGGCAATCACCAAATCCGTCAGCAGCAGAGTACGGGAAGGCTGGTGGTAAATAGCCACCTCAGCGAAATTTCCCCTGCCCAGGTCAATCTGCAACAGGGCGTGGTCAAACTCCCTCCCCCAGGGTGTCCCCCCCTCTCTGATCACCTCCCCCCGCAACCCTAGCCAACTGCTAGGTAGATTGATAGGAAAACTCCACTGTCCTGGAGCTAGCCATAACTGCGCCTGGGGAAACCGCCGCCGAAAGGCAGGGACATATACCTTGTGTTCTAACCCCGACGTGGTGGGCAAAACAATGTGGCGGATGTCGCCATAGCGATCGATTAACTTTTGCAACAGAGCCAGACACTCCTGGGTAGGGGCAACGGGGGCATAAACCAGCAATCCTCCCTCCTCTAACGCCACCACCGTCATGCGCAGGGGCACTACCGCATACAAAATGCCCTGCAACTGCTCAAACACCCAAATCCGCTGGGGGACAATCTCCCGACAGAGAGTGGGGCGCTGACTATAGGGATAGAGGGGCAGGAGAAACCAATAACCCCAAAAGCGGGACAACTGCATTTACTTTGTCAACGCCTCCAATAGACCTTCACAGGCATCAAACAGCAAATCGAGGACATAGTTAAAGCCCTCCTCCCCCCCGTAGTAGGGGTCTGGCACTTCCTTGACGTTGTATCGGCGACAATAGCTACACATCATTTTCACCTTGTCGTGGTACTTGCCCTGGGGGTCAAGGCTGAGAATATCGTGATAGTTGCTGTAGTCCATCGCCAAAATGAGGTCGTGTTCTCGTAAATCCATCGGCTGCAACTGCCGCGCTGACCCCACCATGCTAATTCCCCTAGCCTTTGCCGCCTTTTGCATCCGCCGATCGGGAGGTGCCCCGATATGATACCCCGCTGTCCCCGCCGAGTCGCAGATAATTTCCCCCTCCAGTCCCCGCTGTTGTAGTAAAAAATTCATGACATTTTCGGCAGCAGGGGAACGACAGATATTGCCGAGGCAGACAAATAGCAGTTTCTTGGGCATAGGGTTAGTTGTTGCGGGATTGGCGTAATTCTTCCAAGAGGTCACGGATCGTCGCCTGGTTATTTTTGGCGAGGTCAGAAGCCACCTCCGTCATGCGCAGGAGTTCGCGGGAAGATTCCATAGCATCGCGCATCGTACGGGAAAGTTCTAAAATAGCACAGGCTTGCTCATTAAAAGTTTTATAGGTGGTGTTGAGGGATTCCTGCTGGGAAATGGAAATGTGTAACAGGCGCTCCATGTTGTGGGACTGGGTGATGATCACTTCTGTAATCTTGTCCAGGCGGGCACCTTGGGCCTGTGCTAGTTCCATGTATGCCCCCGTGTATTGGGTCAATTTCTCTACCACTGTCACCAGTTGCTTTAGCCGTTGGTCAATGTCTTCCAGGACAGATATAGACATAACTTCTCCTTCTCCCTACTCTTAGAATAACAACTTAGAGGCTATCTAGTCCCAACATGGCTCGCAAAATTAGGACTAGACAAATTGTGGCACTAATGGTAGCACTGATGAGGGCAACAGCGGTCACTGGTTTTTTTAAGAAGGGGGCAAGAGGCTGCAGGGCAAACCAAATTACCCCCAGCATGATGGAGATGAGGTAGCGGGGGTAGCGACTGACGTTAAGGAAAAAGTCCTTCATGGCACTAGGGTCAATGACTGGTGTACTACTCTATTTCTACCACTTTGCTTGGCGCGGTAGAGGGATTCATCTGCTTTTTGCACTAACTGGCTAGGTTGCATTTGGGAGTTGGGGATGGTGGTGGCAACGCCAATGCTGACAGTAACATGGTCTGCCACACCAGAGGTGCGGTGGGGAATCTTGAGACTGCTCACCTGCTGCAAAATATTTTCCGCTACCCGCAGGGCACCGGCTGCCCCCGTATCTGGTAAAATCACGGCAAATTCTTCTCCCCCATAGCGGGCCACTACATCGGCGGGACGTTTAGCAGAGAGCTGGATCGCTTTGGCGACCTCCTTCAGGCAGGCATCTCCCGCTAGGTGCCCGTAAGTGTCGTTGTATTTCTTAAAGAAATCAACATCGCAGAGGATGACGGAGAGGGGACTTTCCGATCGGGCTAATCGGCGCCACTCCTGCTCCAATTTTTCATCAAACAGACGACGGTTAGATACTTGGGTCAAACCATCAATCATCGCCAGCCGTTGCAGTTTTTCGTTAGCATTGCGCAATTCTATGGCTTGTTGTTCGATCTTTTTGCGGTTACGGAAGTCTCGCAGTTGGGTATCCAAAAGCAAGCGATTAAAGAGCCAAGCGGCTCCTGTGACTACAATACCTGAGAGCCAGGCGTTGGTGAGATAAATTGGCTTGGTTATACTGGCTTGGCTGGGAATGAAGGTGATGCACAAAAAATAAAAGAGAGCATTGAGAGTAAAGAGCAAAAAACTCGATCGGTTAGGGTAGTAGAAGAAGACAGCGAAAATAAAAATACCGACGATATAAGCGGTGACAAAGCCCGTCTGTATCCAATTCAAGAGAAACATGACATTGGTATAAAACAGCAGGGCAATGCCGTAGCTATACCAGAGCTTTTCATGGCGGGCTTGCAGTTCTGGGGCAGTAAAGGCATCTTCCACAGAAGACAAGTACAAAAACACCGAGGAGCTGACTACGAGAACAACCTGCAGCCACAGCAAAAAACAGGGCAAACTCAGTTCCAGGAGGGGCAGTCGCTTAGTGATGTAAATAACACTGGCGCAAACCCCCGCTGCCAAAATAAACGTAAACCAAACCAAGACCTTCGAGCGGGCATAATTCCTGAAGGTGACTTCGCGGATAAAGTCCTGACGCCATTCGGCGGGGATGGCAGTCTCACCACTGAGGAACTGGAGGAGGCGCATACTATTGCAGGGTTTCCTCCTATATCATAGATTCCCGTCATACCAAAATCTACAGATTTTCCAGGGACAGTTGTTGCAGATACAGGATTTATCGGTGTCCTACCTAGGGGGTAATCAAGTCCTCAAGGGGGTCAATCTGACGGTGGGGGCGGGGGAGGTAGTCGCCTTGGTGGGGGAGAGTGGCTGTGGTAAGTCGACTTTGGCGCGGGCGGTGGTGGGTATTTTACCCCAGGGGGCGGTGATGAGGGGGGAAATCCGCTTAGGAGGGGAGTCCTGGTCTCCCAGTTGGCGGGGTAGGAAGGTGGGTTTAATTTTGCAAGACCCCATGACTAGGTTTAATCCCTTTATGACGGTGTTTGCCCATGCCCAGGAACTGCTGACAGTACATGGTATCTCCCGCGCTGCGGTGCCCTCCCTCTTGGCAGAGGCTTTAACCCAAGTACATATCGATCGCCGCCATGCCTACAGTTACGCCCACGAGTTGAGTGGAGGGATGCGCCAACGGGTGATGATTGCCCTCACTCTCCTCCTGCAGCCCCAGGTGTTGATTGCCGATGAACCCACTACTAGCCTGGATGCCCAGACCGCCCGATCGGTTTTGCAGCTCATGGTGGACATCTGCCGCCGTCAGTCTAAGGGGCTATTGCTGATCAGCCATGACCTAGGGCTAGTAAGGCGCTATTGCGATCGGGTAGCAGTGATGGCAGCGGGTAAATTGGTGGCGGTGGACAGTCCCGATCGGTTGTTCCAGGGGGGGGAGCGTCCCTATGCTAGGCAATCTTTGGTGAGGGGGGGGCAGCCTGTCCTGGAGGCAAGGGCACTCAGCAAAAAATATGGTCAGTTTGTGGCTGTAGATAATGTCAGTTTTGTCCTCTATCCCCAGGAGGTGTTAGGCATTATTGGTGCCAGTGGCAGCGGCAAGAGTACCACAGCGAGAATGGTAGCAAATTTAATCAAACCTGATAGGGGCAAGGTACTCATTCACAACCAGACCCCGCGGGGGCAAAAATTAGCTCGCCACCTGCAGATGATTTTCCAAGACCCCAGGGCTTCCCTCAATCCCAAAATGACGATCGCTCAAGCAGTGGCTGACCCCCTCCTAATTCACAACCGCCGTGGTGACCATCACCGCCTGGTGGGGGAGTTGTTGGAACGGGTGGGTTTATCTGCCCAGTTTATGCACCGCTATCCCCAGGAATTGTCGGGGGGACAACTGCAACGGGTAGCGATCGCGCGGGCTTTAATTTTACAGCCAGAAATTCTCATCTGTGATGAACCCGTCAGTATGTTGGATGCCCATTGGCAGGGGCAGATTTTACAGTTGTTAGCAGACCTGCAGAAACAATACCAACTTTCCCTGCTGTTTATCACCCATGACCTCAACTTGGCGCGCCATTTCTGCGATCGTTTATTGGTAATGTATAGGGGGCAAATTGTGGAAACAGGTACGGCAGAGGAGATTATGCAAAACCCCCATCACCCTTATACCCAAGCCTTGGTGGCACAAATATGAACGTGATCATCCAAATAGCGATCGGTTACTGTTTAGCAACTGCGGCGGGTCTGCGTATATTTGTCACCCTGTTAGTGTGGGCAATAGCTAGCAAAATGGGCTTAATTATGAGCGATAAAAATTGGCAAATTTCCCCCCTCACTCTAAGCATATGCACGATCGGAGCGGTGGTGGAAGTGGCTGTCTTTTTCCGTCCCCGCCTAGACAATTTGATGGATGCGGTAGCCCTACCTCTAGCCACCGTAGCGGGAACTCTGCTCATGGCAAGCGTACTGCCCAGTTTGCCCCCTTGGGGACGGTGGTTAATAGCTATAATTGGCGGCGCTGTTGCCTTACTCCTGCAAATAACTACCACTTTGCTGCGGGCGCAAATTACCAAAACCACAGGGGGCGTTAACAATGGTCTGTTCGCCACGATCGAATTAGGGGGCTGTTTGGGACTACTACTCCTAGCTCTCCTAGAACCCCGCCTGGCTGCCCTGGCTGCCCTGGGACTGACAATTGCCGCTGCCCGCTATCTGTGGCTGCGTTTGCCTCCAGGGATGATACCCAAGGGATCGCCCTAGCTCCCCCTAACTATGGGCAGAGAGAGACTCGAACTCTCATGGTGTTGCCACCGGCAGATTTTGAGTCTGCTGCGTCTTCCATTCCGCCACTCCGGCGCTGACAGAAATTAAAACCCGACCGCGGCGACAATGGCAAGCGCGAAGCCGGGTTTTTGATGGCCCGCGCCGTGCCAGCGGCACCAAACAGCCCGGCCCAACCCATCTTGCGGCGGCGAAGGGACTCGCCGCCCCACCATTATTGTCGCCTTTTTGCCGTCCCCGTGTAGGCCGCCTTGTTCGGTCTGTTCCGGGCGAACTGAAAACCCGGTGGAATTCACGGCCTGGACCCATCGGCCCCGAAGCCCGGAGCTTGCGCGGCATTGAATGCTCCGTTATACATTCCGGTTCATACGGCGGGAGAGCGGAATATGTCCGAAACGACATTGAAACCGCGTGAGCACTGGAGCGGATCGCTGGGATTCATTCTGGCGGCTGCCGGTTCGGCCATCGGCCTCGGCAACATCTGGAAATTTCCTTACATCAC
>CALGKB010000003.1 GCA_937927915.1 uncultured Pseudanabaenaceae cyanobacterium | reverse complement strand
CTTTTACCCCCGCATCCCGCTTCATCATGGACTCCGTTAAATCCCCCAACAAACTAGCAATGCCAATTAAAATTCCCAGCGCTAAACCCGTCAAACCAAAGTAAGGTAATCTGCGATACCACGCCCAAGCGATCGCGACAGCAATACAGCTAGATAGCCCACAAATTGCCCCCTCCACAGTTTTTTTGGGACTGATAGTAGACAGTTGGGTCTTCCCAAATAACTTCCCCCCCACATAGGAAAAAATATCAGAAGCCCATATACAAGTGAATGCCATCAAGACATCTATCCCCCCCTGGTTCAAACCCAACAAAAGGAAAGTATCACCCCCTAAACCGCGCAACCGTACCCAATAACTCGGTAAATAACCACCATAAAATAAACCCAAAATGGAAGTGGCAATATCAGCGATCGTGGCTAATTTGGGCTGAAATAAAAGATAAAAACAAATGAAAGTGCCCGCCACAGGCACAACTGCATCCGCCAAATCCACCGCCAAGTGCCAATCATTCTGCAACTGACAAAAAACCAAGAGCACCTGACTGACTGCCATCGTGGTCTTTGCCGCCGGTTCCAAGCCCTTTGCCCGCGCCATCTGGAAATATTCCCACTGCCCCAAAAAGATCAACACTCCCAAGGACAGGGTAAACACCCATCCCCCCCACCAAATCACAACCAGGGCAAGGGGAATAGCAATTAAAGTACTGATGATTCTATCCCAGGGCAGAGTGGCGGGGTTTGACAACATTTTGCTCAATGTTAAATTAAATAAAGAATTGTATGTCTATTGTAGTGTCCTTGCCCCATAGTGTGGAAAAACGATCGTTTTACACCGTTTTAGGGGTTAGCCCCCAGGCAACGGCAGCAGAGATTAGGCGTGCCTACCGGCAGTTAAGCAAACGCTATCACCCCGATACTACTACCGCAGCTCCCGAAATTGCACGGGAAAAACTGCGGGAAATCCAGGAGGCATACCGCGTTCTGCAAGACCCCATCCATCGTGCTGCCTATGACCTCTCATTGTTGCCCCAATATCAAACACCCCCCCTCCTCGTTTCCGGCAGGGACGATGACGGACTGCCCAGTGAACGTCCCCTCTCCGGCGGCGAAATCTTTGCCCTAGTCATCCTCCTATTAACTTTGCTAATCTGTCTAGGGTTAGCCTTTACAGTAGCGCTGTTACGGGAACTAGCATGAAATTTCCACCCCCTGATACTCCCCTCTACAACCACCCCCTGCCCACGATCGAAGCCTGGCTACGGGAAAAGGGCTGTGTGCAGGACGAAGAAGACCCCACCCGCTGGTCCGTAGTCCATGAGGGTTGGGAAGCAGAAATTATGATGGACATCGAGGAAATCCGCGTCCGCTATAACCGATCGGGGGCTACCCGTGCCTTCCCCTATTCCCTCAGCCGGCGGGATGTGGAAGATGCCATCTTTACAGGACCCTAATCTGTGCTATAGTGAGCCTCAACAGGTAATCAAAAACACAAAGGCAAGGAGGATTTTTGTCTAAATCCTATCGTGTTGCTATTTTGGGAGCAACGGGGGCAGTGGGGGCAGAATTTTTGTCCCTGCTGGCAGAGCGCCATTTCCCCATCGCTGACCTAAAGTTGCTGGCTTCCCCCCGATCGGCGGGCAAAAAACTGCTGTTTCAGGGGGAGGAAATTCCTGTGGAGGCGGTAACCGAGGCAAGTTTTACAGGTATAGACCTAGTGCTGGCATCAGCAGGGTCAGAACAGGCAAAGCTATGGGCACCGATCGCTGTGCAGCAGGGCTGTGTGGTAATTGACAATTCCAGTGCCTTTCGCCAGGAACCCGATGTTCCCCTAGTAGTACCGGAGGTGAATCGCTACGCCCTTAAAGAGCACAGGGGCATCATTGCCAACCCCAACTGTACAACAATTTTGATGAGTGTAGTGGTCTATCCCCTCCATCGCGTCATTCCCGTAGAACGGTTGGTGATTGCCACCTATCAATCCGCCAGTGGGGCAGGAGCGCGGGCGATGGCAGAACTCCTAGAACAGACCAAGGCAATCTTGGCAGGACAAACTCCCCCTACAGAGGTATTTCAGTATCCCCTTGCCTTCAATCTCTTTCTTCACAACTCCCCCGTCAATGAGGAGGGCTACTGCGGGGAGGAAGTCAAAATGATGCGGGAGACCCGCAAGATTTTTGCAGAGCCGAATTTGCGGTTGACAGCTACCTGTGTACGGGTACCCGTATTGCGTGCCCACTCAGAGGCGGTTAACATTGAGTTCCGTGCCCCGTTCCCAGTCAAGACTGCCCTGGAAGTGCTGCAGCAAGCCCCAGGGGTGACAGTAGTGCAGGATTTTGCCCGCAACTATTTCCCCATGCCCATAGAAGCGAGCGGTAAGGACAATGTCCTGGTGGGAAGAATTAGGGCAGACCTATCCCATCCCAACGCCCTAGAACTGTGGCTCTGTGGTGACCAGATACGCAAGGGAGCAGCCCTTAACGCCATTCAGATTGCTGAAGCTATGATTGCTGACCAACTTCTATGACCATACCCTTTGGTAGATTGATTACGGCAATGGTTACCCCCTTTGACGAGGGGGGGAATGTCAACTATGACTTGGCGGTGCGTCTAGCCCTCCATCTGATCGACCAGGGCAGTGATGCCATTGTGCTCTGTGGTACGACGGGGGAATCCCCTACCCTTACCTGGGAGGAGGAATATCAGCTCTTCCAGGCAGTAAAACAGGGGGTGGGAGAGAGGGCAAAAATTTTGGCAGGGACTGGTTCCAATTCCACCAGAGAAGCGATCGTGGCTACCCAAAAGGCGGCGGCTTTGGGACTAGATGGCTCCCTCCAGGTTACTCCCTACTACAATAAACCACCCCAGGCGGGTCTTTATGCCCATTTTCGCGCCATTGCGGAGGCGGCTCCCCAAATGCCCATCTTGCTTTACAACATCCCAGGCAGGACGGGGTGTAAAATGGAACTGGAGACAATCCTGCGCCTCAGTGAGATTCCCAACATAGTAGGGATCAAGGACTCAACAGGGGACTTGGGACTGGCGGCGGAGGTGCGGCGGCGCTTGGGGGAAAGTTTTGCCATTTACTCTGGGGATGACTACCTAACCTTGCCCCTGATGGCGGTGGGAGCAGTGGGAGTGGTGAGTGTAGCATCTCATCTGGTGGGCAGAGACATAAAGGGTATGATTAGGTGTATAATAGAGGATAAGTTGCAAGAGGCGGAAGCGATCCACCAACGTCTTTTTCCTCTGTTTCGAGCATTATTTCTCACAACTAACCCTATTCCCGTCAAGGCAGCCCTGAAGCTTACGGGTTGGGATGTAGGAGGTTTGCGATTGCCCTTGGTAGAAGCGGAGGGTGAGGTCATAGATAGGCTGAAGCAAGTGCTCACCGACTTAGGGCTTCTGGCATAGTTTTTCTTTTGTTCATTTACTTTATCTGTGTAACTCTATGGTTAAATTGACAAATCCACCAGCGCTGAAAATTATTCCCCTAGGGGGTTTGAAGGAGATCGGTAAGAATACCTGGGTGTTTGAAATCAACAACGAAATCATGTTGTTGGATGGGGGTCTTTCTTTCCCAGAAGATGGTATGCCGGGTGTCAATATTGTGCTGCCAGATATGACCTATCTGCGGCAAAACAAGCACAAGATCAAGGGTATGATTGTTACCCACGGTCATGAAGACCACATCGGCGGTATTCCCTTCCACCTCAAGCAGTTTGATATTCCTGTCATCTATGGTCCCCGTTTGGCGATGGCTCTGCTGGAAGATAAGTTGGCAGAGGCGGGGGTGTTAGGACGGACGGAGTTGCGGCGGGTTGGTCCTAGGGAGGTGGTGCGGGTAGGTAACAGCTTTTTTGTCGAGTTTATCCGTAACACTCACTCCATTGCGGACAGTTTTAGTGTGGCAATCAATACGCCCGCTGGGTTGGTGATTCATTCGGGGGATTTCAAGTTTGATCATACCCCCGTTGATGGGGAGTTTTGTGATTTTCAACGCCTGGCGGAGCACGGGGAACGGGGTGTGCTTTGTCTAATCAGCGATTCTACTAACGCAGAGGTGCCGGGTACTTGTCCTTCGGAACGATCGGTCTATCCCAATCTGGAGCGCTATATCAGCACTGCCCCGGGGCGGGTGATTGTGACTACGTTTGCTTCTTCTGTGCATCGTCTGCAGATGGTCTTGGAAATTGCCCAAAAAACGGGGCGGATTGTGACGGTGTTGGGACGATCAATGTTGAATGTGATTGCCCATGCCCGTAATTTGGGTTACATCAAGTGTCGCGATGACCTCTTCCAGCCTCTGCAGAATCTGCGCCATTACCGCAATGACCAAATTTTAATTCTCACCACTGGCTCCCAGGGGGAACCTAATTCTGCCCTCACCCGCCTAGCTAATGACAGTCATAGCCAACTAAAGATCATGCCTGGGGACACGGTGATCTTTTCGGCTAGTCCCATTCCAGGTAATACGATTTCAGTAGTGCGCACGATCGATAAGTTGATTGCCCTGGGGGCAAATGTCATTTACGGCAAGGAGAAGGGGATTCACGTATCGGGGCATGGTTGCCAGGAAGACCAGAAGTTGATGTTGGCATTGGTGCGTCCCAAGTTCTTCTTCCCAGCCCACGGGGAGTTACGGATGTTGAAACTGCACGCCAAGATGGCGGAGGCAATGGGCATTCCCCCCGAAAATATCGTCATTGCGGAAAACGGGGATGTGGTGGAGGTATCCCAAGCTGCGATTCGCATTGTAGATAAGGTGCCCGCTGGTATTGAGCTGATCGATGCTTCCCGAGAAGGGGTAGTCAATGGCTCTGTCCTGCAAGACCGCCTGCAGATTGCGGGGGACGGGGTAATTACGGTGGCAGCCTCGGTGGGTATGGATGGCAAACTCTACACGGCGCCGGATATACATGTGACGGGGGTTGTGTCTGTGACTACCAAGCAGGAGTTGTTGCAGTTGATTACGCAAAACCTGGAGCAGTCCCTGCAGTTGGGGTGGGAGAATTTTATCAACGCTGGTATTGTGGATTGGGTCGGTCTCAAGCAGTACCTGGAACGGGAAGTGACCAAGATGGTCAGACAAAAGCTGCAGGGCAAGCCAATGGTGGTACTCCTGTTGCAAACACCGCCCCTACTCCCTGTAAGTAATGGTACGAAGGTTGCTAATGGTCATGTCCTACGGCAGGCTCAGGAAGCAGCGGCTAATAACGGGCACAAGGAAGAACCTCCCCCAGTCAAACAAACCGGTAGAAGACGGCGCTCCACAGCGATGGTATGACCGACGCCGGCGATCGTGATTTCCAGGCACGTCTGCGGGCAGAAGCCCGTGCTCCCTACCGACCGCTCCGCAAGTTTATCTATGCAACTTTAGTGGGGTCGGGCGCGATCGGGGCAGTGGTGTTTTTGTCCCAGCTCCTGGCGGGCAAGGGAGACAGGGGAGAATTGGCGGTGAACTTGGCAATTCAGGGAGGGGCAATTCTCCTGTTTGGTTGGTTGTTTATGATCGATCGCTCCAATACAAAAAAGTAGAGCTTTCTGTTTATCTCACCTGTCTTTCTAAGGATGTTCCTAGAAGACTGCATGGTTGATCATAATTACTGTTTGCTTTTCTTTACTTATCTACCTGGGTGTATCGTGCATGGGAGGGGGAATTGTTGCTTTTGCTGTCCAGTTTTGCTGCAGTGATACTGACAACCTCTCTCTTTTACTTTATCCGCTATACTTTGCATAACCTTAAGTTTCAGCCTGCATGGACAGCTATCAATTCTTCTTGCAGATAGCCGATCGGGGAAACTTCATCCCCATCTTTCGCGAATTTGTGGCGGATTTGGATACACCGGTGGGGGCATGGTATCGGGTCTGTCAAGGTACTTCCTATAACTTTCTCCTGGAATCAGTGGAGGGGGGAGAAAGGCTGGGGCGGTATAGTCTCTTGGGCTGTGACCCCCTGTGGCGTTTGGAGAATTATGGCAATCGGACGGTCCAAATTCACTGTGATGGCTCCCAGAGGGAGTGGCGGGGTAATCCCTTCCATCATCTAGCCCAATGTTTAGCGGACATTCACCCTGTGCATTTACCCCAGCTGCCTCCTAGTATAGCTGGTGTAGTGGGATTTTGGGGCTATGAACTCATCCAGTGGATTGAACCCCGGGTGCCCGTTCATCCCGCCGACGGTCTGCCCGATGGTCTGTGGATGCAATTCGATCGGGTGCTGGTCTTTGATCAGGTCAAACGCAAGATTTGGGTGATTGTCTATGCCGATACGCGGGGAGTGTCACCCCAGGTTGCCTACGATCGTGCCCTCCATCGTTTGGAGGAGACCCTAGAGAAATTACACAAACCCCTGACCGATGGCTATGACCTCGTTTTGACTCCCGCGGCTCCCCCCCTCACCTACAGCAGCAACTTTACGGAAACAGACTTCACCAGGGCAGTGGCAAAAGCCAAGGAGTACATCCGGCGGGGGGATATTTTCCAGGTGGTACTTTCCCAGCGCCTTTCTACCCCCTTTACGGGTGACCCCTTCCGTCTCTACCGCGCTCTGCGGTTGATCAATCCCTCCCCCTACATGGCCTATTTGCAGTTCGGCGACTGGCAGTTGATTGGCTCTAGCCCAGAGGTCATGGTCAAGGTGGAATCGGACAACAATTGCCAAAGGATAGCCTTGGTAAGACCGATCGCTGGGACGCGCAAGCGGGGAGCTACCCCAGAGGAAGACCAGGCTTTAGCCCAGGAACTGTTGCAGGACCCCAAGGAAATTGCCGAACACGTGATGTTAGTTGACCTGGGACGCAATGATTTGGGCAGGGTCTGTCGCCCCGGCACCGTCAAGGTGGATGAAATGATGACGATCGAGCGCTATTCCCATGTCATGCATATCGTCAGCAATGTAGTGGGGGAAGTCTTACCTACTAAAACAGCCTGGGATGTCCTGCAGGCAACTTTTCCCGCGGGGACGGTCAGTGGTGCGCCCAAAATTCGCGCTATGGAGATCATCTATGAACTGGAACCCGATCGGCGTGGTCCCTATGCAGGAGCCTATGGCTACTACGATTTTCGCGGGCAGTTGAATGTGGCAATCACCATTCGCAGTCTGTTGGTGCGGCAGGGACAGGTGAGTGTGCAGGCAGGGGCGGGCATTGTGGCGGACTCCCAACCCCACTTGGAATACCAGGAAACCCTCAATAAAGCTAGGGGGATGATGGAGGCGATTCGCCAGCTTGGTCCTGCCGTTTAAGATAGAAGAGATGCCCTGGAGGTGAGCAATGCATATCGGCGAAAGTATCAAAATGGCGTGGCAAACCCTCAATGCCAATCGCTTGCGCAGTTTCCTCACTATGCTGGGAATTGTCATTGGCAATGCCTCGGTAATCGCCATGATTGGGGTGGGGGAAGGGGGAAAACGCTATGCCGCCGGTCAGTTCCAATCCCTTGGTACCAACGTCCTCTTTGTCATCACAGGCAGTGACAGCACCCGCCGCAACATCCTCAATCCGCCCCCCCGTCTTGTTCTCTCCGATGCCGAGGCGATTGCCCAACAGGTTCCCTCTGTCAAGGCAGTAGCGCCAGAAGTAAGGGGAACAGAACGCGCTACTTTCAACGATCGGTTTCGTACTACACCACTAATTGGCACAACCCCTGAATATAGCCAGGTCAGGGATGTGGATACCTACATGGGCAGATTTTTTGACCACCAAGACCTCAAACGGCGTGCCCGTGTGGTTACCCTCGGCTGTGATACGGCAAAGTTGTTCTTTGGCAGCTTGCCCTCCCCTGTCCCCGGCAAAGAAACGGAGTGCAAGAAGGATTCCCCTAACCCCGTCCAGTTTGTGATCAACCCCATCGGTCAGCATATCCGCATTCGGGGCACAGCCTACGAGGTAATTGGCATTATGGAATCTAAGGGGGCCTTCCTCGGCTTTAACCAGGATGACACAATTTTATTGCCCCTGACTACGATGGTCAGTCGTCTCGGTGGGCGTAATACTTCTCCCTACGGCATTGCTATCCAGGTCATCAACATCTCGGCAAAGGACGATCGCAGTGTCAGCGCCGCCAAGTTCCAGGTGGAAAACCTCCTTAAACTCCGCCACCAGACGGACGACACCTTTACTATCCGCACCCAAAAGGACGCGATCGAGATTGTCGGCAATGTCACTACTGCCCTGACTGCTATGTTGGCAGCGATCGCTGGCATTTCCCTCTTAGTGGGGGGCATTGGCATTATGAACATCATGCTCGTCTCTGTGGCAGAACGCACCCAGGAAATCGGACTCAGGAAAGCTATTGGGGCATCCCAGCGGGACATCCTCACCCAGTTCTTGATCGAAGCAGTGATCCTAGGCACGATCGGGGGAGTTTTGGGCACTAGTTTGGGCATTGGTGGCATTGTGCTGGTGGCTGCCTTTACCCCCCTGGAGACGACAATATCTGGGGGGGCGATTTGGTTAGCGGTGGGGGTTTCCAGTGCTATTGGGCTATTTTTTGGTGTATTTCCCGCCCGCCAGGCTGCCAGACTAGACCCGATCGTGGCTTTGCGCAGTAACGTCTAGTACCTGTTTTTAGCTCTTGGCGGCTACTCCCAACCGCTCGAAGAGGATAGCAGGCAGCAGGCTATTGCCCGCCACTAGTTCCCGCTCGCTGCTGAGGTCTACTAGCTGGTTAAAAGCCTCAAAGATACTGCCCGCTACCATCGTATTTTTTACGCGCCCTAGGATTTCGCCACCTACAACCTTGTAACCAAGGGCAAGATTGACGGAAAATTCCCCCGCCAACTGATTGGATTGCCCTGCCCCCAAAACCTGCTCCACAATCAAACCCGTACCCAGCTGTTGCAGGAGGTCAGGGTAGGGAGTCTTGCCTGGAGCAAAACAGAGATTGCAGGTATTGGGACTAGGACGACTCAACCCCGATCGGAAACCATTGCCTGTAGAGGTTGTCCCTGCCTTAGCCGCCCACTTCCTGTCCCAATAAAAGCCCCGTACTACACCCCCCTCGATAAACGTCTTCCTTTGCGTCGGTGTACCCTCATCGTCCATAGAGCAGGCACTGACCCCGATCGTGGGGTCTTCATAGACCGTCAATCGCGTATCAAATAATTTCTCTCCCACTTTGTCCGCCAGGGGGGAAGCCTTTTGTGCCACCGTTTGCCCTGAGAGAACCGTATCAAACAGCCCCCCGATCACACTGCCCACGGCGCGGGGAGTAAATAGCACGGGCATAGCCCCACTTTCTACGGCAGTAATCTTCTCCGCCCAGCGATATTTTTGGAGCAGTCGCTCTAGGATAGCATCGTAGTTGGGTTCTCCCTGCCGCACCGCATCGTACTCATAAATCTGGAGGAAGTCCTCCCCTTGAACCAAATTTCCCCCCAGGGTACAACTGACCGTCTGCCAGCGTTGCTCCGTGAACGTCCCCCCTGTAGTGGCTAAAGCCTTGTGGAGAGAACGGCTGTGCAAATCAACGCTGACCATGATCTCTGGGTTGTATGCCCGCACACCCTCGATCAACCGCTCCCCCACCGCCACTAATTTGGCAAAGGAAGGTGGTTGCCACTCCTCTGCTGCCACAGCATTGTCAGTGCAATTGTCCTTCGCAAAATGGAAGGTTGCTTCTTCCCCGATCGTTGCTGTTTGGATAGCTGCCTCTATTAAATCCTCCAGGCGATTGGTATCAGTGGTACTGGCAAAACCAATGCGATCGTTTACTCTCACCCGCAGAGCAATGCCCTCACTAGCCTTCGTTTGCAGACTTTTGAGGCGGTTATTTTCAAACTCAATGGGCGTATCTTCCGTGTGCAAGTAAAAAGCCTCCGCCTCCTGCACTAGGGAACCCACCCGATCGAGTAGTTGGGAGAGAATCGTCTGCACCATAACTTTGCACAAAACAATAGTTTTGATTATAGCCCATGTCTTTACAAAAGTTGACTGTCACTGTAGGCAGAAAGTTTTACACTAAAAAAAATGGGAGTAAGGAGGGGGGAATTATGTACAAAAAAATCTTGGCAGCGATCGAGAATAACCCCAGGGGGGATAAGGTATTTGCCCAAGCCCTGGAATTAGCAGAGTTAAACAAAAGTGAGTTGCGCTTGCTCCATGTCCTCTCCCCGGAAGAAGAATACGGACCGGTATTTCATGGCATTTCCACCCTTGATTATTACCCCGCTTTGTATGACGATTTGATGCAAAAGTACCGCAAGGAATGGGAACAGGTCTTAGCTAGTACTAGGGGACGCTTGGAAAATTTGACCAATCAGGCGAGGGCAAAGGGAGTAGTAGCAGAATATAGCCAAAATTACGGCAGCCCAGGGCGTACTATCTGTGAAGTGGCAGAGGAATGGCAGGCAGATTTAATTGTCATGGGACACCGGGGGTTGAAGGGTATTAGTGAACTGATTCAAGGCAGTGCCAGTAATTATGTCCTCCACAATTCCAAGTGTTCTGTTCTGGTTGTGAAGCTACCCCAAATGATGACGGAAAAGAGTTAGTCAACGATCGGGTTGTAATTAGTAATTACTAGTTCGGTGATTTTACCCCGTTTGGCGCTGTTAGAATTGACAGCCCTACTAGCCAAGACGCGGTAGATGTTATAACCCCCAAAAGCTTGGGCAAAGAAATCATCCTGGGGGTCAGAGTTGGACAACATCAATTTTGCCTTTTTTTCTCTGTCTAGTTCCCTAAAGAAATGGGCTAGTTCTAGTTGGTGCCGGTCAGTAAATTCTACGCCTGTGTAGGTGGTGAAATTAGCCGTGGCACTGAGGGGGCGGTAGGGGGGGTCAAAATAAACAAAAGTATCTGCCGTCACTAACTCCCAACAGTCACTATAGGTGCCATAGTATATTTGTGCTTGCTGCAAAACTGCTGCTACGGCATAGATATTGGAGGGGTCACAAATTTTAGGGTTACTATAACGACCATAGGGCACATTAAATTCCCCCTTAGAATTGAGACGGAAAAGACCATTATAGCAAGTTTTGTTAAGGAAGATAAATTGGGCTGCCCGCACAATCCCGCGGTGCTGACTGTTTGCTACGCTATAATCTATACCCGATCGGTTGCTGTTAAATGCTTGCCTGATACTGAGAAATAACTGGCGGCGTTTCTCTGGGGGGGTGCAATGAAATTGTTTTTGATACTGGTCGAGGATGGAGAGCAAATCATCGGGGCGTTGTTGGATCACTAAGTAAGTAAGAATCAAATCCCTATTCACATCAAAGAGATATACCTGCTCTAGGGGGTATTGCTGGGCGATATGTAAAAATACAGCCCCACTCCCTAAAAATGGCTCAATGTAGGTTTTAATTTTGCCCTCCTGCAGTTGGGGGGGATAGTAATTAGCCAATTGCTCCAGTAACTGCGTCTTACCCCCCGCCCACTTAATAAATGGCTTTGCCGTTACTTTCGTCGCCACCGGGCTAATTTACTTGTTTACCTCCGCTAACAATTGCTCTAGTTCCTGCAAAGATACTGCCCCCGCAATAAACCGATCGTTCATAAAGAAGGCAGGCGTACCCTGAATCCCCAATTCCCTGCCCAAATTAAAGTCCGCTACTACAGCATCTTCTGCCGCTTGACTTTGGCGGTCTTGATTAAATCTCTCCACATCTAAACCCAAATTCTCTGCCAGTTGTACATACAATTCCTCCCCTAGTTTTTGTTGTTGGGTAAATAGTTGATCGTGGAATTCCCAAAATTTGTTTTGCTGTTGTGCTGCCCAACTTGCTTTTGCTGCTGGCAGGGCTTCAGGGTGAATACTAGTCAAAGGAAAATGTTTGTAGGTAAGGGTAACTGTGCTCTTATGCTTCTCCATGAATTGTTTGACGGTGCCATGGGCGCGGGCGCAAAAAGGACATTGAAAATCGGAAAACTCTGCCAAAACAATCTTCCGATCGGGGCTGCCAGTCACCGGGGATTGCCGAATGATATTAGCAGGCTGTCCCACCACCTGTTGAAAGCGCTGTTGTGTTTGTACCCTTGCTTGTTCCTCCTGGTATTTTTGCACCGACTCTATGATTATCTGGGGATTTTTCTTTATCACCTCCACCACCTTCGCTTCCAATTCCGCATCCGATAGTTTGGGCTGGGCATTGCCACATCCCCAGCAGAGAAACACCAGACAAACTAACAACAACAAACGCTGGATGACCTTCATTTACCTTGTCCCCCACACACACGATTTTGAAAGTCACAGCTCCAGATAGCAGGCTCCTGCCAGCTTAAAGGAATCTCTAGCAAGTCCCGCGCCCCTGTAAAGCCCTGACCAATAAACAGAATAACAGCAAAGGTGTTCACCACAGTATGCAGAATGCGCAGGCGATGGCTCCGATCGCGGTAAATCTCAGGTACGATCGCTAAAGAAATGACCATCAGAATTGTGACCACAGTGCCAAAGTAGAAGTGGGAGAGGTACCACTCGTTATCGCGGCGAAAGATTGCCCCAAACCCCTCCCTCTTGAGGAGTAAATCCTGAAAGCCCAACACCAACACCCCCCCACTGGTTAAAGCGGCAAAACCATAACGGGGGACTATTCCCTTGGCTCGGTAAAGAATAACGAGAGAACCGATCGTGAAAATAAACATCAACAACAGAAAGACCACATGGAAGGGTTGTTTATGCCAGAGGTCGTTTTTGTAGATGTATTTGACAGTGGGATGGAGAAGACCTAAAAGACAGCTACCAACTACAGCGGCGGTCAGGAGTTTACCAAAGCGCAAGTGGTCCCCACCAGAACTGGGGGGAATGTTTGCCTTTTCCTCTAACCGTCTTTGGCGTGTCAACCAGGCAAAATGTACAACAACACCAATGATAGGAAAGACAAAAACTACTGCCACACTGGGATGTACAATACGCCACCAATCCCACGGGGCAAAGTACTGCCAGCTAGCCAGGGCAAACAGGGGAGTAACCATAGTGTTCAGGGAAGAGTTAACCCTATCCTACGGTGCCGTCTACCCCTGCAAATCACCCCTCAGAATTAAGTTGCAGAATTGCCATAAACGCCTCCTGCGGTACATCCACACTCCCCACCGCCTTCATGCGCTTTTTCCCTTCCTTTTGCTTCTCCAGCAGTTTCTTCTTGCGCGTGATGTCACCGCCGTAGCACTTAGCCAACACGTTTTTGCGCAGAGCAGGGATATTTTCCCGTGACAAGATTTTGCTCCCCACCGCCGCCTGAATGGGAATCTGGAACTGATGACGGGGAATCAACTCCTTCAGCTTAGTCACCAGTGCCTTCCCCACATAATAAGCCTTGTCCCGATGCACGATCGTGGCTAAGGAATCCACCGGCTCTTCATTTACTAAAATATCCAGCCGCACTAGGTCGTTGGGACGATAGCCAATCATGTGATACTCCATACTGGCATAGCCCTTCGAGCGGGATTTCATCTGGTCAAAGAAGTCGGTGACAATTTCTGCCAAGGGCAGTTCATAGATGAGAGTGACCCGATCGGCATTGAGATATTTCATTTCTTTGTAAATCCCACGGCGATTTTCGCACAGTTCCATGATCGTGCCGATGTAGTCCTTGGGCATCATAATTTCCACCTGCACGTAGGGTTCTTCGATGGACTGGCGTTCGTGGGGAGGGGGTAACTCACTGGGATTGTCAATCATTAACACATTCCCCTTGTTATCCACCACTTTGTAGACCACCGTCGGCGCCGTGATGATCAGATTGAGATTGTATTCCCTTTCCAAACGCTCCTGCACAATCTCCATGTGCAACAGCCCCAGGAAGCCGCAGCGAAAACCAAAGCCCATGGCACTGGAAGTTTCTGGCTCGTAGTGTAAAGCCGCATCATTGAGTTTCAACTTCTCCAGGGCTTCCCGCAACTCCTCAAACTGGTCCGCATCCACAGGAAACATCCCACAAAAGACCATCGGTTTTGCTTCTTCGTAGCCTTCTAGGGGTGTTGCGGCAGGATTGAGGGCAAGGGTAATCGTATCCCCCACCCGCGCGTGCTCCACTGTTTTGATGGCAGCGGCTAGGTAACCCACTTCCCCCGCATGGAGACTGTCTACCTGTACCTGATGGGGAGTCATCACCCCCAATTCTGTAATTTCGTACTCCCGCCCCGATGCCATGAACTTGATTTTGTCGCCCTTTTTCACTTCCCCGTCCATGACGCGAAAATAGACAATTACCCCCCGATAGGCATCATAGTAGCTGTCAAAAATCAATGCCCTTAGCGGCTCCGTCACCGTATCCCTGGGGGGGGGCACTTGTTTTACGATCGCTTCCAAAATCTCTTTGATGCCGATCCCTTCCTTTGCCGAGGCTAAAATGGCTTGGGAGCAATCGAGACCAATCAGCTCTTCGATTTCCTGTTTCACCCGATCGGGTTCGGCGCTGGGCAAGTCAATCTTGTTGAGGACAGGGATAATCTCCAGGTCATTTTCAATAGCCAGATAGACATTTGCCAGAGTCTGGGCTTCTACCCCCTGGGAGGCATCCACCACCAACAGCGCCCCCTCACAGGCAGCAAGAGAACGGGAAACCTCATAGGAAAAGTCGACGTGCCCTGGTGTGTCAATGAGATTGAGGACATAGACATCGCCGTCATCTGCTTTGTAGGTCATACGGGCAGCTTGCAGTTTGATCGTGATCCCCCGCTCCCGCTCCAGTTCCATGTTGTCCAGGAATTGCTCCTTCATTTCCCGCTGCGACACTGTCCCCGTAAATTCCAATAGACGATCGGCTAAGGTTGATTTGCCGTGATCGATGTGGGCAATGATGCAGAAGTTACGGATACGAGAAACAGCAACAGCGGTCATAGGAGTTACCTTGGGGAACTTATAGGTTATGTTACAACAACTGCAGGGGAGATATGACCCACCTGGCAAAAACTTAAACCATGGTTTAACCGATCGCTATGATAAAAGAAAGACTCTCTGACTGATGATGGATGAATCTCCAAAACCCCTACGCAATTTAACAGGTGCTGGTATCGCCTTTGTTATAGCCCTGGCTCTCTATTGGTTGACCAGCACGATGGGGGAAAAACTAGCAGTCAATCCTATTGCGGGCAATACCATAGCCTTTCGCTTGAGTGTGGTGGTGCGCAGTGCCCTGCTGGCAGTGGGAACGGGGGGCACTATGGTATTTGGCATGGTGGCGCTGGGGCTAGTGCTGCTGACAATCAGACAGGCATTTTCTGCCAAGGGGGAGTAAATTTGCTAAACTGGCTACCTTCTCCTGGGGCTTTTTGCCTATAATGGTCTCGTCCTTTGCCTATCTCCCTATGACTCAGACGGCGACTGTAACTACTCCTACCTCCTTTGACTTTGCAGAATTCGATCGCTATGTGATGGGGACTTATGCCAGGTTTCCCATTGCCCTAGAGCGGGGGAGAGGCTGCCGCCTGTGGGACAGTGAGGGCAGGGAGTATTTGGACTTTGTGGCGGGCATTGCTACCTGTACTTTGGGGCACGCCCATCCTGCCTTAATTGAGGCTTTGACGGAGCAAATTCACCAGCTCCACCATGTCTCCAACCTCTACTACCTGCGGGCGCAAGGACTTTTAGCGAAGTGGTTGGTGGAACATTCCAGCGGCGATCGAGTCTTCTTCTGTAACTCCGGCGCGGAGGCAAACGAGGGAGCAATTAAATTGGCGCGTAAGTACGCCCATGTCAAGCTTGGTATCGACGACCCTGTGATTCTCTCTGCCCATGCCAGCTTCCACGGCAGGACCCTAGCTACTATTACTGCCACTGGTCAACCCAAGTATCAAAAGCATTTCACACCCCTGCCCACAGGCTTTGATTACATTCTCTATAACGACCTAGGGGGATTACAAGCTGCCCTCGATCGTTATCACAACCGCGTCTGTGCTATTTTATTGGAGCCTTTGCAGGGGGAAGGGGGAGTCTGTCCGGGTGAGCGGGACTATTTCCAGGCGGTGCGTTCTCTTTGCTATGAGCGGGGCATTCTTCTCATCCTGGATGAGGTGCAGGTAGGCATGGGGCGTACAGGCAAACTGTGGGGCTATGAAAACCTGGGCATTGAACCAGACATTTTTACTACGGCGAAGGGCTTAGGAGGCGGCATTCCCATCGGGGCAATGGTGTGCAAGTCCAGCTGTGATGTGTTTGAACCAGGGGACCATGCCAGTACCTTTGGGGGTAATCCCCTCGCCTGTAATGTCGCTCTGCGAGTGTGTGAAACAATCCTCCAGCAAAACCTATTGGCTAACGCCCACGATCGGGGGCAGCAGCTGCGGCAGGGATTAGAAAGTATTGCCCAAGACTTTGCCAACCATATTGCCCAAGTGCGGGGTTGGGGTCTGATCCAGGGCTTAGTAATCCATCCCGATAGCCCCTTGGTTGCCAGAGACATCGTGCAAGCCTGTTTGGAACGGGGGTTGTTGCTAGTGCCAGCGGGGGTAAAGGTAGTGCGGTTTGTCCCCCCCCTGATCATCACGGCAGAGGAAATCGAGCAAGCCCTCCAGCGGGTCAGAGCAGCTGTGGCTAGTCTTGTAAAATAGGGCAAAATGGAGGCGAGAGTATGACCACCCACTACATTGAACTGGAAATTTCCCTAGAAGAACCCCTCACCGTCAGCCAGGTGGAAGAAGAGCTGAAAAAAACAGGGGAGCCTCTGCGCTGGGCAATCACTAAAGTCGATCGGGAACAAGGAAAAGCGATCGTGGAGGCAGTTGTTACCAAGGCATGACCGTGTAGAATTGCGGGGAGGGGGGAGGGAAGGTCTGCTTTATTTCCCCTAACCATCGATCGAAAAAAGAAGAGGGCAGGTACTCCACCCCCTTCCTGCTGTGCCTAGCGCAGTCTTCCCTGGGCGAACCACTTAGTCAAGGCGTTCTGCCACCACAGGAGCTTTGGAAACTGCAAAGGTAGGTAACTTACTTGTAGCAAAAGATTGTCTCACTTCAGCATTGATCGCGACCGTTTTGGCATCAAAAGCGGTTGTACAGAGCTTGGGATATAACCCCACCGCAATCACAGGCACCAAGAAGCAGAGAGCAATAAACACCTCCCTAGGTCTAGCATCTGTGAAGATGGTCTCTGGCTCCAAAGCACAACTGTTGCCAAAACAATTAGTGCCGGCATTCTCCCGCGTCATTTCTACCACAGGCTGACCATAGAACACCTGCCGTAGCATAGACAACAGATAAACAGGGGTGAGAATCAAACCTACCGCTGCCAGCAATACTGTCACCGTGCGGAAAGTATTACCGTAGACCTCGTTACCCGTAAAGCCCACAAACACCGACAACTCGCTGGCAAAACCACTCATCCCCGGCAGAGCCAAAGAAGCCATCGCCGCCGCTGTAAACAGAGCAAAAGTCTTGGGCATCGATCGGGCAATCCCGCCCATTTGTGCCAGCGCTAGGGTATGGGTACGGTCATAGGTCACACCCGCCAAGTAGAAGAGAGCTGCCGCAATCAAACCGTGGGAAATCATTTGCAGGAGGGCACCGCTCATCCCCAAATCAGAGAAGGAGGCTAAACCCACCAGCACAAACCCCATGTGGGAAATAGAGGAGTAAGCCAGCCGTCGCTTCATATTCCCCTGCCCCAGGGAACTACAAGCTCCATAGATGATATTCACTACCCCCAAAATCGCTAGCACAGGGGCAAAGTAGATATGGGCATCGCTGAGGGCTTCCAAATTAAACCGTGCCAGACCATAGCCCCCCATCTTCAACAGCACCCCCGCCAAAATCATAGACACAGGGGCAGAAGCTTCGCCGTGGGCATCGGGCAACCAGGTATGCAGAGGAAATACTGCCAACTTGGTCCCAAAGGCAATCAACAACCCCCCATAGAGGAACAGTTGCAAGGTGAGGGGATATTCCTTCACTGCCAGCTGGGCTACATCAAAGGTAGTCTCCCCTGTAAATGCCATAGCTAAGCCGCACAGGAGAATGAAAATAGAACTGGCTGCTGTATAGAGTAAAAACTTAGTCGCTGCATAGCGTCGCTTTGCCCCCCCCCAAATGGAAATCAGGAGATAGACGGGAATCAACTCAATCTCCCACAGCAGGAAGAACAGGAGCATATCTTTGGCAACAAACACCCCAATCTGGGCACCATAGAGTACCAACATTAAAAAGTGAAACAGACGGGGCTTGTGGTCTACTTGCCAAGCAGCAAATATGCCTAAGGTAGTCACCAAACCTGCCAACAGCACTAGCCACAGGGAAAGTCCATCAACTCCCACTGACCAGTACAACCCCAATTGCGGTAACCAAGCAATCCTGTCTACTAACTGCCAGCCCACTGCCTGGGGGTCATAATTCTGCCATAGAGCATAGACCATCAGGACAAAATCTGCCAGGGCAACACCCAAACTATACCAACGAATACTCTTGCCTTCCTTGTCCGGTAAAAACGGTATCAACAGTGCCGCCCCGATCGGTAACAGAACGATAGTTGTAAGCCAAGGGAAATGTTGCATCGCTTTCTATAAACTGTGAGTAAATACTTACCCTCTATTCTTTCACAAAATTTAACTTTTCTTCATAAACATCAATCCAAGTTCCCACCAGGGGATCATATAGAATCCCCAATACATGGGAGTATTTACCTATTGACAAAATAAAAAATCCTCCCCAAGAGGGAGGGGGAAGAGTTAGGGGGCAGGGAGGAGTAGTTCTGCAGGCAGAAACGATCGGGAGGTGACAATAACCAGGGTTAACAGGAAGAGGGCAAAAATCAGAGTGGGAGCAACTTTTTGTACAAAGAAGTTCATAGAGTTTTCTTTCCCAGCTGTGTTTATCCTAACACTTTTAGGCGGGCACTCCTGCTTCCAGCATTAACTGGCGAATTTGGTCAAAAGCGAAGTCCCAGGCTTCTGCCACCTGCGGCTGCCAAGCTGCGCCCAGATATTTCTCTAGGGATTGACGGACTGCCTGACTAAAGGGGGTGAAGTATTCTGCTTTGACACCGTAGCGGACGTGTCTTTCCGCCAGGGCGCGCATCGTAGCCCGAAACAGGGTGGGATTGTTCAGGTTTTTCACCATCAGTAAGAGGGCACCAATGACCATTTTTTGTTGCCGTGGCCAGTCAGTGCGACTAAACAGGGATTTGGCAGCAGGGGCAGCCTGGAAAAAGAGGTCATAGACCGATCGGGCAAATTCTTCTTCCTGTTGGCAGGCACGGGCAAAACTCTCACTTAAGATAGCTGCTGCTTCTTCTCTCTCCATAGTAGTTTTGGGCTGTAGGGCTACTATGTTAATTTAGCGGCGGTGGGGCAAGGACCCCCTCTTTTGCCATGATCTCTTCAGATTCTGCGCTAAGATTTTAGCCAGAGTGGGCAGGCAGGTATGGCGGGTTGGGAGTTTCTATTGCAAAAAAAGGGCGATCGTTCCTGGTTACCCCTGGAGTCGGCAAAGGTGGAGGTTTTGACGGGGGAGTATCGCCTAGCAGCCCGATCGGCGTTTCTGCAGCAGGCAGTGGATATTACTTGGCAATATAGTCCCACAACGGCAGCCTATCAGCCAATTAGCCAGTCCATAGCCCAGGAGATCAATGCAGAGGGGCTGTTGTTGGTCATGCCCTTTACCTTCCTGACGGAGGGGAGTTGGCAGATTACCTGTAGAGTGGGGCAGGAATTTACCGCCCATTTGGAACTAGTGGTTTTGCCCGCCCAAGGGGAGGAAACAGTACCGGAAATCAGCCTTACTACTACCTACTTTCTCCTAGAACAGGAAACAAATGTCTATGTCACAGGCACTACCAGTCAAGCAGCGGCACTGCAGGTAGTGATTATGCATCCCCAAAATCTCGCCCCCATTTTCGATCGCACTTTTACAGTGGCAGCGGGGAAGTTTAGTTTACCGATCGAGTTACCCCAGGTAGTGGATTTCCTCGTCCTGTTAGGGGAATTGCGCTATCAGCAGCATACCCTTGCCACTCTGACTTTTACCTTCCCGCCGGAGCGTTTGCGTGCCCCTGCCCCCCCGCCCCCCCCCAAACCAGAGGTGAAATTGCCCCCTGTCAAAAGCTCCCCCATGCAGCCCATGACCCCGCCCCAACAGGAGGTGACCAATGGCAAGGTGACCGTTGTAGAGGAAGACACCCTGTTTGCCGATTTGGATGATATTTTTGCCCCCATTGCAGAGTTGTTAGAGGAGTCAGCGCCGCCCCCCCCCCCAGAACCTAAAACCGAGGAGTTTATCCCCCCCCCCATACCCCAGGTGACCTTACCCCCTGCGCCGATGGAGCCAGGCAGACCCTTGACCCTCAAGGTGACTATTCCTCAGCAGGCGGGCAAGTGGGCAGTGAAACTGTGGTTGAAAGACTGTCAAACGCGCAAATTAGTGGATGGACCGCGCTGGCTCTTAGATTGGCAGAGTCAAGACAATTGGCTGCAGGCGGAAACTCTCATTACCTTTCCCCTCGGTTATATGACGATTACCCTAGAGGCAATTACTGTGGAGTTAGAATCGGGGGCCCAGAGCCGCAAGTTCCACCAGGATTGCACCCTCAATCTGTTAAATTTACGCTAAAAATCTCCTGCAACAAGTGCACCCACCTAAAATTGCGATAGAAATTCTCAACCGCGTCAAAATTACCCACCTAACTATTTCTGGATAACTGATTTACTTTTGTACCTGGTGGTTGCTGCTTTTGTTATTTTTGTTGTACTGTCACCCTCAACGCCGACAATAACAGCCCTGCCCTACAGTCAGTTCCGGGCGGAAGTGAAGACAGACCAGGTAGCTAGAGTAGACATCAAAGCCTGTCGCATTGTCTATCCCCTAAAAAGTGATAGCCCCGATCGGGAGGGGGAAATACGACAAACTGTCCCCGACCTTGATCAACAACTCCGACAATTGTGAAGGGAGCACGATGTGCAATGAACAGTGGAAAGGTAGGTAACGCCAGGCAGAGGAGGAAACCCGAACCAGGTAGTGCTCAGGCTACTCCTATAATGAAGCTATCAGTGCAAGTGAATTATCCCTATGGCGATCAAAAACGAAGACCCCAAGCGTTCCCGATCGCGCTTGATCGGCAATATTTTCCTGCTTATTGGTGTCGGTTTGTTTATTTTTAATATTTTTGCGCCCCAGTTGCTCTCCAATCAGATTCCCAGAGTGCCCTACAGTTTATTCATTCATCAGGTACAGGAAGACCAAGTGGCACGGGCGTTTATTGGACAGGACCAAATTCGCTATCAGCTGCGTAGTTCTAGCCCCGATCGTCCAGGGGAAGTACTCTCTACCACTCCTATTTTTGACCTCAATCTGCCCCAATTGTTGGAACAACACAAGGTGGAATTTGCGGCGGCACCCCCCCAGGGCAATAACTGGTTGGGGACATTGTTAAGTTGGATTATTCCCCCCTTAATTTTTGTGGGCATTTTTCAATTGTTTAATCGCAGTGCGACCCCAGGGGGCTTACAGATTTCCAAGAGCAAGGCAAAGGTCTATGTGCAGGGGGATGCGCCCAAGGTGCTGTTTAGCGATGTGGCGGGGGTAGATGAGGCAAAGGCAGAACTGGAAGAAATCGTGCAGTTTCTCAAGACGCCCGAAAAATATACCAGTATCGGGGCGCGCATTCCCAAGGGGGTATTGCTGGTGGGTCCGCCAGGGACAGGGAAAACCTTGCTAGCGAAAGCAGTGGCAGGGGAAGCAGGTGTACCTTTCTTTAGCATCTCCGGCAGTGAATTTGTGGAATTGTTTGTCGGTGTTGGTTCTGCGCGGGTGCGAGACCTGTTTGAACAGGCAAAGAAACAAGCCCCCTGTATTGTGTTCATTGACGAATTGGATGCCATCGGCAAATCTCGTACCAGTGGCGGTTTCTACGGTGGCAATGATGAACGGGAACAGACCCTCAACCAGTTGCTGACGGAGATGGATGGCTTCAACGCCGATAACACCACTGTCATTGTTTTGGCTGCTACCAACCGTCCGGAAAGCCTTGACCCTGCTCTGTTGCGACCGGGGCGCTTTGACCGCCAGGTGCTGGTTGACCGTCCCGATAAGATTGGCAGGGAGGCGATTTTGAAGATTCATGCCCGTAAGGTGGCCCTTGACCCCAGTGTGGATTTGAGTGTAATCGCTGGACGCACCTCTGGTTTTGCCGGGGCGGATTTGGCGAATTTGGTAAATGAGGCGGCACTCTTGGCAGCACGGGCAGGGCGTTCTACGGTGCAGATGCAGGACTTTTCAGAAGCGATCGAGCGGGTAGTGGCTGGTCTGGAGAAGAAGAGTCGCGTCCTCAGCGAAGAGGAGAAAAAGATCGTGGCTTACCATGAGGTGGGTCATGCGATCGTGGGTGCTCTTTCCCCCGCCTCCGGCAAGGTGGAAAAAATCTCCATTGTGCCCAGGGGGATGGCAGCCCTTGGTTACACCCTGCAGTTGCCCCAGGAAGACCGCTTCTTGATGAGCAAGGAGGACATGGAAGCCCAAATTGCCACCCTCTTGGGGGGACGATCGGCGGAGGAAATTGTGTTTGGGCGCATCACGACGGGGGCAGCCAATGACCTGCAGCGGGCGACAGACCTGGCGGAAAAGATGGTCACCACCTACGGCATGAGCAAGGTGTTGGGTCCCCTCGCCTATCAACAACAGCAAAATGGCTTCCTGGGGGTGATGAGCAACCAGCGGTTTATGAGCCAAAAAACAGCGGAGATGATCGACCAGGAGATCAAAGAGATTGTGGAACGGGGGCATCAACGGGCACTGGAGGTGTTGAAACTGAATCGGGAACTGCTGGAAACTATGGCACAAAAACTGCTAGAGTCAGAGGTGATTGAGGGAGAATCCCTGCAGGAATTCCTCAGCCAGATCAAACGCCCCGAAGCTCTAGTAGCTGCCTAGCATGAAACTTGCCTTTATCCTCGACCCCCTGGCGGGACTTGACCCCACCCACGATACGACAGTGGCACTGATGGAAGCGGCTTGTCAGGCGGGTCACGAGGTCTTTACCACCACGATCGCCCATCTTGCTATCCAGGCGGGGAAATGCTATGCCCGTCTCTCCCCCACCCAGATTTACCCCGTGCGTTTGGTAGATGGACAGTGGGTAGCGCCCCAACCCTGGTATGCGGTAGAAGAACCCCGCTGGTTGCCCCTAGAGGAAATGGATGTGGTGTGGATGCGCACTGACCCCCCCGTTACCCCCCAGTACCTCTACGCTACCTATCTGTTAGATTATGTTGACTGTTGGTTTGAGAGCCTTAGCCCGGCAAAAGGGAAACGTACTTTGGTGCTCAACTCCCCTAGGGGTATCCGATCGGCGAATGAAAAGCTCTATGCCCTGCGCTTCCTAGAAGTTATGCCCCCCACCATCGTCACCAGCGATCGGCAACAGATACGGCAGTTTGTGGCACAGGAGGAAAAGGCGGTGTTGAAGCCCCTAGGAGGTAAAGGGGGGGAGGGCATTCTCTTTCTCACCCCTGCTGACCCCAACCTCAACTCCATAATTGAAATCAGTACCGATCGGGGTAAGACCCCCGTCATGGTGCAGCGCTTTCTCCCAGAGGCAAAGTTGGGGGACAAAAGAATCATCCTCCTAGAGGGAGAACCGATCGGGGCAGTCAATCGCATTCCCAGTCAAGGGGAGTTTCGCGGCAACATGGCAGCGGGGGGGACTGTAGCGGCAACAGCAATTACCGAGCGGGAAAAGTACATCTGTCAATTGCTAGCGCCCCATTTGTTAGCAGACGGTCTCTTCTTTGTGGGGATTGATGTCATCGGGGGCTATCTCACAGAAGTCAATGTCACCAGCCCCACAGGGGTAAGGGAAATCGATCGCTTACACAACGTCTGTCTCGGCAAGGTGGTGATGCAAAAACTAGCTGCCAAAATTTCCCCCTAAAAACTGCCTGAGAGGGAGAAATAAATGCCGTCATCCTGCAGACTATTACCCCGCCGTTCTGCCCTGACCAGGGGAAAGCCATAATCTAGGCGCAATTGCAACTGCGGCGAAATTTGCCACTTTACACCTGCCCCCACTCCCCACAGGGTTTGACTTTCCCCATTGCCGTTCTGGTTCCACACGGTGCCGGCATCCATGAAAGGAGCAATTTTGATAATACTGCGCCCAAACTCATTGCGTGCCAAGGGTAGCTCCACCTCTATCGTCCCCTGTACTCCACTATCCCCCGTTAGGAACCCCTGACGATAGCCCCGTACAGATAAGGGACCGCCCAAGCCAAAGCGCTGCAACGGTGGCAGGGAATCCCCCCCATACTGAAACTGCAAGCGGAATTGCCCGATCGTTTCCTGGTCAGCACTCAATTTCTGCAGCCGCAACACTTGCCCTCCCCAGCTGAAAAACCTGCCATCCGGTGTCCCCGATCGCACCGTCGCCCCCAGGGCATCTAAACCCAGGCTAAACACAGAGCGGGCAAACCAGCCGCCCCCCCCATCCCGTCCTCGGTATTCCTGCCCCAGTCTAATGACCGTCGATCGGGTTTCGCCATCGGGAATCAGGGCTTGGTCAATCAAAATACGACTCTCCTCCGAGGTGAGGGAAAAACTCAGACTCAACTCCTTGCTAGCGGTGTGCACGATCGGTTGTCTATAGGTGACATCCACGAGGCGAGATTCCGTCGTGAGGTTAAAAGTAAAGCGCCCCTCCACAATGGGATTGATGCCCGTTAAGCCCTGAATGGTTACCGTTCCCCCCTGGGGATTGACAGGCAGAGTATAGGAAGCCGCAAAAGTGTTAGCCTCCCCCGATCGGGTATAGCTGACCGTGAGAGCGTCCCCCCTGCCCGTGAGATTTTGTTCTGTAAGGGAGAGATTGCCTCGCCAACTGCCTGTGTTGGGATTGCCATAGTTATCCCAGCTAATTTGGGTGAGAAAAGAGGGAGCTTCTGTGACAACGACTTGTAAAACACTCAAACCTTCCCCACTCCCTGCCCGCAATGTTGCTTTGATGTCCTTAACGAGGGGATTTTCCCGCAGTTTTTGCAGTTCTTCTTCTATCTTCAGAAAATTCAAGGGTTTGTGGGGGTCAAAGGCGAGACGCGCAGTGAAATAGTCATCCGGCAGTTTTTGGGGTGAACCTTCCCCCCGTTGGATGTCAATCTGCTCCAGTTTGCCCTCAATGATGTCAATGCGCACTACCCCCCCCCGAATCGTTTGGGGACTAAGGACTGCCCGCGAGGTGATGTACCCCAGGGACTGATATTTGGCGTTGATTTTGGTGATGACCGCCTGTAGTTGCCCGATCGTGACTGCCCGCCCAATCACCTCTGCCCCCAGCTCTTTTAGCTCCGCTGCTGTAAACACCGTGCTGCCCACAATTTCCAGGTCAGTCACAGAGATTAAATTTATCTGCCCCCAGAGGGGACTAGCGGTGACCATCAGACAAGTGAGCCAAATTCCCAATGCCTTCAAGTACCCTTCCCCGCTTCCTTGCTGCCGTAAAAATACTCCGACCCCAGGGACAGTATTGTGCCAGATATTGCCGTGTCTGGAAAGGGAAAAAGCTGATCTCAGTCTAACAGCGCATCCAAGAGAAACTTCTCAATGGCAGACTGCTTCATTGCCCGCCACCCCTTGGCATCCACTATGTCCTGCACCGCCCCCGCTACTTCTAATTCATCATCTAAAAAGTTGAGAAACGTCTGCGCCTCTGCGTTATCCCCAATCAGGACAAAACTTACCCCCAGACGATGCGCCTCCTGTTCGGCATCAATCTTTTTTGTCGCTTCCACCAGTGCCTGCACAATCTCTGCCTGCTGGGCAGGTAAATGGTCGAGAAAAATAACGATCGTTTCTTTCTTCCCTGGCTCTATATCAGCGAAATGACTGTCTAAAGCCAACTGCAAACTAGAGAGTAGATCATCGGCAGCTACGGGTTCTTTTAGCTGAAAAAGTTTGGCTAAGTCAGCAGGAGTGCCCTCAGTCTTACGTTGGGGAGGCGTGGTGGCAAAATAAATGTCAATGCCACTTTGGTCGTACTTACTGCACCGTTTTGCCAATTCAATGATCGCAGTTTGTGCCTCCCGCCAAGCTAGGAAGTTGGGGTGGTCGCTGCGCCAACTCTCTCCTTCCCGCACAAAGATAAAGGTGTAGTCCCGCCGCAATAATTGTTTGTCGGTCATAGATTATCCTCCCCGCCTGGGCTGAGCATAGCATGATTTGTTCCCTCTTTTCCTATTTGGCGGTATCAGCAGGTTTCTTGGCCGGGGGGGCTTGGATTTGACGGGGGGATTGGGTTTCCAGGTCTTCAAAAATCCTACGGGTAAAGGTGTAGCCTATGTAGGCGGGCAGGGCAAGCAGGAGCAGTGTCCCCACCACAGACAGAAACAGCATAAAGTCCGCTGACAGCCCATAGTTGGTACGATAGGGGTTTTGCTTGAGCAGACTGTCCTTGGCACGGCAAGCGATCGGTCGTTTCAGGCGTAGACGGTTGTCATCTAGTTTTTCTAGGAGTGTCCAGCCAAATTTTGCTTCCTGCTGACAGACGTACTGGATGGCGCGCCAGGATCGGAAAGCTCCCCCTCGCACTTGCACAATCTTATATTCCCAATCCTGCTCGTTGGTGGCAGGTAAAGGTTCGTTCTCTACAGCGTCGGGGGGGGCAGGTTTGACCATCTGTTCTACGGCAGCAAAAATTAAACCTAAGTCTAACAGCAAAACACTTGCCAGCAGGGCTTCTAGCATAGGTTGGCGCCAGCGCTAGATCAACTATACCAAGTATCGATCGATAATCTGCACAATCCTGGCACTGGCCTGCCCGTCCCCAAAGGGGTTAGCCACCTTTGCCATCTGGGCATAAACTGCCGGATTTTGTAGGAGTTCACTAGCAACAGCAACGATCCTCTCGGTCTCTGTCCCTACTAGCTTGGCAGTGCCGGCGGCGATCGCCTCTGGGCGTTCCGTTGTGTCCCTCAGCACCAGGACGGGTTTACCAAGGCTAGGGGCTTCTTCCTGCAGTCCGCCCGAATCGGTCATCACCAGGTAGCAATGTTGGAGGGCGCTGACAAGAGCGCTGTAGTCCAGGGGGGCGGTAAGGGCAATGCGGGGATGGTTGCCTAGGAGTTGTTGCAGGGGTTCCCGCACGGCGGGGTTGAGGTGGAGGGGCAGCAGGAGGGCGACATGGGGAAAACGATCGAGTAACGCCAGGAAGGCATGGGCGATATTAGTCAGGGGCTTGCCCCAGTTTTCGCGGCGATGCACAGTTGCTAAAATCACCTGGTACTGCTGGAAGAGGTGGGGGCAGGGGGGGGGCAGCGCCAAAGCCGCCACGTGAAGGAGGGCATCAATCACAGTATTCCCCGTGCAGTGGATTTCCCCCGTCACCCCCGATCGTTGCAGATTCTCCACCGCCGTTGTTGTGGGGGCAAAGTGCAGACTGGCAAGCTGACTGATCAGGCGCCGATTTGCCTCTTCGGGGTAGGGGCTAAACAGATTATCCGTGCGCAGACCCGCTTCCACGTGCCCGATGGGAATTTTCTGATAGAAAGCCGCCAAAGCACTGGCAAAGGCAGTGGTGGTATCTCCCTGCACCAGGAGCAGCTGGGGGGCAAATTCTGCCAAGAGGGGTTCCAATCCCGTCAAGCTGTTGCAAGTAATTTGGGTGAGGGTCTGGCGGGGTTGCATAATCCCTAAATCCCGATCGGGGACAATGCCAAACAAATCCATCACCTGTGCCACCATTTCGCGGTGCTGTCCTGTCAGGATGACCTGGGTCTGCCACTCCGATCGCTGTCGCAGGGCTAAAATCACAGGGGCAAGTTTAATAGCTTCGGGGCGTGTCCCCAAGACAACAGCAATTTTCATTCCCCTAGAAAAACCCCCATACGCCGGAATTTTTGGTAGCGCCGTTCCAACAGGTCGGGAATGCTGAGTTTTTGCAACCGAGCGAGGTTTTTCAGCAGGGAGTCTTTCAGTAACTGGGCAGCTTGCAGGGGTTGGCGGTGGGCAGCCCCCGGTGGTTCCGGCAGGATTTCATCAATCACCCCCAAATTTTGCAAGTCCGTCGCCGTAATCTTCAATGCCTCCGCCGCTTTGGGCGCTTTAGCACTGTCCCGCCACAAAATTGCCGCACAAGCCTCAGGGGTTGCCACTGTGTAGATGGAGTACTCTAGCATGATTACATGGTCGCCAATACCGAGACCCAAGGCTCCCCCCGAACCGCCTTCCCCAATCACCGTGCAGATAATGGGCACCTGCAGATTAAACATCTCCCGCAGATTCACCGCGATCGCTTCCCCCTGTCCCTCTTCCTCCGCCGACACCCCCGGATAGGCACCAGGTGTATCAATGAGAGTGATAATAGGCAGACCAAACCGATCGGCGTGTTTCATCAACCGCAGAGCTTTGCGATAGCCCCCCGGCGCTGCCATACCAAAATTGCGCAGGACATTGTCCTTAGTGTCCCGACCCTTCTGATGCCCCACGATGACAACAGGCTGTCCCCCCAGGCGAGCAATTCCCCCCACAATGGCAGGGTCATCCCGCAAACAGCGATCGCCGTGTAACTCAATCCACTCCTCTGTCATCGCCTGGATGTAATCTAAAGTGCTGGGGCGGCGGGGATGGCGGGCAATTTGCATCCTCTGGGCAGGGGAGAGAGCACTGAAAATTTCCTGGCGCAGATGGTCAGCCCGTTGCTCTAGTTGCCGAATTTGCTCCCCCACATCCACCTGATTCTCCCTAGCTAACTGCTTAATCTGTTCAATCCGCTGCTCTAGCTCCAACAATGGCTTTTCAAAGCTAAGAACGATCGTGCGCTCTGGCATGAATATTTTCCCTCGTTTTTACCGATATTAACGATATAAGCCTATCTCCATTAAACCTGCTGGCGGGCATAATAGTAAGATACGGATTAGCTTGGTATGGGGACAGATTTACGGCATACTATTTTGCAAGGAGCAGGAGTTAAACCATTGTGGCAAACCGCGATCAACTAGAAAAATTAAGACAGGGGGCTAAAGCCTGGAACAGTTGGCGCAAGGAAAACAGAGACGTAATCATCGACCTGGAGGAAGCAGCCCTGAGCACTGCCAATTTAGAGGGGGTAAACCTATCGGGGGCACGGTTATCGCGGGCGGTACTCATCGGTGCCAACTTAGCCTACAGCGACTTGAGCGGTGCCATTTTAGAAAAAGCTGACCTCCTGGGAGCTAACCTAGACTATGCCATGCTCATTGGTACGAATTTGCAGGGGGCTGACCTCAGCGATGCCAAACTGCGCTATGCCCTCATGATTGCGGCAAACCTGCGGGGGGCGGAAATCAGCGATGCCAACTTTGAACACGCCAACCTCTTTCGTGCCACCATGCCCGATGGCAGTACCCACCCCTAGTTTATGGCGGATAGTCAGCTTGTCTCCCTCCTCAAAAAAGGTGTACCCCAGTGGAATGCTTGGAAAGCAACGCAAAAAAAACTCCTGAAGTTTGACCTGCGGGGGGCAGAGTTACGCATGGCACTCCTGCGGGGAGTAGATTTGGCGGGGGTGGATTTACGCTTTGCCGACCTCTCCTATGCCAACCTAACCCAAGCCAATTTAGCGGGGGCAGACTTAGAAGGGGCATACCTGCGGGAGGCGAATTTACGGGCAGCGGACCTGCGGCGGGCAAACTTGGTAGGGGCAGATTTGCGGGGCATCAATTTGCGGCAAACGATCGTGGATGGCACTACCCGCATAGAAGCAAAGTGGTATTTAATTTGGGAATTGCTGAATCAGGGAGCCAGTGGCAGGGATTTGATGGGAGCGGATTTGAGCTACGCCAATTTAAGTTTTGTCGACTTCTCCTATGGGCAACTGACCTATGCCAATCTCAGCTATGCCAATTTTCGCGATGCCGATTTACAGTATGCCATTTTAGTAGGGGCAGATTTACGGTACTGTCAGTTCAGTGGCGCCAATTTACGGGGGGCACAGTTGGAAGGGGCACTGGTTGAGGGGACAATTTTTAATGGCGCTATCTTACCCGATGGCTCCCTCTATGCCTAAATTATTTGCTCTCCATCCAATTCTTGCCGACATGAATATCCACTACCAGGGGGACAGAGAGGGGCAAAACTGTCTCCATGATTTGCTTAATCTGGGGAGTAAGGACATCCACTTCAGCGGGGGGCATTTCCAGGACTAACTCATCGTGTACCTGGAGCAGTAATCTTGCCTGATAATTTTGCAACAATTCCTGTAGTTTAATCATCGCTAGTTTAATAATATCAGCACTAGTACCCTGAATGGGAGCATTCACTGCTGCCCTCAGTAAATCAGCTTTCTTTTTCCCTGTTGCTGTTTTTAGCTCCCGAAAGTATCGCCGCCTGCCTAAAATTGTACAGACAAATCCATCTCGCTCTGCCTGTTGTTCTACCTGACGCATATAGTTAAAAATGTGTTTATACCGATCGGCAAAGGCATCGATAAACCTCTTTGCTTCTGTAACGGGAATGCCGGTTTCACGACTGAACTTTTGCGCTCCCATGCCATAAATGACGCCATAGTTGATAATTTTTGCTAGCCGTCGCTCCTCACTGCTAACTTCCTGTTTTTCTAGTAGTAATTGGGCAGTTAAAGTATGGACATCAATATTTTTATTGTAGGCTTCCATGAGAGCAGGTTCCTGACTGAGGTGGGCAAGAATGCGTAATTCAATTTGGGAGTAGTCAGCGCTCACCATGAGCCAGCCTTCTGCGGGAATAAAACCCGATCGGATTCTGCGACTAAAACTAGTGCGGATGGGAATATTTTGCAGATTGGGGTTAGAACTACTGAGCCTACCAGTGGAGGTATTGACCTGATTAAAATCCGTGTGCACCCGATTGGTTTTAGGGCAAATTAAAGTGGGTAGGACATCCACATAGGTAGATTTGAGTTTAGCGAGGTGGCGATGTTCCAGGATTAAATCAATGAGGGGGTGTTCCCCCTGTAGTTTGTGGAGAACGGTGACATCAGTGGAATAACCATTGGCAGTTTTACGGGATTTTTTAGTGAACTTTTCCCCTAGGAGTGCCACCAGAATTTCTGATAGTTGCTTAGGGGAGTTGAGATTAAATTCACGGTTGATGAGAGCATAGGCACGTTGGGCAATGGCAGCCAAATCTTCCTCTATTTCCTGGGCAAATTGCAGGAGATAATCCCGATCGATTCTAATCCCTACCCACTCCATATCCGCTAGGACTTTTTCCAGGGGCAATTCCACTTGGTAGAACAGGTTTTTTAAGGTAGGAATTTTGTCCAATTCCCCTTGCAGGATAGGCAGGAGGGAGAAGGTAAAGTAGGCATCGGTGGCGCAGTAATGGGCAACTTGGGGGAGGGGCACATCGGCAATAGACGGCAGTTTTCCCACTAAATCTGTGTAGCTGAGACAATCTAAGTGTAAATACCGTGCCGCTAAATCCCGTAAATTATGGCTGGCTTCTGGGTCAAGGACATAGCTGGCGAGCATGGTGTCAAAAACTAACCCCTGCAGTTCAATCCCGATCGTGCGCAGCACTAAGCGATCGAATTTGGCATTTTGCATGACTTTGCAGGAGGAGCTGTCTTCCAAAAGGGGTTTCATTACCCGCAGGAATTCTGTTAATTCTAGGTTGCTCCCTTCTCTGTGGTGGAGGGGTATATAAGCCACCTGATTTAACTCTTTCCCCCAACAACAACCGACTCCCACAATTTCCGCCGCATGGGGACGCAGGGCAGTAGATTCCGTATCCCAGGCAATGGGATAATCACACTTTCTTAGCGTCTCTGCCAGAGCTTCTAACTTAGGGATTGTGTCTATGATTTGTACGTCCAGGGTGATAGTTTGGAGGGGGATTGGTGCTGTAGTTTGGAAGTCAAACCATAATTCCTCTGCCTCCCTCTCATCCTCAACAGAATTACCGAGCTGCGCTTCTATCTCAGCAATTTTGCCCATAAACGTTTTGAACTCTAATTTTTCCAACAGGGGAATGAGGTGGTCCCGATGGAATCCCTGCAAAACAAAGGCATCCATTGACACATCTAGGGGGACATCTGTGACAATACGGGCAAGGGACTGGGAGTGATAGGCGGACTCTTTCCCTGCTTGTAACTTTTGGGCAATGCCCTTCTGAATTTTGTCGAGGTTGCTAAAAATACCCTCTAGGGTTTTGTATTCCTGCAGGAGTTTTGCCGCTGTTTTTTCCCCAATCCCCCGCACCCCAGGAATATTGTCAGAACTGTCGCCACAGAGGGACTTAAAATCAATCAGTTGGCTGGGATGTATCCCCAATTTTTCTACCACCTCCCCGCTGTGAAACTCTGTCACTTGCTCCCCCTTGCCCAAATGGAGAACTGATATATTTTTACTGTCATCAATTAACTGGAATAAATCCTGATCACCACTCAAGATTTTGACTGCATAACCTGCCTTAATAGCTAATTGCACCAGTGTACCAATCACATCGTCCGCTTCAAAACCGGGGGCGGTGACAATTTGTAGGTGCATTGCTGCCAAAACCCCTTGTAAATTTGCCATGTCCAGTAGAAAATCAGGGGGCGTTTCTGGTCTGCCCGCTTTGTAGTTTTGATCAGCACTGTGACGGAAAGTCGGCTCTCCTAAATCAAAGGCGATCGCTACTGCCCTGGGTTTTTCTTTGGCAAGAATGTCCAACAATGACTTCAAAAAACCGTAGGTCACACTAGTAGGAATGCCCGTCGATGTGCGTAGTCCCCCCTCCCCCCGATAGGCAAAGGCATAATAGGAACGAAAAGCAAGGGAATGCCCATCAACTATTAAAAATTTTGGTTTCTCCACGGTCTATCCCTGGCATTAGTGCTATTCCTCCAATTATAGGCATAAAAAAAGGGGCAACGCCCCCCCTACCTACACAGGATAATTTTTATTCGTCAAAAATCGTGAGGACAGCGGGTGTACGCATCCGTTTAATTGACCGCACATCTATACCCACTGCCCCTTCCGACTTCAAGTCCTCAATATAGCCGATCGTGGCTTCTCTAGCTTCTGGTTCACCGGCAAAGGGACCAAAATAATAAGTACATTGGGGGTCTTCTGTGACGATTTCCACCCACACTGCTCTGCCGATATTCTCTAAAAAAGTAAGGAATACATCCTTCACGCCTTCCTGCAAACTGTCGTTGACAAGCATACCCACCCCTGACTTGCTATGTGCTTATCTCTAATTTATAGCTTTTGTCCCATCAGTGTAAATACTCACCTGTAATTTTATGCCGTGCGGTACGTTGGCGATAAATTTCGTATAGGAAGATACCAGCCGCCACAGAGGCATTGAGACTAGAGGTTTTTCCTGCTAAGGGAATAGACAACAACACATCGCAATTCTTTTGCACTAGCAAACTGATGCCCTCTCCCTCTGACCCAATTACTAGTGCCATTGCCCCCCGCAGGTCAACGGTATGGATGGGTTTGCCTCCCGTAACCGCAGTGCCATAAATCCAAAAGCCCGCCTCCTTGAGTATCTCGATCGTGCGATTCAAATTCACCACCCGACAGACGGGGAAATGTTCCAGCGCCCCTGCCGCCACCTTTGCCACTGTGGAAGTGACACCCACTGCCCGCCGCTGCGGAATAATTAACCCCTTTGCCCCTAATGCCTCCCCCGATCGGATGATTGCCCCTAGGTTATGGGGGTCGTTAATGCCATCGGCAATGAGAATGAGGGGGTCAGGCTGGCGGCTAGCTTCTTCCAAGAGGGATTCCAGGGGTACATAGTTATAACTGGCAACCTGGGCAGCTATGCCTTGATGGCGACCGTTTTTGGTCAACTGGTTCAGGCGTTTGTAGTCCACTTCATCGACAACTACCCCTTCCTGTTTGGCGGCAGTGATAAGGGGTAAGAAATCGGCGGAGTACCTGACTTGAGGCACTACCCAAATGCGATGCAATTTTCTGCCACTGCTGAGGGCAGCCAGCACTGTGTGACGACCATAGATCAGATCATCCTCGCCGTTAGTCATAGAAGTTGTCACGGAAATTATTAAATGATAGCAGGAGCACGATGTTTGACAACCACTAGACTGATGTCATCAAATATAGTGTAACCATCAATAAAATTATACAGGTCAGCGATAATACTGTTTTTGATTTCTGTGGCGCTTTTATGGCGATTTGTTTGCAGCACTAACTTCAACCGATCGATGCCATAGTATTCTTGGCGGTTGTTAACAGCTTCCGTAATGCCATCGGTGTAGAGGAGAGCAACATCCTGGGGAAAAAAGGGAATGACTCCCTCTTGCATAAACTCTGTAGTATCCTCGACTAACCCCAAGGGAAAACCATAGGTATCTGTGTCAATTTCCTCTATCTTGCCATCTCCCCTCGCCACAATAATAGTCTCATGTTGTCCTGTGAAGTGGAGTTTATAGTCTTGATAGCTGAGGAGAATAAGAGACACGTTGCGATCGGATTGCATACGCTGTATATTGTCGTAAATCGTGCGGTTGAGGGTAGCGAGAATTTTGCGGTTGTCTTGTTCCCCGTGGAGAATAAGAGTGCGAATGGCTGTCTGTGCCATGATCATAATTACCCCACTTTCTAAGCCATGCCCTGTGACATCTCCCACCCCAATTTTAATGGCATCATTGTGATTAAGCACATCAAAATAGTCTCCCCCCACTTCATCCGTTGGTTGCACAAAGCCAGCAATATCCAGTACGGAAATTTGATTTAATTCTTGGGGGGAAGGTAGAATCATCCTTTGTAATTTCTGTGCCACTTCTATTTCAGAACCAAGGCGGCGATTTTCTGCTTCTAGCTGGCTATTGAGTTGGGCAATCTCTAGGGTTCTTTCTATCACTATATTTTCCAAATCACGGTTGAGTTGATCTAAATCTTGATAGGCAGCATTGGTCAATTTAATCTGCTGCGAGAGAATGAAATTGGTCATATTATTCTCATTGGTAATACTCAATACGGTCATGGCCATGATGGCAAATGTGCCCAAAAATAGCTGCATTAAGACCAGGGATTGATCAACTTCCGCTGCCCGAAAAAATACCCCCATGCCGTAGGCAGTGGCAATAGTTGCTAGGGTGGAGACAAGCACAATCAACAAAGTAGTAAATTTGTCCCCTAGGCGCAGGGCTGCCCACAGGATAGGTGGAATTAACAGATATTCTAGGGGATTACTCTTGACTAAGGTAAGGTACAAAACTAGGGTAGTAAATATGGTAACAACTGCTGACTCTACAGTGCGTTGGCTGTTAAAAGTGGTAACCAAACCCGATCGTTGCCAGCTCAAAATAAAGGGGGTAAGGACTAAAATGCCAATGCTATCCCCTGCCCACCAATTTGTTAGACTACTCCAAAATCGCCTGGGGTCAATAAAACCTAAAAACAACCCCATTGTGACGCCGCCCAGAGATTGTAAGATTGTTCCCCCAAACAAAGCAGTAAGTATGAAAATTATTGTGTAATTCAACTGCTCCAGGGGATAAGTTCTGGTGGTGTACTGCAGAATTAAAAAGTAGGAAATTAGACAACCGATCGTGGGAAAACTGCCTGTGAGTAACGCGAGATGGAGGGGGACATGATTGACAAAAACACTGATACTTATCGCCCCGCAGTAAATACCCAACCAGCGTGACCAACCCCGACTCAACAAAATACCCAAAGCAATGCCAACGGGGGGCCAATAGGGAGAACCATAGTCATTTTGGGGCAAACGCAGAACTAACCAGCCGCCGAAAAAATAGAGGAGTGCTAAAATTGCTACATCCTGCCGCCAGGTCAAATCCCGATAGTGTAAACCCAACCAGGGTATGATCTTCCCCAATTTCATACAATTTCTCTGCCTTTGCTTTACTTTAGAATACCGTTTACCTTCCCCTTCCTAGTCTTAACTGTTAAAGTCCCAAGCAAGGAAAAAGAAATAGCGATCGGGCAGTTATTACTGTGACAGGCAAAAATTTAGACGTGGTGGAGAATAGATTCTTCTAACAAGTCGCTGAACATGGCTGTACTGAGGTAGCGTTCACCAAAACTCGGTTGAATGACAACGATCAATTTATCTTTATTTTCTGTTCTTCTGGCGACTTTCACCGCTGCTGCCACCGCTGCCCCGGCAGAAATCCCTGATAACAATCCCTCTTCTCTGGCTAATCTTCTGCCAAAATGAAATGCCTCTTCATCAGTGACCGTTATTACTTCATCAATCAAATCACGACGCAAAACAGCAGGAACAAAACCAGCGCCGATGCCTTGGATTCTGTGGGGACCAGGTTTCCCCCCCGATAACACCGCACTGTTGGCAGGCTCTACCGCAATGGCACGAAAGGAGGGTTTTCTCTCTTTCAGGACAGAAGCTACCCCTGTAATTGTGCCCCCTGTCCCCACCCCGGCGACCAGAATATCCACATTGCCCTCCGTGTCTGCCCAGATTTCCTCTGCTGTGGTCTTTTGATGCACACGGGGATTGGCAGGATTGCTGAACTGTTGCAGGATAAAAGCGTTGGGTATGGTTTCTTTTAGTTCGTGGGCACGGTTGATGGCTCCCCGCATTCCCTCCTTGCCTGGGGTCAGTTCTAATTCCGCCCCGTAAGCCCGCAGTAAAGCCCGCCGCTCTAAACTCATAGTGTCAGGCATGGTCAAAATTAAGCGATACCCCTTCGCCGCCGCCACCATTGCTAGGGCAATACCCGTGTTCCCAGAGGTGGGTTCAATTAACACTGTCCGATCGGGATGAATTAACCCCGCTGCCTCTGCTTCCAAAACCATTGCCGCCCCTATGCGGTCCTTGACGGAAGAAGAGGGATTCATGCTCTCTAGTTTGAGGACGATGGGGGCAACACAGCCCTCTGCCTGGGGAATGCGATTGAGATAGACTAGAGGAGTTCTGCCTATCAGTTCTATCACGTTGTGGGCAATTTTCATACTCTTCCCCAGTGCCTTCTCGATTACTGTAACCGATCGGGGAATGGCTGTCTATAGGTTATATTCAGACAAGAGAACTCCCCTTTGCTATGCAGCCCTACATTTCTCCTCCCTCACCAGTTGTAGTTGTGGCTAGGGAACAGACCCCCAGTCAGGGAACGGCGCAGTTGGCATGGGTACAGTTTTTCCAGTCTTTTCCCACGTTGCAGTTTGAGCATGGGACTGCCCAGGCGGGACCCGTGAAACCAGGTTTACCGATCGAGCCTAAACCTACTGACCCTAAACCTACCCCCAGACAGCCCCAGCCAGAACAATTGGTCAAGGTCAAGGCAGATGTACAACAGTACGATGTGAAAACCAACACGATTACAGTGAAAGGGAATGTAGTCATCACTTACCAGGAGTCGGAGTTAAAGGCAGACCAGGTGACCCTCAATCTCACTACCCAGGAGACGACTGCCACAGGCAATGTTTTATTCACTCGCGGGGAGCAAAGGATTGCAGGGGAATCCCTCACCTACAACTACGGTACACGCCAGGGCAAATTGACCAAGGCTAGGGGGACAGTCAACTTGGATACGATCAATCGTCCTCCCAGGGCGGTGACAAGCAGTGATATTGCCTCCGGTTCTGTGGTAATAGCGGTAGGGGGGGGTATAGAAGTGCAACGGCGGGGTGTGCGGCGCCTGGGCTTCGTTGCCGATGAAATTACCCTCAACGATCGGAGTTGGACAGGTAAAAATGTGCGGGTCACTAACGATGCCTTTTCCCCGCCGGAGTTGGAGTTGGTCACTCCCCAGGCGAAATTAACCCCCCTCAATCCCCAACAGGATTTATTAGAGCTGGAGTCCCCCCGCTTGGAATTCGATCGTTCTTTCGCTTTCCCTTTGCCCCTCAATCAAATTACGCTGGACAGTTTTGACAGTGAATTTCCCATTTTAGTTGGCTTCGATCGGCAGGACCGGGGGGGGATTTTTTATCAACAAAATTTTGACATTATTCGCCGTCCAGACTTGAAATTCCAGATTTCCCCCCAGTTGTTTGTGCAGAAGAGTTTGGAAACGGGCAACATTTTTAGTACTAGTGTGGTGGGGGTCACTAGTCGCCTAGAGGTGCTTTTACCAGAGGGACAATACATCGGTGGCAGGGCTAGTCTAGCTGGTCTAAACCTCAATAACATCGGCAATGAGCTGCGCTGGTTTATTGATTACAGTCGTCCTGCGGGGGAGTTAACCTTCAAAGCCCAATATGCCTATCGAGAGCGGATTTTCAATGGCTCCCTGGGCTTGCAGGATGTGCCCAATTCCTTTGGTGTCAGTTTGTTTTCCCCCACCTACACTATTGCGGATACTGAAATTAAATGGCAATACCAAACGGGCTTGCAGTTAGTAGATGCCGATAGAGCGGATGCCCCCAAACGGGATGTATTACTAAAGCAGGAAAGTGTGGTGGCTGTGAATCGGACTTTCCCCCTCTGGCGGGGACAATCTTTACCCCCTAACTCTAAACAGGGCTTGCGCTATAGTGCAGAACCGATCGTGCCCCAGGTAGATGCGGTGGTGGGGGTGACGGGGGCCTATTCCGTCTATTCCTCGGGGGATGTGCGGGGTTTTATTACGGGGACAGCGGGCTTGTCTGCCACTTTGGGCAACTACAGCAGGGACTTTCTCGACTACACTAAGTTGGATTTACGCTATAGCCAGACGGAGCAGGCAGGCAATTCCCCGTTTTTATTCGATCGCATTGCGGACAAACAAGTTATCACTGCTGGCATCAAACAGCAGCTATTTGGACCGATCCGCGTTGGCTATCAACAGAGTTGGAACCCCATAACGGGCAGGATTACTGATTCCGTCTATACTGTGGAGTTGGAACGGCGCAGTTTCGCCGTCATTTTACGCATCAATCCGCAGCGAGAAACGGGGGAAATTTTCCTGCGCATCAGCGACTTTAACTGGAATGCCCCTCCTAGCCCTTAAAATTTCTTAATTGTGCCCCTAGAATTTAGCCTCTATGCGAACCTTTCCTACGGCGGAAACTCTCAAGCGCGCCCCCTTTGGGCTGGCGGATGTAGCAGTAATTGTGACGGCATTGACGGTCTTAGCCCTGATTGCCCATTTGGGGTCAGATATGATGGCAGCCTTCCAAGAGGATGTGCCTCTACCAGAGATTGACCTCGACCCCCGCCGTCTGCCCTATTATGCGGGACGATCGACCTTACGGATGTTTATTGCCCTCTTTTTCTCCACAGTCTTTACCCTCGTCTACGGCTATGTGGCGGCTAACAGTCGCAGGGCAGAAAAGATTCTGGTCCCTCTGTTAGACATTTTGCAGTCTGTGCCGGTGTTGGGTTTTCTGTCTATTACAGTTACGGGCTTTATTGCTCTGTTTCCTGGCAGTTTGTTGGGGTTGGAAGCAGCTTCCATCTTTGCTATCTTCACCAGTCAGGTGTGGAACATGACGTTTTCTTTCTATCAGTCCTTGCGCACGATTCCCCGCGAGTTGGATGAGGCTGCCCGCCTCTATCGTCTGTCCCGCTGGCAACGGTTTATGAAATTGGAAGTGCCCAGTGCGATGGTGGGCTTGCTGTGGAACGCCATGATGAGTTTTGGAGGGGGGTGGTTTTTCGTCTCGGAAAGTGAAGCCATTAGCGTCCTCAACAAGGAGTATATCCTACCCGGTTTAGGCTCCTATGTGGCAACTGCGATTGCCCAGGAAAATCTCAGTGCCCTGGGATGGGCAATTCTCACCATCGCCGTTGTGATCGTGGCGGTAGACCAACTGTTTTGGCGCCCCCTGGTGGCTTGGTCGGATAAGTTTCGCCTAGAACAGAGTGCCAGCGCTGAAGTGCCTTCCTCTTGGATGTACGACCTGATCACTACTGCCCGCCTGCCCAGTTTGCTGGGTAACTTCCTTGCCCCTTTCTCGGAGAGAATTAATCAGTTCCTTTCTGACCTCTCCCGCTGGCTGCCGGAACCGGCGGCAGAAATAAAGGAAGGCAACGATCGGTGGTTTAACCTCCTGCTGTGGCTGATTACAGGTGTCTTAATTGCTGTTGCTCTGCAGTTTGTCATTACTACGGTGGGAGTAGGAGAATTAATCAGGGTTTTGGGGTTGGGGGTGTTGACACTGTTGCGGGTGAGTTTACTGCTGGTGGTTGCTACCTTGGTCTGGACTCCCGTGGGAGTAGCGATCGGGTTTCAGCCCAAATTGGCGCGCCTGTTGCAACCAGTGGTGCAATTCCTCGCTTCTTTCCCTGCCAACTTTATCTTCCCCTTTGCCACTATCTTCTTTCTCCGTTCCCACATCAGCCTTGACTGGGGCAGTATTCTGTTGATGTCCCTGGGGGCACAGTGGTACATTCTCTTTAATTCCATCGCGGGGGCGCAGAGTATCCCTACGGATTTGCGGGAGATGGCGGATGATATTGGCTTAAAGGGTTGGAAGCGGTGGCAGCGCTTGATTATCCCTGGCATCTTTTCCGCCTGGGTAACAGGGGGCATTACCGCCAGTGGGGGAGCCTGGAACGCCAGCATTGTCTCGGAAATTGTTTCCTGGGGGACTACCACTCTGCAAGCCCAGGGCTTGGGGGCATACATTGCCGCCGCTACTAACCAAGGGGACTGGGCACGCATTACCCTGGGAATTGGCATGATGAGCTTGTTTGTGGTGGGACTTAACCGCTTGTTCTGGCGGCGACTCTACCAATTGGCAGAAACTAAGTATCATTTGTAGTAGGGGGGGGGACACCATGAGCTTAATCACTGTGGAAAATGTGCACAAGTATTTTCCGCTGCCTGAGGGGAAGGGAGAATTTCCCGTCCTGCAGGACATCAATCTAACTATCCGATCGGGGGAAGTGGTTGCCCTGCTGGGTAGAAGTGGCAGTGGCAAAAGTACGCTGTTAAGGATTATGGCGGGGTTGATTCCCCCTAGTCGGGGGCAGGTGCTCAGCAATGGCAGACCGTTGAACGGACCCAACAGCGATGTGGCGATGGTGTTTCAGAGTTTTGCCCTCCTCCCTTGGCTGACGGTACAGGAGAATGTGGAGCTGGGCTTAGAGGCAAAGGGAATAAGCAGGACAGTGCGGCGGCAGATGGCTCTAAGAGCGATCGACCTTGTGGGCTTAGATGGCTTTGAGAGTGCCTACCCCAAGGAGTTATCGGGGGGGATGAAACAACGAGTGGGTTTTGCCCGTGCCTTCGTCCTGGAACCCCAGGTGTTGTTTATGGACGAACCCTTTAGTGCCCTGGATGTCCTTACGTCCGAGAACCTGCGGGGGGAGATCGATGACCTCTGGAATGCAGGTATGTTCCCCTCCAAGAGCATCCTAATTGTTACCCACAATATTGAAGAGGCAGTTTTTTTAGCCGATCGGGTGGTTATCCTAGGGGCAAATCCCGGCAGGGTGCGAGGGGAATTGACTATTGATTTACCACGACCCCACGATCGTACCCATCCCCGCTTTAAGGAACTGGTGGACTACATCTACCAGGTGATGACCAATCCGGAAATCGAAGTGGTGGGACGGGAGCCGAGTTTGGTAGGGGCGGCAGTTACCCCGCCAGTGGAAATTAGCAGTCCCTGGGCTACACCCTTGCCCCACGTGCGCGTGGGTGAAATCAGCGGTTTGTTAGAAGTGATTGTCAACCTCCCCGAGGGGACAGACGATATACCCCGCCTTGCCGAACGCCTGCAACTGGAGGTAGATGCCCTCCTCCCCATCCTAGATGCCTGTGTCCTCCTTGATTTTGCTACTGTCTCCCAGGGGGACGTGAAGTTAACCCCCATCGGGCAAGATTTTGCCACTACCACCATCCTGCGCAGTAAAGACCTCTTCCGCCAGCAAGCCCTTGCCAATGTCCCTGTCCTGGGGAAAATGGTGGAAGTTCTGCAGGAGAAGAAGAGTGGGTCAGTGCGATCGGATACTTTCCTCAGTTTGTGGGAAGAGCACTTTCCCCCTGTAGAGGCGGAACGCCAATTTGCCACTGCCGTTGATTGGGGACGCTACGCCGAGTTATTTGAATACGACACCAACGAAGACCGCTTTTACATCAATCAGGGGGAGAGCGAAGCAGTTAGCTAGCTGGTTTTTGGTAGCGCACCTCCACCACAGTATGCACATTACCCCTGGGATTGAAGTCCCCTTTAATATGTACCCGCAGAGGATCGGCGGCTGCTACAAAGTCATCGAGGATTTGGTTGATAGCCTCCTCGTGGGAGATATAACGATCGCGGTAGCTGTTAATGTAGAGCTTGATTGCCTTCAGTTCCACCAGGACTTGGTTGGGCACATAGGTCAAGTAAATAGTGGCAAAATCAGGATAGCCAGAGAAGGGGCACTTACAGGTGTACTCCGGCAGCGTGATGTGAATCTCGTATTCCCTACCAGGTCTGGGGTTAGGGAAAGTAGTTAAGGCAGCTTTTGCGATCGCTTCTTCACCGTACTTCATAGTTTTGGCTCTACTTCAGGGACAGGGTCATAGCCCCCCGGATGGAAGGGATGACAACGGAGAATCCTTTTGATTGCCAGCCAACTACCCCGCCAAGCACCGAAACGCTCGATCGCTGTCAGGGCATACTGGGAACAAGTAGGAGTATAGCGGCAATTGGGACCCAAAAGAGGGGAAATAAACAGACGATAAAACCGAATGAGGAAAAGGAGAAAAGCCTTCACGATCGGGTTATTTACGCATACCACAATATTAACCAAAAATAACCAGACTGGGAAGTTGTGCCATATGGTATTAGAGCTAGGGTTAGTATTTCTATGACAGGTAATTGTAATTCAATTGTTCCCTGCTGATGCCTGAATTGTACTTTAGTGGGAGAGTTAAGAGATTGATTTATGTCCACCGCAGGATTGTGAGAGACTGGCAATTTTCTTAGGTTAGTAATGCAAACAATTTTGAATCACCGACTATGAAAAACCTGACCCTTACTGTTGCGTTATCTCTCGGTATAGCCTTTGGTTTCAGCAACTGGTATTGCCCTACTGTGCAGGCAGCAGAAGTTGTAGCTAAATCTGAGGTAGGTAACATTGTTACCGTTGCCTCTAGCAACAAAGATTTTTCCACGTTAGTCACTGCCATTAAAGCTGCTGGTCTCGTGGAAACCCTCTCTGGCAAAGGACCCTTCACGGTGTTTGCTCCTACTAATGCTGCTTTTGCTGCTTTACCCAAGGACACCCTGGAGAAACTTCTTCGCCCTGAAAATAAGCAGACCCTAGTCAAAGTTTTAACCTACCACGTTGTGCCGGGAGAAGTGTTATCTAAGGATGTCAAGCCTGGGGAAGTGAAGACAGTAGAGGGAAGCAACATTAAAGTTACGGTTGTAGATGGCAAACCCAAGGTCAATGGTGCCAATATTACTGCTGTAGATGTCAAAGCATCTAATGGTGTAATTCATGTCATTGATACGGTAATTCTGCCCCCCAATCTGAAGCTATAAAGGTGGCTAACTAATGCATTTCTGGAGGGAGCACTGCTCCTTTTTTTATGAGCTAGATACACAGATCAACAGTTTTGCTGACCCTAGCACTGCCGCAGGATTCCCCCTATACCAGCGGTTAGCGGACATTCTTAGGCATGGTCTGAAGAGCCAACCTGTAAACTCTCTGCCTGTCAGGATATAAATCTGCCCCTCTCACAAAACTGATAGAGAAGTAGAATTTTAGTTTGGTGCCTTAAAGACCGACACAAAACTTCTAAAAGCGCGCACTGTTGTTACAGGGAAGCTAATTTTGCAGATTGAGGCGGTAAAATAGGGGGGAGTTGTTGTGTGAGCATAGGCTATGCGTCCCTTGGCAGAACCGCTGATCTTCAAAATATCCCGTCCCGCGATCGTGGCTTTAGCAGTAGTAGGCACAGTTCTGACTACCTATTTAACTGTCACTCACTTTATGGGCAATGCCCCTGCTTTTTGTGCCGCTGGCAGTGGTACGGGGTGCGATCGGGTCTTGAGCAGTGAATACGCCAAAGTATTTGACATTCCCCTCACAGTATTTGGGGCGTTGGCATATTTGTTTGTGGGGGTTTTATCAGCAATTCCCCTGTTTGACAAACGGGAAGATGTCAAGGCAAAAAAGAAACTAAAACAACAATTAGCCTTTCTAGTCTTTCTCGGTTCTACCGCCATGTTGTTCTTCAGTGGCTATCTCATGTATCTCTTAGCCTTTGAACTGCAAACCCCCTGTTTTTACTGCATTGGCTCTGCCATAAATGTCACCCTGATTTGGCTCCTCAATTTGTTAGGCAATGACTGGGAAGACCAAGGTCAACTCTTTTTTACTGGTCTGTCCGTAGGTCTAGTAGTGATGATTGGGGCAGTTGGTCTCTATGCCACGCAAAAACAAGTGGCAACAGCAAGCAGTACCTTTGCTGGACAGTTAGCTCGTCACCTCGCCCAACAGGGCGCAAAAATGTATGGCGCCAATTGGTGTCCCCACTGCCACGACCAGTTAGAAAAATTTGGCGAGGCAAAGAGATTGGTTCCCTACGTGGAATGTTCCCCCAACGGCGGTCCTGGCACTCCCCCTGCCAAAATTTGTGTGGATAAGAAGATCACCAGCTATCCCACCTGGGAGATCAACGGGCAGTTCAAAGTGGGTGTCCGCTCCCTGCAGGAACTGGCAGACCTTACTAACTACCAAGGACCGCGCAATTAACGCACAATCAACACAGGACAGGGGGCATGGTGGACAACGTAATCACTGACGCTCCCCAACATCAACCGCTCGATCGAGCCTAAGCCCCGCGACCCCAAAATCAACACCGTTGGTTTCACTTCCCCTGCCACACGGCAAATCACTTCCCTAGGACTGCCCGTTTCCATGCGGGTCTCATTGGCAATGTTGTGACTGGCAAGGCGATCGGATGCCTGCTTTAACACCAAACTGACACTCTCCCGCAACTTTTTCTCCGTCTCCTCATGCACAGGCAGGGGCAAACTCACCCAATCCCCCGTTGGCAATAACACAGGGGGTAGGTAACTCTCTAGGGGTTCCATAACTGTTAGCAAGATGACATAGGTCTTGCCGGGAGTGGCTAACTCTATCACCTTGTCAATCACCTTCTGATGCACACTGGAACCATCGATCGCTACTAAAAAACTTGGCATATACCCTGATGTAAGCTACAGAAATTCCTTGATTTTAGACCAATTCCTCTAGCTGTTGCCGTAGGCGATCGGGTTTCCCCTGGTCAATAATTTTACCCCGCTCCAACAGCAATGCCCCGTCAGCGTAGTCTAACTCCGGCAGTCTATGGGTCACCCACAGCGCTGTAATCCCCCGCTCATCCACCAGACGCCGCACCAGTTGCACCAGGTCCAGTTGATAGTCCCGATCGAGTAATGCTGTTGGTTCATCTAGCAAGAGAATTTCTGTCTGCCTTGCCAACTCCCCCGCGATCGCTACCCGTTGTTTTTGTCCTCCACTGAGGGCATAGATCGGTCGCCGCTGATAGCCAGCCAAATCCACCGCCTGCAAAGCCGCCCCCACACGTTCCTGCAACGCCTGATGACCTAGCCCCTGTCCCCCCAAACTAAAGGCAATATCTGCTCCCACTGTTGGCATCACTAGCTGATGGTCAGGATTTTGAAAAACAAATCCCACCGTCCCCTTGACCCTGATTTCCCCCGCCGTCGGCTCTAATAAGCCGGCAATGATTTTCAGCAGGGTGGACTTGCCACTGCCATTTGCCCCCAACAACATCCATAACTGCCCCTGGGGTATGACAAAACTGCAGTCCCGCAAGAGGGGGGCACACCCCTGCCAACTAAACCAGACCCCATTTGCCTCAATTGCGGACAAAGCCAGCCCCCATGCCCGTCGGTGAACTTGTTTTGCTAGACACCTGTACCGCCAAAATCTCAGCGCTCAGTACTGCCACCCTGCGCCCCTCTTGCTTCTCACAGGTCAGGTGCAATACCTTCTCCCCCTCCCCCTGCATAGCCTGCACGAGGGTATGGTAGAGCTGGTCTGCGCCCTCCTGGTCTTTGCGCATGATAATCACAGGGACAGGATTGCTCCGCAAATTTATCTCGATCGTAAACATAAATAAACTTTGGTAACGCAGTTTTAGTATAGGACAGAAAGCCTTTACCCTTGTATAATTGGGGAAAAGGTGTTTAACACGGGGAAAACCTATGGGACTACTCGATCGGATTAGTATGTTGGCGCGGTCTAACCTTAATGCCCTCATTACCGCCGCTGAAGACCCGGAAAAGATTTTAGAACAGACAATCATTGATATGCAAGAAGACCTGGTGCAGCTCCGCCAGGCAGTTGCCCAAGCGATGGCAGCCATGAAGCGCCAGGAACAACAGTATAAACAGACAGAAGCCCAGGTGATGGAGTGGGAACGGCGTGCCATGCTCGCCCTGCAAAAGGGGGACGAAAACCTGGCCCGTGAAGCCCTCGCCCGCAAAAAGACCTACGCCGATACCCTAGCTAGCATCAAACCCGCTTACGAACAGTCTGTTGCCCAGGTCAACCAACTGAAGAAGAACCTTACCATCCTGGAGAGCAAGATCGCGGAGGCAAAAACCAAGAAGGAAATGCTCAAGTCCCGCATTCAGGCAGCAAAAGCGCAGGAAAACCTCAATAACATGATGGGCAAGATCAACACCAAGTCGGCAGCGGCTGCCTTCGAGCGTATGGAAGAGCGGGTACTGATGGCAGAGGCAAAAGCTAATGCTCTGTCTGAAATGGGTATGGACAACCTAGAGGCACAATTTGCCCAACTGGAGTCCAATAGCGACCTCGATGATGAACTGATGGCAATGAAGGCTCGCCTGATGGGTACCAGTGCTTCCACTCCCGCTCTCAACCCCAGCCCCGTCGATGCGGAACTAGAGCAACTGCGTCAACAAATCCGTAGTAGCAATATCTAGCGAAATAGGGAGGCTAACTTCTCAGTCTGGGAAAAGTCTCCCACTAACCTTCCCCGTTGTTGACCAAATCGCCACTCCAGGGTAGGAGTAGCCTTAATCTTATCTGCCTCTGCCCGATCGGGATTTTCTAGGACATCCACAATCTCTAGGGTGTAGCGCATGTGGGGCTGCTCTGCCAGGAGTCGGCGTAAGTTATTGATAGCGCGCCGTGAGTTGGGGTTTACTTTTCCAGCAATATAGAGGCAAAAGTAATATTCCTCTACCATTATGGGTATATCTACTTATTATTTTTATGTTAGTAAAGTAGCAGGGTTGACAGTTTTACCAGAGTTTTGTAAAGAAATCTTAAGATTTTAGAGGCATTGGTGGCGATATTTGGGATTTTAGGGGTTTTACTGGCGCTGGGGCTGTTATTTGAGGGGCAATATCGGCGGCGACCAGGGAATTGTCTGCAGATTAGCAACGGCAAGTGGGAAGTTTACTTGGGCACCGATCGCATTGTGATTGAGGGGCAGTGGTTGGCGCACAACCCCACCGATCGGTTTGACCTCTTTTTAGCGGAGGTGGCGGTGACGGAAAAGCTTTTATCCCAGGGGAGTTTGGTGGGTATTAGTACTCGGCATGAGGTGTATAGCCAGCATCCCGACCAACCCCGTCGTTACGACAACTATTGGGAGGCATACATTGTCAAGGCCCAGAAGACAACGGAAATCAGACTGCGGACAACGATCGAGGGGGTAAACCTAGACCAATTACAGGCTTGTTGGCTGCAGCTGCACACGGCTATTTACGGACCGGCGGGACGCACACCGCGCACCTATCACATGGTTGTTCCCCTGCAGTTTCCCCACAGTCAACCCCGTTGGCGCCAGATGGCAGATGTCTTGGTGATGCCTATCCGTACCCATCTCCTATCGGTCATGGATGACCCTGTGGCAGTAATAGAACGCTATGTTTTGCCCCATGCACAGCCGGGGGATATTATTACGATCGGGGAAACGCCGGTAGCGATCATGCAGGGGCGGTGGCGGCACCCCACGGAAGTAAAGCCCGGTTGGTTGGCAAAGCGGCTATGCTATTACTTTTTACCTACCTCCAGTTTGGCGACAGCCTGCGGCTTGCAGGTCTTGGTGGACGAGGTGGGGGCATGGCGGGTATTTTTTGCTTTTGTGGTGGGGGGGATAGCCAAGGTGGTATTGCGTCGTCCGGGGGTGTTTTATGAGTTGGCAGGGGAGCAAGCCCGCCTGATTGACGATGTAACAGGGACTCTGCCGCCCTACGACCAGTTTATTGTGCTGGGACCAACCAACGCCCAAGCAGTAGTCAATAGCATCAAAGATAAGACAGGCTTGGAAGCAGCGATCGTGGATGTCAATGACTTGGGAGGGGTCAAGATCGTCGCCCATACTACTGGTGCCGATCCCCAGCTCCTAGAGAGAGCACTGCAACAGAATCCCGCCGGCAATGCCAACGAGCAAACCCCGATCGTGCTAATCCGTCCCCAGAGCTAGGCGGGCAGCTGCCGCCACATGGGAGACAGGGTCTTGGGTCAATGCCTGCAGTAGAGGTTTAGCTGTTTCCCCTAGCTGGGACAGTGCCTGTACAACAGCGTGGCGGACTTGCCAATCCCTGTGATTGTGAAACTGTGCCACAACTTCTACCCCCCGATCGTCCCCCAAATCCCCTAGGGCACGAATAGCACTAATTTGCACTAACTCGTTCTCACTGGCTGTTGCTTCTACTAACAGGTCAAAGGCTTCCCTTACCCCCAGGATACCCAGTGCCGCCACAATGCTCAGCTGTAGCAACCAATCGGAGGTCGATCGGTAGGTCTGTACCAAAAGGGGGAAAGCACTAGTTATTTGCAGTGCTCCTAGGGAATCCGCCGCCGCTGCCCTCACATCAATTTCTGGGTCGGATTGTAGAGCCGTCTCTAAAATTTGCTGCGTGCGCTCTAAGTCCACTGTCCCCACTGTGCCCAACTGGCTGACGGCATCATAGCGAATACGGGGATTTTCATCCTGAGCAGCTAGGCACATCAACTGAAACCGATCGTGGGGGGGCAAGGTACGGCTCTGGCTCATCACCTGCATCCGATCGGGATGCTTAGTTTGCAGTTGGTGGTGGAAATCAGCAAAAGTCATCAATAGGCTAAGGTATTGAGAGTTTCCCGCAGGTAGGCAAGGATAATTTCATCCCGTCGCTGCCGCAGTTCTGCTTCAGTATAGCGCATCCGCCACCACCGTTCAAAACCAGAGCTGCGAGCAATGGCATCCTTTAGGTGTTGCCAAGTGTCAAGGGTCGCCTGGGTCATGGAAACTGCCCTCCAATTACTCTACCTATCCTACCACTTCCTCTTTGGGCAGTTTGTATCTAGTTACGCTGTAGGCGGTCCAAACGTTTCTCCAAATCATCAAGGCGGGACTTGGTCTGTCGTAGGTCAGAAAATAGTCTGTAAATATCCTCAATAAACTGCGCAGCGGGGGTGGTGGGTAATTTGGCTACCTCTGGGGGCGGCGGGGGAGAAGAAGCAAATACAGGGGCATACCTGGGGTCACGGCGGGCTTTTGCCAGAAAGACATCAATAGCAATACCGCGATTAAAGCAGTCCTTGGCGCAGTCCTGGTCAGGCTTGCCGTACTCTGGGAGGTTTTTGCCGCCGCCTCTGCCGTGGATGGCAATCAGTTCTCCCTTGCTGTTAAACACTGGTCCGCCACTCATACCCCGCCTGGTGGGGGCAGTGTACTGGGTGTTATAATCCCCATCCTCTGGCTTTGCCAAAATTGCGCTCAGCATCCCAGAGGTCAAACGAAAGGTGCGACTGGGGAACTGGGGACCGGGGTCGGGCCAACCACTGACAAACACGGGTTCAAAGGGGATTTTCTGGGGGTTTACAGTCACGATCGGGTAATTTTTGCCGGGGGCTTGAAAGCGCACGATCGCCAAATCCGAACCCTCCACGACATTTTGTCCGATTTTACCTAGGGGCAAAATATTGTCATTAGTATCCAGGTCATCCACAAAGTGCACTACCCCGTCCGCTGTGCGTACCCCGTAGTCCGTGCCCCGCGCGCTCACCACATGGGCATTGGTCAAAGCATAGTAGTAGTCCCCCTGTTTGCCAATGAGCACCCCCGACCCAGGGCGGAAGGCTTCCCGCAGTGCCTGGTTGTCTCCCTGTTTCAAATCCTGGGCAATGACCACTGTTGTCTGGCGTGCTACCCCCAAGACTAAATTCAAATCCAGGGCAGCGGAACCCCTCCCCACCCCCAGACAGAGGCATAGCCCCAGCAACCATAGAGCCGCTAATCGCCACCAGTGCCTTTTCATTGTTCAATCCCCCTGGTAATCAAAAAACTTGGTATAGGTACGCCCCAGCTGAGAGACTCCATGGCTTCGTACTCCTCTTTACTGGGCTTACTGCCATCGGCAAAGGTAAAAGCGTCAATCCCCTGGATGGGGTACTTTAGTCTGCCATTTACTGCCACCACCTTGCCGTAGGCATCGATTACAGGTCCGCCACTCATCCCCTGTTCCACTTCATTGGTATAGCCGAGGGAGTAGCCCCCCTGCAGGGACTTGTGCTCTAACTGCATGGCAAAATTGCCCTGGGTAAAGTGAAATGCCCTTATGCCCCAGCTACGGGTATCTTCAATGCGATCGGGGGAAACAGCGCGGTAGTTGGGAAAACCGGCGGCATAGAGTTTGTCCTGGGGCTTTAGTTTGGGGGCAACGAGGGGGGCAACGGTATATTTCTTGGGGGCGGCAAAGGTAACTAAACTTAAATCCAGACCGTCCAGGCGCTGCTCCCCTAATTTTTCCCCGGGGTACATCTGTCCATCCCCCGTCATCACGGCAAATTTCTCCCCCAGCATTTCCACCACGTGGCGATTGGTCAAGACTTTGTAGGTAGTGCCATCAAAGGCAATGATTACTCCTGAACCTAAACCCGCTTCCCCAATCAGACGCACAGTGATTGCCTGGGCTAAGTCCCTCGCCTCTGCTACCGTCAAGGGCTGTTGCCGCAGTTGCCAATGGGGTAATCTCGCCACTACCAAATAGACAGCAGGCACCCCTGCCAGCAATACCGCTAGTCCTAGAAATGCCGCCTTTAACTTCACCCCTCGTTTGTCTATATGCCCTGCGCCTTGTCGCCGCCACTACTGAGTATATCTTCCACTGCCTCCCCTAGGAGAGCATAGTCCTGCTCTGCACTCTGCTGTACATGGCTGCCTGTGCCTTTGATACTAAATTGCACGATCGTCTGTAAAATCTCCCTTTCTTTGCCGATGTCCTCCCGTCGCAGGGTAAAGAGCAAGTTTTTCTCGTTGCAGGCATTGACCGCCGTACTGGCATCAATATAGCAGATGACCCGCTGTCCCTTGACGGAACCATAGGTGAGTTGCAAATTGCGTAGTTTGCCCCCTGCTGCTGCCACTGCCCTGGTCAAGCGCTGACTGACCTCCTGGCACCGTCTTTGGGGCGTCCATTCTCCCCCTAGGGTAGCTGTCCATTCGATCATAGGGGGCGTCACCCTATCCCCCCGCCGCGCGATCGTGGCGTAGTTGCCTTTGAAAGGAATACATTCAAATACTGTCACTGTGGCATTCGGCTGGGGCTGGGTTCTGGGCTTGGTGCTCTTACTGGGGTCCTGGGCATAGAGTTGCCCTGCTAGGCTGGCGAGTATCGCTACCGCTATTAGTTTCTTCATCTTTCCTACCTCCCTGCTTGTGATAACTGGGTTTCCACTGCTTCCCCTAGGGGGGCATAGAATTGGGGGGCATTCTGCTCTACGGCGCTGCCGCTCCCTCTGACGCCAAAACTCACTAGCTGTGCCAGGATGGTTTCCTCCCGCCCCCGATCGCTGGGTCTGAGGGTAAACAGCAGATTTTGACTGTTGCAGGCTCCCGCTGGGGAATTGACGTAGCAGATGACAGGTTGGGCATTGACACTACCATAGGTGAGAAATAAATTGCGGAAGCTACCCCCCTGGGCTGCCACTGCCGCGCTCAATCTCTGACTCACTACCCGGCAACGTTCCCAGGCTGTCCACAGACCCAAGTCGCTGCGCCAGATAATCATGGGGGGAGTGACCCGACTACCCCGCCGCGCGATCGTGGCAAAGTGCTCTCCCGATCGGATACAGCTAAACGTAGTGAGGGGGGGCTGTTTTGCCCCTGTGGTGACTGCCGTTAGGAAAGCCAGGAGCTGTACCATTGTTATTGCCTAGATACCAGAAGGAGTAGAGGTGCTTGCCGCTGTAGTTTCTAACATCTTTTCTGCTTCTTCTCCGAAGGCGGCGTAGAACTGTTCGCCACTTTGTTGTACGGCACTGCCTGTACCCGTAACGCTAAAGCTGACCATTTGCTCTAGGATTTTCTTTTCATTCCCCTTGTCCTGGGGACGGAGAGTAAACAGCATATTGCGGCGATTGCAAGCCCCATTCTTGTCTGGCACATGACAAATTACCGCTTCCCCGTCCACCCGCCCGTAGGTGAGGTAGAGATTGCTTAGTTTGCCGTTGTTTTGTGCTACTACTTCTGTCAACCGATCGCTGACCACTTTGCAGCGTTCCTGGGGAGTGAACTTACCGAGGGTTGTGCGCCAGAGAATCATGGGAGGGGTTTGGCGATTGCCCCGCCGTGCCACTGTGGCAAAGACATTTTCTTCCTTGCCGCTGCTGGTCTGCACCTTGGTAGAAATACAATGGAAAGTCGTAACAGTTTGCGCCCCGGCGCTGAGAGTACCGATCGTGAACATCGCCACAACTACACTAGCCCATTTCATAACCTGGCCTCCAAAAACTCTAAGACTATCTTACTCCCTCCCCCCAGAGAACAATGTGATTGTTACTCTTTGCAACGCGTGATCTGGATCAAAAGATGAAGAACTAGGTCTCTGCCTCAATCTACTACGCTAAATTAGCACAAACACAAAAGAAAAACTGCTAAGTAGCCAAACTTTTTTACAACCAAACAAATCTGCCCGCCAGAGTTAAACACTGGTTTCACTTTTGTATTAGTTCTCTCTGACATTGATCGTGCGGGTAATGGCAATCAGTTGCTCGCTGTTGCGTTCTAGGTGAAAAGTGGCTGTCCACACCCCCGGGTTTAACTGCCTTGTCCCGCTAAACAGCATAAAGAAGCGATTGTCTTTGTCCAGGGTGGTTTGATAGTCCACCACTGTCTGTTGGCTGGGATTGACAAGGGTCATACGCACACGATCGCCCTTTTTCACACCGTAGGAACGGGTCCAAAACACCAGTGCCTTATCTTTGCTGGTGATCTTTGCTCCCTCCCACTTCCCCGCTTCCAGTTCTGCCAATGTTGGCTCCTGGGGGCTAAAACCAGCATGAATTAAACCGGTCGGCACATAGGGGATTGGTCGCTGCCACAGACTGCCTTGGTTACTTTGACAAGTCTTGCCCACCTCCACGCCGCCATTGGGGTCAATGGTCCGTCCTTGGTGACGCACTGCAAAATGCACATGGGGAAAGGAGGCTAACCCCGACTGCCCTACCAAACCCAAAACGGTCCCCTGTTCCACCCACTGTCCAGGGCGCACCTGCACCGATCCCTGCCGCAGATGGCAATATTGCGTCTCCCAGCCTCCCCCATGGTCAATCACTACCCCATTGCCGCACTCCTGCCCTTTGACTGTGCTAGGGTCCGTGACCCGCCGATCGACTACCCCATCCCGTACCCGCAGCACTCTGCCCGCCGCCGCCGCCACTACCCTCACCCCTGCCCGCATCCGTCCCTCATCAGCAACAGCAAAATCCGTACCTGTGTGACCGTCGTAGCTCAAATCCCCACAGCGATAGTCCTTAAAACCGGCAGAGCTATCCCGATCGGGGTAGACTAGCACGAAACAGTCGGGACAGGGAGAAGCCAGGGCTAGGGCCAGGAGAAGGGGAAACATCAACGCGTGACAGCCGTAAAGGGAGACAGCTTGCGCTGACAACTGCGCACCGTCATCAGCAATTGCCGCATCAGTCCCTCTTGACCAAGGGGTGTGTCTGCCTCATAGAAGCCGGGAATCCAAGGTAAATGCCCCCTAGGGGCTTCGTGACTGTAGTTGATGCGGCTACCGTTGATCCACGCCATTGACCCCGCCCGCTTCACACGATAGCCAATCTTTTCACAAAAGCTACGATAATTTTGCCCCTCTGCTTCGTAAATGTCGCACTTGACACTGAAACCAAAGCGATTGTTGCTATAGCGGAGCCACAATATATCCAGGTTGAGCAGTTCATTGCAGGGAATGCGCGCTATATCCCGTTCTGCCAACTTACTCCCCGCCGGTCGACCAAGGGCACGACAGAGCAAATTCCACGTCTCCATGTCCGCCGCTTTCAAATCCCCAACCGATAAAAAATACTCCAGCTGGGCATAGTCCAGCCGTGACGGGTAGAGACTGATCATGCTCTTGGACTGCTCCCGCAGTAAGCCAATTTCCAAGTCCTTGAGCGCCTCACTGCCGGATTTGTACCGATCGAGGACCGCTCCCTGCAGCAATTTATCCAGGACATTCCCCAGGAAGTCGGGTATCTCCACCCCAGGGGGCAAGTGTTTGCGCCAGGGCCAGGTGTCAGTGAGCAAGTCTCTGACTAGGGAAGGCTTTTTGCCCGTGATTAAATGGACACAGGTCGCCCCCAGACTGTAAAGGTCACTAGCGGGTACGGCATTTCCCACTACCTGTTCGGGGGGCACATACTCCATACTGCCGATCATCGTGCCGGGGGCTGCCGCTGCCTCTGCCAAACGGTTGATCTCCTTGGCTGCCCCAAAATCCACCAGCACCAATTCCCCCTTGCTGTTGCGAATAATGTTGGCGGGCTTGATGTCGCGGTGAATGACGTTGTGTTGGTGTAAAAAGTCAATTACAGGCAGTAAGCCCCGCAGAAAATCGATCGCTTTTTCCTGATTAAACGGACCCTCTACTTCCAACTCCTTGAGGAGGTCTTTGCCGTCGATGAATTCCATCACCAGGTAATACTGGTTGCGAATCGTAAAGTAGGCATAGAGGGTGGGAATTTGGGGATGCTTGCCCAGTTTCTCCAACAGTACCGCCTCCCGCTGAAACATTTCCAAACTTTTCTGCAGCATTTCCGGGGGGAGTTTACCAGGCAAAAATTGCTTGATCACCACCTTCAGCCGCGAGGGCATATCTATATCCACCGCCAGAAAAGTGCGCCCAAAACCCCCCTTCCCTAGCATCTTAACCGCCACGTAACGATTGCGCAGAAGTAACGGACTACCGCAGGCTTGACAGTGGGTCACCTTGTTGGGGTTGACGGGTTGTGGGCAGGCAGGATTAAAACAGTAGCTCATTGGTACCAGTGTTCCCCATAGTTACAGCATAGCTCATCTGCTTCCCAAAATTGGTGCTTTCTAAGTCTCAGCGGGACGCGTTACTCGATCGAGTAACCATAGGGAAATTAGAGTACCCAAAAAATGGGCAAGAAGGATCAATAGACTAGCTTGCACCACAAATAAATCGATGGGTTCCACAAAGCGGCTAGGGTCATCGACAATCAACCCCTGGGTACGGAATAAAGCCCGCTGCGCCAGGGTGCCGACAATAGCAAAGGCTGCCAATAGAGCCGTAAACTGTCCCCCTAGACTGATGCCCAGCCCGATTTTTAGTTGGATTAAAGTCTGTGCCTTGGTGGGGCGCTGAATATCCGCCAACTGCTTTGCCCAGCGAATATAAATATAACTCCAAACAAACCCCGCCACCACTAACGCCCAGGCAATCCACGCCGCTGCTACCCCCGGCAGAGTCCCCGGATTGCTGGCAGTGCCCTCATTGCCCCTGATGCCCGCAAACAGTAACAACACCCCCGCAATTACCCCCGGCACCCCATGGGTCCATAGCCCTACCAAACCGTAGAAGCGAAAGGCTCGAATTGTCTTGAGCAGGCGCGGTGAGAGGGTCATAACTACTAGGAGTCATTGCCCGTTAGTTTCTGAATGTCTTCCCCGATCGTTTGGGTCGTATCATCGGTAAAACCGCGTTGGGGTTTGGTTTTCGCTGATTTGGGTGTCGGCAGGGGCGGGCGGTCATCGAGGCACAACTGTAACTTGGGTCCCGAAGAAGCCAAGCGAATGACCATACCATCAACTACCTTCTGCTTGCTGATGGGCTTTTCCTCCCAGAACGTGCCATTTGCCCCCTTGTTATGCAACTCCCATTGATTGTTGACGTAATGTAATTCCAAATGGTAGCGCGACACAACGGAACTATACAGCACCACTTCGTTATCGGCGGACCGCCCAATGCGGACAACCGACTCCGACGGGAAACTCCAACTTTGCACTACAGATAAATTCGACGGGTGCAAGAGATTGACAGTGATCACAGGCATAGTTCAGCGCTAAGATAAATTTAATCACGATCGGCAATGCCCATACAACAAATTTTCTTTAACCTGTGTTACGCATGCCTGCCGCGATGCCATTGACGGTCAGGAGAGCACCCCGCAGTAGTTCGTTCTTAGAATAGGGGGAGCGCAGATCAACGCGCTGCTGATTGAACTGGCGTAGACGTTTGAGTAGGGATACTTGAATAAACCCCAAGGGCACGATGGAATAATTGCGCAAAGCCACCGATCGTTGTAACTCCTTGTCCCCGTCCAACAGACGTTTGTGATTAGTAATTTTTAGCACCACATCACAGGTGCGGTTATATTCTGCCACAATTTGGTCAAAGAAGAACTGGGAATGCTCGCGGAAATCAGGGCGGGTTAGCTCATTGACATACTGCGCCGCCATCTGCAGGTCAGTTTTTGCCAGCGTCATCTCCACCTTGGAAATAATCATCTTAAAAAATGCCCACTTCTGGTAGAGAAACTGCGCTAAATTCAAATGCTCCGGATTTGCCGCCAAAAATTCACTAAATGCCGTACCCAGCCCAAACCAAGCCGGCAGTAAAAAGCGACTCTGCGTCCAGCCAAACACCCAGGGAATTGCCCGTAAACTCCCCAAATCCTTCTTGCCCGCCCGCCGTGCCGGACGAGAACTGATCTGCAACTGGCTAATTTCCTCAATTGGCGTTACCTGATGGAAAAATTCCCCAAAATGGGGGTTGTCATAGATCAGAGCGCGATAGACCTGCCGCGATCGGTTTGCCAAGTCCTCAATAATATCCCGCCAGCACTCCAGGGTATCTAAGCTGTTGGGCAGCAGACCCGCCTGAATCACCGCCGTTGCCACCTTTTCCAAATTGTAGAGAGCTAGGTTAGGCAAATTGTACTTAGAAGCTAAGACCTCTCCCTGCTCCGTAATCTTGATGCGCCCATCCACACTGTAGGCAGGCTGCGCCAGGATTGCCTCATAGGTAGGACCACCCCCCCGCCCCACCGAGCCGCCCCGTCCGTGAAAGATACGCAACTCCACGCCAAACTGCCTTGCTACCTGATTAAGAGCCTGCTGCGCCTTGTAAATTGCCCAATTACTGCTTAAAAAGCCCGAATCCTTATTGCTATCGGAATAGCCCAACATCACTTCCTGCAGGTTGGACTGACTCATCAACAGTTGGCGATAGAGGGGAATGGATAACAGGGCTTCCAACACCTGGGGTGCTACTCGCAAGTCTTCCACTGTTTCAAATAAAGGTACAATGCACAGACTACTCTCCCCCGTATCCGGGTCATACAAGCCCGCCTCCTTGGCCAGCAATAAAACCTCTAACACATCACTGACAGTGTGATTCATGCTGATAATGTAAGTGTGGCAAATGTGGTGGGAAAAGACCGTCTGCAATTTTTGCACCACCTGGAAAGTCTGCAAGATATTCTCTGTAGCCTCGGAAAACCGCAGCCGACTGGACACGATCGGTCTTAGACTGCTCAACTCTTTTAGTAACCACGCCTGTTTTTCTGCCTCCGTGAGGGTGTCATAGGGGACAGGTAAAAGACGCAATCTTTCGGCAATCTCTGTGATCGCCTGTTCGTGTTTGCTGCTCTCCTGGCGAATATCCAAATGGGCAAGATGGAAACGATAGACCTCCACCTGAATAATCAGACGCTCTAAGTCTTGACAGGTGATATTCAACTTTGCCAGTGTATCCCTAATCAGATGTAATTCCGCCAAAAACTGATCGGCGTTGTCATAGCGGTCCCTTTCCTGGGCAGGGGCGGGGTCTACCGTCTGCCAGGGCGTATGTTTGAGCTTAGTCGTAAATGCCAGGGTATTTTCTAGCCTCGCTAAAGTATAGGACAGCTTCATGCGCAGGGGTTCACGGCGATAGCGCACCGACAGCCGTTCATACACTTTAGGGAAAATGACTTGGTCTTGGCTGAGGCTATGGGTCAATTCATCGGCAAAATCCGCCACACTCTGGGAAAGAGACAGTCTTTGTATCAGCTGCTTAACCGATTTGATGTATTTATGCAATACCAATTCCCTTTGGTAGCAGGCAGTTTGCCAAGTTACCGCCGGTGTCACCGCTGGGTTGCCATCCCGATCGGAACCAACCCAAGAGCCAAAGGTACAAAAACTGGGGGCAGGAGGTTCCAACGTGGGAAAAGTCTGCTTGATTGCCCGCACCAACTTCTCATACAAAACAGGAATGGCATCAAAGAGCACCTCCTCAAAGTAGTGTAGTGTGTACTCCGCCTCATCTAAAACCGTTGGTTTGTCCTGGTTTAACTCATCCGTGTACCACCACAGCTTGATCTCCTCTCGAATTTGGTTGAGCAGCACAGACCGCTCAGTTACAGGGGCAATCTCAAATTGATGCAACAAACAGGCAATGCGGCGCTGTCTTTCTCTAATTGTTTGGCGCACAATTTCCGTCGGGTGGGCAGTAAAGACCAGTTTTATATCCAGCCGTTTTAGCAATCTTTGAATATGGGCAAAGGGCACATTCTGACGCTTTAGCTCCGGAAACAACCAAGCAAAGGTGCCGATGGGGTGATGTTCTGTAGCATCGAGGGCTTCCTCTTGCTCATTTTGTTGTTCGATGATATTGATCAACTGGAAGTAGAGAGCAAAAGCCCGTGTTGCCATAATAGCCCTCTCCAGGTCCAGGTTTTCCACGATCGTTGCCGAGGGGTACTGGGCGTAGTGGTGGCGCAGCTGCTGCAGCAAACCGACAATCTCCTGCCCACAGGTCTCTGCCAAGACCTCATCTAGCAACTCCTCAATTAAGTGCAGGCGCTGGTGCAGGCGGGGGGAACGCACAAAAGTCCCATTGTCATTGGCAGTAAGCAGGTGGGGTGCGACAGAAATCATAGTGGACAGAGCAGACAGCATTGATCAATATACTAGGTCCGACGGTTACTAATGTGACAGATTTAACGAAATGACTTAAGACTTTCTTAACACCTGTAACATCCAATACAAATTCCTGCCCCTGGGTTTGTTGAGATAGAGCATAATTAGGTTCAAGAGGTTTAGAGGTGTTATCAGCACGATCGTTTAGTAGGCGCAAGCTGCAACGCAGCAAGGTCAATTGGCGGGTATGTTTACCCTTTGCCGCTTTGATTGGAGTGTTTTGGGTCTATGCCGCTGGTGCCCAGGATAGCCCTACTCCCGAACAGATGATGGCAGACCTCAAGGTTGGCTTAGATACCCTGTGGGTAGTAGTAGCTGCCTTCCTTGTGTTTTTTATGAATGCGGGCTTTGGCTTGGTAGAATCGGGTTTTTGTCGGCGCAAGAATGCCGTCAATATTTTGGCGAAAAACCTCATTGTCTTTGCTATTGCCACCGTTGCCTTTTGGATGGTAGGTTTTGCTTTTATGTTTGGCGATGGCAACGCCTTTATTGGTCTCCAGGGTTTCTTTTTGACAGGGCAAGACAATAGCCCCGCTCAAGGGAATGCCTATAAGGGAGTATTCAGTGCCCTCAACTGGACAGGGGTACCTCTGCAGGCAAAGTTTCTGTTCCAATTGGCGTTTGCGGGAACAGCTGCCACGATCGTTTCTGGGGCAGTAGCAGAGCGGATTAAATTTGTGGCATTTTTGCTTTTCAGCTTTTTGTTAGTGGCGATTTCCTATGCCATTACCGGTCACTGGGTATGGGGCGGTGGCTGGTTAGCAGGGATTGGCTTTTGGGACTTTGCTGGTTCTACGGTTGTGCACTCCGTTGGAGGCTGGGCAGCCTTGGTGGGCGCTGGTTTACTGGGACCCCGCCTAGGGCGCTACGGGGAAGATGGCAGTGTGCGGGCATTCCCTGGGCACAACATGACTTCCGCCACCTTGGGCTGTCTAATTCTGTGGTTGGGCTGGTTTGGCTTTAATCCTGGCTCTACTATGGCACTGGATGGGCGCTTGATTGCTCACATTGCTCTAACTACCAACCTGGCAGCAGCCACAGGGGGTTTAGCCGCTACGGTGACGGCATGGCTAGCGTTACGCAAGCCCGACTTGTCCATGATTATTAACGGTATTTTGGCAGGACTGGTGGCAATTACTGCTCCCTGCGCCTATGTCACTTTGCCTGCGGCGGCGCTGATTGGTATTATTGCGGGCATCTTGGTTGTATTCGCCGTCGGCTTCTTTGACAGAATTAAAATTGATGACCCCGTTGGTGCTACCTCCGTTCACTTGGTCTGCGGTATCTGGGGTACCCTAGCAGTCGGTCTGTTTGCAGTAGGACCAAAGGCTGATATTGGCAATGACTTTATCCTACAGGCAGGAACTGGACCAGCGCGGGGCTTTCTCCTAGGGGGCGGCCTGGATGCCCTCATTCCCCAAATCGTCGGTATCCTCACGGTGGGAGCATTCACCACTATCTTTAGTTTTGTTGCTTGGTTAGCGATTGCCGCTGTCACAGGGGGCCTCAGGGTGGAAAAAGAAGAGGAATTAAAAGGCTTAGATGTAGGGGAACACGGCATGGAAGCTTACAGCGGCTTTGCCCTAGAAACGATCGAGTAATCACTGGGGGGTCTTCCCCCTTGTAAAGGTTTATTGCATTTATCTGAGTTATGGATGTAGGTGCTTTATACTTATTTTTACAACCTAGGATAGATGAGTGATATGCACCTAACCCAGAAAGAAGCTCTCAGTGATTATGTGGCTAACCTGCAGCTGCATATGGCTCTCCAAGCCCGCAACCTTGTCCCCTCTCTCACCATCCGCAATTGTCAAGACAGCCGCCAACAAATGTTACAATCAGCCCAGGCAGAGTTTGAGCGCTTAGCTTCCCGAAGTTAATGCTTAGTTACATCCTGCAGGACAGTTTGACCGTTTGGTGGGGAGATTGGCTGGATTTACGGGTGCGGTTACCCCAGGTAATTGCCTCAGGGCTGATCTCCCCCATGATTTACATCATTGCCTTTGGTTTTGGTTTAGGTAACACGATCGACATCAAAGTTAGCGGGGGGAATTACCTCTTCTTCATCCTGCCGGGGATGGTTGCCCTCTCCTCCATGACCATCAGCTTTGGGGGAACTACTTTTTCCGTCTGCGGCGATCGGCTTTACAGTAAGACTTTTGAAGAATTGTTAATAGCCCCTGTCCATCCTCTCTCCCTCTACCTAGGCAAAATGCTGGCGGGGGTGACCCGGGGAGGAATTACTGCCTTTACCCTGGCGATCGTGGGACTGTTGGTGTCGGGGAATTGGTATTTCCTCCATCCCCTGTTTTTGTTGGTGGTGTTTGCCAACTCTATGGTGTTTGCGGGTTTGGGGGTGATTGTGGGACTGCGGGTGCGTTCTCTGGAGGCAGTAGGTCTTTACAACAATTTCTTGATTGTGCCCATGTCTTTTTTAGGGGGGACATTTTTTGAACCTGCCCAGCTGCCTGCTGTCCTGAAACCGATCGTTTACCTTTTACCCCTCACCCACGCCAGTATAGGTTTACGTGCTGTTTTAGAAGGGGGTGTCCCCCCCTGGCATACCTTTGTAGTGCTTTTGGGGCTATCTGTTATCCTCGGTTGGTTAGGAGCTTACCAGTTTTCCCACCAAAAAGAGTAGGGGCATTCCCCTACGGCTCAAATCCCTCTAGTTCAGGCACATCCGCTACGAGGTGGACCCCCTGGATATAGAGGGAGCGACTAAACTTGCCAATGTTTTCCACCCGCATCCTGCCGCCAATCTTTTTAATCTGTACCGCCACATCGATGGCTGCCCCCACGCCCCGACTAACAACTTTAGTGACCCCTGCAAAGTCCAAGATAATCTCCGCCACAGGACGATCGAGGTAGGGCTGCACCGTTTGGCGAAAGTAGGGCACCGTGGTAGCACTGAGCGCACCCTCTAATTTGAGGGTAACTTTGTTGTCTTCTTCCTTGGAGGAAATTTTTAACTCGTCTTGGAGAAAAGAGGAATGAGTCATGTTAGTTATCTGCCTTGGACAAGAAGGTACTCATGCGGACTACTGTGCCCTTATTAGAGGACTCGATCTCTAGTTTGTCAACTAGTGCTTTGATCATATGGATACCGAAACCGCCATTTTTTACTCCCATTTCTGAAATCAGCTCAAAATTGGGAGGGGGCACGGCATCCGGCTCAAAGCCAGGACCTTTGTCCCTAACCTCTAATATTAGACTATTTTGGCACGCCAGGATCACAATTTCTACATCCGCATCGGAATCGCTGTAAATAATGGCGTTGACACAGGCTTCCGTCAGGGCTTGGGCGATGTCTTGTACCCGATCGGGGCTAAACCCCATCTTGGCAGCCAGGGCTTCCACTGCCGCAACGGGAATATCCTCTACCCCTTCGATGGGGGGGATCGAAATCTGCATCTTGATAAAAGTGTCTGCCATGCCCTGATCATGGTGCCTGGGCTAAATATAGCATAATCAGGTGAGGAAATTTTGTAGTGTAGGCAGGAGAGTTTCTAGTATCTGGGGGGAGAGTTTGGGGCTATTGTAGGTAAGCACTAGGAGGTGGACAGGAATTTTGTATAGAATGAGATTTTGATCCCCATAGTGAAATTCCAGGGTATCGTAGTGGGATAGAGGGCTAGCAAACTCTATACACTTTTGTCCCAGTTTCTCCCTTTGGGGGGGGCTAAGCTGCTGAAATCTACCGCAACTGCGGGGTGGGCATCGCCTAGCCATCACCAAAATACCCCCAGTAATGAGTTTTTCGATCGTTTGGTTAGAGTCCATGACTGACATTCCTTTTACCCTTGACCAACTGCGGATTTTGAAGGCGATCGCTGTAGAAGGTAGCTTTAAGCGGGCAGCGGACAGTCTGTTTGTGTCACAGCCGGCGGTGAGTTTGCAGGTGCAACATCTGGAACGCCAACTCAATGTACCACTTTTTGACCGTGGCGGGCGCAGGGCGCAGTTGACCGAGGCGGGTAAGTTATTGATTGACTACGGCGAACGGATTTTGAATCTCTGCCAGGAAACCTGCCGTGCCATCGAGGATTTGCAGAATTTGCACGGGGGGACGCTGGTGATTGGGGCAAGCCAAACAACTGGTACCTATCTTATGCCCCGCCTGATCGGGCAGTTCCGCCAACATTATCCAGATGTGCAAGTACATTTACACGTGCATTCCACGCGGCGCACGGCTTGGAGTGTGATGAATGGGCAGGTGGATTTGGCAATTGTGGGGGGGGAGATTCCGCCAGAGTTACGCCACGCCCTGGAGATTGTCCCCTATGCCCTTGATGAGTTTGTTTTGGTGGTGCCGAAAGATCATGCTATGGCACAGCGGGAGTGCATCGCGCGGGAGGAGTTGTATAACCTGCAGTTTATTGTCTTGGATGCCCAGTCCACGACCAGGAAGGTGATTGACCAGGTGCTGACGAAAAATGGCGTGGTGCCCCGCCAATTGCCGGTGACGATGGAGCTAAATTCGATCGAGGCGATTAAGAGTGCTGTCCAGGCGGGTTTGGGAGCGGCATTCTTGCCTCTTACGGCTCTGGAAAAGGAGTTGGAGTTGGGGGTGCTAGCAAGGGTACCGATCGAGGGAATGGTGATTCGCCGCTTGTTGGTGCAAATTATGAATCCCCAGCGCTATCGCTCCAAGGCAACGGAGGCTTTCTGCCAGCATATTCTGCCTATGTTCCGCGATGAAAGTGTGGCAAACCTACAACTGACAGATCAACTAGATTTTTAACCGCCGCCGCACTTGGCTGAGCAGTAGCTCCACCTCTGGCAACCGCAGGGGCAACAGAAGGACTCCGATCGTGAGTAGTCCGGCTCCCCCCGCTAAACCCAGGCTGCCACACTGCCACCAAAAGTTGGCGACAGGGGGTAAGTAGTGGTGAATGCTCCAGCTCACTAGTCCGCCGATGCCACTTATTAACCCAATTATACCAATGGGGGCAAACCAGTTGCCCAGGGGTAATCCCCCTAATTTCTGGGTCAGGACCAGCAATAGCAGGATCACGGAAATTAAATTTACTGATGCTGTTGCCACTGCTAAGCCGGGTGCTCCCAGTTGCCCCACCCATAGCCAGTCGAAGAGGGCATTGAGACCTACCCCCAATACACTCAGACGGAAGGGAGTTGTGCCATCCCCCAGGGCATAGAATACGCGTACCAGGACGTCCCGCCCCAGGTAGACAAACATTCCTACGCCATAGCCCACAAGGACTGCTGCCACAAATTCGGCGGCTGCTCCCGTAAATTTGCCCCGTTGGTAGATGAGGGACACGATAGGGTTTGCTAGGGCAATGAGGAGGGCACTGAGGGGCAACATGGTCAAGGCTGTAATAATCAATCCCTGGCGGATGCGTTCTTTCAGCTCCTGCAGGTGTTCTGGGGTGGCTAAGCGGGAGAGGAGGGGCATGAGGGGCACCAAAATCATGTTGGACGTCAGTCCCAGGGGGGTTTGCACTAGTAGTTGGGCATAGCCCAGGGCTGCTGCTGCTTGGGGAATGTAGGCAGCAAAAAAGAGATCGACATTGACATTGATGTAGAGCAAGCCAGAGGAGAGGGTAGCAGGGAGCAAGATGCTTAAAATTTCCTGCACGCCGGGATGATGCACTTGCCACCGCAGCCGTAGTCCCCCCAATCCCGATCGGATTTGGGCTGGTATTTGGACCAACCACTGTAGAATTGCCCCCGCTAGCGTACCCCATGCCAGTAAGCGCCCCCCCTGCCAGACATCGGAGCGATCGCCCAGGGCAAAGATACCCACTGCCACAATTACTGCCACACTGGAAAAGATGGGACTAATGGAAGGGAGCCAATACTGCTGGTTAGCGTTGAGGGCACCAAAGCCAATGCCAATCAAACCCGCTAGCAATGCCATCGGTGCCATAATGCGCAGTTGTTCCACCGCGATCGCTTTTGTCGTCAAGCCCACGTCACTGGTATTTAAGCCCTGCCACAGGTCGGTAATTGGCTCGGCAAAAATAATCAACAATATAGTTAGAAAGATGAGAAAGCAACCCACGATCGTGTTTACAGTCTCAATAATTACAGCAGCTTCTGACTGGGGACGACGGGCAATGACACTGACAATGGCACTGTGAAAGGGTCCGTTAATACCCCCCAACAAAATTAACAAAAAGCCAGGAATGACGTAGGCATAGTTGTAAGCATCCACTGCTTCTCCTACCCCAAATGCCCAGGCAATCGCCACTTGGCGCACTAAGCCCATCACTTTACTTAGGAGTGTGGCAATGCCCACAATGCCAGCAATATTTAATAACGATCGGTTTTGCACCTTTTCTACCCATTTTTGCCCCTGAGTCAATATAGGACGCTGATAGGGAGTTGTCCACTGTCTGACCTCGACAGGCTCTGCTTCGACAATCTCAGCAGGCACGACAGGCTTGCCAAACGTGGCTCGATCGTGAGAAACCTAGTTTTTTCGTCGTATCCCTCAAACTTGACCTGGGAGGGACTTTGAGGTACATTTAGACCAGAGATTGAATATTCTCAGCTATAGTTGTTGCCTATCCCTCGGAAATTGCCTGTAGAATCCTCTCTGCGTGGTCTTTCTAAGGAAGTCTCTCCCCACTCGCTGGGGAACGCGATCGATTGGAAACCATTAAAAAAATTTGAACCACCCGTGCATTAGGACTGTTTGGATTGAGTTTCATGTTATTTCTAATCCGTACAATAAACAATGTATTTCTGTCGCACATTTCATCGATTAATTTCCAAGAAGCAAAACCTCTATCCATTATGCCAAGGGCATCTTCCGGTATCATTCCGATGACAAGCTTACCAATTTTGTGGTCATTAGTTTGCCCAACAGTAATTATCTCATCACCAATGTTACCTACATTTATATCAAAGCAAAGGGATAGTTTTACTTGGTATACTTGCTGTTGCCAAATATGATAGTAGAATCCAGAGGAAATAAATGCTTAAGCTCTCCGTAGTTTTGTCTTTTCAGGTGCTGTTGCAACTCTCTTAAAATGCGTTGAAATGGTGCAGTACTACGATGCTTACAGGCTTTAGAAAAGGTAGATATATCCACCTTAAAGCTGAGATGATTTAAGAGAAAGAATAAGCCCCTCATTGTAAAGACTCTTGCATCTAAAATGAAGTGTATCCAGAGGAGGACAAAGAGTTGAGAATGCAAAACAGGATAATCATTTTGGGGTAGAAGTTTTAGCAAGGGCTTGATAAGTTGCCGCAGTTGTTTTAACATAAACTCAAGTTTGTTTGCTATTTATCAGAGCTAGGATACCATTTCTGGCTCCTTTTTTTCTACCTCTTTCCTGACATTCAACACTTCTAGCTCCATACATTATAGAAAGAAGATGGCATCCAACCCAAGTTTTAGAGGAACTGGCAGATGGAGGGGTAAGGCTAAAAATGACTGTAAGAGGCATGAATGATGCAAAGCGGTGGGTATTAGGATATTGTAAAACTGAGTTAGTAGAAACAATCAAGCCTGAGATTAAAAGTATGTATGGTCACTATTGGGAGTAGTGGTATGGGGCTAAAATTCTGGGCAAAGGCTGGGCAAGCAGGGGTATTAAATTATCATCCCTTGATTCATCATCTGGTTGATACTGCAGAAGTGGCTAAGCAGATAGTAAAAGACTATTTGAGTGAGGCAGTAGTTGAGCGCTTGTCAGAGGGATTGAAGCTGGAAAGAGACGCTCTGATGCGGTGGTGTAGTTTTTTGGCAGGTAGCCATGACTTAGGAAAGGTTTGTCCTTCCTTTCAGTTGCAACTGCCAGAGCTAGGAAAAGAAATAGTACTCGGAGAGATTTACGAGAGGTTTCGTCAGGTACAGAAAGTACCGCATGGTACCGTCACTGCGAAAACCTTACCAGAGTTTTTGCAAGAGCTAGGAATGGGCATGAGATTAGCGCAACACTTTGCCAAAATTACTGGTGGACACCATGGTTTTTTCCCTACTAGCAAAGAGATACAGGAACTAGATTCTGAGGGGATGGGGGACGATCCAATATGGAATAATTTTAGGAAGGAAGTTTTTATCCAATTACAGGACTATACAGGCTTGCAGTCCAGGGATTTACCCCAGGAGTGCAGTAATGCAGCCGCTATAATTTTGGCAGGGTTGTCTACAGTAGCTGACTGGATTGCTTCCAATACTAACTATTTCCCTTACGCCAACGATTTACCATTGTCAGAATATGTGAAAAACTTACCTGACAAAGTTAGGCAAGCTCTCTATGGAATGGGCTGGCAGAAACCTATAAAAAAATCAGGAACACTCAGCTTTGCAAACCTATTCAATGGATTAACTCCAAGACCATTACAGCAGACAACAATTGATCTTAGTCACAATTTAACTTCTCCCTGTTTAGTAAATGGCTATGTATCTTTCCAAACTAGAACTCAATCCCCATTTCCCCAAAATCTACGCTGAAATTGGCAACGCCTACAAGTTACATCAGCGCATTATGGAGGCATTCCCCAACCAAGAAAACTACAGCCCAAACAGTAACAGTACAGCCCGATCCCAGTGGCAGATTTTGTTTCGCCACGGACCCGATAGTATGACTATTCTGGTGCAGTCAGGAATTGCCCCTGATTGGCAGAAACTGCCCCCCAACTATCCAGATGCAGAAAATGTTAGATGCTCTGACAGTAGGACAACTTCTGCAGTTCCGCCTCAAAGCTAATCCCAGTAAAAGGGACAAAAAATCTCACAAAACTGTGGAATTGTGGCGGATGGAGGAGCAGCAGCAATGGTTAGCACGCCAAGCTGTAAAACATGGCTTCGCAGTACATACCGTTGATTGGATTCCTAATACCAAAATCTACGGGCGCAAACCTAACCAAAAAGACCCAATCCGCATTGCCTGTGTGCTGATGCAGGGAGTGCTAGAAATTACTAACCGTGAACTTTTTATCAAAGCTTTGTGTGAAGGGATCGGGCGTGGACGCGCCTACGGCTGTGGCTTGTTATCAATTGCCAAATTAACCTAGAGGAGGATTAAATGAAAGAATCATTGCGGCGATTACCTAAAGTAAGGGATAGCTTGAGTTTTGCTTATTTCGATCGCTGTCGTATTGAACAAGATGCTAAAGTGATCGCTGTTTATCAGGAAGATGCCAAGTATGTGATTCCCTGCGCTAGCCTTAACACGCTTTAGCACAATTACCCATGCCGCCATCAAAGCCTTGGCTGATAATGCCTGTGCTGTGCAGTGGGTAGGGGAAGACAGTCTCCGTTTCTATGCTAGAGGTGTGAGTAGCTCTAGTAGTGTGGCTAGACTTTATCACCAAGCGCAAGTGTGGGCAAATCCAGCAACCCATCTACAGGTGGTGCGCAGAATGTATGAATTTCGCTTGCAAGAACCACTCAAGGAAGGCTTGAGCCTAGAACAAATTCGGGGGCTAGAAGGAGTAAGGGTACGCACTGCCTACAGCCGCCTTAGCAAGGCAGAGACTACAAACTCGGTCAGTGGGAAAAAGCCAATCCCATTAACCGTGCTATCTCTGTTGCCAATAGCTGCCTTTACGCCGTTTGCCAAGCTGCTTTGAACAGTGTGAGCTACTCTTCTGCCCTGGGATTTATTCACACTGGCAAGCCATTATCCTTTGTATATGATATAGCTGACCTCTACAAAACTGAAACTACCATTCCTGCTGCCTTTGCAGCCGTTGCTGAATTTGGCTTGGATGAAAAAGCTGTTAGGCGCAAATGTCGGGAAAAATTCAATGAAATTAAACTCATGTCACGCATTGTGCCAGATGTAGACGAAATTTTGCAGGTAGGGAAAATAGATGAAACCTCTCCCGCTGTTGGTCAGTTATGGGACCCAGAACAGGGAGCAGTAGAAGGTGGTCAAGCCTGGGGTGAAGAGGAGGTATAGATGGTAGTTTTTGTGGTGGAACGTGCCCAGCCCAGTTTAAGAGGTGAGCTGAGTCGCTGGTTGTTTGAGGTCAAAGCAGGCGTATTTGTCGGTAAAGTTTCTGCTCTAGTGCGGGAGGAACTGTGGCAGCTGGTAACTAAAAAACTGCAGCAAGAAGGCTCTGCTGTTATGATTTTCTCCACCAACACTGAACAGGGGTTTACTGCCCGCACTATCGGTGATCCCTCTCGTCTCTTAGTAGACATAGAGGGTGTCCTGCTTGTCAAAATTGCCTAAAATCAACTATTTTGGAAGTGTTGTCCCCACACACGTGGGGGTGATCCGGACCATAGGTGGCAAGCAAACCTATCACATTTACCCAGGCTGTTTTTTTCTTGTGTACCTTTTTCCTCATCAGTCGGGATTTTGCACTTCTTAGATTGGTACTTGCCCCTACTTGGCTAGTAGTCTCAGCGCTAGACAATATCTCTGTCTAATCTAACATTCAGGAGTAAAGAAATTCAGTAGAGAGAAAAGCCCTGTAACTGCTATAGGGCTATGGTCTGCACAATGCCAAGACCGGGACTCGAACCCGGGACACGAGGATTTTCAGTCCTCTGCTCTACCAACTGAGCTATCTCGGCGCGCTTAGTGCTTGCCTAATATAACATAAAAGGACGCCTATTGGCAAATAGAATAACCGCAAAAATGTTCCCCCCCCACCAGCCAGTGAATCCGATCGACCTTAAACTCCGCAAAAATGGCGCTGAACATCTCCAGTTCGTGGGAGCAGACGTGGGGGAAGGAGGTGGCAACTTCCGCAATGACACAGTTATATTCCTTGTAGATAAAGCCCTCCCCATCGCTGTGGGGAAACCACTCGGTGATATAGCCTTCCTGGCGGCGGAGGAGTGCTAGCTGTTCCAGGCGTTCCCGCAGGGGGAGGTGACCGATAAGCTGTCTGTAGTGCTGTGCCTTGTCCTGCCATTGCTGGTGGAGGAGTTGGCGGACCGATTCCTGCCCGACGGTGCGGCTGAGGGATTGCAGCAAATTGACAGAAAATTCCCCGTAGCGCTTGGGAAACTGACTTTTGCCCTGGGGTGTTAAGCTATACAAATACTGGGGACGACCCATAGCCTTGGCAGGGGTAACCGCATGGGTGACCAAACCCCACTCCTCCAGGTCGTTGAGATGACGACGCACAGCTTGGGGACTAATACCTAACTTCTCCGCCAGGGTCTGGGCAGTCACCCGATCGTTTTTCAACAGATAGCGCAAAATCTCTTCTTTGGTAGAGGGGGAAATCAGGGAAGTCATAGACTTTGACAACGCAGATGTTGTTATAGTACTCTATAATGACTTAAGAAACCAAAATATTGTTTAAGTTCCCCAGAGAGGCGTTCATGACTGCGACTGTCCAAGCACTAGTAAATCAACCGTACAAGTACGGCTTCGTCACCCCCATCGAAGCGGATGTGATCCCCAAGGGTTTGAATGAGGAGATTATTCGTCTGATTTCTGCCAAGAAGCAGGAGCCTGAATTCATGCTGGAGTTTCGCCTGCGGGCTTATCGGCAGTGGCTAAAGATGACTCCCCCTACTTGGGCAGAGGTGCATTATCCCCCTATTGATTACCAGGACATCATCTACTATTCTGCGCCCAAATCTAGTCAGAAGAAAAAGAGCTTAGAAGAAGTTGACCCCGAGCTGTTAGAAACCTTTGAGAAGTTGGGTATTCCTCTCTCCGAGCAGAAGCGTTTGGCTAATGTGGCAGTGGATGCTATTTTTGACAGTGTTTCCATCGCTACCACATTTAAGAAGGATTTGGCAAAGGTGGGCGTGATTTTCTGCTCTATCTCGGAGGCGCTGCGGGAATATCCGGAGTTGGTAAAGAAATATTTGGGCAGCGTTGTACCGATCGGCGATAACTACTATGCCGCCCTCAATTCTGCCGTATTTAGTGATGGATCATTTGTGTACATTCCCAAGGGTGTGCGCTGTCCAATGGAACTTTCCACCTATTTCCGCATTAACAATGGGGAGTCGGGGCAATTTGAACGTACCCTCATCATTGCGGAGGAGGGAAGCTATGTGAGTTACCTAGAGGGATGCCATCCTGCAGGGGAGCAAGTTTCTACTCCCGATGGTTGGGTCAACATTGAGAGTCTCAAGCCAGGAGACCAGGTCTATGACCACGAGGGTAATCCCCAGAAAGTGCGGGCAGTGATGGTGCGCCATTATAAAGGGGATATGCTGACAGTCTGTCCTGTCTCCAGCTATAATGCTTTCCGCTTAACTACTGAGCATCCTGTCTTGGTCATCAAGGGACGGGATGTATTGCAAAAACGATCGACCCGCAATGGTTGGCTACCTGAAGTAGATACAGAGAAATTGAAACAAGCTCAACCCCAATGGGTGAAGGCAGAGGAGCTAGAAAAGGGAGATTTTCTGCTAGTACCTAAACTGCGGGCAAGGGAGAATCAGGTATTTAGCAATCTCGGCTACTACTGGGCAGAGGATAGTACCTATTACAACCACTTGAACAAGCAACACACCAATCAATTTTTCTTTGGCTTACATGAGGGAGATTTAGCAGAGGGGACTAGGGAATTAGTCAGGTCAATTACTGGTCGTCCTGTGTATTTAACTGAGCAACCGGATTGCATTCTGTTGGATGCCTATCTGGTGGGAGATGGGAATATCTGCCAACGGCAGGGTTCAACAATGGTGCGTTACTGTACTACTCAGATGTTATTGAATCGTCTAGGCATCTACAGTTGGATACAAACTCGTCCAGAGGGAGCAGGCAAATTTGCCCACCAGAGCGATCGGATTATGCAGCGGCAACCTCTGTATCAAGTAGGCTACACTCCCAATAAGAAGTGGGATGTCATACAGGAAACTGACACACATTTCCTAGTACCCATTCGGGAGATTACCCGTGAGCCTTGGGATGACTTGGTCTTCAATATTGATGTAGCGGAAACCCACAGCTACCTAGTACGGGGATTTGCTGTCCACAACTGTACAGCTCCCATGTTTGATACTAATCAATTGCACGCTGCCGTGGTGGAATTGGTGGCATTAGATAACGCCGAAATTAAATATTCCACTGTGCAGAATTGGTACGCAGGAGATGCCAATGGTAAGGGTGGTATCTACAATTTTGTAACGAAGCGGGGGTTGTGCCAGGGAGTTAATTCCAAGATTTCCTGGACGCAGGTGGAAACGGGATCAGCTATTACCTGGAAGTACCCCAGTTGTGTGTTAGTGGGGGATAACTCAGTGGGTGAATTTTACTCCGTCGCCCTGACCAATAACTACCAGCAGGCGGACACGGGGACAAAGATGATCCACATTGGGCGCAACACCCGTAGCAAGATTATCTCCAAGGGGATTTCGGCGGGGCATTCCCGCAATAGCTATCGGGGTTTGGTGAAAGTGGGTCCCAAGGCGGATGGAGCCCGCAGTTTTGCCCAGTGTGACTCTATGCTCATCGGGGATAACTCCCAGGCAAATACTTTCCCCTATATCGAGGTAAAAAATCCCACTGCCAAAGTGGAACATGAAGCCAGTGTGTCCAAGATTGGGGAGGAGCAGCTCTTCTACTTCCAACAGCGGGGCATTGACCCTGAACAGGCGGTCTCCATGATGATCAGCGGCTTCTGTCGGGAGGTATTCAACGCTCTGCCGATGGAATTTGCGGTGGAGGCAGATAAACTCCTGGCACTGAAATTAGAGGGTTCGGTAGGCTAGGGCAGCAGCGTAGCCTGGGGGAGAGTCGATCACTTCGATCGTTATTTCCCCGCCTTGTGGACCTGGCTGAACGACTGTCATTTTTCTCTCTGTTAGGAGGGGGATGGTTTCTAACTGGCGTAAGGACGGCAAAAGGGGGAGTTCCAGCAGCTTAGCGTAGGCTTCCTTAGCTACCCATGCCCGATAAAATAGCTCCTCGGCTGCCTGATGGCTGAACCACTGTCCTTCCCTGCTAGAGAAATAGCGATCGATCAACTGCTGGTAGGGGCGGGGTCTGATTTTTTCCAGGTCAACTCCCACAGGAGAACGATCGCTAACTGCCACTACTAGCCAATCTCCACTGTGGGCGAGGTTGAAGTGGAGGGGGAAATTAACTAGAACAGGTTTGCCACTAGGGTTTGTGGTGAGGGGAACGGCAGCGGGGGGTAAATGGAGGTACTGCCCCAGAATCTGTCGGAGAAAGGTGCGACTGCGGTAGAAACGGTGGTGAGAGGGGACCAACTCCCCAGGACTGAGCCAGGCAAGACAGGGAGTGATCTGGGACAAACGTTGCCAGTGGAGAGAGGGGGTATGCATCGGGAGTGATTGGCAGTGCTCACGAACCGCTATACTATAAGACTTGGGATATGGGTTAGGCATGGTACTGACAACGGTTGAATTTGGTCAGATTGCGCAGGGGATGGGGCTATTTGTACTTGCCTGTGCCATTGTGACGGGCTTTGCCTTTGTGCAAAAGTGGGGCTGGCGCTTCCGTATGGTGGGAGTAACCCTCTTTTCCCTGGTCCTGACAGTGGGGCTATTTGCCCTCAGCCTTACCCCCTTGACCAAGGAAGCTGTGCCAGGAGCCGCTCCCTACAAAACTGTCTACGATCGCTTTGGGGCAGAAGCTGTGATTGCCGTTGCCCCCACTATCACGCCAGAGGAGTTAGCCCTGACTTTACAACAGGCGGCAGCACGCCTATTTTCCCCTGGGAGAACCAGCGATACCCTCACGGTCTATGCCCGCACGATCGTGCATCCGCGTCCTGGTGTCTCTGAGCCTTTATACTTAGGTTATTGGCGGCAGTCTCTGCGCCAACGTCATGACCCCGATCGCGTCCTGTATATCGATGATGCCAATTTTGCCCGACTCCAGTCACTCCGTCCATGAAACTATGAACCCCGATCGTTCTCTGCAGCGCCTGTTGGTGATTGGGCTAACATTTCCCCTAATTGTGCTCAATGGCTGGCTTGCCCTGGTGGTGATGAAATTTTTTCAGCCCTTTACCAGTATTTTCATCGCAGCGGCGATTCTGGCTTTCCTGCTCAACTATGCGGTGGAATTTCTCACTGCCCAGGGTGTTAAACGCAACAATGCCGTGGCAGTAGTTTCTCTCCTGGCGCTGTCAGTGATCGCCCTGATTGCCTTCTTTGTTGTCCCCATTGCCCTCGGACAGCTCAATGACCTGGTGAAAAGGTTTCCCAGTTTGATCGAGTCAGGCATCAAGCAACTGCAAACTCTGCAGGCGTGGGCGGAATCGCAAAATATCCCCCTCAACATCACGGGGCTAGCGGTGCAGGCAGCCGGTCGCTTGTCAGGGGAAATTCAAAACCTCTCAGGGAAAGCCATCTCCCTGGTGCTGGATACGGCAGGCAACGCCTTCAAGGTACTGCTGACTCTGGTTCTCACCTTCTATCTCCTCCTGAACGGCAAGAATCTGTGGGAAGGGCTGTTCCGTCTGTTGCCCCCCCGAATTGGAATGCCCATTCAACGATCGCTGCGGGAAAACTTCCAAAACTACTACATTGGACAGGTCACCCTGGCTTCCCTCAACGGCACTTTGATTACCCTGGCGTTCTTGGCGTTGAAAGTCCCCTTTGGGGTGTTGTTTGGGGTGGGGATTGCCGTCATGGGCATTATTCCCTTTGCGGGGGCATTGACCGTGACCATCATCACTATTCTGGTGGCGTTGCAGAACTTCTGGCTGGGACTGAAGGTGTTGATTACAGTGTTAGCGATCGACCAGGCGATGAACAACTTGGTTGCCCCCCGCATTTTGGGAGAACTGACGGGCTTGGAGCCGGCTTTAATTTTAATCTCTCTCCTGGTGGGGTTACAGGTGGCAGGACCCCTGGGTTTAATCATTGCCGTACCGCTGGCTAGTTCCTGTAAATCCCTCTTAGATGAATTGCGCAACTCCACCAATAGGGCTGAGGCAACGGAACAGAAACTCCTAGAGACCACTGCCCCATGAAAACAGTAGAAGAGTGGCAAGGGTGGGCAGCCCAGCGGGGCATAGAAATAATTACCCAACCTGCCCAGGTCGCCAAACTTTCCCAGGACTACTATCACTTCAGCCCTATCCTCACACCTCTATTGGCAGATAAACGGGGGGACGTCGTCCTCAAGCCTGCTACGGAAGAGGAGGTGATAGCGATCGCTCAAGCCTGCGTGGCATCAGAAACATTCCTGACGGTACGGGGGAGTGGTACAGGCAACTATGGGCAGTGCATACCCCTGCAGGGAGGCGTAATTTTAGACACTAGTAAACTACAGCGGGTCATCCACCTAGAACCTGGCTTGACTACCGTTGAACCTGGGGTCAAACTTGCCAATCTGGAACAGCAGGCACAGAGCCTGGGGTGGGAATGGCGCATGGTTCCTTCCACAGTCAGGACAGCCACGATCGGGGGATTTATTGCCGGGGGCAGCGGCGGTATTGGCTCCATCCTCTACGGGCAGTTGCGCGATCGGGGCAATTTAGTGGGGGCGCGGGTGGTGACCATGACCAACCCTGTGGAAGTGATTGAACTGGCAGGGGAAGCTACCCAAGTGATCAACCATGCCTACGGTGTCAATGGCATTATTACAGCCCTTACTTTGCCCCTGGCACCCGCCTATCCCTGGCAAGCTTTTGGGGTAAGTTTCCCTGCCTTTGTCCCTGCCGCTGAATTTGGACTAGCCCTAGGCAACTGCGACGGCATCATCAAACGTCTGATCAGTGTTTTCGATCGTCCCATTCCTTCATTCTTCACCCCTTTGCGGGAGCAGATTCCCACCCATCAATGCCTGGTGCTGACCTTGATTAACCGACCCGATCGGTTGGCATTTACAGAACTGGCGCAAAAATACGGCGGGCAAGTCATCCCCCTGGACAAACCCATTACAGTTATTGAGTGCACCTGGAATCACACCACACTCCACGCCCGTGCTGCTGACCCCACCTGGACATACCTACAATGTCTTTATCCCGACCTGACCACCGTTTACAAACTACAGGAACAATTAGGGGAAGAGATAGCCATGCACCTAGAATTTATCCGTCTGGGGGGAAAAGTAATTCCTGCCGCTATACCCCTAGTGCGCTTCACCACCGCCGATCGCATGGCAGAACTGATCCAACTCCACGAAGCCCAGGGCGTACTAGTAGCTAACCCCCACACCTACATCCTAGAAGACGGCGGCATGAAAACGATCGATCGGGAGCAGCTGGCATTCAAACAGCGGGTTGACCCCAAGGGTCTGATGAATCCCGGCAAAATGCGGGCATGGTGGGAATTCATTAAATGAGGTAAAAATTTTTACCAGGAGGTGATCGATCCAGTTCTTCCCCTGGGTAAGTTAAAGATGCAAGGGCGCAAGCCCAACAACCTCTACACCACAGGAGAAAACTATGAAGTCCGAATTCAAGGCTAAGCTCATCCAACACCTACTGAGCCGTAAAAACTCTGAAAAGGGTTTCACCCTGATTGAATTGCTGGTAGTAGTAGTCATCATCGGTATTCTGGCTGCTATTGCTCTGCCCAGCTTCCTGAACCAAGCTAACAAGGCACGGGAGTCTGAAGCTCGTAACTTTGTCACCAGCGCAATCAAAGCTCAACAAGCTGCTTACGCTGAATACACCAACTTTGCTACTGACTTCAATACATCTTCTACGCAAACATTCAAAGGCTCTATCACCACCGTTGCTAGAAACATCCCTGCTCTCGTTGCTGAGAGTGGTTTGGACACCAACTTGAAGTTCTACCAAGTTGATATGAGCGCTACTAACTCCACAAAGTTCGATGATTTCAGCTACGTTACTACCGTTAGAGCTGCTGCTAACAACCAAGCCTATCTGCGTCACCACTTCGGTGCAGCTTGGACTGCTAAACTTGCCGATGCCGATGCTCCTGAGACCTTCACTGTTCTCTGTAAGAGAACCAAGCCTGATGCTGCGGCGGCTATCTTGGCTCACAATAATATTGCAACTCCTCTTGTTGCTACCCAAGGTGCTTTTGAGTGTAACGCCAAGTACACTGATTACACTGATCTAACCCGCAAATAACCTTTTATCCGTTGTTCTTTTGGCAGTGGGGATAGCCTCGCTGCCCTTGTTTATTGCAATCCACAAATTGATGACACCATTGCCAAGTTCGGAGTTATTTCGTTTACTGTACCAAGGTCAGCTGCAGAAGATAGCAGTTGGGCTTAGCAATTCTACCGGTACTTTTAACAGCTATGAACAAGACTATATAAGGCTAGCATCATTCTGTCTGGAGAGTGATTTACCTTCGGCAGCGATCTCCCCCAACGTTATTTTATTGGAAGCTCTCAGGCAGGAATCTCTACTGGACTACAAAACATCTCTAAAACTACATCAGCAGGGTTCCTATGCAGATGAATTATTGCATACTCTGACTCTCCTAGACCTCAATCTACGTGTGACACCTCTCAGAGAGTTACACATACCTAATTTGAGTGAGTTTTATACAGAGACATATGTCCTGCCCAGTATATCGGCATTTAGGCTTGTACATATAATTGATCAAATTTGCACTAATAATTCCTTGCTTGATCTACCAGATCATCTCAGACACTTTGCCATTGCAACTATCCACAACCAGATCAATTTACAGCCTAGCATTGATAATTACATTTACTTGTGCCAACTATATTTCACCTTACAAGAGTACGAAGAAGCACTCAAATATGCCCACGCAGCTCTGCAGCAGTTTGGTGACCATGAGAGGATTTACACGGAAGTTGCTCGAAATCTCTATGCCCTTAATCGTCTGAAAGAGTCCCACAAATATCTAGTAAGAGTGTTAGGGACAAATCCTAGTAACCTAGAGGCTTTAGTAATGGAAGCCAGAAACTTAGACCTATACGGTTTGCCAACCGCTGCCCTGGAAAAATTAGAAGTAGCTCTGAATCTAGCCGACAGGAGATTAAGTCTTTTATATGCAACCGCTAATTGCTATCAAAGGTATCAAAACATTCAATTAGCGTTACACTCTTATCATAAGATTGCCCGCCTGATACCTACCTATCACAAAATACTCTACAGACTATCCTATTCACATCTAGCATTGTATGGGGACACTAAATTCACCAGAACCCTATGCGCTCAACTGGAGCGTTCTAATCCCATGAGTTCCTCTTCTGCCATAGTTTTATCAGAATTTGCAGGGGTGATCAAAAGTGAAATTTCTCCCTTAGCAGTCCTAGAAGACGCGGTACAACGATCTCCTTCTTGTTGGCTAATTAATAGAAAGTTAATCCTTGACCTAAACAACTCTGGCAATCGTCTCAAAGCTTTACAATACTGTACACAATTTGAGCCATATGTTACAGAACAAAGTCTACTTGGATTTACATTAATATCAGCCAAAGTTTATCTGGACGTTGGTTTGGTTGAGTATGTTTACAAGGCGTTGGACAACTTACAGAATCTGATGTTAAGCAATATCTATGCCGATTGGCTAGAGTGGATAAACTTTTATGGCTATGCCTGTTTTATTATTCCATCGGTGCGGGATGACCCCCTGTTTAATAGTCTGATATTTTCTTTAGCCAGTGCTAAAGCTCTCAATTTGGTGGCAGAGTGGCTAGATTTAGTCTTTGCAGCACATCAAATGGAAAGAAAGCAAGTAAATACTCGCCCAGCTGCCAAGGCAAGAAAGATAGGCTTCGTGTCACCAAACTTTCGTGGTCATGTGGTGAGTATAATCAGCTTTGACATGATCAAAGAGATGACGATGTTGGGAGATGTGGAGGTCTACCTAATTGCTGTCAACTACTTGTGCAAAGATAGTGAATTTCTAAAGACTGCGAAAGAAGTTCCTAATCTGACCGTTGCTGAGTTTTACAAACCCCCTGGCGGCGTTACTATAGAAATTTGCAAACTAGGTTTGGATGTACTTGTAGAGCTGGATGGTGTAACTTCTGATTACTCTTTTCCTATGTTGCTGGCAAAACCTGCAGTTGTGAACTGTACATGGTTAGGGTTTGATGCTCCCTATGTGTCAGAAGATAACTTTTTCTTATGTGACTGGTATACCCACCCTGCAGGCATAGATGAACTGTACATGGAGAAACTAATCAGACTGCCCCACAGTCATATGTGTATCAGTGGTTACACTGTCGCAGACAAAGACCGCCAGCAAGTGCGAGAAGAGTTGGGGATTGCGGCAGATAAGATAGCATTCATATATACGGCGGCTGTACGCAAATTTAACTATGAAACTGCTCTGGCTCATGCTCGTATCATTAAGGCAGTGCCTAATTCTGTGCTTATTGTGAAGACGCATTTGGGCGCAATCAACCGTCCATTAGAGATGTGGCAAAAGGAGTTTGCTGAACTGGGAATAGATACCGATCGTCTGATAGTAACTCAACCAACTGCAACTCAAGCGGAACATAGGTTCTATTTCAAGGTAGCTGATATCTATCTGGATGCCTACCCCTACAATGGTGGCTCCCAGACTCTAGAGGCGCTGTGGTGCGAGCTACCCGTTGTGACTCTGTGTGGACAACAGTCTTTTGCTCGTATGGGTTATTCTCTTCTCTCTACCTTGGGTATTACGGATGGGATTGCCTATTCCTGGGAAGAGTATGTGGAGTGGGCGGTACGCTTGGCTACTGATAAAGATTTATATCAAAAGATCAAGCATCGTCTGTGGGAGGCAAAGCAACCTGAAACTCTTTCTCCCCTGTGGAATCCTAAGCAGTTTGCCCGTGATATGTATAACATTTTGCAGGATTTGTATGGCCAGGAAATGCAAAAGAGACAGGGCTAGGAGGATGCGAGAGAAAAACTGTACTGTTTGAGAATTCTGTGGTAAAGATTTTCCAATTGGTTGATGTTTTGGTGTAGGGTATAGCGCTCTAACACTCTTTGTCTTGCCTTTCTGCCGATCATGGCGCTCAGTTCAGGATGATCAATAAAAAGAGGGAGAAGAGTAATTAATTGATTGACAACATTAGTAGAGTCTAGGGCAATGCCTGCACCACCATTCACAACTTCTCCGTCTGCTCCCACATCGGTAGCCAAACAGGCAACACCACAGGACATGGCTTCTAAAAGAGATAAAGATAAGCCCTCTACTAAAGAAGGAAGAATAAACACGTCTGTACCTCTTAGGATTTCTATGCGCCGTTGTTCTTCCCCTATGTAGCCCATCCATACAATGTTAGAACAATGACTGTAGCTGGCTTTTAAGAGGGGAGCTAGGGGACCATCACCCACGATCGCTAACTTGTATTTATGGGGGAAATTCAATCTCTGCCAAGCGCGCAGTAGAGACTCCACATTCTTTTCCACCGCTAAACGACCTTGGAATAAAAACAGTCTTTCACATTGGAGTTCCTCTTTAATCTTGGATGGACCAGGGGAATAGCGATCGGGATCGACACCGTTGGGAATAACTGTCAAACGATCCATGGGCACTCCTAAACGATGGAGGAGGTCTTTTTGTAGGTCGGAGAAGACAACGACTTGGTCATATTCTGCCAGGGCGGGGGCATAGATTTGATAGGTGAATTGTTGGGTACTAGAGGTGAGATTGCGCCGTTTGGCATCAAAGGGGAGATGGAAGGTGGCAACCAGGGGAATACCTAGGTCATGGCAGATTTCTGGCAGAGTAAAGTCAAGGGGCGACAGGGCAAGGGAGGCATGAACGATGTCAGGGCGTAGCTCCTGCAGAGCGTTGATTAAAACTTTACTCGATCGCAATGTTGGTAATGTGTAGATGGTGGATTTGTAGAGATAGGGCAGGGCAACTTCCGTTTCACTCTCCCTCTCCAGGTCAAAGTGCAAAAAGCTGACTTGGTGTCCTCGGTCGCGGAGGGATTGGGTAACCTCTAGGCTGTAGGTGACGTTGCCGCAAAAGGGGGTCTTCTTGCCAAGCCAAGCTATGTGCATACTCGCTGTCGTTGAAATTAATTATTTTAATAAAATACTACAGACTGCTACTTTTGACCTAGTACCTAGGACTTGTCATGGTTGCCGTCTGCCCCAAGTCACAATTTGTTGCTAGCCCCACCAGGAAATTGCCGTATTTGTCAGAATAGATGTAGAGAGAAAATCACTTTTTACCCTTATGGAGTGGGCATTTTTACTTATTGTCTGTCTGTTAGGTTGTCTACCCCTAGCAGCAAAACCGATCGAGGAATTACAGGACGGCAGATATATTTTTGCATCACAAGCCCCCAAGACCGATCGCCATCCTGACATTCAATTAGCGGGGGCAGAGGTTTATGCCTTTGAAAAAACTGGCAGAAATGTATTAGGAGAAGTGTTTATTGCTAATTCCAGTGAGGCAAGTTGTTTTACGGGTAGCGTCAGTCAGAATTTACTGAAGGGGCGGGTCATTATTCACAATCAAACTCTCCCTTTTCAAACGGATTTAAGTAATTTTTATCCTATCCCCGTCACCCTTTTGCCCTATGCCCGCTCGAGTGTCGATCGCTGTCGCCCTGTGGTAGGTGGTTTGCGCTGATGGAAGTACAAGCTCCGCTTTATCAAAGTTATTGGCAGGGGCGAGAAATTGACTTAAACAATTACCGCGAATTGTTGTTTATCCTCCATGACCAGTTGAATTTGCAAGTATTTCCCCAGGAGGTATGGCAGCGATCGCCGGTGATTGTGTTTGTCGAGTCCTTTGCCTATGCTAGTTTTTTGCCTCACCATCAGATGAAACTGGCGTTTATTTTGTCCTGCCAGCGCCACTATGCCATTGAATTGTTACAAGAGGGTTATAAAGTGCTTACTGTTACTACAGCGGGGTTTCATAGTGACGGCTTGGAGGCATTGTTAGTAAAATTTCCCCATCTTTCCCTCAGTTACATGCAACCCAATGAGTGGGAAACAAGGGTAAAAATGCAAGCACTACGGGCAAAATTTCCCCACCGTGTTCACTGCTTTCCCAACAACTTTTTCCTGGCAGATGTAGAGAAATTTCGTGGCAAAATCAATCGCTCCTATCGCCTAGAAAACTTTTACCGGGAAATGCGGAAACAGACAGGATATTTAATGGTAGAAGGAAAACCGATCGGGGGCAAATGGAACTATGACAAAGACAACCGCAAATCCCTACCTAAACATATCACTATTCCCCCCTTAACTACCTTTACCCCTGACGCTATTACTCAGGAAGTTATAGCCCAAGTACAGACCTATTGTGGTCACCATTTTGGCAAGTTAGATAGATTTTTCTGGGCGGTCACCCGCAGGCAAGCCTTGCAATTAGCTATGGAATTTATGGATAAGCGGCTGCCTAATTTTGGACCCTATGAAGATGCCATCAAGACAGGGGAACCATTCCTCTTTCACAGTGTTTTATCTCCCTATTTGAATAATGGCTTATTGTTGCCGGGGGAACTATGCCAAATGGCCCTCGATCGCTATCACAATGGCTTGGCTCCCCTTAATTCTGTGGAGGGTTTTATCCGACAGATTATCGGTTGGCGGGAGTATATGCGGGTTTATTATGAAGCACAAATGCCTGCTGTCAGAAATGCCAATCATTTTGGCTTTACCTATACCTTGCCACAGTTATTTTGGGATGGCAAAACAGAACTAAAATGTCTAGCAGACGCTATGCACAATGTGATTAACTTAGGCTATTCCCACCATATTCAACGCCTGATGGTGCTGAGTAATTTTAGTAATTTGACGCTGACTAATCCTATTGAATTACACCACTGGTTTTGGTTAGCCTATGTGGATGCCTATGAGTGGGTGGAGTTGCCCAATGTGTTAGGGATGTCCACCTATGCGGATGGGGGAGTCTTAGCCAGCAAGCCCTATATTGCAGGGGGGAATTATATTCATAAAATGAGTAATTGTTGTCGGCAGTGTCCCTATGATGTGCAACAAAAAACGGGGGAGAAAGCCTGTCCTTTTAACTATCTCTATTGGCATTTTGTCGATCGGTTCCGTAATGATTTTAAGGAAAATGGGCGGGTGTCCTTAATGGTGTCGATGTATGACCAAAAATCAGTGACAGAAAAACAGGAAATTCAGCGCTGGGCTGTTAATTTTATTGAGAACTTGCCACGCTATAAATCTCTGCTAACATAGGTTAATTGCCTAGGAATAATTGAGAAGACCCCCTTGCCCTGTCCCGATCGGTAACAGAATTAGCAAAACTGTGGCAATCTATCTGCGCGATCGGTGGGATTTTTGGCAATGATTACCACAAATTAGGAAGAGGGACTGCAGGGGCAGATAACGACAGAGGCTACAGGATATTGCGATCGGTTGCTGCTAAATTCCCTTGCCCTCGTTTTTAATTCTATGGCTAGTCTTGCCCTCCATATCCCCTAGCTTTCTCTACCGGTTCTGTAGAATAATTGTACCCAATCACTTGGTCCTAGCTTTGTTGACAGAAATGGATTTGTTGTAGTCTGCTCTCAGTACCTGCTACTATTACTGATCAGGCTCTCTAAAAAGAGGGTGGGACTTGTGTTTAGGCGCAGGGGCTATGGAGGTAGAACGCAAAGTTAAATTAGTAACGCCGGAGAGTGTAGAACTAGAATTTACGCTGGCGGGTATTGGCAATCGTGCCCTTGCCTTGCTTATTGACTATGTGATTTTGTTTTTAATATTGCTTTGCCTCTCCTTTGTGTGGGCGGTAGTGGGTAAACAACTAGCTGAGTACAACAGGGGGTTGATCAAATGGTTTAATGCCTTCATGTTCGTTGTGTTTTTTGTCATCTATGAAGGTTATTTTGTCTTTTTTGAAGCAAGTTTTAGCGGGCAAAGCCCTGGCAAAAGATTTACTAAAATTCGGGTGATAAAAACCGATGGTCGCCCTGTAGGTCTTTCCCAAGCTCTATTGCGCGCTCTCCTGCGCCCCTTTGATGATTTCTTTGGGATCGGGACTTTTTTACTAATTTTCCACCCCACAGAAAAGCGCCTGGGGGATATAGTGGCACAGACAATTGTTGTGCAAGATGCCAGTCGTCCACGACCCAGACCAATTGAACTGTCTGCCAAGAGTGAAAAGGCAGCGATGGAATGGATAAGCCTCGGTATTACTGATAGTTTGGGGGTACAGGATTTCGCTGTGATTCGTGATTTCCTCTGCCGCCGTAGTAACTTTACCTCTGCCATCAGATTCAAGGTCAGTGAGCGCCTGTTGCGGCAACTGCGGCAAAAGTTGCAGTTAACCTCTATCCCCCTTGGGTTCACAGCGGAGGAACATTTGGAGGGCATCTATCGTGCCTACAGTGAAGTGCATTCCCCCCACCTGTGGTAAATTAGACAAACCCGATCGGATGTAACTACTGTAACTATGGCTACTTATTTGTTGGAGGTAGGCACAGAGGAGCTACCCGCTAGCTTTGTGGCGGAGGCGCTGGCGCAATGGCAGGATAGAATTCCCCCCAGTTTGCAGGAACAAAACTTGTACTACAGCCATATTGCCGTTTACGGTACTCCCCGCCGTTTGGCGGTTGTAGTGGAGGGACTACCTGCGCAACAGCCGGACCAAGTGCAAGAAATCAAGGGACCCGCCGTAGCTAGTGCCTACAGTCAAGGGGAGCCGACAAAAGCCCTCCTAGGGTTTCTCCGATCGAAGGGCTTACAACTCTCTGACCTCTATACCCAGACAACGGACAAGGGGGAATTTGTTTTTGCCAAACAGAAGATCAGTGGCAAGGCAACGCGGGAGATTTTGCCCCCCCTGGCAGCTAGTTGGATTCTCAAATTAGAGGGCAAAAGATTAATGCGCTGGGGGAATCGGGAGTTGAAGTTTCCCCGTCCCATTCGCTGGTTGGTGTCTCTGTGGGATGAGGAGGTGTTGCCCCTGCAGTTGGAAGACATAACCGCCGACAGAATTACCTACGGGCATCGGGTGCTCTCCAAGGGCGCGATCGTTTTAAGCCATGCCAAGGATTACACAGAAGCCCTCAGAGAAAACGGCGTGTTAGTGGATGGGCAGGAGCGCGAGCGCCAGATTGTGGGGCAAATGCAGCAGTTAGCTGACCTTATGGGAGCAACGGTAGAAAGTCCGCCAGAGCTGTTGGCAGAGGTAGTAAATTTAGTGGAATTTCCCACCGCAATTGTGGGGGAATTTGACCCCGCATTTTTGCAGTTACCCCCCCAAGTGATCACAACGGAAATGATTGCCCACCAGCGCTATTTCCCCCTCTGGGACAGACAGCAGCCCAATCGCTTATTGCCCTTTTTTATTACCATTTCCAACGGTGATCCCAGCAAATCTAAACTAATTGCCCAAGGGAATGGCAGGGTTATTCGGGCGAGGCTGGCAGACGGCAAATTTTTCTACGACACCGATCGGCAGGTGCCCCTAGAAACCTACGTCCCCCAGCTAAAAAAGGTGACTTTTCAGGAGCAGTTGGGGTCTGTAGGCGAGAAAGTGGAGCGCCTGCGGCGGATTGTGCAGTTGGTGTTTGCGGCAATCCCTAACGTGGAGCCAATGCGGGAAATCACCGATCGGGCGGCATACCTGTGTAAGGCAGACCTAGTGACCCAGATGGTGAAGGAATTCCCCGAACTGCAGGGGATCATGGGGGCAGATTATGCCCTACACAGTGGTGAACATCCTTTGGTTGCCCAGGCAATTAGGGAGCACTACCAACCCCGCGGCGCTAACGATGAGTTACCCCAGTCCCTGCCAGGGCAGGTCTTGGCAATTGCCGATCGCTTAGATACTTTGGTGGGCATTTTTGGCTTGGGCATCATCCCCACCGGTTCCTCTGACCCCTTTGCCCTGCGGCGGGCAGCCCAGGGTATTGTGCAAATCTGCTGGCATTACGGCTTGCAATTAAACCTGCCCCAGGTGCTCAAAGACACGATCGGGGTGTATACCAATCTCCCCAAAGGCGCCTCAGAGATTTATCAAAATCTGTTGCAGTGGTTCCAGCAGCGCTGTGAAACTCTCCTGCAGGAGAAAATTGATTACGACTTAGTTGATGCAGTTTTAGGTGTGGGTGACCCCGATTACACAGAGTGGAGTTTAAGCAACTTGGCAGAGGTGAAAGGGCGGGCAGAATTTTTACAACGATCGCGGCGCAATCAGACCTTGCACAGCATTTATGCAGTTGTCAATCGGGCATCCCGTTTGGCGCAGCAGGGGGATATTCCCACTAATGCCAAGAGTTTAGAGAGTCTGGTCAAGGTAGACAAATTACAGGAGGAGGCAGAAATTAAACTGTATCAAGCTCTACATCAACTGCCGCCAAAACCGCAAAACTACGAGGAACTAGTGACGGCAATTGCCCAGGTGGCACCGCAGTTAGCCAACTTCTTTGATGAGGTGTTGGTGATGGTGGATGACCCTGCAATACGAGCTAATCGCCTGGGACTGCTGGGCTACATTAGAAACTATAGCCGTCAACTAGCGGACTTCAATGCCATTCGATCGGTGTAATCTTGATCGTTGTTCCTCTATGTCGCCAAAGCTATGCGTTCCTTCATCCTTTTGTTTGTGCTTGCCCTGGCTATAGCTGTGACTCCCTCTGCCTATGCCCATGTGGACGCGGGGGGGACCTCTGGCTTTGTGGCAGGACTGTTGCACCCCCTCACAGGACTAGACCACATCGTGGCAATGGTAGCGATCGGTCTGTGGGCAATGCAAATGGGGGGACGGGCAGTCTGGACTCTTCCCCTGGCATTTGTCAGCACAATGGCGATCGGTGGAGTCTTAGGTATGCTGGGTGTACCCTTCCCTGGGATTGAAGTGGGTATTGTCGCCTCGGACTTGTTATTGGGACTAGCGATCGTCTTTGCTCCCCCCCTCCCTCTAGGCGTCAGTAGCTCTATAGCAGGTTTCCTTGCTCTCTTGCATGGCTACGCCCATGGCACGGAAATGGCGGCGGGCAGTTCGGCGCTCCTCTATAGCCTTGGCTTCCTGCTCTCTACCATCGGTCTCCACCTCGCAGGCATCTTGCTGGGCTACGGCATTAAACAAATCAAACCCGATCGGGACTATCCTATCCGCATAGCCGGCAGCGCAGTGGTAGCAGTATCCCTCTACATCCTGGCAAACTTTCTTAAGATTTTGTAGTATTGCGTCTATCTGGGGGCAGAGGGGCTATCATAGGAAAAGTTAAAAATTCACAACAAAATGTAACACTTACAGCTTTGTAAGTTTACATAGACCTATAGCAAACCAAGAGAGAAACCATGAGTCAAGCATCTATCTCCGGTGAAGTGCCCAGCATGGCACGGCGGCAATTTATGAATCTCCTGGTGGGGGGTTCAGCGGCGGTGACAGTGTTGGGTGCCCTCTATCCTGTCGTGCAGTATTTTATTCCCCCCGCTAAGGGAGGCAAGGGTGGCGGTGAGACCGCCAAAGACGCCCTCGGCAAAGATGTCCTAGCCTCCGAGGTGTTAGCCAATCACCAAGCTGGGGAGCGGGTGATGGTGCAAGGCTTAAAAGGCGACCCCACCTATCTTGTCATTACCGATGACAAACAGATTGCCAGCTATGCCCTCAATGCCGTATGTACTCACTTAGGCTGCGTAGTGCCCTGGAATGTGGCAGAGGGGAAATTCATCTGTCCCTGTCACGGCTCCCAATACGACAGCACGGGTAAGGTGGTGCGCGGTCCTGCTCCTCTGTCCTTAGCCCTTGCCCATGTAGAAGTCAACGACGATGTAGTGCAACTGTTGCCCTGGAAAGAAACCGATTTCCGTACCAATGAAGCTCCCTGGTGGTCCTAGAACTATGAAGAAGTTATACAGTCTTGTTCTCGCTGTGTTGATGATTTGGGGTGTGGCACAACCGGTCCACGCCTACCCCTACTACGCCCAAGAGGCATACAAAAGTCCCCGCGAAGCCACAGGGCGCATTGTCTGTGCTAACTGTCATTTGGCAAACAAACCCATCAAACTGGAACTGCCCCAAGCGGTAAAACCCGACACTGTGTTTGAAGCAGTAGTAAAGCTGCCCTATGACCATAGTAAGCAACAGGTACTGGCGGATGGCAGCAAGGGTGGCTTGAACGTGGGGGCGGTGGTTGTCCTACCAGAGGGCTTCAAAATTGCGCCGGAAGACCGTATTCCCCCAGAGCTGCAGGAAAAGGTAAAAGATATTTACTATCAGCCCTACAGTGAAACCCAGGAAAACATTGTGTTAGTGGGTCCCATCTCTGGGGATGACTACCCAGAAATCATTTTCCCTGTCTTGGCACCGGACCCCAGCAAGGATAAAAATGTCCATTTCCTTAAGTACCCTGTCTATGCCGGGGGTAATCGCGGGCGTGGGCAAATCTATCCCACTGGGGAAAAGAGCAACAATGTGCAATTCACTGCCCCTGCTGGCGGTATGATCACCAAAATTGAAGAAATTCCTGCCAACGAGGATGAGGGCTTCTATGGTGGTCATGCGGTAACAATTAAAACAGAAAGCGGTGAAACAGTCACGGAAAATATCCCTGCCGGTCCGGCTCTGTTGGTGCACGTGGGGGATATTGTGAAAGCTGGTCAACCCCTGACGGAGAATCCCAATGTGGGCGGCTTTGGTCAAGCAGAAGGTCATGTGGTGTTACAAGACCCCCAACGGATTCAGTGGTTGCTAGCTTTCTTTGCTGCCGTCATTGTCACCCAAATTTTGTTGGTGCTGAAGAAGAAGCAGTACGAGAAAGTACAAGCGGCAGAAATGAACTTCTAGTCTTGGCTTAGTCTAGTGCAGTCCCCCCGCGGGGGGATTTTTTTATGGCAAGTGGGGAAAGTCGCGGAAGTTGGGCTTGCGTTTTTCTAAAAAGGCGTTTTTCCCTTCCTGTGCCTCTGCTGTCATATAAAACAAAAGGGTGGCGTTGCCTGCCAATTCCTGCAGACCTGCCTGACCGTCACAATCGGCGTTAAAAGCAGCCTTCAAGCAGCGAATCGCCAGGGGACTCTTATCCAGTATCTCCTCTGCCCATTTGATCCCTTCTGCCTCCAGTTCTGCTACGGGGACAACCTTGTTGACCAATCCCATCTGCAGTGCCTCCTGGGCGTTGTACTGCCGACAGAGATACCACATTTCCCGTGCCTTCTTTTGTCCCACAATGCGAGCGAGGTAACTGGCGCCAAACCCGCCGTCAAAACTGCCCACGATCGGTCCTGTCTGTCCAAAAATGGCGTTATCGGCAGCAATTGTCAAGTCACAGACCACGTGCAAAACGTGTCCTCCCCCAATGGCATAGCCTGCTACTAGGGCAATCACCACCTTGGGCATCGATCGGATTAAGCGCTGTAGCTCTAGGACATTCAAGCGTGGCGTACCAGAGGCATCCATGTAGCCCCCTTCCCCCCGCACCTTCTGGTCCCCCCCTGCACAAAAGGCATACTTGCCGTCCGCACTGGGACCTGCCCCTGTAAAGAGAACTACCCCGATCGTAGTATCCAACTGAGCATCACGGAAGGCAGTGAGAAGTTCCTCGATGGTCTGGGGGCGAAAGGCATTCCTGACTTCGGGGCGGTTGATGGTGATCTTGGCAATGCCAGGGCGCTTGTGGTAGAGAATGTCGCTAAAATTACCGACCTGCTCCCACATCATAGGTTGTTGTCGCCCCCAGGGGAAGATTCATAGAGGGCATCTAAACGGGAGCGCATGGCATCTAAATCCAATGTCTTGACTACCAACAGGGGTTCCTGGGTGAGGTTGCCGTCCCGATCGAGGAGTTCAGGGTGAATAGCACGTACAGGGTTGGGCACGTTTTCCACCTGGCGATGGGAAAGAGCAATCATACTGCGCACCAGGTTACCGATGGCAAACAGCAACAAAATGGAAAAAGCCACAATGTATAGAATTTGTAACATGGCAATTATTGGTAAATTACAATCAAAAAAGGCTCTATGTCACCCAATAGAAATTATAACCGAAGTTACTGCTGGCGATAGCGCATTGCCACCGCTTGACATTCCATCAGGAGTTGGTGCCATTCCATAACTAGGGCAGGGTCAATTGCCACTTTTTTTTCGGAAAGTTGGAACATTGTTGCCGCCGCCGCGATCGATTTTTGGGTTTCTTCCACCCGCCGTAGTAAATCCGCCTGTTGTGATTCCTCTAGAAAAGGGAGGCGATGGCTACTTAAAAACTGCTGGGAGCGATCAAACCAATACTTAAAGTCCTCCAGGAGAGGTTCCAACACTTGGGGTAGTAAATCCGCTGCCGACATGGGCGCTCCTCCTAACTTATGCAGCTATTATAGGCTAGGAAGTGCCAGTTCTTGTTACCTTTCTTTACAACTCTATCGTTATGGGTATCTACTTAGACTACAGTGCTACGACTCCCACGCGGGCAGAGGTGCGGGAATTTATGGCAGAATTAATGGTTCACCACTGGGGGAATCCCTCTAGTATTCACAGCTGGGGGACACGATCGGCATTAGTAGTGGAGCGGGCGCGGTTGCAGGTTGGGAGTTTAATTGGCGCAGAGGCAGAAGAAATTGTGTTTACAGGGGGGGGTACCGCTGCCAATCATTTAGCCATTTTTGGGGTGACCAGAAAATACAAAACGCCCCGCCATGTGATTATTTCGGCGGTAGAACACAGTGCCGTTGCCGCTCCTGTGGCTTGGTTAGAAGAAGAAGGTTGGGCAGTAACCAGATTAAAAGTCGATCGTTATGGCAGAGTACAGCCGCAGGATTTGCAAGAGGCAATCAGAGAAGACACGGTTTTAGTATCTGTCATTTATGCCCATAACGAAGTGGGGACAATTCAGCCTATTAAAGAACTCGGTCATATCTGTCGCTCTTGTGGTGTGATCTTTCACACAGACGCAGTGCAAGCGATCGGTCGTCTGCCCATTGATGTCAGAGAATTACCTGTAGATTTACTGTCTTTATCCGCCCATAAATTTTATGGTCCCCAGGGAGTAGGAGCTTTGTATATCCGAGGGGGAGTGGAGTTACAGCCCTACTTGTTTGGCGGTGGACAGGAGCGGGGCTTGTATTCGGGTACACAGGCAGTGGCAGCGATCGGGGGGATGGGTTTAGCCGCCCAATTACTGCAGGGAGAAATGGCAACAGAAATCAAACGGTTGTTTAACTTGCAACAGAAACTCAAACTTGCCCTCTCTAGTATAGAAGAGTTAATTTTAACGGGGTCGCCAGAGGAACGCCTGCCACATCATCTCAGTTACTGTCATCGGAGGATGGGGGGAAGAGAAATAGTGCGGAAGTTAGACCAGTTGGGTATTGCTATCAGTGCGGGGTCAGCCTGTAGTAGTGGCAAGATTTTGCCCAGTCCCACTTTGTTAGCCATGGGTTTTTCGCTCCAGGAAGCCCTGGGGGGATTTCGCATAACCCTGGGGAAGTATACTACCCCTACAGATATCGATCAGCTAGTGGCGGCAATGCCACAAATTCTTTAGACTGTATAAGAAAAAATTAAGTATTCCTCAGCAAATATTGAACGAATCTATACTTTTATTAAACGTCTTAACAGTACAATGCCGTAAAATGCAAAATAATATCAAATACTAACTTTATTTGTGTATGACAGACCCGATCGTCCATCCCCAGCAGTCTCTGGTTGCAGTTGCTAAAATATTACATGAACAAAATCTCTGCTATGTAGAAGTTGTGGAGTCAGGGGCAAGAATTGGGTTTATTTCACCGCGGGAAATTATGCAGGTTGTGGCGACCAAACCAGAGGCAGTTACTACTTTGACTGTTAGGGATGTGATGGTTGATCTTGATCAAATTATAGAAGCTGCCATAGAAGACATCACTTTGCGAACGGTTACAGAAAATTACAAAGATATTGTAGTTGTACTCGATCGGGAAGGGCGTTTTACCTATTGTCGTCCCTGTGGGCAGAGGATACTCGGGTTTACTAGCGAAGAAGTGATAGGGCGGAGTGCCTTTAGTTTCATTCATGCAGAGGATTTGCAAACTATTGTGCGTGCCTTTAGCACAGCTTTGAGCCAACCCAACGTACCTGTAAACATACCAGAATATAGAATGCTAGATACCCAGGGGCAGTGGCGCTATTTTGAGGCTACTACCATCAACTTATTAGACCATCCTGTGGTGAGAGGCGTAGTAGTTGTTTGCCGCGATGTTAGCGATCGGAAGCAGAAAGAGCTACAACTATTGCAACAGGTCAGGCAAAATCAAATCATGGCAAACCTTATACAAATGCTGTATCAAGCCTCTAGTCTAACTGAGATTTTTAACTACACTGTTTCCAGTATACAAAGGCTACTAGAAGTTGATTATGTCAAGATAATTCAGTATTTCCCCGATCGATCGCAGTGGATAGTCATTACCGAATCTCCTAGGGCGGAAGGAGTACCCTCTCTGGCGGACTTTGATATTACTGATGACTGTAAAGACTTAGTGGCTAGACTCTTAAACCAAGAAGTAGTGCAAATCAACGACACCAACCTGAAATTAGATGCTACAGAATATCGTATAGCGACCTTAGTTGTACCGATCGTTGTCAAAAATGCAGTGTGGGGAGCAGTATGTCTATCTTTCTATGCACAGTCCTATACATGGACAGAGGCAGAAATAGACTTAGTTAAAGTAGGAGTTAAACAACTAGCTATAGCGATCGAGAAAGCACAGTTATTAGAAGAGTTAAGGATTGACAAAGAGCGACTAAAGTTAGCTTTAGAATTTAGTGAAGTAGGAGGCTGGGAATTTAGTTTTGCCACTGGTGATGCCATTTGGAGTGATTCCCATTTCCGCTTAATGGGCTTAGACCCCCAAACCGCCAAACCCTGTTACAATACTTGGAAAGACAGAGTACATCCAGAAGACTTACCTTGGGTAGAAACAGAATTTCAAAAAGCAATTGCCAGCAGAACAGGGCTAAATATTATCTATCGCATTGTATTGCCAACGGGACAAACGCGCTGGGTTTTAACGAAGGGTAAAGCAGTATATAGAGATGAACAGGCGGAAAAAATCCTTGGTGTCATGATTGATATTACCGATCGTAAAGAATTAGAACTAGCCCTTGCCCACAACCAGGAGAAGTTAAATTTGGTATTGAAGCTGCATAAAATTGGTATTTGGGAATGGGATTTAATAAATGATTGGGTGAGCTGGAACGAGCAAAAATATGAGTTGCTGGGACTGAGTCAAGATATTATCCCTAGTTATGCAGTGTATATGCAGTTAGTTAGCTCAGAACAAAGGGCAGAGGTTGAAGAGCGTATTAGGCGTTGTATAGAGCATCAGGAGACCTACTATCACGAGACTAAAATTATTACCCCCAGTGGTGAAATTAGATGGCTTCAAGAGCAGGGAGAATGTGAAGTTAAAGATGGTCAAGTAGTGAGGTTGTTAGGTATCGCCCAGGACATTACGCAGCGCAAATTAACCGAAATACAGTTAATAGAAAGCGAAGCCCGCTATCGCGACATTGTGGAGAATATACCCGGTGTCATTATGCACTACGTTTTGGATAGGCAGGGGAGAGAAAAAATTACTTACGTCAGCCCTAAGAGTATTGACCTCTTTGAAATTGATGCCACAGCGATCGTAGAAAATAATCAACTATTTTGGGAATTGTTCTCTACAGAAGACCGCCCTCTCTTTCATGGGTCTATTATTTATTCCGCTCAACAAAACAAACAGTGGAATCGGGAATACCAAATTTCTACCCCTACAGGTCGGATTAAATGGATTCAAGGCATTGGCACACCCCAACGACAAGCCAACGGTGCAGTTATCTGGCGGATGGTTGTTTTGGATGTCACTACCCGCAAGTTGACGGAGTTGGAACTAGACAAAGAGAAAAAATTTAATGCACAAATTACACAGCTAACCTCAGCTATTATGTACCTCTATGATGCTACGAATGACACAATCCAACTTTTGAATACAGAGCTAGTTAATATCCTCTCCCTTACCCCTGACTATATCAATATTTTAGACCACAACCTAATGACTAGATTAATTCATCCCCAGGACTTACCTAACCTGATCAACCACTGGCAAAATATTGTCACAGATAGTGTAAATAGTGATAAAACAATTGAATTTAGAATTACCGATCGGTGGGGCAACTGGTATTGGCTACTGGCTAGACACAGCGTTTTTAGTACAAGTCGCGATGGCAGACCGGAGCAAATCTTGGGAGTAGCGGTAGATATTACAAAACAAAAACAGGTCGAAGCAGAATTGAGGGACAGCCAAGAGAGATTCTATCATTTAGCTATGAACATCCCTGGGGTGATCATGCGCTATGTGATCCATGCCAGCGGCACAGATGAAATAATTTATATCAGCCCTGGTTGCAAGAAAATTTTTGGCAAGACAGACCATGAAGTGATAGCTAACGATCGTCTCTTTTGGACTACCGTAGTAACAGAAGATTTACCAAAACTGTATAGTTCCCTCGTCAACTGTTCCCACAAATTACAAAAGTGGAATTATGAATGGCGTATAAAACTGGGTGAAGAAGAAATTAAATGGCTAAGTGGTGTGGGTTCTCCCCAGCAGTTACCAAATGGGGATGTCTTGTGGGACATAATCATCCTAGATATAACTGCACAAAAACTAGCGGAGCAGGATGTCAAAGAGCGGGAACAAATGCTCCAGCAACTGGTGGAATCAGTTTCTGTGTTTATCTATGTCTATGATCTGATAGAAAAACGTGATGTCTATGTTAATCCTGCGGTAGAAAAAATACTAGGTTACACAGCTGCTGAAATGCAGAGTATGACGGAGGAAATGATTATGGAACTTATTCACCCTGACGATCGGCATCTCATTTACACTGCCATTGCCAATCTGCCCCATAGGTCAGACGAAGAAATTTTTGACATGGAATATCGTGTCAGGGATAAGCAAGGTAATTGGCGCTGGTTATTTGATAGAAGCCGTATCATCGCGCGGGATAAACAAGGTGCACCTAAACAAATACTATCAGTGGCAACAGATGTGACAAAGCTGAAGGAAGCAGAGGCTGTCTTACAACAGGTCAATCAACAATTAGAAGTAATAGTTGCCGAGCGTACCCGTGCCCTCGAAGAGAGACTACAGCAAGAACTATTGCTCCGCACTATCATGGAGAATATTTATCAGTCCTTTGACCTCTCCCGAATATTCAATCTCACCCTGCCAGAAATTCGCCACACCTTGCACTGCGATCGGGTAGCAATCTATAAGTTCAACCCTGATAGTAGTGGAACTTTTATCGCTGACAGTTATGCAGAGGGACTAGAAACGATCGTGGGACAAACATGCCAAGTTGATACCTATTCTCCCCAATCCTACGGTGTCAATTTAGATAACCCCCATGTTTTAGTGGTCAATGATTTTTGTGCATCCACAGGGCAGTCCCTCTATCTATTAGAGGGGTTAGAGTTGAAGGCATCTTTAGCTGGGGCTATCTATGTGCAAAACCAACTCTGGGGGGTATTAGTAATCTATGAACATCGCCAAACCAGAAATTGGCAAGGTTGGGAAGTGAACTTAATTCAACAAATTGCTATACAGTTAGCTATGGCAATCCAAAGGGCAGAACTCTATCACCAACTGGAAACAGAACTACAGGAAAAAAATGTGTTGCTGAAAGAAGTACATCACCGCGTGAAAAACAATCTACAAATTATGTCCAGTCTGTTACGAATGCAGTTCCGTAGTGCCCCCCCTGAAGTTAGAAGTCAACTAGAGGACTATCAAGCCCGTATTCAGGCAATGGCATTGGTACATGACCAACTCTACCGTGATAGCAATTTTAGTTCTATCAACCTGCAAAACTATCTAAACAAACTACTCAATTATCTGCTCCAGACTTTTGTCAGTGATGCCACCAGAATTGAATTACAAATTGATGCCCATGACTTAATTCTGCCTCTTGAAACAGCTATCCCCCTTGGTCTTCTCACGAATGAGCTGGTATCCAATTGTTTTAAGTACGCCTTTCCCGATCGGAGTGGTATTGTCAAGGTCACTCTGACCAAGGAGGAAGAATTTTTAGTCCTACAGGTAGAGGATAATGGTATAGGTTTACCCCCCGATTTTGACATCGCAGAAAGTGACAGTTTGGGTATGCAGTTGGTGTTAACCTTGGTAGAACAACTAGAAGGCACTCTGCAATATCAATCAGGCAATGGTACTGTCTTTACTCTCAGATTTCCCCTTTCCCACGCTTAGGTGATCTGCACTTGGCTTGCTGCCCACTGTTCGGGGGTATAGGTCTTTAGTTGCAAGGCATGAATAGAGCCATCCTCTAAATAACTTTTCAAAGCATCGTTTACCATTCTGTGTTGTTTGATCATTGTTAAACCCCGAAATGCCTCCGCTACCACGATCGCTGTAAAGTGCTGTCCGTCCTGCAGCGGGTCTTCTACCTGCACCTGTGCTCCTGGAATAGCGTCTCTAATCAGATTAGCCACTTGTTCTGCCGAAATCATAGGTAAGAATGGTTGCTTGCCTTTTACAATTTAGCACAAAAAATTTCTGTGACTGTTAAGCAAGTTTGCGCTACAATTGATACCCTGTGAGGAGAGATGGCCGAGTGGTCGAAGGCGCAGCACTGGAAATGCTGTGTGGGGCAACTCACCGAGGGTTCGAATCCCTCTCTCTCCGTTGTCAAAAGGGGCATTTCTTGGCACAATGGCAGTAGTCATGGGCAGATGCTATGGAACCGATCGTGTTTTGGCAGCCAGGGGAACCAGACAGTGAGATCAAGCTGGGGGAGATTAAGGCGTGGTGGCAGAATTTAACAGGTAAGACAGTTCTTTGGCAACAGCGTCCCCTGCCAGAGGATAGGGATTTAACCAAGATCAACTGGGAATTACGAAAACTAGACGAGGAGTTTACCCCCATCAAAATGGACTTGCGGGGAATTACCCTCTATTGGCAACGCTCCACCGACGCTAGCGAACATGGTCTCACTCCCAGTGCCCTCAAACTCGATCGGCAGGCACAAACCCTCGATGTCCTACCGGATTCCACCCGTAACTATGTCGTCCGTGTTACTTCCAAAGAGGCAGTCTACCAGGTAATTCGGCTATCATATCCCCAGATAGAGTTCAGGGGGACAACACTGCTATTCAAGGACGAAGCCACAATGACCGCCGTGGAAGTAGAACTCACCGCCGAGCAGAGGCAACAAATCGTTACTCAACTGCAGTAATGACTCCAGAGGAGTGTCTGCGTGCCTTGCGGTCGTCTCCTTTTTTTGAGGGGTTGGCTACCGCTGCCATAGAGAGGGCAACCAGTAAAATGGTGACAAGGCAGCATCCCCCCGATCAAGTTATTCTTTTGGAGAATGACTGGGGTACATCAGTCTATTTTGTCCTGCAGGGCTGGGTGAAAATTCGCACCTATAACCTAGAGGGTAAGGAGGTCACCCTCAACATTCTGGGTAAGGGGGAGATGTTCGGCGAGATGGCACCCCTGGACCAAATTCCTCGCTCCACCGACGTTATCACCCTCACGGAAGCCACGATCGCTACTATTCCGGCGGCAGATTTCGTCTATCTCCTAGAAACGGAACCCAAGGCAGGCATCCATCTTGCCCGATCGATGGGGAAACGACTGCGGCAATTGAATCGGCGCTTACGGATGCGGGAATCGGACAGCACGGCGCGGGTAGTAGATATTTTGCTATTTCTAACGGAAAGTCAGGGGCGGGTGACCCCCGAGGGCGTGATTGTGCCCTGTTTGCCCCATCGGGAGTTGAGCAGTTTGACCGGCTTGGCAAGGGAGACCGTAACGCGGGTATTGGGGAAATTGGAAAAACAGGATTTAATTCGCCGCGATGATGAACGGGAGGTTTTTTGCATCAAAGACTTAGTAGCGCTAGAGAATTTACTGTAGATGGGCTAGGCGATCGAGGTCATGTTGCACTTCAAAGCAGAGGGCGCGGTTGTGGGGGGCAGTGTGCAGAGCTTTTCTGAGGTAGGCTTCTGCCTCGCGATATTTGCCCATCTGTAGAAGTTCATTGCCCTGGCGTTGGTAGGCGACTGCTAACCACTTCGTTACTTCCCCCTGTTCAGGCAAACGCTGTTTTAGCCCCTCTAGCATAGCAATTGCCACAGGATATTTCTTCTGCCGCAATAAAATCTGCACCCGTTGCAAAGTGTCCTGTAGCAGTCTTTCTTCAGGGGAAGGGGGAGCCTTACCTCGCTCTGGGGGTGTGGAAGGTTTGGCAGGGGGACGGACTTCTACTTTGGGAGTGGGTCTGGGGGCACTAGGGGCAGGGCGGCTGTGATTAGTTGGTGTTTGTCCCGTCTGTAGGGCGCGTAAAACTTGATAAGCCTCTTGCACAAGGCGGAATTTTTCCGTGGCGTGGGGGTCACCTTGGTTGACGTCGGGGTGATATTTCCTTGCCAAGCGGCGATAGGCAATTTTGACATCTTCCCACGAGGCGTTGCGGGCAAGTCCCAAAACACGATAACAGTCAGCGGGTTGCATTACTCAGGCTTTTTGCGGATATTGTACTTGCCTTGGGGCGTGATGGGTGACCCCTTGTTGGCATCAATTAGACTAACATATTTGGCAAGGGCTGCCTCTTTGGTCTCAAATTCCGCAATGACATGGATTTTTCTGGCTGCCATCTCCAAAATCACCTGGTACATATCCCCCTCCTCTCTTTACAGGAATTTTACCTCCATTGTTACCACAGTTTCCAGACTCTCTCCAGGGGGCAGAGTGAGCAAGTTCTCGCCTGTGTTAAGAGCGTTGCGGGGAGCACTCCAGGGTTCTAGGCAGTAAAAATCCTTCCCCTGCACTGTCCAAAAGATAAGGGTAGTGTAATGCTGGTCGTAACTGATGGTCAACTCCAACTGGCGGGCCCGATCGGTCACTGTCGCTCTCTGACCTGTGAGGGGCATAAAGGCAATGTCAATTTCGGGGCGCTCAAAGTCCAACTCCCCCTGGAAGGGCTGGGGCTTATTTTCCCCCTTGGGGATGTACTGCTGGGCAGGGATGTGAAAATGTAACTGGGTCTTATCGGGAGCCAGGAAGTAGGGATGAATGCCTGTAGCAAAGGGCAGGGGAGTCTTGCCCAAGTTAGTGTGGCGGCAGCGTAGTTCTAGGGTCTGGGGGCGCAGGATGTAGGTGTAGTCCAGCTGGAAGGGAAAGGGATAAACCGCCAGGGTCTGGTCATTGTGGGTGAGGGTGAGGGTGATACTTGCCCCATCGTTGGTGCTGTAGTGGCTAACTGTCCAGGGGAGATTGCGGGCAAACCCATGCTGGCTGAGTTTATAGCTCTGTCCCCCCCAGGTGTAGGTGTCGTCGACCAGATTGCCGCAGATGGGAAACAATAGGGGAATACCCCCCCGAATGGAGAGGGCAGGATTGGCAAAGCGTTCCCGATCGAGGTAGAGAATATCCTTTGTCCCAATGTCCCAGCTCAGGAGAATGCCGCCCCTCTCTGGTAAAACCGTTGCCCGTCCCTGGTCCCTCTCGGACTGTAAAATCCAAACCCCTGCCTCCTCCCGCACGGAATACATAACCCCTCCTACGGCTCCCTCCTAGTTAACCATACCTCAAATTGGTCAGGGGGAATCGGCAAAGTAAAAATATAGCCCTGTCCGTACTGGCAACCCAATCGGTGTAACAACTCCAACTGTTCCTGGGTTTCAATCCCCTGGGCAATAATTTGCCAATGTAGTTCATGCCCTAGTTCAATGATCGATTGGGCAGTAGCAATGGCGTGTTTATCCTGGGGTAAATGGCGCACAAAGGAGCCATCAATTTTGAGATAGTTGGCAGGAAAATGCTTGAGAATTTCATAGGAAGCAAAGCCTGTACCAAAATCATCCACCGCAATTTTTACCCCCATTTCCTGTAAAGTGCGCAGCTGGGTAATCAGTTTGACGGGGTGTTGCATAACTACCTTTTCGGCAATGTCTAAACAAAGGGGATAGCGGCGTACATATTTCACTAAATTGTCAAAGGTGCTCTCGTTCTGAAAATGTTTACCCGATATATTCAAAGAAATAGGCAAATGCCACCGATCGTAGAGAATTTCTGCCTGCTGTAACGCCCATAGATCGAGGTCTAAAATTAAACCTGTTTCCTCTGCCAAGGGCAAAAAGCGATTAGGCATAATTGTTCCCATCTGGCGATGCTGCCAGCGCAGCAGTGCCTCTAAACCCACCACAACTTGTTTAGCAAGATCAACGATCGGGTGCACAACTAGGCGAAACTCTCCATGCTGTAAACCCTGCCTTAGACTGTTTTCTAGCGCCATGCGCTCCGCAAATTCTGCACTCAGAGAGGGTTCAAAACACTGATAGCGGTTGTGCCCTAATTGCTTGACGTAGTAGAGGGCACTGTCAGCATTTCTTAATAAATCATCTGCTGTCAAAGCATCGTGGGGATAAAGGGAAATACCAATACTTGTGGTAATAAAAATTTCATGCCCGTAAATCATATAGCCCCGCCCCAAATGGTGAATCAAACGCTGGGCAAATTCCTGTACTGCCTGCCGATCGGCTAACTTCGGTGCCACAACAGCAAATTCATCTCCCCCTAATTTCACCGCTGGATAATCGGCAGGTAACAAAGTTTGTAATCTGTCTCCTACTGCTTGGAGAAGTTCACTACCAATATCTCTGCCTAACGCGCCGTGAATGAGAGGTAATTGGTCTATTTCTAATAGAAAAACAGCTAAGCCCTTGTTCCCCACCACAGGAATTAAACTGTTCAAAAGTTGATAAAACTCACTACGTTTACAGACAGAAGTAGAAGTGTCCTTGCCATCTTGCTGCGTTGCCTGGGCATACTTCTTCAGACATTCTGCTTTTTGTAAGCGCCCCTGAATTGCCCCCAATAATTCCGCCACCGTAAAGGGTTTGGTCAAATAGTCATCTGCCCCCAGTTCCATACCGTAGCGCATATCCTGCTTGTCCGCCTTGGCAGTGAGAAAAATAAAGGGGATCATGGCGGTTGAGGGCTGCTGCCGCAGGATTTTCAGGGTCTCGTAGCCATCCATCTGGGGCATCATCACATCGCACAAGATAATGTCCGGCAGATGCTCTGTTGCCAAAGCTACCCCCACTAGCCCGTTTTCTGCCCCCAATACTTCGTAGCCCTCAAACCGCAGGGTGTCCATAATCTCTTCCCGCAGGGCATCCATGTCTTCCACTACCAATACCTTGGTCATACTTCCCTCCCGATCGGTAAAGTGACGGTCACGATCGTGCCTACACCTTCTTGACTTTGTAGAGTCAGTTTCCCCCCCTGCAGCTCCACCGCCGATTTAGCAATGGAGAGACCTAAGCCTGTACCCGCAATATTGCCCACATTCTGGGCACGATAAAAGGCATCAAAAATGCGTTCCTGGTCTTTGAGGGGAATACCCATACCTTCATCTTTGATCTGGATAATTATATTTTGCTGTTCCTGGCGCAAAGTGAGGGTGATGTTCCCGCCCCTGGGGGAATATTTGATGGCATTGGAGAGGAGGTTGACTAGCACCTGGCGCATTAGTTTGGTGTCAATCCAGACTACACCGATCGGGTGGGAACACTGGAAATGGATGTGATGTTTGTCGCTGGCTAACACGCTGATTTCCCCTAAAATATCCTGACAGAGCTGGGCAATATCAATGGGGGCGAGTTGTAGTTTGCGGGTACCCGATTCCACCTTGGAGATGCTGAGGATGTCTTCTAGTAATTCTGTCATGCGACGCACTTCTATCTGAATTTTATGTAATCTCTCTTCCCTTTGCTGGGGGGTCATCTGTTCACTGTAACGCAGGAGGGCATCACTCGCTGCTTGGATGGTGGCTAAAGGGGTGCGAAATTCATGGGAAGCCATGGAGACAAAATGGGATTTTAACTCACTCAGTTCTTTTTCTTTGGAAAGTGCTTGCTCCAGTTGTTCTAAACTTTGCTGTAGTTGGGCGGTGCGTTCAGCCACTTCTGCTTCCAGTCTGGTGTTCAATTGTCTAACGGTCTGCAGGAGAATAGATTGTTGTAATGCCACTGCCACGTGGCTGGCGATCTGTTGTAAGAGATTGATTTCAAAGGTTTGCCATACTCTGGGGGCAGAACAGTGATGGGCTATCAATAATCCCCACAGTTTGCCACTGATGACAATTGGTACAACGAGGTTTGCCCGCACCTGAAATTGCAATAACAAATCCCGATGACATTCATGGATGGGAGCAGTCAGGACATCATTAATACTGTGGACTCTGCCTTGGGTATACAGTTCGACATACTTTTCGTGGAAACAGTGGTCATAGACCTGTTTGGCAAGCACGCTCTCCCAGGGAGGCTGCACGGATTCCACTACAAACCTGCCTGACCAATCGGTTAAAAACTGAAAGATAACTACCCGCTCTGTCTGCAATAGCTCTCGCACTTCTGCTACAGTGGTATGCAAGATAGAATCAATGTCCAGTTCTCTCTGAATGCGGAGAGTAATTCCCCCTAACAGACGTTCCCGTTCCATTTGGTAGTAGAGTTGTGCTTCAGCAGCTTTGCGACCACTAATATCTGTATAACTGGAAAGATACATGGGTTTGCCGCGATAATACAGCAGGGAGACAGATACAGCGACATGCTTGATCGTGCCGTCTGCACAGCGAATTTTTAGTTCATCTTCCCAAGTTTCTCCTTGGTAGCGCAGTTGGGCAATGTGACTGAGTAATCTCTCTCTTTCTTCCCGATCGGGGTAAAGCAGTTCCACAAAGTGGGGATTACTGTTGGCTTCTGCTTGGGAATAACCTGTGAATGCTTCCATTGCGGGATTAAATAGGACAAAATCGCTGACAGAAGGACCTAGTGTAATCCCCTTTTTCACCGCTGTTAATAGGGTGAATAACTCTTCTTCTCGCCTCAGGAGCTGTTGCGATGCTGCTTGACTCACCCGTGCATCCCTCAAGTCCGCAATGATGTAGGTCTTAGATTCCCCTGAACTGCCCTGAATAACGCGCATCTCCGCAGGGGTGATCTCCCCCGATCGGCGCAATATCTCTATCTCTGTGTGTTCTCCTTGTACCAAGGGCAAACCAAATTCCTGTCCCACAATCTCCCAAGCAGGACGATCGAATAACTCCTCCGCCGCCGGGTTGACAAACTGCACTACCCCCTGGGAGTCAAGGACAATCATGCCATCGGGGTATTTGTTGAGAAAATCTATCAAGAGGGGCTGAATTGCTGTGGTTTCCTGGCAGGTGCCTACAATTTGATCCTCTACTGGGCTGAGGGTGACGTTGATTTCCCGATCGTGATGGAGCCAGTGATGTACTATTTGTTTTTTCTCCTGCCAACAATTCTGGCAAGCTCTGATTAAACCTTCGTTAGCTATAACCGCTGTCAAGGGCTGGGGCAAAGATAAGGGTTCTCTCCCCACCAGTTCCCACCACTTTTTGTTAGCCTCCACTACATAGAGGACACCTTCCTGCCCCTGGGCAACAAAGATGCCAACCACAACATGGTCTAAAATTACGGGCATGGTCGGAGAACGGCAGGACATGTTTGCATCCTAGCAACATCCTCCCCCCTTTTGCCGAAATCTCCAAAAAGTTTAAGAATTTACCTTAAACCTACCTACCTGCTGCTGCAAACGTTGCGCTAGCGCTAGTAATTCATCAAAGGTGCGGGCTACTGTTTCCGCCTGCTGGGAGTTGTCCGTTGCGATCGTTGCCACCTGGGTCATCACCTGTTTTACCCGATCGGAGTTAAGCAGCTGTAAATGGGAGGCCTGGGCAATGTCGTTAATCAGTTGGTTGACCTCAGCGCTCACTGCGTTGATGGCTTGCAGCCTCTGCCTTGCCTGTTCAATCAGCTCCGTACTCTCTGCTACCTGCTCTGTTCCTTCCTGGATGGCACTGACTACCTCATTCACTTGCCCCTGAATTTCCTCCAACAGGCGGCGAATTTCCCGTGTCGCTTCTGTCGATCGTTGTGCCAAAGCCCGCACTTCATCCGCTACCACCTTGAAGCTCTCCCCCTCTTCCCCTGCCCGTGCTGCCTCAATGGAAGCATTCAATGCCAAGAGGTTTGTCTGGGCAGCAAAGTTACCAATCAACTTCACCACCTTGGCAATCTTTTGGGAGGCACTTTCTAGGAGTTGTACTTTTTCCGCTGCCTTGGTCACCTTTTCCCTTGCCACGTTAATTTCTGCCACCGTGCGGGTCATCACTTTGTCCCCCTCTGCCACCACTGCTACTGCTTCATTCACCTGGCTTTGGGCAATCTGGGCGCGCTGCTCCACCTCCTGGAGGGATTCTGCCATCACTGCTACCTGCTGGAGTGCCTCCTGCAGTGCCTCTACCTGCTGTTTTGCCCCCGTTGCCACCGTCTTTACCATTTGGTCGTTAGCGATCGTGCTCTGGGTAACTGTCGTGGCTGATTCCTTTACACCCAATACCAACTCCCGCAAACTGCGAATCAAAGAGTTGTAGGCGTCAGCGATCGTGCCCAGCTCATCCTCTGTCACCTTTGCCCGTACCGTCAAATCCCCTCTACTTACGGGGTCTACTTCCAACAACAACTCCAGTGCCCGTTTTTGTAGCAACTCCTTCTGTTGTCTTTGCTCCTGGGCTAATCGCTCTGCCTCTTCCTTGAGTTGCATCGATCGTTGTACTTCCTCTAATTGGGCAGCAATGGAATTTTCAATGTTCTCCACCATCTGGTTGATGCTCTCTGCCAACTGCCCAATCTCATCTGCCCGATCGGTATCTAGTTTCCGTAACTGACCCTTGCCCGCCAAACTGGCAAAACTAGCTAGTTGTTGAATGGGGGTAACAATGGAGTTAGCCACATAGGCTCCTAAAAACGCCAAGGCAATCAAAGTAATTACACCAATTCCATAACTTTGAAGCAGGGCTGTACGCAAAGCTGCATCAACTTCTCGCCGGGAAGTACCGATAAAAGATATACCGACTGGCTGCTGCTTGTGGTTGAACAAAGGTTCATAGTAAGTGAGATAGAACTGCCCTACAATATTGGTTTCCCCCACAAATTTCTTACCCTCTAGCAAGACCTTCTCTGCCACCTCCCGGGATACCCTTGTACCGATCGCTCTGGAACCATCAGGTTTACCTGTACTAGGGTCTATGTAGGGGATAGAAGTGTTGACGCGAAAATCTTGGGCAAAAATAGTAGCCACCGGCACATCATTTTTAGCTTGGAAAACATCCACAATACCGTAATTGCGATTGAGGAGAGAGCCAATCACCACCACCCCCACTACACTATTACCCTGCTGAATAGGATGAGTGGCAATGCTCACCAGACCAGTCTTGCCGTTTTCCACGTCAAATTTCCCCTCAGGAAAAGGCGCTTCCTCTGGCTTCAAACCCGCTATCTTTTGGGGACGGGGGGTAATCCGGGCTTGCTCGGCTAACCCTAGCTTTTGCAGGATGCTACTCCTTACCAACTCCATACCGCTCTGGGGTTGACCCGTAGTTAGAGTAGCCCTAAGTATCTCTAAATCGCCCAAAGGAACACCACTGGGAATACTAAGGACACGATAGGCGGGACGATAGACTTGATCTTTGGCAACCAGGGGGGGATTATCTACAAACCTATCATCTATAGTCTGTGCCACTCCCGCTACCACCTGTCCTTGCCTATTCACAATTAACTTAAAATTTTTAATTGATTCTGGCTCTACATTGCTAGTCAGTTGCAGCAGAGGGGCTAGCTCCTGTACGTTGGTCAGACTGACTCCCTGAGCTTCGACGGTTTTAGCAATTTGTTCCGCTTCTGGTTTTGCCTCTTCCAGGGACCACAGCACAAAGTCCGACGTAAAGAATGCCCCCTTTTGTTCTAGACTCTGCGTTAGGTTTTTAATGTAGTTAGTGCGGGAATACTGCACATTAAATTGCGTCACTATGAGTACAGGTACGGCAGCAGCCAACCACAGAGAAATAGTAATCTTCCACCGCAAACTCAAATCTCGCCAGAAGCGCTGCAACTTGGGCTTCTTAGCTAGCCTGAGCAAGGCAATACTCTGTTCTTGTTTTCCCGCTTCTACTAGCATTAACTATCCTCCTGCAAGAATTGCCACGCGAATGAAGGTCACCAAAATAGCGATCGAGGCACTTACTGCCAAACCTGCACTGATACCCCCTACCCATTTAACCACATCCCATGTCCTATCCTGCCATTTTTGCGCCAGGCTGAATTCCTTTGCCAGGTCTTGTACCTGCCCTTTCAGGTTGTCCACATTAACTTTGAGAACAGCCACATCAACTTTGAGTTGATCCACATCAGTACGCAAGGAAGCCACATCAACTTTGAGTTGATCGACATCAGTACGCAAGGAAGCCACATCAACTTTGAGTTGATCGACATCGGCACGGATAGCGGCAAAATTTGCCTTGAGAGCGTCTATTTCCTGTCTGACCTCCCCTTTGAAATCACTGATTTCCTGCCGCAGCTCTTCTTTGATTTCCTGCCCCACTTGGCGGATGTCAGCGCGCAGTTCCCGTAAAACGTCTTGCAGAGTTAGTTCAGCCATAGGGTTGGGTGGGTAAAGGGGATAGAGCTATCTGCTGCCTGTTATTCTACACCCAATACCGGACCTCTGCCTAGGGGCAAAAAATCGTAACCTAGGAAGCACTAGGGGGATCAACCCACCTGCCATCGGCTTTGATCAGGGCTATCAGTTCTTCTACTCCTTTTTCTTCCGGTACTTTTTTGATTTCTTCTCTGCCGCGATAGAGGGAGATGTAACCAGGGGTACGCCCTACATAGCCGTAGTCTGCATCTGCCATTTCCCCTGGTCCGTTGACAATGCAACCCATGACAGCAATATCTAAGCCGACTAGATGTTTGGTGGCTTCCCGCACCTTGTGGAGGACTTCTTCTAGGTTAAACAGAGTACGACCACAGGAAGGACAGGCTACATATTCCACCATTGTCTTGCGCAGACCCAATGCCTGCAGGATGCCGTAACAAACGGGTATTTCTTTTTCCGGGGCTTCTGTCAAAGAGACGCGAATGGTATCCCCAATGCCCTGGGCTAGGAGGGTAGCAATCCCGGCGGTGGATTTGATTCTGCCATATTCCCCATCCCCTGCTTCTGTGACGCCCAAGTGTAAGGGGTAATCCATGCCTAGTTCATCCATGCGCTTGACCATCAATTGATAGGCGCTGATCATCACAGGGACACGGGAGGCTTTGAGGGAGATGACTAGATTCTTGTAATCGAGGTCTTCACAAATGCGAATGAATTCCAGGGCTGATTCCACCATGCCCAAGGGCGTATCACCGTAGGTAAATAACATTCTCTCTGCTAAAGAGCCGTGATTAACCCCAATGCGCATAGCTTTTCCCTGCTCTTTTAGTGTCTGTACCAGGGGTTTGAGGGTGTCGCGGATTTTCTCCCCGATTTCGTCAAATTCTGCTTTGGTGTATTCTGTGCGGTTGGGTTTTGGTTTTTCAAATACGTAAAGACCGGGGTTGATGCGTACTTTGTCCACGTGCTTAGCCACTTCCAGGGCAATCTTCATGCCGTTGTGGTGTACGTCTGCCACCAGGGGCACATCTTGGTACTCTTTTCTCAGCTTTTGTTTGATTTCTCCTACGGCGTGGGCATGGGCAAGGCTGGGGACTGTCACCCGCACAATTTCGCAACCAATCTCGTGCAGACGACGGATCGCTGCTACCGAACCATCTATGTCGAGGGTGTCTTCGTTAATCATGGACTGCACCACCACAGGGGCGTTGCCCCCAATAGTGACACTGCCTACCTGTACAGGGCGGGTTTTGCGTCTAACGATCGTGCCTTGATAGTTGTCCATAGGAAGTATTCATCGCTGTATTTAGTTTAACTTTTCGCCGTCGCCGCAGAGCAATAAATTTGTTTCTATCGTTTGGATTACTCTTTGCCAAAAGTTGTGGCGCTGTTGCCAATCCCGTTCCCGATCGGTCTTAATGCTAATTACTTTCACCCCTGGGGCGGGCAGACTCTCTTTAATAGCACTGGTGAGGTGAGAAATACTGCTAACCTCTTGCCAATGGGCGCCATAACCTGTAACAATCTGGGCGAAATCTAGCCCGATCGGTGTTAGAAACAGTTGGCTAAAGGGGGGATCAAATTGGGAGATAGGCAACATCTCAAAGATAGCGCCGCCGTTATTGTCTATGAGTAAAATGGTTAGATTGATGTCATTGAGTTTCCCCAGGAGAAGACCATTTATATCATGGCAAAAGGTGAGGTCACCGCAGATAAGTAAGACGGGGTTTGTTGCTACTTTGGCTACCCCCATAGCGCTGGAAATCATACCATCAATACCGTTAGTTCCCCGATTGGAAAAAACTGTAACCCGCTGGGAATTGTGGAAGTAAGTATCTAAATCTCGAATGGGTGTGCTGTTGCCAATGTAGATGATTGTATTGTCGGGGAGAAGGGGAGCTAGCTCATAGTAAATCTTCCCCTCAAAGGCATAGTCAATAGTTGCCATCCATGCATCTAAAACTAGTTGGCTAAGGTGATTTGCCCGTTGCCATAACTGTTGCCATTCTTCATCGGGTTCCTGAGGCTGCAGGTGAGCTAATAACTGTCGACAAAAGTCTCCTATAGCGACAGGAATTTGATAATTGTTACTGTGGGTAGGGTTTGTGTTGTCGTAGCCACCGATCGTGATCTGTTGACAGTGGGGGTGCTGTTCTAGCCACTGGCGGTAGGTTTTGGAGGTGGGCATATCCCCCAACCTGATGACGACTTGCGGTGCTAATTTAGTAGCTAAAGGGGGGGAGCGCAGAAAACTGTCGTAGTGGCTGATAACATTTTGACGGGGCATTCCCGTTGCTTCCACAAGGAGGGGATAACCCAAAGTTTGTGCCAGTTGATGGACTAAGTGTGCCTCTGACAGCGGATATTTGTTCACTCCCACTACCACAACTCCCCGCCGTTTGTGCGCCAATAGTGACTGTAAGCAATCTAAATTTGCCAGCTGTGTTTTGGTGGCTAGACATTGCCAGAGGGGGGGACTATCACTAAATTTGCTGTCTAACTGCGGGGGGGAGAGGGGTTCCCTAAAGGCAAAATTCAGATGCACTGCCCCTGCTATAGGTTGCTTAGCCCGACTGACAGTAGCTTGTACAATGGTGGCTAAATACCGATGGTTTTCTGTGGGCAATCCCACTTCCACAAATTGGCGGACATAGTGCCCAAATAGATGTAGTTGATCAATTGTTTGTTGGGCGCCACAGTGTCGCAGTTCAGGGGGGCGATCGGCGGAGAGAATCACCAGGGGTACTTGACTATAGTAGGCTTCAATCACAGCGGGAAAATAATGACTGACCGCGGAACCAGAGGTACAGACTAAAGCTACTGGTCTTTGTTGTGCTTTTGCCATACCCAAAGCAAAGAAACTTGCCGATCGTTCATCTATCTGCACATATATTTCCAACTTTTGGTACAAGTACAGACCTAACACTAGAGGGGTAGAACGGGAACCAGGGGAAATACATACCTGTCTAACGCCCGCCTGCCACAGGGACTGGGCTATGACTTTTCCCCACGCCAAATTCCGATCGGTCATTCCAAAACCAACTGATTGTCTGCCAGTCTAATTTTGATCGTTTCGCCGGCACTGTATTTACCTGCCAAGATGGCATCGGCAATGGGATTTTCGATCAGCTTTTGCATGGCGCGTTTGAGGGGACGGGCACCAAAGGCAGGATTGTAGCCTTTTGCCATGATGAATTCCTCTGCTTCAGGGGTAAGGGCAATCGCTAATTTTTGTTCTGCCAAGCGTTCCGTGATGCGTTTTAGTTGTAGTTTGACAATTTGGCGCAGTTCCTCTTGGCGGAGAGCATGGAAGATGACAATTTCATCAATGCGGTTGAGAAACTCCGGACGAAAACTCCTTTGTAGGGCATTGATCACTTTCTGCCGTTGTTCTTCTCCCTCCCCCTCCAGCACAAAGTCACTGCCGATATTGCTGGTCATAATGATAATCGTGTTTTTGCAGTCCACTAAGCGCCCTTGACTGTCCGTAATTCTGCCGTCATCTAGTACCTGCAGGAGAATGTTAAACACGTCGGGATGTGCCTTTTCAATTTCATCAAACAAAACGACAGAGTAGGGTCGACGACGAACTGCCTCGGAAAATTGCCCCCCCTCTTCATAACCCACATAGCCGGGCGGTGCCCCAATCAAACGGGAAACTGTGTGTTTTTCCATGTACTCCGACATATCTAAGCGAATCATAGCCTGGTCGGAGTTGAATAAAAAGTGTGCTAGTGCCCTGGCTAACTCTGTCTTGCCCACCCCCGTCGGTCCCAAAAAGAGAAAAGAACCAATCGGTTTGTTGGGGTCTTGCATCCCTGCTCTTGCTCGTCTAATGGCTGCCGCTACGGATGCCACTGCCTCTTCCTGTCCTACCACCCGTTCATGGAGATGTGCCTCTAAGCGCAATAACTTCTGCCGCTCCGATTCCAACAGACTGTTGACAGGAATACCTGTCCAGCGGGCAACAATTTCGGCAATGTCATTTTCTGTCACCTGCTCCCGAAATAGGGATGTACCCTCCGATCGGGTTCTCTCTATCTGTAACTCTGCCTCGTCCAGTTGTTTTTCTAGTTCGGTTAGCTTGTTGTATTTCAACTCCGCTGCCAAATTGAGGTCAAATTCCCTCTCCGCCTGCTCGATCTGGCGCTTGGTCTGTTCAATTTCTGCTTTTAGTGCCTTGACCAAATCGATCGCTTCTTTCTCCGTCCGCCATAACTCCTGCAGGTAGGTCTGTTTTTGTTTGAGCTTGTGAATTTCCCTCTGAATGCGATCGATGCGCTCTGCTGTTACCTGTGCTGCTTTGCCTGTGAGATTCTCCTCCCTTTGTAAGGACAACTTTTCCATCTCCAACTGCATGATCTTGCGATCGAGTTCGTCTAACTCAATGGGCTTGGAAGTGATCTCCATCTTGAGCTTGGCAGCTGCTTCATCCACCAGGTCAATGGCTTTGTCAGGCAGAAATCGGTCAGTGATATAGCGATGGGAAAGGGTAGCGGCGCTGATCAAAGCGGAATCAGAAATTTTGACGCCGTGATGCACTTCGTATCTTTCTTTCAACCCCCGCAGAATAGAGATAGTATCTTCCACTGTCGGTTGGTCTACCAATATCTGCTGAAAACGTCTTTCCAAAGCCGGGTCTTTTTCAATGTACTTGCGATACTCATCTAGCGTTGTCGCCCCAATGCAGCGTAGTTCTCCCCGGGCTAACATGGGTTTTAAGAGATTACTGGCATCGACGGAGCCTGCCCCCGCCCCCGCTCCCACCACTGTATGTAGTTCATCGATGAAGAGAATGATCTGACCGAGGGAACTTGTCACTTCTTTGAGGACGGATTTCAGTCGTTCTTCAAACTCCCCCCTGTACTTTGTCCCTGCCAGCAGTGCCCCCAAATCCAAACTCACCAAGCGCCGTTCCTGCAGAGATTCTGGTACATCTCCCCGCACAATCCGCTGCGCCAAACCCTCAATAATTGCCGTCTTGCCCACCCCCGGTTCTCCGATCAGCACAGGGTTGTTTTTTGTGCGGCGGGACAAGACCTGAATTACCCGTCTGACTTCCTCATCCCTACCGATCACCGGGTCTAACTTCCCTTCCCGCGCTAAAGCAGTCAAATCCACACTGTACTTTTCCAGGGCGGCATACTTAGACTCCGGATTGGCATCTACTACCTTCTGCGCCCCCCGTAAAGACTGCACGATCGTCTCTAGCTTCTTGCGGTCCAAACTTGCCTGCCGTAGCAACCGCTTGCCCACCCGATCGTCTTCCGCAATTGCTAACCATAGATGCTCCACAGAAATGTAGGTGTCCTGCCACTCCTCCCGCAGGTCGGCAGCCCGATCGAGGCAGGCATTCAAATAGCGCCCTAGATATAACTCCCTGGGATGGGAAATGCGGGGTTGGGCACGCAAAAACTCCTCCAAATTCCGTTGTAACCTTGCTAGAGAAATACCTGCCAAGATTTGTTGTGTCAGACCCTCTTGCTCCAGGAGTGCCATAGCTAAGTGTTCCACCTCCAGCTCCTGGTGTTGAAAGCGGCGCGCCACCTCTTGGGATTTCACGATCGCTTCCCAAGCCTTGTCTGTAAATTGATTAGGGTCAGTTGGCTGCATAGAACTCGTTGATACTCCCAGGCATGATAGCGTAGCCCTTGCAATTAGACAATTTTGCCCAGATAGGCTACAACTTGCTTCTATAATAGGCTAAAGTATTAAATCCTGGACTTGATTACCCGACCCCATGAGCAGAGTAAGAATATATGATTTAGCGAGGGAGTTGCATCTGGACAACAAAGATGTAATGGCTATTTGCGAAGAGCACGGCATCCCCCTCAAAAGTCATAGTAGCACGATCACAGAAGAAGAAGCAGAAAAGGTAAGAGCCTTTGTCAGGGCGGGTAATCGTCCCCTCAAAAACGCCCCCAAGCCCAGCCGCAGCAAGGAAGTAAAAGAAAAAGAAGAAACCCCTAAAACCAAGATTGTCACTGTTTCCAAGCCAGAGGTAAAACTGGTGGCTCCCCCCAGTAAACCGCAGCCTACCCCCCCTACTCCCAAAGTAGAACCCCCTATCCTGCAGGCTAAACCGACAATGCCCAAGGCAGAAGTTGTTGCCCCACCCCCAGGGGAGGAACCCGTATCGCCCCCCGTCAAACCCCAGCCCCCCCTGAAAAAGCCAGAACCCCCCGTCAAACCCCAACCGACCCCGAAAAAACTGGAGGCAGCCACTGTCCCCAGTGAACCGCAGCGCCCTACCCCCCCTCTGAAAAAGCCAGAGCCACCTACCCTCCGTAAACCTGTTCCTAAGCCCACCCCCCCCAAGAAGGAGGCAGCACCCCCTCCTCCCCC
>CALGKB010000002.1 GCA_937927915.1 uncultured Pseudanabaenaceae cyanobacterium | reverse complement strand
GCAGATGGTAGCAGCCAGCAAGCAGGGGATCATCAACACGCCGAACCAGCCAATGTAGAGACGGTTTTCGGTGGAGGTGATCCACTGGCAGAACTGCTCCCACAAGGAGAGACGCTCTTGACTTCTTACTGCAGTGGTCATAGTCTAAATGATTCCTAATGACTAAATGTATTTTATTGTTATGGGCAAAACCCACACCATAGAATGTACGGGAAACCCTGCTGCTTGTAAAGACGATCGGGAAAGTTTACCTCCTAGGATGTAGAGGTGGTGAAGTGAGGCATTTGGCTTGCTTCGGGAAGAGGACTGCAGTGTGGACTGGATATGGGAATTGTAGGATTGAGGCAGCGATCGTTTTCTTACCGCCTATTGCCTTTAGAGTTCCTACCTTCTGACAAGTAGTCATCTTTGTTCAAATCAATATCTGCAGAAACCTCGGCTAGGCTAGAATCTCCTCTAAAGCCTATCTGGCATCTCTACTGAGAACTAACAAGACTAATAATTTTTCATCTTGCTATCTACTTTGCTCTTACTACCTACATCCCTTATTCATATGAAATTCAGTACAGGGTTTTACTGAACACTAAGGCAAGACACTCTACACAAGATTTACGCTTTGACTGAGTTCATAACGCTCTGCAACTAGATAAAGTGCTCACCCTGAGTTTCAACTAGACTAAGCCCATGGGAAAATAGGGAAAGAAGAACTAAAACAGTTCCTTCCCCCAGGGTTAAACTAACGCTGGCTGCCACTCCAACCGATCGAGGGTTTGCGATCGTTCATAGGCGCGCACAAAGCTGTCTAACTTAGCTTCAATTTGGAAGGGTTCTCCCACGTAGCCCTGTACTGCTTCTTGCGTCTTCAAGCCGTTGCCGGTGATGTAGACGACTGTGGTTTCCTCAGGAGCAATCCTACCTGCTTCCACTAGCTTCTTGAGCACTGCCACGGTTGTCCCCCCCGCTGTCTCTGTGAAAATGCCTTCTGTTTCTGCTAATAACTTGATAGCTTCCACAATCTCTGCATCAGTGACGGATTCTATTTCTCCCCCTGTCTGCCGCGCCACTTCTAGGGCGTAGATACCATCGGCAGGGTTACCTATGGCAATACTCTTGGCAATGGTTTTGGGTTTCACGGGGGCAATAAAATCCCGCCCTTCCTTGAAGGCTTGGGCAATAGGGGAACATCCCTCCGCTTGGGCGCCACTGAAGCGGACGGGTTTTTCTTCCACCAGACCAACTTTGATAAATTCCTGGAAACCCTTGTAAATCTTGGTAAAGAGGGAACCAGAGGCTAGAGGAGCGACAATTCGATCGGGTAACTCCCACCCCAGTTGTTCTACAACCTCAAAACCCAGGGTCTTGGACCCTTCGGAGTAGTAGGGACGGAGATTTATGTTGACAAAGCCCCAACCGTAGGTATTCGCTACCTCCGAGCAGAGACGGTTTACCTGGTCATAGTTGCCATGCACGGCAAACACCTTGGGGGCATAGACCACTGTACCTAAAATCTTGCCCGCCTCTAAGTCCGCTGGAATAAAGACGCAACAGTCTAACCCTGCGTGGGCAGCGATCGCCGCGGTGGAATTTGCCAAATTACCGGTGCTGGCACAAGCTACTGTGGTAAAACCTAACTCCCGCGCCCGACTGAGGGCTACTGATACCACTCTGTCCTTAAAACTCAAGGTGGGCATATTCACAGCATCGTTTTTGATATAGAGCCGCTTTAGCCCCAGCCTTTTTGCCAAGCGCGTGGCTTTCACCAGGGGAGTCATACCTGTCCCCACGTCAATATAGTTTTCCGTCTCCACCGGCAGAAAATCGCGATAGCGCCAAATGGAGTAGGGACCTGCCTCAATACTCGATCGCGTCACCCTCGCCCCGATCGTGTCGTAGTTGTAGACCACTTCCAGAGGACCAAAGCACTTTTCGCATACGTGCATTGCTTGGGGTTGATAGGTAGCACCGCACTCCTTGCAACGGAGCAAACTAAAAGTCTTTTCAGAACGGGTGAGGGTCGCAGTCATAACTATTTTGCTTACGGTTAAGCCTAAGTCTACCACAACTACAACTACCCCCCCAAATATACCCGACTAATTTAGTCTGGATTTCTAAATATGTTTTTTTCTGTCAATATCTGGCAGGGGAGAGGGTCTAACTCCTTGTCAGGGAATAGGGGCAATGGGAGTATGCTTTTAGTAGGATTTGTGAGGATGAAGTATGGGTAAGCGTTGGTTAGGTTTTGGTTTGGGCTGGTTAGCTCTTAGTTATGGTGTGGTGGCAGTGCCAGTGGAATATCAGACCCAAGGTAAAGCGCAGACGGTGCCGCTGGTGCAGCAATTACAGGGCAAGTTCCAACCACCTGCCTATCTAACTGAGACCCCCATCTTGACTACGGCTGACCTGGAGGCTTTGGATGCCATAGAAGCTCTCAACAGTCTCCTGGGCACGGAATTTTCCCTGTTTGAGTACGGATTGGCACTGCAGCAAGCTAGAGCAGCGATCGGGAAGGCTCTCCTTGACCCTACTACTGTGGGCATCCAACCCCTGCAAACTGCCCTCGCTGCCCATACCCTCGCCTACGATTTTTGGCAGACCTGCTATCTCCAGCCCCAGGACTTCCTTTGTGATGAAAACCGCCCGGCGGTAGCTGCTGTCCTGCGTCTTTATGCCAAGCCCCGTATGGCAGAGAAAATCGGCTCCCCCGCAGAAATTGCCGTCAAGTTCCCTAAACCCTGGGTCAATACCCGCATCCATGTCTCTTTGCGGGAAACGGTGGAATATATCCCGGCAGCGGAGCACCAACGAGTACTACGCCTTCTGTGGACAAGGGCTTTACAGGAGACGGAAAAAGCTCGTGTTGCTTTAGGCAGGCTGTAGTAGCGAAAATTTGTAAAGAAAAGTTGAAATCTCCGCCTTTTGGCGTAATAATTAAGGGGTGTGATTCCAAATTGCTGTGACGAGGAGGTAGTAAATTGGCAAGAAGACGTAAGCGCAAGAGTAAGCGTCGCCAAGAAGGGAGAAAGATTCTGGAGAATGTGCCTCAATTTTGCCTCGACAGTGGTGATGATAAACCCGTAACGGCTGCGCGTAAGTTCATTCAAGCCTTTAACATTGTCCCTCCTGCCCTGTTGCTGGTGCGTCGCAATGAACACACCACCGATCGCTATTTCTGGGCGGAGAAGGGCTTGTTTGGTGCCCAGTATGTGGAGGAGAACCACTTCCTATTCCCTAGTCTGCGCTGTTCGGCGGAGAAGGTAGGAGCAGTTCAGTCCTCTTAGTTTTCTAGGAACTGGCTAGGCTATCTGCCCGATCGGTTTTTTCCCAGGGTAGGTCTAGGTCAGTTCTGCCAAAATGTCCATAGGCAGCGACATCCTGATAGAAGCGTCCCTGCCGTTTGCTGGGCAGGTCAGTAAGCCCAAAGTTTTTGATAATAGCGGCGGGGCGAAGGTCAAACTCTGCTTTTACTAGCTCTAGGAGTTTGGCGTCCTCCAGTTTGCCCGTACCGAAGGTCTCGATCGTCAGACTGGTGGGGCGGGCGACACCAATGGCATAACTCACCTGTAGCTCACACTTGCGGGCTAGTCCTGCTTTGACTATGTTTTTTGCCACATAGCGACAGGCATAGGCAGCCGATCGGTCTACCTTGGTGGGGTCTTTGCCGGAGAAGGCACCGCCGCCGTGGCGTGCATAGCCGCCGTAGGTATCAACAATGATTTTGCGCCCCGTGAGACCAGAGTCCCCTTGCGGTCCGCCGATCACGAACTTGCCCGTGGGGTTGACCAGAAAGCGAGTGCGATCGGTGGGTTTGACTTCCAGGTCAGCAAAGACGGGTTCTACCACCTGTTCCCACACATCCTGGCGAATGCGGGCTTGCACTTTGGTATTGTCCGTGATGCCATCAATCTCAGGGGCGTGTTGGGTGGAGACGAGGATAGTATCGATGCCAACGGGCCTGCCCTGGTCGTAGATGACAGTGACTTGGGTTTTGCCATCGGGACGCAGGTAGGGCAGCTGACCGCACTTACGGCAGTGACTGAGTTGGCGGGCAATGCGGTGGGCGAGGGCAATGGGCATGGGCATCAGCTCCGGCGTTTCATCGCAGGCAAAGCCAAACATAATCCCCTGGTCCCCCGCTCCGATCGACTCTAGTAGGTCATCTTCATTCCCCTGGCGCACTTCTAGTGCCCGATCGACTCCCTGGGCAATATCCGGTGATTGCTCATCTAAGGCAACCATGACGGCGCAACTATGGGCAGCAAAGCCATTTTCGGAGTGGATGTAGCCGATTTCAGCAATTTTCTTCCTTGCCAATTCCACATAGTTAATCTGTGCCTGGGAACTGATTTCCCCCGTAATGAGGACTAGCCCTGTGTTGACCACTACTTCCGCCGCCACGCGGGATTGGGGGTCCTGGCTCAGCAGAGCATCCACGATCGCATCGGAAATTTGGTCGCAGATTTTGTCAGGGTGTCCTTCTGTAACAGATTCAGACGTAAAGAGCAAGGGTTACCTCCTAATTTGCCTAGATTCTAACTTACATTTTCCGTTAGATTTTGATAAACATCACCAGTGCCCCTAGGGTGAGGACACAAAAAAGGAGGGTAATGAGCACAAACACCCGATCGTTTCCCGCGTAGAGGCGGTTAGGGAGGGAAGCAGCCAGTACCAAAAGGGTCAGGAGCACTAAGGTAGCAACAAACAGGGGAAGATTCACTATGTACCCTATGCCAACGCAGCAAAGCTATGTTACCCAGGGAGGAGTAAAAATTATTTAAGTTTTGTAGAACTTAACAGTGCTAGTCTTGGTTTTGGCGGATGCGTCGCCAAGTGCGCCAACCGGCGTAGAGCATAATAGCTGTCCCGATCGCAGCGTAGGTGCCCCCCGCTGTCATGCCAGAGATTGCTAGTGCCAAACTACCAACCCACAGGGTCAGGGCATAGATAAACAACACCGTATGGCGTTTGGAGACTCCTGCTTGCACGAGGCGATGGTGGAGATGGCGTTTATCTGCCACAAAGGGGGACTGCCCCTTGTAAATCCTAGTCAAAATCACCGTCACAGCATCAAATAGAGGTACCGCCAGGATGAGGTAGGGCAAAATCACTGCCACGGTTGCCACCGTCTTTGCCACCCCAATCACGCTGATCCCCGCCAAGGTAAACCCCAGATAGTAGGCTCCCCCGTCCCCCATGAAGATGTCCGCTGGACGATCGGGTTTGAAGTTGTAGCGCAAAAATGCCACACAGCCTCCTGAGAGAGCAGCGGCAATTAACCCAGCTCCCGCCTGCTTCATAAACAAACTGGTGATCAACAAAACTAAGGCTGCAATTGCCGACACCCCCGCTGCTAAACCGTCTAAGCCATCGATCCAGTTGACGGCATTGGCAATGCCCGCCAGCCACAGGACTGTGATGGGAAAACTGATCAGCCCCAACTGCACCAACCCTACAAAGGGCAAGGTGATAAATTCAATGCGCACCCCCACCCACCAAGCCAATCCTGCCACCACCAACTGGCAGACCAGGCGCCACAGAGCAGGTAAATCTAGGAAGTCGTCCGCCAGACCAATGGCAAAAAATAATAAACCCCCGATCGTGACCCCCCAGATTTCATACTCCTTGGGGGTGGGCAGCACACCAAACCAACCCATCCACCAGCAAAATAAAAGGGCTGTCGCCGTCCCCAAAAATATGGAAACCCCCCCAATCCTGGCTACGGGTTCTTTGTGCATCTTGCGGCTACTGGGTTTGTCCACAATCCCCAGGCGCAGACCGAGGGAACGTACTAAGGGGGTAGTCACCCACACGACCACCGCCGACAGAGCAAACGCCACAACAAAGGGTAGGGGTTCCCTCACCATAGAGTGTTAAGAGATTATGAAATCCATGATAGGCGGGGGGGACAAAATCGTCTAGTCAGAGGGAAGCCGGTATTGACTGATAATACGGCGGGCAAAGGCAGGCACGTGGTGAGCCAGTTTGTGGGGATAGCGGCGTTGGACATAGAGGAAATTGCGAATGAAGTGGGAATCAATGGAGAACCGCCCGTACTCCAAACCCTTGGGACCAAGGCGATTGATGATAAATCCTAACAACCACCCCAACCACAGGGGCAGAGTGATTGCCTGATCATAAGCCTCGATCGATTGTTGCACAGCGGGTTTACGGTTGCCTTGGCTAGTGACGGGTTGCAATTGCAGCGCCCCTTTGGCAATGTCTAGCATCTCCTGCCCCCGCTCGTTGCGCACGACGATCCACTGCCAACCGAAGGTAGCCCCCATATAGCCCACTACCAGGTCTGCCAAACTGTTGACATAGTCAAAACAAGTCATGCAAGAGGGAGCGAAGACATCTTTTAACTCTTTGGTATTGAGGGCAAAGAAGGGCACCTTTTCGATGGAACCGTCTTCATGCTTGAAATGGACGTTAAAATCTTGCATGAACTCATAGTGCACAACTGTAGCAGGGGATCGACTGGTGGTTTCTAAAAATTTCTGTAACCCCGCCCGCGTCACATTGTCTACGCAGGGTGTCCCCAAAACATAGAGTTTTTCCAGTCCCAAATGTTTTTCCACCGCCCGCAGAGCCTGAATCTGACAGCCCACACCAATCACCAACAGTTTTTTCATCCCCGATCGTTCTACTTCTTCTAAAACTGACAAATTGGGGGAAAGGGTGGGTTTGTTCACTCTGGCGTTGTAAATTTCCGCAGGGGTAGTAGCGAGAATCGGTCGGGGTTGAAAGCGATCGGCGGGATGGGACTGAACACAGATGACCCCTTCTACCTTGCCTTGGGTGAGCATCTCTATAGCGATCGTGGTGACAATACCTGTCCACTGTGCTCCTGGTATGGGGTCTGTTTTTTTCGCCATCCACATTGCCTGATGGACGCCGAAGTATAACTCCTGGTCGTTATCTAAATCCCTTTGCCTGCCGTGGGTAGTTGTCTCCAAATGATCAAATTGTTGATTTAAGAAGGCACAAGCTTCTTTCACATAGTGGATATAGTAAGTATCACAGAGACCACATTCACTGCACAACTCCTTGGCAGGGCGACGGTTAGTTTTTTTCTGTCCTCTGGCTTTGCGATGCTGCATAAAAATAACTTGTTATAGCTAGATTTATTCTAATGGAAGGAATAAATTTGGTCTATTTATGATTATCAATGCTAACACTTATGTCTTTTTGAGGATGTAGTTATGCCCAATCGGAGTGTTAACATATTTTAATAATACTCTGAGTGATGGTCATGGCAGTCACTGTCTCGAAGGGCAAGAGTAACTATTGGGTGTGGTGGCTAGGGGGTAGTGCCGTTCTCTTGACAGCGCTGGTTTTTTTAGCTTTGCGCCCACGGCGGGAACCCCTGGTTAGTTTGGCGAAAACAGCGGTAGTAGAGCGAGTTACTTTACCCGTTACCCTCGGAGCCAGTGGCAAGGTAGTGCCTAGTCAGACTGTCAATCTCAGCCCCAAGGTGGGGGGAAAACTGGTGGAACTCCTGGTGGATCAGGGGGATAGGGTCACGGCGGGGCAAATTGTTGCCAGGATGGACAGCAGTAGTATTGAGCCGCAGTTACGCCAGGCGGAAGCCCTAGTTGCCAGTGCCCAAGCCAATTTAGCCCGCCTCCGCAATGGTGCCCGCCCAGAGGAGATTAAATCTGCCCAAGCCCTTGTAGAAGCTGCCCAAGCCAGGGCTGACTTAGCCCAGAAACGCCGCGATCGTTTTCTCTCCCTTGCCAAGGAGGGTGTGATTACCCAGGACCGTCTTGATGAAGTGGTGGCAGAGGCAAACAGTGCTCAAGCTAACTTGCGCGATCGGCAGAAACAACTAGAGAGGTTACTCAATGGTGCCCGTCCCGAGGAAATTGCTCAGGCAGAAGCACAACTGCGGGAAGCCCAAGCCCGCCTGGAGGCGGTGCAAGTGCAATTGGAAGACACCATCATCCGTGCCCCCTTTGACGGCATCATCACGCAAAAATACGCCAACGTTGGTGCTTTTGTGACGCCCACTACCACAGCCACTTTGACTTCCTCTGCTACTTCTACCTCCATTGTTGCCCTGGCAAAGGGGTTGGAGATTCTGGCGGAAATTCCGGAAGTGGACATTGGTCAAGTGCAAGTGGGGCAAAGGGTTGAGATTATTGCTGATGCCTATCCCGATCGGGTGTATCAGGGGAAGGTGCGTCTCATTGCACCGGAAGCAGTGGTGCAGCAAAATGTCACATCCTTCCAGGTGCGCATTGATTTACTCACGGGGCAAGAGGAACTGCGATCGGGGATGAATGTGGAACTGAAGCTCAAGGGCAAGGACATTCCCCAGGCGATCGTGGTGCCTACCGTAGCGATCGTTACAGAGGGGGGACAGACAGGGGTCTATGTCGACCAGCAGGGCAAGCCGTCTTTCAGGGCGGTGACGATCGGGAGTACATTTAATCAGCAAACCCAGATTTTAAGTGGCTTAGAGGGGGGAGAACGCATCTATTTGGAACTCCCCCGCCGTTAAATTCATAGAACTTAACTTGCTGCCAAACTGGTCTTAACTGCCTCTAAATCTGCCCTTAACCTCGGTGTGGGAAATTAAAGTTATTGTTAGATTTGGGGCTACTATGGCAATTAATAATCCGTTTTTTCCCCTCGATAACGGCAACAATAATTTCACAATCCAACCCACTACCCTCTTAGGTAAATTCGGCGGTTTACTCGCCCTCGACGGCAACGACACGATCACGGGCAGCACGGGCAACGATCGGGTCAACGGCAATCAGGGCAATGACTCTATCTCTGGTCTGGCGGGCAACGACACCCTCTTCGGTGGCAAAGGGGATGACATCCTTCTCGGCGGGGAAGGGGACGACTGGTTGAGCGGCGATTTGGGCAATGACACCCTCACCGGCGGTCCTGGCAGAGATACCTTTGTCCTGCGGCGGGAAACCGCTAGCAACGACATCATCACCGATTTCACCCCTGGCACCGATAAATTTGCCCTCGGCAAGGGATTAACTTTTGCTGATTTAACTATCACCACAGCGGGCAACAACTCCACTATCGCCATTCGGGGTGGTCCGGTTTTGGCAACAGTCCTCAACGCTGTGCCTACTGCCAATGATTTTTTTGTCATTCCTCCGCGACCGATCGTGATTGCCCACCGCGGAGCCAGCGGTCAACGTCCAGAGCACACTTTGGCTGCCTATGAACTGGCGATCGATTTGGGAGCTGACTACATAGAACCTGACCTAGTGGTGACGAAAGATGGAGTGTTGGTGGCACGCCATGAGCCTTTCCTCGGTACTACTACAGATGTAGCGCGGCGACCAGAGTTTGCCAATCGGCGGACAACGAAAGTGATTGACGGTGTAACAGTAGCTAACGAATGGTTTGTGGAAGACTTCACGTTGGCGGAGTTGAAGACCCTGCGGGCGATCGAGCCAAGGGCGGATCGGAGCAAAGCCTTTGATGGACAGTTTCAGGTGCCGACCCTGCAGGAGATTATTGATTTGGTGAAGCGGAAGAGCGCAGAGACAGGGAGAACGATCGGTATTTATCCAGAAACCAAGCATCCCACTTATTTCCGCAATCTCGGGCTGGCGATGGAGCAGAGGCTGGTGGATGTGTTGAGCCGCAATGGTTACACCAAGCGCACTGACCCTGTGTTCATCCAGTCCTTTGAAGTGAGCAACCTCAAGGAACTCAATCGCCTCACTGACCTGCCTTTGATACAACTCCTAGATGCAGATGATGTGGGTCCCGATGGCAAGTTGATCGAAATTCGTCCCTACGATTTTGTCGTGAGTGGCGATCGGCGCACCTATGCTGACCTGCGGACTCCCCAGGGGTTGGCAGAAATTGCTACCTACGCCGACGGTATTGGTCCTTGGAAGCGGATGATTGTCTCTACGGTGAATAACCGTGCTCTGCCGCCTACCACATTGATCCAAGACGCCCATCGCGCCGGTTTATTAGTACACCCTTACACCTTCCGTAATGAAGAGAGCACTCTCCTGGCAGACTATAACCGTGACCCTCAACTAGAGTACGTCCAGTTCTACAATTTGGGAGTAGATGGATTGTTTACTGATTACCCTGGCACTGCCCTGGATGTTGTCAACATTCTCTATCCCTTCTCCCCTGTGGCTCCCCTGGCTGGCGTAGGGCAATTAACCGGTCGTTAAGTTGGTACTCAGAGCCTGCCTAGCCCCATTTAGCTAGGGGGAACCCATAATCTGGGGGCAGCTTGCTTCCTTAACTTTCTTCTGCGATCGGGTTTAGTTATTGCTTTACCAACACGCTTCCACTGTAAGGGTATATTTACTCCCGATCGCTCTTTCCATACCTCCTACTAAAACATTCACTTGAAAAGGCATATTGCCAGGGCGGGGAGTAGCAGTGATAGTAAAGGGGCGATTTGCCTTTAATTCAACGGTTTTGTGAAAAAACTTATCAGCAGTTTCGTCACTGTATTTTAAGTAAAATTCAATACCATAGCTGACATCCCGATCGGGAGTTATGGTAGCGGTAAAGGAGCGATACTTTTTGCCACCGGGCACAGCAAAATCTGTGTTCCAATTATTTCTAATACCCAGGGGAAGAAAGGGAATGTAAGGCACACTAGGGACACTTACTTCTTTCACCTGTTTGGTGCCTTGTCCCCCAATCACTTCTAGTAACTGACATCGCGCAGCGACAGCGGGCACAGGTAATAGGCAAAAGGTGATCAGATAAATACTCCACGATCGACCGCCCCTCATATCTCCCCCTGGCGCAACTACAACCTAGGACTAAACCCTCCCCCCCTAAGTTCCCCTGCCCTCATTTCTAGGGAAAAATTGCGTAAAGTCATTGCCGATGAGGAGGGTAGTGTCCCGATCAATGCTGCGCAGATCAATATCCTTCAGCTGCGTAATGGTGACATTTTCTCCTTTCACCAGGGCAACGGGAGTAGTGACCGATCGGTAGTGGCGCAGGATTTCCAAACTGAGGATGAGGGGGGTAAGACGATAGGGGGTACAGGGTTGCAAAATCACAATCACCAAATCACTGAGGGCTGCTGCTTCCACCCGCCGCTGGAGGATGCCCTCCCCTGCCTGCCCCCCATGGAGGTTAATCACGCAGAAATTCTCCTGCAGGACAATGCCCAACTGTGCCCCTATGGTTTGGACGGCGCTTACCCCCGGCAACACCTCCACGCGGGGATGACGTCCCTGCCAGCCTTGGTCGAGGAGATGGGCAAACACCAAATCCGCCCGATCGTTTACCAGGGCTACTCTCAGTCCACTTTTTGCCAGACTGACCGCGAGGGGGTAGTTAATTTGGGTTTCGACAATTTTGCCGTAGCGAAACTCCCCCGGCAAAGACTCCGCCATGATCACCGTCGCAGTCAGGAGACATTCCCGCTCCCTAAGGGTCAGGGCTTGTAGTTGGTTGGGTATGATGCCTAGGTATCCCTCGCTACCTATGTATTCCTGGGGGGAGAGGGCAATAGCGATCGTGACACTGCCTTGGTTGTGTGGTTCGGCGAGGCTCACCAGCCGCTGAAAGGATTGACTGGGTGCCACCAATTGCCCTGCTGCTCCCTGCATAGCTAGAGCTTCCGCATCCTCCCCATCTCCCTGGCGGTAAACCCATCCCCGCTGCTGCGCAATGGTCGCTAAACGATCGTTGGGTTCTGCGGTGACTACCCCGGCAATGGCTAAGTCGGAGAGATGATTAATTTGACAGGCAGTCTGTATCGCTTGCAGGAGGAGTCCAGGGGGGGTATCGGGAGCACAGACCACACCGAGCCATAACACCCTGGGATGCCACTGCCCCTGGTGAGCTTGCAGCTGCCGAGAGCGATGGCTAATAAATACCTCCGCCTGGTCGTCGGGTTCGGGATAGAAGAGGAGGGGATGGTGGGCAGGGAGTGCCCGTTTCCATAGCTCTGACCCCACTTCCTGCACTACACCTACTCTCTCCCCCCGTTCCAGTTTTTGATTGATAGCTTGCCAGTCCCCCTTGCCCAAGCGCCAGCCCCAGGGTAAGCCCCAGCGATCGGCAGGTATAATCCCCGCCGTTGTTACATCAGCCCCGATCGGCTGGGCATGCAGTAAATCAGCAATTTCTTTGACCAGATAGCTTGTCCCCAGGACACTGATAACGTACTGCGCTGTCATATCCACGGCAATCACCGTGGGGTGCTCCCCCTGCTCCAGATAAGGGGCAATCAGCTTAACCACTTTTTCCAGGGGTAAGCAAAAGACGATCGTGTTTTGTTTCTGCCAAAATTGAGCCAGCTCTACTTTCAAGTCATCAATGGGGTCATGGAGGGTGAGCCAGGGAATTTGCCCCAACATCTCTCGCCCCCGCGCTGTCACAGCAATACCAACAACTTGGGAGTTGCGCAAGCCTCCCCGCTCCGTTTAATCCCTGGGCTAATACAATAGCAGCAAGCGCACCCCATAGGCAACCATAGCACTACTGCATAAAATAGCTAACTGGGCAGGGAGGAGTACGATCGTGTACTGCCAGCAATAGTTCAAAAATAGGGGCAACTGGTGGGCAGAGCGCAGGAACAGATAGCCCATCCCCATGAGATGAATAACCACTAACCCCAGGATACCGCTCCAGACAAAGTTAGCCAGACTCTTGGGGCGACTAAACGCCACCGCACCCATCAAGTAAGCGGCAGGAACAAAGCCTAGGATGTAGCCAAAAGTAGGCTCGCGCCAGTAGTCCAGTCCCCCCCCATTGCCAAAAATACGCAATTGGTTCCAGCCCAGCAGCCCCAGGGCAATATACAAAACTTGGGAAAGCACCCCCCCACTGCTCCCCCCCAGATAGGCACTGAGAAACACCCCCGCCAGTTGCAAACGGCAGTTGAGAGTCAATAGTTTGAGTTGCAGCCCCCGCTCCCAGACAGGCAAATAAATAGCTGCCTCCATAGGGGTAAAAAACACCATGAGGCAGAGACCTACTATAGACCAAAATATTTCCGCTGCCCCCAGCTTAAAGCCCCTACTGGACTGTGTGTCCTGTGTTGGCGATGGCGGTGCAGATGTCGCTGCGGGACGTGGTGGTCTGGACGGTGATGGTTTTGCGGGCAAGGTCGGCACTAACCTGAGCTTGGGGGTCAAGATTTTTGATCGCTTTGGTGATCGTCTCTACGCACCCTTCACACATGATGGAGGGAACTGTTAATTCCATGGTCACTTTTGCGGCAGAATATCATTGAGTTTACCACTGCGGAACCCCTCCAGGTCAAGGCTGATATTGGTGAACCCCAACTCCCGCAATGCCTGGGTAAGAGCATTTATGTCGCGGCTCAATAGTAATGGAAATAACTCCCTGGCAATTTCAATGCGAGCACTGTCCCCAATGGACCGCACCCGTAACTCCCGCGCCTCTGGCAAAAACTGCCGCAGAATGTACTCCGCTTTGCCCACCCGTTGTAATTTTTGGGGCGTAATCACTTCGCCGTAGGGAAATCGTGAACTGAGACAGGGTTGGGCAGGTTTATCCCACCAGGGCAGCCCCAGCCAGCGGGAAATTTGCCGCACTTCCAGCTTGCTAATCCCCAAACTCGCCAGGGGGGAAACCACCGATCGTTCCTTTGCGGCTTTGATCCCCGGTCGGTAGTCCCCCAGGTCGTCAGCATTCACGCCATCGCAAATAACAGGGCAGTGCAACTGCTTTGCTAGGGGTAGGAGTTTGTCGTAGAGTTCACTTTTACAGAAATAACAGCGATCGGGGGGATTGCTGTGGTAGCGGGGGTCTGCCAGTTCCTGGGTTTGGATGATGAGGTGGGCAATCCCGATCGTTTTTGCCTGCTCCTTTGCATCTTCTAACTCCGTCGGGAACAGAGAGGGAGAATTAGCTGTGACCGCAATAGCTCTCTCCCCCAGGGCATCATAGGCAACTTTGGCAACTAGCGTACTGTCTACGCCCCCCGAATAGGCAATCAGAACTCGATCGTACTGCCCTAGAAACTGCCGTAATTGGTAATACTTCTCCATAACTTATTTGCGGTCTTGAATTGTTTGTTCAATTGCCTCCTGCATCGGGTTAGAGGGCAGGGGTTGGATACTGGGGGTGAGGGCACGGCGGGGAGTCATCCTCCCTGGAGTACTGCTGGCACTAGCCCCAAATCCCAACAGTGTACTCGATCGGGACATATAGTTAGCCCAACTGGTGCCTGTGGGGTCAGCTTCCCATTGTTCCCTAGTGACGCGGGCAGAGAAGATGGGGGCAATCCTACCCTTCCTGGCGGCTAAAACTAGCATACTCACTTCCTGGCGGTTAGGGTTGGTGAATTCCCCCGCAATGGTGACCAGGGCGCGTTCCCCTGCCTGTTGCAGTAGCTGGGTGTGACTGGGGGCAAAATTGGCATCAATGGTGGTCTCAATCTCCTTGACCGGTTCACTGTCCATAGTAGGGGGAACCAGGGGGACAGGGGGAGGTTTGATTTCTACCCTGGGGGCAGTGACAGGGGGGGTGGGGGGGCTAGGGGGTGGCGGTGGTGGGGGAGCTGCTGGTCTAGTAGCGCGGGGAATTACAGGTTCAGGGGGTGGCGGGGGACTAGGAGCAGTGGGGAAATCAATGCGATAGACCTGGGGTTCCCTGGGCGGAGGAGGGGGGACGGGCGGAGATTTGGCAGCCAGGCGGGGGGCGGGGGGGACTTCTACTGGGGGCGGGTCAATATTGGTGGTAATAGGAGTAGGAGGAGGGCTAGGACGGCGTAACAGCAAGAAGGACACTGGGAGAGCACCTAGGGGCAGCAGTAAATACCAATTCCGCCGTTTAGGCTGCAATTTAAGTTGACATTGCCGTAAATCAGTCTCTATTTCTTTAGCAGTGGCATAGGATTTGCTCCAGATGGGTTTGAAGAGCCGGTGGGAAGAGGGCAGGAAATGGGGCAAAAGGGATGACAAATCCTGCACGTCCTGGGCTGGGTAATAGCGCCCTTCCAATAGCCAGAAGTGATACCAATCCCTCAGGATCAACTTATTGCTATCGGGGTCAAGCCACACACTCTGGGGCGTCAGTTTCCCATGAGATAACTTCACCTGCCCAATGATCTGCCCACTGCGGGAGCGCACATAGGCGCCACTGTGGAGATAGTGCACCGCTGCTACTAATTTGACTGCCAAGCGCAGGGCAATGTCCAAGGGCAACTCCGAACTAGGGGAAACACTAGGGGGTAACTCAGGGGTGACCACGTAGGGCACTTCTTTCAGCATCTCTGATCCCGTCGGCAGCACCCAAATCCCCCCATCAAGGACGGGCAACAGACGATTGTCCTGGATTTGCATGACTTGCTGCAGGCGCTCTAGGAAATCCTCCTGGTCAGTGGTGAGTTCCACATTCCAAATTTCAACTAGCTTGGAAGACTCCTCCAACCGATCGAGGGCTTTATAAACAAAGGTCAAACCCGATCGTGCCACCAGAGACTGCAGGCAGTAGCGTCCATCTTTGCCGAGACAAATACCAGTCAAATCATCCATAGATCAACTATTATTCCCCTACCCCTGCAGACAGAGCCTGGGCGCCAAAAGTTGCCCCCTCCCCCCTCTGCTTTTCCCCTCTCCTAGAAACTGGGGTGCAAGGATTCGAACCTCGGAATGGCTGGACCAAAACCAGCTGCCTTACCACTTGGCGACACCCCAACTTGCGAATACCAGTATAGCAAACTTAACAGAAATTAGGCAAGCATTTTTTGCGCGTGCCCCACAATGCGATCGGCGGTCAAGCCGTTTAGCTCCATCACCTGGTCAGGGGTAGCACAGGTTTCCCCCCGTTTCCAGCACAGGACATCGAAGGGCAGTCTATTTCTGAGCAGCAGGGGTTCCAGCATGGCACTACTACCCCCTGTAATTGCCAAGAGGGCATCGCCGCCAAACAGACGTTGAAAGTCCTGGTCACTGAGAAAGTGGGTATCTGCCTGGGCACAGTTGTCTGTGGCTACATCCGTAGGACGGTAGAGACGGCGAGGACTGACAATACTCACCACCTTCACCCCTATCCCTTGCCCCACCAGGGTCGTCACTGCTTGCAATACTGGCAATAACACCATGTCCCCCAGTACAGCTAGCACGATCGTTTTCCGTCCCCCATACTCCTGCAAAATTACTGCCCCATCCTGCAGCGCTTGTTCCGTTTGGGCAAAGGTACTGTGGATAGGTAGGGCTGTTTTACTGGCGGTAATTGTGATGCCCTTATTTACCTGTTCCAGCGCCCACTTGTAGCAGACTTGAATACTATTGGCATCGATGGGAAACAGGGGAAAGACATTGCCATTGCGCATGAGGGCAGCAAAGTAGTTTTCAATCTCCGGGCGTTGGTGCGTCCAGCCATTGCGTCCCTGTTCCAAAGCCCCCGCCGTAAACAGACAGATGGTAGAGGGAGTTGCCCGCCGCAGTTCCGCCATTGCCTGGGTGACTGTTTGCCAAATGGGCAGTCCGTTGATAGCAAAAGACTCGTAGGAACACCACAGAGACCTTGCCCCCAAGAGAGCTTGCGCCGCCGCTAGACCCGCACAGGCATCCTCACTCAGGGGTTCATAGACTTGACCCTGGGGCTGTTGGTGATAGGTTTCATCGGGGGTGGGGTGAATGATCTTGAGGGCTTGGTTGACATTGTTGATACCGGAAGCAGCATTGCCATCAGCATTGGTAATGACAAAATGGCTGTCCTGTTGCCCCACCGCCGCCACGATCGCGCCCATAGCTGTTGTTGCCACCTGTTTATCGCCCACCGCGAACTCCTTGAGGGGTAACTCCGTCAGGGCAGGCAAGGGGAATTCCCGCTCTGTTACCACCACTTGGGCAGCCGCCCCCCCCGCCGATCGTTCCCAGTTAGTGCGTACCAGTTGCCAGGCTTCTAGGGATAGCGCACGTTGCTGCAGGGCTGTCACAATTTGGGGATTGTCGAGGGTATGATGACCGTAGAGATTGTGGGATTTTGCCCCTTTGTCGTGGACACCCGCCCCCTTCAACTGCTTGACAATTAAAACGGTGAGTGTGCCATTGAGAGCCGCTTGGGCAGCCCGATCGGTGGCTTCTAGGATAGCCTGCGTAAAGGCAAGGCGATTTCGGCGGGAAAACAGGGTGCTGTCCACATAGTCCCCCGCCTGCTGGGCATCGTCAAAATCCTTGGCATCTACCAAAATTACCTCCTGGCAGCCATTCCCCCGCCAATAGGTCACCATCTCACTGTTGGATTTGGTAGACACCATGCTGTGGTGTTCCTGGGAAAAGCCATTCCACACTAAAATTGGCAGGAAATTGGTCACCTTGGGGTAGGCGGTGTGAAAATGCTGCATACTACTGATGACATAGGGTTCCCCTAGCCCCCCATCCCCAATGGTCACGGGAAACAGCACGCCGGGATAGAGCTTCGCCGCCGCCATAGCAAAATGTTGTCCCTGCCCCAGGGGACCAGCGGGATTGAGTAAGCCCGGAATTTGCCCCGACAGGTGCCCCAGTAAACCATGGGTTTCCCGGAAGCGCTGACAGAGGTCGTGCACAGTGTAAATGCCCATTCTCTCCAGGGAACCATCGAGGAAGACATGACTGTAAAAACCAGGGGCGTGATGACCCACTTCTGTCATGATGTTTTTGTACCCCAGCATTACCAAAGCCGCGATCGTGTCGGCAATACTGGCAAAGCCCCCTGGGTGTCCGGATGCCTTAGTCGCCGTCATCTGCAAAGTCAAATAGCGCAGGGCATCTGCCCCTAACATAGTTTGATAGGCAGCGGTAGTATCGATCGTGGTGATTGCCTTGTCCGTAATTGCTGGTTTAGCCGCGTAGGTAGCAAAATCCTCCTCTAGGGGGCTAAAGTACAAAATTCCTTCCCAAAAGTTCGCCATCGACAACATCCCTTATTTTTTACAATCCTAGCCTAGAAGAGGAGCGCCCTCCCATTTTTGCCATTGAAAAGCCTATATCATTTGAATAGGAGAAAACGACCCCTATGACTTTGCCCCCCCATTCCCCTACGCCCCCTGCCCTGCAACTGTGGCATTGGATCACAGACCCCATCGGTTATTTGGAAGCTAACTTTCGCCGCTATGGGGATTTGTTCAGTGTGCGCTGGCAGTTCTTTCAGCCCTTTGTCTTGGTCAATCACCCTGACTATGTGCAGCAGTTGTTGGGGGCTGACCCCCGTCACTTTGATACAGGTGCCGGCAGTACACTCCTGCGTCCCTTGCTAGGCGATTATTCCCTGTTGTTACTAGACGGAGAAGCACACCAACAGCAACGCAAATTATTGCTACCCCCCTTCCATGGCGATCGTTTGCTTACCTACGGCGGCGTCATCCAGGCTATTGCCCATACTCTCTTTCTTGCCTACAGAGGGACGGTAGTGAATGTGAGACAAGTTATGCAACGGATTTCCCTGACAACAATTCTGCGGGTCGTCTTTGGTTTAGCTGTGGGAGAACGCTATAGCCAGGTGGAAAAATTACTGACACAAATGATAGAAACTGTGGCATCACCTCTGAAAGCTGCAGCTATCTTTATTCCCTGGTTACAGCAGCCCTGGACGAACTGGGGTGAGTTTTTAGAAAAGCGCAGAGCTGTCGATCGTCTTCTCTTTGCTGCAATCAATGCTAAAAGACAGCAGCAAACCCTAGGCAGTGATGTTTTAAGTCTGTTAATCAGCGCCAGAGACAAAGATGGGCAAGCTATGACCGACCAAGAACTGCGAGATCAGCTCCTCACCCTTTTACTTGCCGGTCACGAAACCACTGCTTCTGCCCTCGCCTGGTGTTTGTATTTAATCGATCGTCATCCTTCTGTCAAAACTAAACTCTTACAAGAGATAAAGGCATGGGATAACCAGATCGCTACGATCAACCAATTGCCCTATCTCCACGCCGTCTGTCAAGAAACTCTCCGTCTTTATCCTATTGCTATTTTGACGCAACCCCGCATTCCTCGCCAGACAATTCAGCTGGGGGATTACACCATTGCGGCAGGTACCCTCCTCTTCCCCTGCATTTATCTCGTCCACAGACGCCCTGACATCTATCCCTCACCGGCAGAGTTTCGCCCCGATCGGTTTTTAGAACGTCAGTACAGCAGCTATGAATATTTTCCCTTTGGGGGCGGGGGTAGAAGATGCATTGGGGCTGCCTTTGCTCTGTGGGAGATGAAGATAGTTTTACTGACTTTACTGACAGAATTTAGCTATAGGATTGTACCAGACCCCACACCCATTAAACCCACTAGAAGAGGTATAACTGTTGCTCCCTCTAGTCATCTGAGAATGTACATCACGACTTGAGAGTAGGTTATCTTGCCTCCCTTCCCTCCTCATTTTGCAGGACAGGGGGTAGGGGTGTAGTGGGTAGGATGGTGTAACCTTTTTGGCGCATAATTTGTTGTAATTGTTGCACACGCTTTTGGGGATGGGGGTGGGTAGAGAGAAAGGCTAAAATAGCAGGGGATTTACCTTCCTTTGCCAAACGATCGAAGAAATCCACTGCCCCGCCCGCATGACCATAGACCTTGACTAACAAATCCAAGCCTACGCGATCCGCTGCCAATTCCTGTCCCTGGGAGAAAGATGACTGTGTAACGGCAGCAGTAAGAGAACCAATGGACTGTAAAATACTGCTATCCCCCAAGAAGAGGGCAAAAACAATCTGCCAAGTTAGATTTTGAGCAATTCCCCTCAAGTGGTCACGATTGCGAAAATGCCCTATTTCATGCCCTAACACCATCATCAGTTCATTCTCCGATTTGACATAGTCTAGCAGACCGCGAAAGATGATAATCCGATCGCCTGGCACCGCAAAAGCATTGACAACTTTGTCAGGTATGTAGATTACTCGTAGGTCCCTCTTATCTTTGTCTGCTAGTTTTGCTTCTAATCGGTCTTGCAGTTCATTTAGCTTATCTTGAATCGCTCCTGGTTGGACTTGCTGACTAAACTCCCGCACTAGTGCTGCACCAATTTGCGCTTCCAACTGCGGTGGAATCAACCAAACCAAAAGAGCACTCAACAAAGTAAATAAGCCCCACACAACTAAACCAATAACTGCCACAAAGCCCAACAACAAGGCTAGCAACTGTCGGGGAGAAGGGGGCGGATTGCGATGACCAGAACGATCGAGTAGCATAATTTTAATCCTTGCTCTGTAATATTTGTACAGGGGGACTAAGAATTGCGCAACCGGTCAGGTACAATGTGGCATCCCTTGCTTTCATCTATCAATATCAACAGTTTGAAAGACAGAATAAGGTAAAAAAGGCTAGAGAATGCTAATTTAGCTACGACAACTTAGACAGCTTGTCAAACCTTCATTCTGCCATTGGTCAAATGTGTAAGTGCCTCACCGGGAAGGGTATACAGACCCTCTGCGGGAATTTAGCGACGCATATCTTGAATGGCATTCATAGCTACAGCAGTGATGGCTTGGTCTGTTGCCTTTGGTAAATGGTAGTAGTTACCTCCTGCAGCAGCGGCTAGCTCTTTGGCAAAACCCGTCGATACAAACTTGTTCTCTGTATCAATCACGAGAAAAGACATACCTAAAGCACGTATCTTTTGCGCAATTTCTATCAGCTCTCCCTTGATGTCTGGTTTGGTCTGGGGATCGATCGGTTCTCCCAGGGACCTGGCTAAGGGGACATTCCCCCGTCCGTCAGTAATGGCAATAATAATTACTTGTCCCACTTCTCCTGTCTTTTGGGCGTTCAAACCTACTCGCACTGCCTGGGTCAAACCATGGGCTAAAGGGGAACCACCGCCACAGGGCAAAACCTCTAACCGTTTGCGGGCAGCCTCGATCGATCGGGTAGGGGGTAATAAAACCTCTGCTTGCTCGCCGCGAAAGGGGATCAGTGCCACTTGGTCACGATTTTGGTATGCCTCCGTCAATAGCCTCAGAACAGCACCTTTAGCAGACTGCATCCGATTGAGTGCCATAGAGCCAGAGGCATCAACCACAAAAATAGTCAGAGCACCGGCTTTACGGGCAAGTTTTTTCGCTCTGATGTCCGTCTGTTCTACATAGACTTTCTTTTTCGTGCCATAGCGTTGCCGCCGTGCTCTTTGATAGGGGGCAGCTACCCTTAATGTGGCATCAACGGCTATGCGGGGGGTGTTGCTCTGGGGCAGGACAGGTTTAATGTATCTCCCCCGCTGGTCAGAATAGACAAGGCTGCGGGCACCGGATTTCCCCGATCGGCGCATCATCTGGGCAAAGTACATCACTTCGGGGTCAAGAATTACACCGGCAGGGTCAAAGACAAATTCCTCAGGAATAGTAGGTGTTTCTGTGTTTGCGGGATTTTCCTCTTCCTGTGCTTGGGGCTGGTCACTGTTTTGTGGTGGGGGCGGTGGTGGTGGAGGTGGCGGAGTTTGATTCTGGGGTATGACAGTAGCACGGGGCACAATGACTAACTCCACAGCTAGGCGCAGGTCGTCACTATTGACTTGGGTTCTGCCTTCCAGGGCACAGTGCGCTTTGGCTACCCGCACGGCAAATACTTCCGCCCGATGTCCCTTAACTTGGGCACGCAGGGCTTCCTGCACGAGGTAGTTGATCTGGGCAGTGGTGATTTCCACCTGGGGCAACCATTCCCGCGCCAGGAGAATTTGGGTTTGCAGTTCTGCTATATCCTCGGCAAACTGGGCGATAAATTTACTAGGATTGTCAGCATACTCCAGGGCAGCATCGACGGCAGCTAGCCTTTCATCTAAGCCCAATACGCCATCGGCAGAGAGAACGAGGGGAATGCGATCGAGAAATGCCTCACTTAGCGCTCCCTCTTCCGGGTTATAGGTGGCAATAAACAAGGGTTGACAGGGGTGCCAAAAACTGATGCCTTCCCGTTCAATTTGGTTGTAGCCCTGCCCGATCGCTTGCAGTAGTAAGCTCGTGATCTGGGGGTCCAGGAGATTGATTTCGTCCACATAGAGGACGCCCCGATGACATTCCGCCAAAATACCTGGTTGGAAAACCGTTGTGCCAGTCTGTACCGATCGGGCTACATCTACTGCTCCTAACAGGCGGTCTTCTGTTACTCCCAGGGGCACTTGGCGAAAGGGGACGGGGATGACCTTGGTGACTAGGGGATCAGGATGCAGACCATCTTCCCAATTGTCGGGTTGCTGGGGGTCACTATTGCAGATCGAGCCTTGGACGACCTCGATGGGGGGTAGGAGTTGATGGATGCCCCTGGCTAATACCGATTTTGCTGTACCCCGTCTACCACTAATAATGATTCCCCCCAAACCTGGGTCAACTGCGAGGAGCAGCAGGGCAGTTTTGATAGCTTCCTGTCCGACAACGGCACTCAAGGGGAAAGTCATAATTGGCAGTATGAACTATGCATATTTAATCATAGAGTAAGTTTGACATTTAGCTGATTCTCCCCTAAATTCATCCTCTAGGTTTGGTTCACTCAGCAGTCACACAGGAGAGCACATGGAAAACTGGCATTCTGCCCTGTCGGTGGGAGTTTTTGTCTCTGTATTGGTTCTCCTGATGACGGACTGGCTGCACATGACGATCGTGGGTCTGTTGGGGGCGTTAATTTTGATTTTCAGCAATGTCATCTCCCTAGCAGAAGCAATGGAATATGTGGGGCGTAGTCACACCACCTTGGCACTGTTTTTTGGGGTGATGGTGATGGTGCGTGCCTTTGAACCGACCAAGGTTTTTGAATATCTTGCTGCCCAAATGATTCGTCTGAGCGGCGGCAAAGGTAAATATATTCTCCTGGGCATTGCCCTTGGCACGGGTCTGTTTAGCAGTCTTTTGCCCAATGCCACTACCGTTTTGCTGCTTGCGCCCCTCTTGCCTCCTTTGGCGGAAATTATAGAAGTAGACTTTGTCCCCCTCTTGATCTTGATGGCAATTGCTGCTAACAGTGGTGGTCTATTTACCCTAATTGGTGACCCCGTAAATTTCATTGTGGGGGATGCCCTCGATCTGACTTTTGTAAAGTACTTGCAACAGATGGCAGGCAGTGGGTTATTTAGTATGCTAGTCCTGCTGGTAGCTCTGCGGTTTTTGTTCCCTGTGTTATGGCAGGCAGACCTCGGTTCTTTAGATCATGTCCCCGTGCCCCAGATCAATCACCCTCGTACTTTAGCGATCGGTGTGGTCATCGTCTTTTTTGTCTTGGTCTTTTTCACGATCGGTGATATGTTTTCTGTGCGCATTTCTCCCGCTTCCGTAGCACTGTTGGGGGCTACTCTGTGTATGTTACTTTCTCACCTAACCAAGATTGATACTGTTAGTCATATCCTGCGGGATGTGGATTGGAGTACACTGATTTTTTTCATGTCTTTTTTTGTTTTAATTGGCAGTTTGGAGGAGACGGGGGTGATTGCTCAAGTGGCGCAGTTTTTAACCCCTATTCTTGGACAGAATCAGTTACTAGCTACCCTTAGCCTACTATGGATTACAGGCTCTCTTTCTAGTTTAGTGCCTAATATCCCCTTGGTGGTGGCAATGGTTTCCCTCCTCAACCAGTATCTCGTCCACATTGGCGGTACGCCAGAGGCACATTTGCCCTTGTTCTATGCCGTGATTTTTGGGGGGACAGTAGGGGGAAATGCTACTCTGGTGGGAGCTTCTGCTAATTTGGTAGCAGCAGGTGTAGCAGAACAGCATGGACGCTCCATGTCCTTTGGCAAGTTTCTACGTCTGGGTTTACCCGTAGCTTTGGGGCAGTTACTGGCGGGCAGTTTATTTTTGGTGACCAAATTGTGATTTCTGTGGTGATGGTGTATAATAAAATGACGCAAGAGTGGTAGGGTTGGTTTAAGGATTGAAGCGGTTTTTCGTTAGATGTCTTACCTCCTGGTGCTCAGCTAATGTTTCTTGAGGTAGGATATGACTTTGTACGTTGGTAATCTCTCTTTCCAGATTTCGGAACAGCAGATAAACGAGGTGTTTGGGGAATACGGTAGGGTGAGGCAGGTGAAACTCCCCATCGATCGGGAAACGGGGAGAAAGCGGGGCTTTGCTTTTGTGGACATGGATACCCCTACGGCAGAAGCCTATGCCATCGAGGCTCTGAATGGGGCGGAATGGATGGGAAGAACACTGCGGGTGAATATCGCCAGACCACGATCGAACAAGGGTAATTCCTTGACAGCCCATAGGTAACTATTTGCTCTAGGCATTTTCAGACATACTTTCACTCCTCCGACAAAAATCGGAGGAGTTTCTTGCGTTCCTCTCTTCTGTTTTTGATTCTCTGCGTTCCCAACGCGGACTCAACAAAGTTTCCAATCGATCGAGTTCCCCAACGAGTGGGGAGTTGAAATTGGAGAACATAATCACAAAGAATGAGAATGGAGTGCGACTACAAATCTATGCTGTACTGCTTAAATTGTTAACTCATCGACAAGTTACGATATTTACAGATAGAAATAGGTAGGCATTGTACTTTAATGCAAATCTTGGGGCTTGAGCCTCTGGTAGGGTAAATCTGACCTTTAATGTTAAGTTTTGTTGCGAAGATTCAACACTTTGGGGAAAAACATTTGTTTTACTTGCTAGCTAAAATTGCCTGGGCACATAATTTACCTGACAAAGTTGCTCCCTCCATACTGTCAATGTAGTCCTGCATAGTGTAGCTGCCTGCTAGGAAAAAGTTAGGAACTGGTGTGTCCTGGGTAGGGCGATAGGCATCCATCCCTGGCGCCTCCCGATAGAGAGAACCCGCAATTTTTACTACATTTGACCACAGGAGTTTCATCTGTTTAGATTTAGGATGAATCTCATGTACTTGTTTTAGGGTGTGCTCTACAATCTCGGCATTACTCATAGGCATAAATTTGTCCCCCGGTGTAAGCACTAGCTGCAACAAGGAACCCTGTCCTTCCTTGCGGTAGTGGGTGGGACTAGTGATAGCTAAATCGGCATAGGTGGAAAAATCCACTTTCACAGCGTAGAGTAAATTATCGTAATCTGTCACCCAATCGTCAAACCGCAATTGCACAGTGACTACTGGTACGGCTGTGAGTTTGTAAATCCGATCAAAAAATTCCCAACTCCGCCATTCCGCAGGGAGCAATTTCTTCACTCCAGGCACATCGGCAGCACAGACATACCGATCGGCAATCACGATTCTACTATCACTCTCTCTCCCTACTTTTAGTCCTGTAACGTGAAAAGTATCCCCCCGTTTTTCGTAGTGAATGGCACGCACACCCGTCTTTGTGTAAATTTTGCCCCCTCGTTCTTCTATGTATTTCCTGATGGGCTGATGTAGAAATTCGTTGGGAGCACCTTCTAACATCCGTAAAACTGATGCCTCTGTGCGGGTGGCAAAGAAAAAGAAAATAGTTAACATACAACGGGCAGAAATGTTTTGGCAGTCAATGAAACCCAAGCCGTAGGCAATGGCATTCCACATATTTTCAATGCTGCCCATAGAGCCGCCATGAGCTAAAAACCAATCTTGAAAACTGATGTTATCCAATGCCCTAATCTCTTTCATCGCGCCTACAGGGTCAAATAAACCGCGAATCAGAGGACTAGTAGCCAAAGCGATGGCATTTTGCAGTTTATCCCGCCAAGATAGTTGGTTGGTTGTGAAAAATGCCTTCAAACCATGCCAGGGAGCACCCCCAAAGTTGCGAAAATCGAGGTCACCTGTCTTTTCCCCCGCTTGAATAAAACGATGATTGTGTTCTTTCAGCAAGAGATGGTCTAACACTCCTACCTTAGTCATCAGGGCAAAGAGATTGTAATAACAACCAAAGAAGACGTGCAGACCCATCTCAATGTGGTTGCCATCTTTGTCCTGCCAGCTAGCTACCTTACCCCCAATGAAGGGACGGGCTTCATAGATTTCCACCTCACATCCCTGTTCCACCAGCTCTACTGCTGTGGCCAGACCAGCTAAACCAGCTCCGATGATGGCAACGCGCATACTTCCTCAAAACTAACTTACCTCATTCTATTCTGTATCCTGGGGGTCTTCTGCGTCAAAACTAAATTTCTTTTTCTCCCCTTTGCGGTATTTGGATGTCTGCTGGGAGAGGGATGTCCACATCTCTTACTGTCCTCGCGCGGTAGCGGTAAATTGCAGGGGAGTATCACATGCTCTCCACGCTGCATAGCTGTCTTGCGTTTGTTTTTCCTGGATCATTTTCGCTATCTAGGTGCGGGAATGACTATCGTCACTGTGCTGGGCGTACCTTCTCTTTGGGGTCTTGGGAATCAAATTGCACTAGGGTTAAAGTGGCGTTACCTCCCTGTGGTTGCTGCTCTGCTAAAAAAGTGTTGCCCCCCAACTACATCCCCTCTGAATACTTGCCATTGAGCCTGTGCCGTCCGGAATGATGGAAATATGGGTGTACCTGCTCTCTGCTGTTTTTAGGGTGGGGGTAACCGATCGATTAGTTCCTGCAGGAATTGCAGGGGGTCGCTTTTTAGGAAGGGAAGGTTGGGGAGTTGGGGTAAACTTTGCTGTATCTGTTGGCGATTTTCTCCAATCACAGTGCGCAGGGTTTGGGCAACTAGACGGGTGATGTATTGTTCCAAAATTACTGCCCCTACGTTGTCGGAGGTGACATTTTGCAAGGTGATGTTACGCAGATTAAATTCCCGCTCGAGGCGCTGGTTAAAGAAATCTAGGCGCAGTTTGGTGTTGATTTGCCCAATACTGACTCGTCCAGAGGTGAACTTTTTAGGGGGGTGAGGATGGCTATCTTTGACGGGGGTGGCGGGCTGTTGCTCCTGCACATATTTGACGATTTCACTGATGTTCCCCTTGGACCAACCCTGTTCTACATTGATATTCCAATTGTCAATTTGCAAGTTGGTGATTTCTACGACGGGCTGCAGCAGGGATAGGGGTTTCACTGTGACATTTAAGCCGTTAATCTGCATAAAATATGGCTCGGTCAGTCCCGTAGGATTACTCAAGTTAATTTGGGCAATAGTTAAATTTCCCAGGAAGGGATTAAGTTGGACGTTGGCAATTTGTGTGGGAGTCCCCAATGCTCTGTTAATTGCCTCTGCTAGAGTAACCCGCGTCATTTCCCCCCCCCGCAGCCATACAAACCCCAGGGCGAGGGATAAGACCAGTACCAACCCTAGGATGAACCAGAGGAGGAGTTTGCCGATTTTTGCCATGTTTCTTCTCCTAAAATAGCGGTTTCCAATTCTGCCACTGCTTCCTCCAGGTCGTCGTTGACAATAACATAGTCAAATTCATCCATGGCTGCCATTTCAATTGCCGCATGGGCTAATCTCTTGGCGATCGCTTCTTCCGAGTCGGTTAAGCGTTTTCTTAGTCTTTCTTCTAGTACCGCCATAGAGGGGGGAGCAATAAAAATGCGCAATGCTTCAGGAAAAGTTTGGGCGATTTGCCTTGCCCCTTCCAGGTCAATTTCTAGCAAAACCCATTTGCCCTGGGCGATCGTGTCTTCTACCTGTTGTTTGGGCGTACCGTAGAGGTTATCTGCGTATTCTGCCCATTCCAAAAAAAAGCCCGCCTGTCTTGCCTGCTCAAATTTCTGCCTGTCCCAAAAGAAATATTCCCTGCCATCCACTTCCTGGGGACGGGGCGATCGGGTGGTCACGGATACGGAGAGGCGGAATAGATCGGGGTAGCGCTGGCACAGGCGGTTGAGGAGGGTTCCCTTGCCCACACCGCTGGGACCGGTAATTACGATCAAGCCCCCCTTATCGACCTTTGCCACTGTCTTTGGAGTCATGGGCGTCTTTAGCCTCGTTGATTTCCTTACTCAGCATAAAGCGGTTAGCGACGGTCTCCGGTTGAATGGCGGATAAAACCACATGGGAAGAGTCTGTGATTATAACCGCGCGGGTGCGTCTGCCGTAGGTGGCATCAATGAGCTGTCCCCGTTCTTTGGCATCGCTGATAATTCTTTTGATGGGTGCGGACTCTGGACTGACGATCGCAATCACTCGATTTCCAGACACTATGTTCCCAAAACCGATATTGATAAGCTTGATGTCCATAAAAGCAGGGGAGAGCGCTATCTACAGCTATATTACCTGAATCTGCCCCCCAATTTGTTAGAATATGTCTGCCGCTTGCCGCCACTGGCTAAAATTCCCTATGTTGTACTACACTAGCTTGGCTACCGTAATTTTTGCCCTGAATGTCCACTAAAAAAGTAGTTAGTTGGGAGGAATATCATCATCTCATTGAGGAGTTGGCCGTGGCAATTTACCGATCGGGCTATGGTTTCAATGGCATTCTCTGTTTGGCACGGGGGGGGTTGCGGGTGGGGGATATTTTGTCCCGTATTTTTCACTGCCCCCTGGCAATTTTAGCTACTTCTTCCTATCGCGCGCAACAGCGGGGGGAATTAATTATTGCCGAGGCAATTACTATGACTACTCCTACCTTACCCGATCGGCTTTTGTTAGTGGATGACCTGGTGGATTCTGGGGCAACAATTGTACAGACCCTGGCATGGATCAAGGCTCGCTATGTACTAACGGCGGTGCGGACAGGGGTGTTGTGGTACAAAAGCGGCAGTAAATATCGCCCTGACTACTTTGTGGCAGAGGTGCCGGAGAATGTGTGGATTGAGCAACCCTTTGAGGTCTATGAACACTTTGAGTTTAGGGATTCTCTATAGGCAAGATTAGGGAATTTGATGCCCAAAGGGACTAGCTTGTGGTTGAATAGAGGGGGAGCAATGGAGAGGTGCAAAGTTGGTTCTGCAAGGTTACGGCTATCTGCTGGTATTCACATTGGTCTGTATTTTGGTACCGAGTTTAGCTCTAGGCTTGTCCTGGCTGCTACGCCCCAAGGCGGTGGGTCCTGGCAATTTCACTACCTACGAATCGGGCTGTGAACCCATTGGCGGCGCTTGGATTCAGTTCAATATCCGCTACTATATGTTTGCCCTAGCATTTGTGATTTTTGATGTAGAAACCGTCTTTCTTTACCCCTGGGCGGTGGCATTTAACCAGCTGGGGCTATTTGCTTTCATCGAGGCACTAATTTTTATTGCTATCCTAGTACTAGGTCTTGTCTACGCTTGGCGCAAAGGAGCTTTGGAATGGTCTTAAAGGCAGAGAATGTCGGTTTGGATTTTAGTATCGACGAACAAAAACAACGGCTGATCAACCCGATCGAGCAACCCCAGGTGACCCAGGATTTGTCCAACAATGTGGTTTTGACTACTCTCAATGACCTCTACAACTGGGCGCGGATGTCTAGCCTATGGCCCCTTCTCTACGGCACTAGCTGCTGCTTTATCGAGTTTGCGGCGATGATTGGCTCTCGCTTTGACTTCGATCGCTTTGGTCTGTTGCCCCGTTCCACACCCCGCCAAGCCGATTTGATTATCACAGCGGGCACAATTACGATGAAGATGGCTCCCGCCCTCGTACGCCTTTACGAACAAATGGCAGAGCCGAAGTACGTGATTGCCATGGGGGCTTGTACAATTACAGGGGGGATGTTCAGCACGGACTCCTATACTACTGTGCGGGGGGTGGATAAACTGATTCCTGTAGATGTGTATATCCCCGGTTGTCCGCCCCGCCCCGAAGCGATTATGGATGCCATCATCAAGCTGCGAAAAAAAATTGGAGCAGAGGGTTTTGCCCAACGGGCACAGATTACACGGACACACCGCTACTACACCGTTCGCCACGAGATGAAAGTGGTTGACCCCATTCTCACTGGTAAATACCTGGAGGCACCCAGCCGATCGACGCCACCCAAGGAACTGATGGCAGCGGGTATTCCTCTACCAGCCCTGGAGGCAATCAAAAAAGAACAAGCAGTGGAAGTGGAAAGATGAGCGAAGTACAGGAAGGAGGAGCGATCGTCACTAGGCCGGCGGTCTCGGAGTGGCTGCAGCAGAATGGCTTTGACCATGAATTTTTGGGCTTAGACCACCAGGGGGTACCCATCCTCAAAGTGCAACGGGAATATCTCCTGCCCTTTGCCACTGCCCTCTATGCCTACGGCTTTAACTACCTTATGTGTCAGTGTGGCTATGATGCCGGACCGGGGGAGGATTTGGTGAGTGTCTACCATTTGGTCAAGATGAGCGATGATGCCGATCGCCCCGAAGAAGTGCGGGTAAAGGTATTCCTACCTCGCCATGACCCCCGTGTCCCCTCCGTCTATTGGATTTGGCGCACGGCAGACTGGCAGGAGCGGGAGTCCTACGATATGTATGGCATTATCTACGAGGGGCACCCCAACCTGAAGCGGATATTGATGCCGGAGGACTGGGTGGGTTATCCTATGCGCAAGGACTATATCACCCCCGATTTCTACGAGCTGCAGGATGCCTACTAGACCCACCCTGGGCGTTAACATTGACCATATCGCCACTATTCGCCAAGCCCGCCGTACAGTGGAACCTGACCCTGTGGCAGCGGCAGTAATTGCGGAGTTAGCGGGGGCAGACGGTATTACTGTCCATTTACGGGAGGACCGCCGCCATATTCAGGAACGGGATGTGCGTCTCCTACGCCAGGTGGTGCGTACCCACTTGAATTTGGAAATGGCTCCTACCCCTGAGATGGTGCAAATTGCCCTCGATATTCGCCCTGACTATGTGACCTTGGTGCCAGAAAGGCGGGAGGAAATCACCACAGAAGGGGGGCTGGATGTGGTTGGTCAGCGCGATCGGTTGCAGGAAGTCGTCTTGACTCTCCAGAGGGAGGGTATCCCCGTCAGTATTTTTATCGACCCCGATCGGGGGCAACTAGAGGCAGCAGCGCAGATAAGGGCGAGGTTTGTAGAACTGCACACCGGTACCTACGCTAATGCGCAGACGGAAGCTGACCGCGCTAGGGAGCTGGAAATTCTACAACAAGGAGCAGCGATCGCCCTCAGTTTGGGGCTGCGGCTCAATGCGGGGCACGGCTTGACCTACTGGAATGTACAGCCCATTGCTCAAATCCCTGGCATGGAAGAATTAAACATCGGGCACAGCATCATCAGTCGGGCAGTACTAGTGGGACTCGATCGGGCAGTGCGGGAGATGAAGGCGCTCCTAGTCAACGGTCATACGGCTTAGGTCAAGCATTTGGTTAGCCAGGAGGCGGACATCCCTGACCTGGGGACTATGGAACACATACTCCCGATTTTGCCAGAGGGGGATAAAGGGGACATAGGTGGCGGTGAGGGCTTGAATGCGCTGGATCATCTCCTCTCGCACCTTGGGCTGCTGTATCTGCCGTTGCTGTCTGACCAATTTGTCTAGTTCGGCATCAAAAAAGAAAGACCCCTGAAAGGCTGTACTCCCCGCCAAACAGACATTATTTTCCTGGCGGTCGCAGGTTAAAAAGGGCTGCAGAAAATTATCACTGTCTAGAATATCTGGCACCCAATCAAAGAGAAAGGCGGGGTAAACCCCCTCCTCGATCAAGGCATAGGCAGTGGTAGGTTCTACGGGTTCCAGTTGCAAGCGCAGCATTCCCCCTAAATCCCTCTCTAGGGCTGCTTTGAGCGTAGTAGCAATTAAATCCCCATTCCCCCCATAGCGAGGGGAGTACCACAAACTGATTTGGGCAGGACGATCGGGGCTATAGCCTGCCTCCCTCAACAGTGCCTTTGCCTGGGGCACATGGCGGTAAAACACTGGACGGGACTCTGGCAAGGTCGTGGGTAAGAGACTGTAGAGGGGAATACGCTGCCCCATAAATACCCGATCGGCAACTAGTTCGCGGTCGATGGCTAAGGCTAGCGCCTGTCTAACCCGCAGATCACTGAGGGGAGGCTGGGTGACATTCAAGCTCATGTACAAAATAGTGGCACTTGCCCCCGTTACCATCTGCCATTGCTGCCGCTGCAAGCTTTTAATTTGGTAGGGACTGAGGGTCTGCCAAACTACATCCACTGCCCCTGTTTTAAGGGCGTTGAGCAAGTTCGCACTGGTAGCAAAAAACTGAATATCTATGCCCTCATTCTTTGCCTTCTCCCCCCAGTAGTCCGGAAAAGGGCGCAATCTCAAAATCCGACCTGGTCTATACTCCGTCAGCAGATAGGGTCCCGTGCCCACCACCCGATCGGTGATAAATTCTCCCTGCCCTTGATAGAACTGGGGGGACACCGCCCCCGCGCCCGGAAACGCCAACAATTTCAGAAAAAAAGGCACCGGCGTTTTTAAGTAGATCACCAGGGTATAGGGGTCAGGGGTTGCCAAACGATCGATGACCTCCCGCAGCAAAAAACTAGGAGCACCACCACTGTCCATAAAGCGGCGCAGAGAAAAAGCCATTGCCCCACTGTTAAACTCACTGCCATCGTGGAACTTCACCCCCCGCCGCAGGGGAATGCGATAGACCAAGCCATCCCCACTGACCTGAGGAAAATCCGCCGCCAACTGGGGCACTACATCTGTCCCCTGGGGAGCATAGGTATACAGCCGATCGGTAACATAGGTCAAAATATTGCCCGCTAGAAACTCGTAGGCATCAGCGGGGTCAAGGGTACGGATTTGACTAGTTGTGCCAATAACAATTTGGGGAGAGCGCTCCTGGCGAAAGCCACACCCCCCCATCAGTAAAAAGAGTAAGAATAGAAGCAGTAGCCACCTTGGAGTGCGGAACGGGAGACTCGAACTCCCAAGCCTTGCGGCACATGTACCTGAAACATGCGCGTCTACCAATTCCGCCAGTTCCGCAACACTGAGCTATGTATTTTCTATCCTAACTCAAATTTTGTCAACTAGGCATCACTTAAAGCCGCAATCCCCGGTAACACTTTCCCCTCTAGGAGTTCCAGACTGGCACCTCCCCCTGTGGAAATATGGCTCATCCGATCGGCAACTCCCACTTTTTCCACCGCCGCTACGGAGTCCCCACCGCCAATGATGGTAATTGCGCCCTGACTGGTGAGTTCGGCAAGGGCATGGGCGATCGCTTCCGTCCCTTTGGCAAACTGGTCAAACTCGAATACCCCCATCGGTCCATTCCAGACCACCGTTTTACAATCTGCCAGGGCGGCTTTAAAGGCAGCAACGGTTTGCGGTCCAATATCCAAGCCCATCCAGTCGGCGGGAATATTGTCAATGGAGACCACTTGGGCATTGGCATCGGGGGCAAATTTATCCGCCACCACCACATCCGTCGGCAACAGTAACTCCACACCCCGTTCCTTTGCCAGAGCTTCCAGGGATTTCGCCAAGTCCAGTTTGTCCTCTTCCACCAGGGATTTCCCCACCTGCAAGCCCCGCGCCTTGAAGAAGGTGAAGATCATGCCCCCGCCAATTAGGAGTTTGTTGACCTTACCCAGGAGAGCCTCAATTACCCCAATCTTGCTAGACACCTTAGACCCCCCGATGATCGCTGCCAGGGGACGCTGGGGATTGTCAATGGCACCACTGAGGTACTTTAACTCCAAATCCAGCAGGAAGCCCGCCACAGCCGGTTGCAGGAATTGCGCCACCCCAGCAGTAGAAGCATGGGCACGGTGTGCTGCCCCAAAGGCATCATTGACATAGATTTCCGCCAGGCTTGCCAGCTTACGGGCAAATTCCAGGTCATTAGCTTCCTCTTCGGGGTAGAAGCGCACATTTTCCAGGAGGGCGACATCGCCATTTTGCAGCCCTGCTAACTGCTGGGCAACTGTATCCCCAATGCAGTCATCACACTTGAGGACAGGCTTTTGCAGTAACTGCGCCAGGCGCTCGGCGATAGGATTGACCCGCAGCTTATCTTTAGCCCGCTCCCCAAAGGTGTCCCCCTTCGGTCTGCCCAGGTGGGTGACGAGGATAGTCTTTGCCCCCGCATTGATCAGGTGGTTGATCGTAGGTAACGCTGCCCGAATACGGGTATCATCGGTGATGGAACCATCGTCTGCCTGGGGTACATTAAAGTCTACCCGCACTAATACCCGCTTTCCCTGCAAGTCCTCCACCTTGAGATTTGCTAAAGTTTGTTTCGCCACGCTTAATTTTCCTCCACAATAGTAAGAATATAAAAGTTTATTTGCTACCGTAGTAGTTGCTTTTGATTGTAGCGAATCATGTTCCCAACGATTCTCTTTGCTGTAGATAGCAGTCTAGAAGCCCGTCAAGCAGTCCCAATCGTAGTGGGTCTTGTGAAAACTTTCCATTCCCGCTTGTTGTTGTTGTCAGTGGTTGACCCTGAGGAGGATGAGCGGGAGAAGGTGGAGCAACTCCTAGAGAATGCCCGTCAGTTGTTTGAAGCAGAAGGGATCGCCGCGGAAACCAAGGTAGGGGAAGGCAAGCCCGCCTTTGTTATTTGCGATGTGGCTGATGAACTCAACTGCGACCTGATTATCATGGGTACGCGGGGCGTAACGGAGACTAGCGAAAGCGTTAGTCAGCGGGTGATCACCCTTTCCCCCTGCCCTGTTTTAGTTGTACCATGATCAGGGATAGGCAGATAAAATTATGGCTCTCCATCAGCTCCGGCGTGTGCAACTAATCAACGAGGTGAAGCAACTCAAACAGAGGATTGCTGAGCTAGAGCAGGAAAAGCAAGACATGGAATTGCTGCTAGAGACTACAGTCAACCACTCCGATCGGGTGGAGCAACTCCTCTACGAGCTTACCAAGCGCCTGGAGCGGGAAATCAAGGAGCGGGAGCACGCAGAAGCCGCCCTAGAATTGATTTTGGAAGTTCTGCAGCAGGAAAAGCGAGACTTGGAGATCGTCCTGGAGACCATTACTGACCACGGCGATCGGATGGAGTGGGATTTATACAAAGACACGATCGAGATTGCCCAACAGAACCGTGAGTTATTTCGGCGCATTGCGGAGGCTACGCCCCTGGGGATTATTGCTGAGCGCCAGAGTGACCAGCAGATTATCTATGCTAACAGCACCGCCACACGGGAATTGGGGATAGCAGCGGAGGAACTCCTCACCATGAAACAGACAGAATTGTTTGTGGTTCATCCCAACATCCCGGTCAATGCCCAGTCCCAGGAGACCTACGAGTTACGGATGCGGCGGGGGGATGGCAGCTATTTTTGGGCGGCGGTGACCTTTACAGAACTCACTTTAGTCAAAGAACCCACCTACATCACCACATTTATTGATATTACGGCGCGTAAAGAGCAGGAGACTTATCTCCACCGTTTAGTTGCCCAGCGCACTAAGGAATTACAGGAGGCAAAAGAACAGGCAGAGAGAGCAAACCGCGCCAAGAGCGAATTTTTGTCCCAGATGAGTCACGAGATTCGTACCCCCCTCAACGCCATTTTGGGCTTTGCTCAACTGCTGAGCCTCGATGATAACCTCAATCCCACTCAAGTTGAAACCCTGAAAATCATTCAAAACAGCGGTAATCATCTGTTGAAACTGGTGAATGAAATTTTAGAACTCTCCAAGATTGAAGCGGGGAAAATAGTCCTGCAGCCACTGGTGTTTGACTTACCCGATCGGTTGCATCAAATTTACGAAATGTTTCGCCTGCGGGCAGAGGAAAAAGGGATTCAACTCAATTGGCAAGTAGACAGTCCCCGCTGGGTAGTGGGTGACCCTGATAAGCTCTCCCAGGTGTTAATCAATCTGGTAGGGAATGCCATTAAGTTTACAGACCAGGGGAGTGTAACCCTCTCTGTCACCCAAGAGGCAAAGAATGAGCAGCAGGTACTACTGCATTTTGCGGTCACAGATACAGGGGTTGGCATTGCGGAAGCAGAACAAAAGCTAATTTTTGAGTCCTTTGGGCAGACGCAGGTGGGGCGTAAATCCCCAGAGGGGACGGGTTTGGGGTTGACGATCTCCCAGAAAATTGTGCAGTTGATGGGGGGAGAAATCAAGGTGGAAAGCAAGGTGGGGGAGGGCAGTCGCTTTAGCTTTTCTCTGTTGTGCAATGTTTCTACCACTACGCCTAAGGAGACAACAGCAGAACCAGTACTTACATTAGAAGACAACCAACAAAGTTATCGCATTCTCCTAGTAGATGATGAGCCGACTAATCTTGCCTATCTTTCCACATTGTTAACCCGATCGCAGTTTGTGGTGAAAGAAGCAGCAGATGGGGAGAGTGCCTTGCATCTGTGGCGGGAATGGCAACCCCACGTTATTCTCACGGATTGGCGGATGCCTACTATGGACGGTTTGGCAATGGTGAGAGAAATCAGAAAGACAGATAAAAAAACCCCCATTTTGTTACTGACTGCCAGTTCCTACGCAGATGATGAGGCAGAAATTTTGGAGGCGGGGTGCAATGGCTATATGTTTAAGCCCATAGATGGCAAATTGCTACTAGCAGAAATCGATCGTTTAATTCTCACTACCTATCCTCCTGAGACCCACGAAGGCTTGCGTATCCTAGTGGCAGAAGATAACCCTGTCAATCAAAAAGTAATTTTACGGATGCTCACTAAACTGGGATATACGGCGGATGTGACAACCAATGGCATAGCTACCCTAGAGGCAATTCAAAGTAATAGGTATGACCTAGTGTTGATGGATGTGGAAATGCCAATTTTAGACGGGGTAGCAGTCGCCCAGCGGGTGCTCCAGGACATAGATAATCCCCCCACGATCGTGGCTATGACTGCCCACCGTGACAGTGAGGAGCGCAACCGCTGTTTAGCTGCAGGTATGAAGGAATTTATTACGAAGCCCATTTCCTTGGAAGCCCTCAAGAATTTGTTGCAACGCTATGAAGGTAGTTGACCCCCTCTACAGGCGGGCAATTGCTAACCCCCACCAGCACTTTTTATGCACACTGACAGAGATTTACTCCTATGCACAAACGGAGGGGGCAGTTAATCAAATCATTGCCTCCTGTTGTGTCCTTGGCATCATAGAGGGGACAAAAGTTGCTATCTTTGCTTCCAACCATCCCTACTATTTGTTTTGGGTTTTAGCCCTCACTAGAATAGGGGCAATCATTGTCTTTTGCCATGCCCGTCTTAGTATTACTGCCTTAGAGAGACAGCTAAAAACGATCGGTATTTCTTTTCTCGTTACAGACAGGGAAACGACGATCGCTGCTATTAAGACTATTCCTCTTGTTCCCAGCTTTGCTGACTGTCAGACTGTCCCTCCTCTGTGGGAATTACATAGAGAACACAGTATCTTTTTCTCTTCTGGCACTACGGGGGAGCCGAAGGCAGTTTGCTTAACCTTGGCAAATCACTACTACAGCGCGATAGGGGTCTTGTCCCGTCTGCAGGTTACTAAAAATGACGGGGCTTGGCTGTTGTGCTTACCCCTCTTTCATGTGGGAGCTTTGGCAATCCTCTGGCGCTGTTTATGGGGGGATTTGGCAATCTATCTCCAGGCTCGCTTTGATGCTGCCCAGGTCATTCACGCAGTGCAAAACAACAAGATTGGCTGGTTATCTCTAGTGCCGACGATGTTGGTGCGTATTTTGGACCATCCTTCGTTTGATGCTAGTTTGACAGCCTGGCAACAGCTAAAGGGGATTTTGGTGGGGGGAGCACCTCTATCGCCTTCTTTGCAAGAGCGTTGTCTACAATTGCACCTCCCTGTTGTGACCACCTATGGCTTGACAGAAGCAGCTTCTACGGTCACCACCCTCACCAGTAACGAATGGCGCGCCCATCCCCACACCGCCGGTACGGTCATTCCCGGCTTGGCAATTCGTATAGAAGAGGGAAAGATTAAAATTAAAGGACGATCGGTTTTGCAGCGTTATTGCCACACTACAGAAAGGGCAGAGTGGTTTGACACCAAAGATGTCGGCTATATAGATGGGAGTGGTTACCTAGTAGTTTGCGATCGGTCCGATAATTTAATTCTTTGCGGCGGCGAAAACATCTATCCTGCTGAGATTGAAAACCTCCTCCTATTGCACCCCCATATCCGAGATGTGTGTGTAGTGGGCAAGGCAGATAGGGAGTGGGGACAGATTCCTGTTGCTGTCCTGCAGGCAGAGTTAGAGCTGTCTGTACAAGACATCAAAGAGTTTTGTCTGCGCCACCACCTCCCGCCCTACAAAATTCCTAAACAGGTGTTTAACTGGGCTGCCCTCCCCAAAACAGAGACAGGGAAAACCGACCGCGCTGCTATCGGTAGACTAATAGCTTGCCATCCTGACAGAGAATGAACCCCCGATCGGGTCTGAAAAAGTCTATGGAGTAGAAGTTAGCCCCCACGTGGCGGACATTTTCTACCCTCTCCCAGGTTTTACCGCCGTCTTCACTGTAGAGCAAATGGGAACTTCCCCCCGATGCCCAGATATGCTGCTCGTCCTGGTAGGCCAAATCTAACATCCCATAACCCTCCGTCGCCTTGGGGAAAAGGGGCTTCTCCCATTCCTCTAGGGTAGCAGGCTTGCTGAACTGTATTTGCCCGCCGCGATTGAGCATCCACACCCGCTGGTCCGGACCAAAGCCCATATTCTGTACCCGCCGTGAGCTATTGCGATTATGTTGGGTCCAGGCATCGTCCCCTGGCGACCAGGTAGAATAGAAGTTCCCCTTGGCGGAAACAGCAATGTAGCGACCATCTGGCGATCGGTTGAGGTTTCTCACTGCCCCCACCGCCTGTTTTACCAGCGCCTTCCAGGTTCTACCACCGTCCTGTGTCTGATAGATAGCGCCCAAATCCGTTGCCATCTCCGCCCTGTTGGGACCAAGAGCTGTAATCATCTGGGGGTCACCCGGCAGTTTAGCACTTAGCCCCACCCTAGTCCAGGATTTTCCCCCGTCCAGGGTATGCAGCAGCAGAGCCGGCTTGCCCGCAATCCACCCCTCATTGCCCTGAAAACTAACCGAGACAAAGCGATAAAGACCCTCCAACTTCAGGTTGCGCTGTTCCCAGGTCAAGCCCCCATCTTTTGTTTCAAACAGGGTGGCATCTGTCCCCACCAACCAGCCATGCTGTAACTGCTCATCTTGAAATGTAATGTCTAACAAACTGGCTTTCGTCGGCAGTTGGATGAGGTACCAATCAGCGGCAAAAACTGCTTTTACCCCCACACCAAATGTCAATAAAACCGCCAAAAATAGTTTTAACAATACCTTCATTAGTCCACCGAATAAAAACTCATTAAAAACAGAAAACCAAGGGCAAGGGCACCAAAAATTAAGAGGTTTTTTTGCGCCGCTGTGAGGGAATTTGCTCCCAAGCCATAGCGCAAGTTTTCCGCAAAGCCAGAGGGGGCGCCACTTACCCCAATATCCTTAAATTTCTGCTTACGCGTATTACACACAGGACAGCGCCAATCATCGGGGAGATCGGCAAAGGCTGTACCCGCAGGAATACCCCGCTTTTTGTCCCCTACACTTGGTTCGTAGACATAACCGCAGACAAGGCACTCAAAACGATGGTCTGCCTGAGTTGCATCTTTCATAATCGTTAACCTGTTCCTCCCCTATAGCATTATGCCACGATCGGGGTAAATTGGATAAAGGTGTGCCCATTATACGTCCATGAAAACGATCGTTTTGTGTCTGTCCCAGCCAGAGCAAGTAGACTTGTGGCAAAGGGCTTTTAGTAGCCAAGGGGGGATCAAGCTGGAAATCATACCGCCAGAGGCAGATTTGTTAAATTATCTGGCATCCCTGCCTGACCTTGTGTTGTTAGATTTAGGCATCAAGAGTGCGGATGGCAGTACCTTACAGGCAAGTAATGTTGGTAGGTGGTTGAAAAGTAAAGGTGTTACCGATCGGTTAATCCTCATCAATGTTAACGAAGAGGGACAGATTAAAGACTTAGAAAAACGGTGGGCGTTGCGCCAGGGAGCGGTAGAAGTTTTACCCCGTTTGACCCCTGCCAATTTACTGACTCAGATGGATATAATTGCCCATCTCTTAGGGATAAATCTCGATCGGAAAGCCCTAGAACCCCTGACCACCAAAGGTAGTACGGAAGACACAGATATTACCAGTTTTGGTTCCCTGGATAGTGCGGATAGTTACTGCGACCGTGCCAAAATCCGTCTACAACAAAATAATCTCAGTGGTGCTCTCTACGATATTCAAAAAGCGATCGAGTTGGATGGTAAAAAGGCAGAATATTACTGTGTGCGGGCACAAATTTTATTTCAGCAAAATATGCTGGACCAAGCCCTTGTGGATTTAGATATAGCCCTTAAGATCGACTCCCGCTGCAAAGAAGCCTACTACTACAAAGGCATCATCCGATCGAGTTTAGGGGAAAACAAAGTGGCAGTGCTGGAATTCGATCGGGCAATCAAAATTGACAATCGTTACAGTGAAGCTTACAACGCCAGAGGCTTGGCTAAATTTCATATGGGGGATGAACGGGGGGCACTCCAGGATTACAACAATGCCCTCAAAATCAATCCCAACTTGGCAGTTGCCTACAACAATCGCGGCCTATTACTGCAGGCACAGGGTAACAACAAAGGTGCAATTCAAGATTTTACTAAAGCCATTACTGTTGATCCCACATTTGCTGATGCCTACTACAATCGCGGCAATGTTTACAGTGACAATGGGGAGTTTTCCCAGGCAATTGCCGACTATACAGAAGCCATCAAATACAAACCCAATTTCCCCCAAGCCTATGGTAACCGTGGTCTTGCTTACTATGAAATGGATGACATCCGTCAAGCCTTATTAGACACACAAGAAGCAGCTAAATTATTTCAACAACAGGGGGACATGGATGGTTATCAACAAGCAATGGCAACTTACGACCAAATGCGGAATTAATGCTATTAGAATTTGACGTTGTTGACTCCACAAACACGATCGGTTGGCACTTAGTTGACCAGGGCTACGGAGACGGCACTATTATTGTGGCAAAAAGACAGACAGCGGGGCGGGGACAATGGGGGAGAAAGTGGGAATCGGAGGTGGGCGGCCTATACTTGTCGTTTATTTATGTGCCCAAATTAAAAATAGTTGACCCCAAGATTATCACAATCGGGACTGTGTGGGGAATTGCTCACCAACTACAGGAATTTGTGCCTAGCTTACGCATCAAAGCCCCCAACGATCTCTATGTCGGCAAATACAAACTAGGTGGCATTCTCACAGAAACGCGCTGGCATAACCAACAAATCAGTGTGGCAGTAATCGGGGTAGGTATAAACGGTTGGAATCCGGTTCCCCAGGGTGCCATTAGTTTACGGGATTTAGAGACTAATATCAGCAACTTACAGCAACTGCGGCAGTTAACGATCGCTGGCATCAATCTGGGCAAAAGCCGTTGGGAACAGGCTGATACCACTGCTTTAGAGCAGGACTACCAAACTTTGATTACTGACTTTTCTCCTCGATAATCCCCTCTGCCCAGTTAGCAATTGTTTTGAGTTGGTCAATGGTAGTAGTAGGAGCATTTGTCCATAGATTTCTTTGCTGTGCCTCTAACAAACGTTCAGCAATATCCCGCAGTGCCCAGGGGTTTACCTCAGCTATAAATTTTTGCACTACCCCATCAAAAATGTAGGCATTAGCTACTCCTTCATACATAAAATTAGGCACACAATTAGTAGTAGCAGCATAGGCAAACAAAAAGTCTACTGTTGCCGCTAATTCAAACGCCCCTTTGTAACCATGCCGCATCATGCCCTGAATCCATTTGGGGTTAATAACTCTGCCACGATAGACCCTGGCAATTTCTGCCTGTAGTGTTCTTACCTGGGGCTTTTGCTGACAGGAATTGTCGCCAAAGTAGAGAGTAGGCATCACACCAGTAGTGACTTTAATAGCATTAGCTAATCCCCCCTGAAACTGATAGTAATCATCGGAATCGAGTAAATCATGTTCACGATTATCCTGGTTTTGCAGCACAACCTGCAGTTGCTTCAATCGCTGTCTAAATACTTCTGGCAAAGCCTCCCCCTCCATATCTACTCCATAGGCAAAATAACTGGACTCAATGTAGGCACGGGCTAAATCTGCATCCGTCGACCAGTTTTTAGAGGCAATCAGCCACTGTAAGCCCGCTCCGTAAGTACCAGGGGCAGAACTAAAAACACGCACTGCCGCCCTCTTTTTTGCTTCTAGTAAAGATAAGCCTTGCTGTTGCCAAGTTGCCGTTTCTGCCTTTACATTTGCCGCTAGGGGATTAACATTTTCTGGCTCGTCTAAGTCAGCAATTGCTTTGACTACCCGATCGAATAACTCCAGCAAATTAGGAAAAGCATCACGAAAGAAACCTGATACTCTGAGCAGGACATCTACCCTTGGTCTGCCGAGAATTGTTGTGGGTAAAATCACAAAATCCACTACTCGCCGCGAGATACCATCCCAAACTGGTTGTACTCCTAGTAAAGCAAGGGCTTGGGCAAAATCATCACCACCAGTGCGCATGGTGGCAGTACCCCAGATAGAAATTGCCACACTTCTAGGATATTCACCGTGAATTTGTGTGTGATATTCGATGAGATTTTCTGCCGCTCTTCTTCCCACGTCCCATGCCGTTTCAGTGGGAACAGCTCGTATATCCACACTATAAAAGTTGCGCCCCGTTGGTAAAACTTCTGGTCTCCCCCTTGTCGGTGCTCCTGCTGCTCCACTGGCTATAAATTCCCCCTTCAACCCCCGCAGTAAATTGCTGATCTCTTGATCAGTCCGATAGAGCCTAGGCAATAAGTATTCCTGTATCCAAACTAACTCCGATCGCACTGGCTCTGGTATTTCCTCTATACTATTTCCTGCCAGCAAATTCTCCACCAAGGTTATTGCATATGCTTCTATCTTGTTGACAGCATCACCGATCGTGCGGCAATCAGAAATATGACTGTTTTTGTCAGACAATTTATCCCCTAGATTAGCTGTTAAGGGATCAAAGTCTAAGCCCCAACTGACAGCAATAGCCCTGGTTAAACCCGATCGGTTAGGGGTAGGATTGCGAGCGATGGCAATGATTAAATCCCGTAGTTGCCTACCTTGGGGGCAACAACCTAGAATATGTAAACCATCCCGAATTTGTAACTCCTTCAATTCACACAGATAGCCATCGACAGCAGAGAGAATCCGATCGATATTTTGTTTTAACTCCGCCTCCGTGATACCGAAGTCATAGTGTAAATTCTCTGTCTTGATTAAATTGATTAGGCGCTCTCGTACTAGGGGAAGACGATCGGGGTCTAAAGTTTCTACTTCATAGTATTCATCAATTAAACCCTCTAACTGCTGCAATTTACCATAGAGTTCAGCCCTAGTCATGGGGGGAGTAAGGTGGTCTACAATAACAGCATGGGTACGGCGCTTTGCCTGCGATCCTTCTCCAGGGTCATTAACTATAAAGGGATAAAAGTTAGGAATAGCCCCCAAAACTAATTCAGGATAGCATTCCTCCGAGAGGGCTACTGCCTTACCTGGTAGCCATTCTAAATTGCCATGTTTACCCACATGAACGATCGCATCTGCCTGAAAGATTTCTCTCAGCCACAGATAAAAAGCTAAATATGTATGGGGTGGGACTAGATCAGGATTGTGGTAATTAAAACTAGGGTCAAAATCATGAGTGCGGGCAGGTTGAATACCGACAAAAATGTTGCCAAATTGCTGACCCGCAATATGAAATTCTCCCATTTGCTTATAGTCCCCCCATTGCATTGTGATAGCTGTTTTTACCCGATCGGGCAATTGTGACCAAAATTGGGCATACTGTTGTGGCGATAAAACTTGATGGCTAGGGCGGAGTGTATTTCCTTCCCTGTCGTTAGTTTTCTGACTGGTTAATAAATTAATTAGCTCCTCCCCTGTCGCGGGAATTGCTGATAAGTGATAGCCGGATGCTTGCAGTGCCTGTAAAATTTTAATACAACTTTGGGGGGTATCCAAGCCCACACCATTACCAATTCTGCCATCCTGATGGGGATAATTAGCGAGAATAAGAGCAATCTTTTTAGTATGGTTTGGTTTTTGGCTCAATCTGAGCCAGCGCTCTGTTAAATCCACAATAAAGTTAATACCTGACAAATGGGGTTCATAGGCGAGAATCTGAGTTTGCAGAGCTGCGTTAAAGAGTAAGTCGGACTTAAAAGAGGCAACCCTGGTGGTAATTCTGCCATCCACTTCAGGCATAACTACATTCATAGCCATATCGCGGGGAGCTAAGCCCCTTTTGCTATCTAACCAGACCTGTTTCGTATTAGTTGATAGTATCACTTGTAGGACAGGGAGATTGAGTTTTTCCCATAGCTCGATTGTGGGGGTATCTTGTTTTAAGTCGGCAATAGAAAAACTAGTTGTGTTGAGGATTAATTGGCAATCAGCACAAATTTCTAACAGTGATTTTTGTATAGCAGGATTTTTCAAAGAGGTGACATAAATCGGTATGACTTGTATTTGTCTACTGTGTAGAGCGTGGATAAGGGCATCGATCGCTTTTGTATTTCCTGCTAAATAATGGGCACGATAGAACAACAAAGCTACTTTCCTGTGACTAGGAGATATGATTTGAGCAGTGGGATAAATGCCTAAACGGGGTATAGCTTGGGGGGAAGAATAGGTAGCTGTATAACCTAAGAACTGATTGGCAAGGTAGTATAGTAAATTTTGATAGTTCTTACTCCCCCCCTCGCGGAAATACTGCCAGATATAGTGCACTGTGCTTATTGCCACTGTGGAATGGCTCATTAAATCTTCATCGATTATGTCATCTCCTGGTAAGACAATTAAGTGGGCACCGCTGGCTTCTACTGTAGCTTTCACCACCTCTAAACCATAGCTCCAATATGACCGTCCACCAATAATGCGCAGAACAATTACTTGGGCAAACTGCAAAACCTCCTCCCCATAGGTATCAATAACAATCTGTGGCTGTAACTGCAGAATGTTTACTACCCTAATAGCAGGAAAATCCCCTGGCAAATCAACTGTTACTTGGGCTAAAATCTGTATATCAGTATCAGCGGCAGTGATGATTACGATCGGGGCAGGTGTCTGATTGACAAATACAATGCTATCTGTGCTATTTTCCCTTTTGCCAGGTGTAGTAACAAGACGGTGCATAATGACAGTAATAATTGGTGGAGAAAGGAGTGGTGTTGGTAAAACAACTGTAACCCTTGCTATTTTAGCAGCAATGCAGCAGTGGGGTAAAGTGGTGCAATCTTTTAAGGTTGGTCCGGACTATATTGACCCCATGTATCACGCTAGAATTACGGGTTCACCCTGTTACAATCTTGACCCTATTTTGACTTCGGCGGACTATGTAAAACAGTGTTTTTATCGCTATGCTCAATGCTATAATTTGATTGAAGGGGTTATGGGGTTGTTTGATGGTGCCTCAGGTAAAGATGATTGGGGCAGCACTGCTCAGGTCGCCAAACTGTTAAATGTGCCCGTAATTCTGGTCATCAATTGTAGTAGTATCTCCCGCTCGATCGGGGCAATTGTGCAAGGCTATACTACTTTTGATCCCGCAGTAAAAATAGCAGGTGTTGTCCTCAATTTTATCAGCAGCGATCGCCATCGAGAGATTTTGGAGGCAGCAATCAGCGACTTTAACATACCAATTGTGGCGAGAATAGGGCGTGATCAAGCTATTAAAATTCCCGATCGCTATCTTGGTTTAGTGCCTACAGCAGAACTATCTAACTGGCAGGAAATTGTCGATCGTTTAGCTGTTTTAGGTCAATCTGTGTTTAACTGGGAGTTATTATTACCTTTACTGCAAGCACAGCCGTCTAACTTTTCCCCTTGTCTGCCTCCGCCAACAGTAAGATTGGGGGTTGCCTGGGATGAGGCATTTAATTTTTACTATGCTGATAATTTTACCCTGCTGCGAGCTGTAGGTATGGAATTAGTATTTTTTAGCCCCTTGGGGGATAGCTGTCTGCCTGCTGACCTAGATGGTTTGTATTTTGGCGGCGGTTTCCCTGAACTCTTTGCTGATAGTTTAGCCAGCAATATTACGCTAATTACCTGTCTGCAAAAACTGATCTACAGCGGTGTACCTACCTATGCAGAATGCGGTGGCTTGATGTATCTCTGTCGGGGAATTGTTGATAGTAACGATCGGTTTTATCCTCTCCTAAACATCTTACCCACAACGGCAAAAATGACTCCTAAACTCACCCTTGGCTATCGCTTAGCGACGGTACAAACTGCCAGTTTTCTCTGTCAACCAGGGGAACAGTTCTGGGGGCATGAATTTCACCGATCGGTGTTAACTGAACCGAGTCCACAGCCCATTTTTTATTTACAGCGCTACCACTCCCAGCTATCAGTAAATGCCGACGGTTGGAGTTACTTAAATGTCCATGCTTCCTATGTCCATCTCCACTTTGGCGGCAAAGAGTTTTTACTACAGCGGTGGCGGCAGCTATGTCAGCGCTATCAGCAACTGCGGCAGCAGGAGAAGGATTTGAGATAGATTTCGCCATTTTTGGCTGTACAAGCGCCCCCTCTGGGGTTATACTCAACTTGGCGTGGTGTAAAGGATTAGAAATGCTGAAACCAGTTGACTTCAGCGGAAGACCCTTCCACTTTATTGGTATCGGTGGGATCGGGATGTCAGGAATTGCCCATATTCTGGCGAAAAAAGGTCTAACGGTCACTGGTTCGGATATTGCCCCTAATCGCATCACCCGGCAACTGGAACAACTGGGCGTGCGCATTTTTCAAGGTCATGAGTTGCATAATATCGACGTGGCGGCACAACCCCAGGTGGTTTGTTCCAGCGCTATTCATCCCCACAATGTCGAACTGCAAACGGCGCTAACCCATAACCTGCCTATACTACACCGATCGGATGTGCTAGCGGCATTGATGGCACAGTTCTACAGTATTGCGGTGGCGGGTACCCATGGCAAAACGACAACGAGCAGTCTGATTGGTTTTTTGTTGTTGCAGGCGGGTCTTGACCCTACGATCGTAGTGGGGGGGGAGGTAGACACCTGGGAGGGCAATGCCAGGTTGGGACAGAGTCAGTATTTGGTGGCGGAGGCGGATGAGTCGGACGGTTCCCTGGTCAGGTTTGCGCCCAAGATTGGCGTAGTGACGAACATTGAGCTAGACCATCCCGATCACTACAGTAGTTTGGAGCAGGTAATCAGCACTTTTCAGCACTTTGGGCGGCAATGTGAAACTCTCGTTGCCTGTGTGGACTGCCATAACGTGCGGCATAATCTGCAGGGGACAATCACCTACGGACTAGAACAACCGGCGGATTACACGGCACACCACATTCTCTACACAGCAGAGGGCACCAGGGCAGAGGTGTGGGAGCGGGGCAGACCCCAGGCAGTGATCCAATTGCGCATTCTAGGTAAGCACAATCTGTTGAATACCTTGGCAGCGATCGGGGTAGCACGCCATTTGGGGGTGAGTTGGCAGGTAATTACGGCGGCTCTGCCTCTATTTTCGGGCGCGAAGCGGCGGTTTGAGTGGAAGGGCAGTTACAACGGCATCACTTTCATCGATGACTATGCCCATCATCCCAGCGAAATTCGGGCGACCCTTGCCTCTGCCAGACTGCACAGACAGCACCAGGTGGTGGCAATCTTTCAACCCCATCGCTACAGTCGTACCCAAGCCCTTCTGCAGGAATTTGCCCATGCCTTTGCCGATGCCGATCGGGTGGTGATTACGGACATCTATGGGGCAGGGGAGTCTAACCCTTACCAAATCTCAGGGGCAGATGTGGCGGCAGCGGTAGGGAAAGTGCACCCCGCCGTTTCCTACCAACCCCGTCTCAGTGATGTGCAGGCTTTTCTGGTGAAATACCTCTCCCCAGGGGATTTGGCGGTGTTTTTGGGGGCGGGTAATCTCAACCAAATTATCACGCCGACCTTGGAAGCCATAGCGCAAGCAGGGGCATGGGTGGGATGAACTGGCAAGTGGGTGTTCCCCTCAGTAACTTTACTTCTTGGCGGGTGGGGGGCAAGGCAGAATTTTTGGCGCTCCCCCGATCGGTGGCGGAACTGCAGGCGGTGCTGGAACGGTCCCAGGGCTTACCACTCACGTTTTTGGGGGCGGGCAGTAATCTGTTAATCAGCGATCGGGGCATTCCTGGTTTGGTCATCTGTACCAAGTATCTGCGGGGGGTGCGATTTGAAGAAAATAGGGTGTACGTGGCGGCGGGGGAACCCCTACCGAAGTTGGCATGGCAGTTGGCAAAGCGGGGCTGGGGGGGTTTAGAGTGGGCGGTGGGTATCCCTGGGACAGCGGGGGGTATGGCGGTGATGAATGCGGGGGCCCAGGGGGGCTGTGCAGCGGACTGTGTGGTGGGGGTAGAGGTGTACACGGCGGCGGGGGAGCGGCAATGGTTGGACAAAGCAGATTTGCAGTATAGCTATCGCCATTCGCAGCTGCAGGGCAGGAATGCCATTGTGACGGAGGTGGTGTTGCAGTTACAGCCAGGACAAGACCCTGCCTTCCTTGTGGAACGCACGCGACAAAATTATGAGCATCGCCATCGCACGCAGCCCTATCATCTCCCTAGCTGTGGCAGTGTGTTTCGCAATCCCCCAGACTATGCCGCTGGTTGGTTGATCGATCGCTGTGGCTTCAAGGGTTATCAGTTGGGACAGGCACAGGTATCAGAGTTGCACGCCAATTTTATTTTGAATTTAGGGGGGGCACGGGCACGGGAAATTTACGAACTGATGGAGACAATTAAACTAAAAGTATGGGAGCAGTGGGCAATTTTATTGCAACCAGAGGTAAAACTAATCGGAGATTTTAGCTATTAGTTTGTTGGGCAGACATTTGCTGTATGTGTTACCTTACTTAGAGCAGGGGGGCACAGAAAAACATACCCTCTCTTTGATCGCCCATTTCCGTCAGTATTATCATGTCTCTCTGCTTGCTCCCCCTGGTAGTACTGCCCATCAATTTACAGATTTGGGTGTTCCCCACTATCAATTTAGCCGTTGGGATTTGCGTTTTGCCCAGGGCGTTGCCCAGCTATACCGCAGTTTACGGGCTATCCACCAGCAGGTAAAAATTGATTTAATTCATGTCCACGCTGCCCACGAATTGGTATTGGCAATCAAGTTGTTTTTACCCCAGGTACCGATCGTTTTTACTGTGCATGGTTATCACGGGGCAACTAAAGATTGGAGTTATTGGTTGAGTAGTCAAATGGCCAACTGGGCTGCCGATCGGGTGATTGCTGTCTGTCGCTGCGATGGGGATATACTCCGCCAATGTGGACTGCAACCGGACAAATTGACAGTAATTTACAACGGTGTCCCTACCCCCCCTATTGCTGTGGATGCTTGCCAAGAATTGCGCGGTCAACTCCAACTACAGGAGGGGGAAATTGTGCTGGGCACCCTTGCCCGTTTAACCCCCGAAAAAGGGATCAGTTATCTCCTACAGGCTTTTTACCAGCTCAGTCAAGAGTATGACTATTTGCGCCTAGTGATTGCGGGGGAGGGTAAACAAAGGGGGGAGCTAGAAAAACTGGTCACTCAACTAAATTTAGGGAGCAAAGTTAATTTTTTGGGCTACATCGATCGACCACACAACTTCCTGGCGCTAGTGGACATTTTTGTACTGCCTTCTCTGCAGGAGGCTTTTAGTTTGGCAATTTTAGAAGCAATGGCACTGGCAAAACCGATCGTGGCAACTGCTGTGGGGGGGACACCGGAGCAAATGGGGGCGGGGAAAGCGGGCATTTTAGTTCCTCCCCGATCGATTTCTGGTTTAATTACTGCCCTGACCAAACTTATTGCTGACCCCCAACTGCGTCGCACTATGGGACAGTTAGCCCAGGCTTACTACCGCGAAAATTTTCGGCTGGAAACAATGCTACAGCGTACTGCCCTTCTCTACTGTGATGTCTTAAAGTCCTGGGGGGCTATTTCTGATAGTGTCGCTTAATTTTGTGCCATAGAGTCTGTAGTCTGGGTACCCGCCTTGTCGTAGTGATATTAGTTTTGATCTGCAGTTTGTTCTCTAAAATTTCCCGCAAGTTGCTACTAGAAATAGGACGTTCTAACTTTCCCCCTTCTGCAACAGCGATCGAGCCAGTTTCCTCTGAGACCACAATGCAAAAACACTCTGCCACTCGCTCTGTGATGCCCATAGCAGCGCGATGTCTGGTGCCAATTTCCCTGGAGGCTTTGCGCTCCGATAGGGGTAAAATTACCCCCGCTGCCACAATTTTGTCCTCCCGAATAATCACTGCCCCATCGTGTAGTAATGTGCTCGTTTGAAAGATGGTCTGTAGCAACTCCTTGGATAACTGGGCATCAAGTTTTACCCCTGGCTCATGGATGTCCTTTTCAGAGATAGCTTCCCCCGTTTCTATGACTAAAAGTGCCCCGGTGCGATTTTGGGATAACTCCCGCACTGCCTCGATAATTTCATCAATGAGGGCTACCGATCGGGAACTAGCACGGGCTTGTCCTGCCTGGGGAAAAAAATAGCGCCAATTCCCTGCCCCCAAGTTTTCTAAAAAGCGGCGAATTTCGGCTTGGAAAATCACGGCTAAAGCGACAGAAACGCCCGTCAATAAACTGTTGAGGACGAAGGTGAGCATGGGTAGGCGCTGCACATTACCCCTAGTGCTAATTTGCCTGACTAACAGATTGATACCCAAGAGCAGGACATACCCCCGCGCCAACATCAAAGTACGCCGATCGTTGCTTAAATTCAGCAGCCCCCAACTGATAAGAAATACTGCTGTGAGGTCGATGAGCAGAGGTAGCCAAATCAGCAACTCTTGCATCCATGCCCTCAAATACGTAACCGAGGGGGTAAGCGATCCTGGCGCAGGAGGTCGGCATAGGTTTCCCGCTGTAGAATGAGTTCTGCCGTGCCGTTGTTGACTAAAACTGCTGCCAGGCGGGGTAGGCGGTTGTAGTTGGATGCCATACTGTAGTTATAAGCGCCCGTTGCTAAAATTACTAGGATGTCCCCTGCTTCTAACTCAGGTAAATGGATATCCTGGATTAACACATCCCCGGATTCGCAGTGTTTGCCGGCAATGGTCACCCGCTGGCTCAAGGGGGCATTCATGCGGTTAGCCACCACAGCGCGATACTGGGCTTGGTAGGTAATAGGGCGGGGATTATCCGACATTCCCCCATCCACAGCGATATAGGTCCTCACCCCTGGGATCACTTTCTGACTGCCCACTGTATAGGCAGTTACACAGGCGGGACCCACGATCGATCGTCCTGGCTCACACAGGAGTTTGGGGAGGGGTAGGTTTAACTGGGCACAGGCGGATATTACCCCCGTTGTCACTGCTTTTACCCAGTCGGCAATGGTGGGGGGGTCATCCTGTTCTGTATAGCGAATGCCTAGACCACCACCCACATTCAATTCGGTAAAATCTAAACCAAACTCGGTGCGGGCAAGCTGGTAATACTTTAACAGGATTTGCGGCAGGTCCTGGGGATGGGCGAGGGAGAAAATCTGGGAGCCGTTATGGGCATGGAGTCCGACGCATTGGAGGGGGCTGGCTTGCAGATGGGCAAATACTTGGGGCAGTTCCTCCAGGTCAAAGCCAAATTTGCTGTCCCGTTGCCCCGTGCGGATATAGGCGTGGGTATGACAGTCAATGCCGGGAGTCACCCGCACCATCACCCTGGGGCGTACCTGCTGTTCCCGCGCGATCGTTTCGCTGATTTTGATGTCCTGCCAGTTGTCTAAAACGAGCGGGCAACCCGCTGTAATAGCTTCCCTAATCTCTTGGGCTGATTTATTATTGCCATGCAGATAGATAGTATGGGGAGGAACACCTGCTTGTAGAGCTGTATATAGCTCGCCTCCGGAAACTACATCAATGCCCAATCCCTCTGAGGCAACCAGAGCACACAATGCTAAGCAACTCCAGGCCTTGGAGGCATACAAAACCAGGTGCTCACCCGGGTAAAATTCCCTCAAGGCAGCGCGATATTGCTGGCAGGCAGTACGGACAGTCACTTCGTCCAGGATGTAGAGGGGAGAGCCAAAGGTCTGCACTAGTTCAGGCACGGCACAGCCGCCGATTGTCAGGTGGTGGTGGTCATTAACTCTGGCAGTGAGGGGCAGCAGTTGTTGGTTAGGTGAGAGGGACATAGACTGCAAGCAAAGACACTCCTTACCATTATGGAGTAAATTGCGGCGGGCAGTCCGTTTAAGCTAGAGTGGCAGTACCTTGGCAATAAGGCGATAATGTAATGGCGTGGCTATACTTCAACTACGGTGGACAAGGCTTACTGGCAACAGCAGTCCTAGACAAGATTAGAGAAAACTACGCCCACATCGAGGCTCTAGGGGCATTTTCCCACCGTGCTAATGCTTGGATTGTGGCAGAACAGGAGCAGACCCGATCGGTTTTAGCGCAATTTTTGGGCACCACTCCCACTACTATCACCCTAACGCAAAACACCACGGAAGGTTGCAACATTGCCCTGTGGAGCTACCCCTGGCGGCAGGGGGACCATCTGCTGTTGTCTGACTGTGAACATCCAGGTATTGTGGCGATCGCTAGGGTATTGGCACAGCGCTTGGGTATTGAGTTTAGTTTTTTCCCCCTGTTTGAGGGGCGGGACGGTGGGGAAGAGAAAGTACTGCAGTCCCTAGCGGAGCATTTGCGTCCCCAGACCAGGATGGTCATGGTCAGCCACATCTGTTGGAACACGGGGCAGATTTTACCCCTCAAAGCTATGGCGCAGCTATGTCACGATCGGGGCATTTGGTTGGCAGTGGATGCCGCCCAGAGTGTGGGGGTATTGCCCTTGCAGTTGGCAGAACTGGAAGTTGATTTCTATGCCTTTACGGGGCACAAATGGCTCAATGCTCCCTTGGGGGTGGGCGGTCTATACGTGGCACCGCGAGTGTGGTCAGCCGCTTTGCCGACCTTCGTGGGCTGGCGGGGCTTACAACAGCCGTATAAATTTGAGGTAGCTAGTTCTGCCTATCCCCTCCTGGGGGGACTGCGCCTGGCACTGGAATTGGCAGAAGAAGACGGTAGTATCGCACAAAGGTATCAGAAAATTGTCGATCGTGCCCATTACCTGTGGACAAGGCTGGCGGAGCTGTCTGCTGTGGCATTAGTCTGTGCCTCTCCCCCCCGCTCGGGGCTGGTGAGTTTCCAAGTCCACAATGCTGACCCCACTGCCCTCTCCCACCGCCTGGAGGAGGAATACCACATCTGTCTGCGCGCCATACCCCATCCCCCCGCCCTACGGGCATCTGTGAGCTACAGCACTACCCCTGCAGAAATTGATCGGTTACTAGTAGCCCTAGCTGCGATGGTTTAACTTCTCCCTGGGCAGGTTAGACTGAGATTATGGAGGAGCAGGAATTACTCGATCGTTACCGCCTTCCCCTGCAACGCCTGATTAACCTGCAGACCCTGGGGCGCTGGCTATTTAATATCGCCCTGTGGTTGACGATCGGGGGGGTTTCCCTATGGCAGTTACGACAAGAGATTGCCCTCATGCAGGAATTTTTTACCTGGGCGGCAGTGCGGGCAGTGATTCGATTCCGTCCTCTCCCTAGTTTGGGGATAATGTTCTGCGTCAGTAGCACGCTGGCTACCCTTACCTGGCAAAGTCAGCATATCCTCTTTGGTTACTCGCGGCGGGAATATCGCCAAATGCTGAAATACCTACAAACGATCGAGGCAGCGGGGCAGAAGCACCCCCTATGGCGGTGGCTGTTTAGCTGAGGCGTTATACTGGGAATGGCAGACTGGTTGTGCTGGTATGTACCTCTTGCCCTGGGTTTTGTTGACACCTCCTGTCCTTGCCCAAGACATCAATGAGCAGGTCAATATTCGCGTCTATCGTCTAGCTAGTCCCGCCGTAGTCTCCATCAAAAGTGGCAATCGCACCGGCAGCGGCACGATCGTTGACCCCAAGGGTATCGTCCTCACCAGTGGCCATGTGGTGCGGGGGCAGAGCCAAGTGATAGTTACCCTAGCTAACAAACAGCGCTTCCTCGGCAATGTTGTGGCAGCTAGTGCCAATCCCGACCTAGCAGTAGTGAAGCTGGTAGGGGTGAAGGAAAACCTCCCTGCCCTCAAATTGGGCACGACGGAACCAATCCAGGTGGGACAGCGCGTCTTTGCCATTGGTGACCCTTTTGGGCGCTTCGCCGGCACCCTCACTACAGGTATTGTCAGTCGCCTAGACCCCGATCGGCAACTTATCCAGACCGATGCCGCCCTCAATCCTGGCAATTCCGGCGGACCCCTCCTCAACAGCAAAGGGGAGTTGATTGGCATCAACACTGTGATTTTTAGCCCCAACAATGTCCCTACCGGCATTGGGTTCGCTATCCAGGCGGAAGTAGCGCGGGAGTTTTTACGCAGCGTGGAAAGTGGCGGGCGTAGTAGTGAAGACCGCCGGTCAACTATAGTGCCCAGGCGTCTAACCCTGGATGGACAGGTGGTCACAGAAACTCTCACCCCCATGGACCCTAGGCTGCCCGACGGCAGTCATTACAAGCTGTTTGAGTTTGTAGGTAAGGGGGGAAAAACCGTAGTGATTGAAATGTCTAGCCGTGAAGTAGATGCCTATCTTGTCCTCCTGGACCCCAGGGGAGAGCAACTGGCAGAGGATGATGACAGCGGTACAGGCTCCGATGCCCGCATCACCTACACATTGCCAATGGATGGGGTCTATACCGTCTACGCTAGCTCCTATGAGGGGGGGGCAGTGGGCAGATTTACCCTGCGTGCCCAGGTTATCGATCGTCCGCCCCGCCATGTCCTAGACCCGGAAAACATCATTCTTTATCGCGTGGGCAACTTGGGGGAACGCAGTCGGGTATTGGCTAAAGATGGAAGTTTTTTTGATGTCTACAGCTTTGAAGGGCGGGCAGGACAGTTGGTGGAACTATCCCTACAGACGGAAGAATTTCAGCCCTATCTGGTGTTGTTCGGTCCCGACCAGAAGGTATTGGAGCAAAACAAGGGCATAATGGGCAAAGCCGCCATGATCGTCATTCGCTTGCCCCAGACAGGACAATACCGCGTTGTTGCCAATGCCTACGACCCCAAGGGACGGGGGGAATACATCCTGACCGTGCGCCAGGTCAATCGCTAGGCGCTATTATGTAAAAGACCATCGCCGTAAATCACTATGCAATCGGCTATTCAGTTGGGGCATACCCTCAAGGATCGGTATCTGGTCAAGCGGGTACTGGGACAGGGGGGCATGGGACGTACTTACCTTGCCGAAGACCTAGAGCGGTTCCGCGAACTGTGTGTGATCAAAGAGTTTATCCCCCACCCCTCCTCAGAAGAAGCGACTGCCAAAGCGCGGGAGTTATTTCGGCGGGAAGCTAGCTTGCTCTACCAAATTAACCATCCCCAGGTGCCCCAATTCCGCGCCAATTTTGAGATAGACGGCAGGTTATTTCTGGTGCAAGACTATGTGGAGGGGAAGACCTACCGCGCCCTCCTGCGGGAACGTCTGCAGATGGGTAAAGCCTTCCATGAGGTGGAGGTAATTGACATTGTCTGTCAAGTGCTGGAGATTTTGGCGTACCTCCACGATCGGCAGATTATTCACCGCGACATTTCCCCGGACAATTTGATGTTGCGCACAGCTGACCAGAAGACGGTGCTGATTGATTTTGGCGTGGGCAAGGAGATGGCTACCCACATCCACGACATTTGGGGGGCTACGATCGCGGGTAAACCTGGTTATGCCTCGCCGGAACAACTGCGCACAGGGCAGGTATTCCCCAGCAGTGACATCTATGCCCTAGCGGTGACAGCGCTGGTCTTGCTCACAGGAAGAGACCCCCAGGAATTATTTGATGAGGTGAATTTGGTGTGGCGGTGGCAGGATTACGTCAGCTTGAGTCCCAATTTTGCCCAGGTGCTAGAACGGATGCTCCGCCATAGACCCGCCGATCGCTATGCCGATGCCCGCGAAGCTCTCCTGTATTTACGGCAGTCCCAATTGCAGGTGCCGACGCTGGCGGTGGGGCGCACTCCCCCCTTGACCAACTTACCGGAGCGGACCCTTGTCCTGGAAACTCCGCCCATGGGTAAACCCACGCGACCCCAACTTACCCAAAGGGGGGGTGGTACTAATTGGTTATTAGGGATTCTGGCAGTTCTCCTAGCGGGGCTAGCTTCCTGGGTTGTGTTTTCCCTCCTCAGTTCCAGACCTCAACATAATGCCACTACAGCTCCCCCTCCTCCCTCCACGCCTACAAAACCCACTTCCATCCTCAAGGACCTCAAGTTTGGTGACCCCCTCAACTGGTCTGACCCCAACAAGGCAACCGTCACCGATCGCATCAACCCTGGGGAGAAAATTATCTATCGTCTGACTGCCAAGAAGGGACAGGTTATGACCGCCTCCCTCACAGGGGCAAATCTGCAGATGACCTTGCTTTACGAAGACCAAAAGCCCATTGATGACCGATCGAGTGACCTCACCCTGGGGTATTGGCAGGGGCAGTTACCCGCCAGTGGTGCCTATTTTGTGGAGATTACTCTCCTGGAGAACTCAACGCCCCAGGAATTTCGCTTGGAGGTGACCCTGGTCAATCCGGAGCCGCCTCCCCCGCCTCCCCCCACTCCTCCTCCTTCTGCGGAAGCGCCGCCGCCTGCCCAACAACCAGAGCCGCCCAAGCCTGAGCCGGAAATAATCAACGAAACGATCGAGTTTCTCCCTGGTAGCAACGGTACGGCGGTAGGGGGGACAATCCAGCCCCAGCAGGTATTCAATTACCAGTTGCAACTTACTGCCGAACAAAAAGTAGCAATAGCGTACGAAGGGGAAGTCAGTGTGGAGGTCTATGACCCCAACGGTGTACTGTTGGCAGACGATCGGGATGGCAATCCCAAATCCTTCCAAACGACTATGGCAGGGGTGTACAAAATTGTGGTGACGGGAACAAGTAAGCCTACGGATTTTCGCCTGTTCGTCGATGCCTTCTGAACTGGGACTAATACTGTTGCCCTCTAGTTTTCTCCTGGGCGCCTGTGTGGGCAGTTTTATCAACGTGGTGGTCTATCGCCTGCCCCGGGGTATATCCATTGTCCATCCCCCCTCCCGCTGTCCCCATTGTCAAACCCGTCTTGCCCCCAAGGACAATATCCCTATTTTCGGCTGGCTGTTTTTGGGGGGAAAATGTCGCTACTGTGGTGCTCCCATTGCCTGGCGCTATCCAGGGGTGGAACTGCTTACTGCCCTGCTCTTTTTAGCCCTAGGGGCACGCTTTGGCTCTCAGTTGAGTCTGCCCAGTTTACTGCTTTTGGGTGCCTTTGTCGCCTGGTTGTTGGCACTGGCTTTGATTGACCTGGACACAGAAACTTTACCCAATCCCCTCACCCAGAGTGGGCTAATTCTGGGTATTTTTTATCACGCCTTCTTGAGCACTAGCCCCCCGACGCTGGCGCAAAATCTCATTGCTAGCACCCTTGGTATGGTCCTGGGCATCTGGTCTTTAAGTTTAGTGGGGGTATTTGCCACGATCGTTTTAGGCAAGGAGGCGATGGGGGGGGGCGACCCCAAACTGCTAGGGATGATTGGGGCATGGTTAGGCTGGCGGGCAGTTCTGATCACGGTGCTGATTGCCTCCCTCGTGGGGGTGCTGGTTGCGGGAATTGGCAAACTTTTAGGCAAATCAATGCAGCGAATTCGCTTTGGTCCCTGTTTAGCGATCGGGGGGATAGGGGCGCTTTTCTGGGGACAATACCTGACGGAACAATACCTTCGCTGGTTCTATTTTTTATGAACTACTGACGGAAACAGACAATTTCTGACTTAGTTATAGGCAATCCCTACAGTATGAAGAGGGGAGGAATTTGTATTGACAATATCCTGTAGCATTCTATAATCCACCTCAGACGTACTGTTATGGGGCTGTATGACTTTTTTAACAAGCCTATTTGCTGGGGGGACAAAAGGGATTGGGGTAGACATAAATCCCGATCGGGTCAGCCTGGTAGAACTACAGAAAAAGGGGCAAGGTTACAGAATTGCTAAGTATGCTAGTGAGCAACTACCAGAGGGTGTAGTGGAAGATGGTCGCATCAGTGATCCCATTCAGCTAGGGGAAATTATTCGGCGCTTACACCAGGAAAATCGCTTCAAACACAATAGAGTAGCGACATCGGTTCCAGGTAGAGAAACGGTGAGCCGTCTGATTAAAGTCCCGTCGGAACTAGAGGGGGATGAACTCAGAGACGTGGTCCTCAACCAAGAGGCTAGTTTATACCTCCCCTTTCCCAGGGAAGATGCAGATGTGGATTATGTGGAATTGGGGGTGCACCTGGACGACGATGGCATCGAGCGCCGCGAAATTCTCATGGTAGCCACTCCCAAGGAAGTCACAGATACCTATATGCAGGCAATCCAAGTTGCCCAGCTCAATCTGGAAATTTTGGAAGTCAGTAGTTTTGCCCTGCTGCGGACTTTCAAGGAAGAATTGAAAAAATATTCCTCTGTTGCCGAGGCAGTGGCGGTAGTGGATATTGAATATGACTCCACAGAAATTACGATCGTGGCAGACGGGGTGCCCCAATTCTCCCGCACAGTAGGGATCGGTACGTCACAAATCCAAAACGCCCAACTGCGATCGATGAACCTGCCTCCCATTCGCAATACGGAGTTAGACCGCATTGAGCAGATGACTGTGCCCCTACAAACTATGGATACAGCGGGCTTGGGGGGAGGCAGTGGTACCCCAGGGGAAGCGGCAGTACTGCGGGTGCTCAGTGACCTAGCTGATGAACTACGGCGCTCCATTGATTTTTATACCAGCCAGACGGTGGGGGCAGATGTAGTACAGGTGTTGGTGTCGGGACCGGGGGCAGCGATCGAGCAGCTCGATGAATTTTTTAGCCAGCGCCTCGGTATTACAGCCAGCCAAGTTGACCCCCTCAATGCCCTGTCTGTTACCCCTGACCAAGAGTACTCCAAGGGCGTGCGGATGAGTATGGCGATCGTATTAGGCTTAGGACTGCGGGAGGTAGCATAGATGTACACTATAGATATTAACTTTCTCAAAGACCGCCAGGCAGCCGAGGGGGTAGGGGAAGCCCAGCCTATAGCAGATGTCAACTGGTTAATTGGCGGTGGCTTAGTAGCGTTCATACTACTTGCCAGTACAGGTCTATATTACTTTGTGCTGAGTGGGCAGCGCAACGGATTACAGGCGAGGGTACAGCAACTGACTAATGAAGAAGAAGCACTGAACAGACAGCTAGCTGACCTGAAGGCAAAGGAGGCAGAGATTGAGAATATTGACAAACAGACACAACAATTATTAGCCTTGTTTGTGGGGGACATACCAGCCTCAGCAATTTTGCAGGACCTTCGGGAGCGGACGCCTGGCAACGTTAAGATTAAGAGTTTTCAGCAGCTGGATAGAAAGATCACCCTAGAGGGAGAAGTGGCTGCCAGCTCCCCTAAAGACAGTGCCTTTGACCAGATCAACGACTTCATGCTCAAACTGCAGGAGTCTCCCTTCATAGCTGCTAATGGGGTAGAACTGAAATCCGCCAAGCTCAACCCCCCCAGGAAAGATGTAGAAGTAGATATAGCCCAGTACCGGATAGAACTGACCCTTACCCCTGCTAACGCCCTTGACCTCGAGGCAGCCCTGCAGAGGGTACAGTCCAATGGTATTCTGGCGCGTATCGCCACTTTGCGGCAGAAAGGCGTAGCTACTAGTTCACAGCAAGAAGGAGAAGCAAAGCAATGACAGCCACAATGGATGAAGAACTACAGCCAGCGGGGGGACTCAGTCTCTTCGGTGTTACCCTAGACAGCCGTATCCTTGGCGTTGGTTTGGGAGTAATAGGTTTAGTGGGGGCAGGGTTCATTTTCCTGCAGTTTATTAGCCCTCTCTTAGCAGAGATTGATGCCGCGCGGTTACAGATTAGACAGAAGGAACAGTCCATCAAAAGTAAACGGCAGGAAGTAGAGCAAAAGAAGGGTGTTGACCAGAAGGTGGAGGAGGCAAAGCGGAGAAAGGAAGCAGTATTATCCCTCCTGCCTTCGGCGGAAAACTTGGATACTCTAATTCTGGACATCAATGCCCGCCTGGCGGAGTTAGGGGAGCCGTTGATTGTATCCCCTGTAGCTAACATATCTGGTAGTGCACTGCGCAGCCGCCTCGAAGACTTCTCTCCTGGGTCAGTAGGGGAGGCAACAGCGGAGCGTCCCTTCCGCACGCGGGATTATAAAATTACCATTTCTGCTACCTATCAGGATACTTTGGAGTTCATGCGCAAATTAGAACAGCTCCGTCCCCTGTTAATTGTCAAGGATGTCCGCCTCAGACCCTCTACAGTACAAATTGAGGCTGAAAATTTGACACCCGAGCAGAGGAGTTACATTGCCGCTACTTTGCCCCCCTTGATTACGACGGAGTTTAATCTGATAGCATATATACCATTATCCCCTGAAGAGTTAGCGAAACTCACAGAGCAAGCTAATCCCCAAGGTGGGGCAGCCCCCCCTAAGTAGTTAATAGTTAATGGTTAGACAGGATGAGGAGTGTGTGATGAAGAGGAAGTATATTTGGTGGTTGACGTTGTTATTGCTCTATGCACCTATAGTGCGGGCAGAGGAGGACAAGAAGCAGGCTACCCTGCAGCCCTTGTTTCAACCTAAGATTACGATTCAGGACAAAAATGTAGCACAGGAGAGTGGCGCACCAAAGCCAGCACCTACCAATCCCCAGGGGGTGCCGCCGACTACGCCAGTGCAACAGCAAGTGCCAGGGCGAGTGCAGGGAACTGTACCTCCTTTTCAGCGGAGACCAGTGCCTGCCCCGATCGGGGATATTTCTGTGAGCACCACCACCCTCAAACCGGACATTGTGGACTTGGGGACAAAGGAAAGGGTACCGCGTCTCTCTCTGCGGGAAGCGCCTGTGCGGGAAGTGTTGGCAGTAGTGGCTAAGGTTGCTGGTTTGAATGTTGCCTTTGCTGACGATGCGGCGGGGGGTCAACAGGGGCAACAGCAAGGAGGGGCTGCTACCACAGGGGTCAATGCCCGTATCTCCTTGGACGTGGAGAACGAGTCGGCACAGGATGTGTTCAACAATATTCTGCGCTTGACGAATTTGGATGCTAACCGCATAGGGAGGACAATTTTTGTAGCGGCTCGTCTGCCTGTCAATCTTAAGAACATAGTACACCGTACCTACAGGCTCAACCAAATCAGTGTGGGGGAGGCATCTGCCTTTTTAGCGGGGCTGGGGGCAGAACGGGTAGTCAACCGCCAGCGTCCTATTCCTGGGGTACAGACTGCACAGTTGGGGACAGCGGCGCAAGCAGTGGTCAATATTCCCACAGAGGCAGTGCCAGTTTTAGAAAGTGTGCAGGGTAGTCCTAACTCTATCTTGCCCTTGCGAGGGTTACAGGTGATTGCGGAAGAGCGGACTAACTCTGTAACTCTAGTGGGAACGCCCAGTTTGGTGGAGTATGCTGCTGCCCAATTGGCACGGATCGATGCTCGCCGTCGTCAGGTAGCAGTTAATGTCAAGATTATTGATGTCAACCTCACGGGTACACAAAATCAAAACAGCAGTTTCTCCTTTGGGATCAATGACAGCTTTTTCACGGTTAATGACGGGGTGGCGGTTGTTAACTTTGGGCAGCTGAATCCCGCTGACAACAGGGGGAATGTTGCTCAGGGTCAATTTTCCCGTCCAATTACGCCTAATCCTGTAGGGGGAGCACCGCTATTCACTGATCCTGCTAACCAGAACTTTACGCGGGACCCTGTCACAGGGGCATTTATCCCCAACAATCCTTCTCCCTTCAGTCCTGGGGACAATCCCTTGGCACCGGCGGTACCGGCAGGCACAGGAGCACCGGGTAGCAACAATACCTACTTACTCAACCCCGGCGGACAGATTAACGCTAACATCCCCAGCTTGCCACCTGCTTTGCGCAACGGTCCTTTTGCTAATACACCTTACCTGCTCGATCCCGTCAGCGGACAACCGATCGTGGCTACGCGTGGTAACGAGGCAGTGCCCTTTGACCCTACGCGGTTGACTTTGCCTGCCATCTTCCAATATCCGCGTCAATTTTTGGCGAGATTACAGACGACTCTGCAAACGGGTAACGCCAAGATTTTGACTGACCCCACCTTAGTAGTGCAGGAAGGTCAGACAGCAACGGTGAGCTTGACTGATGATGTGCCGGCTGGTATTGAAACTTCTATTAATGTTGTCAACAATACTTCTGTAGCTACTACAAGGGTCAATATTCGGCAGGCAGGACTGTCCCTGAACATTAACATCGATCGGGTGGATGAGAATGGGTTTATCAATATGTCCCTGTCTCCCACGGTATCGGCGGTTGGGCAGACGATTCAGGTGAATCAAGGGGCAGGCGGTCCTAACACCGTGGCACTGTTGAATACGCGTACTCTTAACTCTGGTTTAATTCGTCTACGGGATGGGCAAACTTTAATCCTGTCGGGGGTTATTCAAGATTCCGATCGGGAGTCAGTGACTAAGGTACCGTTCCTGGCGGATTTACCGATCGTGGGTTCCCTATTTAGGACTACCAACACCACTAACCAGCGCAATGAAGTAATTATTGTTGTGACACCCCAGATTATTGATGACAGCGATCGGTCTACCTGGGGTTACAGCTACCAGCCTGGTCCAGAAGTACAGCGGGTGCTGGATAAGAACAATGTGCCTATCCGTTAAGTTGCTCTAGTTTGGTTGCTGATGCCCCCGATCGGGGGCTTTTTACTTTCTTGAAAAATGGTAAGGTAGAAGACGAAATGTCTAAGTGTGTAGGTAGGTATGAGGAGCCTTTTGTTGTTAGCTTTACTGGGTGCGCTAGAAGTAGGCTTTTGTCAAAATAACCATGGGCGAGCACATGAACTGAACGGTAGAAGCTGGGATTTTTGGTTTTCTGTACCTGGAACAAACTACTATTTGAGTAATGATTACATACCTCAGGGTAAAACATATAGGAGTTTTTACATATGGATTCAGAACGCCAATTCTAAACCAGGAGAACCGCGATCCTATGTTGTGAAAGGGGGTGTTGGGTGTGTTACAGAAATTGTGCAAACATTTGATGCTGTTGCCTACGATATTAATAACAAACGAATGAGTAACTCTATTTCTCTCCCTGTATCTTTCCCTTTTTCCGACAAAATCAGACAAAAATATTGTCAGGGAATATTTTAATGCAAGTACTAAAGCGGCAAATCGGGCTGTGGGGGGCGGTATGGTTGGGCTTGGGTTCTATTTTGGGAACAGGAGTTTTCGTCAGTATTGCGGTGGCTACCCAGGTAGCGGGGGCGGGGGTATTGGTGGGGATTTTGCTCGCTAGTTTGATTGCTATTTGCAACGGCTTAAATTCCGCCCAACTGGCAGCTAGTCATCCTGTGAGTGGGGGAACCTATGAGTATGGCTACCGCTATTTACATCCCTGGTTTGGTTTCATGGCGGGGTGGTTGTTTCTCCTGGCAAAATCGGCATCGGCGGCAACGGCAGCCCTGGGGGTGTCAGCCTATCTGGCTAGGTTAGGACTGGCGGTAGAGGCTAGGTGGGTGGGGGTGATAACAGTGGCAATGATGACCGCTGTGGTGTTCTTGGGCGTAAAACGATCGGGTTTGATCAACACAGTAATTGTTGCCGTGACCCTGCTAGCCCTGCTGTGCTTTATTGCTTTAGGTTTTCCTACTACGACCCAGTCCCCTAGTTTTAGCATCGAACCAAGGGCAACAATGCAGGCGACAGCGTTGATGTTTGTGGCTTATGCTGGCTATGCCCGTATCGCTACCTTGGGGGAGGAGGTGGTCAATCCCAGACGTACTATTCCCTGGGCGGTGGTGCTAACCATTCTTCTAACGTTACTGCTCTATCTGGGGGTAGGGGCAGTGGGGGTGAGGGGGGGTATTACCCAAGTTTTACCCAGTGATGCGCCCTTGGCAGATTTGTTGCAGTTGTGGGGCTATCCTCTACCTAGCAAGTTGGTCACGATCGGGGCGATTACAGCTTTGCTGGGGGTGTTGTTGAATTTGATTTTGGGGCTATCCAGGATTGTGCTGGCGATGGCACGCAGGGGCGACCTGCCTGGATTTCTGGCGCAGTTGAATAGCGATCGTACTAATCCCCCTGGGGCAGTAATTAGCGTAGGGGTAGGGATTGCTCTACTGACTTTGCTGGGGAGCGTAAAAACCACCTGGTCTTTCAGCGCTTTTAATGTGCTCTGCTACTATACGGTCACCAATCTCTGTGCCTGGCGGTTACCCCCTGGGGAGCGGATGTTTCCCAAGGGACTGGCGGTGGGGGGGCTATTTGCCTGTGGAATGCTGGCTTTCTGGGTAGATTGGCAAGTGTGGCTGGTGGGGCTGGGTTTATTGGGGATACTCTCCCTCGTCTATGGGCTGACAAGAAGGGCAGAAGTGGGATGAGCGCCCCGCAATTTTGACCCGATCGATTTTTGTGCCGCACACCCTACATGGTTCCCCCCTGCGCCGAAACACCCAAGCTACTGCCAGATAGTTACCCCTTGTACCATTGCTGTCCACATAACTGCTAAAAGTCGTTCCCCCGTACTGCAGACCAGTTTGTAAAGCCTGGATAATAGCAGCGTGCAATTTAGCGATTTCCGTTGCTGTGAGGGAGTGACAGGGGCGTAGGGGATGCACCCCCGCCAAAAACAAAGACTCATCAGCATAGATATTGCCAATCCCCGCCACGATCGTTTGGTCAAGGAGAGCACTCTTAATAGTTTGCCTTTTGTCCTGCAATTGGGCAGAAAGATAGGGCACAGTAAAATCCTCACTGAGGGGTTCTACCCCCAAAGTCTGCCAAGCTTTGATCACAGAAGCAATAGCCCGATCGGGGGGAATCCACCACATCTGCCCAAAAGTACGCTGGTCGTCAAAACGCAGTTCCTTGCCCCCATGACACCAAAACCTGACCCTGGTGTGTTTAGAGATAGGTTCATCCTGACAATTCCACTTTAGCTGCCCCGTCATACGCAGGTGAATGACCAACACCCCCGCCGATAAATGACAATAGAGATACTTACCCCGCCGCTGCCAGCTTTGCAATGTCTGCCCCCGTATAGCCCTCTGAAAGGCAAGGGAGTCAGGAAAAGCGATCGTTCTTTCTAACAAAACTTCACAGTCAACAAATTGGTGCTGGGTGGTAGCAAGAGCAAGCCCCGATCGGATTGTCTCTACTTCTGGCAATTCAGGCATTGTAGCAGTCTAATTGCAGAACAAAAAAGGAACCGAGGCTGTCCCCGATTCCCATCACAAAAATAGGCAGAGCCTAGCCAGAGACCTCTTCTACTTCGTCAATGGCAAAGTTATTGGTAGCAACGTTGGAGTAGTTGACCTTGTCAAAACGGACAATGACAGGATAGATAATACCACTCTTATCGACGGAAACCACCGTACCGATGTCACGATACCAGTAGGACTCCTTGCGCAGGATACGCACCTTAGAACCACGTTGAATAGCCATAAGTCACCCTATAGTAAACGGAATGATTCCAGAGTAATACTTTGCCGTGATAGTGTCTATTTGCTAAGTGTAAAGTTTTGTGTCAAAGTCCCTACCTTAGCCAGATTGGGAACGGCGGCGCGCATAGTGCGTACTACCTGGGTAGTTGTAGCATCATAGACCTGGGTGAGGAGTTTGGGATAGAGACCAATGCCAATGATAGGCACCAACAGACAGGCAATAATAAACACTTCCCTGGGTTCAGCATCCACCAGTTCTTCGTGCTCTACCAACTCCTTGTTCTCCTCGCCGTAGAAGATTTCCCGCAGCATGGACAGCAGATAGATGGGAGTTAAAATTACACCCACCGCCGCCAGGAGGATAATCACCAATTTGAAGGTACCTGTATAGGCATCACTGGTAGCAAAGCCCACAAACACCATCACCTCAGCGGCAAAACCACTCATGCCAGGCAGAGCTAGGGAAGCCAAAGAGCAAGCAGTAAACATAGAGAAAATCTTGGGCATCCGCTGTCCCACACCCCCCATTTCATCCAGGAGCAAAGTGTGAGTCCGATCGTAGGTAGCCCCCACCAGGAAGAACAGACTTGCCCCGATCAAACCATGGGAGACCATCTGCAGCATTGCCCCACTAGCACCCAAGTCCGTGTAGGAGGCAAGACCAATGAGGACAAAGCCCATGTGGGAGATAGAGGAGTAGGCAATTTTGCGTTTCAAGTTCCGTTGGGCAAAGGAAGTCAGTGCCGCATAGATAATATTGACTACCCCCAAAATCACCAACAGGGGAGCAAAGACGCGGTGGGCATCCGGCAGCATAACCGCATTCATACGGAAGAGAGCATAGCCCCCCATCTTCAGGAGAATCCCCGCCAGGAGCATATGGACAGGGGCAGTAGCTTCCCCATGGGCATCAGGTAACCAGGTATGGAGGGGAAAAATCGGCAATTTGACACCATAGGCAATCAGGAGGGCACCATAGGCAACCAATTGGAAGGGGAGGGAAAAGTCCTTAGCGGCAATCTCGCGGAAGTCAAAGGTAGTATTACCACCGTAGAAAGCCATACCCAAGCCCGCCAGCAGGATAAACAACGACCCCCCCGCCGTATAGAGAATGAATTTAGTGGCAGCATATTGGCGTTTCTTGCCCCCCCAGATAGATAGGAGCAGGTAGACAGGGATTAACTCCAACTCCCACATCAAAAAGAAGAGGAGCATATCCTGCACCGCAAACACCCCGATCTGCCCCCCGTACATCGCCAACATCAAAAAGTAGAACAGTTTGGGTTTGAGAGAGACAGGCCAAGCGGCAATAATTGCCAACGTGGTAATAAAGGCGGTGAGCAAGATCAAGGGCATAGAGAGACCATCCGCCCCCACAGACCAATTGAGACCTAACTGGGGTACCCATGCCAGTTTCTCGATCATCTGCAGGTCAGGATTGCCCAACTCATACTCCTGGCAGAAGCCATACACCAGGGCAATAAAATCTAGCAGAGCCACCACTAGGGCATACCACCGTACCGTTCTTCCATCCCCCTTATCCGGCACAAGGGGTACAAATAGCGCCATCACCACAGGGAAGGCAATGGAAAACGTCAGCCAAGGAAAATCCTGCATAATTCCAAGTTTGTCACTGCTAAGTCATATTAGCTATTCCCGTTGGGTTTTGCCCCCTACGTTAACTAATCCTTAATACAATTCCGCCGCCGAAACTTACCTCCAGGCAGCCCTGCCACCAGTTAGCGCCTCTGAGCTGAAGAGATGCAACCTAGAAAAACTTTCGAAAAATTTACGCAAGCAATTCTTGATTTAGTTGCGATCTTAGTCTATCTTTATCATAGCGATGTTATGTGGAGATAGTGGGTCTATGGCGTTTGGTATCGATGGTATTACAAATCACTTTCAGTCTACCAACACTTTGTACATCATCGATCGGGGTGTGGCGAATTACCAAACGATCGTTCAAACACTACCGTCGGGGGCACCTGTGCTGTACATAGACCCTGATCAAAACGGTATCTCCCAGATCACTGAAACTTTAGCAAAATTTAACAATCTCAGCGGTGTTCACATTTTTTCCCACGGAGATAATGGCTCCGTGCAGTTGGGTAACACGTTCTTAAATACCAATACTATTAGAACCTACTCCCCCCTACTAGAATCTTGGGCAAGGGCACTGGATGCTGATGCGGACATTTTGTTCTATGGCTGTAATTTGGCTGCCTCGTCCAGCGGCAAAGAATTGATTGATAGTATTGCCCGTTTAACTGGCGCTGATGTAGCGGCTTCCGATGACCTCACGGGTAACTCGGTGCTGGGTGGCAACTGGGTACTGGAATATCAAAGCGGACCGATCGAGGCACAACCGATCGAGGTTTTGGAGTATGAAGACACCCTAGCTGTGGTCATGGTGTTGTGGGAGAGCAATTTCTTTCCTAATGGTATGACTGAGACTACTCTAGTAAATCTGGATGGTAGTGGCGTTGACGTATACATCAGTATCACTCAAGACAGTGGGGCAAATTTGATGATTGCCCAAATTGCTGATGTGGAACTGGAAGCTGGGCAAATGGAAGCTGTAAGGATTGCCATTGGACCAGATAGCTTTGGCTTAGGGGCAACACTTATGGTGGAGTACTTTGTTACTGGCACCATGATTCCCATTAGTGTGGCTAACCAAGGGGTAGTCGTTACTGATATTGATGCTGCTAACACAAACAGCACTAACCAAGACTTCCAGGATGAAGTAATGGTGACTGCCAACAGTAACAATCCTGATGTGATCCTGTTTGCAAGTGTGCCCCAAGGACTGATGACAACTGGTCCCAACTCCGTAGCTGCCGATTTTTCTGTCGGGGTCAGTGGTGCCATGGGTGCTAACGAGAACGCCACCTTTAGTTTTACAAGCGGCACATACACAGAACTTACCCTATTTTTTGATGATGGTCCAGATATTAGTGTGCGCTCAACGCCTCCTAACTTTCCGACTAACCACGTTGTGGGTTTGTTAGGACCGTTTGAATTTGATCCTCCTGTAGTCATGATTGTTGGTTCTCCGGGCACACAGGTTGAAGGTAACACTGGAACCATGAATTACGTCTACACGATCGGGTTGACCAACGCTGACGGTGCGATGGGACTCACTGCTGGCACGGGTGTAACGGTTACCTATAGTGTGAATGGTGTAGGGACTGATCCAGCAGACCCTGCTATGGATTTCTCTGCTGGCACCACAGTTGTTATTCCCTCCGGTCAAACCTTTGCATTGATTACCGTTACAGTCTCAGGTGATACCACCCCCGAAAAAAATGAAACCTTTGAGGTCATGCTCAGTGGAACCAGTGCTTTCATGTTAGAGGGTACTACTAAGGCTACTGGCACTATTATCAATGACGATGCCCCCACGATCGGGTTTTTGAACCAGACTTTCACAGCTAACGAAGGAAACACAGGAACTACACCTTTCCTCTTTACCATTACCCTAAGCGAATCCGCTCCCTTCCCGGTAACTGTCAGCTTTAGTACGACAGATGGCACTGCCATGACAAGTGACATGGACTATGGTGCCACAAACATGAATGTTACCTTCCCTGCAGGGCAAACGTCTGTTGTGGTGACAGTTCCTGTCACTGGGGATGGAGTTTTAGAAGCGGATGAGACCTTTACGGTCATGCTCACCAATGCCATGGCTCCTGGGGTCACACCGAGTATTGTCAATGGCACTGGCACAGCCACGATCGTTAATGATGATAGTGATCCCGCTGTTACTCTGCTAGGACCTAACTCCTTTGCAGAAATGAACGCAACTAATAACGTTATTTACACCCTGAGTCTTTCTACTACAAGTCCTACTGCAACCACGGTAACTTTTGCTTTAGCAGACGGTACGGCAAATAACACGGACTACACGCCATTTACGCAAACGATCGCTATTCCTGCCAATACCTTAACCTTTACTGTACCAGTTACCATTTTGGGTGACACAGTACCAGAGGCTGACGAAACTTTCAATGTGTCGATCATGGCGGCACAGACCATGGGTACTACTTCGATTCAGGCAACGATCGGGAATGATGATGCCCTGAACGTCAGCATTATTGGCGGCACATCAGCTACAGAGAATGCCGCTTTCACCACTCCCTTTGCATTCACTATTAGTCTTGATAAAACAGCCAATGTTCCAGTAACGGTCAGTTATCTTACTAATGACGGAACTGCTACGGCTGGAAGCGATTACATGGATAACGATGGTGTAGTCACTTTTGCGCCTGGGCAGTCTTTGGCAACCGTATTTGTAACAGCGATCGATGACACAAGTGCCGAGCCGGATGAAACCTTCACCGTTGCCCTGCAAAACATCACTGGTCCAGGCAACAACCAAGGAATGCTAGCCGCTCCTAGTATTGCGACAGGCACGATCGTGAATGATGACGTTTCCCAAGTGAGTATCTTAGGGTTAAGTCTTGCTGAAGGTACAAGCTCAAACACTAACTTTGTCTTTACCCTCAGCTTAGACGCTACCAATAGCCTGCCCATTACTGTAACTTTTAGTACCATGGACGTGTCTGCTAGTGCTGGTACAGACTACACAGCTATTTCAGGGCAGGTTGTCACTATTTTGCCGACAACCCAAGTTCTTCCCGTTACGGTCACGGTTTCTGGAGATAGTATTCCTGAAGCAAACGAGACATTTCTAGTGCAAATTGATGGCACTAACGGAATGCCTGGTACCACTGTGGCAACGGGCACGATCGTTAATGATGACTTTGTGACAGTATCGTTGCAAGGTTCTATCTCCCAGTTAGAAGGAGATGTTTCTGGCTCACCCACATTTACCTACACCATTTCTTTAAGTCAGACCTCTTCCACTCCTATCACAGTGAGCTATGCCACAATAGACAACTCGGCTACCACAGCAGACAATGACTACAACGGTTTGACAACAACGATCGTTGTTCCCGCGGGTAGTTTGACAGTACCAATTACGGTTACCGCCAATGGGGACACCATGAACGAGCCAGATGAAAACTTCTTTGTAGGATTGACTGGTGTTAGTAGCCCTAACATGTTGGCAAGTCTTGGTACTACAACCCAGGCAACGGCAGTTTTGATTAACGATGACCTGCCTGGATTAGGCATCCTTGACGTAATGCAAACAGAAGGTAACAGCAACAACAACTTTATTTTTACCTTCACCCTGGCACAGTCAAGTACCTTACCTACTACCGTTACCTACTCCACCCAGAGCGGCACAGCATTAGATACCAGTGACTTTGCGCCTATCAACATGGCAACAGCTGTAATTCCTGCTGGGCAGACCAGTGTCACAGTGCCTGTCACTATCTCTGGAGATGGCATTCCTGAAGCTGATGAAACTTTCGCGGTAGTTATCAATGCCTCTAACGCTCCTATTGCCAAAACTACAGCATTTGGCACGATCGTTAATGATGACTTTGTGACAGTATCGTTGCAAGGTTCACTGACTGCGTTAGAGGGCAATGTTGCCAACTCCCCGACCTTTGTTTACACCATCTCTTTGAGTAGCGGAGCAAACAACACAGCGGCGCAGCCAATTACTGTTAGCTACGCCACAGTCGATGGCATTGCTATGTCTGCCCTTGGTGATTACAACAGTTTGGCATCGACGGTGGTATTTACTCCTGGTACTTCCACTGCGCTGATTACCGTGACTGCCAATGGGGACACCATGAACGAGCCTGATGAAGACTTCTTCGTGCAACTGACGATGGTAGACAGCCCTGATATGTTGGCAAGTATTTCTACTACTAGTCAGGCAACGGCAGTTTTGATTAACGATGACACTGATCAAATTACTGTTAGTTTGATCAATGGTTTCTCAGCAAACGAAGGCAACTCAGGTACAACTAACTTCTTATTTACCATCAGTCTGTCTGAGACGACCACCCAACCTGTAACCGTTTCCTTTAGCACCATGGATGGTACCGCCATGGATGCCATGGACTATGCCCAAACTAGCGGTGTAGTTACCTTCAACCCTGGTGCAAGTCTAGCTACCATCATCGTCCCAGTTAGTGGTGATACCATCCCAGAAAATGATGAAACTTTCACAGTACAGTTGTTGGCTACCAATGTCATGGTGGGTACGACTCAGCAGACAGGCACGATCGTTAATGATGACTTCCCTGGCGTTTCCATTCTGGGCAGTATCTCCCAACTGGAAAATCAAGCAACACCTACTACTTATGTCTACACCATTAGCCTAAGCCAGACAGCGGAGGTTGATATTACTGTCAGCTATGCTACTAACGACAATACTGCGACAGTCGCAAACATGGATTATACGGATAACGATGGCTTAGTGACAATCGCCGCTGGCAGTACCACTCAACTTGTCACAGTCACTGTTATTCCTGATTCAATGCAAGAGCCAGACGAAACTTTCAATGTCACGATCTCTAATGCCATGGGGGCAGGGGCAACGATCGTTACTGCTGCTAGCACTGCTACGGGGGTAATTATCAATGACGATGCGAGTGTGGGTATTACACCAGGAACGGTTTCTAACCTGGAAGACCTCGGTCCCTCTATGCCCACTGATTATGTCTTCACGATCACCCTATCCACTACCTTGCCTGTACCCACCATTATCAGTTACAACACCAATGATGGCACTGCTAACGCGGGTATGGACTATGTCGATAATGATGGCTTAGTAACAATTCCAGTCGGGCAGACATTGGCAGTTGTAACGGTGACCTCTGTTCCTGATGGTGCGACTGAAAGTGATGAGACATTCACTGTCACCATCAATAACAATGGCAACAACAACATTACGGTCAGTCAGCCTACTGCCACTGGTGTTCTAGTTGATAATGATTTCCCTGGGGTAGGGCTAATTGGTCCTGGGGCAATGAATGAGGGTACCTCTGCCAATACTGACTATGTGTTTACTATCTTCCTAGGACAGACTGCACCCTTTAATGTGACTGTTACTTACAGCATCACTGACATGACTACGGATGCTATGGATTTTGCAGGTCTGCCTACAACAACTGTAGCTATAATTCCTGCAGGCAGTGCATCTGTCTTTGTCACTGTCACTGTCTCAGGAGACAACACGATCGAGCCTGATGAAACCTTCTCCGTACAGCTTACTGGTAGTAATGCAACCATCAACAATGCACTTAGTCAGGCAATAGGAACGATCGTTAATGATGACTTCCCGCAAGTTAATATCTTGCCCAACACCGTCAGTCAGCTAGAAAGCAATACAGCTTTTGTCTACACAATTAGCTTGACGGGTACATCTCCTTCTCCCACAACAGTTACATACCAAACACAGAACGGAACTGCCCTGGCTCCTGGGGACTTCAATAACATTCCTCTCGGCACTGCAACGATTGCATCTGGACAAACTACTGCCCTGGTAACTGTGACGGTATCGAACGACACTATTCCAGAAGGCAATGAGAACTTCACAGTTAACTTGCTTGGTTCCAATGCCCCGATCGGGCAGTCGGTGGCAACGGGAGTGATTCAGGATGACGACCCTGTCGGAGTTGGTATCAGTGGTTCCATTAGTGCCCTGGAAGGCAACAGCGGTACGAATACCTCCAGCTTCATCTACTCTGTCACTCTGACACAGACAGCGGCACAACCTGTTACAGTCAGCTACACGGTGGCAAATGGTACTGCTAGCAGTGGTTCGGACTTTGTGGCTAACAGTGGCACGGTGGTGATTCCTGCTGGTAATTTGGCAAGTAATCCTATTACCGTGACGGTGAGCGGGGATACGACAGTCGAGCCGAATGAAAACTTCTTTGTCCAAATCACGGGCACGCCTGTAAGTGTGGCAGGGCTGTCGGCAACCTTTACCACTCAGACCCAGGCAACGGGTGTGATCATCAACGATGACCTAGGTGACGTGGTGATTGTACCGAACACAGTTGCTCAGTCTGAGAGCATGACGGCGTTTGTCTACACCATTAGTCTGACCCAGACCAACAGTAATCCTGTGACGGTAACCTATCAGACTCAAAATGGCAGTGCAGTGGCGCCTGGAGACTTCACTAACATTCCCAGTGCCGTAGTAACGATCGCCCCTGGACAAACCACAGCCCTGGTGACGGTGACGGTATCGAATGACACGATTCCAGAGGGCAATGAGAACTTCACAGTTAACTTGCTTGGTTCCAATGCCCCGATCGGGCAGTCAGTGGCAACGGGAGTGATTCAGGATGACGACCCTGTCGGAGTTGGTATCAGTGGTTCCATTAGTGCTTTGGAAGGCAACAGCGGTACGAATACCTCTAGCTTTATCTACTCTGTCACTCTGACACAGACAGCAGCTCAACCGATTACTGTGAGCTACACGGTGGCAAATGGTACTGCTAGCAGTGGTTCGGACTTTGTGGCTAACAGTGGCACGGTGGTGATTCCTGCGGGTAGTTTGGCAAGTAATCCTATTACCGTGACGGTGAGCGGGGATACCACGATCGAGCCGAATGAAAACTTCTTTGTCCAAATCACGGGCACGCCTCTAACAGTAGCAGGGCTATCGGCAACGTTTACCAGCCAAACTCAGGCAACGGGAGTAATCATCAACGATGACCTAGGCGGTCTGGTGATTGTACCGAACACAGTTGCTCAGTCTGAAAGCATGACGGCGTTTGTCTACACCATTAGTCTGACAGAGACCAACAGTAATCCTGTGACGGTTACTTATCAGACTCAAAATGGTAGTGCAGTGGCGCCTGGAGACTTCACTAACATTCCCAGTGCCGTAGTGACGATCGCCCCTGGACAAACTACTGCCCTGGTGACGGTGACGGTTGTCAATGACACTATTCCAGAAGGCAATGAGACCTTTAGCGTGAACTTGCTCAGTTCCAATGCCCCGATCGGGCAGTCAGTGGCAACGGGAGTGATTCAGGATGACGACCCTGTCGGAGTTGGTATCAGTGGTTCCATTAGTGCTTTGGAAGGCAACAGCGGTACGAATACTTCTAGCTTTATCTACTCTGTCACTCTGACGCAGACAGCGGCACAACCTGTTACAGTCAGCTACACGGTGGCAAATGGTACTGCTAGCAGTGGTTCGGACTTTGTGGCTAACAGTGGCACGGTGGTGATTCCTGCGGGTAGTTTGGCAAGTAATCCTATTACCGTGACGGTGAGCGGGGATACGACAGTAGAACCAGATGAAAACTTCTTTGTTCAGGTTACGGGAACACCTGTAAGTGTGCCTGGCTTGCAAGCTACGTTGACCCCGCAAACCCAAGCGATCGGTGTGATCGTCAACGACGATATTGCAACACCAACTCCTACGCCCACACCGGCACCAGATCCCACTCCTGTACCGGCACCTGCGCCAACACCGGCTCCCACTCCTGTACCGGCACCTGCGCCAACACCAGTTCCCACACCAGTACCAACTCCTGTACCTACACCTGCGCCCACACAGGTACCGACACCACCGATCGCTACACCTAACCCTACTCCTCCCTCATTCATTCCTCCGTTGGACACACCGCCTACCCCCGACCAACTTGATCCCAGACCTGACGGTGGGAACTTTAGGGATTACTACTTCGATCCTCGATTGGTTACGGCTCTAAACCTAGACATCTTTGTCCAAAACCAATTCGATCGGGATGGTATACCCATCAACGGGCAGAACACGATCGTGGACTTCTTCGATGTGGAGTTCTATCTGAGGAACAATCCTGATGTAGCGGCTTTGTTCCCTGATCTGGCAAGGCAGTTGGGGATTGTCTTCCCGCAGGCATCGATCGATGGACGTTTTACCGATCCTTTGGATCATTTCCTCAAAGTAGGTCAATTTGAAAATCGTCTACCTAGTAACCTATTTGACCCCGAAATCTTTGCCCTCTATAACCCTGATGCGGTGGAGGCAGTGCGGAAAGGGGAATTCCGATCGCTGTTTGAGTTCTTTATTCAGAAGGGACAGTACGACTGGCGTGACCCCCGACAACTGCTATTTGACCCTGGCTTCTATACCTTCCGCAACTCGGTAGTAGAAGAGGCAATCAAGCGGGGCGAGTTCCGCACACCCTTTGACCACTACATAGAAGTAGGGCAATTTGAGGGACGCAATCCCAGCCTGCTGTTTGACCAAGACTACTATCTCCTGCGCAATCCCCAGGTGAAGGAAGAATTAGCGGCGGGTAAGTACAAGTCTGCCTTCGAGCACTTCATCAAGGTAGGTCTATTGGCGGGCTTAGATGCTACACCTCTGTTTGACAGTGGCAAATACCTCGCCTCTAACCCTGATGTATCCAACTTGATCAGGGAAGGAAAGTTTCGCAGTGCCTTTGAACACTATCTCCGTCGGGGGCAGTTTGAATTCAGACCACCCCGTCTGCAGCTCTACGATGAGGGCTATTACCTGATGAATAACCCCGATGTGAGGGAAGCAGTCAGTCAGGGCAAATTTGTCAACGGCTTAGAGCACTACACCCGTTTTGGGCAGTTTGAAGGCAGAAGACCCAGTCCCTTCTTCGATCCCAAGTTCTATCTGGAGCGCTATCCGGATGTGGCAGCGGCTGTAAGGCGAGGGGAATACCGCAGTGCCTTTGATCACTTTGTCAGGGTTGGTCGCTTTGAAGACCGTCTCACTCTAGACCCCAATCAGCCTGTGACGGTACTAAATGAGGTGGACTTCCGTGTAATTCCCCCCAATACCCAAGTGACCTACACAGTGACAACGGTTAACAACGGTAATGAAGTGGCAAGGGATGTAAAGGTACAAACGATCGTGCCCCCTGGTCTGACGGATGTGAGGGTATCCGACAATGGTTTCTATGACCCAGTCACGGGTATTGTGACGTTCCCTGTGATTGCCAGCCTCAATCCTCGCACCATCTTCTCAGGGAAGGTCAGCTTTACCAGCCCCAATACACCCAACATTATCACGGGGGCATTTGCTACACCGTTCCCGACTAACCAGCAGAATATTAGCTTAGGTGGTCCCTTCAGTGCCAACTTGGGTACAGTTTCATTTACTACAGGTGGGAATCGTCAGCTCCTGACTACAACTCTGATTACGGTCAACAACGCTGTCCCGATCGTGACGGCTATTGCTCCCGAACGCATTGTGCCCCCGATCATCCTGCCTTTGGATCAGTCCCTACAAAAACGGACGCAGAACGGCTTGAATACAGTATCTGACTACGTAGACAGTGCCTTCTACCTCAGTCGCAACCCTGATGTGGCTAGTGCAATTCGGCGTGGGGAATTTAAGGATGCAGAGGACCACTTCTTAAAAGTGGGGCAATTCAGGGGCTTACAACCCAGCCTGCTCTATGATGAGGAGGTCTATCGCCAGTACAATCCCCAGGCAGTAGCGGCGGTACAAAGGGGTGAATTTAGCTCCCTGTTTGACCACTTCATCAAGGTAGGGCAGTACCAAAATGCCGATCCTCGCCTCCTGATCTTTGATGAGGGCTATTACCTGTATCGCAACTCCATCGTCAAGGAACTCATCCAGCGGGGTCAGTTCAAGAGTGCCTTTGAACACTTCCTGCAAGTGGGGCAATTTGAGAATCGTGCTCCCAGTGAGTTGTTTGACCCTGAGTTCTATCTCAGACAGAATCCCAGTGCAGCACAGGCAGTAGCCTCAGGGCAATTCCGATCGGCATTTGACCACTTCATCAAGGTGGGGTTACAGGCGGGCTTGCAACCATCCCCCAACTTCATTGCCAGCGAATACCTGCGCATCAATCCTGGGGTAGAGCAAGAAATCCGTGAGGGTGGTTTCCGCAGTCCCTTCGAGCACTTCATCCGCAAGGGTATGTTCGAGCAGCGGCGACCCAAGGCAGAAAATCCGCCTCTACCCGCTTTTGATGAAGGCTACTATCTGCAGACTAACCCCGATGTGCGGGCAGCGGTAGCCAGAGGGGAATTTAGGAACGGGTTAGAGCACTTCACTAAGATCGGTCAATTTGAGAACCGTGACCCTGGACCTATGTTCGATACCCAGTTCTATCTCTCTCTCTATCCCGATGTGTCAACAGCGATCGCTAGGGGTGAATACCGCAGTGCCTTTGACCACTATGTGAAGATCGGTCGCTCCCAGGAAAGGGTAACCATTCCCACCCTTGGTAGGGGAGTCAGCTAGATAGGCTAAAATAGAGTCAGGGGGTAACCTCTGGCTCTTTTTCTAGGGGAAAATGGGGATGCAGCTTAAACCGATCGATATTCAAAAGTTAGAGAATTTCTTAGCTAAGATAGCGCAACAGACCTATCCCGAACCGCCCACACCATTGCACTCCCAAATTACTAGACAGATGTGGGAGAAGGTAAAAGATGAAGCTAAAGTGGCGGCGAACTGGAAAATCCTGGATGTGGGGTGTGGACAGGGAGTAGCATTGGAGATTTTTCGGGCAGAGGGTTTGGCAGCGATAGGCATAACTTTGAATCCTGAAGATGTACAGGTTTGTCAGAGGAGAGGATTTGATGTACGGGCAATGGACCAATCCTTTTTAGATTTTGCCGCTGCCGAGTTTGATTTAATATGGTGTCGTCATTGTTTGGAACACAGTATATTCCCCTTTTTCACCCTCAGTGAATTTCACAGAGTCTTAAAACCCCAGGGCTTTTTGTATGTGGAAGTGCCAGCCCCCAACACCAGTTGTCACCATGAAAATAACCCGAACCACTACAGCGTCTTAGACAAGTCCATGTGGTTATCCCTGCTGACCCGATCGGGTTTTGCTGTCAAAAACATATATGATATAAACTTACCCACTATGGCAGGACCAGACACCTATTGGGCGTTTACGGCAACCAAAGTTTGATATGCAATACCGTACTGACATAGAATACATAGCCTCTTTCAATGCCCGTCAGGCTCCCCCAGTAATGAACTATGCAGCGGCGTTGGCGGGGTTTGACCCGATCGATTTATCGCGACCTTTTCGCTATTGTGATTTGGGTTGTGGTCCTGGGCTAACTTTGTTGACCTTGGCGGCGGCATTTCCCCAGGCTGAGTTTGTGGGTGTCGATTTTAACAGTAATCATATTCGCATGGCGCAGGCACGGGCGGAGGCAACAGGCTTAAAAAATGTCAAACTGATTCACAGCAATTTCACAGAGTTAAAAGAGAGAAACCTCCCTCAATTTCATTTTATTGCTATCAGTGGCACTTTATCTTGGTTAGCTGATGCTCCCAGGGATGCAGTGTTAGATTTCATGGGCAGCAATCTAGTAGAGGGGGGACTAGCATATCTCCACTATATGGTTATGCCTGGTCATGTTATTCAGCCGCCTTTGTGTCGTCTAGCCAGCGACTACTATAATCAACTGGAGGGAGAGCCAGAAGAGAAAGTTTTACTGACAAAGGAGTTTTTGAAGGGATTTTTGAATACCCAAAAGCGCTACTTTGAGGTTTCCCCCACTGCTAAAGACTTTCTGCAGAACATGATCAACTCTACTACTTCTCTCTTTCTTCACGACTACCTCAGCAATGTGCGAAAGGCATATTATTTTGCCGATATGAATCAACTGCTGGAGCAGAGGGGTTTGAGGTATGCAGGCAGTGCGGAGCCTTTTTACAATCATTTGCAGTTAGTAGTGCCGATGGAATCACGGGAGCTATTTAGGGGAGTACGGGAAAGGGCAAGTGTAGAGGCGATCAAGGACTATATCTGTGTCACTGGGGGCAGGACTGATGTTTTTTGCAAGACAAACCGATCGGCGGGCAATGAAAAACCCTTGGAATCAGTATTAGTGGTCGCTTTACCAGGGCAAGACCAAAATCAAGTGATCAACTTTTCAGGGATGGCAGTGCGCTTGAATGTCGACCCTATGGCAACGGTCTTACGCCTTTTACAGACACCCAGCACTTTAGAAAAACTCTATCAACATCCCGAACTATCAGCCTACCCTCGCCATGAAATTCGCAAAGCCCTGACCTATGCTGTTGCTGCCCGCAGAGTGATACCGATCGCCACTCCCCCTACACCAGTGACAACGATTTCCGCCTACAATCGGGATGCCCTTAGTCAAGTTGTGACAACAGCCCCTGATCTTTTGCCCTCAGTTACCCTGGCTTCCCCTGTGATGGGTAGTGGTCACTGTATTAGTTGGGTAGATGCAGTCATGTTATGGAGCATTGTCAATTATGGGGCAGAAGCTTCCCAAAAAGCACTGGAGATCATGCAAAAGCGCAACCTGGCTCTCAAAGTACAAACAAAAGATGAGAAAGAGTTAACACCGCAGGAGACTATGAGACTAGCAATTCAAAACAGTGTCCGTCAATTCAATGTTCTTTTACCTTTTATGGGTATTAGTCCCCATTTAGCAGTCTAGGTGATGAAGATGGTGCAGTTACAAGCATATCTGATTTGGGAAAGGGAATTGGATTGATGGGGAAGGAGTATACAAAGATATTACATTAGGGGAGGCGTAGAAAGTGAGCAACCAACATTGGGAATTAGCAACTAAGTATCATCAACAGCAAAACTGGTTACAATGTCTCACGGAACTGGAGCAACTCATTAGTAGCAACCCAAATCATGTCGAGGGTATCAGATTGCAAGCAAATGTTCTGGAACAGCTAGGCAGAAATGATGAAGCTATAGTTACATATCAGCGGGCATTGGGATTAGCCCCCCACTGTTTTGAACTTAACCATGAATTGGGCAGACTGCTATGGAAAGTGGGTAAACATAAAGAGGCACTCCCCCTATTAGAAAATGCCACTCGTTTGCAACCACAATCCTATCAGGCTTGGGCAGATTTAGGAGTTACCCATCATGTGCTAGGGAATGCAGAGCAAGGGATCGAGTGCTTAAAAAAAGCATTAGAGATAGAACCCGATCGGGCTGACACGATCGCTAGCTTAGCAGTAGTTTATGCTGAAAGAAAAGATAACGAACAGGCAATCAAATACTTTGAAAAAGCACTAGAATTAGATGGCAACAATCCCCAGATTTTATGTAACTACGGGGCTTTATTATCTCAGATAAATAAATACGAACAAGCGATCGAGCATTACGAAAAAGCGATAGCAATTCAGCCCAATCTTGCCCATGCCTACAGTAATTTAGGAGTTCTCCTGCGAGAAACAGGTAAATTGGAGGAGGGCATAGAATACTGCAGGAAAGCAATCGAAATTAACCCGAATCTGGCAGATGCCTACGGTAACCTTGCTCTTCTGCTAAAAGAGAAAGGAGAAGTTGATGAAGCGATCGAATTATGTCATAGAGCTTTGGCAATCAACCCTAATAACCTCAATGTTCTGAATACTCTGGGTAATGCCCTGCAGGATAAGAATGAATTAGAAACAGCAATTGATACCTATCAGAAATTACTTAAGGAAGACCCCAACAATGCCAAAGCTTTAAGTAATTTAGCCAATGCCCTCCAGAAACAGGATGCCCTAGAAGAAGCGATCGAGTCCTACAAGAGAGCTTTAGAAGTACAGCCCAATTATGCACTTGCTTACAACAACTTAGGGAATGCCTATCTACGCAAAGGGGATGTGGATGCCGCCATAGAAAGTTATCAGAAGGCAGTAGAAAACGACCCCAACTATCCGGAAGCAAGATTTCATCTGGGCATGGCTTATTTATTGAAGGGAAGGGTCAAAGAGGGCTTTCAATACTATGAGCACCGCTGGGAGATGAAAGAGTTTCTTGAGAAGAATGGCAAACCCAACTATGAAGAACCACGATGGGATGGCAGAGAATTGGCAGGGGAGACGGTTTTACTAGTAAATGAACAGGGACTAGGCGATCGGATACAATTTATTCGCTATGCCAGTCTCATTAAGGCGAGGGGTGGCAGAGTTATGTACGAATGCCCGAAAATTTTTCATCGTCTATTTGCTACCTACAAAGACATAGATATTTTAATAGCAGAAGGTTATCCCCGCCCCAAATTTGATTACTGGATACCCCTACAATCAGTACCTGCCGCTGTCGGTACAGACATTACTACAATTCCTGGTCAAGTACCTTATCTATTTCCCCCCCATGACCCCGACAATTTTATTATTGAAACAATTCAGGAGAAGGGTATAGGCAAAATAAAAGTTGGTATTGTGTGGGCAAGCAGCCTGACTCATAAAACTTCTCCCCGCCGTTCTATTCCCCTGCCTTTTCTGCAGGAGTTATTTGCACTGGAGGGCATACAAATTTTTAGTCTGCAGAAGGATATGAAAGAGGAAGAGGCAGAACTGCTCAAGACATTGAATGTCATTGACTTGAGGGACGAATTACAAGATTTTGCTGATACAGCTACAGCTATCAGTTATCTGGACTTAGTGATTTCTGTAGATACAGCAGTTGCTCATTTAGCAGGAGCAATGGGGAAAGAAGTATGGGTTTTATTACCTTTTATACCTGACTGGCGTTGGCTGCTCGATCGGTCTGATTCTCCTTGGTATCCCACAGCCAGGTTATTCCGCCAACAACAACCGAAAGACTGGCTACCTGTCCTGGCAGAAGTAAAACAGAATCTCTTGTCATTTACTCCTACGCCCTATATTCTAAGCACTACATTGAAACGATCGGATATAGAAATTACGCAAATAGTTTCACAATTACAGACACAGCAGGAGGCTCTCAAGCTAGTGCAAAAAGCTATAAAGGCTTATGAGGAAGCTAACTATCAAAAGGCAGTGGAATACGGGGCAAGAGTACTAGAAATTGAACCCGACTATGCAGAAGTTTTGAACATGATGGGCGTTTCTGTCTATAAACTAGGGGATGCAGTGAAAGGGGCAGAATACTTAGAAAGAGCAATACAAGTAGCACCAAATCACAAAGATATACCCGCCAACTTGGGTTTAATTCTCGATCGATTGGGGCGCATACCCGAAGCTATTAAATATTTCCATCGCGCACTGGAACTAAAGCCCACACCAGAAGTGCATAACAATTTAGGCAATGCCTATCAAAAACTAGGGGAATATACTAAAGCAATTGAGCAGTATAAATTAGCAATTAGTTATGGCAAGAAAGACCCGAAACATTATTTTAATTTAGGTAATGCTCTCAAAGCTACAAATCAGTTAGATGAAGCTCTTAGCTATTTCCAACAGGCGATCGAAATCAAACCTGACTATGCCCGTGCCTACGATGGTATTGGTTTAGTATATTCTGCCCAAGGTAAAACAGATGAGGCAATTTCTAACTATCAAAAAGCGATCGAGATTGACCCCAACAATAGCCAGTATCACCTGCATTTAGGCAATGCCTATGCTCGTAAGAAGGACTATGAATCTGCCCAGAAAGAGTTGAACCGTGCCTTAGAATTAAATCCTAATTGTGTAGAAGCACTGCGTAGCCTAGCTGGTATTGCCATAGAGCATAAGCAAGGAGAAACTGCCGTTCAAATTCTCACCCGAGCTTTAGAACTAACACCTAACTGTCCCGATACAAGGGTGAATTTAGCTGTTGCTTTGATCCAGGTAGAAAAACTGGAGGAAGCAGAGAAATTCCTGCAAGAAGCATTGGAAATTAAACCCAACTACGCCGAGGCTTACATCAATTTAGGTGTAATAGCTAACAAGAGGGAAGACTATACAACTGCCTGTCAGTATTTCCAAAAGGCGATCGAGATTAAGCCTGATGCTATAGGGGCATATTTGAACTACGGTTTAGCCCTAGCAATGCAGGAGAAACTGATAGAAGCGGTTGAAACCTTTCGTGCCATATTGCAATACCAACCCAATCATCCTGATGCCCATATGAATATAGGAATAGGACTGATGAGTTTGGGCAAATTAAGAGAAGGTTGGGCAGAGTACGAATGGCGGCACCACATTCAAGAGTATAATTCCCGTATTCACAGACTATCCCAACCTCTATGGGACGGAAAACCATTTCCTCACAAAACTTTGTTAATCTATACGGAGCAAGGTTTAGGGGATTGTATTCAATTCTCCCGCTATATTCCCCTTGTCAAAGCAATGGGTGGTCGTGTGATTGTGGAATGCAACCAAGAACCACTACGTAACATTATGAAGAGGGTTAAGGGAGCAGATGAAGTTTATGTCATTGGAGAAGAATTGCCCCCCTTTGATTTCCACTACCCTCTCATGAGCTTACCCCATCTGTTGGGTATTGATTTTGATACTATTCCCCACAATATTCCCCATATAGAAGTGCCTGCCAATTTAGTAGAATTGCCAAAGAAATCTAGTCAGAAATTAAAGGTAGGTATTGTTTGGACAGCCAATTTAGGTAATCCCGCTACTGGGAAAAAACGGACTATTCCCCTTGCTGATTTCCTTTCAATACTAGAGGTGGAGGGAGTTGATTTTTACATTCTGCAAAAGGATGTATTTGAGCATGAAAGACCTCTGCTAGAAAGATACAACGATCGGGTTACTTATCTCTGTCCTCTGCTACGAGATTTGACGGATACAGCGGCATTAGTACAACAGTTGGACTTAGTAATTACCGTAGATACAATGGTAGGACACCTGGCAGGCACTTTCAACATTCCTACCTGGATAATCTTGCCCTTTGCTCCCGATTGGCGGTGGTTACTAAAGCGACAAGATACACCTTGGTATCGATCGGTGAAATTATTCCGTCGCTTCGCCCAAGAAAGTTGGCAGCCTGTTATCAGGAGAGTAAAACAGCAATTATATTTACAAAAACTTTATCATAGCCGCCTACTGGAACAGGAAAAATATAAACGGTTAATTGCGAAGCAGCCAGACTACGGTGAAGCCCATAACAATTTGGGGACAGTGGAAATAGTATTAGGGAATTTTCAATCAGCAGAAGAACATTTAAGGAAGGCAGTAGAAGTATGTCCTCACTTGAATGAAGCAAAACTCAACTTGGCTACGGCTTTATTAAATCAGGGCAAATTGTCTGAGGGGTTTAGTTATTATCTATATCGTTGGCAGGTGGAGGGGTTCTGCGGGCACAATCAGAAACCCAATTACAAACAGCCGCGCTGGAACGGCAAAGATGATATATCTAATCAAATTCTCTACATTCACCCTGAGCAAGGTTTTGGTGATCAAATACAATTTATCCGTTACTTGCCTTTGTTGAAGCCAAGAGTTAAAGCTATCTACTATGGTTGTCACAGCAGTTTGGTACGTCTATTTCAGCAAATAGCAAGTATCGATCGGTTGGTAAGAGATGGTGATCATTACCCCTCTTTTGATTACTACATTCCCTTGGGCGATATTCCTAGCTTATTTAATACAATACCAGCTACAAGTGGTTATCTCTCTGTCAAGTCTGGCAACAAATGGCAACAGTATTTTCTAGGTGTAGACAAGCTGAAGGTGGGTGTAGTTTGGGAGACTACATCTAATCATCCCACGGCTCAAGAACGATCGATCGGTCTGCCCTATTTCCATCAGCTATTCTACCGCCAGGACTGTCAATTTTATGTTATTCAGCCGCAGGTCTCTACTGACGATCGGAAAATACTGGAGATTCACTCTGATTCAGTTACAGATTTAAGTACACAAATTACAGATTTTCAAGATACAGCGGAAATCATCAGCTGCTTGAATTTGGTTATTACTATTGACAGTGCTGTGGCGCACTTGGCGGGAGCAATGGGCAAGAAAACATGGCTTTTATTACCCCATATCTTTGATTGGCGCTGGCAGTACAAGTGGTATGATTCTGTGCAACTACTTAGTCAACCTCAGTTAGGAGATTGGCAGAGTGTTATCGATCGGGTAAATGCTATGCTTGATGTATTTGTCACAGGGGATGTAGATGTAGAAGTTTTGATTACAAGAGCATCTAATGCTTACCAAAATAAAGATATTGATACTGCGGTTAGACTGTTACAACAGGCAACTAATTTGTGTCCCAGTCGGTATGATCTAAAGTTTGCTATAGGCAATATGCTGGGGCAAGCCAATAGATTAGAAGAAGCGATCGCAGTCTTTCAAGAAATTATACAGGCAAACCCTGACTACCCTGGTGTAAAAGAAGCGCTAGCTAAGGCTTACTTTAATTGGGGTAATGCTGTTAATGAAAAGCAGGAACATAGGGAGGCGATTAAGTTATATCTCAAAGCTCTGCAGTACAACCCTAACTTTGCCAAGGCACACACTAATTTAGGCATTGCCTACGGGAAGTTGGGGGAATTAGAGTCATCTATTTTCCATTACAAAGAAGCAATTAAACTCCATCCTAATCATGCCCAAATCTATAACAATTTGGCTACGACTTTACACCAAAATAATCGCTATGCAGAGGCTAAAGAAGCATATCAGCAAGCTCTAAATCTCAATCCTAAATTGGTAGAGGCACACAGTGGTTTAGCATCAATTTATCGAGATACAGGGGACATAGAAAGAGCACTGCTACATCACTCTGCCTCGATCAAGATTGACCCCACCTATGCCAATGCCAGGTTTAATTTGGCACAAACTTTACTATTAGCTGGACATTTTACAGAGGGTTGGAAGGAATATGAGTGGCGCTTTAAGAGTAAGCAGTTTTTAGAGCAGGGTTTTGTGCCACCGCAGTTTAATGTACCCCAGTGGGATGGCTCTGATATTTTTGGTAAGAGAATACTGATATTAACAGAGCAGGGAATTGGCGATCAGATTCAATTCATTCGTTATGCCAAGGTTTTGAAGGAGAGGGGAGCAAGAGCTGTATTTTATGGCTGTCCAGAGGCTCTTTTAGAGTTGTTACAACCTGTCCCCTGGATTGATAAATTGCTAGCACCTGCTGAGCCTGCTCCACCCTTTGATTGTTGGGTATCGCTGATGAGTTTACCCTATTTGTGTGGGACAACAATAGAGAATATCCCCTGTCCTGTTCCCTATCTGAGTGTGCCCTTTGATTTTAGTGAAAGAATAAATAGTAGTGAAGCATGGGTGGGTATTTGTTGGGCTTCCCGATCGGCTAGTTTGAGTGCCAAGAGACGGTCGGCTTCTTTGACGGAATTTGCGCAGTTATTTGCTGTGCCTGGGATTAAGTTTATATCTCTACAAAAGGAACTGACGACAGAGGAAAAGCAGATTTTGGAGACCTATGGCATTGCCGATAATAGTCAGCAAATGAACAGTTTCTATGAAACAGCTAAGATAATTCAGAACTTAGATTTAGTGATTACTGTGGATACGGCAGTTGCCCATTTGGCAGCAGCTATGGGGAAACCTACTTGGATTATGCTAAACTTTTCCCCTGATTGGCGTTGGTTAACCGATCGTTCTGATTCCCCTTGGTATCCCTCAGTGAGATTATTCCGGCAAAAATCCCATTCTACTGAGAGTTGGCAGGAGGTGATAGCAGAAATTAAGGTTGCTTTGCAGTCTATCTTTATCCCTCTAAATCCTTCTCAGGAATTTCAGCAAGCGTTGAATTGTTACCGATCGGGGGATATACAGGGGTGTGAGAATATTTGTCAGGCTTTGTTAGCAAGGGGGCAGGATTTTGTCTCTGCCAATCATTTGATGGGGGTGATTAAGGTACAGCAACAGTTGCTACAGCTTGCCCTTCCCTATCTCTACAAAGCATTAACCTACTATCCCTTGGAAGGTGGAATTCATCATGCCTTGGGGGGTACTTTAGTCTATCTCAGACATTTAGATTTGGCACTGTTTTATTTACACCGATCGTTACAAACTGCCCCTAATTCTATTGAAACTTGGAATAATTTAGGGAGTGCCTATTCCTATCTCAATCAGATAGAGGCTAGCGTGAGTAGCTATCAGCAGAGTATCGCGGTTAGAGATAATGCAGAGGCAAGATTTGGTATTGCCGTGAATCTACTCAAGCAGGGAAATTATGGGGATGGATTGCGAGAGTATGAGTGGCGTTGGCAACAGATAAAGTTCCAGCATTCTAACCCCTTACCCACTTTTGCCCAACCCCGCTGGGATGGCAGTGATTTAACTGGTAAAACAATTTTAGTCTGGACAGAACAGGGAGCAGGGGATCAAATTCAATTTTGGCGCTTTTTCGCTCTCTTGAAACAAAAGGGTGCGCAGAGAGTTATCTATACTTGTGCTGATGAATTAGTATCTTTAGCTCGTTTGCTACCTGCTGTGGATGAAGTAATAGGAAATGGTCAAGCTATCCCGCAATTTGATTATTGGGTTCCACTGCTAAGTTTGCCCTATTGCTTGGGTATCACGCTGGAAAATCTGCCTACAGCCCACAGATATCTGCTCTGTCCTTCTCTGCCTGCTCATCTTTCAGGTTTCTTTAGCCAGTCATGTAAGTTAAAGGTCGGCTTGGTCTGGGCTTGTAAGAGACACCACGAGACTTTTATCGATCGTTCTATACCTTTCTATCTCTTACAAACTTTGCTAGAACATACTGATGTGCAGTTTTATTTGCTACAAAAAGATATTCCTGCAGAAGATAGAAAGTTTCTCGATCGTTATCCTCATCTGATTAATCTCCAGGACTATCTGACCGATTTTGGTGTTACAGCAGCAGTAATCGATCGGTTGGATTTGGTCATCACTGTTGATACAGCAGTTGCTCATCTCTCAGGTGCCCTGGGCAAGCCAACTTGGGTATTGCTACCTTTTGCAGCGGACTGGCGCTGGTTGACCGATCGTTCTGACTCTCCCTGGTATCCCTCCCTCGTTTTATTGCGACAAAGCAAAAGAAACTGTTGGGGAGATGTCATATCAGAAGTGCTTAGGAGGTTAGATGAATATGTCAGTCAGCATAAATCTCTACCTAGGCAAGAATGCAAGAAGATAGCGATCGGGTGGTCATTAGGTCTGAATACAGGGTGGGGAGTCTTTGGCACTAATTTGGCTTTGCAACTTGTTTGTCATCCTGAATATCAGCCTGTATTGCTCTCAGCCCAGGGCTTAGAAGGTGGGCACTATAATCCTCTCACCCAAAAGTTGCTCACGCCATTGCTGGAAGAGTGGGGACAATTTCAAAACTTGATTAAGCAAAATCCCAACGGTGTTTTTAATTTAGATGTTCCTGTCATTCATGCTTTAGGTAATGGTCTTGCCTGTGGCAGTCGTGATAAATTCATTGGCACAAAGAACATTGGCTTCATCTTTTTTGAAAACACCCTACTGACAGAAGAAGACAAACAAAGGGCGCAGCGATACGACATAATTCTGGCGGGGTCGAGCTGGAATACCAAGATTCTCCAGCAGAACGGCATCGATCGGGTTTATACTGTCCTGCAGGGAATTGACCCTACTCTCTTTCACCCTGCCCCTAAGTCGGGGTTGTTTAACGATCGGTTTGTCATCTTTTCTGGCGGTAAGATCGAATTTCGGAAAGGGCAAGATATTGTGGTGGCAGCCTTCAAACGGTTTTACAAGAAGCATCCTGACGCTCTGCTAGTGTTTGCTTGGCATAACTTCTGGTCCCAGTTTATGTTGGGTATGGATCAGACGGGGAACGTGAAAGGATTACCTCAGTTGACAGCAGACAAACAAAGATTAGACATTTCCAGTTGGTTGATAGAAAACGGTCTGCCCCCTGGGTCTTTCTATGATGTCGGTCTGGTACCGAATTATCTGATGCCTTTGGTCTATCGGGAAGCGGATGTAGCTCTCTTTCCCAATCGCTGTGAAGGGGGAACTAACTTGGTAGCAATGGAATGTCTTGCCTGTGGTGTGCCGACTATCTTATCTGCCAATACTGGTCATTTGGATTTGATGGATGAAAGTCATTGTTATCCTCTGACTAAACAAAGACCTGTACCGCCCCATCCTATCTTTCCTGGCACCCAGGATTGGGGAGAATCAGACATTGAGGAAATAGTAGAGGTCTTAGAAAGAGTGTATAACGATCGTTCTACTGCCCAAAACAAAGGACAGAAAGCAGCAATGTTTATGCAAAATCTCACTTGGCAAAAACAGGTCAGCCATCTAATTACTGTGCTGGAAACTCACAACCTGTTATGAGGCACTAGCGATTATACCGCCTCCCAAAAGGAGATCACCATCATACCAGACAGCGGCTTGACCAGGGGTAATCCCAAACTGCGGCTCATCAAACTCGATCATCATTTCTGTTTCCCCCACTGGTGTCAAGGTAGCAGGGGCAGGATGAGAACGATAGCGAATTTGCACCTCTGCCCGAAAGGGTTGCGCAGTAGGCACTTGGGAGACCCAGTTGACATCTTTAACTTGGCAGCGGGGTTGCTCCGCTTCCCATCTTTCCCCGACGATAACCTGATTACGCCCCACATCAATTCCTAGCACATACAGCGGCGTGGGATGAGCAATTCCTAGACCCTTGCGCTGACCGATCGTGTAGTGATGAATGCCGTTGTGTTCTCCTAGTACCCTGCCCTGGCGATCGACAATCTGCCCCTTACTGCCGTAGATGTACTGGTTGAGGAAGTTTGCCATCGAGCCATGGGCTTCAATCAAACAGAGGTCTTGGCTGTCGGGTTTCGCAGCGGTAGCGAGTCCCAGGGATTGGGCAATTTGGCGGGTTTCTGCCTTTGTCAGTTCTCCCAGGGGGAATAGGCAGTGACGGAGAGAAGTTTGGGGCACTTCGTAGAGAAAGTAGGATTGGTCTTTACTGCGATCGATAGCACGGCGGAGTTCATAACGATCGGTCTGGGGGTTATAGCTGAGGCGGCAGTAGTGTCCTGTGGCAATTTTGTCGATCCCCCGTTTTTGGGCATATTCCAGCATGGGGACGAATTTTACTGCCTTATTGCAGCGGGAACAGGGCAAAGGGGTAATGCCTTGGCTATAGCCACTGATGAGATAATCGACAATATTTTCCTTGAAAGTCTCCCTGCTATCGACAACATCGTGGGGAATACCCAGCTGATCGCAAATTCTGGCGGCATCCACCAGACCCTCTGAGCAACACTGTCCCTTGCCCCGCATCAGCCAAAAAGTCAAACCAAAGACCTGATAGCCTTGCCTGTGGAGCAAAGCTGCCGCTACCGAGCTATCCACACCGCCCGAAAGACCAACAACTACGGAAGTAGTCATACAATTTACACACACTGCCTTCTATTATAGTTCTTACTCATAGATTGCCCACCGCACCGTGCCTTTGTTGTCCACAACGGTGACTTCAATTTGTTTCTTTTGTCCATCGGCAAACAGGGACTGACAGAGGAATTTATCCCCTTGGCTAGCGATTTTAAACAGTTGTCCGCCGCAACTGACCTGGTTAGCCTGCCCTGTCTGGTGTTGGAGGTTATCCTGAATGCCCCGCTCCAGGGTACTCAAGGACAATAGCCCCTCCTTCGCCCGCCAGGCGATATTTTCCCCCCCATCGGTAGAGGTCACTACTACATCGATGGCACTGTTATCCGTAGCCGTGAGACGACAGCTAAACTCATTGCCCAGCTTAGGTTCAACAGCAATCGGGCAGGTGACACCATGCACAGCAATTTTTGTCTGTTCTTCAAAGCCCTGTTTTACTAGCCGTTCTACTTTCCCCGCATAGGTATTGGGGTCTTGGAAGCGATGGGGGGGTAGGGTAGCCACAATAGCCCATTCCTCGTTCGCCCGCCTGTAGGGAATGCCGTTGAGAATCATTGTCCAGCCCTTGGCTGCCTGTTGGGGGGGCTGGGTGATTTGGTAGGTCTGCTTTTGCCAACCCTTGACGATCGTGATTTTTTGCCCCTGCAGTTGTAGATTGCCCCCCTTGATTTCCTGAAGGGAAGTTTTGAGGTCAGCTACCCCATCCAGATAGATGTGAATGTAAGTGCCATCGGCGGCTGTCCAGCGTCCTGCATAAACAGTTTGGTCGGGGGAAAGGGGCGTGGGTTTGTGCGTGCAGCCCCACAAAATCAGAGCAGCGATCAGTACCGTAAACCGCCTAGACATGGCTCAATCGGGAACGCTCCAAGGTTAGGATATACTGATTACAGGTTTTTTGGCATATTTCCATGAGCCACGGATCAAATGACTTGATCGGGCAGAGTATTGGCAGTGGGAACTCCCAGCGCTATCTAATCGAAGAATTGATCGGCAGTGGGGGCACAGGAGAAGTATATGTCGCCCTCGATAAACAACTAGGCAAGCGGGTAGCTCTGAAATTATTACGCACTCACCTCAGCCATGATAGCAAGATGCGCCGCTACTTTGAGCGGGAAGTGTCCCTCTGTACTGCTATTAAAAGTGAACACGTGGTGATGGTGACGGATTTTGGTATTACGGAGGCAGGACAACCTTTCTATGTCATGGAATTGTTAAAGGGGTATACCCTGCGGCAATTGTTAAAACAAAAGGGGCAGTTGAGTGTAGAAGAAACAAAAAAATTAGCTATTCAAATTTGCGATGGCTTGGAGCAGGCACACAGGGGGGTCAATGTTTGGAGTGAGCAAACCCAGGCTACAGAATTAGTACAAGTCATCCACTGTGACCTCAAACCTGACAATATCTTTCTGGTCCCGACGGTGTTTGGTGACCTGGTGAAAATTTTGGATTTTGGCATTGCCAAGTTGCGCTTTCAAGAGGAGAAGGATAATAGTGCCCCCATCTCTGGCGGTTTTTGGGGGACTTGCCGCTATGCCGCCCCGGAACAACTAGAGGAAAATCCTAGCATCGACGAGCGGGCAGACATCTACAGTCTGGGCATGATGCTCTACGAAATGCTCACGGGCACTGACCCCTTTGGTCTCTCCCATAGCGAGGATACTACGATTATGACCTGGGCAATTGCCCATACCACCAAACCCCCTATCCCCCTCAAACGCCAACCCCATACTGATCACATCCCCAAGGAACTGGAAACGATCGTGATGCGCTGTATTGAGAAAGACCCTGACAAACGTATTCCCTCGGTGGTTGACCTGAAAGCAGCATTGTTCGCTGTCCCCGATCGACCTTTACGGACTACCAGGCAGCGCTTCAAGGTGGTGGGGCTAATTGCGGGTACGGCTGCTGTCTCCTTTCTGGCGGCAGTAACGGGCTTGTATTGGTGGGATGTCCGAAAACACAGTCAGGTGCTGGCAAAATTTTGGCGGGAATTTCGCTACGAAGAATGTGTCAATTACAGTGCCAATTTGCCCTACAAGTCCCTACCAAGCCCACTGCGGCGCTGGCAAAATCGCTGTCTTTTGGAATGGGCGGGGGAACTAGGGGGCAGTGGTCTATTTCAGGAAGCCTTTGACAAACTCCTCAGAGTGACAATACCTGACCTCCAGGGGGAAGCAAGGAGCAGGATTGACCTCTTTGCGGCGGAAATCCTACGCCAGGGGGAACGCTCCTTTCAAGAGGGGAAGGGGGAATTGGCGATCGTGGATGCTAAGGTGATCCCTGCTGTCAGTGCCCACTACCAAGAGGCGCAAATCCTTATTGCTAAATGGCAACGGGAGACCGACCGTGCCCTGGAACTCCTGCCCCAGATCAAAACCGCCTACCGGCAGCAAAATTGGTCACGGCTGATTGAATTAGCCTCCTGTTTTCCGGCTATTGAGCACTGGCAGCAAGAAATCAAACCCCTGGTCAAAACTGCTCTCCAGAATTTGGGTCTGGCTAAACTTCCCCCCTGCGGGCAGTGAGACATTTGTGGTAGGTCTCGATCGTCTGTTGTGCCAATTTTTGCCAGTTGAACTTGTGGGGCAGGACAGCTTTAGCATGGTTAACCAGGGTTTGGGCTAGTTCTGCATCCTGCAGTACCCGTAAAATACCCTCTGCCAGGGATTGGGGATTATTCACCTTGGTCACGATCCCCGTCACGCCGTCTTCTACAACCTCTGGCAACCCCCCCGTATTGGAGACCACCACTGGTACCCCTGCGGCAAAACTCTCCAGGGCAACAATCCCAAAGGGTTCATACAAACTGGGAAACACAGCGCAGTCCGCCACCGATCGCAACTTGGGTAAATCCTCGTCTGCCATAAAGCCTGTAAAGATGACTTTGTCTTTGATGCCCAGCTGTTCCGCCTGTCGCTTTAGGAATAACTCATGCCCTGGATGACCCGTCCCCACAATCACACAGTGGACTTTGCCCCCCATACCCTCCAAGACCCTAGGCATGGCATTGAGGAGGACAAAAATTCCCTTCTCATGGGACAAGCGCCCGATGTAGTAGATAATTTTGCTGTCGGGGGGAGCAAACTGGGCACGCCAGGGTTCACGATCGAACTGCGGCACGTAGGACTGTTCGGGGTTAATGCCGTTGTAGATGACATCCACTTTGGGGGGGGGACAGCCCAATGCCCAACCCACCTCCTTGAGCATATACTGGGAGCAGACAATCACGCGGCAAGCAGCACTGGCGAGAAGGCGTTCCTGGTCACTGACGTAGCGTTGGCTGTCATTGTGAATACCATTGTGACGACCGTACTCCGTGGCGTGGATAGTAGCTATGAGGGGCAATTTAGTTTGCTCTGCCAATTGTACAGCCGCTTCTGCCACCAACCAATCGTGGGCATGGAGTAGGTCAAAACCTTGTTCCTGGATGAGCTTGTGCCCCCACTCCACCATCACCCGATTCATCCCCTTGACCCATTGGAAAAAATCCCGCTGTTCGGGAATGGGTAAGCGATGGACATGAATGCCCTTTACCACCTCATAGTTGGGAGCATTAGCCGCCGTCACCGTCAACAAATGGGCTGTGTGCCCCCACCGTACCACCTCTGGCAACAATCCTGCCACGTGCCTAGCAATCCCGCCAACAATGCGGGGGGGAAACTCCCAAGCTAGTACCAAAATCCTCATTACAACAAATTAGAAATTGATGTTAGTTTAAGCTCTTTCTTCCCCCTCTTGTGCATAAAATCCCACCGCTTGCTGCGAATTCCCTATACCTTGCTAAAATCTGACAGTAATTCTATATTATAGCGTGACTATGACTAATAAACTACAGGAAAAACTGGGGCATTGGGGGCAACAATTTGTTTTATTCCTCCGGCGCTTTTTAAGTAAAATCAATCCCACATTAGCGCAATGGCAGCAACAATTGACGGCAGGGGAAACAGAGGCTAAGGGTTGGCAACAACAAGGGCGGGTGCTCCTGGGAAATTTCCTGGGACAAGTCCTAAATCTGACACAAAAATGGCAGGCAGAGCCTGACGATCAACCCCTCCTTCCCCCCCAAGTGCGCCAGGAATTGGCTGTGGCGTGGGAATTTACCCGTACTAAGGTCTTTCCCCCCATCCTTAACTTTTTGCAATGGCTAGTAGATACTCTTGACCCTAAGTTACAACAGTTCTATGCCTGGCTGGGCAGTCAAAAACCCCTCACCACCTGGCAGGCTAGCCCCCTCTATAGCCGTGTGGTCACTGCGGTCAGCCCCCTCGATCGCTTTGTGCAAACGGGTGCCCCAGAACCCCTCAAACCCATCGTGGCAAAACGATCGGCTACCTACACCCTAGTCCTCTTCCTCCTCCTGTTCCTGCTATTTAAACCCTCAGGACAAAAGGCAGTGGCGGTCACTAAAAAACCCAAGGCTTCCCCTGTAGTAGTGGATGCGCCAGTGCGGGGCAAGGGCGTGATTCCCCCCGATCGTATCCTGGTCAGCGATATTCAAAACCAAGTTGCCAAAATTTCCCAACTGTTTGGGGAGGGACTGATTCACAGCGTGCAGGCAAATTACAAACTAGGTAAACTGGTAGTGCTGGTCACCGATGATTGGTATCAGCTCACCCCCTTTCAACAGGACCAGATGATGGACAATCTGCTGGAACAGGCGGTCACCCTGGGCTTCAAAAAGCTCTACCTGGCAGACACCCATCAAACAATCATTGCCCGCAACCCCGATGTGGGGATTAAAATGGTCGTCCTCAATCGGCAACCCCGCTAATTTGTCCCTATGGCACCCCCGGAGCAACAACACCCTCAGTACGCCGCCGATCGGGAATTGCTCAACACTCTGTTGCTGTCCCAGCCCACCGATCGCCACTTGGCTGACTTGGCTAGGTTAATCATCCGCTACGAGGGGTTTCCTGGTGCCAGGGATATTCAGGCGGATTTACAAAAGCTCTTGCAGTCCTGGGGTCACACAGAAGAATCGCTGTTTGCTTACACTAGGGCACTACACTGGCGGGAACGGGTCTACAACACCAACCAAGACGGCAGAGATGACTGGGCATAACTAGAGACTGACCAGCTGGGGGCAATCCTGCAGAGCGGCGGGGGTGAGGTTTTGTAGGCTAGTAAGCATTTCCGCCGCCAAAGGGGGAGTCCCTCCCTCCCACAGACAAGCTATATACCCCTCTTCCTGTTTGACTAGCAGAATTTTCTCCCCCTGCAATTCCAGGTAGGCGTAATGGAGAGGGGGCAACTGGAGGACCTCCCCCAGGCACTCCTGCAGATGCAAGGCTTGGAAGCTCTTTTCCGTCCAGCGGATGCTGTGGTCCTCAGTGCTAAAAATCCTTTGGGGTAGTCCCCTGCCATCGTAGAAGACTATACCCCTTAGGCTATGGATAAAATCTAGGCTCATTGGTACCGAATACCTGCTTGTGCCATGCGATCGAAGGCGGTCAGAATCCTTTCATCCTCTACCGTCAGAGCGATGCGGAAGAACCCCTCCCCTGCACTGCCGTAACCGTTCCCCGGCGGCACAATGATACCGCACTTTTCCAACAGCAGCGTCGCAAACTCCGTCGAGGTATAGCCCTGGGGCACCGGCACCCATACATACAAGGTTGCTTTGGGGGGAGTCAGTTGCCAACCCAATTTGTTTAACCCCTCTACCACGAGGTCCCGCCGCCGTTGATAGACTGCCATCAAGTTCTGTAAATCCTCCTCCTTGGTTTCAAAGGCAACGATCGCTGCCTCCTGGATGGCTTTGAATACCCCGGAATCTACATTGGTCTTTACTTGCCCCAGTCCCTTAATCCCTGTGGTACAGCCGGCAACAAAGCCTACCCGCCAGCCTGTCATGTTATAGGACTTAGAGCAGCTGTGGAATTCTACTGCCACATCTATTGCCCCTGGCACCTGCAGGACACTGGGGGGTTTATAGCCATCGTAAGCCATTTCGGCGTAGGCGTGGTCATGGCAGAGTAAAATCTCATAGCGGCGGCAAAAGTCCACTAGCTCCTGGAAAAACTCTAAACTAGCGATCGCTCCCGTCGGATTGTTGGGATAGTTCACCCACAGCAACTTTGCCCGCTGGGCGACTTCTACGGGAATCCGATCGAGGTCGGGCAAAAAGTTATTTTCTGGTAACAGGGGCATGGTGTAGTATTCTCCCCCCGCAAAGATGGTAGAGGTGCGATAGACAGGGTAGGCAGGGTCGGGAATAAGCACGTAGTCCCCTGGTTCCACGAAGGCTAAAAAGATATTGTGGATTGCTTCCTTGGAGCCGATGGAAGAGACAATTTGGGTATCGGGGTCGAGTCCTGTCACGCCAAACCGCCTTGCCATGAAGGCTGCTGCTGCTTCCCGATAGGCTCTTGTGCCTTGGTAGGGAGGATAGTTGTGATTGCGGGGGTCTTGTACCGCCTTGATCATCGCTTGTACTACATGGTCGGGGGTGGGTTTGTCGGGGTCGCCTACTCCCATGTTGATGATGTCCACCCCCTTGGCAGTCAGTTCGTTGCGTTTCCGATCGAGTTCGGCAAAGAGGTAAGGGGGAATTTTATCGAGGCGCTTGGCAAACTGCATATCTTAACTTGATCACTAGCTTTTACATGATAGCCGAGACTTTTGCCCTAGCAGCCAGCAGGGTTGAACAGATGCAGGGGGTCAAATTGTTGCTTGATTTTTGTCATCAAGTCTTGGAGAGGCGGTGATAGCATGGGGCTATTGTAGGTGCTCAGAAAGCCACCCCCTTTTGCCAGTTCCTGTTGCCAATACTGCCTATCCCAGGTGTCATCTCCCTTTAATACTCCCAAACCACTGCCGAGGTGAATTTGCAGGGGATAGCGATCGGCTATAGGAGCAAAAATCTCTAAGGCTTGGGCGCTGGGCACCCCTACTTTACACCTGCCTGGGGTTTCCAAGAGGTGAGCAACCGATCGGTTAAAATCTCCCTCTACTACCTGGGGGGTAACACCGCAATTCTGGGCTATGTCTCTCAGTAAGTTGCTGGCAAATTCTATGGCCACTCCTGCTAACTCGATCCCGATGCCCCACTGGGGTTGATAGCCCAACTGTTGTAGGAGGTAGGGGGAATACAGATCTAAGCTGAGGGGAGTAATGGCGGAACGCAGGAGGAGCGATCGTAATTTCTGCATTGCCTCTGCTGACCCTTGGCAGAGATAAAAGACGCGGGGGGTGGGCAGGGGATAGAGACGGAAGGTGACCTCTGTGATGAGGCCGAGGGTGCCGTAGGAGCCAGTCAAGAGTTTCATCAAGTCATAGCCGGCAACATTTTTGACAACTCTGCCCCCCGCCTTGACAATTTCCCCGTCCGATCGGATGAATTTTATCCCTAAAATCTGATCGCGTACGCTGTTGTAACGGTGCCGCCAGGAGCCACTCTCCCCTGTTGCTACCACACCGCCAATACTGCACTGCTCCCTGTAGGGGGGATCAATACCCAGACACTGCTGGTACTGTGTTAAAAAGGATTGCAACGCCGCAAACCTGTAGCCCGCTTCTACGGTGATGGTTAAGTCCCCCTGGGAGTGGTCAACGAGGCGATCGAGCTTTGCTGTACTCAGCACCAGGTCTGCCCCTGCCAGAGGATTACGCCAGTGCAACTTGCTACCCTGCCCCACAATGGCAATTTTCCAAGCCCGATCGTGACAGAGTTTGACTACCGCCGCCATTTGTGCTTGGGTGGGGGGAGTGACCCAGAATTTGCCCTCCCTGCTTTGGATGTTTGCCTCCCCCACAATGGGGGTTAACAGGTCATTCATTTTCTTCTAGCCAGCTGGCTAAACTGTCTTCCAGGGCTTGCAGGGCATCGTCGAGGGTTCTATAGCTGTCTAGGTTTTCCCACACCAGCCCTCCGTCATCAAAGGCGCGGATGAGGGACTCACTATAGTCAGACTTGCCGATTTCAATCCAGCCGTAGTCTTCTATCCAGCGGGTGATGGTGGGGTAACTTTCCTCAAAGGATTTCGTCATAGGGGGGTATGGCAAAAGTAGGCAAAGTGGCTTACGATCATCTTACAACTTCACGGCGGAAGCAAGTGTTATCAACCCTGATTAACGACTTTCAAGTGATTTTTGACCGTGACCCCGCTGCCCGCAACTGGCTGGAGGTCCTACTCTGCTATCCTGGCTTGCACGCTATTTGGTTGCATCGTCTAGCCCACTGGCTCTACAAACTGGGGGTGCCTGTCATTCCCCGCCTCATCTCCCAAATTTCCCGCTTCCTGACAGGGATTGAAATTCACCCTGGGGCACAGATTGGCAGTGGGGCATTCATCGATCACGGCATGGGGGTAGTCATAGGGGAGACTACTATTATTGGCAAAAACTGTCTGATCTATCAGGGGGTAACTCTGGGGGGGACAGGCAAGGAAACGGGTAAGCGTCACCCTACCCTCGGCGATAATGTAGTGGTAGGAGCGGGAGCAAAGGTTCTAGGGAATATCACGATCGGGGATAACGTCCGCATAGGGGCAGGTTCTGTGGTGGTGAAGGATGTTCCCCCCAATTGCACTGTAGTTGGTATTCCTGGCAGGATTGTCAAGCGGCGGGACGAGAAAATTCAGCCCCTGGAACACAACCGTGTGCCCGACCCTGAGGGGGAAACTCTGCGCAGTTTGATCACCCGCGTTGAACATTTGGAAAGCCTGATTCAAAAACTACCCGCTACTACTGTTCTTATTGATGGGTCAGTTTTGGAAGATGTGCGCCCCAAACACCTGGTAAAGGAGATAGAAGTCGATCCTGAATACGAGGAATACGAAGGGTTCATGGGCGGTGCAGGCATTTAGGCATGGGGGCAATCGGGCTGAGTGGGCAAAAGTAGCGGGGGTTTTTCCCCAGGAGTTAGTGGATTTTTCCGCCAGTATCAATCCCCTTGGACCTCCCCCTTCTGTTCTATCTGCCCTACAAGGGGCACTGCCAGAAATAGCCTACTATCCTGATCCCCACTACATAGAATTGCGACGGGCGTTGGGGGAATTTTATGGTGTCGACCCCCAGTGTTTACTGCCGGGCAATGGGGCGGCGGAGTTATTAACTTGGTTAGCCAGAGATTTAGCGGCATTGTCAGCGACTGTCCTACTGCGTCCTGCCTTTGCTGATTACGATCGCGCCCTGCACAGTTTTCATGCCTCCCTCGTCAGTATCAGTATATTAGAGCCAGAATTTGCCACCAAGGTATTAGAAATTGACCAGCCCGATCGCAAGGGTTTGCTACTAAATAATCCCCATAATCCCACAGGTCAGTTATTAAACAAGGGGTGGATTATAGAATGCCTGCAACGATTTGCCCTTGTGGTCATTGATGAAGCTTTTATGGACTTTTTGGACCCCCCTTCCAGTTGTCTGGACATGGTGGAGAATTACACTAATTTAGTGGTTTTACGCTCCCTGACTAAGTTTTTCAGCCTCGCGGGTCTGCGTTTGGGTTGTGTCATTGCTCATCCCGATCGGATTAAAAAATGGCAGAATTGGCGTGACCCTTGGCCAGTCAATAGTTTAGCGGCGGCAGCGGGAATTGCTGTAGTCCAGGATCGGGAATTTCCGGCAAAAACTAGGGCATGGCTAGCACCTAGTCGCTTAGATTTAGAGACCAGAATAGGGCAGTTACCTGAGTTCTCCCCCTTGCCTAGTAGGGCGAATTTCCTGCTGGTTAGGACTAAGATTCCCTCCCCCCAATTACAAATGCATCTGGCAAAAGAACACAAAATTTTAGTGCGGGACTGTTCTACTTTTCCTGAGTTAGGACAAAACTATATTCGCTTAGCGGTTTTGACAGCTAGGGAGCACCAACTTTTACAGGATGCCTTACAATCTAGTAGACATTTGTTAGACCGCTCATGTTCATAGACGACATCATCAGGGTTACCCAAGCTACTTGGCAGCAGGGGGAAATACCAACCATACCAATTGCTAGTGTCAACACAGACAGCCGCCATATACAGCCAGGGGAATTGTTTGTCGCTTTGCGGGGCGAAAAATTTGATGGACATGACTTTGTGCAACAGGCGATCGATCGGGGGGCAATTGCTGCCTTGGTGGAAAAGGAAATACCAAATTGTCCCTGTTTGGTGGTAGAAAATACCCTCTTTGCCTATCAGCAAATTGCCAAGTGGTGGCGACAGCAAAGTAATATTCCTGTCATTGGCGTAACGGGTTCAGCAGGCAAGACGACCACCAAAGAAATGATCAGCAAACTCCTTGGTTGTTATTGCTCCCCTGGCAAGACAGTTCACTATAGCTATGCCAACTTTAACAACGACATCGGTGTCGCTAAAACTCTCCTAGAAATTAATCCTGAACAGCATCAATTTGTTGTCCTAGAAATGGCAATGCGGGGGCGGGGAGAAATCGATCGTCTATCCTCTATTGCCCTACCAGATGTAGCGGTAATTACTAACATTGGCACAGCCCACATTGGGCGTTTGGGTTCACGGGCAGAAATTGCGAGGGCAAAGTGTGAAATTCTACTGCATTTGCGGGGGACAGCGGTTCTCAATGCCGAAGATGAATTACTCCTCCATACGGCTAAATTGACTTGGAGGGGGCAAACAATTACCTATGGGATCGATGGGGGTGACCTGCGGGGAATAGTTAGAGACCAGCAAATTACAGTAGGTAATGTAACTTGGGAATTACCCCTGCCTGGCAGACATAATGCTATGAATTTCTTAGCCGCTATTGCTGTCCTCTATGCTCTGCACTTGGACCCCCAAATTAGTGCCCAAGTTCCCCTAGAAATGACCCTCCCCCAGGGCAGAGCTAACCTCATTTCTCTTAAAAACGGGGTTAAAATTCTGGACGAAACCTATAACGCCTCCCCTGAAGCTGTAGTTGCCTCTTTACATCTCCTGCAATCTATACCTGGTAGGCACTGGGTAGTCCTCGGTGCTATGAAAGAGTTAGGGGAATACAGTAAACAACTCCACCGCTGGGTAGGGGAAAAAATCAATCAATTAGACATCTATGGGTTGATTGTCCTAGCGGATGCAGACACTCTAGAAATTCTCACTGCTGCTACTACTCCTGTGCGCAAATTTACCTGCTCCACCCAAACGGAAATTCTCCATCTCCTCCAGCAAGAAACCCAGCCAGGGGATATAATTCTCTGCAAGGCATCCCGATCGATCGGGTTGGATCAACTAGTCAGGCAACTGCAACAAACAATGGGTTAAATCACCTGCCATTTACCTCCGATCGCTACTTTTGTCCCCACAGGCAAGGGGTCACAGCGGTTAGTAATGCGAGCAATTAACTCCTGACTAGAGGGCAATTTCACATAGTAAATCCACTCCCTGCCAAGAAAAACCCGATCGGTAATTATACAGTCTGAATTTTCGTCTTCTCGCAGACAGACATCCTCCTGTAGAATCATCAATTGCCTGCCATTTGCCGTTGGCGGTAATGCTTCCAGCCCCACAATTGTTTTAGTGTCTGGCATGGGGAGGGGCAACAAATTTGCCTGGGAAACAAATTGGGCAACAAAGGGAGTTTTGGGATGGCAATAAATAGTCTGGGGCGTATCCAACTGTTCTAACTTTCCCCCCTGCATTACTGCAATCCAATCCGCCACTGCCATTGCCTCCTCCTGGTCATGGGTCACCCAAATAGCAGTCTGACCCGACTTTTGCAAAATCTCCTTCAACTCCCGCCGTAAACTACTGCGTAACTGCACATCAATATTACTAAGGGGTTCATCTAGGAGCACCAAAACAGGATTAGTAATCAACACCCTTGCCAATGCCACCCGCTGTTGTTGCCCCCCTGAGAGTTGGTGGGGGTACTGGTCCTTGAACCCCTGCAATCTTACCTGTTCTAGCACCTGCATCACCGCCGCCGGTTGGGGACGCTGCAAGCCAAAGGCAACATTCTGATAGACTGTTAGATGGGGAAAAAGGGCAAAATCCTGGAAGACAATCCCAATATGCCGCTCCTCAGGCGGAACACACCGATCGGGACTCGACAATACCTGCCCATTGACCACGATCGTGCCTGCTTGGGGAGTTTCAAACCCTGCGATCAAGCGCAGCAAGCTAGTTTTACCACAGCCTGAAGGACCTAGCAAAGCCAAAATTTCTCCCTGACCCAGACTAAAACTGACATTATCTACTGCTCTCTGCTTCCGCCCCGCATACTGCAGGGATACCCCTCTGACCTCTAGTAGTGGCTGCACTGCACGTTCCCAGCAAAAATTCCCATTCGCCAGTATAGCATTGTTGCTAATTAGTTTTAGTTAGTCAAGGGTCCCTGCAACCCGTGATCTCTTTGTACAGACTACAGACAGCCATGACCACCACAAACCAACCAAAGCCCTTCTGCAACTTTGCCCCAGAGATGAAATTGGAGAGATAGGAGGCGACCAAAATACCTATACAGACAATAAAAGAGAAAGAAAAAAGAAATAAGTAAATTCCAATCATCACAAAGCCAATGAGAAGTACTCACTGCTTTTTTCATAGGTAATTGGGCAAAAGTGACCAAGGCAGGGATGGTCATAAAACCACCGCCCGCTTCCACTATGTGATGAGGGATAGCTCCCCTTCTGCTTGTCCCTGATCATAGAGACAGAGGCAAAAACTACCATCACTGTAGAATTTCCTTGGGAATCCGCACCAAGAAGACAGAGACAAAGGTAGGTAAGGGAAAAAACGATCGCTGTTTTCAGACTAATTAAGCGTTTTTGTAAATAGCTACTAGAACCAGCTACAGCAGTAATTCCCACAATACAGAGGGAATAGGCAGTGGTCCCCCACGACATATACCAGCACAGGTACAGTGAGAATTAAACCCCCACCGCCCATCAATCCTAGGGAAATAACCTATAATGTGTGCCATTACTTACCGAAGAAAAGCTCCTTGGCAATGATATAAACACCCATGACTGCCACAAACCAGCCAAACCCTTTCTTGAGTTTAGCACCAGGGATGAAAGTGGATAAATAAGCACCCACAAAAATCCCTACACAGGCAATAAAAGAAAAGGAGAGCAGTAAGTTCCAATCGATCGCTTCTGTGGGATTAGTGACATCGCCAATGAAACCAATTAAAGACTTAGCAGCAATAATGAGGAGAGAAGTTCCGACTGCCATTTTCATCGGCAACTTGGCAAACAGCACCAGGGCAGGAATGATCATAAATCCCCCCCCTGCACCTACTAACCCTGTCAAAGCACCGACAACAACCCCCTCCCCAAAAATGAGGGGCAAATTAAATGCATGGGGTTGCTCATCATCAGGTGCCTCTCCTTCCTTGTCCTTATCATCTTTGATCATGGATACAGAAGCAAAAATCATCAACCCTGCAAACACCAGCATCAGCAGAATATCCCGCGTCAGCATAAATCCCCCAATGGCAATAATTTCCTTGGGAATAGCAGGGATGAGAAATTTACGCACTAAAAATACAGAAGTAAAAGCAGGAATAGAGAAAACGATCGCTGTCGGCACGCTAACCAGCTTCTTTTGGAAATAAGTGATACAACCCACCAGAGCAGTGACACCGACAATGAACAGGGAGTAAGCAGTTGCTAGAGTAGCATTGACACCCATGACATAGACCAATACGGGTACAGTCAATATGGACCCCCCACCCCCAATTAGACCCAAAGAAATACCTATGAGAGAAGCGAAAATATAGCCCAAAATTTCCCGCATAAACTCTATTCTCCCTGTGAAATAAAACGTGAAAAAGGGGCAATAAGCCCCTAGGCATAATCAGACGAAATCTGTGCCCAGCAATCTAGGAATTCCACGACTGACCCGCTCTTTGATTGTAGGGCAACTTGGATAGCAGCATACCTAATGCACAGGTATCTGTGATACCGGCAAAGACAAGACCAGCACCAACAAACCCACTCAGGAACAGGAAACGGGGATTGAGAGTAGCACCCAAAACTGTGCCAGCCAACACCAGAGAACCAGCTACAATCTGTACCTGGCGCATCAAACTAATAGGCGCATTGGCATCCTTGTCGATGGGTAACCCTGCTGCTTTCCAGCTCGTAATTCCCCCTTCCAAGTTAGTCACAGAATGCCAACCTTCTGCCAGAAGTTTTTGCGCTGCCATCTCCGATCGTTTGCCACTGCGGCAGTAGAGCACCACTTCCTTGTCTGTATCAGGAATGCGCTTGGGGTCGAACTTAGATAGCGGCATCAATCTTGCCCCCGCAATGCGCTCTGCACTGAACTCCCCCGGCTCCCGCACATCAATTAGGAGGACCTGGTTATTGTCTAGCTTCTGCTTCAGTTCCACTGCACTGATTAAGCGCAAGTTTTGCTCCATTGTGGTCATAGTTTACCTCCCTTAAGCTGCGACTTTGCCGCACTGCAAATTAGCGGGTACAGCTTCAGCAATCTTCTTGGGATCGGGCAGATTCAAATTAGCCATGAACTCGATAAACTGCTCCCTGGTGCGGTCTTTGAAGCGAGGATTGAACATCTTCTCTTCCCCGATCGTGCTCACTGTATGCCCGCGATAGTCATGCCCAGGGTAGACCAAAGTTTCATCGGGCAGGGTGAACAGACGTTGCATCACTACATCGTAGAGAGCGCCAGCATCACCGCTTTGGAAGTCCGTGCGCCCACAACCGCGAATGAACAAAGAATCCCCCGTCAACAGGTGTGTTCCATTGACCAAGTAAGCCACATGACTATCCGTGTGCCCAGGCGTAGCGATCGTCTCTAGGCGAATTGCACCCATCTCTAACACATCCCCGTCACCCAGGAAAAGATCAGCACAGGCTACATCTGCCCCTTTGGGTACAACCCCTTGACAACCAGTCAACTCCCGCAGACGGGCTGCCCCCGTAATATGATCAGCATGGACATGAGTTTCAACGGCATAGCGCAACGTCAACCCCAACTCCTTGAGTAACTGCACATCCCGATCAACCTGCTCTAGAACGCTATCCACCAGCATCGCCTCCTTGGTCTGGGGGTCAGCAATCAAGTAGGTGTAAGTATAAGTCTCGTAATCAAACAATTGACGGAACAGCATATCTACCTCCTAGACTCTTAAAAACAGGGAGAAGACTAAATGCCTTCTACCCTTTCCCATCACTCCGTTAAATTACTATATGGTAATATAGTTAAACCTTTTACGATTGTCAAGACTCACGCCAAAATTTAAGGATTTCTTTAGAAAGCAGGGTAATATAACTATGTGGGAATATGGTACAGAATGATTATGTGTTCTAAATAACGAGTTTAGCAATGACGGTAACATCGACTATTGATCAAGCCCAAGGAGGTTCCAAGCCAGCAGAAACAGCCCCTCTGCCCCCGCTGAAGCATCAGGTGGTTATTGTGGGGGGAGGAGCAGCAGGTATTAGTGCCGCCGCTCAACTCCTCAAGCGCGATCGTAAGCTAGACATAGCCATCGTTGAACCCTCGGACAAACATTACTACCAACCTGGATGGACATTAGTTGGTGGTGGCATTGCTCCGATCGGTAACTTTGTGCGCGACCAGAAGGACGTGATCCCCAGGGGGGCAAAATGGATTCAAGCCAAGGTGGCTAAACTTGATCCGGATCAAAACCAAGTGGTTACAGAGGCAGGGCAGGTGATCAAGTATGACTACCTGATTGTTTGTCCTGGTATTCAGATTGACTGGCATTTAATCAAGGGCTTAAAAGAAGCTATCGGTAAAGGTGGTGTTACCAGCAACTACTCCAAGGACTATGCCCCCTATACCTGGGAGACCATTCGCAAGTTCAAGGGCGGCAATGCTATTTTCACCTATCCTGCTACTCCTATTAAGTGCGGTGGTGCGCCCCAGAAGATTATGTATATGGCGGATGATTGGTTCAAGAGCAAGAGCGGTGTGGGTGTGAATACCAAGGTTATGTTCTGCACCGCAGGGGGGAGCATGTTTGCTGTTCCTGCTTACTCTGCCTCCCTCGACCAAATAGTGGCACGGCGGGGCATAACCGTCAAGTTCAAGCACAACCTCAAGGAGATCAAGGCAGATACCCAGGAAGCCATCTTTGATGTGACTACGGACAACGGGGTAGAGGAAGTCAGCATTCACTACGACATGATCCATGTCACCCCACCCATGAGTGCTCCTAATTTCATCAAGGAAAGTCCCTTGGCTGGTCCTGGCGGCTGGGTAGATGTGGACAAAGCAACTCTGCAGCACACTCGTTATCCCAATGTCTTTTCCCTGGGGGATGCTTCTTCTCTACCTACTTCCAAGACGGCAGCGGCAGCCCGCAAACAATCCCCTGTCCTGGCGGAAAACCTGCTAGCAGCAATGCGGGGCAAACCCTTACCAGCGCGGTATGATGGTTATACCTGCTGTCCTCTGATTACGGGCTACAACTCGGCAATCATGGCGGAATTTGCCTACGACGGCAAACTGGCTCCCTCCTTCCCCCTTGATCCCACCAAGGAGCGCTACTCTATGTACTTGGCTAAGGTACACGTTCTGCCCTGGTTGTACTGGAATCGGATGTTGAAGGGAGCAGCTTTTGAGGCAGACATCTTTAAGCCCCTCAATCAACTAGTCCACCGCTACTAAACTACTAGGGGGAGCTGCTGCCCCCGTTTAATTTTTTTGCCCCAATTGGGATAACTCTTGCACCTGTTGACTTTGCTGTTCCACTTGCAAACTAAGGGCTTTACAGACGAGGTCACAGAGGTCAAAGAGAAAGGGGTTAGCAATGCGATAGTAAACGCAGACTCCCCGTTGTTCCCTGGCAACCACGCCGGCTTGGGTGAGGATTTTCAAGTGTTTAGAGACATTCGCTTGTCCCAAATCTGTTTCCTGCATAATCTCCGTGACGTTTTTTGCCCCGCGCTTGAGGGAGCAGATAATTTGCAGACGACTGACTTCCGATAAAACCTTGAAAAAGTCTGCCAGTAGAGTCAGCGCTTCTGGAGTCAGCTTGGATATGTTACAGTCTTCGGCAGAATTGAGGGTACTGGTGATACTGCTAAGGCTACTCTTCATCACACCTGGCAATTTACTCATCTACATTACTATATCACTAAATAGTTCTAGAAACTAGTATTGCTCTACACTCCCCTGCTTGGAACTATGGCTGTTCATGCTTTCACTTTCTCTGATAGAAATTGCGCTTTCTGGATTCGAGGTGTAGATGGAATCAATCGGCAGGGGGCATATTACATTTGTGACAGGCTACTACTCGCTTGGAAGGGGTGTCTAGGAAACGTCTTTTGATACCAAATTCCCGCCAGTAGTCAATAGTTAAATCTTCGATACTGCCACAGTAGAAATACTTAGTTTTGCAATTCTTGTTTGCAGATGGTGTTGTGGTTGCTTCCCTGGAGCTGTAATTAAACTGCTGTTAATTAGAAGTTAACCATTTCTTAATTCTGGCGGATTCCCGATCGATTAGGGTGGTGTTAGAGTTCCCGCACTGACTATGGCAAGCACTGACTGGCGGCAATCAATAGGCACGCTCCTAGGTTTTCTGTTGATTTTATCTCCTGCTACTGCCCTGGAACGTTACCCCAGCCTTACTGACGACCATGTTAACGATTTGGCGAGGGTTTTAGCCCCTAGCGAACAGGCAACTTTACGCACAGATTTACGCAACTTTCGCGCCCGTACAGGCATTCAAGTGATGCTGGTTACCCTACCTTCCTACAGGGACTACACCAGCCACAGCACTTTTGAGACCTACTGCACTAATCTCTTCAATCATCACGGCATTGGGGACAGGTATCGCAACGACGGTGTGATGGTTTTATTAGCCCTACGGGATCGGCAAGTGCGTATAGAGATGGGTAAGGGCTACGATCGGAGTTGGGACAGCAGGGCTAGCAATATTATCTACAGTCAGATGGTGCCCCAATTTCGGGAAAACAATTACAGGGGTGGCTTGCAAAGGGGAATTGACGCCCTCCTGCGGGAGTTGGAGTTGCCTACACAGGTTTCCCCTGCGCCTTCTCTAGGGGGATTTTGGGTATTGTTAGCTACATTAGCTACGGGGGGAGCGGTATTTGGAGTGTATCAAGCCTGGGTCAACCGCAAGCCTAAATGCAGTCGCTGTAATTCGCAGCGGGTAACGCCACTAGTCCCCACCCCCGCCCTTTTGGAAGAACACCTCACCCCTGCTCAGAGACTAGAAGATAGCCTTGGGTCTGTGAAATATCCTCTGTTTCAGTGTCAGGATTGTCATCACATCACGGTAGTCGCCCATAACCAGATTTTCTCTTCCTATAGTCGTTGCCCCCGTTGTCAAAACAAAACCGTACAAACGACATACCGCACTCTCAGGGAAGCCACTACTTACTCTGAAGGGGAGAGGGAAATGACTAAAGAGTGTAAGTTTTGTAACTACATCTCTGTAGAAACACACATCATTCCTAGGGAAAGGTACACTTCCTCGGACTATGATTCTGGTAGCAGTTCTAGCGATGGCGGCAGTTCCTCTGGGGGTGGGGCATCGGGAAGTTGGTAGCTATCCTAGACTCACTTCCCCTGTAAAGACCTTGGTAGCTGTACCACTCATAAATACGTGGTTGCTGCTCTCCTCCCAATGAATTTTCAATGTCCCCCCTGGGAGATGGACGGCACAGGCACGATCGGTGAAGCCATTTAATACTGCCGCTACCACTGTGGCACAGGCGCCTGTCCCGCAGGCAAGGGTGATTCCTGCCCCTCGTTCCCATACCCGCATCTTTACCTGGTGACGATCGAGGATTTGGGCAAATTCCGCATTCACACGCTGGGGAAAGGCAGGGTGGTGCTCAAACAGGGGTCCAATTTCCGCCAGGGGTAAACTATCTACATCGTTGACAAAGCTGACACAGTGGGGATTGCCCATGTTGACACAGGTCACTTGCCAGGTACTTGCGATCCCTGACGTTGCTGAAGTCTGAAGGACTAGTGGCACATTGATTACCTGGCGATCAGGCTCAACCAAAGTGGTAGGAATTGCTTGTGCTACCAGACGGGGTACACCCATATCTACCGTGATCATGCCCTCTTGGCAGTCCACGACCATCTCCCCTGCGAGGGTTTGAATAAAGTAGCGGTTGCCAGAGCTGGGAATACCCAAATCCTGCATGAATTGAGCTAGACATCTGATGCCATTGCCACACATCTCTGGTTCGGAGCCATCACTGTTAATGATGCGCATTCTGTATCTTCCCTCTCCCTCCTGCAGTAGGAAGATGATGCCATCTGCCCCAATACCAAAATGCCGATCGCATAGGCGGGGGACAACCTCCATGGGCACTAATAATTCCCCCTGCTGCCGATTATCAACTAAAATAAAGTCGTTGCCCAGCCCTTGATACTTGCTAAATTGCATACTTTTTTAGTCTATGTCCACCAACCAACGCCCTAGGGTTTGAAACAGGGGATTAGCTTCCGTGCCCAACGCCTGTACTACTACCTGGTACATGCCCCGCTGGGGGGGATTGTTGACACCTGTGATGCGAATCTCCAGTTCTTTCCTTGTGCCAGGAATTGGCTCTGCAAAGATAAGGCGTACCCCTCGCCCTTCCCGATCGATTCTCACTTCCTGGACAGGAATTTTTTTGTCCGTCAAGCGGTCAAATACTTCGATGCTGTCGTCTTGAAATAGCCCTCCCAAACCTTCTGGATACACTAACTGTAATTCCGCTACCTGTCTGTTGGGCAGTCTCAGAAAAAAGTTGTAGTAGTTAAGGCGCGCCCCTGCCCGTTTGGTACGGGTTGTGTAAGCCAGAGGAGGGGGACCTTCTCCAAACAAGGTGATGTTGTTTTGTCCCCACTGCGGCAGTAGGAGTAACCAAAATGCCAGACCACTGATAACTAAGGAGCGCATCCCTACCAACGCAATAAGTTAAATTCTTCCATGTCGACAGTGTCCCGACTGCGGTAGATGGAGAGCACGATCGCTAACCCCACCGCCGCTTCCGCCGCTGCCACTGTAATGACAAAGACGGAAAAGACTTGCCCTTTGATTGTGGCGGAATCAAGGTAGTTGGAAAAGGCTAAGAAATTAAGGTTGACGGCGTTTAACATCAACTCGATGGACATCAGCACCCGCACCGCATTCCTACTGGTGACTAAGCCATAGATGCCAATGCAAAACAGGGCTGCCCCGATCACCAAAAATGCATCTAGGGAAACTTGCATTACTCCTCCTTCACTGCGACTAATTCCTTGGGACGTTCCACTAGCTCGAGGTTCTCCTCTCCCCGATCGGGGACAAACTCCCGCCGCGCTAGGATAATTGCCCCAATCAAAGCCACTAGCAACAGCACAGAAGCCAGCTCAAAGGGTAGCAGGTACTCATTGAAGAAATGCTGACCCAGGGTTACGATCCCAGAGGGGAGAGCTGTCACTTCTGGGGTGAGCAGCCAAACTGTGTTGAGATTTGTGTACAGTAAGAGGGCAAACAGAGAGACACACACAGCGATCGCTACCAACTGTCTGACCGCCCCCAGCTTTACCTCCCGATAGACCTTGCGTCGATTGACCAACATGATGGCAAACAAGATCAAAACATTGACTGCCCCCACGTAGATCAATACCTGTGCCGCCGCCACAAAATCTGCATTCAGCAACAGGTACATCCCCGCAATGCCCAAAAATACCAATCCCAACAAAAAGGCAGCATAGACAATGCTAGGAGATAACACCACCCCCATTGCCGCCGCCACTACCATTGCTGTCAGCACCAATAAGCTGACTAACTCTACCCCCTGCGATAACTTCATAATCAGTTCCCAGTTGTTGCTTGTGTCTCTTCAATAATTTCTACAGGTAGTTTACCAGCTCGTCGTTCCCTGTGGTCTGCTTTGTGCCCCTCCAATACCCCCTTGGGCAGGTATGCTAATTCCCGAATGGGAGTAACCAGCGGGTCTTCTGTGACTTTGGTCGGCAGTCTACCCAGGGCGACGTTGTCAAAGTTCAATTCGTGGCGATCGAAGGTGGACAAGTCATATTCCTCTGTCATGGACAGACAATTGGTGGGGCAGTATTCCACACAGTTGCCACAGAAAATGCACACCCCGAAATCGATGCTGTAGCTCTTCAGTTCTTTCTTTTTAATCTCGGAGTTGTATTCCCAGTCCACTACGGGGAGGTTGATGGGACACACCCGCACACACACTTCGCAGGAGATACATTTGTCAAATTCAAAGTGGATTCTGCCCCGAAACCGCTCTGAGGGAATTAGCTTTTCGTAGGGGTACCGCACCGTAATCGGACGACGACGCATGTGGTCAAAGGTAACCATCATCCCTTGCCCAATGTACTTGGCTGCCTGTACGGCATCCCTGGCGTATTCCCCCACCTTGCTCAAAAACTTCATCATAGATTTAACCTCCAAATGCTCCAGGAAACGCTAATTTCAAAGCTGCTGTCAGTAAAAGATTTGCCAAACCGATCGGTAACAGGAACTTCCAACCCAAATCCAACAGTTGGTCAATGCGCACACGGGGGACTGTCCACCGTAACAGAATCGCCAGAAAGATAAACGCAAAAGCCTTCAGAAGAATTACCGTCGCTCCCAGAAAAGCTGCCACTACCTGCCAAATAGGGTTGGTCTCTGGAATGCTCAACAGCTCCGCCACCTTGTCAATGGGGAAAGGTAATTCCCAGCCCCCCAGGTAGAGAATTGCCACCAGCAGTGCCGACAGGAAGAGATTGGCGTAGGAAGCACCATAGAACAACATGAAGTTTACGCCGGAATATTCTGTCTGATAGCCCGCCACCAGCTCCTCTTCCGCCTCAGGTAAGTCAAAGGGAATGCGTTCACACTCCGCCAACGCCGCAATGATAAAGATGATAAAACCGATCGGTTGTCGCCACACATTCCATGACAAGATACCGAGGTCAGCCTGCTGCTCCACAATCTCGACAGTACTCAAACCGTTAGACATCATTGCCACCGCCAGAGCCGCTAATGCCAGGGGAATTTCATAGCTAATAGACTGTGCTGCTGCCCGTAGCCCCCCTAACAAGGAGTATTTATTGTTGGAAGAATAGCCCGACATCAACAGACCGATGGGAGCGATGCTGGAAATGGCAATCACTAGGAATATCCCCGTCGCTACGTTGGAGATGACCAGATTCTCGCCAAAGGGAATGACGAGGAAAGACAAAAAGACAGAGATAAAAACAATGACTGGACCCAGGACAAACAACAGTGGGTCAGCATTAGCCGGCACAACCGTCTGCTTGATGAGCAACTTCACCACATCTGCAGCAGGAATGGCTAAGCCAAAGGGACCCGCGTACTCTGGTCCAATCCGCTGTTGCGCCGCTGCTGAAATTTTCCGCTCCAACCAAGTCGCCGCCAGGGCACCTACTGTCGCGATCGTGACCACCGCCAACATAGGCAGGGGCATCCACATCACCCGCGCCACCTCAGGGTCAATGCCTAAGCCGGAAAACAGGTCAATGAAAGAACGCTGTAAATCAATCCCCGTCACTATCTATCTACCTCCCCCATGATGATGTCCACACTGCCAAGAATCGCCATAATATCGGCAATTTTCATCCCCCGCACCAGTTGGGGCAAAACCTGCAAGTTAATAAATCCCGGCGGACGAATCTTCCACCGCCAAGGAAAGACATTATTTTCGCCAATCAGGTAAATACCCAGTTCCCCCTTGGGAGCTTCTACCCGCACATAGTGTTCACCTGCTGGAATTTTGAAGGTGGGGGAGGGTTTTTTGCTGATGAATTGATAATCTAGGGAGTTCCATTCACTCTTGGGACCCGCCAGGACACGCTGTGCTTCTAAGTTTTCGTAGGAACCTCCCGGTATTTGTTTGATTGCTTGCAGAATCATCTTGCAGGATTGGCGCATTTCCCCTACTCGTACGAGATAACGGGCTAGACAGTCCCCTTCGGTTGCCCACTGCACTTCCCAATCCAGTTCGTCGTAGAGTTCGTAGTGGTCTACCTTGCGCAAGTCCCACTTCACTCCTGATGCCCGCAGCATCGGTCCGGATAAACCCCAGTTGATGGCATCTTCACGGGAGATTTTGCCTACTCCCTCTACCCGCTTGCGGAAAATGGGGTTGTTGGTGATCAGGCGTTCGTATTCGTCAATCTTTTCCAATTGGTATTTGCAATAGTCTTCGCATTTGTCCAGCCAGCCATAGGGCAAATCCGCTGCTACCCCCCCAATGCGGAAGTAGTTGTGCATCATGCGCATCCCTGTTGCCGCTTCAAACAGGTCATAGATCATTTCCCGTTCGCGGAAGACATAAAAGAAGGGGGTCTGTGCCCCAATGTCGGCAATGAATGTCCCTAACCACAGTAGGTGAGAGGCAATACGGCTCAGCTCCAACATCATCATGCGGATATAGCTGGCACGGCGGGGTACGGGTACATCTGCCAGTTTTTCGGGGGCATTGACGGTGATCGCTTCTGTAAACATGGTCGCCAGGTAGTCCCACCGTGTCACGTAGGGCAGATACTGCACGATCGTCCTATTTTCGGCGATTTTTTCCATCGATCGGTGTAAGTAGCCCAGCACTGGCTCGCAGTCCACAATGTTTTCCCCGTCCAGGGTCACGATCAGGCGCAAAACTCCGTGCATGGATGGGTGGTGGGGCCCCATGTTAATCACCATGCGTTCTGCTTTTGTTTCGATCATGACCATGTTGTTTGCCCTCTCACGTTCACTGTCTTTTAGTATAGACGCTGTTGCCCCAGGTTTTTATCAGTTTTTAACATACCTAGGATTAGAGATTTTGCTATGCCACTGCTTGCCGCCCCCGCCACCAGGCGAGTAGGATAGTGGCGTTGAAGATGCTGGAGTATGTCCCCGCGATAAAGCCCACTAGCAGCGCCAGGGCAAAGAATTTGAGGGTGGCACCACCAAACAGCAGTACCGCTAAAAGGGGCAGGATGGTCGTCAGAGTGGTGTTGATCGAGCGGGTGAGGGTCTGATTGACGGAAAAATTTACTACTTGATTGAAGGTCGGTTCGACAGGCTCACCAGAGGGGGTTGCCCCCAGGGATGGCTGTTTGAGGTTTTCCCGAATGCGATCGTAAATAATTACTGTGTCGTTGACGGAATAACCAGCGATCGTCAGCAGGGCGACAATAAATAAACTATCGACTTCTACTCCCCCTAGTAACCCCAGCCAGGCAAACACACCGCTCACTACTAACACGTCATGGACAAGGGCAAGGGTGGCAAAAACGGCATAATCGGGCTGGAACCGCACGCTCAAATAAGCCACGATGCCCAACAGGGCTACCGCTAAAGCGAGACTGCCCCCCCGCAGGAGTTCCTGACTGATTAGAGGTCCTACCCGATCGATCTGGGTTTTGTTGGGGTCAATGGTGCCGTAGGGTTTGAGGGCTTCCCCTAGGAACTGTTCTAACTTTTGCCGATCGGGGGGGGCTAAATCCCCTGTCTGCACTACTACACCTCTACCCTCTTCCGCCGCTTGTACTGTCAGTTTTTCGTAGTTCTGGCTGGCAAGTTGGGCGCGCAGTTTTTCCAAATCGATCGGTTGTCCACAGTCTTTGGGAGGATTGGCACAGACAAGGGAAAGGGAGAGGCGGGTACCCCCCGTAAAGTCTACCGAGGGGCGTAGGGGAAAGCCAAAGCGCTGTCCACAGAGGAACATCCCTACCAAGCCCAAGGCAATGACCAGGGCGGACAGACCAAGATATAAGTAGCGGTATTTGATAACGTCGAGTTTCATGTTGTTGTTTGGCGAGGCTCATGCATTGGACTTTGGGGGCGGGTAGCAATAGTTTCAACGCCAAAGTACTGCGGCTGACGACATTGGGGAATGGTAATCACCCCTAGGAGCAGGGCGCGGGTAAGGGTAATCGCTGTGAACATACTCAAAACTACACCAATGCTCAAAGTCACAGCAAACCCCTTTACTAAACCTACCCCCAGGAAAAATAGGGCAGCACAGGCAATCAAAGTAGTGAGGTTACCGTCCAGAATACTAGACCAGGCGCGATCGAAACCGGATTCCACCGCGCGGTAGAGGGTCTTCCCGGCTCGCAGCTCCTCCTTCATGCGTTCAAAAATCAAGATATTGGCATCGACCGCTGTGCCCAAACTGAGGATGAAGCCCGCAATCCCCGGCAGGGTGAGAACCCCCCCCAGGGCAGTAAAGAGACCGATGGCTAGCACAGCATAGACTAGCAATGCCCCACTGGCAATCACCCCTAGCAGGCGGTAGTAGATGACCATGAACACCACCACCAGGACAATGCCCCCCAGCCCAGCCCAGATGCTCTGCTTAATACTGTCTGCCCCTAGGGTCGCTCCCACCGATCGGTTTTCAATCACTTCTAGGGGCACGGGTAATGCCCCCGATCGCAATTGAATTGCCAAATTGGTAGCACTTTCCACCGTAAAGCTGCCGCTGATAAACGCTCTTCCCCCCGTAATCCCCGTATCGGCATACTTAGCATCCACCACTGGTGCCGTCACTAGCTCTCCATCTAAGAATGCCCCCAGGGAACGCCCTGTTCCCGCCACTTGGGCAGAGGCTTTGGCAAATAGCTCTCCCCCCTCCTTATTGAACTGCAGACTCACCCCCCACTGTGTACCGTCGTTGGTAGCTTGGGCATTCACCAGCAAATCCCCCCGCAGACCGATCGGTTCAAACAAGTCCAAAATCGCCTGCTTATTTTTTTCCAGCTTTGCCGTCAGGTCTGCCTTTTTCTCTGGGGCAAGATTGGGGTCAGCTAATTCCAAAGTCAACAACTGCCGCTCCTGCAACCTGGCTCTAAACTCTGCTTCTGTGCCCCGCTTTTGGGGACGGAATTCTAACTGTGCCGTTTTCCCTAACACCTGTTCCGCCTGGGCAGGACTGTTGACCCCAGGTAGTTGTACTACAATCCGATCGTCGCCACTGGTTTGCACAACAATTTCTGCTACCCCTAAGCCATTGAGCCGCCTTTCCACTACCCCCCGCACCTCCGCCAAAATACTAGGGGTAATGGTGGGAATACCTTGAGCGGGGTTAGGTTTTGCCTGTAACGTGATGACCGACCCCCCCCGCAAATCTAGCCCCAGGCGCGGCGGACGCAGTACCAAAAAAACGATCGCTGCCACAAACAGGGCAAAGACGCACAACAATAGGGGCAACTGTTTCCGCATAGCCAGGCACTGAGAAGCTAGAGAATTATCCTACACTTTTTGCCAAAATAGAAACAAGGGAGGGGAATTCAGTTTCCTCTGATACTCCAAGGTGTCGAGCAAAGTATGCGTATTGTTATGTCTCTGCTATCTAGTTGGTTTCCTCTGGTGGGGGTTGAGCGAGTCCTGCGTTGGTTGTTGTTGTGTCTCTGCTGTCTGATTGTGGGGCTAACTCCCTTGACCGCCTGGGCAGAAAAATACGATAAGCGGGTGTTAGTAGGAGCAGACTTTTCCGGGCAGGATTTGCGCACTTCCCAATTCAACAAAACTGTCCTGCGGGAAGCCAAATTCATCAATGCCAACCTCAAGGGCGTCAGTCTCTTTGGGGCAGACCTCACCGATGCTGATCTAACAGGGGCAAACTTAACCAATGCCACCATCGATACTGCCCGTCTGACCAGGGCTAACCTCACCAATGCTATTTTGGAGGGGGCTTTTGCCTATGGAGTTAACTTCAACGGCGCAATTATTGACGGCGCAGATTTTACCGATGTGGATTTACGGGAGGCAGTACGGGCGCAACTTTGTCAGGTGGCTAAGGGCACTAATCCTGTGACAGGACGCTCCACGCGGGCAACCCTCCTCTGTGATAGCTGAAGGGGGCATGTCATAACTAGAAATCACAGTTGAGGAGGGCAGCGATCCCAGGACCATACTGCCACTGTAGGGAGAAGTCAACGCTGAGATATGTCTTGCTGACATTGCTGCGGGCAAGTTGCCAAGCTTTAGCAGACGGGGGACTTTAGCTCCGTTCCTTGCTTGCGCCTAGACTGTTTGAGAAAATGCTCCAACAGCATGATCAAGGGACTGATCACTTCTCTTCTGCGGGCAATGCCTAAGGTCTCTACCTCCGCGATCAAATTTTCTCTGTCTAGGTGGTCAAAAAATCTCTGCGCCGCAGCTTAGCAACGGTGTCTTCCACCCCCAACAAAGTGTCCTGGTCATAGAGAGAATTCCCCCCTCTGTAGATGAGTCATTTTGCCATCTCCCTATCAGCACATACCTTCCCACAGAGGGCTTGGGCAACTTGCTTGATGGCTTGGGCTGAAGCGGATTGGGGCTGTGCCAGCACCATCGGTACGCCTTTGTCGCTACTTTCCCGCAGTTGCATTTCCAAGGGAATACATCCTAGTAAAGGAATCCCCAGTTCTTGGGCAGTCTTGCTGCCACCGCCAGAGCCAAAAATGTCATACTGCCGATCGGGTAAGTCAGGGGGGACAAAATAGCTCATGTTCTCCACAATGCCAAGGATGGGCACCCGTAAATTCTGAAACATCCGCAGTCCCTTTCTGGCATCTAGCAAAGCAACGGTTTGGGGGGTAGTCACCACGATCGCTCCTGTAAGGGGTACACTCTGAGCAAGGGAAATCTGCACATCCCCTGTGCCGGGGGGCATATCTACCAGGAGGAAATCCAACTCGCCCCATTTTGCCTGATGTAAAAACTTTTTCACCATACCGTCTAGCATGGGACCTCGCCACATCACCGGCTGGTCCCGATCGATTAAAAATGCCATGGAGATCATCTTGACGCCGTAGTTGAAGGCAGGCTCTACCACCTCTTGCCCTTGCTCATCCCGCTCTACCCACAGGGAGGCATCCTGCATTCCCAGCATGAGGGGCACATTGGGACCGTAGATGTCCGCATCCATTAACCCCACTTGGTAGCCCATCTCCGCCAAGGCCACTGCCAAATTCACTGCCACAGAGGTCTTGCCTACCCCCCCTTTGCCACTGGAGACGGCAATAATGTGCTTCACCCTTGCTACGCCCCCCGGCTTTTCCTCTGCCTTGGGTAGGGCAACGCCGATCTTCACCCACACGTCTTTTACCCCCTCTAGGGGCATCACTTTTGCCTTACACTGCTGCACAATGGCATCGCGCAAGTTGGGATCAATGGGGGGCAGGGAGAGGATGATCCCGATCGTGCCTGTATCTTTGATGGTGACATCTTCGATCTGGTGGGGCTTAAGCAGGGGAATGGTGGAAAGGGCTTGCAGAATGGTTTGCCGATCGGTCATTATTTCTACCTATAAACATCTATATTTTAATTTAGCGGGGACAGGGGGCAATGCTGGGGGTTTGGCAGGCAAGAAGGCATAAGTTAGCCCAATTGGTGGGAGATAGTCCTGTGCTGCTGTGGTCGGGCGCCCGTCAACCCCGCAATTTTCCCGCCAATACCTACCCCTTCCGTGCCAGCAGTCACTTTTTGTATTTTGCCGGTCTCAGCTTAGAAAATGCTGTCCTGGCTATAGAGCCTGGTGGAACTATACTGTTTTGGGATGAACCGCCCCCCAGCTACGCCCTCTGGCATGGAGATAGCCCCCAGGGGGAAGCCCTTGCCGCTTGCCTTGGTGCTGCTGCCTGTTACCCCAAGTCTAAATTAAAGGAATACCCCTCCCTAAATAGAGCACTAACCATCCCTGTCCCCTCTGTCCTAGGGGAACAAAGAGAGATTTTGGGCACTGTACCCCAGCTTGACCCCCGCCTTGCCCTAGCCATTGTGGAATGTCGGTTGACCCAGGATGAATGGGCACTCCAGGAAATGCGGCGATCGGCAAAGGTGACAATGGCAGCCCACCTGGCAGGGATGGAGGCTACACCCCGCAGTCAGACCTGCGCCCAAGTCCGTGGCGCCATAGAAGGGGTGATTATTGCCCACGATTGCACCACTGCCTATAACAGCATCGTCACTACCCAGGGGCAAGTCCTCCACAGCGAAACCTACAGTCATCCCCTCAACCCTGGCGATCTCCTCCTGGTGGATGTAGGGGCAGAAGTCCCCAGCGGCTGGGCTACGGATGTCACCCGCACCTATCCCGTCACGGGCAAATTTTCCCCTAGCCAAAAAGCTATCTACGAGATTGTCCTACAGGCGCAACTTGCGGCAATAGCTATGATCCGCCCAGGGGTAGAGTACCAGGATGTCCATCTCCAAGCCTGCCATGTCCTGACGGAGGGGTTAGTTGATTTGGGTATTCTCCGGGGCAATCCCGCTGATCTAGTGGCAGAGCATATCCACAGTGCCTTTTTCCCCCACGGAGTGGGGCATTTATTGGGCTTGGATGTCCACGATATGGAAGACCTCGGCGACCTGGCGGGCTATGCCCCAGGAAGAACCAGAAGTACTGCTCCTGGCTTAAAATACCTCCGTCTCCATCGTCCTCTACAGGCGGGTATGGTGGTCACGATCGAGCCTGGGTTTTACCAAGTGCCCTCCATTTTGTCTGACCCCCTCTACCAGCCATTTATCAACTGGGAAAAGCTAGAGGAATTGCGGGATGTGCAGGGCATTCGCATTGAAGATGATGTGCTGGTCACCCCCACTGGTGGCGAAGTCTTGACCCAAGCATTGCCCAAAACGATCGCCGACCTGGAAGCTGTACTTGTTTAATTTTGTTAAGAGGTGCGTAGAGAGGGCAGTTTCTGTCGATGATGAACATAGGCTTGGTAAAAAGTTATGGCATCAGTACCTCCCCCTTCAATTACGCCCCGCCAGATGAATTTACTGCGGGTGGTGGCTTCCATGGCTTGGGCAGACGGACAGTTAGAACCGCAGGAGATGACACTCCTTTTGGAAAAACTCAGTGCCCTATTTGCTGTCACCCCTGCCCATCGGGAGCAGTTGGTAGGTGAACTGCAGGATTATATTCAGCAGCGCATTCCCCTGGAAGAGTTGATTCCCAAATTGGAAACCACAGCCGATCGGGAATTAGTCCTCAAATTGGGCTACGAAGTGATTTACTGTAGCAGACGCACGCCTGAGGAACCCCGCATCAACATGGAAGAAGCAGTTGCCTATCAAAAATTAGTAAATCTGTTGAATTTGCCTGCTGAAACAGTGAAACAATTGGAAGCAGAGGCGGTCAAGGCAGTAGAGGAAAACAAGGAAGTGTCTGAGATCGTCGCCAAAACAGTCGCAGAATATTTGCAGAGGCAGTAATTGTTTCCTTGGTATCTAGCACAATTGCAGGCAGGGGCAGACCTAAAAGATTTGATTGCCCAAGCTCAGTTGGGGCAGGATTACTGTAGCAAAATGACCACCCCTGTTCCCCCCTATCGCCAAGCAATCGAGTCCCAAACGGCGGCTCGCCATATGGTAGCAGGGCAATTAGTTACCCAACTGCTGCAGATTTTTATCCTCACTATGGGGGCAAGGCGGGTCCTAGAATTGGGTACTTTAACTGGCTACTCCGCCCTGGCTATGGCGGAAGTTTTACCCCCCGATGGTCTGATCATCACCTGCGATCGGGACGGGCAAGCTCAAGCTAATTTCGATCGTGTCCCTTGGGGTAGCAAAATCCAATTGCGGGTGGGTCTTATCGCCGATATTTTGCCACAGTTAATTGCTGAAAACTATCAGTTTGACCTCGTGTTTTTAGATGCCGATAAACGCAACTATTGCCATTACTACCAGACAATTCTTGACCACCACTTGTTACGATCGGGGGGAATTCTCTGTGCCGATAACACCTTACTTCGCGGAGAAGTATGGCAACCGCAACCCAGTCCTGCAGCCTTAGCTATACATCAGTTCAATCGATTGGTCGCCGAAGATGAACGGGTATCACAAGTTCTCCTCCCCGTCAGGGATGGCATCACGATCGTTTATCGCCACTGATGATCCCTTGTGGAAAACAGGACTTAGAAAAATTTTGTAGGAAAAACGCCCCCTAGAGCATTAGCAAACAAGGCAAGGTGAGACACCCCGCCCATTTCAGTAAACAGATTGATGGCTCTACCCGCCGGAGGTAGAGGTCTAGGGCTGGCGATTACGCAAAAATTTTGCCAACTCCTAGGGGGATGTGACGGGATCGCAGTTTACCTACTTACCCATACCTAGCTGCTGCGCCTTTTGGTAGACCTTGCCTTCCGTCAATAGGGAGGGAGCAATGACAATCTCTACATTTTGCATTTCCTTAAGGGTTTGTGCCCCCAGGGTGCCCATGCTGGTCTGCAGTGCCCCTAATAGGTTGTGGGTGCCATCATCGAGGACGGCGGGACCGCGCAGAATTTGCTCTAGGGTGCCCGTACAGCCAACCTTGATCCTGGTGCCCCTGGGTAAAACGGGACTGGGAGTTGCCATACCCCAGTGAAAACCCCGCCCCGGTGCTTCCTGTGCCCTTGCCAAGGGAGAACCAATCATCACCGCATCTGCCCCACAGGCAATAGATTTACAGATGTCCCCCCCTGTGATCAGCCCACCGTCGGCAACGATCGGGACATATTTACCAGTGGCACGGTAGAAGTCATTGCGGGCAGCAGCACAGTCAGCGATCGCTGTGGCTTGGGGAACCCCTACCCCTAAAACACCCCTGGAGGTACAAGCCGCCCCTGGACCGATACCCACCAAGACAGCAGCAGCACCTGCTTTCATCAATTCCAAAGTCACTTCATAGGTGACACAGTTACCCAGAATTACTGGTATAGGCATTTCAGCGCAGAAGCGGGCTAAGTCCAGCAGCATAGAGTCAGCGGGGACAAGGTGATTAGTGGAAACAACTGTCGATTGCACAAAAAAGAGGTCACAGCCGGCTTCCACAGCGATCTTGCCGTATTTGGCGGCGTTAGCGGGCACAGCACTGACACAGGCAATTCCCCCCCTTGCCTTGATCTCCTTAATGCGCTCTGTGATTAGCTCCAGTTTGACGGGTTCACTGTAGAGGGACTGCATCAGGGGTACAAATTCCTCCTTTCCCACCTGGGTTACCTTGTCCAAGATGGGGTTGGGGTCAGCATAGCGCGTTTGCAGACCATCCAAGTTGATAACCCCCAGGGCGCCCAATTCCGTCAACTTCACTGCCACATTCACATCCACCACGCTGTCCATGGCACTAGCAATGATGGGAATCTCCCGCAGAATTCCCCCTATTTCCCAAGTGGTGTTGACCAGACGGGGGTCGATCGTGCGATTGCCTGGTACAAGCGCAATTTCATCAATGCCGTAGGCGCGGCGTGCGTATCTTCCCCTACCAATTACGATGTCCACTGCTGTTATCCAAACTTTTAGACAGCCTAGCAAAAATATTAACGATCGGTTAAGTGAATTTCGCCGTTGCCCCCCCCCAGAGCGTGAGCATGAGGGTAATGACCAGGGGATGGAGATAGATTGCCCAGAGGGGGGGAATAGCAATTGCGGGTAAATTGGTCAGCCAGTAGCCCCCCACCCCATTGAGCACTAGAAAAAGGGAGAACCACAGGAGCAAACTAGGTTGCACTATCCCCAGAAACAGCCACAACAGAGCATTACTGCCCCCGATGATTCCCATACCCTGGCCCCAGCCCCAACCCTTCACAGGGATTTCCTTGCCCAGGCTGACTAGTAACACCCAGGTAAAAGTGGCTAGTATTCCTGCTCCCGCACTGCTCACCACCTGCTCCCACCACCAAGCCATGACTACTCTTCAATTGCCGCGGGGATATTTTGCTCCTCCAGTCGACGCCGTAGATTTTCCGCCTCTTCACGGTTTTGTAGGGCAGCCACCTGTACCTTACCATCAGCGGGACGCACAAAGGCGCCTGGCTCTAGGGCTTGCACCCGATCGAAATATTCCCGAGGCACCACCACGCGGTAAACGGTAGGAGCATCACTGGGAGGAGTGGACTGTATAGGGGGTAAGTTTTCGATGCTGGGGTCAGGCAAGGGCGGACGCACAGACACAGGGGGAGCGGCAATGGGGTTGGGCGGTTGGGGCTGCGCTGTAGGGGGAGCGGCAATGGGGTTGGGCAGTTGGGGCTGCGCTGTAGGGGTAGGGGAATCGGGTTTGGGGATGCCCCGATCGAGCTGAAGCATTTCGGCAGCGATATAACCCACCGTACCGAGGACAATCATCAGGGCAAGGGCGGCAAAAGCAGTGGGAAAATCCAGCCAGTTGTCCTGGACAGGGGGTTGGGTGACTTTTTCTGGGATAGGGGGTGGCACAGGGTTGGGTGGCGGCTCTGCTGCGTCGAGCTGTGGGCTAGGGGAACTCTGGGGCACAACAGGGGGAGGTTCTGGGGGAATAGGACGGGGCTTCGATCGTTGGGTAAACCTAGAGACCACCGTAGGCACCTTGCCATGTTTGCGCCAGTACTGATAGCGGCTCAGCTCCTCTTCTAGATTGACATCCAGTTCAGCAATCGCCGTTTTTAACAATTGGGGAATGTCCATCAGGCAACCATCCGATCGGGGGTTAAGTAAATGGCTTGAATATCCTCTGGTATGATTTTTAGCACACAGGCATAAGCCTCTGTCACCAAGTGCATCACATCTTCGGGAGTTACAGTTTCCCCTTCCGCCTGTAGATAAGCAGCGATACGCACAGAAGTCCACTTAAAGGTCTCACTGAGGAGGAGCACCAAACGCAAATCCCCTGGCAACTGTTGTAAGGCTTGGTCTAAATAACACCAAAATACGGGGGAGGTATGACTGAGGGAATAGTTAATCTCCTCTACGGGGGGAACCTGGATGCGATTGAGGACTACCCCCGTGGCATCGATAATCCAACTCTGGAGATTGATGGATTGATCGCCCAACAGCCGCAACTCGTTGAAAATATACTCCCACACCTTGAGAAACAAAAAATCCCCCTGCACCATCGATCGGGTTGTGCGACTGGTGAGAGTATAGACAACTTGCCCGTAGCGACAGAAAATAGCAGCAAAATAGCGCCCTGTGGTGGGGTATCTTAGAAACAGAGACAACAATTCCGAATCCCCCTTGAACAGAAGGGGCTTGACTAGGGGGTGATTAGCTTCTGGTAAGGGCGGCAGTTGCACCTCTAATTACCTCTGGTCCCAAGTTTGCCCCCATGATAGCAGCATTGTCCCCGATCGTGACTTCTGTTACATTAGCTTGTATAGGGGTACTGACCCAAGGGAATGCGTACGGTAATTCGGTTGAAGGCTCTCAGCTTGTTGCTGGCGCTGCTGGCGATGGTGGTGACAGCGGTAGGCGTTAATCTACAGCAGGAATCCCTGATCATGGGGGGAACCCTAGGGGTGGGTATCCTGAGTGCGCCCATTCTCCTGCCCTTCCTCTATCGCGTCTACATCACTTCTCCCTTGGGTATCCACTGGGACGTAACCCTTGCCTCCATCATCACCTTCATCACCCTCTTTCTCCTGGGCAGTTACACCAAATTGGACAACAAGTTTTGGGAGTGGGTCGGTAACCTTGACTGGGAAAAGGGGGTGCCAGGGGCGATCGGGGCAGCAGGACAAGTGATTATCGCTATCCTAGCAGTGTGGGTAGCGGGACGGCAAAATGAAATCACCGAAAAACTCACCAGTCAGCAAAATACCATCACCCAACAACAAACCATCGATGCCTATTTCCAGGGCATTTCCGACCTAGTGATCGACGAAGAAGGACAGATGGAGGATTGGCCCCTGGAGCGGGTAATTGCGGAAGCCCGTACGGCAGCTCTCCTAGGCAGTATCGACGCAGGGGGCAAGGCAAAGGTAATTCGCTTTCTGTCCAGTGCCAACTTGTTGACACCCCTCAAACGGGACGGCTTATTGGGGCGACCAATCCTAGATGGGGCAGGGGGCTATGTCGTGGACTTGGAACAGGGGGTGCGGGTGATCAACCTAGGCAATATGCTGGCAGGGGAGGATTTAAGCGGCACTGACCTGCGGCGGGCTGTCTTCTCTGGTGCCAATATGGTCAAGGCGAACCTAGATTTCACCAACCTAGCGGGGGCAGACTTCACCGGCACAATCCTTGCCCGCTGTAGTTTTCGCGGTGCCGATCTCACTAACGTTAAGTTCTTTCATGGCTGTTTGGAGCAGGCTTCCCCCCGCAGCCGTAACTTTAATCCCAATTTCCAAACCGGTGCCTACACGGGAGCAGTGGTAGAAGGAGCAGATTTTACTGGAGCAGTGGGCTTGTCGGAGGAAAACCGCAAATACCTCTGCGCTTGGGGGGGGAGTGAAACCCGTAGGACAATTCCAGGAGGCTGTCGTGATGTGCCCAATCGACTGGGTGTTTAGCGCCCTCTTAGCTACCTGCGTGCCAGCGGGGGAACCACCAGAGGAAGTGCTGCGGACAGAAATCTATACCCATGCCCGATCGCCCCTAGACGGCAGGAAGTTGACAGCAGCGGAGTATGTCTTACTCCAGGAATCCCTACGGGAAGAGTTGAGTAATTCCGAAGCAACCCTCTCCCCCCACTTACGCCACCTCATTCAACTGCTGCGGGTGCGCAAAATGTTGCAAGATTTAACCCCCCTCTAGGGATTACCAGAGGACTCCTCGGGGGGAATTTGCACGGGGCTAGAGAGATTGACGGCATAGTAACCCACGATCGCTGCCACCATAAAACCCGCCAAAAATAACGCCGTGAGGTAGCCCCCTGCTGTATTGGTGATGCCCACCTGGGCGAGAATACCCTTGCCTGTGATCACTTCCTGCACCAAAGCAGCAATAAAACCCAGCATTGCCATTCTGCCGTTCCAGATTTCCGCCAAGTTGGTAAACCCAAAAGTGCCCTTGCCTTCGGGATTGACGTTAATGTTTTTGAAGTCAATGTTGTTTGTAACTGTCATAATCTTTTTCTGTCGGTTATCGTTAATTCTGGGAAGTTTGTAAAGTATTGTAAATATGTCAACGGAAAGAAATGCCCCTTATTTGGACTATGATCTCGTGGTGATTGGCGGGGGTATTCCTTCCTATCTATTGGCAGAGGCGGCGGTACAAGCCCAGGCAAGGGTAGCCTTTGTCCCCTCCACACGCCTAATGACGATGGCGACCTATCAAACCGATCGGTTGGGGAACTGGTTAGAGTCCCTGTCCTTGTTGGGGGTGGATGTGTTGTTGGGGGGCGGTTATTTCACGGGGCGGCAGACCTTCGTCTCCCAGGGCAAGACTCTAGGGGCGCGGTTATTTGTCCTTGGTATTCCTCCCCAGCGTCCCCTTATGCAAATTCATGGACTGGCGGCTGTTCCCTATGTCACGAGTGAGGATTTTTTTAAGATCGAGCGCATTCCCACTAGTATTGTCATTTTAGGGGAAGATGCCCTCAGTTGTACCATTGCCCAAAGCCTCGCCCGCGCCGGCACTAAGGTAACCCTCCTGGTGCCCCAGCAGTTACTGCCAGCTGTAGACAGTGAAGTGAGTCGGATGCTACAGAGCAAGCTAGAAATTGACGGCATTGAGGTTTTAACGACCACTACTCCCTCAGCGGTGGATATGTTGCCCGATGGTAGAATCAAACTCTGGACAAGTGAACAGGGGATTATCTGCCACAGCTTGTACTTGCCGTTAGTCATGGAAGATTACCTGGAATCCCTCAACCTATGGGCAGCCAGGGTGAAGGTAGCAGAAGGGATGGTGGTGCACGACGAGCGGGGGCAAACTACCAATCCCAGGGTGTTTGTCTGTCAGCAAATGGGAGAGATTCCCTCTCTCTTGCGGCGCTTATTGGGGTTTACCTGGGGTAAAACGGCAATGCCCCTTGTGCCTACGGTGGTGAACACAGAACCAGCGGTTGCCAGTATTGGTCTAACGGAAGTGCAGGCAAGGCGGCGCTATGGCAAGGGCATCAAGGTCTGGCGCTATCCCCTCTTGCCCCAGGGGCTGTGTAAGTTGGTCTGTCTACCGAATGGCAAAATTGTCGGTGCCCACCTCCTCAGTGACAAAGCCCCGGAAGTGATAGAAACGATCGGTTTAGTGATGAAATTGGGGTTACGTCTGTCTCAACTCAGTCAATACCGATTTGAGATACCCAGTGTGGTGACAGAGATTGCCCAACAGGTAGTCTACAAACAGCAAACTCCTGGGGAGAAGTTGCGGCGGATTAGATGGTTAGCCTGGCGGCGGTGGTTAAACTTCTAGGGTCAGCAAATCCTGGGCAAGGTAGGTTTCGGGAAAGATCATGCGTGCCTCCTGCAGCAAATCCTCTAGCAAGATCGCATTGCCGGGGGCATAGCGGGGGCTAAAGTGGGTCATCACCAATTTTTTCACCTGGGCACCGAGGGCAACCTGGGCTGCCATTGTACTAGTGGAGTGCAATCGCTGGTAAGCCATATCCGCGTCTTGGTGAGCAAAAGTCGCCTCGTGGATGAGGACATCTGCCTGTTTTGCCAGTTCCACCGCACTATCGCAGTAGATCGTGTCCGTACAGTAGACCACTTTCTTGCCTGGCTTGGGAGGTCCGACAAAATCCTTGCCTACAAAGGTTCTGCCATCAGGGAGGGTAATCGTTTCCCCCTGTTTTAGTTTGCCGTAGAGGGGACCGGGGGGTATACCCAACGCTTTTGCCTTTTCAAGATCAAAGGTGCCAGGGCGGTCTTTCTCCACAATGCGATAGCCATAGGCAGGGACACGGTGTTTGAGGGGGGCGCAAAAAACGGCAAATTCCCTATCCTCCGTCACCAGACCGGGCTTGACGCGATGGACCGCAATGGAGTAGTTCAGTTTGGTTTCACTATATTTGAGGCAGGCATCGACAAAACCCCCTAACCCAGGGGGACCGTAGAGGTCGATATGTTGCACTGTCCCCGCCAGCCCACAGGTCGCCAGCAAGCCAGGGATGCCAAAGATGTGGTCACCGTGCAGATGGGTAATAAAAATCTTGGTAATTTGACTCAGCCGTACCTCGCTGCGCAGAATTTGGTGCTGGGTGGCTTCCCCGCAGTCTAGAAGCCATACCTCCGATCGTTGCGTCAGCTTCACTGCCACGCTGGAGACATTGCGGTTGCGGGTAGGCACCCCAGAGCTAGTACCGAGAAAAGTAATTTCCATGCCGATATTCTATGTCTTAGATGCTAAGATTGCCTTCATTTGTGGGGAGGAATTGTGCAGACAGTAGGGTTGATCTTTGGTGGCAAGTCCGGGGAACATGACATCTCCATCGCTTCGGCGCGGGCGATCGCTGCTGGCTTACCTGACTATAGGGTACTGCCCTTTTACATCGATCGGGCTGGTTTTTGGCACAACCCCAGGGAGTCCGCCGCCGTCCTCTACGACGCTAACTTTGCCCTCCTCTCTCCCTGTGACCACTTTTACTTGCCCCCTGAGACCACAGAGGTAGACATTTGGTTTCCCGTCCTCCATGGACCCAACGGCGAAGATGGTACAGTGCAGGGGCTATTAACGCTGATGCAAAAACCCTTTGTCGGCAGTGGGGTGCTAGCCTCCGCCATTGGGATGGATAAAATTGTCATGAAGTCCGTTTTCGCCAAAGCCGGCATTCCCCAGGTGAAATATCTCCCCTGTACGCGGCAGCAGTGGTACAGGCAGCCCGCCCTCTGGCAGGACAAAGTGGAACTAGAACTGCAATATCCCTGCTTTGTCAAACCCTCTAACATGGGTTCTTCGGTGGGGATTTCCAAGGTGCGCCAGCGGGGGGAATTAATAGCGGCGGTGGAGTTGGCGCTACGCCATGACGATCGGTTTCTCATCGAGGAGGGGGTGCAAGGGAGGGAAATTGAGTGTGGGGTGTTGGGCAACGACCAGCCCATGGCATCCCCCGTGGGGGAAATCACCTACAGCAGTGACTTCTACGACTACGATACCAAATACACCCCCGGCAAAGCCGATTTAATTATTCCCGCTCTGTTGCCCCCATCAGTAGTGGAAATTGTACAGGAACTGTCTGTCAAAGCCTTCCAAACCATCGGGGCAAGGGGACTGGCGCGGGTGGACTTTTTCTATGTGGAAGCAGCCGCTACTGTTCTGCTCAATGAAATCAACACCATGCCCGGCTTTACCCAAACCAGTATGTATCCCAAACTGTGGGAAGCAACGGGTCTGTCTTTCCCTGCTCTATGCCAGCGGTTGTTGGAACTAGCTCAACAGGAATATGCTAAGATGAAGCGCTGACCTGCCCATTAATCCCTATGGCTGCTACCTATTCCTTTGACATAGTCAGTGAATTTGACCGTCAGGAACTCGTCAACGCCCTCGACCAGACCCGCCGGGAAGTCAACACCCGCTTTGACTTAAAAGACACCAATACCACCCTCGAACTAGAAGCAGACCACATCACCATCAACACCGAGAGCGAATTTACCCTCAAGTCCGTCGTAGATATTTTGCAGACCAAGGCAGTCAAACGCGGGCTTTCCCTTAAGATATTTGACTACGGCACGATCGAGAACGCCAGCGGCAACCGTGTGCGGCAACAGATCAAACTAAAACAAGGCATTGAACAGGAACTGGCCAAAAAAATCAGCAAAATGGTGCGGGATAACTTCAAAGTGCAAGTCACTATCCAGGGGGATGCCCTGCGGGTCAGTTCCAAATCCAAAGATGACCTCCAAAGTGTCATTCAATTCCTCAAAGGGCAGGATTTCCCCGTTGCCCTGCAATTTACCAACTACCGCTAAACCCATCCCATGTTAAAATTTGTGCACCAGTGGTGGAGGCAGTGGGCATTGTGAGGGGGGACACAATCTACCCCAGGCAATTGTGCTAAATTAGGGCAATAGAAGGATGGCACAGGTTTTGGTTATGGTGAAGCGCGGACTGATTCTGGGTTCCACCGCTGCATTGATGGCGGGGTTGACAATGGCAGGATTTCAAGTGGCAGGGGCAGCCTTCCGCAACAGTCCCAAGGAACTAGTGGACGAAGTATGGCAAATTATCAATCGGGACTATGTGGATGCTACCTTTAACAAGGTGGATTGGCAGGCGACCCGCCGCAAGTATCTCAGCCGTGACTACGCCTCCAAAGCCGATGCCTACCGCGCGGTGCGGGAAATGTTGCAGTCCCTCAATGACCCCTACACCCGCTTCCTCGACCCCGATCAGTTCAAAAGTATGAAGATCGACACCTCGGGGGAATTGACAGGGGTAGGTCTGACCCTCGGCATTGACGAAGAGACGAAAAAATTGACAGTGGTTTCCCCCATTGAGGATTCCCCAGCGGCAAGGGCGGGCATTATTGCCAAAGATGAGATTATCACCATCAACGGCAGAAGTACTGAGGGGATGGACATCAACGAAGCGGTAAACCTCATTCGCGGTCCCCAGGGGACAAAGGTAAAATTGGGCATTCAAAGGGGGGGGAACAGATTTGAGGTGGAAATCCGCCGCGAAAAAATTGAACTCCATGCCGTGCGCTCCTCTGTGCAGCAGTCGGAGTTTGGCAAGGTGGGCTATATCCGTCTCACCCAGTTCAATGCCAACGCTCCCAACGACATGCGTAAAGCCATCCGCTCCCAACTGGACCAGCAGGTGAAGGGCTTTATCCTCGACCTCCGTTCCAATCCGGGGGGCTTACTCTACGCCAGTGCCGAAATTGCCAGGATGTGGATGGAAAATGCCACGATCGTTTCTACGGTCGATCGCAAGGGGGAGAGTGAACGTCTGACGGCTAACCGCCAAGCTCTGACTGATAAACCCCTGGTGGTTATAGTAGACGGGGGGTCAGCCAGTGCCAGTGAAATCTTAGCGGGAGCACTGCAGGACAACAAACGAGCAGTGATCGTGGGGACAAAGACCTTTGGCAAGGGGCTAGTGCAGTCAGTGCATTCCCTCTCCGATGGGTCAGGGTTAGCTGTGACAGTAGCGAAATACCTCACCCCCAATGGCACGGACATCAACCGATCGGGGATTAAGCCGGACATAATAGTAGAACTGACGCCTAAGCAGCGGGAAATGCTGGCAAAAAACCAGGATAAGATAGGCACGGAGGAAGACCCGCAGTTTGTCAAGGCACTGGAGGTGCTCAAGCAGCAGGTGGCAAAAGCAGAGGTGGCAAGCGGGAGATAGCCCTTGGATTACAAAACAGCGGGGGTAGATATAGAGGCGGGCAGGGAGTTTGTCCAGCGGATTAAGGGTTTAGTCCACAGTACGTACCGCCCAGGGGTGATAGGTGGTATTGGAGGCTTTGGCGGTCTGTTTGCTCTGCCGAGTGGCTATCGGGAACCAGTGTTGGTGGCAGGGACAGATGGGGTAGGCACGAAGTTAAAAATCGCCCAGGCAATGGACTGTCACAGCACGATCGGGATTGACCTCGTGGCCATGTGCGTCAACGATGTGCTGACGGTAGGAGCAGAGCCATTGTTCTTTTTGGACTACCTGGCGACGGGCAAACTGCAACCAGAGCAACTGCAGGCAGTGATCGCAGGCATCACGGAGGGTTGCAAAGAGGCGGGCTGTGCCCTCATTGGGGGGGAAACGGCGGAAATGCCCGGTTTTTACCAGACAGGGGAATACGATGTGGCAGGATTTTGTGTGGGGCTGGTGGAGAAGGCGGACCTCATCACCCCCGAGCGGGTACAGGTGGGGGACTACGTGTTGGGTTTAGCCAGTAGCGGCTTCCACAGCAACGGTTTTAGTTTAATTCGGCGGGTAATTGCTGACCAGGGTTGGGATTGGCACCATCGTCTCCCTGCCTTGGATAGAGACAAAACGATCGGGGAACTCTGTTTGACTCCTACCCGCATCTATGTTCCCCTTATTCTGGAAGCCATCCGATCGGGCATGGAGATTCACGGTTTGGCACATATTACGGGGGGCGGCATTCCGGAGAATTTACCCCGCTGTCTCCCTTCCCATTGTTCCGTGCGCATCACCCCTTGGGAAATTCCCCCCCTCTTCCGCTGGCTGCAGGGGATCGGGCAAATTCCCACCGCCGATATGTTCAACACCTTCAACATGGGGATTGGCATGGCAGTAGTAGTGCCTACTCTAGACTACCTGGCGTGGTTTCAGCAAAAGGGGATAGAATGCTACCCGATCGGTGAGGTCATTCCCGGCAACGGCACGATCGAGAACCTTTACTAGGGCACCTATGGATTTCCGTCAGTTGATTAGAGATGTGCCTGATTTCCCCAAGCCAGGCATTTTGTTCCGCGATATTATGCCTCTGTTAGCCCACCCCCAGGGTCTTAGCACGATCATCCAGCGTTTGAGTGCCCAGTGCCCCCCTGTTGACTATGTGGTAGCGATCGAGTCACGGGGTTTTATCATTGGTGCCCCCCTCGCCCTGCGCCTAGGTTGTGGTTTTATTCCCGTGCGCAAGCCCAAGAAGTTACCAGGGCAACTGATCAGAGTAGAGTACACGCTAGAGTATGGGCAAGACAGCCTGGAGATGCAAGCAGATATTTTGCCGCCGGGGGCAGAGGTTTTGATTGTCGACGATGTCATTGCCACAGGAGGAACCGCCGCCGCTGCTGCCCGCCTGGTGGAAAAAGCAGGGGGTAAAGTTAAGGGCTACGGTTTTGTGGTGGAGCTAACCACGCTGCAGGGAAGAAGCCACCTCAATCCCCCTGGACCTGTGATTAGTTTAGTGCAGTATTGAGAAGAGCCAGCCTTCTATGGGAGCAGGCACCATCTCCCCCCGCCAGTCCAAAATTTGGACTAATATCAAATAGGCTATCCCCAACAGCAGGGAGACCGCCCCTGTGACAATTGCCACCCACTTCGATCGTTCCATTCTCTTTTCTATCCCTGGTATCTGACGTAATAATACATCAGCTCCTGTATGTTAGTGTTCTGCCGCTACAATCTTGCCGCGAAAGACGATGTAGTTGTAGACGTTGTAGGCGAGGAGAATAGGGATCAAGAAACCAACAAAAGTGAGCATAAACACCAGAGAACTGGGTGCCGCCGCTGCTTCATAGATAGTGACACTGGGGGGAATAATGTTGGGAAAAATCACAAAGCCCAGACCGATAAATGAGAGAGCAAAGAGGAGAAAAGTCCAGACAATAGGGGTGACCTCTTCCCGTTTTTGCAGGCTGCGCAACAGAAGATAAATCAATAGCAATCCCCCCAAGGGAATAATCCCGAAAATATAGAGAAGGGGTGGATTAAAGAGGTGCTCCCTTGCCTGTTCTGACAAAGCGGGGGTACTGACGGTTATGAAAATCGCTCCAATCAAAGTTGTCCAAGTAGCGATCGTGGCAGTTTTGTAATGCGTCTCCTGCAAATCCCCCGTGGTCTTGAGGATGAGATAGGTAGAACCCACCAAAACATATGCCTGAATTAAGGTCAAAGCCACAAGCACCGATCGCCAGGTCAGCCAATCCCAAACACCCCCAGCAAAGTGACCAGCTTCATCAACTTTGATGCCCTCAAATACGGTCCCTAGGGCAAATCCCTGTCCTAAAGCTGCTAGGAAACTGCCGACACCGAAGGCAACATTCCACACTAATTTGTTCTTGGCATTTTCGCGAAATTCAAAGGAGACAGCCCGCAGAATTAAACCCACTACCATAATCACAGCCGGTATGTAGAGGGCATTCAAAATGGTGGCATAGGCAAGGGGAAAAGCTCCAAACAAAGCCCCCCCCATTAACACTAGCCAAGTTTCATTGGCATCCCAGACATTGCCCAAGCTAGTCATTAAAATTGACCGTCTTTCTTCACTGGAAGCTGTGAGGGAGAGAATCCCTACCCCCAGGTCAAAACCATCCAGCAGGACATAGAGAAAGAGGAACAAACCCAAAATAAAGAACCAAACTTGCGGCAAAAACTCCTGCAATGGTTGTAGAGGTTCCATAGTTTTTTCCTTTTTTTCACTAAGCTTCCGCAGGACGACTGTCGGGGACAAATTTTACCTTACCCATTTGGGGTGCTGGTAACTCTAAATCAGGTCCCTTACGAATAATTTTACTGCCAAAGAGGAGGGCAGCCCCAAAAAAGATGACATACATGACCGTCAAACCCGTCAAAGAAAAGAGAATTTCCCCTACCGGCAGATGAGAAGCTGCTTCCACTGTGCGCATTTTGCCATAGACCAACCAGGGTTGTCGTCCTACACACCGCACAATCCAACCACATTCTACAGCAATGTAACCAAGGGGAGCGGCAATCACCCAGCCCACCATCAGCCATTTCCGATCGGTCAGTTTTCCTCTTAGCCATTCCACCACACTGACTAACATTAGCCCCAGAAAATATAGACCGATGGCAATCATAATACGGAAGGAGTAATAGATTAAACCAACCATCTGGGGACGGTCTTGACGTTGCCAATGCTTTAAGCCTAATACTGGCTCTGTTAGAGTGGGTTTTAGCTCCAGGAGATAGCTCAATAATCCCGGCAGTTTCACTTCCCACTCATTTTTTTCCAACTGATTATTGGGGGCAGCGAGCACACTCCAAGCCGCAGAACTGCCAGCAGGAATAGTCTCCCATTGTGCCTCCATAGCTGCTAATTTTGCCGGCTGATAGTGATAGACCTGTTCGGCGCTGAGATGACCAACAAAAATCTGGAGGGGAGCTACAAACAGAGCCATAATCAACACAATTTGTAGGGACTTGGCAAAAAATTCCTTGTGTCGATCTTGGAAAATATACCAGGCACTAATGCCGCCAATAACAAACAGAGAAGTTTCCAAAGTTGCCAGAAACATATGACTAAAACTATTGACCATAAAGGGACTGGCGATGGCAGCAAAATAGTTTTGGACAACAAATTTGCCGTTGATAAATTCACCGCCGCTAGGGGTCTGCAACCAGGAATTGGCACTTAAAATCCAGAAGGTGGATAGATTAGCGCCGAAGGCTACTAAAATTGTCGATAACCAATGAATGAGGGGGGGCACCCGTTCCCAACCAAACAGCATGATGCCCAAGAAACTAGCTTCCAACATGAAAGCCATGGTGCCCTCAAAGCCCAAAACTGTGCCAAAGAAATCCCCCACAGCTTCCGAAAAAGGTGCCCAATTCAAGCCAAACTGAAATGCCATCGGCAGACCGGAAGCTACTCCCAAACCAAAATTCAAGACATACAACTTCGACCAAAAACGGGCATGGTGATAGTAGCTGATGTTCTTTGTCTTCAACCATAACCCCTCAACTATGACTAAATAAATCGCCATCCCCGTTGTCAGCACAGGCCACAACATATGAAATATCGCGGTGATCGCAAATTGTAGACGTGACAAAATTACCGCATTAGATAATATTTCCGCCATAGAGCCAGCCTTTGGTAAATGATGAACTCCGCTGTGCAGTTACACACTATGACAATATCTGAAGAAGGAAACTGTTCTTTAGTTTTTCTTTGCAGTTTTTTTACAAAACTACACAATCTCCAGGGGGATAGATGCTGCTAAGATATTCCCCTATAGCTCAGGAGTACCTATGCGCCTATCTCGCGTGCTCAAGTTAGTAGTTACTGTCTTCTCTGTCCTTGTTTTTGTTGTTGTGACAGGTAAAACGATCGCCCAAACAGGGGTCAGTCGCGCCACAGTGACGGCAATTTTGGAGAGCAATCAAGTATTCATTCAAGAAAGACAAGCAAAGTTAAGAGATGTTGTCCAACGACAGCAGCAAGTACGCACTGGTGCAGCCAGAGCAGAGTTGACCTTTGATAACAAAGCAGTTGCAAGACTAGGTAGAAATACGAGGTTTACGGTGGGGGAATGTGGCGTGCAATTGCAACAGGGCAGCGTTCTTGTCAGCGGTGTATCAGCCTGTACCAACAGTGTGACAGCGGCAGTGCGGGGAACGACCTACATTATGACAGTGCATGGGAATGGCAAAGAAGAATACCAAGTCCTAGAGGGCAGAGTAGAATTCAACAAAACTACTGACCCCCATCAATGGGCAATGGAGGCTGGTGATAAGTGCTTTGTGGAACCCGATCGCCAAGGGGTAGTGCGGGCTAAGTTATCCCAGGGGGAATATGTGCGGCAGCTGCGGGGGTGGGCATTCCGGGGTTTTGAGATGGACCAAGCTAGATTCGAGCGGTTGCGCACGACCTACAGCAGACTGTTTCCCAACACCAGGTTTCCCCTGCGCCAGCGCCTGTTGACTAATCGCGGCAATTTTATTTTAACTATCCATCAGCGGGACCCCCAACTCCAGGAAGTCATTGTCCGCATTGCCTGGCAGCGGAAAAGAAACAACGCCTATCTACCAGAGCGATTTGTGGGGGATTTTCTCTTTCCGATCAATCAAAAGGCACAGTTTCGGCGGGGGATTGAACCCTTTGAACGCATTAGTATCAGATTGTTCGATCGGGAAAATCGCTTCCTGGGTTACACCGAGTGGGAGGGATTGGATGATAATGCCGCTGTGTCCGTCATTCTACCTTCTGAACCAGAGCTATACGGCACTCTCCGCACAGTAGTAGGGGAAGACAGCAATCAAGATGGTGTCATTGACCCCGATGCCTTTGTCTATGACTTTTTTAGTTCTGTCAAAACTGCAGCTGATACACCTAGGGAAAGGACAGAAGTGATTTTTGTCAAAGATGGACAAGGGATAAACCGATCTGCCTTCACAATTGCCAACCTGCCCCCCTTCCCAGAAACACCAGAATTCCCCGATGGTTTTTATGAACCTCTCTTTAGCCCCCTCGATCGCAGTACCTTTCCCTTTAGAGCAGGTTTAGAAGCGCCCCTGTTAACTGTACCTGGTAGAGTTAATCCCCTGGTTCCCGTCAGTCCCAATGGTCAATCTGTCTTTGATCTACCCAAGGAAATTCTCAAATACCGATCGCGTCGTTTGCTCTAGTGGTCAGAGAAACAGATTTTCTACCCAGCGGGGGGGAGAGGGGATGGGCGTACCTAAACGATCGAGTAACAACCAGGCACCGACGTGAATTAAACACTGGTAGAAGAAGTTAGCACAGATGATGGAGAAGACAGCAAAGGTCTGCACTGCCCAGAACCCAGGGGGATTGATCACACCCAAAAACTGCAAGATGTTAGTAAGTAGCTGGGTGATCTGAATGATGAAATAGAGCCAGACATTTTCCTGTACTAGTGCAGAAATCAACGCCGCTTGAAAAAAGACCCCTAAGGTATTGAGGAGAGAACCGATCGTTACAGTCACAGCCCAAGACCAACCACGTTTCCAGCCGTAACCCAAAAACAAACCCACAAAGGCATGGGGAATGCAGAATTGAATACTGCGAGTTGGTCCCATGAGTAAGGTCAATAAAAGAACTGCCACGACCACACATTTCCAGGCTGCTCCGTAACCCCAGCGCAAAAAAATCAGAGCAATAGGCGTGGGGAAAAACATCCGCAACAGAGGACCGACAGGGAAATAATAGTTGATTAAAAACAGCATTGCCGTTGTACTGGCCATGAAGGCAGTTTCTACCATAGCCAGGGGGGGTTTAACTTTGCGCACGTTTTAATTGCCTCACCCCACCATAGAGTCTCTGTAGTCCCCACAACCCCGCCCCGATCGCTACTAAGCTCACCAATTGAGCAATCCTGAAACTCCCCAACATCAAACTGTCAGTGCGCAGACCCTCAATCCAAATTCTCCCCAGGCTATAGAAGACCACATACAAAAGGGCAAGAGTACCGTCCTTGGCACGGGGATATTTCACCAGCACCGATAATAACAACATAAACACACCGAAATTCCACAGGGACTCATACAAAAAAGTGGGGTGGAAATAGTCATAGTTAGCATACTGGGGGGGGCGGTACTGGGGAGCAATATACAACTTCCAAGGCAAATCAGTAGGGGCACCAAAAGCCTCCGAATTAAAAAAGTTACCCCATCGCCCGATCGCTTGCCCTAATATCAACGCAGGGGCAATCCCATCTGCCAGAGTCACCCAATGGAGACGATACCGCCAGGAAAAGAGCAACAAAGCCAGAAAACCGCCTAAAATTGCCCCATGAATAGCGATCCCCCCTTCCCAAATGGCTAGGGCAGCAGGAACAGAGAAATTTAAGCCCCCGAAATTGACCGTACTCCACACATCCTGGTAGTTCTCCCACTTAAAGGCGACGTAGTAAGCTCGTGCCCCTGGCAACGCCCCTGCTACTAGCCAAAACACCAAATCCCCTACCCGATCGGCAATTTCTCCCCAGTATTTGCAGCGCTGCGGTACTACAGCCAACCAATAGGGACGCTGCAGAGCAGTATGGCTAGCAATCCATGCCCACTCCCCCTCCCACTTTTGACTAAAACGCACCTGTACCACCCGCTGACACACCCAAGTCCCCAGAATGAGAGCTAGGGCAATCAGCAAGCCATACCACCTGATTGTGATACCGCCCCAGGAAAAAAAGATAGGACCAGGGGAAGTGAATAACATCAAGCAGGGATGTTCTCGAGCCACTTGCGGGGAGGGGTACTGCGGCGAATGTTGCGCCAAATTTTTGTCGCTGCCAAGGTGCCATCGGCAACAGCAATGGAGACCTGGTTTAACCCCTTCTTCAAATCCCCTACGGCAAATATACGGGGGTGAGTAGTCTGACAGAATTCATCCGTCACCAGACTTTCCCCTTCCCAGGTCAGTTCAGGAATACCTTTTAGGTAATGGTTGTGATACTTTGCCCCCATGTTGATCAAGCCCGTTGTGCATTCAATGCGCCTGCCATCCACAAATTCTACCCCCTGCAGTTTGTGATTCTCTCCTAGAAAGCGAGCAATAGGGGTCTCAATTAGTGGGTAGCCATGTTCTTGCAATTTCTGTTTCATGGCATCACTCACCGTAAACAAGCCATGGGTCAACACGGTGATATAGGGCGTAAACCAACTGAGGACAAAAGCCGCCTCTATCTTAGCCTCACTGCCAGCAATCAAAATTGCCTTCTGGTCCCACATGTCAAAGCCATCGCAGATCATGCACACATGGAGGGTGTAGCCCGCATAGTCGTAGACATTTTGCATATCTTCCAGTTGGGGCAGGATGTCAATAATACCCGTGGCAGCCACCAGGTACTTAGCCTTGAACACAGGATAAATACTGTTTTGCTTGCCCACCTTCACCTTGACTTCCAAGTGGTCGCCCCGATCGGCTACATCTTCTACATACCCCATAAGGTAATCCGCCCCCCAGGAAAGAGCAGTTTCCGTACCATGCTTCTGCAGTTGTCGTCCTGGAGTAGTGGGGTCAACCCCAAAATAATTGCGTAGCTCCTGCATCCAGAAGGAACGACCCCTCCCCTTCTCCACCACAAGACACTTCAAGCCATAGCGTGCCAGGTAGATAGCAGCAGACAGACCGCCAGCTCCGCCCCCCGCTACAATGGCATCATAGAGGACATCCGTGCGCTCATGGAGATTTTTACTGGAGAGTTTCATAGACGATCGGTTTGACCTGTCTTACTATACTACGCAAAAGTTGCCCTGGGGGGGTAGCTATCTGCAGATATAATATAACCTCAGAGGTTGGCAGGTACTATGGTGCTCACTGGTGCAGAGATCAGGCAAAAATTCTTAAATTTTTATGCCCAAAAGGGACACAAAGTCTTACCCAGTGCTTCCCTAGTGCCTTCTGACCCAACGGTGCTCCTGACGATCGCGGGCATGTTGCCCTTCAAGCCCATCTTTTTGGGACAGGAGGAGGCTCCCTACCCCCGGGTGACAACGGCGCAAAAATGCGTCCGCACTAACGACATTGAGAATGTAGGCAGGACAGCCCGCCACCATACTTTCTTTGAAATGCTCGGTAACTTTAGTTTTGGGGATTATTTCAAGCGGGAAGCTATCAGGTGGGGGTGGGAATTGGTGACAGAGGTGTTTCAACTGCTCCCCGATCGCTTGGCAGTCAGTGTGTTTTATGAGGACGAGGAGGCTTACAAAATTTGGCGGGACGAGGTGGGGGTGCCGGAAGAGCGCATTCAGCGCCTGGGGGAGGACAACTTTTGGGCGGCGGGGGCGACGGGTCCCTGCGGTCCCTGTTCGGAAATTTACTACGACTTTCAACCCCAGGGGGGGAAGATCAACCTGGAGGACGATCGGCGCTTTTTGGAAGTCTATAACCTGGTTTTCATGGAATTAAACCGCGATAGTGAAGGGAAGCTCACACCCCTGGCAAAACAAAATATCGATACGGGGATGGGCTTGGAGAGGATGGCGCAGGTGCTACAGGGCGTACCCAACAACTACGAAACTGACCTTATCTTTCCCATCATCAGCCAAATCAGTGAAATTGCGGGGGTTTCCTACCACAGGAGTAATGAGAAGACTAAAACCCATTTCAAAGTCATGGGGGACCATATGCGGGCGGTGGTCTACATGGTGGCGGATGGTATTACGGCAAGTAATGTGGGGCGGGGTTATGTCCTACGGCGCTTGTTGCGGCGGGTGGTGCGCTACGGTAAGTTATTGGGGATTGAGGAGCCATTTACGGCGGTGGTGGCGGAGAAAGTGATTGAGTTGGGGGCAGTTGCCTATCCTGAACTAAGCCAGAGGGCGACGGTAATCAAAGAAGAACTGCAACGGGAAGAGGAACGCTTCCGTCAGACCTTGGAGCGGGGTGAAAAGCTGCTGGTGGAAATCCTTGCCCGCTCGGAGAAACAAATTGCTGGCGTGGATGCCTTTACTCTCTACGACACCTATGGGTTTCCTTTGGAGTTGACGGAGGAGATTGCCGCCGAACAGGGATTGACAGTCGATCGGGCAGGTTTTGACCGCGCTATGACAGAACAACAACAGCGATCAAAGGAGGCGCACACGGCAATTGACTTGCTGGGGGAAAAGGTGTGGCAGCAGTTAGATGCCCAGTTACCTCCTACCAGGTTTGTCGGTTATGACAGCCTTGTTATGCAGGGGCGGGTGCTAGCTTTGGTGCAAGAAGGAGAACAAAGAGAAATAGTGAGAGAAAACGATCGGGTGCAGTTGGTTTTAGATGTCACGCCTTTTTACGCCGAAGGGGGGGGACAGGTAGGTGACAAGGGGGAAATCAGGGCAGCAAAGGGAGTGATAACGATCGAGGATGTGCAAAAGCAGGGGGATTTATTCGTTCATTTTGGCGTAGTGAAGGAGGGGGAAGTTCAAGTAGGGGAGACAGTCACAGCCAGTGTTCTTTTTTCCACCCGCCGTAGGACCCAGGCACACCATAGCGCTACCCACCTCTTGCAGGCGGCACTAAAGAAAATTGTTGACCCCCAAATTGGGCAGGCAGGTTCCCTAGTAGATAGTGAAAGACTGCGCTTTGATTTCAATTTACCCCGTCCCCTCACCCCAGAGGAGATCAAAGAAGTAGAAAGACAGGTCAATCAATGGATTTTAGAAGGACATACTGCCCAGGTTGCCATCATGCCCCTAGAGGAAGCAAAGGCAAAGGGCGCGATCGCTATGTTCGGGGAAAAATACGGGGCGGCAGTGCGTGTGATTGACTTTCCTGGGGTGTCCATGGAACTGTGCGGCGGTACCCATGTGCAAAACACTGCGGAGATCGGTCTCTTCAAGATTGTCAGTGAAACAGGCATAGCAGCAGGGATTAGGCGCATTGAAGCAGTTACCGGACAGGCAGTGTTAGATTACCTGGCAGTGAGAGAGCAGATTACAAAAGAATTGAGCGATCGGTTCAAAGCAAAGCCAGAGGAGATCATCGATCGGGTGACACAATTGCAAGAAGCACTAAAACAACAGCAAAAAGAAGCAGAGAATCTCAAACGGGAGTTGGCACTGCTCAAAGCTGATCAATTGCTGTCCAAAGCAGAGGCAGTGGGGGAATTTGAGGTCATTGTCGACCGGTTAGATGGCTTAGACGGCAACGCTCTACAGACAGCAGCAGAAAAACTGGTACAAAAGTTAGGGGAGAAAGGAGTTGTAGTTTTGGGTTCTGTGCCCGAAGCAGGGAAAGTTAGTCTCGTGGCAGCTTTTGGTAAGCAGGTAAATGCCAGGGGACTGCAGGCAGGCAAATTCATTGCTCAGATTGCCCGTATGTGCGGCGGTGGGGGTGGTGGGCGTCCCCACATTGCCCAGGCAGGGGGTAAAGACCCCGATCGGTTACCAGAAGCCCTCGCCACTGCCCGTCAACAACTGCAGGCACAACTGCGTTAGGACATGAAGATAGTTAAAAAAGAATTTGTGGGTTTTCTGCCCGTTTATGACATTGGTCTCCTACAAGACCACAACTTTTTAATCCAGGGGGGTATTTTTGCCGCTAACTGTTTCAACAAATCCCACAGCGTTGCCTACGGCTATGTCACCTACCAAACTGCCTATTTGAAAGCTAACTACCCTGTAGAGTACATGGCGGCTTTGCTATCTTCTGTCAGTGATGACACAGATAAAGTGCAGAAATATATCGCCAGTTGTCACTACATGAATATCAATGTTTTGCCCCCCGACATCAACACCTCCGATGTCTATTTCACCCCCCGCGGCAAAGATATTCTCTTTGGTCTGGCAGCGATCAAAAATCTCGGTATGGGCGCGATCGAAGCAATTCTGGCGGCAAGGAAAGAAAGACCTTTTACTTCCCTAGGGGACCTGTGCAAAAGAGTCGACAGCCGTGCTCTCAATAAGAAAGCATTGGAAGCCTTAGTACAGGCAGGAGCCTTCGATCGTTTACATCCCAACCGCAAACAGACAGTGGCTAACATAGAACCCATCCTCGCTTGGGCATCGCGGCGCGCCAAGGACAGAGCCTCAGGCCAGGTATCTTTGTTTGACATGATGAACCCAGGGGAAAGTGGTTTTGTGGATGAACCGCCCCCACCCCCTGACATCCCCGACTACCTACCCCAGGAAAAGATCGAGCTGGAAAAGGAACTCCTAGGTTTTTATCTATCTGCCCATCCCCTCAAGGCATTGAGTCCGGCGGTCAAATTATTAGCCCCTGTGAATTTGGGTGACCTGCAAGATAGCAAAGAGGGTTCTCTAGTGACAGCGATCGCTATGGTTACAGACATAAAAAACATAATGACCAAAAACAACGAACCGATGGCAGTCCTACAACTCGAAGACCTCAGTGGCAAAGCAGAAGCTGTGGTGTTCCCCAAGGTCTACAAAAAGGTGAAAGAATATCTGCGCAAAGACAACAGAGTGATTGTATGGGGAAAAGTGGATGCCAAGGAGGAATCCGCCCAACTAGTCCTAGAGGACATGGCAGAGATAGAGCAGGTGAGCATGATGCGTTTGGAGTTAACGCGGGAACAGGCATTGGATATACAAACTCTCCATCGTCTGCGGGAAATCCTCAAAAACTATACGGGGGGCAAAATTCCCGTCATTGCCCAAGTAGAGGGACTGCAGCAAGCCGTACGTCTAGGGAATCAGTTTTGGGTACGGGATGTGGAAACTACCAAACAAGCCCTCAGCGCAGGAGGATTTCGTGTTTCTGCCCAGCCCTTAACGCCAACAGTTGCAACACCTTCCTGACTGACTCCTCGATCGTTTCCCTATCTGTGCGGCACTCTAAATCAGGGTTGGTAGGGGGTTCGTAGGGGTCATCGATGCCTGTGAAATGTTTAATTTCCCCTGCCCTTGCCTTCTTATACAGACCTTTGACATCTCTAGCTTCGCAGACTGCAAGGGGAGAGTTGACATAAATTTCCAGAAAATTCCTGCCAATCATTTCCCGCACCTTTTGTCTGGCATCGGCATAGGGAGAAATAGCTGCCACTAGAACATACACCCCATTACGACAGAGCAAATGTGCCACAAATCCAATGCGATAGATGTTTTCATCACGGTCTGCCTTAGAAAAACCCAGGTCTCTCGTCAAATGTTGGCGTACTATATCACCGTCTAAGATTTCTACTTTTTTCCCCTGTTGCCGCAAATGTTCTCCCACCCGTTGGGAAATTGTTGTTTTCCCCGCACCACTCAAACCCGTAAACCACAGAGTAAAACCCTGCTCTTGCATAACATTTCTGCCTCAAGACTGAATAAGTAGGTTAGCAGAAATCAAAATAAATAGAGTAAATTTTGTTTGCAGCGCCCGCCTGTACAGATAAATCTAGTTAAACTTACTGTAAAATGCTAAGCATATTTCTTTTAACTGAGTCTGTATGGTGTTCGCTAACTGTAAAGCAAGGAGTGACAAACTGCAGCAAATTTTAGGTTATATAAGTAAAATAGCAGTCATTTTACTACTGGGGTTGCTCTGCAGCGGGCAAGTAGTAGAAGCAGCGGCTTTACCCTACAGTCACGGCAGCTTAAAGGGCAGAAATTTCTCCCACCAAAATCTGCAGGGGTCTGGTTTTGCCAACGCCAATATGGAAGGGGCGGATTTCTCCTATGCCCAGTTGCAGGGGGCGGTCTTCAGTGCCTCGATTTTGCGTAATGCTAATTTGCGCGGTGCTGACCTTACCTACGCCATGCTCGATCAGACGGATTTTGCCAATGCCGACCTCAGGGACGCTATTCTCGTCGATACCATTCTGCTGCGCAGTACCTTTGATTTCACCCAGATCGAGGGCGCGGATTTTACAGGGGCTATCCTGGACCCCAGTCAGGTGCGCTGGCTTTGTCAACGGGCAAGGGGCAAAAACCCCGTTACGGGCGTAGATACCAGGGAGTCCCTCGGTTGTGACTAGGGATTGACAGCGGTGACAGTCCAGTGGTTGCCCTCTAGTTTGTAGAGGGTGCGGTTTTGGGGTTCGCCCCTTAGTTGCAGATGATCAACTTGCCTTGGCTGCAATAGCAATAGACAAAAAGTTTCAGGTGGTTCCAAGCCTACCCAGCTGTCTAGGAATTCTGTGTCGGGTTGGCGGGGTGCGCCCGGTGTTGCCCAGAAAAATTGCGCCCGCGCTTTGTCGGAAATGGCTACCCACAGCGCTGTCCGATCGGGGTTGTCTGCCTCTATCAACACCAACTCGCCGGCAATACGGTACTGTTCCCTGGTCTTGCCAAAATACCAACACACCTCACCGTAGGGATTAGCCCTGATGTCCTGCACCTTCCCAGAACGCCGATCGGTAATAAATTGCAGAGTGTCTGTATCCCTCCGAAAACCACGAAACACTACTGTACGATTGTGGGGTAAGCCTTGGGGGGAGACGGTGGCTAACTGGACATAGCGAGCGTGGGGTTCACGGTGGTAGTGGAGAGCGCGGGCGAGAGGGGAACGCCAAGGGGCTATCTGCGCTGTTGCCATAGGTAAATCAAAAGACAAATTAAACCCAGGTTAATACACACATCAGCTATGTTGAAGACGGGAAAGCGAATGAGACGGAAATCCAAAAAGTCAATCACATAGCCGTACAAAAAGCGATCGATGCCGTTACCCGCTGCCCCCGCCAAAATTAGACCAAAGCCCACCTTTTCCCAGGGGTGCAAACCCTGTGCCCGCAGCCCTAGTACTACTAGTCCCACCGTTGCTAGCAGGGAAACCCATTTCAATCCCACCCCCTGCTGACTGAACAGACTAAAGGCTGCCCCCGTGTTGGTAACGTAGGTTAGATGAAATACACCCTGCCACAGAGGAATCGTCTGCTGCAATGTCATCCCCCGCATCACCAGGACCTTAGTTAGCTGGTCTAGGAGCAGACCAATAGCTGCCGCCAGCCAGAACGATCGGTTATTTCTGCTAATAATTGGCAGGATTGATGATCCCCAACCACGCCAGTACGCCCTGATGGGTAAAGTATTCAATGATCAGGGCAAGGACAAATCCTACCATTGCCGCTCTGCCGTTTAGGCGCTCTGCATAACTGTTAAAGCCAAATTTGGGGTCTTCCAGTTGGGGTAGTTGACTAGGCTCCGTCATAATTCTTGCTGCGTTTACATAAACCCTATCTTAATAGCCCTCCCCCTCAGGGGCAATACCTCCTTAGCAGGTTCAGCTCATTGCTTTTTTGATTAGCTCGATCGTCTGGTCTACCTTCTCTGGAAAAATGACGACTAGGGAACGATCGGGGGCAATCGCCAGTGCCTTAGTAATCGCTTCTTTTTCGTCCAGGATGATTTGATAGGGGAAGTTGGGGCTGATGCGGGTAATGCCGCGACAGAGAAGATCAGCCACCTCATGGCGCTCTCGCCCCCGCAGATCGGTATCCTCCTTGATGATCACCCGATCGAACATCTCCGCTGCCAATTCCCCTAGCTCTTGAATATCCGCGTTGCGACGGTCCCCCGGTGCCCCAATCACACCAATCTTTTCCCCCTGCCAACTGGTGATGAACCGGGCAATTGCCCGATAGCCCGCCGGATTGTGGGCATAGTCCACTAGGACATGAAATTTACCCATATTAAATAGATTCATCCTGCCGGGGGTTTGTTCCGCAGAAGCCACAAAGGTAGTCAACGCCTTGCGGATATGCTCAATTCTCACTCCCTGCACGTAGGTTGCCAACACTGCCGCCAAGCAGTTCTGGATCATAAATTCCGCTTTCCCCCCCAGGGTCAGGGGAATGTTCACCGCCTGTTCTATGCGAATTGTCCAGCCGTTTTTCAAGATGGAGAGATAGCCGTTTTCGTAGACCGCTGCCACTCCCCCCTGGCGCACGTGCTCCCGTACCAAGGCTAGATGGGGGTCAAGGGAAAAATAAGCCACCGGTACTGTCACCACCTTTGCCATTGCCGCTACTAGGGGGTCTTCCGCATTCAAAACGGCATAGCCCGCTGCCGCCCGTACTACTACACTCTTTAGTTCCGCTAAATCCTCGATCGTGTCAATGTCCCCCAAGCCTAGGTGGTCCGCCTGCACATTCAAGACAATCCCCACGTCCGCCCGATCGAAGCCCAAACCCGATCGGAGAATACCCCCCCGTGCCGTTTCCAACACTGCCACCTCTACCGTTGGGTCCCGCAGAATGACTTGGGCGCTGTAGGGACCAGTGGTGTCCCCCTTTTCCACTAGCCAATCGCCAATGTAGATACCATCGGTGGTCGTATAGCCCACTACTTTGTTTGTTTGCTTGAAAATATGGGCAATGAGACGTGTTGTGGTAGTCTTGCCGTTTGTCCCCGTCACCGCCACAATGGGAATGCGACAGGGTGTACCCGGCGGAAACAACATATCTATCACCGGTTCCCCCACATTGCGGGGCAATCCCACACTAGGGGCAGTGTGCATCCGAAACCCTGGTGCCGCGTTTACTTCCACAATCACCCCGTCCGTTGCCCGAATCGGCTGCCGAATGTCAGGGGTGACCACATCAATACCCGCAATGTCCAAGCCAATAATCCGCGCCACCCGTTGACAAAGCCACACATTCTCTGGGTGAATCTCGTCTGTGCGATCGACGGAAATGCCCCCCGTGCTCAAATTTGCCGTTGCCCGTAAATACACCACCTCCCCCGCTGGCGGCACACTCTCTAGGGTATAGCCCTGCCGTTTTAGGACATCCAAACTGGTCTGGTCGATCACAATCTTTGTCAGGACGTTGTCGTGCCCCTCTCCCCGCCGGGGGTCTTGGTTCGTCAATTCCACTAGTTCCCCAATAGTAGAGCGACCATCCCCAATCACATGGGCGGGCACCCGCTCTGCCACTGCCACTACCCGTCCATCTATCACCAACACGCGGTAGTCCCTGCCCCGATGGAATTTTTCAATAATCACACCGTCCGAGACCTGTTGCGCCAGGGCAAAGGCAGTTTCCGCTTCCTTTACACTGCGTACATCGATCGTGATCCCCCTGCCGTGATTGCCATCTAAGGGTTTGACCACAATGGGGAAGCCCCCCACCTCCTCGATCGCTTCCTCTAGGTACTTGAGGGACTTAATCACTGTCCCCCGCGGCACGGGAATCCCCGAATCCTGCAAAATGCGCTTTGTCCCCTCCTTGTCACAGGCTAACTCCACCGCCAAGATGCCACTGCGATCGGTGAGGGTGGCTTGAATCCGCTTTTGGTAGACCCCATAGCCCAGTTGAATCATCGCCCGACTGCCTAGCTCCAGCCAAGGAATCTTCCGCGCCTTTGCCTCTGCCACAATGGATTCCGTACTCGGTCCCAACTGGGAGTCCAGCTTGATCTCCTCTAAATCCTTGCGGTCTTCCTCTAGTTCCTTGTATGTGCCCGTCTCTAACACATCCTGACACAGCCGCACTGCTGCCCGCGCCGCGTAGCGCCCACATTCCTCGTACTGGTACTCAAACACACAGTTGTAGACATCCCGCTCGCTGGTTGCCCGCACTGTGGCAAACTCCACTGCCATTCCTGCGCGACGCTGCAACTCCAGGGCAACTTCCGCCACCGCCTGCGCCACTCCCTCCTGGTTGCAGGGAAACTTCCTGGTGTCAATCTGGGGCAAACACTGCTCTAACTCGCGGTAAAACCTTTCTATGTGGTGGATATTCCCTTCCAAGTCTAGGCGGACTACAATCAGCTGATGGCGATCAATATGCCAAAAATTCGGTCCCCTGAGTGCCTGCGTCTTGAGAATCTTCATAGAAAATTGCCGAAGAATATCCAAATCTAAATACTAATAGAGCTGGGCTACAACGCTGTACCAAAAGCAACAAAATTTGCCTACTCTGGTTCTGCTTCAATTCTGCCAGGCACGGGTTTTTGTGCCGGCTGCAAGCTGGATAGCACCCGCGACAACTGTAGTCCCTCCAGGACGGGTTTGGTCTCCCGCACCTTGTGCCACACCGATCGGGCTAGGAGGATTTTCTGCCCTGCCCGCATTGCCCCAATTTTCTCCAGGTAGTCCTCCCGCTCCGGTTGGTAGTCCGCCGAAACCAGGGTGAGGGTATCTTGTGTTTTTGCCAGGGGACGATGGCGTGCCACAATCTGGGCTACTTGGGCAATCATCTCTGGATAAAGCCAGGTGTAGGCAGGATGGACAGTCAGTTGCAACTGGTGGGTTGCCCCCTGGTCATCTTTGACCCGCTGCAGCAGGAGATGGAAGGAGGCGATAGCAGCTTTGCGCTGGGTTTCGTAGACATAGCCCGTAATTTCCTGCCGCTGGGACAGAAACAGCTGACTGTGGTGCCAAAACTTGATAAGGGGATTGTGGCGAAAGTCCTGTACCCCCCAATCATAGACCTGCCGAATCTGGGGGGGCATTGCCGCATTTTCCAACTGGTAAAGGAGGGGGGCATCCACATTGCCGATGGGATAGAGATTGGGCAAGCTGGGGGAATGTTCTTGTAAAGCCAGCAGCACAGGGGCGGGAATTACCCAGGTAGTGAGATGGGCAAGGGGTTGAAAACCGTTTTGGCGACAGAGAGCGATCGTGTCCCTTGCCTGTTCCTCCACCTCCGCTAACCACATCCGCGCTTCCCAACAACATTCTAAGCAGTGGCGAATTAACTGACTGCCCAAGCTATACAGATGTCCTGGTGCTACGACAATCTGCTGTACCCGCCAAGTAGTGCGACTTTCATTTACGGGCAACACGAGGATATAGCCCAGTATCTCCCCATTCACCTCCCCCACGTAAGCCTGGGAAACCCTTTGCCAGGGCAGCCAGCTGGCGCGACGCACCAAGCCAAACCACTCCTCTATGTCTAAACCCGGCTCCGTCTCCGACTGGTGGAGTTGAGCAATCTGGGTGAGGTCACGGTGCTGGAGAGGACGAATCACTACTCCTGGGGCTGGAAATTCCATAGTTGCCTCCCTATTTTTCTCATCCTAGCAAATTTTTTCCTCCTTTCCCACCGCCCCCACAATTCCTATGCCCAACAGGTAGGCAAGGAGTGCTGCCCGCCCATAGCTGAGAAAGGGCAAGGGGATGCCCGTTACCGGTGCTAAACCGATTGTCATGCCCACATTGACAAACACCTGAAACAAAAGCAGGGAGAGCATCCCGATCGCTAACAGGGAGCCAAAGTTGGAACGGCAGGTCACAGCAATCACCAGCAGACGGCAGCAGAGGACAAGAAAAAGGGCAATCACTGTCATGCTGCCAATAAACCCCCACTCCTCCCCAATAGCGGAGAAGACAAAATCCGTATGCTGCTCCGGAATAAAACTCAACTGGGTTTGGGAACCCTGCAAAAAACCTTTACCCCACAGTTGTCCTGCCCCAATGGCGATGCGGGATTGGATAAGGTGGTAGCCACCCCCGAGGGGGTCCTGGTCAGGGTTGAGAAATAACACCAGGCGCTGCCGTTGGTAGGGATGGAGCAAATGCCAGGCAATTTTGCCCAATTCGCCGCTGATCAAATTGACAATCACCGCCCCCGCTGTCACAGGTGTACGCCAGTCAGGACTTGCCCAAAAGGCAATCACCCCGATCGTTACCAGCCAGACAAACCATAGGGGCAGCGAGAATGCCAAAATTACAGCGGAAATCAGAGGAGAAGACAGCAACAACAGCCAACTGAGGGGTGTCCCCCCCCAATAGAGCATCCCCATAGTGATAGCTAAAATTACGATTGCCGTCCCCAAATCAGGCTGGATTAGCACCAGTAACCAGGTGGGGAAAACTACTAATAAAACTCGCCACAAATCCCCCCCACTTTGCACAGGCTGTCTATGAAGAAGGGCAGCGATCGTGATGATCAAACTAATTTTGGCAAACTCCGAGGGTTGCAGATGGAAGCCCGCCACATTGAGCCAACTCTGCGCCCCCGAAGCCACCACCCCAAACTGCAACACCAACACCAAACTGACATTAGTCAGGGCGTAAATCAGCCAGTGCCAAGTCAGGAGATGGGGATAGTGCCAGCGGGCAAGGAGGGCTACCAGTCCCATTCCCACAACCCCCGTCACTAGATGCTGCCACCAGTAGTTACCAAGGGAGGGGTTATTGTAATTAATGCTGTAAATCGCCAACCCCCCGATCGCTATCAGGCAGAGGCAGGGTGCCGCCAGCCACCAGTCCCAGTCCAGGTAAACCCTGTATTTCGTCCCATTCATGCAGGTTAAGGAGCCTTAACATTTTTCGGCTAAATTTTCTTAAATTTTATCCCTTTGCCCCCTCAAGTTTTCCACAGGGTTTTCCACAGATTGGGGGGAGTTTTCCACAGGCTAGGTACAATCAATTTTTAGGAAGAGCGCTTCCCTTGCTAGTTTTCCCGATCGGGATAGCCCCGTCTGGGGAAAATTGCAAATGTAAAGTAATGTTAGACAAAAGCGGGCAAAACCTAGAATCTCTGTGGTGAGATGGGGCAGACAGCGGCACATAGCCGGCGTTGACAACGGGGGGGAAAGGTCACACAATAAAAGCCCGCCCTTGCAAAATACCGAGTTGGAGTAACCACCATGACTACCCGCGTGAGCATCCTGGCTGAAATCCCGGAGGAACTCTACGAGACATTGCAAAATTACTTGGAGTCCCACCCTGATTGGGACCAAGACCGCGTATTTGCTGCCGCCCTCTCCCTGTTTTTGTTGCAAAATGGCACAGCAGAAACGGTATCTGCTGCCAAAAACTACCGCAGTGCCGCTAAAGTTTACCTCAATGCTCTCTTCCAACACAGTTTCTAGACCATGACTAAAAAAGCGCTGATCACTGGTATCACAGGGCAGGACGGTTCCTACCTGGCAGAACTATTACTGGAGAAGGGTTACGAAGTGCACGGCATCATCCGCCGCTCGTCCCTAGTTAACACCAGCCGCATTGACCACCTCTACCAAGACCCCCACCTGCCCAATACCAGGCTTTTTCTCCACTATGGTGACCTCACGGACGGCACTACCCTGCGCAAAATTCTGGAAGCAGTAGAACCAACGGAAGTCTACAACCTGGGTGCCCAATCCCACGTGCGGGTGAGTTTTGATGTGCCGGAATACACTGTGGACACCGTAGCGATGGGCACGCTGCGCTTACTGGAGGCAATTCGCGACTACCAAGAGCACACGGGTCAGCGGGTCAAGTTTTACCAGGCGGGTTCCTCGGAGATGTTTGGCTTAGTGCAGGAAGTGCCCCAACGGGAAACTACCCCCTTCTACCCCCGCAGCCCCTATGCCTGCGCCAAGGTGTACGCCCACTGGCAGACGGTGAACTACCGCGAGGCTTACGGGATGTTTGCCGCCAATGGCATTCTCTTCAACCATGAATCACCACGGCGGGGACATACCTTTGTCACCCGTAAAATTACGATGGCCCTTGCCAATATCCTGGCAGGGAAGCAAGACAAGCTCTACCTGGGTAACCTCGACGCCAAGCGAGACTGGGGCTACGCCAAGGATTATGTAGAGGCAATTTGGCTAATTTTACAACAGGAAGAGCCGGAGGATTTTGTCATTGCCACAGGGGAAACCCACTCCGTGCGGGAATTTTTGGAGGAAGCCTTCAGCTATGTCAACCTGAAGTGGCAGGACTATGTAGAAATTGACCCCCGCTACTTCCGCCCCGCCGAGGTGGAGTTGTTGTTGGGGGACGCCACCAAGGCAAAACAGAAATTGGGCTGGCAACCCCGCGTTACTTTCCGAGAGTTGGTGCGGATTATGGTGGATGCCGACCTTGCCAATGTGGGGATCAAAGTTTAGCGACTGCCTCAGCGATCGCCTGGGCCATTGCCTGGGTACCGACAGGAGTAACGCCAGGGGGGGCGAGGTCATAGGTGACATATTTCCCTGCCGCAATCACGCTTTCCACTGCCTTTTGCACTTTGGCAGCCGCTGCCTCCTCCCCCAGATAGCGCAACATCAAACAGGCAGAGAGAATAAGAGCGGTGGGATTGACCTTATCTTGCCCAGCATATTTGGGGGCAGAGCCGTGAATTGCCTCAAAAACCGCGTATTCATCGCCGATGTTAGCCCCTGGTGCCACTCCTAAGCCCCCCACCATCCCCGCTGTCAAATCAGAAATGATGTCGCCGTAGAGATTGGGCAAGACCAAGACATCGTATAGTTCAGGCTTCTGCATCAGTTGCATACACATATTGTCCACAATGCGGTCTTCAAACTCAATGTCGGGGTAGCTCTGGGCAACTTCTCTGGCAATTTCCAAAAACAGACCGTCGGTAAACTTCATAATGTTAGCTTTGTGGACAGCTGTTACTTTTTGGCGTCCGTTCTTTTTAGCGTACTCAAAGGCAAATTGCACAATGCGGCGGCTGCCAAAGGCGGAAATGGGTTTGACACCGATAGCGCTATCTTCTCTGATCTTTTTGCCTGACAGGGTACTGAGAAAATCTCGTGCTTTGTCGTTTTCCACTGTCCCCCGTTGGAATTCAATCCCAGCGTAGAGGTCTTCTGTGTTTTCCCGCACCACCACAAGGTCAATATTGCTAAATGGGCTTTTTACCCCCACCATCGATCGGGCGGGGCGCAGGTTGGCGTAGAGGTCGAGTTCCTTTCTGATTGCCACGTTGACGGAGCGAAAGCCAGACCCCACAGGAGTGGTAATTGGTCCCTTGATGGCAACCTTAGTGTGACGGATAGAGTCCAAAACATGGTCAGGTAAGGGGGTACCGTACTGTTCCATCACATCCACCCCGGCATCCACCACCGTCCAGTCAATTTCTACCCCTGTGGCATTGACGACTGTCTGCATTGCCTGCGCCACTTCTGGTCCAATACCATCGCCACGAATGAGGGTTACGGGGTAGCCCATAGTCATCTTCTCCTAACATTTTGAGACCGTTAAGTTAGCACATTTTGCCCCCCACTTCTAGTCCATCTCAAACATTAGCTATAATTTCTGTCTGTCCCGTTTGTTCCCCCTATGACTGCTAAATTACTGCTGGATTCCACGACGGTTGATATAAACCAGCTGACACCCATGATGCGCCAGTATATGGAGGTGAAGCGGGCTTACCCCCACACGATCGTTTTGTACCGCCTGGGAGATTTTTACGAGGCATTTTTTGAAGATGCGGTTTTGCTGGCAAAAGAATTGGAGTTAGTCTTGACAGGGAGGGAGGCGGGCAAGGATATTGGCAGGGTGGCGATGGCGGGGATTCCCTTCCATGCCCTCGATCGCTATGTGCGGCAGTTGCTGGCGAAAGGACGATCGGTTGCCATTTGTGACCAGATGGAGGATGCCAGTCAGGCAAAGGGTTTGGTGCGACGGGAAGTCACCAGGGTGATGACTCCTGGTACGGTGGTAGAAGAAGAAATTCTAGCGGCAAAACAGCATAATTTTCTCTGTGCGATCGTGGCTAGCAATGACAAGTGGGGGCTGGCAGCTACGGATATTTCTACGGGGGAGTTCTTCACCACACAGCTACAAAACAACGAGCAGTTAGTGCAGGAACTCTTGCGTCTGCAACCCGCTGAAATTCTTTATCCCACCGACATTCCCAATTTTAATAAACAGGAATTACCAGAGTTTCTGCCATCCCAATTCTGTTATACACCTCTTGCTACTTCTACTTTTGCTCTCGTACCAGCAAGGGAAAGATTACTCCAACAATACAGGGTGCGCTCCCTGGAAGGATTCGGCTGTGAGGACTTACCTCTAGCTATTCGAGCGGCGGGGGCAATTCTGGCTTATTTGGCAGAAACGCAGAAACATATCTCCCTTGCTCTGCAACCCTTGTTTACCTACACAGTCAGTGACTATCTCATTCTCGACCATCAGACGCGCCGCAACCTGGAAATTACCCATACGGTCAGGGATAACACCACAACGGGGTCTCTTCTCTGGGCACTTGACCGCACCGTTACGGCAATGGGGGGTAGACTGCTCAAACAATGGCTATTGCAACCCCTCAAGGATATAAGTCAGATTGAAAAGCGACTGGACACGATCGCAGAATTACAGAACCATCTGCTGCGCAATAAACTGCGAAATTTGTTAGAAGAGGTCTATGACATAGAAAGAATTGCGGGCAGAATTAGTGCCAATACAGCCAATGCCAGGGACTTGGTGGCTTTGGGACAATCCCTCGATCGTTTATCTGACATCAGTCAATTACTACAGGAAAGCAAAACAGAATACTTGCGGGCATTACAACAACTTCCTCCTGCCTTACTAGAACTGGCAGACAGAATTCAGACCACTTTGGTAGAGAATCCCCCCATCAGTTTAACGGAAGGAGGTCTAATTCGTCCTGGAGTCAACAAGGAACTGGATGCGCTGCGTCAACAACGCCAAGATGACATTAAATGGTTATCGGAGCTAGAAAAAAGAGAGCGAGAACGCACAAATATTCCCACCTTGAAAGTGAGTTTTAACAAAGCTTTTGGCTATTACATCAGCATTTCTCGTGGCAAGAGCAATCTAGCGCCTCCTGACTACATCCGCAAGCAGACCTTGACCAATGAAGAAAGGTTTATCACCCCTGAACTGAAGGAGAAAGAAAGTCGCATTTTGCAAGGGGAATCCCAGCTCAACCAACTGGAATATGATATTTTTGTCGACCTGCGGCTGCACTGCGCCCAACATATTCACCTCTTGCGGTCCCTCGCCCGATCGGTAGCCTGTGTGGATGTGCTTGCCAGTCTGGCAGAAGTGAGTGTTAAATACAACTACACCCGTCCTGTCTTAGAGGCAAGAAACAGAATTATCATAGAACAGGGTCGGCATCCTGTGGTGGAGCAGACTTTACCCCCTGGTTTCTTTGTCCCTAACTCTGTGCAATTAGGGGAGGGAGACCCTGATCTCATTATTCTTACAGGACCAAACATGAGTGGCAAAAGTATCTTTCTACGCCAGACAGGTTTAATTCAAATAATGGCGCAGATGGGCAGTTTTGTACCGGCTAAGGCTGCTTATTTAGGCATTTGCGACCGTATTTTTACCCGTGTAGGAGCGGTGGATGACATTGCCACTGGGCAATCAACTTTCATGGTGGAGATGAACGAAACTGCTAACATTCTCAATCACGCCCAACCTACCTCTTTAGTTTTGTTAGACGAAATCGGCAGGGGCACTGCCACCTTTGATGGTATTGCCATCGCTTGGTCGGTGTCGGAATACCTGGCAAAACAGATCAGGGCTAAAACTATCTTTGCTACCCACTATCACGAATTAAATGAACTGGCTTTGATTTTACCCAATGTGGCAAACTTCCAAGTGACGGTGCGGGAGCTAGAAGATGAAATAGTCTTTTTACATCAGGTGCAGCCGGGGGGAGCAGATAAGTCCTATGGCATCGAGGTGGGCAGATTGGCGGGCTTGCCTCCCGCGGTGATCAAACGGGCAAAGGAAGTTTTGGATTGCATCAGTGCCCACAGCCACATTGCCCTGGGCTTAAGAAAAATTGATTGAACAAAAGGCAGTAAAGGGCGTAGTATAGAGGCGAAGTATAGCAGATAGATCAATGCGGCAACTTACCTTTCTCTTTTTCTTTATTGTCGTTTTAATCCTGGTCTTTTTTGGCATGCAAAATACAGAAACTGCCATTATCTTCCTTTACAAAGAAAAAGACATCAAACTGGAAGCCCCGATCGCGATTGAGATGATCCTGGCGATGGGTGTAGGTGCCATTCTCGCCTGGTTGTTTGCTGTCTGGACAGGCTTACAGGAGTCAGTAGCCCTCAGTGACAAAGAAAAACAGATTAAGGCGTTGCAAAAAAAGGTGGAAGAGCTATCCCTGCAAGCAGAAAAACATCAGCTGATGTTACAGGGTGCTATTGATGTAGAAGTAGAAGATAAACCCAAGAGCTAAAACCCATGCTGCTACCAGAGTCTGACCGCGGCGAACTTAGTCGAGCTGTAACTAAAGAAGCGATCGCTTTGTTGATCGAGTTGGCGGAACGGGGGGAAATTGACCCCTGGGATGTGGATGTGATTGCTGTCATCGATCGGTTTCTCTCCCGTTTAGTGGACCACGATCGGCAAGGCTTGTACGACTCTGGACAGGCAATTTTATATGCTTCTATGTTGTTATTGTTGAAGGCACAAACTCTAGCCCAGGTGCAGACCCAGTCCCCGCCAGAGGTAGAAGAAGTAGAGGTGGTGGCAACGGAAGAGAGGGTAGGATTACCGATCGATTTAGAAAAACATCTCCGTCGTCGCAGCACGGCACCCCCCCCCAGCCGCAAAGTTACCCTGCAGGATTTAATCCAGCAGATTGCAGAAATAGCTAGTGCCATTAACAAAGAACAGCGCCCCCGTCCCCGCAGCAACAAAAAGCCCACAAAGGCACAAATTAAGGCAATTAGCCAACTAGCACACAGGGAAAATCTCTCAGAAATTGCCACCAATTTAGAGCAATACCTCCCCAGCCAGGCAGGGACAATAACCATGACAGAGTTAGCCACTATTTTTAATGACAAAGTGGGGGTATTTTGGGGGTTACTACTACTCTCATCCCAGGGCAAAGTTTACTTAGAGCAACAGGATTTTTACGGCGAGATTATAGTGCAATCTACCTTGGGACAAACAGTTAATTTGCCGACCCAGGCGTAACACATCTAATGCCCACAAAAATATCCCGCACATGGGGATGATACCAATTTCTAAAGGTGGGTCTATCTGTCCATTTTTGACTTTGCCAGGACTTGCCCCTCAGCACGTAGTGTTGGTCATCAAAGTAAGTAGCGGAATAGCCCGCATAGGGGAAAAATTGAAAGCCTGGATAGGCATGGAATTTTGTCTGCGTCCACTGATAAACATAGTTAAAATCGGGCAGGTAACTGCAACTTTTCTCCCATTCCGCTTCCGTTGGTAACCGTTTGCCCCCAAATTTTGCGTAAGCCTCTGCCTCATAAAAACTGACACCATAGACAGGATGATCGTCTGTCAATCCCTGTACCTGCCAATACCTCGGTTGCCTAATATCAAGGTGTTGCTGTCGCCATTGCCAACCATTTACTGACCACAATTCCTGCCGATCGTATCCCCCTGCCTCCATAAATTCTTGGTACTGCCCCCTAGTGATAGGATGGACATCAATGCTAAATTCATCCACGTATGATAGGAAAGGCTGTCTCTCATTGTCTAACGCCCAAATGTCATCACTACCTTGGCGAAATTCCCCCCCAGGTATGGTTATAGTTTGCCCGATTACTGCCGCGGGAATTGCCGCTGGTATGCCTGTTATAGGATGACCTAGCATATGTAAAACATAGCAAATAATCTCCCGGTGTTGACTCTCGTGTTGGAGCAAGAAAAGTAGTAATTTCTGTTGGTCTGTAGTAAACCGATCGGCTAAATGCCAGACTAGTTCCCGCACTTCCTGACAGTATTTAATGATTTCGGTAAGAGGGGGTAAATAGGAGCGGTTAGATTTGGGTAGATTCTCCACTGAAAAGTAAGCCTTTGCCGCAGGGATTGATAATTTCTGCTGCCATGGCGAAGGTAATAACCACAGGGATTCTGTGTAGGCAATGTGCCCTAAATGCCAACCAATAGGGCTAAATTCAGGGTGTCCCTGTACATAGCAAAGGGATTCTGCTACTGCATCAAAAATAGCTAGGGTTTGCTGACGGCAAGTCGCCATTTCTGCCAATAGGAAATCCGTAGTAATTGTCATCGTCCGTCCTGTGCCAGAATTTGTCTTACAGTGGTCCACGCTGAATAGCTTACACCCGCTGTCCCCTCCCCTGGATGGGTGGAATCTCCTACTAACCACAGACCTTCCCAAGGGGTGCGATTGGCAAAAGCAAAGGGACCAAAAGTATTGACCCGCATTCCCACGCCCCCCACAATACCTGCCCACCGATCGGTATACCTTAAAAATGTCCTAGGGGTGGCTGCTTCTATGTGCACAATATTGCCCTCCAGATCAAAGAATTGCCCCAGTTGATGTATAGCTCTGTGGGTAAAAAACTGCTTTTGTGCCTGGTAGTCTTCTATATGTTGCCATGCCTCAATGGACGTGAATTCAGAAGCAATAATTGTTCTTTTTCCTAAGGGCGCTCTGCCATCCCCTGGTTTACTCACCGACACAAACAAAGACCGATCGCTATCATAGCTATCTAAGAATTGCAAATGGGGGGGACAATGGGGGGGAACAGCGGTATCCTGTACACCCAGATAGACCACAAAGGCACCCCAAGGCATGGGCAAGGATTCCACCCTCTGACGGTAACTGTGGTGGGGGGGTAACTGCAACAACCGTACTAAATTCTGCACTGTTACATTGGCTACCACATAGTCAAATTCTGCCTCTATAAATGACTGCCCTTTTTGGATGCACAGGGTAAACTTTTTACCTGGTTTAATTTCCTTGACCCGCTGGCGGTAGTAAATTTTGCCCCCATACTTTGCCAATGCCGCTAACAACCGCTCGGACAATACTTGCATACTGCCCTGTAGATGAAATAGACCGAGGGGGGCTTGGGAAACAGCTAGAGTAGTAGCGGCATAGAGTAAAGCTGTCTCCTCTGCCTTTACCTGGGAATAGAGCTTTAATTGTAGGTCTAAAAATGTGCGTAACCGCCGGTCTCTATCTAATTGAAATCCCCGCAGTGCATCCCCCACAGTCGCAAAAGTAAAGGGTACAGTAGCTAAAGTATCCCAACGTAAAGCCTGGATTAGTTGCTGTAAATCCCACAAATTGCGGGGTGGTAACACAGGGTCACGGGCTTGGAAGCGCCAGCTGCGCTCGAATAAATCCTGTAAAAATTGCCAAAAAGGTTCACTGCCCGGAAATTGTTTCTGTCTCTCTTGTTCCCATTTATCCCGATCGTGCCATACATTTATAGGTGTAGTTTCTTGGGGTAAAAAAACAGCACAGGCGGGGTCACAAATTGTTGCCTCTGGTAGAGGTATGTCTAATAATTGAAAAATCCGATCGTGAATGCCCCCTGGTTCTAAACCCGCTACTTGGGTTGCCCCCACATCAAAAATAAACTCGTTGCGGCGGAATGTAGAAGCACAACCCCCCGCTACTGCTGCCTGCTCAAATATAGTGACATCATAACCTGCCTTTGCCAATAAAGCCCCTGCCGTCAGTCCCCCAATCCCTGCGCCCACAACCGCTATTTTTTTGTTCATTATTTCTCTGCTTTTACTTCTTACTTACTATGGTCAGAAAAGTTCTACTGCGCAAATACCTACAGAGTGATTCTGTGCTACTTCCCAATGCAAAAGCGACTAAAAATCTGATCCAAGAGGGATTCCGTAATCTCTTCCCCTGTGATTTCCCCAATGGCACGGATGGCAGAGCGCAGGTCGATCGTCCAAAAATCAAGGGGTAACGCCTGGGCAATTGCTTCTTCTACTCTTTCTAAACTAGCCACAACACGATATAGACATTCTGCCTGTCGTTGATTGATAGCAAAATCCAGGTCTTGTTGTTGTACTTTTTGAGCATTGATCACTTGTAAAATGGTCGCTTCTAACTCTAGGATGCCCTGCCCTTGAGCAACAGCAGTTTTAACAACAGCTACAGCGTTAATAGCAGGTAAGTTGTCCTTTTCTCCTAGGTCGGTCTTGTTGCAAATTAACACGATCGGTCTTTCTTGCACCAACTCATATATCTTTTGGTCTTCTGGTGTCCAACCGACACTGGCATCGATGACTAACAAAACTAAATCTGCCTGCTGCGCCACTTGCCGCGATCGTGCCATCCCCATCTGTTCTACGAGGTCGTCGGTGTCGCGAATACCAGCGGTATCTAAAACGGTGATGGGAATGCCTTCCAAGACCAATTGGGAATCCACAATGTCTCTGGTGGTGCCGGGGATGTCTGTCACAATTGCCCGATCGGTGCGACTCCAAGCATTCAAGAGACTGGATTTGCCCACGTTAGGACGACCAACGATCGCTACTTTGATCCCCGATCTAACCAGTTCTCCTCTGTCTTTTGTAGAGAGATAGAGTTGTGCCTGTTGTTTGATGTCTTGTAGTTGGGTTGTGAGCGCTTCTATGTCTAGGGGGGGTAAATCCTCTTCAAAGTCAATGCGCGCTTCTATTTCCGTGAGGATGTCTAAACATTTAGCCCGCAGTTGCTTGAGGGAATGGGAGAGCTTGCCCTGTAAACCAGCTAGTGCCAGTTGGGCGGCATGGGCGGATTTTGCTCCCACCAAGTCCTTGATGCTTTCTGCCTGCGCTAGGTCAAGGCGTCCGTTCAGGAATGCCCGCAGGGTAAATTCCCCTGGATTGGCTAGGCGCGCCCCCTGCCTGAGACAAAGTTCGAGGATTTGCTGCACAACCACTGTCCCCCCATGACACTGCAACTCCACTACGTCTTCCCTTGTGTAGGAGCGGGGGGCTTGCATGTAGAGGACAAGGGCTTCATCGATCGTTCTTTGCTTGTCTGGATCGACTATCTGCCCGTAGAGGACGCGGTGGCTCTCCCACTTGCCTTTGGTCTGAAAGATAGCTTGGGCGATCGTGACTGCCTCCCTCCCCGATAAACGGACTATGCCGACGCTACCGAGGGCAGTGACAATGGCAACGATCGTGTCCTGCACGGTTAGCTAACTTCCGCTGGTTCAGGGGCGGGTTCCAGGGCGGGGGGCTTTTCATTGTCTGCCAGGTCTTCCAGCTCCCTGCTCAAAGTCAGGAAACGGAGGACATTTTCATCAATGCGCATCATCCTTTCCAAAGCTGCCACGATCGTGGGCGGTCCACTGTAGTTCATCTGCACGTAGATACCTTCCCGATGCTTTTTGATTTTGTATTCCATGCGGCGCTTGCCCCGGTTTTGCACAATAATGTAGTCCCCCTGCTGTTGGTTTTCCTGCAAGAGGGTTTGATACTTGTTGATCACCGCCTCCACATCGGCGTCAGGCAGATCGGGACGGATAATATACATGGTCTCGTACAGACGATTCATAGTTTCTCCTTGTGGACTATTCGTGGGACATACCGAATTAGGCCTCCTACGGAAGCAAGGACTTACTATGATACAGACAAGACCGCTGGGTGGCAATAGCTATTTGTTGGAAAAAGGCTGGCGCTGGTATTGCTGATAGGCGGCAAAAAAGAGCCCCCCCAAAGTAATCACGATTAGACCTAGAACAATTCCCAATAGAATCGGCTCAATCATAGACACAAAACTTAACGCACATCTCCAGTCTAACCGAGGGCAGAGGGAAGTTGTGTTAAGAGTTGTTTACAGGTCGGGATTTATGGCGGCGACAGCGATCGCTGCAGTACTTTACCTCCTGCCAGCAGTCAGCCCATTTTTTGCGCCAGGTGAAGGGTTTGCCGCAGGTGGCACAGATTTTGTGGGGGAGGTGGGACTTATTACCTTTATAGGACATAGCTAGTAGGGCATGGGGTAATCGCGGCGGACGGCTGCAATATCTGCCAACACCTCAGGGGAGAGTTCCACCTCCATAGAGTCAATGTTGTGTTTTAGTTGCTCCATAGTGGTGGCGCCAATGATAGCAGCGGTGACAAAGGGTTGCTGCCGCACAAAGGCTAGGGCCATCTGGGGCAGACTGAGACCATGTTTTGCTGCTACTGCTTTGTAGGCATGGACAGCACTCACCGCAATTTCATGGAGGTCCGGCTCAAACAGACGGCAGAGCAGACTGTATTCGTTCTGGATGGAGACGACACGGGGTAGATGCAATTTTTCCGCCAGATGGAGATAGGTCATTGTCCCCCAGGCAGTCTCATTGGACAGCCCGATAAAGCGAATCTTCCCCTGCTGGATCAGCTCCTGCAGTGCCTGCAATACCTCAATCATGTTGGCTTCCACCGCCGCCCGATCGAATTGGGGGGCATACTGCCAGTGGCGACTAAAATGGTAACTGCCACGATTGGGCCAATGCAGCTGGTAGAGGTCGATGTAGTCGGTCTGTAAGCGCTTGAGACTTCCCTCTACTGCCGCAAAAATATGGCGGCGGTCATATTTTTCCCCGTTGCGAATCCAACTCAGACCAGGACCGGCAACTTTAGTGGCAAGGATAACTTGGTCGCGCTTTTTGCGAGAGGCAAACCAGGTGCCGATGATTGTCTCTGTCTTACCGTAGGTGTCGGGGGTGGGGGGAATGGCGTAGAGTTCGGCGGTGTCCCAGAAGTTGATGCCCCGATCGAGGGCATAGTCCATTTGGGCGTGCCCCTCTGCCTCCGTGTTTTGGTTACCCCAGGTCATTGTGCCTAGGCAGAGCACCGAAACTTTTACCCCTGTTGTGCCTAATTCCCGATATTCCATGCCATGTGCCCAGTTGCTGCAGCTTATTTTATACGATCGTTGAAGGAAGGAGGGAGAAACTATGCTTGCTAAGGTTGCCAGTGCCACGATCGTGGGGATTGACGCAGTGGAGGTGGGCGTAGAGGTGGACATATCAGCGGGCTTGCCGGGGATGGTAGTGGTGGGGTTGCCAGATACGGCAGTGCAGGAGAGTAAAGAGCGAGTAAAAGCCGCCATCAAAAATACGGGTTATCTCTTCCCCCTGCGCAAAATTGTCGTCAATCTCACCCCCGCTGACCTGCGCAAAGAGGGACCTAGTTTTGACCTGCCCATCAGTTTGGGGGTCTTGGCAGCCACAGAACAGGTACAAGTGCCCGGGGACCTCCTCTTTTTGGGGGAACTCTCCCTTGATGGCAGTTTGCGGGGTGTCAGCGGCGTATTACCGATCGCGGCAACGGCAAAGCAACTGGGGAAGCGGGGGGTAGTAGTGCCCTTGACCAACTGGGAGGAAGCGAAAGTAGTAGAGGATATTGCTGTTTATGCCTTTGCCCACCTCCAGGATGTCCTGCATTTTTTGCAAGACCCCCACACCTACCAAGAACCAGTCAAAGCAGGATCAGTAAATGCCAGTGTTGTCCACCACAGTTACGATTTGCGGGAGGTAAAGGGGCAGAGCCATGCCCGCCGTGCCCTGGAGATTGCCGCTGCGGGAGGGCATAATTTAATTTTTGTGGGACCGCCGGGGGCAGGAAAGACTCTGTTAGCCCGCTGTCTGCCTTCCATTCTCCCCCCCATGACCCCAGAAGAGGCCTTGGAGACCACCAGGATTTATTCCGTAGCAGGTCTGTTGCAGGGGAAGGGTTTAATTACAGAACGTCCCTTTCGCAGTCCCCACCATTCGGCATCGGGTCCCTCCCTAGTGGGGGGCGGCAGTTTTCCACGACCAGGGGAGATTTCCCTGGCTAGCAATGGGGTGCTGTTTTTGGATGAGCTGACAGAATTTAAGCGGGATGTCTTGGATTTTTTGCGGCAACCCCTAGAGGATGGCTTTGTGACCATTTCCCGTACAAAGCAGTCGGTGGCATTTCCCGCGAAGTTTATGTTGGTGGCTAGCACAAATCCCTGTCCCTGCGGCTATTGGGGGGATGCCGTGCAACCCTGTACCTGCAGTCCCAAGCAGCGGGAGCAGTATTGGGCGCGTCTGTCCGGTCCCCTCATGGACCGCATTGATCTGCAAGTGCTGGTCACTCGCCTCAAAGCGGAGGAAATTACCTCTACGGCTACCGGTGAGCCATCGGCAGTGGTGCGGGAGCGGGTCACCCAAGCGAGACAAATACAGCAGGCACGCTTTGCCCAGGAAGCCGCCATCCGTTGTAATGCCCAGATGCAGACGATTCACCTGCGGCAGTTTTGTCCGTTAGACGATCGGGGGCGTTCCCTCCTAGAGGGAGCTATTCGCCGTTTGGGTCTGTCCGCCCGTGCCAGTGACCGCGTTTTGAAGGTGGCAAGAACGATCGCTGACCTTGCCCATTCCCCCTCCATTCAAGCCCACCATGTGGCGGAGGCAATTCAGTATCGTACCCTCGATCGGTTTAACAGTTAAGCTGCGGCGGGGGCAGGGATGAGATTAGGTCTGACGGTGAGATAGATAGCGGGACCCAGGAGGGGCACAATACTGACCAACAGGTAGAGCAAATAGTTATCCTGCAGACCCCGTCTTGCCATATCGTCCGCCAGCAGCCAGGGGAACAGCAGGGAGAGGAGGACAAAATCCAGACTCATCACGTGGATAAAGCGGTTGGTGCGCCATTGGTAGAAAAAGTCTGCCCAGTCCCCATAGCGCAGTCCGTAGAGGAGGAGAAAGACAGCGAGGCTGGCAAGCAAAAAACCTGTGATGCGGGAGTCGGTGATTTTAATCCACCAGTGGGGGGTGCCGCGAAATTGGGGGTTGGGTTCTCTAAGGGCGCAGTAGGGCAGCAGGGCAAAGGCGCCTACAAACATTGACCCCAGGAAAAACAGCCAGGCGGGTACTTTCTGTCCCTGTCCATCGGCAAATAACAGACAGCCATAAAGCAAAGGATAGACCCCCATCAGATTAAAGAGAGCCACGATCGCGGGGTTGATCCCCTCTGTATCCATCTTAATCAGGCGTTGAATCAAGTCCCAGGTGTCAGGACGATCGGGCGGCGCAAAAACAAAGGCGTAGGTGACAAATGCCAGCCACACTAACCAAAAGGGCAATCCCCGTAGCATAAAATAACGATCGCAACACTTCTAACCTAGCACAATAGCAGTGGACATTTTTCTGCAACAACTGGTCAACGGTATTTCCATTGGTAGCATTTATGCCCTGTTTGCCCTTGGTTATACCCTCGTCTTTTCTGTGTTAGGGATTATCAATTTTGCCCACGGTGCCGTCTTTACCCTGGGGGCGTACCTCACTTATTTTCTACAGGGGGGCAGATTTGGTTTCAACGGTATTCTGGCGAATCAAGCTCTTCCCTCCTTTTTGCATCTCCCCTTTCCCCTTGCCCTCATTGTGAGCAGCGCGATCGCTGGTTTTGTCAGTGTGGGAATTGAGCGCTGGTGTTTCCGTCCTCTGCGCTACAGACAGGCGGATAATTTGCTTACCCTCATTTCCAGCCTGGGCGTGGCAGTTGTCATTGTTAACCTTATTCAATACCTGGTGGGAGCAGAGATTTACACCTTCAAAAGTGATATTTTTGGCAATCTCCCCAGCGCCATAAGTATTGGCAATATCAAAGTGAGAACTGCCCAGGTAGTAATTTTTGTTGTCTCGGTTATTCTGTTAGCTATCCTCACCTTTCTTCTCAACCACACCAAGGGGGGAAAAGCCCTCAAAGCGGTAGCGGAAGACCCCACCGTTGCTGTTTTATTGGGTATTGATCCCGATCGCTTTATTGCTCTCACGTTCTTTTTGTCCGGGTTTTTAGCGGGGGTAGCCGGGGCGTTGGTAGGGGCAAGCGTGAGTATTGTGGGACCCTACTTTGGCATTAGTTTTGGTTTGAAAGGCTTGGCAGTAATTGTGTTAGGCGGCTTAGGGAGTGTGGCGGGGTCAGTATTGGCAGGCTTTACGATCGGGCTAGCGGAATCCCTTGTGCCTGCGGATTGGAATGCCTACAGAGAAGCGATCGCTTTTGCCATTTTGTTTCTCATGCTGCTATTGCGTCCCCAAGGCTTGTTAGGGAGCAATAAAGTCAAAGTATAACCCTCAATCGGCTATGAGAAATTTAATTGGTGGAGATAATTGTATAGAGTGATGATCGTTAATATTGGTGTCCCGTAATTCCAGATTAAAAAACAACATTGTCGGCGCTCGGAAAAAAGGACCAGCGTGCCAAGTCCCCACCTCCAATTTCACCAGACAAGCCCCCGCAATGCGAAAGAGATGCACATCTTCTACCGACAGCTCTTCTGGGGCAATACTAGGACTAGCTACCCCTAAAAACCACTCCTGCCCTCCCACTGCTCCTAAACACTGCGTGACGCGGCGATGCTGCGTAATTCTGTCAAAGACCAGCCCCTGGGACTGCAACTCCATAATGTAAACACGGGGCGTGCCCTGGCTTAAATCTAGGCTTGCCTCCCCCTCCTCCCACTCCCTGCCATCGATCGTGGGGTAGATGACCTGCCCAAAGGGGCGAAAGGAGTGAGGGTCAATTAGTGTGCAGGATTTCTCGCAGATTGAACTCATGGTTGTACCAGGTCTGACCGTCCAGGGCTGTCTGCTCAATCACACTGGCAATGCGCAGGGCACGGAGGGCTTGTGTTCCCCCCACCGAAGGCTGTTTCCCCCCCCGCACACAGGTGGCAAAGTGTTCCAGTTCAGCATAGAGGGGTTCAATGTTGCTGGTATACACTTTTTCAATCAGACCATCCTGGCGATACAGAACTTGCCCGTAGTCAGTGCTGGAGTTAGCCACCGTTTGGCGGTGAATTAAAATCTCGTTGTTAAGGAAATCCGCCTCCGTGAGGGAGTTTTTGCAGTGGGCAACAATCCGCCTCTGTTTGCGATGGGTGACTTTGCTGGCAGTGAGGGTGGCAATCACACCGTTGTCAAAAGCGATCGTGGCGGTCACATAGTCCAAAAAGCCTGACCCTGAGACATGGTTGCCGTTGGCACTGAGACGGGTGATCTGCCCTGGCACCAGTTCTAACAACAGGTCGATGTCGTGGATCATCAAATCAAACACCACTGATACATCGTTGGCACGGTGGGAGTAGGGACTAAGGCGATGAGCCTCGATCGCTAAAACCGTTTCCCCCTTCAGCACCTTCGAGAGTTCCTGGAAAGCCGGGTTAAAGCGTTCAATATGCCCCACCTGAAGAATGCGATCGGTTTCCGCCGCCGTGTTCACCAGGGATTCTGCCTCGGCAATGGTAGCGGCAATGGGCTTTTCAATCAGGACATGGACCCCCGCTTTGAGACAGGTAGTGCCCACTTCGTGGTGGAGCCGGGTGGGAACAGCAATACACACCGCGTCCACTAGGGGGAGCAGTTCCCGATAGTCCTCAAAAAAGCGCACCCGATACTTGCTAGCGGTATCCAAACCCCGATCGACATTGATGTCCGCCACGCCTACCAAATCCACATCCTTCAGGAGACTCAAAACCCTAGCGTGGTGTTGCCCCATATTGCCGACCCCTATGACCCCCATCGGGATAGGTTTGGCATGACTGCGGTAGGAATTCATCACCCTCACACTCCCCTAATCCTTGAAGAATCTTAACACAGGTCACCCCCGCCTATTTCTCCAGCCTGACAACATACCACTGCCATACCCCCTCTGCCGTGCTAAATTCACACACTGTAGCAATCAAGCGGTCAATCTGTTGCTCCCGATCGAGTTGCCGTAAATCAAGGGGGATTTCTACCCCTGGTTGCTCCAGCAGACGGTGCAAAATCTGCCGTAGTTCCAGGTAGGAGACAAACTGCTGCTCTAGGCGGGGGGACAGCACCACATAGGTATCCTCAAAAAACATCATCCGATCGGGCATGGTTCCTCCTCCTGGGTGGTGACCGCTAAGACCATCCCTTCCCGGGCCATGATGCCGTTGGGGAAAGTAACTTGTAGTTCTGCCCCCACTTTATCTAGGAAATCATCATCGTGGGCGGGGTCGTGGTGGAAAATCACGAGATGCTTGACCTGGGCGGCTTTAGCCACTTTTACCCCCTCCTGCCAGGTGGAATGCCCCCAGCCAATTTTGGGGCTAGTTTTAGACCAGTATTCCTCATCAGTGTAGGTGCAGTCCATAATCAAAAAGTCGGCATGGCGGGCCAAGTGGAGGAGGTTTTCATCTAGGCGATCGGGGTAGTGTTCCGTATCCGTGGCATAGACGACAGCGTGATTTTGCCAGCTCACTCGATAGCCCATCGCCTCCCCTGGGTGATTGAGTCTGCCCGTTTCCACCGTTACGCCGTCCCCCAGATCAACGACCTGCCCAAATTCCAGACTGTAGAAGTACTTTGTAGAACCCATGATACCCAGGGGGACAGGGAAATTGGGGTCTAGCATTTGGTTGTAGAGGCATTTTTCTATAGTGTCGCCATTGAGGGAGACCTTGCCATAGATGTGGAACGTATTGCCTTTGACAAAGGCGGGGGTGAAAAAGGGAAAGCCCTGGATGTGGTCCCAGTGGGTGTGGGTAAAGAAGATATGCGCCTCTAGGGGCATTTGGGACAGTAGATGGTCACCTAGGACACGAATACCTGTGCCGCCATCAAAAATCAGCCGTTTGCCATTGCAGCGCATCTCCACGCAGGAGGTATTGCCCCCGTAGCGGATCGTAGATATACCAGGGGTGGGAATACTGCCCCGCACGCCCCAAAAGTGTACTGTAAAGCGGTGGCTCGTCAGTGTCGCCGAAGGACTTGTCGTCATGCCTTTTACCCCTGCCATATAGTAATCCTAGCGCTAAATTCTGTCTAAGATGGAGGAAAAAAGGGGAGGCAGGGTGTGTTTCTTGGACTTGACCCAGGTAAAAGTAAATGTGGCTTGGCGGTGATGGACTTTGAGCGGAAATTATGGCTACAGGAAGTGGTGCCTACCTCCCGCACGATCGAGCGGATTGAAAAAATCCTGGCGGATTACCCCATCTCGGTCATCGTTCTAGGGAATGGCACGGGCAGCCAAAGCTGGCGGCAGCTACTGGAACCCCAAGTGCGAGTAGTGGTCATCGACGAAAAATTTAGTACTCTGGAGGCAAGGCAGCGGTATTGGCAGCTCTATCCCCCCCAGGGCATTTTCAAACTCCTGCCCCCCTCCTGGCGTATACCCCCCCGCCCCTTCGATGATGTGGTCGCCGTCGTCCTCATTGAACGCTATCTCAAACAACTAGTCACGGAATAGAGCCGATCGGGAAGCCAGTCTTGCCTTACCAGATTTCGCCCATTCCTGTAGATACTCCACTTCCCCACTGGCGGTCTGGGCAAGGGGCACTACTTGACTGGCAGCTTCTAGGATGTCTTCGGTGGTAAAGTCCCGATTCTGGCTGAAGCCAATGTGCATGGCCTCAATAATTACCTGTTCAATTTCTGCCCCAGAGAAGTTGGGGGTTTCGTAGGCAAGGCGATCGAGGTCATAGTTGCGCAAGTTGTAACCCCGCACGCGGTTGAGGTGGACGGCAAAAATCTGTGCCCGCTCTTCCTGGTTGGGGAGACCGACAAAGAAAATTTCATCAAAGCGCCCTTTCCGCAGCAGTTCTGGGGGCAAGGCACGGATGTTATTGGCAGTGGCAACGACAAAGACAGGGGCAGTCTTCTCCGCCATCCAGGTCAAAAAGGTGGCAAACACGCGGTTAGTCGTCCCCCCATCTCCCCTGCTATCGCCACTAAAGGCTTTGTCAATTTCATCTACCCACAGCACACAGGGTGCCATCGCCTCTGCCAGTTGGGTCATCTGCCTAGTACGGGCTTCACTTTCCCCCACCAGTCCTGCAAATAGGCGCCCTACATCCAGCCGCAGTAGAGGTAACGACCAGTGATGGGCAATTGCCTTTGCCGTTAAAGATTTACCGGTGCCCTGAATGCCCACCAACAACAGTCCCCTGGGATAGGGAATGCCGTATTGCCTTGCCCGATCGCTAAAGGCGTTACCCCGTCGCAACAGCCATTCCTTGAGGTTCTCTAAGCCGCCAATGTCCTCAAGGCCAGTGGTGTCCGGGAAAAAGTCTAAAATTTCCGTCTGGCGGATAGTTTGCCGCTTTTCTGCCAGGATTAACTGCCCGTCCCCGTGCCTTAGTTCGCCGTGGTCAGCAATTGCCAGGGATAACACCCGCCTAATTCGCTCTAGGGAGAGACCCTGACAAGCCCTGGTCAGTTCTTCCAGTAAATCCTGCTCCCGGACACCAAAGGTCTGCAGTTCTTGGCGAATCCGATCGGCGCTGGGCAGGGGGAAGTCCAGGACAGTCACCACTTCCCGCAGAAATTCTGGGACAGTTTTGCCTGTGACCAACAGGATGAGGTTCTGGGGCAACTGTTTCAGGCGACGGGCAAGATTGCGTAACTTGCGACTGACTGCCACATCTTCCCAAAAGCGATCGAAGTCTTTGAGCAGAAAGACTGCTCCCCCCTCGGTCTTGTCTAGGAACTCCAAAGCTTGGAGGGGATTGCGTTTTGCCGCCCCCTGACTATACCCCTCCACAAAATCCCACACATACAGGCTGCGCCCCAACCTTTTGGCAACCGCCGTGATCTCTGCTTCTACCTCCTCCTCTGCCAAGGCTCCGATCGCTATGATCGGGTAGCGTGCCCGCAGGAACAGTTCCAAATCCGTGCCAAACGCCATGAAATTAGTGCACCTAACCTGGGTAATATTGCCTTGTACAACCATGATGCCAAATAACTGGGCAGTTTAGAGCAAGAGGCGAAGACGATGGGTAAGTTAAATCTGGAAGATAGACAGTCTTGGCAAAGATTTCAGCGGATTCTCACCAGCTTTATTGCCGATTATATTGACCTGTTAGCGCCTGAACAAGCGGACGTTCGCTACGACCAAGAGACTCTGTTCCTGGGTTTTACCCTGTTGTCTGATGCTCCTGATGACCCCCAGCTCAATTACTTTATTGCTCAGCTGGAGCAGTTGTTGCGCCGCTTGCCCCTAGCAGGTGTCCGCTTTGTGGAACTGTCCTTCATCAGTGTTTCTAGTAGGCAATCCCTGCTTGTCCATCGTTTTCCCCTCAACTACTTGGCTCCCGATCGGGCAATTGTCCGCAGTAGGGCGGATGCTCCCCCCAGAAGACGGGGTGGTTCCCTAGTACGGCAACTGCAAGGCTGGCTGACGAGTGCGGCTCTCCCCACTGCCATTGTCAACACTACCAAGACGCTGCTGCGACAACCGAAACAGGCGATCGTGGCGACAGGGGAGTTTACTAGACAAAAGCTGGCACAGACCTTGGATTGGGTGGATACCTTCCCCTGGGAAGAGTGGGCGAAGGGGAAAGTGGAGTGGCAAAAGCGCCGTCACCGCCGTAATCTCTGGAAGGCTCTCCTAGAGGATATTCTCTTCATTGGTCTCATTGTGCTTCTGGTTCTGTTTGGCGGCAGGTTGCTGTCTGGTCCCACCCTGGATTTGGCAAAGTTACCGCCCCAACACTACGATCGGACTTTTGCCAATGCTCGCTATAGCTGTGGTGCCCCTGGGGTAACCAGGAAGAACTATGTCTGTCTGCGGGCGGGGATGAGCTACAACCGCGTCAAGAAGATTCTAGGGGGCGAAGGTAAAGTCCTGGGCATTGACCCCAAATTTGGCAAGGACAGCAGCGAAGCAAAGAAACTCCTAGCACAACAACAGCAGCAGGCGGGCTTCTTCTTCCCTCTCTTTAAGCGCAAGCCGTCGGTGGGGGAACAGGTAGCCACGATCGTCAGTTGGTCGGACGGCAGGGGGGGCACTATTAACGCTACCTTCCTAGGCAATCGTCTAGTGGCAAGAGCATATCGCGACATTAAGTGATATGGAGTCAATGGGGTGGGGGAGGGGCTGTGACAAAATAGAGGTAGAGGTAAGCTTTCTGCTGCTCTGAATGTCTGCTACTCCCTCCTATCGCCGCTCCAGTTTAGTCCGTCGTGTCCTGTCAGGGTTGTTTTTGAGTGTCTCCCTGCTGACGACGGCTTGCCTGCTTTTGTTGTTCTATGTCCATGTTGGCAGTCCTGAATTTCAATCCATTGCTACTGTTGTAGCGGTCAGTTGTCTGGTGGTGGGGTTAGCGGTGGGTATTTATGTCGCTCTCTCCATCCTGCAGCGAATTCAGCCCTCCCTAACCGAGTTGGCAATGGTGGCAGAGGCTCTGTCGGCGGGGAATCTCTCCGTACGCACAACGATCGAGCGGGATGATGAGTTAGGGGAATTTGCGCGGGCTTTCAACCGCATGGCGGACCAACTGGAGGCGGAGACGCAGAAACTGGCGGCAAGGGATATTCAGTATGGCGTGCAGTCCCTCGACCAGGTGCTAGTGAGTACCACCGACCTAGATAAGCTAGTGCAAAACAGTCTGGAAAAGGTCTGCTATCTCACAGGCGCGCAGATGGGGACAATTTACCTCTGGCAAGAAGATCGCTTAGTTTTGGGGGCACAGTGGGGGCACAATTCTTCGCCGCCGGTGGTGCAGTTGGGGGAAGGGATCGTAGGGCAAGCCGCCCAGAAGGGGGAACCTGTGATCTGGGAAAATACCGACAGTGATTTTTTGTACGCCACCCCCATTGGCAACATTATTCCCCGCAGTCTTTCTGCTTGGCCCCTCCGTCTCAAGCGCAGTTTGGTGGGGGTGTTGTTCCTCGCTAGTCTTACTCCCCTGTCTGACCAGAGTCAGAATCTCCTTAATTCCATAGACCGCCGTTTGGCAACCGCCATCAGCAATGCCCAAAGTGTACAGACCATCGCGCGGCAGCGAGAAGAACTAACTACCCTGTTTGAACAACTAGTGGACGGTATTTTACTGTGTGACCCCCAGGGCAAGATTTTGAAAATCAATTCAGCGGGACGGCAGATGTTGGGCTTTGCCTGTGACCCCCAATCTTCCCCGGTGGTGGCGACCTCTATGGTGGAATTAGTGCAGCAGTTCGACATCCGCAACAGCAAAGGCCAGCCGATTGACCCCAAACAGTTGGTTGTCTTTCCCGCCATGGAAAAGGGTACGGTGGTGGAAGATGAAATCATCATGTACCATCCCGATCGGGGGGAAGTCATCCTCAGTACGAAGGCGGCACCCTTGTTGGGAGTAGCTAATGAACAGTTGGGCAGTGTGATGATCTTGCGGGATGTGACCCAGGAGAGATACAGGGAAAAGATGTTGGAAGAGACCAACTACCTGATGATCGAGCAGCAAAAGCGCATGAGCATCCTGCAGCGTCTGACCAACTTAATCAATCAACAGTTGGACAACTTGGATGAACTGCTGGCATCGATCGTGGAAGCGACCTGTGATGCTTTTAACTGGGCAGAGGTGGGTATTTTAGCTCTCTACGACACAAAGAAAGAACAGTTAGTTTTTTCTGCTACCAAGGGTTTGCATTTAGACCTAGAAGGTTTGCCCCTCCATGCAGAGAGCGTTCTCACCCGTGTCTTCCAAGAAGGTGTACCACAGCAGGTAACAGAAGGGGATACTCTGCTATTAGACAATGTGCATCTGCAAAGCGTTCTCTGTGTACCCATTGAGTCGAGCCGATCGGGGCGGTTGGGGGTGTTAGCGATCGGGCATTCCACTCTTAAGCAAGCCAGTTCGCGGGAAGATTGCAATTTATTGGCATCCTTTGGCATTCAGGCGGCAATTGCCATCAGTAACGCGCAGTTGATCAAACAGATTGAATCGCAAAACGCCCAACTACTAGAGGCAACCCAACTCAAGAGTCAATTTTTAGCCAATATGAGTCACGAATTGCGGACACCGATGAACGCGGTGATAGGGTTTTCCCAAGTGTTATTGCGGCAGAAGCGCGACCCCCTCACAGAAAATCAGATTGACATGATCGAGCGCATCCTCAGGAATGGCAAGCATTTGCTGGAGTTGATTGACGACATTTTAGATTTATCCAAAATTGAAGCCGGGCAGATGGAACAACACCCGGAATATTTCCACCTCGACGAACTCATTCACCACACCTGCGAAAGTCTGCAACCCCTAGCAACGCAAAAGTCCCTGCAATTCCTGTTTCAAAATAACTACGGTCGTTGCACTCTCTACCAAGACCCGCGCCGTGTGCGGCAGATCATCACCAATCTGGTCTCCAATGCCATCAAGTTTACGGATGTGGGAGAAGTGCGGGTAGAACTGCGCCCGGCAGAAGAAGGTATGGTGAGTATTGTGGTACAGGATACGGGCATTGGCATTGAACCGCAGTACAAGGAGCGTATTTTTGAGCAGTTTCGCCAGGTCGATCAGTCTTCTACACGGCGGCATGGGGGCACGGGCTTGGGCTTAGCCATTACCAAAGAACTAGTACAGATGATGGGGGGCACGATCGGGGTAGAAAGCACGCCGGGGGTGGGTTCTCGCTTTGAAGTCCGTCTACCTTTTAGGGCAAAAGAGCTGCCGCCAACACCTGCAACAAATTAGGCAAGTCAGCAGGAACACGGAGAAGATTTATATCTTGCCAAATCAGACGACTAGCGGAATGAAGCACGCCAAATTGCCAAATGTCCCCCGCTGTAATGGCACCTAGCAGGTTAGTCTCCTTGGGTTGCCACTGGTTGAGGGCAATCATCTGCACTGCCAGTTGCGTAAAACCCTTGGTCAAATCGCTGTTATGGGCATGACAGACCACTACGCGTTTTTCTTCTTTGTAGAGGTAATAATCGATCGTGCCTTGTAGTCTTTCATTCACCTGGACGGGGTAGTCTATACGCAATTGCGCTTCCGTGAGGTCAACAATTTCTAGGAGGATAGGAGCAACCAGCACTTCACGACGGGCATTGGCACTACTCAAACTAACAGAACGCAGACTGCGGGTGATGCGATATTGTAGTTCTTGGGAGCGTTCCGGCGGTACAAACCCCTGCATCAAGTCCAAGGTATCATGGCGCAACGTGTAGTCAAAGGCCCGCAAGATGTCCTCCGGCTCAAAGGGCAGATCGACGTAGTTATGAAAATCGTAGGAGCGTCCCGCCTGGAAGATGGTGGACAGAGGAACCATAGACTCTACCCAAGAACTATACTTGCTAAGATAGCAGAAAATCCCTCTAAATTCTCCTATGCGCATTGCTTTGGCACAAATTAACCCCATCGTTGGCGACCTGCAGGGAAATGCGGACAAGATTCTAGCTTTAACGCAAGATGTCGATGTTTTGATTACCTCAGAACTAGCTTTGTGCGGCTATCCCCCCCGGGATTTGTTGCTCGATCGCAGTTTTATCGAGGCGACGCAACAGGTTTTATTAGAACTGGCACAATCTCTCCCCCCCGCCATCACCGTCCTAGTGGGAGCACCAACGTTTGCCACCCCAGGCAGAGGACAACCCCTCTGGAATAGTGCGGTCTGTTTACAAGACGGTCAGGTCACTCACATTTTCCCCAAGCGTCTATTGCCCAACTACGATGTCTTTGATGAACAGCGCTATTTCCGATCGGGAACAACAGCTAACGTTTTATCTCTCCAGGTAGGAGAGGAGAAGATCACAATGGGAGTGACGATCTGTGAAGACCTGTGGAATGATGTGGACTTCCTTGACCCCCTCTATGAGCAAAATCCCCTGGCAGAACTAGTAAAACAGCCGATCGATCTGTTAGTCAACCTCTCTGCTTCCCCCTTTACCATGCAAAAACAAAGACTGCGGGAAAAGATATTACAACACCATGCACAAAAGTATGCACTGCCAATTCTCTATGTCAATCAAGTGGGGGGCAACGATGATTTAATTTTCGATGGCAATAGTTTTATCGTCAATAGGTGGGGACAAGTAGTAGCGAGAGCAAAGAGTTTTCAACCCGATTTGTTGATAGTAGAATTTGATCCGACACAGCGGGATTTTCCCCTAGCACCTATACCTGAATATAGGGTGGTCATAGAAGCGGAAGTGTGGCAGGCTTTAGTTTTGGGCTTGCGGGACTACGCCCACAAATGTGGTTTTAGCAAAGCAGTTTTGGGTTTGAGTGGGGGCATTGATTCTGCCCTCGTGGCAACGATCGCTACAGAAGCACTAGGTAGAGAAAATGTCCTAGGTGTGTTATTACCCTCCCCCTATACTTCCCATCAGTCTATCACTGATGCCCAAGAATTGGCAGACAATTTAGGGATTAAAACCGTCCTCATTCCCATCACTCCCTTAATGCAGAGTTACGACCATGCTCTTGCTCCCCTCTTGCAAGATAGCCCCCCCGATGTGACGGAGGAAAACCTGCAATCCCGTATTCGTGGCACTTTGCTCATGGCGTTATCTAACAAGTTTGGCTATCTTTTGCTCTCTACAGGCAATAAGTCAGAAATGGCAGTGGGTTATTGCACCCTCTACGGCGATATGAATGGCGGTCTGGCTGTGATTGGTGATGTTCCCAAAACTTTAGTCTATCGTCTTTGTTATTGGTTGAATAACCTTGCCCCTGACCCTATTATCCCCCCCTCTATCCTCACCAAAGCCCCCAGTGCCGAGCTGAAACCCAATCAAACGGACCAGGACTCTCTCCCCCCCTACGACATCCTGGATGATATTCTCTGCCATTTTATTGACCGCCACGCCTCTCGTGCCGAAATTATTCGCCAGGGTCACGACCCCGCTACTGTCGATCGGGTTATGCAGTTAGTGCGCCGGGCAGAATTCAAACGCCGCCAAGCCCCCCCTACCCTCAAAATTAGCGATCGTGCCTTCGGTACAGGTTGGCGAATGCCCATTGCCGCTAAATACGTTAATTAAAACAGCGATCGGATAACTTCCACTAGCTTACTGACACAAGCCCCCTTTTCACAGAACGCATCTACTACTGCGCCTTCCGCTAACGCCCTGTCCTTGTCCACCTCCACAGAAGAATAAGCCACAATGCGCACCTCGGGCCACTGGTGTTTAATAATGCGGGAAGCACTCCAGCCATCCATGACAGGCATATGCATATCCAAAATAACCACATCGGGGCGTTCCTTTGCCACTTTTTCCACTACCTCTTTGCCATTGCAAGCCACTCCCACCAACTCCAAAAATTGGTGCCGCATGAGCATAAACTTCAAAGCACATCTTGTCAACTCGTGATCATCCGCAATCAGTACCTTTAGGACCTGGGGTGTGGAGGACAGCATAAAAGACCATCATTAACAGATGTAAAAGATTATACTTTCCTGCAATTTTCTGCCAGTTCTATCATTAGAAGTAACTATGACACAGAGCGCCAGAGGACTGTTAAGATTTAATTTTTCCTTAAGAAGTCTGCACTGTACTTGATGAATTACTTAGGGCTGCTCGATCGAGTCGTAACACGGGAAATTCCTTTAGAGGGGGTGGAAGGAGAGGCGCATTGGACAGTGACCTGGGGACCCTGCACGGGTTTCCTGCCTGGCGATCGAGTGAAGACGAGGGGATAGAGACGGAAGACACTCATCACCATTGCCCAGAAAGTGCATAACTCCCCTACCCGCACCTCCTGCCACTGATAGGGACGGCAGTACAAATGGGGAATTAATCTGCGCCAGGCTGCTATATCCATCTCTAGGAACTGCACACCCACCCGCGCTTCCTCCGGATGACACTGCCGCGGCATAATGGCAACAGGCACAGTTAAACCCTCCAGGGGACTGGGGGACACAAACTGCAGGATACCTCGCTGGGCATAACAGTGGGGATAATGCCACAAATACAACAGAGCGCCACCCTCCGACAGATTCAAAGTCATGCCCTTAAACCAATTGCCACCCACCTGCAACATACAAGCTTCCTGCAGTGGAAACCGCGTATGACGCCGCTGGGGTACATCGATCGCTGCCATGATACAGACTAGTAGTAACAGGGAATTGTAGGTTGTCCAGAAAATATTCACCCCCAAACTGTCAGGATTAGTAGCCACATTTGTCCAGCCTAAAATATGGCGACCAATTCCCAAAAAAGATAGAACTAATATCGCCAGCAGAGGGCGCACTAAAATCCAATTGACATGAATTTTATTGGGGTCAGTCACCCCCTTGGGAGTAACTTTGAAGGGCTTGTTGTGGGGGTTGATCAGCGTCTGCAGGACAGTAATGCTCATGGGCAAACAGAGAAGCGTTTCATACACATCCGACCAGAAGGCGGAACGCCGATTTTCCGTCAGCCAAGAAAAACACATTACCCCCCCCACGTAGTAGGGCAGATAAAAGAAAATCAGCTGATCGATCGTGGCACGCAGGGGCGCAATATCAAAAAGTAGAAAACAGAGGGGAGAAAACAGGAAAACAACACGGGAGATAGATAGAAACCAGTACAACACCCCTAAACCATGGGAAAACCGCTGTCGCCAACTTAAGTGGGGCACTGTCAGGAAATTGGCATCGGAGTACAAAAGCTGTATTGTGCCCTGTCCCCACCGCAACCGCTGACTGATAAAAGCCCCGATCGTTTCTGCCGCCAGCCCCGCCGACAGTGCTTCATTCAGGTACTTCACCCGATAGCCCCGCGCCTGCAACCGTATGCTAAGGTAATAGTCCTCCGTCACACTGCCCGTGGGAATACCACCAATCTCATCCAGGGCGGAACGGCGCACCACAAAGCAAGTCCCACAACACACCACCGCATCCCAAAAATCCCTGCTGGGTTGAATATGGCGGAAGAATAGAGTCTGTTCATTGTTGACAATCCCCTCCAAGCCCAAATTGACAGTAATGGGGTCTTCATTGAAGAAATTCTGGGGAGTCTGCACCAGGGCTGTGCGGGGGTCTTGGAAAAATCCCACTGTCCGCTGCAAAAAGTTGCGAGAAGGCACGAAGTCGGCATCAAAAATAACTATCAACTCGCCGTCAATGGTCGGTAGGGCATGGTTGATATTCCCCGCCTTGGCATGACGATTGTCAGGACGATCGCAATATTCACAACCCAGTTCCCTGGCCAGCTCCCTAATTTCGGGACGGCGTTTGTCATCTAGCAAATATATCTTCTTGTGGGGGTAGTCCATCTCTTGGCAGGCAATCACCGTCCGCCGTAGAATCTCCCCATCTTCGTTGTAGGTGGGAATCAGGACATCCACTGTTGGTAGATACTCTCCCCTAATTACCGCTTCACTCCACCGATCGGCTTCCGCTGAGCGATCGATATAGAAAATATTGTGGAGGTAGAAGAGAACAGAGTTGAGGACAGACAGACATTCGGCCACAAACAGAGTGATAGAAACAGTGGCACTCAGCCAGTCATCGAGATTGAGAGTGACAAAGAAGCGCCACAGGAGGTACCTTGTGCCCAGGACAGCGTTAATTACACACACCACTGCGCGGCTAACACCATTAGACTGGGGAAATATCTCCTTGAGGACAAAGGTAAAGGCAAACCACACCAGGGCGGGCAACAGAAGGGCTTGTAACGTATAACTGTAGGGACGGAAGTAGAGCTTACCCCACTCCCACCAGTCCAAACAGAGATGGATTAGCCAGCGGTAGTCCAGGGCAGAGAGAGCTACCACCCCTATAGCTACCAACCCTGCCCACAGCAGCAAAAAATCTACCGACAGGCGTAACTTCACTGCTTCTCTCCTGCCAGAAACTCTACCTCCACGCTCTGCCCCACACCACAAAAATTTTGGGATTGGGAGTTTGCCACACCCTGCCCCAACAGCTCCAACTGTACTTCCACTTCATTCCTCACCAGTTCTGGAGGCGGTACAGCCACATCTATTCCTGCCCTCACCCGTCCTGGTCCACCGCGAATGGCACGCACTCTTCCCATGACTACCCGCTTTGTCCCATCCAGAAACCGAATGCGGGCTAACTGACCTACCGCAAGTTGACGATTAGCCCTCTCTGCTACCAGGGCTGACACCCATACTTCTTGACAATTAACCAACTCCACTAGGGGCGTGCCTGCTCCCACATGGGTACCTAGCTCCCCCGTTTTCAAACTCACAGACCATACTACGCTGTCTACAGGGGCTTTAATTTCCTCCGCCCGCGCAATTTGCAGTTGTCTGGTGGCTGTTTTGATTTCTTGTTCCAGTTGCTGAATGGTAGTTTTGACAGCCTTCTTCTCCTTTTGCAGGTCTGTGATTTCCCGCTCCAACTCCAGTAAACGCAGCGCAGGAAAACTCAGGGTGCGGGCACTGTCTATTTGTAAACCTGCTTTTGCCGCTTGCAAATTTACCAGGGCCTTCTTCACCTCTGCCTGGCGAGTAGCTACAGCTTCCCGTGCCACCTCCAATTCCGCCAACGCCTGGTCCGCCCTTTGGGGAGGCACTACCCCCTCCGCTGCTAAACTGCTAAAACGGTTAAATTCCTTCTCTGCCAATGCCAGCTGTGCCTGGGCGGCGCGCAATTCCCGCTCACTGCGTTCTAGATTAGTCCGAAAAAAGTCCAGGTCTAAGTTAGCCTGTTGGTCAGCCTTTTTTGCTAAGTATTGTTGTAGCTCCTGCCGTTGCGCTAGTTGTCCCTCTAGGTTCTGCAACTTTTGTTTGGCAATTTGTAGCTGGCTAGTCAAGTTCTGCCGATCGAGTTCCAGCTGGGGATTTTTTTCATTGTTGACCTTACCAATTACTGTCCCCTGGGGCAACTGCTGACCGGGTTGCAATGACTCTAGGTGTAGTACCCCCGTCATGGGGGCGTAGATATGGATGAGAGGAGCATTGACATAACCCACCCGACTGACAACACGCCCAAATCGATACCATGTCAGGTAAATCCCTGTACCGAGTAACCCTATCCCTAAAATTAACCGCAGCCAGCGAAATATATCTGACCTGCGTACCGCCTTTTCTTCTAGTACTGTAGCTGTTTCGGGACGCGGGGGAATGATTGTCTTCATACAATGGAAATTCTTAGTTTGCTCCTATACTATTTATACCCCTATATAGAAGACAAGTGAACGTTCTCAAACAAAGATTATCGCTAATTTTTGGGTAGTTTTTAGGGAGTAGACTTTGTTTTTCCCCACCAGCGCAAGGACAGGGAGTTAAGCACGACACTGACGGAACTGCAGGCCATTGCCATCCCTGCTATAGTGGGGGTCAGCAGAATGCCAGTTGAGGGATAGAGGACACCGGCGGCAACGGGAATGCCCAAGCAGTTGTAGAAAAATGCCCAAAACAGGTTCTGGCGAATCTTGGCAAAGGTGGCGCGACTTAACTCGATCGCTGTGGTGAGCACGTTGAGGTTGTCAGGAAGAAGGACAATATCAGCGGTTTCCATCGCTACATCTGTGCCGGAGCCAATGGCAATACCTACGTCAGCTGTGGCTAGGGCAGGGGCATCGTTGATCCCATCCCCCACCATCGCTACCTTGTAGCCCCGTTTCTGGAGGGTTTTAATTGCTTCTGCCTTGGCAGCGGGTTTGACATCCCCCATCACCTGCTGGCGGGGAATACCCAGCTCCCTCCCGATCGCTTGGGCTGTCTCCTGCCGATCGCCGCTGATTACCCACACCTGTAGACCAAGGTTTTGTAATGCTTCTATGACGCGGGGGGCTTCCGGTTTGAGGGGATCAGAGATGGCAATTAAGCCCACGAATTCCTGGTCTAGGGCAGCAAAAATTATTGTTTTCCCTTCCTCTGCCAGCTTGAGGGCTTGTTTCCGCCACAGGGCAGTAATTTCTATTCCCTGCTGTTCTAGCCATGCCTGATTACCCAGATAAATTCTATGCCCGTCCCTTGTCTCCGCTTGGATGCCCATGCCCGGTACCGTTTCACAGGTGGTGATAGGAATCAGGTCAATACCACAGGCTCTAGCCTGCTCCAGGAGGGCATGACCAATGGGGTGATTTGCTCCCACTTCCGCGCTGGCTGCCCACTGCAACAGGGGGAAATGGCTGTCTTTAGGTATAATGGCGGCTACTTGGGGCTTCCCGATCGTTAAAGTGCCCGTCTTATCAAAGACAATAGCGTTTAAGTTTTGTATTGCCTCCAGACTTTCCCCCCCCTTGATCAAAATACCCCGCTCTGCCCCCATACCTGTTCCCACCATAAGGGCGGTAGGAGTTGCCAAACCCAAGGCACAGGGACAAGCAATTACCAAAACAGCGATCGCTAACTTGAGAGCAAAAAAGATGTCCTGTCCCATTCCTAACCACACCCCAAAGGTGAGCAAGGCTAAGACCATCACCCCGTAGGTAAAGACACCGGACACCCGATCGGCTAGTTTTTGGATGGGGGCTTTGTTGGTTTGGGCAGTCTCCACCAGGCGGATAATTTGGGCAAGGGTAGTATCTGCTCCCACCCTGGTCACTTCTACCTCGATGGAGCCTGTGAGGTTGACTGTGCCCCCTGTCACCTCATCGCCTACGGTCTGTGCCACTGGCAGAGATTCCCCTGTTACCAAAGAGCGATCGACTGTGGTTGCCCCTTGGACAATCAGCCCATCTACGGGAATTTTTTCCCCCGGCAGCACCCGCACCCGGTCCCCTACATTCACCTGTGCTAAGGGGATAACAAAGGACTGCTCACCGACAATTACCCTGGCAGTGGGGGGTTGCAGAGCCAGCAGAGCGCGCAGGGAGTCAGTGGTTCTTCTCTTTGCCTTTGCCTCTAAGGCTTTGCCCAGGAGAATAAACCCCAACAACATCACCGGTTCTTCAAAGAAGCAATGCCACCCCGTCCCAGGGAAAAACAATGCTGCCACACTGCACAAGTAAGCCGCCACAATCCCCATCCCCACCAGGGAATTCATATTGGGAGTGCCTCGCCCCAACATCTTTGCCCCATCCACTAACAGGGGTCTGCCTGGTAGAGCCAGGGCTAGGGTCGCCAGCAGTCCATGTAAATAGTCATTGCTGAGCAGGGGGTGATGATGACCCAAATGCCCCACCAAAGCCACTGTAATCAGCACTAAGGACAGCCAGATGTCGCGGTTAGAGGGGGAATCTACAGGAGTTTGTCCTACCTGGGGAATAGCTAGCTCCTCCTGCACCTGCACGGTGTATCCCGCTTTTTGGATCCGCTCCACCAGCAAGGGAATGACCTGTTGCCGATCGAGGTTAGTAAATACCGTTGCCCGCTCCAGTAGAAAATTGACCGTTACTCCCTCTACCCCTTCACACTGCTTGAGTAGTCTCTCCACTGTAGCCACACAGCCAGCGCATTTCATGCCCCCGATCGTCAGGGTCACCACTGTTGTTTTGGTCATTTTCCCCTACTGCTATGCCTTAGAGTCCATCTTAGGGCAAAATCCTGTTTTATCCCAAATAGGCAAGTTGCACTCTGGGGTCATGGAGAAGGTCAGAGCCGCTGCATTTAATTTCCCCTGCTTCTAAAACGTAACCCCGATCGGCAATTTCCAGGGCGAGTTTGGCATTTTGTTCCACCAAGAGAATAGTCACGCCTTCCTGTTTGAGAGTTTGAATGACGCGGAAAATGTCCTGCACAATTTGGGGTGCTAAACCCAAACTTGGTTCATCTAGCAACAGCAGCTGGGGACGGGACATCAACGCCCTCGCGATCGCTAACATCTGTTGTTCACCGCCGCTCATGGTACCCGCCAGTTGATTTTGGCGTTCTTGCAGACGGGGAAAGAGACTGAACATCTTCTCCATATCTGCCGCAATAGCTGCGCGGTCCGATCGGATAAATGCCCCTAACTCTAAATTCTCTTTTACAGTTTGTTTTTGCAAAATATGGCGACCTTCAGGACAATGGGCAATTCCCAAAGACAGCCGTTGGTGGGGGGCAACAGTATTGAGGAGTTGACCTTGGTAATAGATTGACCCCGATCGGACTTTCACCAATCCCGAGATTGCTTTGAGGGTAGTAGTTTTACCCGCCCCGTTAGCGCCAATGAGAGTGACAATTTCTCCCTGTTTTACTTCTAAATTAATGCCCGCCAGCGCCTGTACGCCATCGTAATCAACACAGAGATCAGTAATGACCAACATCCCTCTTCCCTTGCCACAGCAGCAATGTCTTTATCTTACCGTTGCATAATGTAAATTACTCATACCAAAGCAAATGGGGGAGTTAGCAACCCCAAAAGTTTCTCCCCAGGAATATTTAGAGCTGGCAGTGCAGTCGGAATTGCGCCATGAATACATCAACGGGGCAATCAGAGAGATGACCGGCGGTAAGCCCAATCACAACTTAATTGTCCTCTAGCCTCAACTTGACACTGGGGGGGCAACCTTACTATGTCTTTGTCAGCAACCAGCGCCTGTGGATTCCCGATCGGCAAATGTACACCTATCCCGATGTCCTGGTGCCAGGAAAACCCTTGCTACTCCAGGAGGGCAGAAAAGATACGGTGTTGCGGAGGTGCTCTCAGAGACCACTAGGGGTTATGATTGTGGGGACAAGTTTGCTGCTTACCGCACCATTGCCACCTTGGCAGAGTATCTATTGCTGGCGCAGGAAGAAGTAGGGGTGATGCATTACCAGGGGGTTTTGACAGAATATAAGGAATTACAGGATGTACCCTGCCTGTTCAGCTCCCCCTCGCAGACCTCTATGACAAGAGTGCATTCAATATATGCCTGGCAGTAACTTCTGCACCGATCGTCTGTATTCCTCATACTCTGGGAATTTAGCAGTTAACCATTTTTCTTCCTGGGCAGCTTTACGATCGAAAAAGACCACCAAAAATAATACACCGACTAGGTGGGTAATACTCATTAACCAAACGGCGTAGGCAAGGGCAAGAAAGATGACACTGCTATACAGGGGATGGCGCACAAACCGATAAGCACCTGTGGTGATCAACGTGCCTTCCTCTTTGGGGTGAGGTAGAGGAGTGAGGTTATCTCCTAAGGCAAAAAGACCAGTAAAACCAAGGAGAAAAGCCACCCCCCCCAAAACAACTGTGGCACTAATACGCACTGCAAAAGGTAGAGAAAAGACAGACACACTAGGTAAAAGGACATAGGCAACACTGAGAATTGTCTGCCCAATCACCCAATACTCTCCCCGTTGATTGCGCCACCAGTCCTTTGTCAAACCCCACTCCTGTAGTTTGTGCATTGCCACCTATGCCAGTCCTGGAACAAAATTCATTATAACACCCACAGTTGCTCCCATCCCTAGGGCGATGGCGGGATGCCACTTTAATTTGCCAATCACTAAGAGAGAAACGGCTAACAAAATAGCATTGATGGTAATTTTCAGCGGTTGATCGAGGGGAAACACAGAAGGGGCTAAGTTAATAGCAGCGGAAACTACCATCCCCACTACCGCCGGATTGACCCCAGATAAAAAGTGCTTTACAGGTTGCCAATGCTTCACCTTTTGGTAGTACATAGACAGGAAAAACATCAGCACGATCGAGGGTAAAAATAGTCCCACTGTCGCCACAATTGCCCCCGCTAATCCAGCAACCCTAAAACCAGCAAAGGTAGAAATTACAGCGATCGGACCAGGGGTTAACTGACTGATAGCCACCCCATCAATAAATTCCTTTTGGGTCAGCCAGTGTAAGTTATCAATCAGCAGTTGTTTCAACACAGGAATTAACACAAACCCACCGCCAAAGAAGACAAAACCCACTTTCAAAAATGTCAAGCCCAAAGTGACTAAGTTAATAGTAGCAGGTTGACTGGTAGGTTCTGTTAACTGGGCAATTTTGTGAGGTAAAACTTCCATTGCCAAAGGCAGAGCGATTGCGGCTTGGGGTTGATCACTAGGCTTTTTTAGGGGAGGTTTACGGGGTGTCATTTTTAACAGCAAACCAATAATTCCCCCTACGCCTAAAATGAGCACAGGATTGATTTTAGTTAACGTACCGATACAACCACCAATGGCAATACCCACTGCGACATAGGAACCGATCGTTTTTTGTCCCATCGACCAGGCAGCCGTTAAAATGACGCCAATTACGACGGGGGCTAAGCCATCCAAAATGCTCTGCAGAGAAGGAATTTTACTGTAGGTAAAATACAACCAGGACAAGATAATCACGGCAGCAAAGGAGGGAAAGAGAAATACCGTACTGCCAAACAATCCCCCTAAAAAGCCGTGCAGACGATAGCCAATAAACAAAGCAGTGTTGACGGGGAAAGAACCCAAAATTTGACTGAGGGCGACCCCATGTAAAAACTCTTCTGTGTCTATACAATGCCGCCGTTTGACAAACTCCTGTTCCATCAGGGCAATCATGGCAATCCCACCGCCAAACCCGATAGAACCCAGCTTCAAAAATAACCAAGTCATCTCTGCCAAATTGGGAGTCTTTGCTTCTGGCGCTAATTCTAAAACCTCTGCTTCTTCTATCTTCATCTGCCGTCTACTCCTGTTAAATATGATTGATTAATCGTTGCATCATGGCACTGGCATAGAGAGCAATTTCCTTTGCCCTGGGAATCATCACAAACATAGCCAGAGGGTCGACCGCTGCTACCTCCACTTTGCTGTCTTCCCGCTCCTGCACGACCACATTACAGGGAAACATCATGCCCCCAGAACCTGATAGCGGCGCTGTCATCACCCCCATTTCTTCCTGTTGGAGGGCATCTTTCACCATTGCCACCCCTTGGTCAAAAAAAGTACATGACAACTCCCTGCTCAACAACAAAATGGAAATACAACTCATACCCCTGATCTGGCTTATGTTCATTCATCTAACTTTGCCACCGTCTTCTTGTGGACTTTGCTGCCCAACTTCCCCAAGGACTCCTGCAACGTACCCATTGGGCAAATGGCACACCAGGCGCGCTGATTGAACAGAACACCCAACAGGATCGCCACAATGGAGGTGACCACGCACATATTCACAAACAAGCCCCCCACTGCCAGCCAGTTCCCCCACGCCAGGGTCATGCGGATAGCAAACACCGTCATAATGAAGGAAAAAACTCCCCAGCGGAAACTCTGCTTCTTAAACAGACGGGGATAGGGACGACGGGGACTAAACTGGTACAGCACAATGTCCAGGAATGCCCCCCTAGGACACAAATTGCCACACCAGTAACGACTGCGGAAATATGCCAGCAGGGGAATCCCCAACATCATCCCCAACATCAAGTACCCCAGCAAGGGATACCATAACCCCCCCACCGCAATCAGAAAAAATAACCAAATCGTCACCCACTGACTAGGTTTGCCTCTTAACTGGATCGCCATAGCTTGACTTCCCAACTAACCCATGTATAATGTAACTATATTCCTATATGGTTAAATAGTCAATAACTTAATAAGGAAATTTTGGAGGGGTTATGGCAAGAGTAATAGTAGTGGGGGCAGGCTTGGGGGGGTTACCCGCCGCCTACGAGTTACGGCATTATTTGGGGCGGGGGCATCAGGTGACCTTGGTGTCGCAGTCCCCCAAGTTTACCTTTATTCCGGGCTTGGTGTTGGTAGCATTGGGGCATATCCCCCTAGAGCGGGTGCAATTGGAGGTGGCAACCTTGGCAAAGCGCCATGGCTTGGAGTGGGTGCAGGGGAAGGTGGAACGCATTGACCCCAAGCTGCAACGGGTGTACACCGCCGATCGGGTGTTGGACTACGACTATTTGGTAATTGCCAGTGGTTCCGAGTTAGCGACGGACGTGGTGCCGGGGGCAGGGGTATACAGTCATTCCATTTGTACCCCCAGTCATGCGCTAGCTGCCCGCACAGCTTGGGCAGAATTTCTAGAACAGCAAGGGGATTTGGTGGTGGGGGCATTGCCGGGGGCGGGGTGTTTTGGTCCAGCCTACGAATTTGTCCTTATGGCAGAAGCTGAGCTGCGCCGCCGTGGCATCCGGGATAAGGTCAGAATCACCTTTGTCACTCCCGAACCTTACATCGGGCACTTGGGCATTATGGGTCTGCAAAACGCCTATGAACTGACAGCAAGTTTGTTGGCAAGACGGGGTATCTATACAGTCACCAATGCCGAGGTGGTGGAAATTCAGCCCGATCGGGTAGTACTTGCCGACGGTCGCACCTTTAAGTTTGGTTACAGTATGTTTTTACCGGCATTTCGGGGGGCAGAATTTGTAAGGGTGTCCGGTCTAGGGAATGCCAAGGGCTTTTTACCCGTACTACCGACGATGCAACATCAGGACTATAGCAATATCTACGGTGTGGGTGTAGCAGTGCAACTAGACCAGCCCGATAAAACCCCTGTCCCCATTGGGATGCCCAAGAGTGGGCAGATGACGGAGGAGATGGCATTAGCCGCTGCCCACAACATTGCCGTGCAGGTAGGGACATTGCCCCCGCCCTTCATGGAACCGACCCTAGAAGCCCTCTGCTTTGCCGAGTATGGTGAGACAGGCATTGCCTACGTTGCCGCCCCTGTCATGCCTGACCCCGTTACAGGAAAACGCCGTTACTCCTTTGCCTGGCAGGGAGTGTGGGTAAATTGGGTAAAAGCCGCCTTTGAACGTTATTTTTTACTCAAAATGCGTCTAGGCTTGGGATTACCCTGGTTTGAGAAGCTAGGTTTGCAGGTGTTGTTTGGGCTATCCTTATCTCGTCCTGCTGTCCAGCGCCCTCAAGCACAAGAAGTTATCCAAGTGTGAACCTATGCCAGAACCCCCCGACTGCGATCGATTAGCGGAATTGTTCAAACTCCTGAGCGATCGGAGCCGCCTCCACATTCTCTGGTGCATATGCCAGGGGGAGTGCAGCGTAGGGGAAATCAGCGCTATGACAGGTCTTAGTCAGGCGAACGTCTCCAAACACTTACAGATGCTCCGTCTAAGGGGGATTGTCAGCTGTCGCAAGGAGGGGAACAGTCGCATTTACACCGTAGCTGACCCCAAGTATCTCAATTTTTGTGCCGAAGTCCTCAGGGAATTATCACTGACATCAAAGGAGGTTATCTCATCATGGGAAGAATAGTCTGTCTTTTACTTATCTGTCTGTGGTTGTGGAGTGGGAGCCTGGCGGCGTGGGCTAGTGTTGACCCTGGGGAGCTGGCTAAGGCTGTAACAGAGATAGAACTGTTAGACCAGATGCGCACGAGTTTGGCAGGGACTTTGGAGGGAAGCACAGAAGAACCCACCTTGGATACCTTCAAAGCAGTGTGTGCCCCTGTGGGTAGGCGGGCGCAGGCAATTGCCCAAGAAAACGGTTGGCAGGTGCGGCAGGTAGCCCTTAAATACCGCAATCCCAACCACAAGCCCCAGGATGCTGCAGAGGAGAGAGCGCTGGCAGAATTTGCTGCCCATCCGGATTTACAGGGTTTTTGGCAACGGGATGAGCGAGGGGTGCGTTATTTTCGCCGCATTGATGTGCAAGCCAGTTGTCTAGTCTGCCATGGTGCTAAAGACAGCCGCCCCCCCTTTATCCAGACCAAATATCCCCAAGACCTAGCTTACAATTTCCAGGTAGGGGATTTGCGGGGTATGTACGCTGTCATTATTCCAGAGTTAGAGAAGGCATTAGAAAAATGAGCGAATTCAGTCCTGTCTACGGTCCTGTGAAATCCTGGCGCTATGGGTGTTCCCTCGGTATTGACCCCATTGGTAGGGTTTCTACCTGTTCTTTTAACTGTGTCTATTGTCAGTTGGGACAGATAGAACGATCGTCTTTACAGCGCCAGACCTTTGTGCCTACGGCGGCAGTGGTTACTGAGTTGGTGCCCAAACTGCAGAAAGACCTGGATGTGATCACCGTCAGCGGCAGTGGCGAACCCACCCTTGCCCTCAATCTGGGGGAAATCATAATTGCGGTGAAGGAAAAAACGGCTACCCCTGTGGTAGTGCTGACTAACGGCAGCATGCTGGGACTCGAGAGCGTCCGTTGGGATTTGCGCCTGGCAGATGAAGTCTCTGTTAAGTTAGATGCTGTCACCCCAGAGCGGGTAAGGCGGGTCAATCGACCGCGATTTGCCTGGGATTGGTCTGTGTTCTGGCACAACCTCTTGCGATGGCGAGAACAGTTTGGCGGCACTTTGACTGTGCAAACCATGCTCCTATCGATTTGGTCAGAGGCGGAAAGACAGATGTACATCGATCGCCTAAAAGAACTACAACCCGACCGGGTTTATCTCAACATTCCGCGGCGACCGAAACCCCTGCGTCGTCTGTTGCAAGGACGGGAAAACCTCACAGCAGTAGAGAACAGTACATGGCTCAAGCCCCTCTCCATAGATTATCTGGAGACTTTTGCCCGCACCATCAAAGAAGAGTCCCAGGTGCCAGTTAGCTATGCTGTAGCACTCAAATAGAGTCAGAGTGGGCAGGATTATCTCTGGCAGCAAAATTATTGCCCCTGCAGCGGGGTGTTTTTTCTTGGCAAACTGACTATAGTAAAAGCTAAAGTGTTGAGATAATCTAGTTCTGCTATATCTAAACAACCGCTATGACTAAAAAAACTCTGACAGATGTGGTAAAGGAAGAAATTGCTAAAGAAGCCCCCCCAGAGGAAGTAGAAGGTAAAGTTGTTCGTCGCCAGACCAAAGCTGATTTGGAAGCAGAAGTAGCCCGCCTCACCCAAGAACTAGCAGCAGTAAAAGCAGAATTAGCAGCAGCAAACACCGATCGTGCTCATCTACAGCAGCAACTGCAGCAAGCAAACCTAGAGCGGGAACAACTGCAACAAGCCCTCCAAGTCAAGCAAGCCCACCTAGAACAACTGCAGTCCTACCTAGAGCAAGCCCAGGCGGAATTAAAGGCAAAGGCAGCGATCGTCTCCCCCCAAAAGCCCCAGGTCAAGATGATCCCCCGCCCCATCGGTTCCAACCGCGAGCAGCAAAAACAAACTGACCAGAACATCGGCTGGTTTGATTAACGACGGAGGACAGCAAAAAGACTGACAACAAAAGCTACCCCCGCCAGGACAACAGCTACAGCGGAAAAATTCTGCTTGCGTAACTTTTCCAGTTCACTGCTTTGACTGCGTAGAGTTGCCTCCTGTTCTGCCTTGGCACGGTTAACTATACTTTGCATCTCCGATCGGATTGCCTCTAACTGCGCAGTGGTAGCATCGCCACTTCTCCCTTCCAGAGCCTCAATTCTAACCTGCATCTGCTGCAAAATTGCCGCCCCCGTCTGCCAGTCCTGCTGCATCGTACTCATTTCCCCCTGCAGAGTCTGCGCCCGTTCCGCGATCAGCCCTTCCACCAAAGCCCGCAGACGCCCCTCATCGATCGTAGGAGTTGCGCCTTCTAACTTTTGCTCTATAGAAGCGGCAGTAGCCCTAAGAGATTCCAACTGCGCCAATCTTTGCTCCAATTCTCTCAGTTTGGCATCGAGGGGAGTGAGATCGACAGCTGCAACAGCAGGAGCTTGGGACTGCAACAATGCCACCTGTTCCGCCAGTGCCTGATGGGATTGACTGTAAGCCTGCAAAGCGTTGTGAAGCTCCAGAATGTGCCCCTGCAACTCACTGAGGGAACTGCCCTGGTCTCCTGTCTGCTTTTGCTGGAGTGCCGTGTACCACTGGTTGACTTCGTTGGCACATTGGTCCATGTGCTGGGCAAGGCGAGCAAAATTCTTCACATCCTGGGCTAAACGGGGCAAAGTGGACACAAATTCCTCCAACCGACCTTCCAATGCTTGTACCCGCTCGGCTAGGGGCAATGCCGCCATAATTTCCTGTCGTGCCTGGGCAATTGCCGCTTCCGCTGCCTGGGCTGACTGACACAATGCCTGTGCCTGTTGCAACAACTCCGTGATTTTGGCAATCTCCGAGGCTAGAGTGTCGGAGAGGGTATTTAACTGCTCTGTCACCTCAGCACTAGCGATCGGTTGGTCTGTCATAACTTCTTCCCGCGTGAGTTCTACCTGTGGAATTTAGCATCAATGTTCGGCTTTTTGAAGCACCTCCCCGACATTTTTCGCCAGCTCACTTTTTCCGACAAATTGTTTGCTTTTTGGGCTTTGATATGGTAAATTTCTATTTGGCGCAATTCGCCAGTGGTCAATATCGCTATCTAGCTGAGTGGACTAAAAAAAGTAATAAATGTGATGGGGTCTGAGAAGTTATGTCTGTACGTCTGTATGTAGGGAACTTGCCAGCTGAGCTAGATCGCAAGGCGCTAGAGCAAGTGTTTAGTCAAGAGGGGGAACCTCTCACGGTCAAGGTAATTACCGATCGCAAAACAGGGCGGTGTCGGGGGTTTGGCTTCTTGACGGTGGCGACAGACGAACAGGCGGACTCCATGATCCAGAAGTTCAATGGCTTTGAGTTTAATGGTACGGCATTGCGCCTAGAGAAGGCTTTACCCAGGCAAAAAGACCAGAAGGACAAAGAGAAGACTGAAGAAGAGGCAGTAGTAGGGCAGGAGGGAGAAGGGGAGTCCCCTAGCACTGCAGCGGAGACAAAGGAGGAAACCAAGGCGGAGGAGAAGCAACCCGCCAAACGGAAGAAAAAGCGCAAGAAGTCCAATAATCGTCCAGAGAAGCGCAGTAGCTACAGTAGTTCCGAGTTACATCAACCTGACCCCCGTTGGGCAGCGGAATTGGAGGAATTTAAGCAGAGATTGCTGGCAGCCCAGTCCAACTAATCCTTTAACTTCCCTTAACCTCTTATTTATCCAGGCATAACCTTGGTGTGGGACTATTGGCTCAACCATTAGGTTTCCCATCTACTCTATGGATAGACGTACTTTTTTAGCCTACTCCGTTGCAACGGGGGTAGTGGTTTGGGCAGGCAGTGCTGTGCCAGGTAAATTCGCGGAACTGTTTAATATCGGTGCTACCAATGCCCAAACGGCTCAGCTTTTCCCCCAAAGTGTAGCCTCTGGTGACCCCCAACCCCAGGGGATTACTCTGTGGACGCGGGTGAACACTACTCTCCCCACCGCTACCCTCTCCTTCCAAATTGCCACCGATCGGGATTTCCGCAATATAGTCCTCAGTGGTGTGGCTAGTACTGACAGTGAGCGGGACCATACAGTAAAAGTTAATCTCAATAACCGCTCTGAACTGAAGCCCGCTACTACCTACTTCTATCGCTTTATTTTTGACAACACTCCCAGCCGCGTCGGTCGCTTCAAGACTTTGCCTGCCCCTGATGCCAAGGTCGATCGGGTGAAGTTTGCCTACATTAGCTGCTCCGACTACACCAACGGTTTGTTTACTGCCTTTCGCTATCTGGCGGAGGAGGATATTGATTTCGTTGTGCATTTAGGGGATGCCATCTACGAGACGGTGTTTGACCCCACCTTCCAAAACAATGTCCGTCCCATTCGGCTGCCCAGTGGTGCTGCCAAAGCGGAATCCCTCGAAGATTACCGTGCCCTGTACAAGATTTATCGCTCTGACCCCGACCTACAAAGGGTGCACGAAAGTCACGCCTTCATCTTCATCTGGGATGACCACGAGTTCGCCAACGATGCCTATCAGACTTTCAACACGGACAACCCTGACCCTGCCAAACCAGAGCTGAGTAATACTCCCCGCCGTCGCCAAACCGCCAGCCGCGTGTGGGCAGAATACACTCCCACTGCCATTGTGTTTGATGGTACCCGCCCCCCCTTGGAAGCAATTCAACTCTATCGCTCCTTTGTCATCGGTGACCTGGTAGAGCTGATCATGACCGATGAGCGCCTGTACCGCGATGCTCCCCCCTGTGGTCCTACGACTGCCCAAAGAGCACTAAATCCCGGTTGCCCCAACCTAACTAACCCCGATCGTTCTATGCTGGGCAAAACGCAGCGGGATTGGTTCCTGTCCAAGGTGACTAACTCCACACGCACCTGGAAAATCTGGGGCAACGAAGTGATGACCATGCAGTTGAAGATTTCTAAGGCAGTAGTCGATCGGGTGCGTCCTGGTTTAATTCCCGTGGATTTGTTTGCCTACCTCGACCAGTGGGACGGCTATCCTGTGGAGCGGGCGTTAATTTTTAGGACTATTCGCGATCGGGGCATCAAAAACTTTGTGACGGTGACGGGAGACCTACACAGCTTCGTGGCGGGGTATCAACGCATCGACTTCAACACCCCCTTTAGTCCTGGTACTGTGCCCCCCGATGCCGTCGGTGTGGAATTTGTGTGTGGCTCTATTTCTGCTTCTAACTTGGCGGAACAGCCCAACCCCTTCCAACTGGACGTGCAAACTTCTACACAGTTGCTGTTGGCAAGTAACCCCCACCTTCTGTTCTTCAACTCTGATACCCATGGCTACAACATTATCGAGGTCACTCCCACGCTTCTCACCTGCCGCATGAAGGCAGTCAGCAACATTACCTCCCCCACTGCCACGCTCTCGACTTTGAAGGTCTATGACGTCCCCAAAGACCAAGTCCTAATTCGGGACGTTACCCCCCGTTAAGAAGTTGTCATATTTTTTAGTTCCCTTCTGGTAGCAGAGGGGAATTTTTTATTTAGAATATGGGGGTGGTAGGAGGTTATAAAAAATGCCCAGTAATTCTGATTACAAATTTAGTAACAACTGGTTTGTCCACTCGGCAAAAGCAATTTGGGACCAGATAATTCCCCAACTGAATCCGCGCAAAATATTGGAAATTGGCTCCTACGAAGGGGCAAGTACCTGCTATTTGATTGAAAAGTTAGGCCACCAACAGGACATAGAGCTACATTGTATTGACACCTGGGCAGGGGGCATAGAACACCAAGGTACTGACATGGCTGCGGTGGAACAAAACTTCTGGGCAAACATCAACCTTGCCCTTGCCAAAGTTAGCCATCGCGTTGATTTAGTTGTACACAAGGGCTTTTCTGATCTAAAACTGGCGGAATTGTTGACCCAGGGCAAAAGAAACTACTTTGACTTTATTTATGTGGATGGCTCCCACCAAGCCCCTGATGTTTTATGTGATGCGATCTTGAGTTTTAGACTACTGCGCAAGTTTGGTTTGCTTGCCTTTGATGATTACCTGTGGCACGAACATCTCCCCTACGGCGTTGACCCCCTCCGCTGTCCCAAACCCGCTATAGATGCCTTCACCAATCTCTATTGCCGCCAGCTCAGGATTGTCTCTGCCCCCCTCTACCAAGTCTATATCCAAAAAATTAGCGACTAGCTCTGTACATTATCTAGGTAAATCTACTGGACAAACTGGCAAATGGGGAGTATATTTACTGATAAGTAGGTACTCAGGAAGTAGCTTAAAATTTGGTTAGATTTCTTAACAAGAATTAACCCTTTTGAGGGTGTTTTGCCGTATTTCTTAACAAATTTTTGGGGGTATAGGTGTTAGTCTATACATAAGACTTTTTTTATCTGTTTTTGAAAATTGGCTTATAGGAGAAGAGAGGTATGTTACCCAAGGAACGGCAAGAAGTGAAAGTGAAGCCCGAAACCCGCAATCACAAGGGATTTTTCGTGGTGGAAGAGACTTACAAGCTGGTATCGATTGATCAGAACGGGTGGGCGCTCATTTGCCTGGATGACCATGTGTGTCACTATGTTGACCCTGATGACCTGCAGGTAGAAGAGCAGAAAAGCGGTCAGTAATTGCAGCTAGGACGAGGGGACAGTGTGGTTTAGGGAACTAAGCCACAATTTTTTTGGCAAGGTGTCCCTCTTCCGTTAGAATGAAATACGCTGTTCTAAGGAAAGACAACCTAATGAGTGATACCCTAAGCAGAGTGCAGGCAGTAGTAGCAAAACAACTAGGTGTAGAGGCAGACACCATCAAGCCAGAGTCCCACTTCCAGAATGACCTGGGGGCAGATTCCCTTGACCTCGTAGAATTGGTGATGGCTTTAGAGGAAGAATTTAAGCTAGAAATCCCCGATGAGGATGCGGAAGGGATTGCCACAGTGGGGGATGCGGTTAAATATATTGAAAGTAAGCAAGCAAACTGATGCCAGAATTGCAACGGGTTGTAGTCACAGGCTTAGGAGCGGTTACTCCCATTGGCAATGACGTGCCCACCTACTGGGAGGGTCTCTGTAGCGGACGCAATGGTATTGCCCCGGTTACCCTCTTTGATACAACGGGCTTTGCTACCCGCATCGGGGGAGAGGTAAAGGATTTTGACCCCCTGGAGTACTTCGATCGCAAGGAGGCGCGGCGGGTCGATCGGTTCGCCCAGTTTGCCATGGCGGCTAGTTTGCAGGCGTTGCGGGATGCCCAGTTGGAAATTACGCCCCAAAACTGCTATGACGTGGGGATTATCATTGGCACGGGGATTGGTGGTATTAAGGTACTAGAGGAGCAGCACGAAATTCTACGCACCAAAGGTCCCGATCGGTGTAGTCCGTTTATGATCCCCATGATGATCGGCAATATGGCAGCGGGCTTGACGGCAATTCGGGTAGGGGCAAAGGGACCCAATGCCTGTACAGTGACAGCTTGTGCGGCGGGGTCAAATGCGGTGGGGGATGCCTTTCGCTTGGTGCAGCGGGGCTATGCCCAGGTGATGATCTGCGGGGGAACAGAGGCAGCAATCACGCCCCTTAGCTTTGCCGGTTTTTGTGCCTGTAGGGCAATGACGACCAACAATGAGGACTATCTCCATGCCTCGCGTCCCTTCGATCGGGATCGGGATGGCTTTGTTTTGGGGGAAGGGGCAGGTATTCTCATTCTGGAGAGTTTGGACCATGCCCTGCGGCGGGGTGCCAGGATCTATGCGGAGATGGTGGGCTACGGCATGACCTGCGATGCTTACCATATCACCAACGTTGCGCCGGAGGGAGAGGGGGCAGCGCGGGCGATCAAAGCAGCTTTACTGGATGGGCAGATTTCACCCCAGGAGGTGGGCTATATCAATGCCCATGGCACTAGTACCCCCGCCAATGACCCTAATGAAACAAAGGCAATTAAAACTGCCCTGGGGGAACACGCCTACAAAGTGCCTGTGAGTTCCACTAAATCGATGACGGGGCACCTGTTGGGGGGATCGGGGGGCATAGAGGCAGTGGCTACGGTGTTGGCTGTCTACCACGATATTGCTCCCCCTACCATCAACCTCGTCCACCCTGACCCAGAATGCGACCTTGACTACGTGAGTAGCGGGGCACGATCGACTGCCATTGAGGTAGCCCTGTCTAATTCCTTTGGCTTTGGCGGTCACAACGTGACGTTGGCGTTCCGCAAGTATCGTGGCTAAGTCTCCTCCAGCGCAGCGGTGGCTGGTCTATCCCCCTGACCCCGAAGGAGCAGCAAGATGGGCCCAGGAATTGGGTATCTCTCCCTTGCTGGCACAACTGCTGATCAATCGCGGCGTGGTGGAGGCAGGACGGGAGTTTTTGTCCCCTGACCCCGATCGTTTACCCCCTCCTCTGGCGGAGTTCCAGCGCCTAGGGGAGACGGTGCCCCCCGCAGCACGACAATTGGTGGGGGGGAGTTTTGCCTATAGCCTCGATCGGTTACAGCAAGCCATTTCCCAGGGGGAGAAGATTGCCATCTGCGGTGACTACGATGTGGACGGCATGACCAGTACAGCCCTGCTTCTGCGCACTCTACGGGAGTTGGGGGGGGTTGTGGACTACGCCATTCCCAGTCGCATGCAGGAGGGTTATGGTATCAATGATCGGATTGTGCGGGAATTTGCCGAGACGGGGGTACAGGTAATCATCACCGTTGATAACGGTATTGCTGCCCATCAGCCCCTGGAGTTAGCCCGCCAGTTGGGAATGACCGTCATTGTCACCGACCACCACGATATTCCCCCTACTTTGCCCCCGGCAGCTGCCCTGCTCAATCCTAAGTTTCTACATCCCAGCTCCCCCTACAGGAGTATTGCGGGGGTGGGGGTTGTCTACCTGTTGGGGTTGGAGTTAGCGACTAGGTTCGGCAAGCGGGAAAAGTTATATAACTCTCTGCTGGAGCTGTTTACCCTGGGCACGATCGCTGATGTGGCGGAACTAGGGGGTGTGAATCGTCCTTTGGTGAAAAAAGGGTTGCAGTTGTTGCCGCAGTCGCAAATTCTCGGTGTGCAAGCCCTCATGGCAAAGGCAGGGATCAATCCCCAGCAAGTCCTGCGCCCGGAGGCGATCGGCTTTCAGTTAGGTCCGCGCATCAATGCGGTGGGTAGGATAGGTGACCCCCAGGTTGTGATTGACCTTTTGACTACGGAAGACTGGTGGGAAGCAGAAGCAAAGGCAGCAATTTGTGAAGCACTCAACCAAGAGAGACAGCGACTCTGTGAAAGGATTGAACAGGAAGCGATCGCCTACATTGAGGAACAGATAGGGGGGGGAAATTGGGACTTACAAAAAGACAAGGTGATTGTAATTGTCGATCGGCAAGTCAGTCCTGACACCCATTGGCATCACGGCGTAATCGGCATTGTAGCCTCACGGTTAGTAGAAAGATATGGTGCCCCCGTCTTCATTGGCAGTGTTGAGACCGAGAAAAAAGAGGTACGTTTTTCTGTTAGGAGTATTCCGGAATTCCATGTCTCCCAGTCCTTGCAGTTCATTGCCGACATTAGAGGGAAGGGAGGGGGACACAGGGTGGCAGGGGGGTTTTCTCTGCCCCTAGAGAATCTCTCCCTCCTAAAAGACAGATTGCGCGAGTTTGCTGACCGCGCGGGGGTTTTGCCAGAGCACATTCAGCCCTATGTCCAGATCGATAGTGTCATTCGTTTGGGAGATTTGTCTGTAGCCCAGCTAAGGGAGCTAGAACTACTGCAGCCCTGTGGGGTGGGGAATCCTGACCCCCTTTTCTGTGCTAGGGCAATCAAAGTAGTGCACCAAAGTACCTTTGGGAAGGAAGATAAACATCTCAAGTTAATCCTCGATCGGGGGGATGGCAGAAAGCTGACAGCGACAGCCTGGCGGTGGAGTGAATTTCATCCTGTGGCAGAGGAAGTAGATATTGTCTTTAGTCCCAAAGTGAAGACCTACGGGGAAGAGCAAGGGATCGAGTTAGAGTTAAAAGGACTGCGCAACTTTCAGCTGCATTACAAACAACCCCCCCCTGTTACGGGGCAATACCAATGGCGAGGGGTAGAGGAGCTGCGGGAGAAAGTGGAGTCTCTGTTGGTCTATGGTTACAACCGACCGCAAAAGCAGTTTGACCATTTAGCAGAGCGCATTTTTTATGACCGTCCCCAGGGCAGGTGCAGAGCCATTTTGTTTTGGACTTTACCCCCCTCCCTTGACCATCTGCGGTGGCTGTTGTGGGTAGCGCAACCCCAGGTTATCTATCTGGCGGGTCATGTCCCTCCCCTCCCTACCCTAGCGCAGCTCAGACAAAAGATCAGCGACCATTTGCCAGAGTGGGATTTGTTAGCCACAAGTCAGGCATGGTGGGTTAGTCCCAGGGCGATCGTGGCAGGACTGCGGGAATTGGGCTATAGCTGCCACAACTTTCCCCCCACCCAAACCCTGGCAGAAGAGCTGCAACAGTTAGAGAATTGGTATCAACTCTCCCCCCCTCAGTTAAGTAGGCAGCTTTTATCCAGGCGTTAAAATAGGGACAGCATAGATTAAAAGCCATGCCCCAACAACAAAAATTCACTAACCTGGTTTTGGCAATCACCACGATCGTTTTAGCCACGCTCCTGTTTTTGGGATTGCAGGCAAAAAATCAAGACCTATCCCTGCAGGCAGTAGTGCGCCACAGCACCCCCTGGGCAGAGGCACAGCAAAACCAGTTACCTACGGTGGTGGAATTTTACGCCGATTGGTGTACGACTTGTCAGAGCATGGCAGCGGATACCCGCGCGCTGCAGCAGCAATTTGGCGGGGCTGTAAATTTTGTCATGTTGGATGTAGACAACAACCGCTGGCTGCCGGAAATCCGCCGTTTCCAAGTGGATGGCATTCCCCATTTTGTCTTTTTAGACCCCGCCAAGACAGTAGTAGGAGAAGCGATCGGCTTTGTGCCTAAAGAAGTGATGGTAGCTAATATTACCGCTTTGTTACGGGGAGAGAAGTTACCCCACGCCAAACTGAGCAGTGCTCAAAAATCCTTCTTTGGCAGTCCCCTGGCACCTGACCCCACCCAGCCCCGCAGTCACAGCTAACTTGAGTAGTCCTGCTTAGGAAAAAAGAGGGAATTTTACCGCTATTTCTTTAAGTTTTCTTAAGGAGCTGGGCAGCGGATGTAAACTAGAGATATTCACGTAATTTCACAAATTTTCAGCCTGCTATGCACCTCCACGAAATTACTCACCCCAACCAACTCCGATCGTTGTCCGTTTCCCAACTAGAAGTACTAGCCCAGGAGATTCGCGACAAGCACCTCAAGACTGTGGCAGCCACAGGGGGGCACCTGGGACCGGGTTTAGGCGTTGTGGAACTCACCCTCGCCCTCTACCATACCCTTGACCTCGATCGGGACAAAGTAATTTGGGACGTGGGGCACCAAGCTTATCCCCACAAGTTAGTGACAGGCAGGTATGACAGGTTTCACACCCTCCGTCAGAAGGGGGGTATTGCCGGCTATCTCAAGCGCTGTGAGAGTAAGTTTGACCACTTTGGCGCCGGTCACGCTTCTACTAGTATTTCGGCAGCCCTGGGCATGGCGATCGCGCGGGATTTGAAAGGGGAGAACTTCAAAGTAGTGGCGATCATTGGCGATGGGGCCCTCACGGGGGGCATGGCTCTAGAGGCAATCAATCACGCCGGGCATTTACCCAACACCAATTTGCTGGTGGTCCTCAATGACAACGAGATGTCCATTTCCCCCAACGTGGGTGCCATTCCCAAATATTTGAACCGCCTACGCCTCAGTCCAGGGGTACGTTTCCTCAGCAGCAACATTGGCGAGGGTATCCAGCACATCCCCTTTGTGGGGGAATCCCTGAGCACGGAACTAGAGCGCATCAAGGACAACATTAAAATTTTGACTGTGCTGCAAAACAAGGTGGGGGCAGTCTTTGAAGAACTGGGCTTTACCTATATTGGTCCTATTGATGGGCACAATATTGCTGAATTGATCGAGACCTTTGAAACCGCCCACCGCCTCAAGGGTCCAGTCATGGTGCACGTGGCAACTACCAAGGGGAAGGGGTATCCCTACGCGGAAGCCGATCGGGTAGCCTATCATGCCCAGAACGCCTTTGATTTAGCCACAGGCAAGGCTAACAAATCCAGCAAACCCAAGCCCCCCACCTATTCCAAGGTCTTTGGCGAAACCCTCACCCAACTGGCAGAACAGGACAGCCGCATCATCGGCATTACGGCGGCAATGGCAACGGGCACAGGGCTAGATATTCTGCAGAAGCGCCTGCCGAAGCAATATATTGATGTGGGCATTGCGGAACAGCACGCAGTCACCCTGGCAGCGGGGTTAGCCTGTGAGGGGATGAAACCAGTGGCAGCCATCTATTCCACCTTCCTGCAGCGCGCCTTTGACCAGATTGTCCATGATGTGTGCATTCAAAACCTCCACGTCTTCTTCTGCCTTGACCGGGCGGGGATTGTGGGGGCAGATGGACCGACGCACCAGGGGATGTACGACATTGCCTATCTGCGCTGTATTCCCAACATGGTGTTGATGGCACCCAAGGACGAGGCGGAACTGCAGTCGATGCTGGTCACGGGCTTAAACCACAACGGACCGATCGCTATGCGCTATCCCAGGGGAAACGGCATTGGGGTAGCAACGATGGCAGAGGGGTGGGAGCCAATCCCCATTGGTAAAGGGGAGATACTGCGGCATGGCGACGATGTGCTGTTGATTGCCTACGGTTCTATGGTCTATCCTGCCCTGCAGACAGCGGAAATTTTACGGGAGCACGGCATAGAGGCAACGGTGGTCAATGCGCGGTTTGCCAAGCCCCTCGATCGGGAATTACTCTTACCCCTGTGTGAACAGATTAGGAAGGTGGTCACCCTAGAGGAAGGGTGTTTGATGGGGGGATTTGGTTCGGCAGTCCTGGAGATGCTCATGGATGCGGGAGTAATAGTGCCAGTGCAGCGGTTGGGGGTACCAGACATTTTGGTAGAGCACGCCTCGCCCCAGGAGTCCCTGGCTGATTTGGGCTTGCTGCCAGACCAGATGGCAATGCAGATTTTAGGGCACTATTTCCCCCAACTGACCGCCAAAACACTAGTTAGTCCTTAGTGGTTCTGAGGGCAGGGGGTAGAGTAAGAATCGCTCCAGGAACTCTCGGATGCAATTTGCGGTAGGATCGGGGCAGTTAGGAGGGTAATAGCATGGTGCAAATCATACCCAAAAACATCAACCCCTTGCGTCTTGCCATCGGTCTTGGTTTGGGAGTAGTAACAGTCGGGGTCATCGGTGCCACGATTGGTTTTATCCTCTGGCAGAACCGCCCCCGTCGCGTCAGAATTGCTGCTGGTAACACTACAGGGGAGAGCTATATCATCGCCCAGGCACTAGCCCAAGTGGTGAAGGAAAATTACCCCCGCTTCACGATCGAGGTGGTAGAAACCGCCGGTACCTCCGATAGTCTCAAGCGCCTGCAAGCAGGGGAAGTGGATTTTGCTGCTGCCCAAGCGGATATTCCCGCCGGCGATCGTGCCCGCCTAGTTGCCAATCTCTACACAGACTATGTCCATTTGTTGGTGCCAGAAAAGTCAGCCATAGCGGGGTTTGGTGACCTGAAGGGAAAACGCATTGCCCTGCAACCCAAGGGGGGACAGTTTGATACTTTCCTTGCAATTGCCCAGCACTTTGGTTACCAACAGGGGAACTTTATCTTTTTAGGGGAAGACCAAAAATCCGCCAACCAAGCCTACAAACAGGGGAGGGCAGATGCTGCTTTCTTCGTACGGGCGTTGGGTAACATAGCTGTGGTGGAACTGATCCCCGGCAGTAAGATGCTGCCCATCGAACAGGGCAAGGCACTGCAGACCAAGTATCCCGCCCTTACCCCCACTGTCATCCCCCAGGGTATCTATCGTGGCAATCCCCCCATCCCCGCCCAGGACATCCCCACCCTCGCCATCCAGCGCACTCTCCTGGCAAACAAAGATGCCGACTTCCAAAGCGTACAGTTAGTAACTAGAGTCCTCTATGAACAGCGCCAAGACCTGGCAAGAGTCATCCCGGAGGAATTCGCCCACATGCGTCCCCTGGTCACCAGCATCGATCGTCCTTCTGCTACGGGGGGCACTGGTATTCCCATCCACGCCGGCGCCATTGCCTACTACGACAAGGACAAGCCCTCCTTTATCCAGGAAAATGCCGACTATGTAGCGCTGATTATCACGATCGTTTTGCTCCTGTGGTCCTGGGCTATGGAGTTAAAGAACTGGATTGACAAAGGCAAGAAGGATGTTGCGGACATTTACATCGATGTGGCGGTGGAGTTGATGCAGGATGAAGTGACCGCCACCCCCCAGGAAAATCGCCAGGAACTCGATCGGATTTTTATGAAAGCTGCCCGCGACCTAGTGGAGGAAAAAATCTCCCAGGAATCCTTCCGCACCTTCAACGAGGCCTACAAAACAGCACGGGAAGTCCTTGATCGCCGTATCCAGGACATGAAAGAACAGCAACTCCTACAACAGGAACTCCTCCTCAAGGAGGCGGAAACCATTCGCAAGGAAAAGGCTGACCATTACATCATGGAGGTGCTGAAGGTGGCAAAGGACAAAAAAATTTCCCCCACTCAAGCCCTCGATCGCCTGGACAAAATTATGCAGGAAGCGGGCTACGACCTAATTGATGAGAAAATTTCCCAAGAGTCCTTCCGCACCTTTATCGAGGCATACAAGACCGTCAGGGATATAGTCTCCCGCCAGCCCGCCACTACCCTACAGGGGGAATAGAGGGATTCTGCGTCTGAGAGAGGATGTAAATGCGATCGCTCAGTTGCCTGATCAGTTGGGAGAGTTCCCCGTCGCGGCTGAGCTGTTGACTGATTTTTTCACAGCTATACATCACCGTACTGTGGTCTTTCCCCCCCAAAGCCTCCCCAATTTTAGGTAGACTGAGGTTAGTATGCTGGCGCATCAGGTACATAGCAATTTGGCGGGCTTGAGTAATCTCGCGGCGGCGGGAATTCCCCTGCAATTCCTCCAGATTGACTTTTAGTTCCGTCACCACCGTCTGTAGGACTAACTGCGGCGACACCTCGATCGGTTCCTTAGGGGGAGTCAGAACAGGGGCAACATTTGCCACCGTCATAGGCAAGCCAGAGATGGAGATATAGGCAACTACCCGCACCAAAGCCCCCTCTAATTCCCTGATATTGGAGGTATAGCGCGTCGCAATGTAGTGGATGACCTCAGGGGGAATTTTGAGATTTTCCATCTCCGCCTTTTTCTGCAAAATTGCCATACGCGTTTCCAGGTCTGGGGCTTGAATATCAGCAATCAACCCCATAGAAAAACGGGAACACAGGCGCTCCTGCAGGCGGGGAATATGGGCAGGGGGACGGTCAGAGGCAAGCACAATCTGCTTACCCGCTTCATAGAGAGCATTGAAGGTGTGGAAAAACTCCTCCTGGGTGTACTCCTTCCCCTCAATAAACTGAATGTCATCCACGAGGATCATGTCGATCGCTCTGTACTGCTCGCGAAAGGACTGCATACTATCCTTGCGGATAGCAGTAATTAAGTCATTGGTAAACTGCTCAGTAGACACATAGGCAATTTTTGTCTTGGGGGCAATCTCCAAACGGTAATGGGCGATCGCCTGCATCAAGTGGGTTTTACCCAAGCCCACCCCCCCACAGAGAAAGAGGGGATTAAACTCGCGACCGGGAGCCTCCGCCACCGCCAGCGCCGCCGCATGGGGCATCCGGTTGTTAGGACCGACAACAAAACGGCTAAAGGTATACTTGGGATTGAGACCGGGGTGAGGGGGACGGGGGGGTTCGCTGACTGCCTCTACCTGTTTAGGGGCTGGTTCACAGACCACCTGAATTTCCACAGGATAGCCCAAAATATCCGCCACAATCTTGTTGATACTGTTGGCATAGTAACGGGTGAGCCACATCTTGGCAAAGGAATGCAACACCCGCAAAGTCAATACCTCCGCCGTCAGAGACTCCGGCACAATGGACTTAATCCAGGTCTCATAGGCAGGGCGACTCACCTGGGTCTTCAATTCCTCCAGGACACGGTTCCACAGCGTCTCTAGCGTTATGTCCACAGCATCCTTCCTCAAGGGGGAAATCAATACTAACCTATGACCGACCGATCCGGGAAAGCAGTAGGATCAAAGTTAAACAATTGTTTAACCAGGAAGTCGTGCCCAACTCTCTGCCACACATTGCCATAACTTTAGGTGATCCTGCGGGGATAGGGACAGAAATTGTCTTAAAATACCTGTTTCAGGCACAAAAGGAGGAATTACCCGCCAAGATAACGGTCATTGGCGATTTCTGTCAAGCGCAAGCCGTTTTTCGCCATCTGCGGTCCATAGCTAATTCGCCCCTCCTCGACCCTGGGGAAGTGGAATTTATTGACCTAGCAACGGGCTTAGAGATCACCTGGGGACAGGGGGATGCCCACAGTGGGGAATGCAGTTTTCGCTACCTAGAGCGGGCAATCAAGGGAGCATTAGCAGGGGAGTTTGATGCCATTGTTACCGCTCCCATCGCCAAAGCCGCCTGGCATCAGGCTGGTCACCTCTTTCCCGGTCAAACGGAGGTACTAGCAGACCGATCGGGGGTTACAGACTACGGAATGTTATTTGTGGCACGCTCTCCCTACACGGGCTGGGTTTGGCGCACCCTCCTGGCAACTGTGCATATCCCCCTCGGGCAAGTGACCCAAGTCCTAAATCCTGCCCTCATCCGTCAGAAACTGGCATTATTACGGCGCTCCCTCCAGCAGGACTTTGGCATCCAGCAACCCCAGATAGCAGTAGCAGGGATCAATCCCCACAGCGGCGAAGAGGGCTACCTGGGTAGAGAAGAAAAAGACTGGCTCCATCCCCTGCTGCAGGAATTGGGTATAGGGCAGAGCATCTCCCCCGATACAGTGTGGTTAGGGGCAAAGCGGGCTTGGCTAGAGGACAGTCACAATGCCCCCCACGCCTACCTCGCCATGTACCACGACCAGGGGCTGATCCCCATGAAGTTACTGGCATTTGCCGAATGCGTCAATTGCACGATCGGGCTACCCTTTGTGCGCACCTCCCCCGATCACGGCACCGCCTTTGACATCGCCGGCAGGGGTATAGCGGACTACCGCAGTTTAGGGCAGGCAGTGGCACTAGCTATAGAGATGGGGCACCGTCGCCAGCAGCTTATAGACCCCAAACCCCAGTAGGACCACGCCACTGCAATAGTTAATATAGACCGTCCACTGCCGCAGTGCCAGGAGGGAGCGCAGGCTGACCATAAACAGACCCGCCAGCAGCAGGGGCACACAGGTACCGAGGGCATAGATAAACAGCACCAGACTGCCCAGAAAAAAACTTTGGGATTGGGTAACCCAGGCAAGTAATGTCGCCAACACAGGGGTAGAGCAGGGAGAGCTGGCTAAACCAAAACTCAGCCCCACACCGTAGGAGCGTAGACTAGGGGGTAGGTATTTTTCCAGGGGCAGGGAGTTCCACTGCGGCAGGGGCATAACCTCTAACAAACTCAGACCCATGAGCACAGCGATCGTGCCCACCACTAGGGACCAACCCCACCCCGTTTGTCCATACACCTTGCCCAGGAGGGCGGCTCCCAAACCCAGAGCAGTTAAAATAGTAACAAAGCCTAAGACAAACAGTAACACCTGTCGCCCAGGGCGGGGGGTACTAAAACCGCCGAGGTAACCGATGGTAATCGGCAGCATAGACAGCGTGCAGGGAGTGAAACTGGTGAGGACACCCGCTGCGAAAACCAAAAGAGGTAACCAGGGAGACCCCCATTCCCCCGCCAACCAGCTATTCGTCCACTGTTCTATAGCGTACAAATTGTAACTTCCGATAATATTACTAAAAATTTATTTTAGCCCCTGCCCTATGCCCAACGCCAAATTTCCCCTCCCCAGTGAAGTCCTGCACATATATCGCCGTGACCAGCCCAAGCAGTTTGGCACCAAACCCCGCGTGCTAATCGTGGAAGATGACCCCAGTGCTTGCCGCCTCATTAACCGCTATCTGCAGGAAGATGGCTACGACATAGAGGCAGTCGATCGGGGGGAAAAGGCATGGCAGGTCATTTTAACTTCTCCCCCCAATTTAATCATCAGTGACTGGTGTATGCCAGATATTTCCGGCTTGATCTTATGTCAGCGGGTAAAAGCCAATGCCGAGCATCCGGAACTGAGCATGATTTATTTTATTTTGGTCACTGCCTATGCCAATATGACCTATCGGGTGGCGGGGTTAGAGGCAGGGGCGGATGAATTTCTGGCAAAACCCCTGGACCCTTCGGAATTGCGGGCAAGGGTGAGGGCGGGTTTAAGGCTGAGTTTGGTGACGCAATCCCTGCTGCGGGCAAATCAACAGTTACAGGCACAAAATAAATTATTGGAGTCCCTGTCCTTAACGGATGCTCTGACCAATGCCCTCAATCGCCGTGCCCTGGACCAAGCCCTCCCTCAGTTGTTAAATGACTTAGGGCAGCAGGAAATCACTACCCTCGCCGTCCTCCTGATTGATATTGACCACTTCAAAAACATAAATGATACCTACGGTCACCTGGTAGGAGACCAAATTTTACAGGCATTAGTTGGGCGCCTAAAGAATCACATCTTCCCCAATAGTTTTATCTACCGCTACGGCGGGGAAGAGTTTGTCTGTGTCACCCCCAATATCACGGAGAAGGACACGATCGCTCTCTGTCAGCAATTACTCACCATCGTTGCCCGCCACAAATTTTCTGTTAGTAGTCATCTTATTCCTGTGACGGTCAGTATTGGTGCCAGTATCGCCCATAGCGGCAATTTGGTGGATGCCAAAACCCTACTGCAGCAGGCAGACCAGTGCTTATATAGGGCAAAAAAGGCAGGGCGTAATCGGGCTATTTTATATCAAGGGGAAGGGCAGGAATTACTAAGCCAGGTATATATTTGACTGCAGTTGTTTTTGACAGAGGTTGTACAGTTCTTGCCGCTTGATCTCTTTGCCCCCCTGTCCATGCTCGAGAAAAATTAAACTGTCAATTTCTGGCAAGCCCAACAGTTGAAATAATAAATCGATCGTGCCTAATTCTTGGCAGACAGGCTCTAGTTCTACCAATTTGTTTGCCTCTAGTTTTGCCATCCTGTAGGAGGGGTAGGCATAGACGACTTTTTTTTCCAGTTCAGGGAATTGGCGATTACTGAGGGTCACCTGTAACCAGCCGCCGTTACTAGCTGTCAGGACTGTGTAGGTGGGGTAGTCCAAACGATCGGCAATCGTGCGCAAGACATTGGCAATGATTTGCATAGCGGGGGGGGGAATGCGATGACTGGCAGCCCCTTCTATAAGGCGTTTGACCTGGCGATCGAGGGGGTTCATGTCTTAAATAAGCCTTGCGGTCTCAACAGGAGGACTAAAATCATTATCGCCAATCCGATGGCCGGTTTGTACTGCGTATTGATAAACAGAGTGCCCAATTCCTGGGCGATGCCAATCACCAGTGCCCCCAAAATGGCGCCGTAGGGGTTGCCAATGCCCCCTAAAATCACACTGGCAAAGAGGGGGACTACCAAAAACCAGCCGAGATTGGGATGCAGTGCCGTAATGAGGGCGTAAATGGTGCCCCCCAAGGCTGTCAACCCCCCTGCCCACACCCAAGTCCATAGAATTACCCGATCGACGGCAATACCTGACACCCTTGCCAACTCTGGATTGTCCGCCACTGCCCGCATTGCCCAGCCAACTTTGGTATTCTGCAGCACGTAATAAACTACCCCGATCGCTACCACCGCTAGCCCGATCGCTACCAACCGCAGGGGCGTAATTGTTACCCCCGCCACCAACTGGATACCAGGATAGATGGGTAGCCCATAGGACTGTGTCCCTGCCCCCCACACCAAAATAATCAAATTACGCAGCACCAACGCTAAGCCAATAGAAGCAATCATCATGGTCGTCGGAGTTGCCCGCTGGCGGCGTAGGGTCTGCCACAGAGTGCGATCGATAACCAAAGTGAGGAGAATGACCAGACCACAACCGATCGGTATCGCACCATAGATGCCCACCACAGGCGTTACGAGGAGAGTGAAATAGGCACCCCAGGTCAACAAATCCCCATGGGCAAAGTTAGCAAACTTGAGAATGCCATAGGTAAGGGTGAGACCTACCCCCGCCAGGGCCATAATACTGGCAACTGCGATCCCATCCACCAATGCCTGCAAAACCTGCCCCATAGAAGTGCAAATAGACGATAGTATATTCTGAGCATAGAAGATGAACATGGGCAAGCTGGTAATTGCAAGCGGCAACAAGGGCAAAATTCGGGAATTTGAGGAGTACCTGGGGGAGTTGGGACTGCAGCTGTGCCCCAAACCAGCGCATTTGGAGATCCCAGAAACGGGGACAACTTTTTTAGAAAATGCTCGCCTCAAGGCTAGCCAGACTGCCCTTGCCACCCACTGTTTTGCCCTCGCCGATGATTCGGGATTGGAGGTGGATGCCCTAGGCGGTGCCCCTGGAGTCTATTCTGCCCGCTATGGTGCCACAGATGCTGAACGCATTGACAGACTTTTGACAGAACTGGGGGAGCGCCCTTCCCCTGCCCGCTTTGTCTGTGCCATTGCCGTTGCCGATCCCCAGGGCAAAATTGTGGCAGAAGCCGTTGGTACCTGTGCTGGAGAAATTGTGCATACACCGCGCGGCAGCCAGGGGTTTGGCTATGACCCCATCTTCTATGTTCCCCAGTACCAGATGACCTTTGGGGAAATGTCCCCTGCTCTCAAGGGACAAATCAGTCACCGCGCCCATGCCCTTGCCCAACTCCTGCCCCAACTGCGACAACTGCGGTTTGAGGGGGATTAGTGTTTGTGGGTCAATTGCTGCCAGGCTTGACTGAGGGCATTTTCCATCCTGGTTGCCGCCCTGGCGATGCTCTGTTGTAGAGACTGCCATTTCGCCTGCAGAAAACTAGTTGCTTCTTCTAGGAGGTTGTGGTCAGTGATGCCCTTTGCCAAGTCATCCCGCACCTGTTGAATTTTCACCCGCACTACTTCAGGGCTGTCCTGGGGGGAGATGAGGGAGCGCAGTTTGTTTACCATCTGTCCCACTAAGCGCCGTACCTGCTGGGATTTTTCGCTGAGGAATTGCTGCAGTTCTCCCTCGCTTTTCAGTTTCTGGGGGGCTTCCTCCTTGATGATCACTGCTTCTGCCTCGATCGTTTGAATGTCCTCAGGATAGAGAACTGCTTTGCCCCCCCAGGGTTCTGCCCCTTTGCCGCTGAGGATATAGGCAACAATTTCCCCCGTTTCCCAGTCAAATAGAAAGTCATCAATCCAACCGATGGGATCGCCGTTGGGCAGTCTTACTGGGCGGCGGTAAAGAGGACTGCTGCTTGCCATTGCCTCTAGCAGAAGGTCAGAGTAAGTGAGGAGAGCATCCATCCCGATCGTTGCCACCTGTTCTAGGGGAATGTAGCCATCACTGCTGGAAAAACAGACTACCCTGCCCCGATTGTCCGTCCACACCTCCTGCACTGTGGCAAACCGCCTGGCAGTACCCGTATCCAAAGACATAAGACCGATAATCTGACTGCGCCTAATGACATTCACCATAGCAATTCCTCCTAGATAATCTCTTTTTGATTGTAATTGTTTATGCTTATTTTGATGCCAGCTGGGGAATCAATGGTGGGATTTGTTTATCATTGCCGTGTTTATTTTGGGGATACCGATGGCGCAGGGGTAGTTTATTTTGCCCGTGTCCTAGATTTTTGTCATGCTGCCTATGAGGAATCCCTGCGGGAAAAGGGTATAGATATGACGGAGTTTTTTCAGAGACAACCCCTTGCCTTCCCCATCATTAACTGCGCAATGCGTTTCTGCAAGCCCATTTTCTGTGGTGATTTATTAACTATTACCTTAACGGGGAAACAAACAGAAGTGGCGGAATTTGTCACGTGTTATCAAATCAAAGTGGGGGAGGAGTTGAAGGCAGAGGGGAGTTTACGCCATTGTTGTATCGATCGCAATACCCGCCAGCGCGCTCCCCTACCCCCCTACATCCTAGAGTGGTTGGCTGGTTTGGGCATACCATAAGTCCTCAATTGCTGTGGCAGTAGCCAATGCTTGGGTGTAGTCCTCTGCCAAGATAGTGACATGACCAAGTTTGCGTCCCCATCGGGGTTGTTTGTGATACCAATGCAAGTAGGTGTGGGGAAATTGGGTAATTTTGTGGAGGCGATTTGTGTATTCTCCTTCTGCTATTTCTAACCCCAACAAGTTGACCATAACTGCTACGGGGGCGGTCATCGCTGTTGACCCCAGATTTCTGCCTAGGACTGCTAACAATAGTTGCTGAAACTGGGAGGTAACGCAGCCCTCGATCGTGTAATGTCCTGAGTTGTGGGGACGGGGTGCCATCTCATTGATGAGAATTTCGTTATCTGGAGTGAGGAAAAGTTCAATCCCCAAAATACCGACGTAGTTGAGGGTAGTCACGATCGTGGTAGCGATGTCACAAACACGGGCAGCGATGGCATTGCTGACTCTGGCGGGGGCAATAACCAAACGGCAGACTTGCTTGATTTGCTGTGTCTCAACTATAGGAAACAAGCTAATTTCCCCTGTTAATGATCGGGCTACCATAATGGCTAATTCCTGCTGAAAGTTGATCAAGGGTTCCACAATAGCGCTGGCTTGTTTTACCTGCTGCCAGTAGTGATGTAGTTCCTCTTTGGTGGTGACAATTTTCGTCCCCTTACCGTCATAGCCCTGGCGGCAAAGTTTGACTACAGCAGGAAAAGAGGGATTGCCTTGCTGCAGATACTCATCTATAGGGGTGAAGGGGGGTGTCGGCAAATGATGACAGTGGAGAAATTGTCTTTGCTCATATTTGTTGACTAAAATACCCAGGCAGTTGAGGTGAGGTAAAAACTTGATGCCCCTATCAGCAAATTCCCGCAACTCTCCTAAATTGACAAACTCATTTTCAAAGGTGATCAGGGACGATCGTTGCACTAAATCTGATAAATCCTTTGCCACATAATCAGCAATCAAAGTGGCAGGGTCATCAGGGGCACTAGGTAAAACTGCTAAGCCAAGAGATAACGATCGGGCAGCTTCTGCGGTCATCATGGCTAGCTGTCCTGCGCCAATTACGCCTACTGTAGTCATGGATTTATTTCTCCTAGTCTCACAACCGCAAGGGGTCTATTTAGTTTAGGGCAATTAATTCCTGCTGCTCCCACCAATGGGCAAGTTCCCTTCCAAGCTTAACTGCATTGCTTTGGCGATGATGCTATTTTGATCGACCATGTGTATAGCGCGACTAGTGTTTCTTTGATCTGCGGCAGTTAGATAGTGCCTCCCTGTACTTCTCCTTTTGTTAGTGGGTTGAATTTGCGTAACTGCACTCAAAATAGAATTTTCCTAAGAAGGGGTTGTGCGCTTCTCTACAAAACTAAAGACTGCGTTGAGTTTGTTATCCTTACTTTCCTGAGACTAACACCAGGGCATCTGCCACTTTCCCTGCCTGCAATAACTGCTCCAGTTGTAGTAGTTCTTCCATCTCCTCAAAAAGATAGATGTTGTCTCTATTATAGGTTTCGCCCTATGTACCCCATGCAGAGAATACAGGTCAGAGGCGGGTGGGGATTGATTAAGATGATTAAAAACGCCTATAGCAAGCTATGACCAATTCTCCCCCTATTAACCCCCAACTGATTGATGCCTGTGTCCACTGTGGTTTCTGTCTGGCAACTTGTCCCAGTTATCGTGTCATCGGCAAGGAAACAGATTCGCCGCGCGGGCGTATCTATCTGATGGATGCCATCAACCGCAGGGAGGTACAATTGACTTCCCCTGTTGTTGATCACTTTGATACCTGTTTGGGCTGTCTGGCTTGTGTGACGACCTGTCCTTCGGGGGTGCAGTACGACCAACTGATCAGTGCCACCCGTGTCCAGGTGGAAAGCAATTATGCTCGCTCTCCCTTTGACTTTTTGTTGCGTTGGTTTATCTTTCACATCTTCCCCTATCCCCAAAGAATGCGCTGGTTGCTCTACCCCCTGTGGCTCTACCAAAAGTTGGGGCTGGAGTCGCTGCTGCGCAGTGTGGGACTGTGGCAACTGTTACCCCATCGGCTGCAGGCAATGGCATCAATTCTGCCCCCTGTCACAGAAGAGGCGTTTAGGGATTGGTTACCGACGGTAGTACCTGCCCAAGGGGAAAAGCGCTATCGGGTGGGGGTGATTTTGGGCTGTGTGCAGCGGTTGTTTCAACCCCAGGTGAACGAGGCGACGGTTAAGGTGTTAGCGGCTAATGGCTGTGAAGTGGTGATTCCGCCGCGGCAGGGGTGTTGTGGAGCGCTATCCCATCACCAGGGGCAGTCCCAACAGGCACAACAGTTGGCAAGGGAGATGATCGATTGTTTTACTGCTGCTCAAGTGGATTATGTGATCATCAATGCGGCGGGCTGTGGTCACACCTTGAAGGAATATCATCATCTACTGGCAGCTGACCCCCAATACAAAGACAAGGCAAAGGACTTTGTGACCAAGGTCAGGGATGTGCATGAGTTTTTAGATACGGTGGGCATGACGGCAAAGCTAAAACCGATCGCTGCCAGTTTGAAGGTGGTCTATCAAGATGCCTGTCATTTGTTGCACGGGCAGCGGATTAGTTTGCCTCCCCGTCGGCTCCTGCGACAGATTCCCCAGGTGGAACTGGCAGAGATTGTCGATAATGCCCTTTGTTGTGGCAGTGCGGGAGTCTATAACATTCTGCAACCCCAGGTGGCGGAGGAGTTGGGCAGACAAAAAGTGCAAAATTTATTAGCTCCCCAACCCGATGTCATTGCTTCTCCCAATGTGGGCTGTGCGCTGCAAATTCGTAAACATCTGGCGCTGCAGAATAGGAATGTGCCTGTGTTACATCCTGTGGAGTTGTTAGCCCGTTCTTTGCAAAATCCCCTATCATAGATTCACTGCTAGGCGAGGGTTGCCTATGTGTATTTGTGTCAATTGCTACTTTGTCGATCAGTGCATCACCTACCATGCGGTGGAGCAGCAACACCAACAACCCCACCTCACGGATTACCCCGATTTCATGCCCAATAATCCCCAAATTAATGTCAACATCCGTACCCAAGGGGAAGAAATTTACATGGAATGGGATGTCGTAGGTTGCGATAGCTTCCGTCTGGAAGAGGGGAAGTGGTGCCGTCTTCGCCCTGGGGTAGCTGTCCCGACTTAGATGCTCCTCTCCGAGCGGGCTTATTTTCTCCTGCTAGGGGTGGGACTGGTGGGGGCAGTCCTGTTTGGCTTGTCCCCCGTGCCTTTCCGCTGGCAGATGGCTTCCCTGGCACTGATCGTGGGCAATCTCCTGGTCCTGATGCTGGCGCTGCTGGATATGCTCACTGTCGATCGGGTCAAGGTCTGGCGTTTACTGGCTCCCCGTCTGTCCATCGGGCAACCCAATCCTGTAGTAATAAAGATTGAGTCGGCGGCACAGCCCTGCTATGTGGAGATAAGGGATAGTTACCCCCCTCAATTTGTCGTATCTAGGGATACTTGGCAGGTGCAATTGGGGGCAAGGGTGGGGTGTGAGTTGACCTATACTATCACGCCCGATCGGCGGGGGGTATTCCCTTGGGGGGATATTTATGTGCGGCAACGGGGGCGTTGGGGGTTGGCGTTTAGGCAGTGGCAAGTGCCCGCGCAGCAGGAAGTAGCAGTCTATCCCGATTTGGTCTCCCTCAAGGCTCTGACGATCAAATTGGCAATGGAGACAGCGGGGGCAATCAGGCAGCGGCGGCGGTTGGGTATCGGCACGGAATTTGCGGAACTGCGGGAATATCACCTGGGGGATGACACAAGGCTAATTGATTGGAAGGCAACGGCAAGGCGGGACCGCCCTCTGCTGAGGGTTTTAGAGCCAGAACAGGAACAGACATTGATAGTCCTCCTCGATCGGGGTCGTTTGATGACGGCACGGGTGGCGGGTTTGACTCGCTTTGACCATGGTTTGAATGCGCTCTTAGCTCTGGCAATGACGGCACTGCACAGGGGCGATCGGGTGGGGGTAGGGGTATTTGACCGCGAAATGTACTGCTGGATACCGCCAGAACGGGGTCAACATCGCCTAGGGAAAATTATGGAACAACTGACACCGATCGAGCCGCAACTCCTAGAACCAGATTACATGACGGCGGTGGGGAAGGTAGTACAACAACAGACTAGGCGGGCATTGGTGGTAATGCTCACGGATATTATTGATGAAACTGCTTCCGCAGAATTGTTGACAGCCATGGCTCACCTCCGTCCCCGCTACCTGCCCTTTTGTGTCACCCTGAGGGACCCTGAAATCGATCGCCTTGCCCACACTTTTCCTGACCCGGCGATGGTCGATGGGATGACTACTGCCATCAAAGCTGCCTTCGATCGAGCGGTAGCCCTAGATTTACTGGCACACCGGGAACTGGCTTTTGCCAAATTGCGGCAACAGGGAGTCCTCGTCCTCGATGCCCCCGCCCACCAGGTGAGTCAGCCCCTGGTCGATCGCTATCTGCAACTCAAACAACGCAGTCTGTTATGACGGATTGGTACTGGCAGGCAGGAAGTTTGCGCTGTCGTCTACTCGATCGGTGGCAGCACTATTTCCTCACCAAAAACCAAAGTCCTCCCCCTAATGCCCTCTTTGCCAAGCAGGTACACGGAAATCGCTGTGTATATGGGCTGGCTTTAGTTCAACAAGCTCTAGAGGCGGATGGGCTATGGTTAGATGGCAAGGGGGCAAGGTCAATTTGGGTTTGCACTGCCGATTGTGTACCAATTTTGGTCGGCGATAGCCAAAGGGGGACGGTAGCGGCAATTCACAGTGGGTGGCGGGGTACAGCGGCAAAAATTCTCCCCCTCATGGTAGAAACTCTGCAACAACAAGGAAGTCACCTAGAAGATTTGCTGTTTGCCTTGGGTCCTGCCATTAGTGGAGAAAACTATCAAGTGGGGCAAGAGGTAGCCGATCGAGTCCTATCTACCATCAGCCAACCTGTGGGCGTTTTGCCTGATCCATCACCTGGGCATGCCCGCCTAGATTTACGCCTTGTGCAACAACAACAACTCCTGGAACTAGGGGTTCCCCCCCACCACATCGCCATCGCTCCCTACTGCACCTATGCCAACCCCCACTTGTTCTACTCCTACCGCCGCAGTTGCCACAGCCAAGACAGCGAGATAGGTAAAGTCCAGTGGTCAGGCATTACACCTTGGTCGCCCGATTGAGGGATTTCTCCGCCTCCCGCACCCTCTTACCTCGCCACATCAATTTCAGGGGCGTACCCTCAAACCCTAAGGACTTGCGCAGTTGATTTTCAATATAGCGGCGATAGGTGTCATTAAACCGATCGGGGTCATTGACAAACAGCACGATCGTGGGAGGGGCAGTCGCCACCTGGGTACAGTAATAAATCTTGCCCTGTTTGCCACCGCGAGAGACAGGGGGATTGTGCCAAGCGATCGCTTCGTTGAGGGCATCATTCAAAACCGCCGTAGGCACGCGCCGCTGGTGTTGCTCCGCCACCCTGTCCACCAGGTCGAGGATTTTGGGTACCCGCTGTCCCGTCAAGGCACTGACAAAAATAAGGGGGGCATACTCCACAAAATAGAGGTCTGCTCTAATCTTGTCCGTATATGCGTAAATTGTGTAGCTGTCTTTTTCAATTAAATCCCACTTGTTCACGACAATAATACAACCCCTCCCCTCCTCCTCAATCCGCCCTGCCAGGCGCTGGTCCTGCTCTGTTACCCCTTCCTGGGCATCTAAGACCAACAACACCACATCCGAGCGGCGAATTGCCTTAAAGGCACGGTTAATACTGAAAAATTCCGCCCCATACTCCACATTCTTCTTGCGCCGAATCCCCGCCGTATCAATCAGCCTGTAGCGCTTCTCCCCCCTAGTGACCACTGTGTCAATGGCATCCCTAGTAGTACCAGCAATGGGACTGACGATCGCTCGCTCTGACCCCGTAAAGGCATTGAGGAGACTGGACTTGCCCACATTGGGACGACCCACGATCGCTACCCTGGTTTCCGCCTCCTCTTCTGTCACTGCCTCTGGGGGGGGTAAATGGGCAACCAACGCCTCTAGTAACTCCCCTGTACCCATGCCATGAATGCTGGAAATGGGGAATGGCTCTCCCAAACCCAACTGCCAGAACTCCGCCGCCTGGGCTAGACCAATATTTTCTGACTCACACTTATTCACCGCCACCAGAACAGGCACGGGATGGTGTCGCAACCACTCCGCAATCTGTAAATCCCCTGGTGTCAAACCCTCCTGCCCATCCACCACCAAAATTACCGCTGTTGCCTCCTGCACCGCTGCCATCGTCTGCTGGCGAATCTGGGGTAAAAATGCCGAATCATCATCAAAGACCAAGCCCCCCGTATCCACCACCACAAATTCATGGGCACCCCAAAACGCGCGGCGGTAAGTGCGGTCCCTAGTAATGCCTGGCTCATCATAGACAATCGCCCAGTGCTCCCCGGTAATGCGGTTGAGGAGCGTAGATTTACCCACATTGGGGCGACCTACAATAGCAACGATCGGTAAGCTCATGGCGTTGGCTGGGTGTTCTGGGGATTCTGAGGGAGAAAAGCAGCCTGGGCGTCCTTACTTTCGTAAATGCAGTCTACTTTGACACTCTGGGGGTCATCTATATTACCCGCGTAGCCAAAGGTATTGAGGCGGGCACGGCAACGTTGAATATCCTCCCCCGTAATCAGCTGGCGCTGTTGCAGTTGGTTCCAGTTATTGGGCAGCACCACACAGCCAGGCTGGGAATCCGACTGACTGACATAGACGTTGTAGGGATTAAGTGTAACATAAATGCGATTTGTGGTCACCACTGCGGCATAGCCAAAATTAGTGCAAAATTGCCCCGCCAAATACTCCAAACGCGTCACATCCACCGTCCGCACCGTAGGGTTAAGGGTACTGATCGCCAAACCAACCCCGATCCCCAAGATAAATATCGCCCCTGCCACCGCAATTTTGAGGCTGGTGTCATCCCTGGGGGGGGTACCCGCAAAAGTCGTAGACCGTCTCCTTGCCATATCTCTATCCTACACTCTCCCCATCATACCCACTCCCCCCGATCCCAAAGACATTCTTAAAAACCAGTCAAAATCCTGAACATTGTCAGAGTTGACAAGAAAAAATTTCGTAAAGAAGGCAAATTTCCCTATAATTTTTACTATCCGTGGCGCTCCCAACAGGACTACATGGACTAAGATCAATGGTAAATGAGGAGTCATCTATGAGCATCTTCAATAAACTGCGCAATTTTGTGGGATTGTCTGAAGACCAGGAGTACGACTACGAGTACGAAGAGACGGGGAGTAGGGAATACAACCCTCCCGCAGAAGAGCCTGCTCGCCCTGCTCCTGAGCCAGAAGATTTTGCCACCCGTCGGCGGGAGCGTCCTTTCCGCAGTGAAGTTGGCAGCAATGTCATTGGTATGCCTGGGGCTAGCAATGTCGTATCCCAAGTGGTGTTGATGGAGCCTCGTAGCTTTGAGGAAATGCCCGCTGCCATCCAAGCCCTCCGAGAACGCAAGTCGGTTGTCCTGAACCTGACCATGATGGAACCTGACCAAGCTCAACGGGCGGTGGATTTTGTGGCGGGGGGTACCTATGCCATTGATGGACACCAAGAACGCATTGGCGATAGCATTTTCCTCTTTGCCCCCTCCTGCGTGCAGGTGACTACTATGGGGGGTAACCTCAGTGAACCGCCCTTACCCCAGGTGAAAATTCCCAGTCGTCCCTCTATGTCTTCCCCTGCTTGGTCTGCTGAACCCTCTGTCAATCGCTTTGCGCAACAATAAATTTGCCCTTGGTATCGTCGGTGTGGGGGTGATGGGGGAGGCAATCCTCTCACGGCTTTTGGCTGTTTCTCTCTACTCCCCTGCCCAGGTAGCTGCCTGTCATCCCCGCTCGGAGCGGCGCTCTGTGCTACAAACCCGCTATGGCATCAAGCCCGTCAGTACTATTGCCGAACTGCCCCCCTGTGAAATTTTACTCTTGGCTGTAAAGCCCCAGCAATTTGACAGCATCAAGGGGGAACTGGCAACTATCACGACGGATTTGGTGGTTTCGGTGATGGCAGGAGTTACCTTGTCCTCCCTGGCGGCGGTGTTTCCCCATCTGCCTCTGGTGCGAGCTATGCCCAATACCCCTGTGCAGGTAGGTGCAGGTATGACTGCTTTTGCCTGTAATGAGCAGGTAACGGAAGAGAAAAGACGGCAAGTGCAGTCCCTGTTGCAGGCTGTGGGGGAGGCGGTGGAAGTACCAGAAAAATATCTCAATGCTGTGACAGCGGTGGCGGGGTCCGGACCTGCCTACCTAGCGATCGTTCTAGAGGCTTTGATTGATGGGGGAGTGATGATGGGTTTACCGCGCCATCTTGCCTTTACCCTGGCTGTACAGACCATGCTGGGTACCGCTCAGTATCTCAAGACTACTAATACTGACCCCGCTTGCCTAAAAAGCCAGGTGGCTAGCCCTGGGGGTACCACTATTGCTGGTATCTATGCCCTGGAGTATCATGGGTTGCGATCGGCATTGATGGCGGCGGTAGAGGCTGCTACCAAACGAGCACAGGCATTGGACTCTTCCCCATGACCCCAGTAATTAGCCACGATGACTATACTGTCTGTTATGATGAGCAGACAGGCAGGATTGTTTTTAGCGGTAGTTTGCATCTAGCGGGTGCCAATGCCTATCGCCCCATTGCTGATTTTTTAACCCAGATTTTAGACAGTGGGGTGAGACATCTGACCCTTGACCTCAAGGAACTGAGACTCCTCAACAGCTCTGGCATTACTACTCTATCTCGCTTTGTCATCAGTGCCAGGCAGTATCCTGAACTGCAGTTAGTAGTGCGGGGGTCAAAGGCGATATTCTGGCAGGAGCGCTCCCTGGGCAATCTGCAACGCCTGTTCCCCACTATGGAACTTTACTTGGAATAAAGGCAGTCCAATTATTTGCAGTGCTCAACGGCGGGGAATGCTCTCCTTCACTAAATTTCTCCTGGTTGGTGTAGCCAGTGTCTACCTAGGGGCGGTAGCGCAACCTAGAATTATCAAAAACAGCAGGGATGTGCCGCTGTTGACGACAGTGAAAATCAAGCCCATCCTGTCTGGTTTGGAGCACCCCTGGGGTATGGTGTGGTTGCCCGATGGCAGTGCCCTAATTACGGAAAGGCCAGGCAGGGTGAGGCATTGGCAGAATGGGCAGTTGCGCTTGGTAGAAGGAGTGCCCCCTGTATTTGCCGCTGGTCAAGGGGGGTTATTGGATATTGCTCTCCATCCTGACTTTGCCCAAAACTCCCTTGTCTATTTCACCTATGCCCAAGGGAATAGCAGTGCCAATCAGACAACGGTGGCAAGGGCACGCTTTGACGGCAAAAATCTCCGCCAATGGCAGGTTCTTTGGCAGGCACAGCCCTCCAAGGCAGGGACACAGCACTTTGGCTCCCGTCTGTTGTGGTTACCCGATCGCACTTTATTAGTCACGATTGGGGATGGTGGCAATCCGCCCCTCAGTTTGGGGGGGAAGTTGATAAGAGAACAGGCACAAAATCGCCGCAGCCACCTGGGTAAAATTGTCCGCCTCACTGCTGAGGGGAAAGTCCCCCCTGACAACCCCTTTGTCCAAGACCCCAAAACCGACCCCTACCTGTGGACGATCGGGCATCGCAACATCCAAGGTTTAGCTAGGGACTCCCAAACGGGAGAGCTATGGGCTTCCGAGCATGGGGCTAGGGGTGGCGATGAACTCAACCGCCTGCAGGCAGGGCAAAACTATGGCTGGCCCCTCGTCTCCCGCACCAGGGAATACACTACGGGGGAACCGATCGGTGTTCCCTCTGCTCCTGGCATGGTGGACCCTGTGGTAGTCTGGGAAGAGGCGATCGCTCCCTCTGGTCTAGCCATCTATGGGGGAGACAGGTTTCCCCAGTGGCGGGGGCAGTTGCTCGTGGGGGGATTAGTGGCGCAGCAGGTGCAGGTGCTCACTCCCCAGGGGGAGGTGATGGGGGCAATCCCTATTGGCAGGCGGGTGCGCTATGTGGGGCAGGGGAGGGATGGTTTTGTATATGTCCTAACGGATGAACCCAACGGTAAACTGCTACGCTTAGAGCCATGAACAAAGCTGTGGTGTTACTCTCAGGGGGCTTGGATTCGGCAACAGTGCTTGCCCAGGCGCTGGCGGATGGCTATACTCCCATTGCCCTTTCCCTCTTCTATGGACAAAAACACCAGCGGGAATTGGAGGCAGCAAAAGCGATCGCTAGCTATTTTCACCTGCAGCAGCACTATATTTTGACTGTCGATCTCTCCCAATGGGGCGGCTCTGCCCTCACCAGTCCGCATATTGCCGTACCGACCACAGGCGTCAATCCCGCCATTATTCCCCCTACCTATGTCCCTGGTAGAAATACGGTGTTCATTGCCATTGCCCTCTCCCTGGCGGAAGCTAAGGGGGCAGAAGCTATCTATTTGGGCATCAATGCGGTGGACTACTCCGGCTACCCCGACTGCCGTCCCGAATATTTGCAGGCGTTTCAGCACTTGGTCAGTCTTGCCTGTAAAGTGGGTGTGGAGGGCAAACCCCCCCGTCTAGTAGCCCCTCTAATTCACGATCGGAAAGTGGACATTGTCAAAAGGGCACTGGCACTGGGGGTACCGATCGAGTTAACCTGGTCTTGTTATCAGGGGGGAGAAAAACCCTGTGGCGTATGTGATGCCTGCCGTATTCGCAACGCTGCTCTGATAGAAGCAGGGCGACCCGATCTTGTTACGTGATCCTGTATGGGACGCAGAAAACAAAAACGGCATAAAAAGGGAGAAGTTGTGGTCGCTAACGATCGGGGCAATTTGCGGCTGATATTTAGTTTTAATAAACGCCGATTTTTTTGGCATTTGCGCCTTGCTGACACCCCCTACAACCGCTTAGTTGCCCACCAAAAAGCCCTCAAAATCCGCCAGGACATTGAACTGGGCTTATTTCGCCCCGAAAACAAAGCTTTTTACCTAGGGAATGGGGGGGCAAGGGGACAAATAGTCTGCCTAGGGGAGTTGTGGCAAAAATTTGTCGATTACCAAAGGGAAATTCTCTCCCCCACCACCATTGCCAACAGTTACGAGCCAGTCACCCGCTACTTACAAAAATGTCAAACGGAGGGCTTGCAAGACCCCATTGGTCTACGGGGAGAGTTACTGCAAATTACTACCAAAGGACAAGCCCAGAATGCCCTCATGTATCTCTCCAAATGTTGTCAGTGGGGCATGAACCAGGGGTTGCTCGATCGCGATCCCTTTGCCGGTATGTATAGGGAGATCAGGACCCCCAAACCCACAGCCCCCGTTGCCTTTACCCAGGCAGAGAGGGACAGCATTATCGCTGCCTTTGCCAGTGACTCCGTCTACAGCTACTATGCCCCCCTGGTCAAATTTTTGTTCTGGACTGGCTGTCGCCCCTGTGAAGCAGTGGGATTACAGTGGGCAGCGGTAGCCCCCGACTATAGTTTTATCCACTTTGCCGCTGGTATCGTCCTGGCAGGGAGCAAGCTAGTAGAACGCCCCACCACCAAAACCGGCGTGGTACGGAAATTCCCCTGTAGTCCATCCCTGCGGGAATTGTTGCGGTCCCTCCACCCCTCTTCCCATACCCTTGTGTTCCCCAGCAAGCAGGGTAAGCCCATCAACATCAGAAACTTCAATGTCGGTGCCTGGCGATCGGTATTGCGCCAACTGGGACTGGAGTACAAAAACGGGACGCGCATGACCCCCTACAACTGCCGTGATACCTTTATTAGTTTGCAAATCGCCGCCGGTGTCTCCTCCGATGTCGTCGCCCATTGGGTAGGCAATTCCCCCGCCATTATCCGCCAAAAATACCTTGACCCCGCTGCCCTCGATCGCCTCACCCCCGCAGAAGTGTAGCTAGGCATCTCACCTTTGCCCTATGCCTCTTGATATAACCTGGGGGGCAAGCCCTGCCTGGGGCATGGAGTTATGTTACAGTTTGTAAAGATAAACGAAACGGATTTATCTATCCTTTTTAACGATAGTAAAAACTGCCATGATTAGCCCTATCCAACGCGCTCTCCGTCTGGTCTTTTTGCCGGCTGACCCCCAAGCTACCCTGACTCAGTTGGCATGGACAGTGTTTCGTGTGGTCTGTGGGTTCACTATGATCCACAACGGTTTAGATAAGTTTGCTGACATCCCCGGCTTTGCTGAGGCCTATGTAGAGGCGATCGGTTTGCCCTTCCCCATTTTCTTTGCCTATGTGGCAGCGGCTACGGAAACGATCGGTGCTCCCCTGGTGATGCTGGGCTTAGCCACCCGTCCCGCAGCTTTGGGCTTGACGGCCACCATGTTTGTTGCCATGTATCACCATATCCTGGTAGCAGGTTTTAGCATTCCCTATCTGGAGTTGTCTATGGTCTATGCCGCCTGCTTCCTCTTTTTAACGGTGATGGGGGCGGGTCAATTTTCCCTTGATGCCCTCATTGCAAGGCTCATTGCCAAGGAAGAGGTGGAATCCCTGCAATCCTCTTTCCCAGTGGAGGTACCGGCACCAGAGAAAGGAGAACCGCAGGAAAGAAAGGGCTGGGGTTCCTATCTTACTCGCTAAAGCTAAGCCAACTCCCTACAGTTTTAACTCCCATCCAGTATGGGGGTTATTTTTTAGGGCAAAAAAGTATAGCACACCTGGGCGGACAGCTAAAGCAGAAAAAAAATTTGCTGAAATCGTGGCAAATTCTAGCCTCACCCTATTTACAAATGGGGGGTTCCTATTAGAATAGTTGGTTAGAAACAACTCGCCATCAGGATTATGTCAAATTTCTTTACATAGAACCTATGGCTACTGTCAATTACTACGAGGAGAAACTATGAACAAGGGTGAGCTAGTAGATGCCATTTCCAAAACTACCAAGGAGAACAAAAACACAGTGGACAAAATCCTGACTGCCACTACGCAGATCATCATGGATACAGTGACCTCAGGGAAGAAGGTGACCCTAGTGGGGTTTGGTTCCTTTGAACCCAGGGTACGCAAAGAGCGGGATGGGCGCAATCCCAAGACCAAGGAGGCAATGAAGATTCCTGAAACCGTTGTCCCTGCCTTCTCAGCGGGTAAAATCTTCAAGGAGTTAGTTGCCAACAATATCGAGGAAATCAAACAGAGTCTGGCGAAGGAGAAGAAGGAGTTCTAAAGGCGGCGGGCTAAAATCCAGCGTAGGGAGAGGGGAGTTTCGCCCGTGGTGGGGAAGACATCCCTACCAGTAGACCAGTTGACAAACCATTTAGTGGGGGGCCAGGCAGCGGGGGGCAAAAAGGTGCGTTCATAGTCGTAGGCAGATTCGTTACTCTCGATCGCGAGGGGTAGCCCCGCCAAGCATTCCTGCAACTCCCCTGGGGTCACCAAAAATGACCACGCTACTTCCGCTACTTCCCGCACCATGGCAGTAGGGACAAAGTTATCCACCGTCAAAAAGGCGCTAAACAAAATCTTACCTCCCACCTTTAGGGCTTGGCTGCTGTTTTCCAGGAGGTGGCGCACTTGGTTCAGGGAACGAAAGTGGGAAATGACTTCCACGACGATAATGAGGTCATAGGTATTGGCAGGCAAGGTAGTTTTGAGAATGTCTGCTTGCTGTACCTCAATCCCTAGACCCTCTGCCTGGGCACTCTCCTGTAGTTTTGCCACAAACACCGGCGCTAACTCGATCGCTGTTACCTGATGTCCCAAGCGGGCTAGGGGGAGGGTATTTCTGCCTGTTCCAGCCCCCACATCGAGAATGCGTAGGGGCTGCTGCCCCAGCTCCTGTACCACTGCCATCACCTTAGCGTCCGGATGACTGCCAAAGAGAGGTCCCTGGCGGGTCTGTACCCAGCGGGTGTACTTGTCCTCGATCGTGAGAATTTGGGTGTTCATGCGAATGCGCAGACCATTAGTCAAACCAACAGTGGGGTCCGGCGGTTCGTACTGGAAGACCAGGCGGGCATGGGGGGACTGGCTAAAACCTTCCTGGATTCTCTGGTGCAGCGTGGTACGCAGGGACTGTAATTCCTGGGGTTTGAGGTTTTGCCCCAGGGCAAGGAGGAGGTTTTGTATCTGCTGAAAAAAGTGATCCGCTAGGTGGGGCACACAGGGAAAGACCAATTCCCCCCGCGCCGCTGTCAAACTCTTAACCTTGGTGAGGGCAAGCTTTTCGTAGCTGGAGATGTTCATGGGGGCAGTAAGGGTGCTGTCAAGGCAATGATACCGCAGATGGTTAGGGTGAAGCGACGACCAAAGACCGATCGGTTAGGATTTCGTAGCCCGTCTCCGTCACCAGGACAGTATGTTCAAACTGGGCAGAGAGTTGATTATCCACCGTCACTGCTGTCCACTTGTCCTTGAGGATGCGCACATGGCGTGACCCCTCGTTGATAATTGGCTCAATGGCAAGGGTCATCCCTGCCCGCAACTTCACATTGGGGAGTTTATGGGTGCGGAAGTTAAATACTGCCGGTTCCTCGTGCAGATTGCGCCCCACGCCATGCCCCGTAAAATCTTCCACAACGGAATAGCCCTGGGATTTGACAAACTCCTCGATCGCTGTCCCCAAGTCTAGGAGATAGGCACCCGCCCGCACCTGGGCAATACCAACATAAAGCGCTTCCTCCGCTACCTTAATCAGACGGGCTGCCCGTTCGGAGACAGGGGGGAGAGCTACGGTGATGCAAGAGTCGCCGTGGAAGCCATTTTTGTAGGCACCGGTGTCTACCTTCACCACATCCCCTGGTTTGAGGACACGGCGAGGGCTGGGAATACCATGCACTACCTCGTTGTTGATACTAATACAAATACTGGCAGGGAAGCCGTGGTAGCCCTTAAAACTGGGGACAGCTCCCATCTCCCGAATGCGCCGTTCGGCATAGGCATCTACCTCCTGGGTGGTCATGCCCGGCTGCAGCAGCTGGGAAATTTCCTGCAGGACAGTGGCAACAATCCGCGCTGACTCTCGCATTAACTCAATCTCTCGCTTGGATTTGATTTCAATGCCTTTACTGGCGGTAGGACCAGCTGCCTCCTGTTTCCTGCGCGATCGGGTGGGGGATTCTGATTTCAGGGCACTGAGAATGTTCATGTATACAGTAAACCAATGTAAAGCTATTATAGTTTTAGCCTAATTCCGCAAGGGGTGGGTCAAATTTTCGCTACAGTGTAGACAGGTGCTTTATTAGAGAGAGATTGCTATGTCTTTACCGCCAATTCCTCCTCCTCCTGGGGCAAAACCTGGTCCCCGTACCAGTGAACTGACCAAGCCTACTGATAATAACTCCACTGTTGCACCTCCCCCTGGCTCTGTCAAGAAGGTAAAACCCTCTGTCCCACCGCCCCCCAAAGTCCCTGTCCGTCCTGGTCCCCCTGCGCCCCAAACTCCCATTGCCGTCAAGGGACCAAATCAGCCTACCCTAGCCGAATTAGTGCGGGATGCCTACGACCAGGGCTGTTCTGACCTCCACTTGGGGGTGGGGGAACACGTGCGCTTCCGTAATCGCGGCTTAATTGTCATTCAAGACAAGTATCCCATCCCCGATGAACCCACTTTCTACTCCTGGCTGCGGGAGGCAATGGATGAGAAGGCATTGCAAAAGTTCCGCGATACCCTGGAGTACGACGGGGCATTCCAGTATGACTACTGCCGCTGCCGCTTGAATGTGTTTGACTCCCTGCGCGGTCCTTCCCTGGTCATCCGTATTATCCCCCTCAAAATTCTCACCCTCGACCAATTGGGGGCACCGGAGGTGTTCCGCGAGCTGTGCTATACCCACAAGGGCTTGATTCTGGTGACGGGTCCTACGGGTTCCGGTAAGTCTACCACCCTGGCGGCAATGGTGGATTTCATCAACACGGAAATGCCCAAAAATATCATCTCCATTGAAGACCCCATTGAGTTTGTCCATGTCAGCAAAAAATCGATCGTGAAGCAGCGGGAGGTGGGAATTCACACCCTCAAGTTTGATAATGCCCTCAAAGCTGCTCTGCGGGAAGACCCGGATGTGATTCTGATCGGGGAAATGCGGGACCGCGAAACAGTCAACACTGCTCTCAAGGCTGGTCAAACTGGTCACTTGGTGTTTGGCACTCTGCACACGAACAGTGCTGTTAAAACGATCGAGCGTATCCTTAACCTCTACGAACCGGACCAGCAGGGACCGATGCGGGACCAATTGGCAGAAACCCTAGTGGCGGTTATTGCCCAAACCCTGGTGCGCACTACGGACGGCAAACGCACAGCTGCCCACGAGATCATGGTCAACACGGATGCGGTGCGGGATTACATTAAAAGGGGGGCAGTGGATGAAATTGAAGCCATCATTCCCCGCAGCTCCTTCGATGGCATGTGCTCCATGAACCAATCTCTCTTCCGCCTCTACGAAGAAGGGAGAATTACAGAGGAAACAGCGATCGAGCATTCCCCCAAGCCCAACGAAATGGCACAGATGCTCAGAGGTCGCATCTAGGGAAGAGGGGTAACCCGCAGCACCACAAACTTCAGATAGCGCCCCTCCATAAAACCTGCCGGGACGGGATGATCAAGGGGTTGTCCCGCCTCGTGCACAATTTGCCCCCTCACCGCCGCTTGACTGCAGGCAGTGCCTAGCATAGCTTGAAAATCACTGGGACTGACTTGACTAGTGCAGCTGGCAGAGACGAGAAACCCCCCCGCCTTCACCAACCGCAGACCGATCGTGTTTAGTTTGGTATAAGCCCTGAGGGCAGCAAAGCGGTTTTGTTTACTCTTGGCAAAACTAGGGGGGTCCAGAATGACTATATCAAATTGCTTGCCCTGGCTCACCAGCTGCGGCAAAAAACTAAAACAGTCGGCGGTAACAAATGTATGGCGATGGGTGTCCATTCCATTTACCCTTAGATTGTGGGCGATGGCTACATCTAGCCCCTTGCCTATATCAACACTGGTGACGTGCTCCGCTCCCCCCCGCAGGGCATAGAGGGAGAAACCCCCCGTATAGGCAAAACAATTGAGGACAGTGCGCCCCTGGCTAATGCCTTCCACATAGCGGCGATTTTCGCGGTGGTCAAGAAAGAGACCAGTTTTCTGCCCGATCGTTAAATCAACACAAAACTTAATGCCATATTCCGTGACCAGCAAATCGGGGGGCGGCAGTTCTCCCCATAGGAGTTGGGGGGGGCTGTGGTGTTCCCGCCAGAGAATACCCCGCAGGGGGGTAATTTGGGGCAAAATAGCCACTATATCTGTCTGCAGCGCCCGCAATCCGCCACTGTAGGTCTGGAGGACAGCATAGCGATCGTACAAATCCAAGGTAATTCCCGGCAGTCCATCCCCTTCGCCATAGAGCCAACGATAAGCCGTAGTTGCCTGTGCCCTGATCCCCGCCCTCAGAAACCATGCCTGGGCAATTTGCCTGTGCAACCACTTCCGATCGGGCACCTGCTGGGTGGAGAAAATCCTAATGGCAATGGGACTGTCGGCATCCCACAAGCCATACCCCTGCCAGTTGCCACATTTGACCTTGACCCAGGTACCTGTGGGCAAATTTACACCCCCCTGAATGTGATTGCGGTAGACCCAGGGGTGTCCCCGCTGCAGAGTGTCCCGCAGAGACGGGAGGACATATACCACCTGCAACTTCGTCATGGGGAAATGGAGGACAATTGCGCCTGATTTTACTACAGTCCCTGACCAGTCTTGACTTTCTCCCCCTAGTGGTGTAGCCTGGCAAAAATGAAAGGATTATGAAAAGGGGGATGGGGAAATACCTACTGGCGTTGGTAGCGGGGCTACTCTTGGTGGGGTGTAGCGGGGGGGCAGTCCCAGGGGATAAGAAGGTGGTGGTGGCTACCTTTACCGTCCTGGCGGATATGGTCCAGAACGTAGCGGGGGACAAAGCGATCGTTATCTCCCTTACCAAGGTGGGGGCAGAGATTCACTCCTACGAACCGACACCCAGTGATTTAGTCCGTGCTCAAGGGGCATCTGTAATCCTCAAAAATGGCTTGGGTTTGGAGGCAGGGGGACAGAGATTTTTCCATAGTTTGCCCCGCGTGCCTGTAATTGCTGTCAGTGAGGGGATAAACACTATCGATATAGAGCCAGGGAAGCCCGATCCCCATGCCTGGTTATCGCCCCGCCAAGGCTTGGTTTATGTGGAAAATATCCGCCGTGCCCTTATCAGCCTTGATCCCCCCCATGCTACTACCTATAACCAAAACGCTGCCAATTACAAGAGGCAGATTCAAGAGTTAGATAAACAGCTATCAGAGGCGGTTGACAGTATTCCCCCCGATCGGCGGTTTTTGGTCACCTGTGAGGGAGCATTTTCCTATTTAGCACGGGACTATGGTCTGCGGGCAATTTCTCTGTGGTCCCTGAATACAGAGCAACAGGGTACACCCCGTCAAATAGAGAAGGTAATTGCTACAGTCAAGGCGCATAAAATCCCCGCGGTGTTCTGCGAAAGTACGGTTAGTCAGGAGGCGCAAATGGAAGTAGTAAAAGCAACAGGGGCAAAATTTGGTGGTGTTTTCTATGTCGACTCTCTCTCAGCAGCAGAGGGAGAAGCACCCACCTACCTCAAACTTTTGCAACACAACATGCACACTCTCATGGGGGGTTTACAGGCAGAGGAGAAGAGGAGAAATAGTAATGGTAACAACTAGTATTGCGGTGGAAAATGTCACAGTTGCCTACCACGATCGGGTGGCACTCTACCGCGCTTCCTTGGCAATCCGATCGGGCACTATCTGTGGTTTGGTAGGCATGAATGGAGCGGGGAAATCCACTTTGTTGAAAGCAATTATGGGTTTTGTCCGTCCCCTTGAGGGGCGAGTATTAGTACAGGGATTACCAGTGGGGGCAGCCCAGAAACGCAATTTAATTGCCTATGTCCCCCAGGCAGAGGAGGTGGATTGGCAGTTTCCTGTCACCGTATTTGATGTAGTGATGATGGGGCGCTATGGACGCATGAATTGGCTGCGCCTACCTAGCAAAGTTGACTACACATTAGTGCAAACCGCTCTAACGGAGGTGGAGATGGGGAAATTACAAGACCGCCCCATTGCTGAGTTATCGGGGGGACAGAGAAAGCGAGCATTTTTAGCGCGGGCCTTGGCACAACAGGCACAAATATTTCTCTTAGATGAACCCTTTGCCGCTGTGGATATTACGACGGAAAAATTGATCATCGATCGCTTATTACAACTGCGCCAGGCAGGACATACAGTATTAGTTTCCACCCATGACCTCAGTTCCATCAAAACATTTTGCGACCAGGTAGTGTTGATCAATCGCAGTATTTTAGCTTATGGCGATGTAGAAACTGTGTTTACGCCAGAGAATTTATGTCGTACCTTTGGCAATCATTTTTGTCAGTATCAAGAGGGAAAATAATGTTCTGGCAATGGCTCACTGCTCCCTGGCAGTATGAATTTATGGTACGGGCAATTTTGCTCAGTGTGGTGGTGGGATTGGTCTGTGGCGCCCTCTCTTGCTACATGGTTTTACGGGGCTGGGCATTGATGGGGGATGCCATTTCCCATGCGGTTTTGCCAGGGGTTATCCTTGCCCATGTCCTCAATTTACCCCTAGCTTTAGGGGCATTTGTGTTCGGAGTGGGTTCAGTATTAACCATTGGTTTTGTTGAGTCCCAAACTCGCATTAAAGAAGACACCGTCATTGGCATTGTATTTACAGGCTTTTTTGCGTTAGGGTTGGTGCTATTGTCAAAGGTGAAGAGCACGATCGACTTAACCCACATTCTCTTTGGCAATGTTTTAGGCATTAGCAATACGGACATCTACCAGACAGTAATTAGCAGCGTTGTTACCCTTACCATCCTATTTTTGCGGCAGCGGGATTTCCTGCTATTTTGTTTTGACCCCACCCATGCCCGTTCTATTGGCATCAACACCAATCTCTTCCACTACCTACTTTTATCCCTCCTGTCCTTGACGGCGGTGGCGGGACTGCAGGCAGTAGGCATTATTCTGGTGGTGGCGATGCTCATTACCCCTGGGGCAACGGCATATTTGCTGACCGATCGGTTTGACAGAATGCTGGGATTGGCGATGGGGCTAGGGGCGGCGGCAGCGATCGTGGGGAATTACGTTAGTTTTTATTTAGATGTGGCAACGGGGGGCTGTATTGTCCTGGTGCAAACTCTATTGTTTGGTTTGGCAGTGTTTTTTGCTCCCAAGCATGGCATTCTCGCCAGGAAATTTTGGGCTAAAATTGATCTATAGGAGTTTAGTGGGCATCCATGAAAATCGCATCGCGCAGAAGCCAAGTGGGAATCGTCCTCGCCGCGGTGGGGCTAGTAGGAGGGGTTGCCTACTATCTCTTATTCCAAGGTAATCCGCCACCGGGAAGCAACAGCAGCAATCCTTCCCAGGGGCAATCTGTTGTCAATCCTGTGCCGCAGGAACATCAAGTCAGTGTCTATTGGATTGAAGCCACAGAAAAGAAATTGCGGGCTGTGCCCCAGGTAGTCAAAGCTGTCAACAATGAACAGGCACTGGAGCAGGCAATTAAGGAACTATTTAGCCCTCCCCCCAGTGGTTTCTACTCTGGCATTCCCCCCCAAACTAAATTGCTCAATTTCTCTGCCAACGATCGGGATGTGTTTATCAATCTCTCCAGGGAATTTAAGGAAGGGGGCGGCAGTGCCAGCATGATTGCCCGTGTGACCCAAGTGGTCTATACCGCTACCAGCCTTAACCCCGAGGCGAATGTGTTTATTTTGGTGGAAGGAGAACCGATCGGGGCAGTGGGTGGGGAAGGCTTAGAAGTTAAGCAACCGATGCGGCGCCAGGATTTACCGTTGGAGTTCTAGCATTTGGCGGCGGAGTGGAGTCTAAAGCGTCTGATTGCCCAGATGGTGGTGGTGCGTGCCTGTGGTCATCTCTACGACCGCCAAAGGCAGTATCCGCAGTGGGAATTAAGCAAAGACCAGCTTAAACGCCTGATTGCTGACTACGGCATTGGGGGCGTGATCTTGTTGGGGGGCAGTGCCCCAGAGGTATATCTACGCATTCAAGAACTGCAGTCCTGGGCAGCCTATCCCCTACTGATTGCCGCTGATGTGGAAGAAGGGGTGGGGCAAAGATTTGCAGGCGCAACTCGCTTTCCGCCGCCGATGGCATGGGCAGACCTGGACCCCCGCCGTAGCTTTGAGTTGGGGCGTGTAACAGCGGAAGAAGCCGCCAACCTGGGTATAAACTGGCTGCTGGCACCTGTGGCGGATGTCAACAGCAATCCCCGCAATCCTGTGATTAACGTGCGTGCCTTTGGCAGTGAACCCTATGCCGTCAGCGATCGGGTGCGAGAGTTCATCTATGGCGCTCGCCAACATCCCGTTTTAACGACGGCAAAGCATTTCCCTGGGCATGGCGATCCTGACCTCGATTCCCACCTCACGACACCAGTTTTGCGCAAGAACTTAGACCAGTTGCGACAGTTAGAATTTATTCCTTTCCAAGGCGCCATCGGGGCGGGGGTAGATGCCATAATGACTGCCCACCTGTTACTGCCGGAAATTGACAACCAGATTGCCACCCTGTCAGAGCTATTGTTGACAAAAATTTTGCGCCAGGAGTGGGGATTTAACGGCTTAATTGTAACCGATGCTTTGGTGATGGCGGGGGTCAACAATCTCTATACTCTGCGGGAAATGGTGATGGAGGCACTAAAAGCGGGCAATGATATTTTGTTGATGCCCCCCGATCCCTTTGCCACCATTGATATTATTTCCCAAGCTGTCAAACAGGGGGAAATTTCCCTCGATCGGATTTATCAATCTGTAAACCGCATCTGTCAAGCCAAAAGCAAGTTAAAACTGCCCCAGCAATTGCCTGATTTTGACCAATTGCACTACGGCTATGTAGCCGATCGGGTTGCCCAAGATAGTATCAAATGGATTAGGGAAGGCAAGATCAACCTACCCGCCCAATGGTTGAATTTGATCGTCACCGATCGTCTATGCAAAGCACCAGAATTTCTCACTCCCACTGCCCCTGCCCACGCCCTACCCACCCATTGGGGAGCCACCACCATCTATGCCGAATTAGCACAACTACCCTACTACAACTTGCCCACCGATCGGGGGATATTTGTGCAGATTTATACCAGGGGTAACCCCTTCCAAGGTCATGTATCTAACCTACAAACTCTCATAGAATTTTTACAGAACAAACAAGTACTAGGGGGTATTCTCTACGGCAATCCCTACCTCATCCCTACCCTGCAAGAAAATTTCAGCCAGCCTTGGCTATTCAGCTACGGTCACTACCGCGAATGTCAAAAATTCTGCCTTGATCGCCTGCTTGTCCCTCCCTCTTCCCCACCAGACAAGGGGGAATTTATCTAGTGTTTCCCCTCTTTGGGATGCTTTTCCTCTTCTTTGTCATGGGGGTCAACAATGCGCTGGAACATATAGCCCGTCCCCCGCGCCGTGAGAATTAACTCTGGATTGCTAGGGTCTTCCTCCAACTTTGCCCGCAGACGGGAAATATGGACATCCACCACCCGCGTATCCACATGGCGTTCGGGGGTGTAACCCCACACCTCCTGCAAAATCTCTGCCCTGGAAGAAGGTTCCCCCGATCGGCTCACCAGCAACTCCAATAAACTAAACTCCATCCCCGTCAGGCGCACCCGTTCATCCCCCTTGTACACCTGGCGCTTGTTGGTATCAATGCGGATATTGCCCACCTGAATCACCCCCGAACTGGGAATGCCCGAACTGCCGTTGCGCTCAAACCGCCGTAGCACCGATCGGATTCTTGCCTCCAATTCCTTGGGGGAAAAAGGCTTGACAATGTAGTCGTCCGCCCCTAACTCCAGCCCTGTAATCTTATCTGCCACATCACTGAGGGCAGTGAGCATGATGATCGGCACATCCGATTCCTTGCGTAACTCCTGACAGACCCCGTAGCCATCCAACTTGGGCATCATTACATCCAAAACCACCAAGTCCGGGTCTTCCGCATGAAATACCTCTAATGCCCTCTCCCCGTCCTCCGCTGTCACCACTTGATAGCCAATCATGGATAGACGAGTTTCCAAGATACGACGGATACTTGCCTCGTCATCAACGACCAGGATTTTCTCTTTGTAAGTGTCGGTCTTACTCGTCAAGGGCACCACAGGTTCTTTTCCAAACTACTGCTTATTATTTCATTATGTAAATGAAACCCGTAAAGGTAGCCAAATTCTCAACATTTTTTAACCTTTTTGGGGGGCTAGCCCCCCACCACTCCTAGAGATTTAATCCCAGTTCGCGCATTTCTTTTTCCAACAGACCCAGCAGCTCAGTGTTGTTTTGGGCACGGGCGGCTTCCATCCGACGACGCAGGGAATCTGCCAAATTAGCTTGGTGAGCAATCTTTACACTGTTCCTCTTTTCTGCCGAAAGCATAGCGTTATCTCCTACTAGGTATCGACATAGACAATTTTGCCAAATCTCCTAGGCTGTGGTAACAATTGTTACAGAAAATTTAAGGAGTTTGCTGTCTACGGCTAAGTAGTTCTACTAATTCCTCGACTTGAGTACGACCACGGGAGGGCTGAAAGTGCCAGGGGAAGGGGAATTTACCAACCGCCAGGAGGCGCAGGCCCAGGGGCAAGACACTCCACCAGTTGACTAACGCCAGGGCAAACCGCGCTTCATCTAACCATCCCGATCGTTTCACCAGTGCCAGCAGCAGCCGCCGGTGTCTGACCGCAGTAGTGACTTTGGTATTTCTATCCTGCAGTAAAGTTTGTTTAATTTCTGTAATGCGATCGAGGGGTTGCACCCCCACAGGACAGACTTCGTTACACTGCCAGCAGCGGGTACAGCCCCAGACAAAATCCTGGTGATGATATTGCTGTAAACGAGCGGTAGTCTTGCTATCTCTATTGTCCTGCAGGACTCTTTGGGCGCGGGCAAGGGCGTGGGGACCGACGAAGTGGGAATTTACTTCTTTGACATTACAGGCAGAATAACAGGCACCGCAGAGGATACAGTTAGCAGCGGTCGCCACCTGGGCACGTTGGGCGGGGGTTTGCAGAGATGGCTGAGCTAGGGGGGCAAGACAGGGATCGACACGGCGTAGGTCCTGCCAGAAGGGGGTGAGGTCGACAATCAAATCCTTAATGACGGGGAAGTTACCCAGGGGGGCGATCTCCACCACTCCCTGCCGCGCTACCTTCTCCAGGGAAACTTGACACGCTAAACCCGCCTTGTGATTGATGCGCATTCCACAGGAACCACAGATGACATTGCGGCAGTTACGCCGAAAAGCTAAGGTGCCATCCACATACCACTGTAGATAGTGCAGCCCATCGAGGACAGTGAGGCGAGGGTCGAGGTCAACCTGGTAAGTCTGGCAGTAGGGAGGAGCAGCACGATCGCTTTGGCGGCGAATCCTGAAGGTAACTTCCATAGCACTAGATGGCTTCCAGGTTCTTTTCCCCCGTGCGGATGCGAATGACTTGGTCGATATCGTAGATGAAAATCTTACCGTCCCCGATTTCCCCTGTGCGGGCTGCCTTGGTAATACTATCTACTACGAGGTCAACTTGGCTGTCTTCTACCACCACCTCTACCTTGAGTTTTTGTAAAAACTCCACTGTGTATTCGGAACCGCGATAGCGTTCTGTCTGTCCCTTTTGTCTGCCAAAACCCCGCACCTCTGTTACAGTCATACCCACTACACCAGCATTGACGAGGGCAATCTTTACTTCATCGAGTTTGAAGGGACGAATGATAGCTTCAATCTTTTTCAATGGTTTTCTCCTTAAGCATCTAGCTATTTCTACTATGAATGAATGGGGGAATTTGGTAACAACTGTTACTTCCCGCCGTCCAGTTCCTTAGCCAGTGCCTGGAGACGCTCCTGCTGGTCTTGGGCGATACAGCTTTGAATGAGGTCTTCCAGGTCACCTTCGAGGACAGTCTGGAGGGGGAAGTTTTGTCCCAGGCGGTGGTCAGTGACGCGGTTGTCTTTGTAGTTGTAGGTGCGAATTTTTTCCGATCGTGCCCCTGTACCCACCTGGGAACGTCTAAGGGAGCTGATTGCTTCCTGTTGCTCCTGCAGTTTCATTTCGTAGAGTTTTGCCCGCAGGATTTGGAAGGCGCGTTCTTTGTTTTTTAACTGCGATCGTTCTTCCGTGCAGAAAATTCTAATGCCTGTGGGTTTGTGGTAGAGGTCAACAGCTGTCTCCACCTTGTTCACGTTTTGCCCCCCTGCTCCCCCCGAGCGGGCAGTTGTTATTTCAATGTCCTTGGGGTCAATTTCTACTTCTACTTCGTCCACTTCCGGCATGATTGCCACAGTGGCTGTGGAAGTATGTACTCGCCCTGAGGCTTCTGTAGCGGGTACCCGCTGCACTCGATGTACGCCAGATTCAAATTTTAGTTTGCTGTACACCCTATCCCCTTGGATTTCCAGGATCACCTCCTTGTAGCCCCCCATTTCCGAGGGAGACTCGCTGAGGATTTTCACCCGCCAGTTCTGGGATTCGGCGTAACGGGTATACATCCGCATCAGGTCTGCTGCCCACAAGCCTGCTTCCTCTCCCCCCGTGCCTGCCCGAATTTCCAGCATGATGTTTTTTTCGTCGTTGGGGTCGCGGGGCAAGAGCATGATGCTCATCTGGCGCTCTAGTTCCTCTGCCTTTTGCTCTAGGAGCTTGATTTCTGCCGCTGCCATCTCCCGCAGTTCAGGGTCATCTGCTTCCTGCAGTAGTTCCTGGGATTGGGCAATTTCTGTCTGTACCTTCTGCCACTGCTCAAAGACCTGGACGGTTTCCTCTAGACTCGATCGGGCCCGCGCGATCCTTTGTAACTCCTCGGGGTCAGTGGCAACTGCGGGGTCTGCCAGGCGACGGGTGAGTTCCTGGTAGGTGGATTCAACGGATTTGAGTTTTTCTAGAACGTAGGCAGCAGGCATAGGTTACTTGCGCTTCTTGGTGTTTTTGGCAGTGGCTTTGGACTTGGGAGTCTCTTTTGCCTCTTCGGTCTTCTTCGTGCGCACACCGCGGCGCTGTAATTTTTCCCCTTCGCCCCCCATGCCGTACTTGCGCATAAAGCGATCGACGCGCCCTTCTGTGTCAATGATTTTTTGGGTACCAGTAAAGAAGGGGTGATTACCTGCCCACACGTCGACATGGAGTTCGGGTTTGGTGGAGCCAACAGTAGCTACTAGTTCACCTTCGCAGTAAACCTTAGCTTCGGGGTACCAGGTGGGATGTATGTTGGGCTTGGGCATAGCTGTAGCTAAAATGTGCAGTGAATCATCATAAATTATTCTGCCAAAATCTGCAATCACTGGGGGGCGTTGCTTCTGTACCACTCGATCGTTGTCTTTAGCCCTTCCCGCAGGGGGACTTGGGCAGTAAAACCAAATCTGGTGCGGGCGCGGGTGGTGTCTAGGCAACGGCGGGGTTGTCCGTTGGGCTTGTCGGTGCGCCAGACAATTTCCCCCTGGAAGTGCATCAGTTCGGCGATCAGATGTACCAGGTCTTTGATGGTGATTTCGCTGTTAGTGCCCAGGTTGACGGGGTCGGGGTCGTTGTAGTGCTGGGTTGCCATAACAATGCCCCTGGCGGCATCGGTGACATAGAGGAATTCGCGGGTGGGGCTGCCATCCCCCCAGACTTCAATGCTGTTATACCCTTGGGTTTGGGCAACATGGATTTTGTGGATGAGGGCGGGGATGACGTGGGAGCTGTGGGGGTCAAAATTGTCCCCCGGTCCGTAGAGGTTGACGGGCAGGAGATAGATGCCGTTCCAGCCGTACTGGGCGCGATAGGACTGCAGCTGCACCAGCAGGGCTTTTTTGGCAATGCCGTAGGGGGCGTTGGTTTCTTCTGGATAGCCGTTCCAGAGGTCGTCTTCCCGAAAGGGTACGGGCGTAAATTTGGGATAGGCGCAGATTGTCCCCACACAGACAAATTTTTCTACCCCTGCTAGATAGGCGGCATGGATGAGTTGTGCCCCCATAATAAGGTTGTCGTAGAAGAGTTCGGCGGGTTTTGCCTGGTTTAAGCCAATACCTCCCACATGGGCAGCCAGGTGGATAACTATGTCCTGCTTCTCTACCGATCGCTGACAGTTTTCCCACACCCTAAGGTCATGGGTTTTGGAGCGGGGAATGGTGATGCAATCGGGATTAGCCCCTGCTTTTACCAGTTCTGCCACCACCTGCCGTCCCAGAAATCCTGCTCCCCCCGTCACAAGGATACGCTTGTTGTTTAGCTCCATATGCCTTCCTCTACCTGGGGCAATTGTAGCTAGAATGTGCGCTTTTGTGCAGCCTATTCTACTCCTCTGCCCCTCGGTTGCCCCCTGGCCCGTCGCTAGAATAAAGGTGATGAAATCTGGCATTAGTCTTATGTTTGCCCCTAAGGTAGTAGCGATCGGGATACTATCTGCCTTGGCTTTACCTCTGGCTGCCCAGGTCATCCCTGATGGGACGACTAACACGATCGTGCAGCAGAACAAGGTCAGTGGTGGCACCGTCAGTGGCAGCAATTTATTCCACAGCTTTACTACCTTCAATGTGGGGGCAGAGGGGGTAGAGTTTGTCCCCAACGGTATTCCAGGGGTGCGTATTAACAATATCTTTATTCGGGTAACAGGGCAAGCCCCCAGCTATGTGCAAAATGTTCTCAATACTAAGAAGGGTTTTCCCAACGCTAACCTCTATTTGGTCAATGCCCAGGGGCTGGTGTTTCAGGAGGATGCCAAGCTGGAAGTGGGAGGGTCAGTCCTAGGGACAACGGCGACGGGGATCGGTTTTGCTGACCGCCAAGTGGTCACTCCCAAAACTACGGTTTTCCCCAGTACAGAGGTCAGCAATTTGGAATTTGCCTACGATCGGGCAGCGCCTATTCTCAACCAGGGGGAACTGGGGGTAGCCCCAGGGCGGAATCTGGCGTTAGTAGGAGGGGCGGTCTTTAGCGACGGTAACCTCATGGCTCCCAATGGCAATGTGGCGGTCATGGCCACGACGGGTGGCAGTCGGGTGGAAGTGCGGGCGACGGAAACTAACTTTGGTCTCACTGTCATCAAGGATGTGATTGAGCCTGTGAAGGAAGGAGTGCCGGAAGCTATTGATGTCCTGCGCCCTGCCTTTCCTGAATTGCCCCCAGAGGCAAAAACGATCGTGGTGCGTCCGGATGGCAAGGTCACACTCCTAGTGGAAAATCAGGGGCTAGTGGACAAGGTATTGGCGGATGGCAGAGTGGACACTACGGGTGCTTTTACCCTGCTAAATGGGGATGTCGCCCTCAAGGGAGTGACAGCAGCTAATATCCAGGTGGATGCCCCCAGTGACATTGTGTTGCTGGTGCCCCAGATCAGTGCGGGCAACAATGTGGTCTTCAATGCTGGTAGTACGATTACTTTTCGCGACAGTCTTGCCTTTGCCTCCAACCTGGCGACTAATGGCAACCTGGTGTTACGGGGAGATGGCAGAATTGACTTTCTGGCGGTTAACCATCCCCAGAGTGTGATCAAGGTGGGGGGCAATCTCCTCTTCCTCTCGCGGCGGGATATTTGGGCAGATAGTGTCTTTGCTGTCGGTGGGCGGGTGCTGGTGGAGGCTTCCCCCTCAGAAACGATCGATATATTTGCCCCTGCTCCCCCCCTGCCCCGGCTATTGCAACCTTCCCCCCGTCTCTCCCAGTAATGGCGGTAGCAATTATCGCTGTGCCCTACGGCAGCCCTGACTATTACCAGGCATTGGCATTACGTCATCTCTATCTGCGGCAGCCTTTGGGGTTATCTTTCACGCCAGAGGAAGAAGCAGAAGACCAGTGTGCCTGTCATGTGGTGGCAAAGGTCAACGATCGGGTCATTGGTTGTGTCTTGGGGGTGGAAAAAGAGGGATGGATTAAAATTCGCCAGATGGTAGTCGAGAGAGAATGGCAACGACGGGGCATTGGCAGCCAGTTACTGCAAACGATCGAGGGCTTATTTAAGGACAGGGGTAGGACCGCTTTTTTTCTCCACGCCCGCCATCATAGCCTTGAGTTCTATCGTAGGAATGGCTACCAACCGATCGGGGCGTTGTTTTACGAGGTGGGTATTCTCCACCAGCGCATGGAAAAACATCTCTCCTTGCCCGAGGGCAGGATTTAGATCACACCCTAGCTAGGAAAATAACCTATCATAGAATGACCAGGGTGGGAATTGCAACTATGAAAAGGCTGCGTTGGCTAGCTTACTTTTTCCTGTCCCTCCTAGGGGCAATTATGGTGAGTCAACCCCTGCCGGCAAAGAATTTAGCGCCGGAGCAGGTTTTAGAGGTGGCATTAAAAACCACCGTTGTCATTGCCCAGGATTTGAAGTCAGGGGATAACGTGGCATTGCGGGAAGCTTTCCGCCCTGGGTCAGGGGTAATTGTGGGCAGACGGGGCAACACCTACTACGTGGCAACCAATTACCACGTGGTCAGCGCCAGGGGAACAGATTACGGTGTGCGTACCCCAGATGGCATTGTCCACTTTGTCGACGATGAAAAAACTAACACCAACATCGATGCCTTTGGCAGGTACTTACAAAACCGCGTTGAAGGCTCAGACCTAGCGATCGTGCAATTCCAAGCAAAACAAAACTACCCCGTCGCCAAAATTAACCTCAACAAACAGGAGAGAGAACCTGTGTTTGTGGCGGGCTGGCCCGATCCGGGACCAAAATTTCCGGAACGCACCTTTCGCATGACCTCTGGGATTTTGAGCGCTATTCTCAAGGAGGGGTGGGAAGACGGTGACTACAACACCCAATACAACGCTCCCACCCGACGGGGCATGAGTGGCGGACCAGTGTTCAATCAGCGGGGGGAACTGATTGCCATTCACGGCAGAGGGGGCGGGAAAAACCTGCCCGAATATGGGGAACCAGACAAAGACTGCCTGGATACCAAAAACTGTTTTAATCGCGGTATCTCCACCGATGTTTTACTACAGCGGGCAAAAAGTCTACAAAAGTACGCCAGTTTGTTTGTCCCCCCCGAATATATCCCAGCCGAACCAGAGCGCCTTGCCCAAATCCCCAGCCCTCCCACTGCTAAGCGCATTGAAAACATCTTTGATGAGTTCAGCAGTTTGAAGGTGCGCCTGAAGGAGACTAACGACGGTCGTCTGCTGCTCGATCCCTAGATAAGAACTGCCCGATCGGGGGGTAACCGCAGGTTTTATACTACTCCTAGTTAGTTACTGAGGGTGGTTATGCAAAAAATATTTTTATTGTTGATTGCCCTGGTCTGGGCAGTAGGGCTGTGGTTGCCTACCCCTAGCCTGGCGGCAAATCCCAAGTTGGAAGCCCTGGCAAGCCAAATACAACGCCTGCAGACCTATGTGGAGGAAAATAACTGGCAGGAAATCCGTGCCTATATTCGGGGTCCCATGGGGGAAACAAGAAGAAAATTGGCAACGATCGAACGGGAACTGCCTAAAAATCAACGATCGACTTTCAAAACTGCTGCCTCCCGCTTCCTGGATGACCTGATCAACCTGGACTTTGCCGCCCTGCAACAGGATAGTGAGCGCACGGAAACAGCCTTTCAGTCCCTGCAGGCAGACCTGGACAACCTCCGCCAAACTGTCGACTGAGATGAAGAACTTAGACTCCCTGTCTCTGTGGCTAAACCGTCTCTTGACTGCTAACTTTTTCGTTGTCATCTTCTTTTTTGCCTGGTTCCTGGTGGCGGCAGGGGGGGAGGCAGTCCACTGGCATCTAGGCTGGCACCTCTGGCAGTCCCTCTGGCAACCCCTTATCCAACCTGCCATTGGTCTAGTCATGCTGGGTGCCATCGGCAGTGGCATTCTCCGTCATCGCAAAGGAGGGGGCAGACTTTAACAATTGTTAACCTTTGCCAATCCAGGGTGGGGCAATAGTATATTCAGTTTTAAGTTTGTTTTTTTAATCTTCGTTTAATAATCGGGAGGGAAAAACGTGAGTCACGAATTAGCGACCAAACTGCGGGTAGGGACGCAGAAAGCGCACACCATGGCGGAAAATACGACATTTATTCGCTGTTTTTTGGGGGGGGTGGTCAATCCCCAATCCTATCGCAAGTTGGCTAGCAATCTCTATTTTGTCTACAGCACTCTGGAGGAGGAACTGACCAAGCACCGCGAGCATCCTGTGGTGGGGAAATTATTTTTCCCGCAGTTGTGGCGCAAAGCCAGTCTGGAGAAGGATTTGGAGTTCTACTACGGTCCCGATTGGCGCTCCCAGGTAGCCCCTTCCCCTGCCTGTGCCAAGTATTTACAGCGGATAAGGGAAGTTTCCCAGCAAGACCCGGTGTTACTAGTGGGGCATGCCTATACCCGCTACATGGGTGACCTGTCAGGGGGGCAAGTGCTGAAGAAAATTGCCAAAAAGGCGATGGGCTTGGGCGATCGGGGCACTGCTTTCTACGAGTTTGAGGCAATTCACAATCATGGTGAGTTCAAGAAGCAATACCGTTTGGCGATGAACAATTTGCCCCTCACAGAAGCAGACTGCGATCGGATTGTGGCAGAAGCTAACCACGCCTTCCATCTCAACATGGATATGTTCCGCGAGCTAGAGGGGAACTGGCTATTGGCGCTGGCGCAGTTGGGTTGGAATAGTCTGTTCAATCGTCGCCCTGTTGCTTCGGAAGCCTAGGTGGTCAATTTTTGGCAGTGGTACGATCGGGTCAGTGCTGGTCGTACTGCTGAACTGGATTGGTTGATCCTAGCGCTGACCCCCCTAACCAAGGTGGATTTGCGCCTGCGATCGCCCCGCTTTGCTGACTACGATTGGCACTATTTAGACCAGCTCTGGCAGCGGCATGTACAGGAAGGTATACCAGTGCAGTATTTGGCGGGGCAAACCCTGTGGCGGGATTTACTCCTGCAGGTCAACAAGGCAGTCTTGATTCCCCGTCCAGAGACAGAGCTAATTATTGAGATTGTTGCTGCGAGGACAAAACCCCAGGGGGTCTGGTGTGATTTAGGGACGGGCTGCGGTGCGATCGCTATTGCCCTAGCGCGAGCTTTCCCTGCCCTGCAAATTTTCGCTGTCGATGTCAGTGCTGAGGCGTTACAGGTAGCGCAGGGGAACATCGATCGTTATGGCGTGGGAGATCGGGTCAAATGCGTGCAGGGCAGCTGGTTTAGTCCCCTTTCCCCTGGTTTAGCGGGCATGGTGAGCAATCCCCCCTACATCCCCACCGATATGATCCCCACGTTAGCACGGGAAGTACAGCAGGAACCCCGCCTAGCCCTGGATGGAGGCAGAGATGGTCTGCAGGCTATTCGTCACCTAGTCCAGGAGGGCAAGCACTACCTGCAGGAGGGGGGATTTTGGCTAGTGGAAGTGATGGCGGGGCAGGCAACTACTGTGGCAGATATGCTACAACAAAGTGATTATCGATCGGTCACCATACACAAGGATTGGCAAGGCATCGATCGGTTTGTCAGCGGTTTTGTAGGTTGATTGTATGCAGTATGTCCTAGTTTGTGGTGGCAGTGGCGGCATTGGGGCAGCCTTTGTCAGACATTTTTTAACCCAACCCGATACCTTTGTTTTTGCCACCTTCCGTTCCCGTGCCCAACATCTGGCAGAATGGCAACTGCAGTACCCCGATCGTCTTCTTCCCCTCCCCTTAGACATCACTGTAGAAGCACAAATTGCAGCAGTGGTGGACAAAATCAAAACCCAGACCGATCGGTTACACTATGCCATCAACTGCATTGGATTTCTGCAAACAGACAACATCCAACCGGAAAAGAATCTGCGCTCTTTACAGTCTGAGAATTTGCTGCGCTATTTTCAAGTCAACAGTATTGGGGCAGTCCTGTTAGCAAAACATCTCCTCCCCTTGTTTAAGCATGAAGAGCGATCGGTGTTTGCTACCCTCTCAGCCAAGGTCGGCAGCATCGGTGATAACTATTTGGGGGGATGGTACGGCTATCGCGCCTCCAAGGCGGCTTTGAATATGTTCATGCGTACAGCAGCCCTGGAATACCAACGCACCTGTCCCCAGGCAATTGTCGTCCTTCTCCACCCCGGCACCACCGATACCTCACTCTCTCGCCCCTTCCAAACTAATGTCCCCCCCTACAAGCTGTTTAGCCCCGATCGGTCTGTTGCCTATCTCATCCAGGTTTTAGGGCAGCTACAGCCCCATCATACAGGTACTTTCTGGTCCTGGGACGGCAGCCAATTGCCCTGGTAAGAGTGAATTTGCAGTTCCCCCGCCCCTAACTGCACCACGATCGTGCTCTGGGGAGCAAATCCCTGCCAACGTTCGTCCTCCCAGAGGGGTTCGGAAGCCACAATCACACCGTAGTCCGTCCGCAGCTTATATAAACTAGGCACCGGGGCAGCACTGGCACAGCGGGTCGCCACTAAACTCACCCCATCACTGACTATGATATTGAGGGCACTCCTGACCCCATAGCGCTGCGATAACTCTAACACCGTAGCAATCGTCAAACCCAGCGCCCGTACCAAGTCCTGCTGCTGGTGATAGAACTGCATCAACAGGGCAAAGATATGCTCTGAATCAGTCACACCGTGAATCAAATAATAGAACTCATCCTGCAACAGAGAGCGCAGGGGGCGCAACAGAGAAGTGCGGAAATTTTCAATAAAGCCATTGTGGATAAAACTAAACCGATCGAAGCAGTAGGGGGGACAATTCTGCCAGCCAAAACCCTGACCGGGCGTAGCACTGCGAATGCCCGCTAGGAAACAGTCCGACACCACATAGCGCTGCAGAGAAGGCAAATTCACATCATTCCAGATGGGCAACTCACTGCGGTAGGTAAAGGGATAGGGAGATTTCCCCAGGTCATACCAAGCCAAACCAAAGCCATCGGCGTTCAATAAACCCGCCGTCATCTCCCTAGGCTGATAGCTCTGCACGACCAGGGAATGGGGGGGATTGCTGATCAAAGTTTCCAAAGTCAGGGGCTTGCCCACATACCCCAACAAGCGGCACACTTAAAACGACCTCCACACCTTCACCGTACTATCCAAACTAGCAGTGGCAAAAGTCTGTCCATCCGCCCCTGCGGCAATTGCCGTAATGCGGTCCGTGTGGGCATGAGTAAAAGAATCCAGAAGTTGTCCCCGCCCCAAATGCCAAATACACAGCATACCATCAATGCTCCCGCTTGCCAAAGTCAAATTGTCAGGAGCGATCGCCAATGCCGAGATGGGAGCTAAATGGTGGGAGAAAGTATGGATAAGATTGCCCGTACTCAAACTCCATACCCTTACCTGTCCATCGCGACAGCCACTCACTGCCAACATCCCATCCTGACTCAATGCCACTGCCATAATACCGTTCTGGTGTCCCCGCACATTCATGGGCGGTACCGCCGTCGTCACATCACAGACATTGATATTCCCCTCCTCCGTACCTAGGAGCAAGATGTTGCCGTCATAGCTAATGTCAATACAGGTGATAATGCCGTTGCGTTTTAGTTTAGCCGTCTCCTGCTGCTGCTCCAAATTGTAGACCACGATCGTGCGGTTTTGCATTACATAGCTGATAACCTTACCGTTGCCACTGATAGCCAGCATAGAAGCGACCGCCGGTTCTGTGACAATGGCGGTGGTAAACTTACAGGTCCGCACATTCCAGACTTTGATTTGCTTATCCAAACTAGATGTGATTAAAGTATTGCCATCGCCGCTCAGCTTTGCCGCCAGAAAGCGCTCCCCCTTCTCCGAATTAGTGCCAAAACCCTCACAATCAGGACAGATAGTCGCCTGCTTCGTCTTCACAAACAACAGAGAACCTTCCTTGTAGACTTTGCCCAAGCCGCCGCAGGTAGAACAGGTGTCTTCTTTGATCACCATGCCCTTACTCGCCCCCGTCTCTATATCCCAGAGTTTAGCCACCTTCCGTTGTCCTGTCGTGAGGAGGACTTCCCTAGGTGTAATCCCCACGTAGGCACAGCCTTGGTCGTGGGCATGGATTGTGCGGGCGCAGCGCCACAGTTGGGAAATCGTTTCGTCAGCAGACACCACAGGGCTAGAATCCACCACAGGGGCAACCGGTAGGTCAGAGTTGACAATGGCAGTCCGTTTCACATCTTCCACAAAGGCGGTGATAAATTCATCGTCCTCTGTCTTTAACTGACTGGGGGTACTCTGCACGGGGGTGGGGGTGTCCAGGTCTTGGAGCAATTTTTCAAACAGATCATCACTGACAGCCGGTATCACTTCCGTTTTGCTAGTGGTTACCTCGCGCAGAAAGTCTTCCACACTGTCTTCCACCGCCTCTACCTCTGGTTTCGGTTTCGGTTCCGTTGTGATGATTTCCCGCAGAATTGTCTCCACATATTCTCTGTCTTCCTTTGTTTCTGTGCGAATGCCAGTGTTCTTTGCCCCCAGACGCTCTACCTCCCGCAGGGCTTCCGTTGCCGTAGTATAGCGGTCTTCCCGTCTTTCCTGTATCATTGAGCCGAGGGCTGACCTCTGGGGGAACATAGTCCTGCCAAGTTTGCAACCAACTGTAACCCCGTTTGATAAAAAGACTGTAGGGACTAACCCCCGTCAAGAGATGAAAACAGGTGACCCCCAAACTATAGATATCACTGGCGGGATAAGCCTTTCCTTCGCTCATTTGTTCAATGGGCACATAGCCAGAAGTGCCAATGGAAGTACCTGTAATTACCCGCTGTGGGTCCGTCAGCAATTTTGCCACCCCAAAGTCAATCAGAAATAACTTGTTGTCCCCCTGGCGGCGAATGATATTTTCCGGTTTGATGTCGCGGTGAATCACCTGGCGTTCATGCACAAATTCCAGGATAGGGAGAATATCCCGCAGAATTGCCCAAATTTCTGCCTCCGTAAACTTGCCATACCGCTCCAGGAGCTTTTGCAGATTCATGCCAGGGACAAATTCCTGCACTAGGTACTGCCGCTTATCCTGGGTAAAAAAAGCCAACAGGTCGGGAATCTGGGGATGGACACCAAGGTCGTTGAGGCGAATGGCTTCTTGGTAGAATAACTCCGTTGCTTTTTCCAGGGCACCTGTCCCCTGTACCTGGGGTAAAAATTGTTTAATTACACAGCTGGCATTGAGGCGGTCCTGGTCAATAGCGAGGTAAGTTCTGCCAAATCCCCCTTGCCCCAATACTTTGATAGCGCGGTAGCGTTCCTTCAGGAGTAACTTCGAGCCACAGTTGCGGCAAATTTCATCCGTTGGTTTATTCTGGGGCTGAGAGCAATCGGGATTGATACAGTAGCTCATAGGGGGATTTTATTAGCCTACCCTGATTATTATGTTAACCTACACTATCTAGTTTGGTATTTGCTCCTACTGATTTGTGAATCTGTACATCTGTGCAGGTTTTTATTTTTTCTTGCCTTTGCTGGGGCTAGCTTTGGCATCGACCAGTTCCAATTCCTCAGGGCGAAAACTGACTAACTTATCCCAATTGCCGCCTTCAAAGAGGACTGCTACTCTACCATCGGTGATCCGTTGCACGAAGCCTTCAAAGCCATAGTAAATGTCGCCAGGATTGATGACCCGCACAGCGGAGCCGGGAAAAATCATGTTGCTCATCGGTTTTTTGTTTAAGATAGGGCTACGGCAATTATACACGAGGTCTATGGGCTGGCAGTTCCGTGTGGGTACGGGTTATGATATTCACCGTCTGGTTCCCGATCGGCGGTTGGTGTTGGGAGGGGTGGAAATTCCCTACGAAAAGGGGTTATTGGGGCATAGTGATGCGGATGTCCTGACCCACGCCATTATGGATGCTATGCTGGGGGCGCTAGCTTTGGGGGATATTGGGCATTATTTCCCACCGGGGGAACCAAAATGGCGGGATGCCCATAGTGTATCTCTGCTACAGGAAGTACAGAGCATGATTCAGGCACGGGGTTGGCAGATCAATAATATCGATACATCGATCGTGGCAGAAAGACCAAAGCTCAAACATTTTATCCTCTCTATCCGCGAGAATCTGGCAAAGGCGTTGCAGATTGCCCCCGATCGGGTGAGTGTGAAAGCGAGGACGAATGAGGGATTGGATGCCATTGGGCAGGGGGAAGCTATCGCTGTTCATGCTGTGGTGTTGCTATGTTGTCCATCAGAGTAAAGCCCTTTCTGGCTTATCTCTCTCTGTTTGTTCTCACATTGACTTTGATTGGCTGTACGGCAGTCCCGGGGGCTGTCAAGGAGCGTCTGTCCTTACCCCTGGATGCAGATATTAAGACTTTCAACCCTGTCTTGGTCTCTGATGCCTACAGTGCGGCGGCGGTGGGGTTGGTGTTTAGTGGGTTGCTCACCACAGACAAAAATGGCAATCTCATCCCCGAATTAGCAGAAAAATGGCAATTCCGTAACAATGGCTTGGAGTTGATTTTTACCCTCAAACCAAATCTCCGATGGTCAGACGGCACGCCCCTGACTGTAGATGATGTTTTGTTTACCTTCCGTGATATTTATTTCAATCCCGCTATTCCCTCTTCCATCCAAGACATCTTTCGGGTGGGGGAAAAAAGAGAATTGCCTGTGGTAAAAAAGCTAGACGATCGTTCTCTCTCTTTCACTTTGCCAGAACCCTTTGCTCCTTTTTTGCGCTTTGCTGGCGGTGCTAGTATATTGCCTAAGCATATCCTAGAGAAAACAGTCCAAGAAAAAGACTCTACAGGTAAACCAAAGTTCTTTCAGACCTGGGCGATCGATACTGACTTATCTACCCTGGTTGGCAATGGACCCTACCTCCTCAAGCGCTATTTGCCAGGGGAGAGATTGGTGTATGAGCGGAATCCCCATTACTATCGCCAACCTTTGCCCCATATTCCCCGCCTGGTCTATCAAATTATGCCCTCCCCTGACAGCACGGTGTTGCGCTTCCGCTCCCGCGATATAGATGTCATTCCCCAGGTGCGGGGACAGGATTTTCCCATCCTCAAACGCCAGGAACAGCGCTATGGCTTTCGCATTTACCAACTGGGGGAAGGGAGTAATCGCAGTTTTTTGATGTTTAATCTCAATCGCGGGCGCAATCAGGAAGGTAAACCCTTTGTCGATCCTGTAAAGGCAGAGTGGTTCAACGATGTCAATTTCCGCCGTGCCATTGCCTATGCTATCAACCGCCAGGCGATGATCAACACCTACTATCGCGGTCTTGGTCTGCCCCAGGATTCTCCCATTCCCCCGATTAGCCCCTACCATCTCTCCCGCCAGGAGGGCGTCCCCTTCTATGACTATGACCCCGCCAAGGCAAAGGAACTGCTGCAGCGATCGGGCTTTACCTACAATGCTCAAAACCGCCTGGTGGATAAAAAGGGCAACCCTGTGCGCTTTACCATTATGACTTCTACGGGGGGGGCAGGGGCAACGCTGGCGCCGATGATTAAAAATGACCTCGATCGTTTAGGCATCACCGTTGATCTGCAGATTATTGACTTTACAGCCTTGATTGACCGCCTCGATCGTTCTAAAAACTGGGAAACAGCTATGCTGGGGTGGGGTGGCGGCATTGAACCCCATGGCAGTTTTCACCTTTGGTACTCCGCCGGCTCTAGTCATATGTTTAACCTGGGACCGCATCCGGGGGAACCCCCTTTCCCTGGGCGGGTGGTGAGTGACTGGGAAAAAGAAATCGATCGGTTGTTGATTGCGGGAGCAAGGGAGATCAATGAGGAAAAGCGCCGCCAAATCTATGGGCAGTTCCAAAAACTGGTGCAGGAGCAGGTACCTATGATTTTTATGGTCAGCCCCCTGGCTATGAGTGCCGTCAACAACCGTTTGCAGGGCATTGACCCCTCCCCCGCCGGCGGTGTTCTCTGGAACCTAGATGAACTACGCTTAGCAGAATAAGGGCGATCGATGGGATTCGAACCCACGAATCGAGGAGCCACAATCCTCTGCCTTAACCACTTGGCTACGACCGCCGTAGTTGTCTATCTTAGCATACCTTTCAGATTACAGATAGGCAACTGTGTAACCCCACCACAACAGGACACCGATCGTGCCCAGGACGAAAATAGCGGAAAGAGTAATAGCCAGGGGGCTATCGGCATTGTCAAACTTCATAATGCCACGATTAAATTCAGACATATAGGTTTTCCCAATAGCGACAATTACTAATTCCTACACCTATTTTACCCCAGGTTGCTGTATAATCTACCACGCCAAATCTTAGGTTTTTGTAAAGCTGAGAGCCAAATCCGCAGCACCGCCAGGGGGTCAGACAGGGGAGAGAGCCAATACCACAGCCCCACTGCCCTATAGCTAGGACGAATGGCAAACAGGAGGAGGAAGCGAATTAAAAGCAAGCCTAGGTTCAAAGCCAAGAGGGAGAAGTCCACGATCGATTGCGCGCCTGCTGCCCCTATCCCCCCCAGGACAAAAAGGGGTAGACCCTGCACCGCCAAGAGGTAGAGACAGTCCCCCCAGGTGCTCAGGGGAGTTGCCGCATCCTTCAAATCTAAGGACCTTCCCCACTCCCGCCAAGTTTCCGCCATGCTGGTATACATCCGCACCTGCAACACTTTTGCCCCATCCAAAAAGCCGACTTTATAGCCCCGCTGTGCCGCCGCCCTAACTAGGGTGACATCATCACAAAAGGAACTTTTGGCTAGACTGTAGCCCCCCAAAGCCTGCAGGACTGCCTTCTTAGCCAGAAAACACTGACCATTTGCCATCACCCGCTGCTCGGAAAATTGCCTCCTGTCCCCCGATGCCCCAAAGCGATAGACCAAGGTCAACAACAGGGAAGGCTGTAACCACTGTTCCCCTGGGTGTACCACGATAAATTGCGGTGCCAGGGTGAGAATGTCCCAGTCCTCTGTTTCCCCTGTATCCACCACCGCCGCCACCAAACCGGGTTGGGGAATGGTATCTGCGTCTAGTCCCAGCAGCCACTTGTAGCTAGGGTCAGACTGTTGCCAGCCATAGTTTAATGCCCAGGGTCTGCCTACCCAGTCGGGGGGTAAGGGGGGGTCAGTGACTAGCTTTAGGGGAAGGGGATATTGCCCCTGCAGCATTTCCACATATTCCCTAGTGCCGTCTGTAGAACGACTGTCCACAATGATTACTTCCCCGATCGGTTGCTCCTGTAAGCCTGCTAAACAGTGGGGCAATCTCTCTCTTTCATTGAGGGTGGGAATGACAACAGAGACCGATCGTTTTTCTTTGTCTAGCTTTGGCTCTAGGGGCGGGATACGGCGGGGAGCAGACACCAAACGGGATAGGAGGACAAAGGTAAAGGGAGTTTGGTATAACAACAGTAAAAAAGACAGCATGTTAATTCCTGAGGTCATTAATTACTTCTTCTTCCATCTCGTGTTTAGTCAACACCAGGGGGAAGGGCAAACGTTGATATTGTAATTGCATACCGCTAGTTTCGGGGAAAGTTTCCAGGACAATGCGGCAGATCACCTGGGGACGATCGACAATTGCCCAGAAGGTATCTTGATTGTTAGTACGAAAGACAATTTGACTATCATCTTCCCCAATTTCAATCTGTAAGTCGTGGCGGTTAGGGTGGAGGGATAAACTGACAATCAATTCCTGCAGGAGGTTGGAGCGGATAGTCTTGATGCGATTGGAGAGATTCTTGCCCAGCACAGCTTTGGAGACCAATTCCACCGCTTTGCCACAGGTGAGTTCTTCCACCTGAAAGATTTCTTTCAGATTTTCTAGAGCCTGTTCATGTTCCCGTTCAAATTTGACAAAGGGCAAGGGACCAACTAAACGGCGGGGAGTCTTGCTTAACTCTAGGATGGCTTGAATGGTAAGGGCTTGTAAGTCATTGATCAGCTCCCGCCGTACTCTTTCCCGCTGTTGCTGAAAACCCTTGGCATTGGTTGCATACATAGCAGGAAAACGATTCAAAACATACACTGCCACATCTGCTACCTCCAGGGAACGGGACAAATTTGCTTTCATCTGTTCCAGTTGATGTTCCACAATTTGAATTACAGGTCTTTCCAAGACGTTGACAAACTGATATTCCGCTGTCATCATGTAGGAGTTGAATTCCTGTAACTCGATCGGGTCTACTTTCTCTGCTTCAATTGCTTTTTTCATTTGTTCTTTTGATTTGCGAATGAAATTTTTGGTCTCCAATATTCTTCTTCTGTCGTACAGACTCAGATGTTCCAGGGCAGCAGCAGTGCCCCGTGTAATACTTTCCTGCACAATGGCAGGCACCTCTTTCCAAGTAAGATTGGGACGGCGCAAAATTTCCCGCAACTGTTGCAGGCAATAGTCCGGGCGCTCAATCTCATACAGAGGTAATGGCGATACCCGCACTAAAGGATTGTTACCCACCCGTAAAAATGCCTGATGTAATAGCCCAATTACTTGTTTGCGAAATTCATTGTTTGCTCGCTTTTTTTGTTGTAACCACCCCCGATCGGAACTGGCATAGAGACAGGGCAGGCGATTGAGGACAAAGGCAATCACTTCACTCAAGTTTATCTCCTCCCGTTTTGCCCGATCGAGTTGTGCTAGTTGATTTTTTGCCTCCTCTACCACCACAATTTCTAGGGCATTTTTAATGTAGACTTTGGCTTCTGACATGGCATTTGTGCAGGGCAGTTATCCACTACTATAACTAAATATTGTCCCCCTGCTAGGGAGATATGCAGTTTTCCCAGTTTTAGCGATAAATTTCGTAAGTTTTGGGTGGGCGCCTTTGCGCATATTGTAGAAAGGCAGTAAAGAGGGTAATACCGATAGCATACTTGACCAGAGCAGGCACGATCGGGCTAGGGGAAATAAACCCTTCCATCACTCCCGCCATGACTAGCATGGGGATACAACCTAACACTAATTGGGCAACTTGTTCACCGTAAATTTTATAGGCGTCGGCGCGGCAGTAACGGCCGGGAAACAAGAGAGCGCGGGCAAGTAACAGACCTGCTCCCCCCGCAATCATAATTTCGGGAATTTCCAGTGCGCCATGGGGAAAGACAAACGCCCAAAAGGGAAAAGCTAAGTTATTTTGTGCCACCAGCGCGCCCACTACACCGAGCAAGAGACCATTCAAAGCGAGGATGTAAACCGTGTAGAGACCAGCACTGATTCCCCCTCCCACGGCAATTAAAGAAACACGGATATTGTTAACCATAATGTCAGCACTGGAACCGGGCTGGTCCGTCAAAATTCTGCCCATCCATAACTCCCCTCTTGCCGCCATAGCAATCATGGAGTCGGGCAAAACTAAGCGCATAAAACTGGGGTCAGACCAGGCAAACCACCAGCCCACTGCCGCCGCTGCCGTGAAAATAGCAGTAGCTATGCCGATATAGAGGCTGCTTTGGCGCAACACAGCGGGAAATCCCCACAGGTAGAACTGCCGCCATCCTTCCCTCTCCTGGCGCTGCGACCCCTGGTAAATTTGGGTGTAACTACGGCTGGTCAAAAGCTGCAGTTCCTGAATGAGTATATCTCCCATCCCTTGGGTACGGGCACGGGCTAAATCGGCAGATACAGAGCGGTAGAGACTGGCTAAAGTGCTAATTTCCTTGGCTGTGAGGGACTGTAACCCCTGGCGTTCCCACTTCTGCAGCAGTCGTTCTAGGGTCTGCCAACTTGTCTCCCGTCTTGCTACCCACCGCCGTATATTCATGGTCAACCCTCCCCCCCCCCGAAAGCAGCATAACACATTTGTCGTGGTAGTATTAAGGGGTTACGCCCCCTACTGCGATGACTTGGCACTACGTTACCCCCGGTATCCCCGACCACCAATTCGATCGTCTCCCGGGCATTCCCCTTAGCCCCGTGGAAGTACGGGTGTTAATTCTCTCCCAACTTCGCCTGCGGCGAGACTCCATTTTGTGGGATGTGGGAGCCGGCACGGGTACGATTGCCGTAGAGGCGGGGTTACTCATGCCCCAGGGACAGGTAGTAGCGATCGAGCGGGATGAGGAAGTGGTGGGGCTGGTGGAAAAAAACTGTCAGAAATTCCAAGTGCCAAATGTGGTGGTAAAAGCTGGCGCTGCTCCCCATTGTCTGCAGGACCTCGCACCTCTGCCCGATCGCATTTGCATTGAAGGAGGACAACCCCTCGATCGCATTATTCTCACTGCCTGGGAAAAATTGCTACCCCAGGGGCGCTTAGTGGTGGTGGCTACTACTTTACAAGACCTCTATCAAACGTGGCATACCTTCAGTCAAATGCCCATGAAAAACCTGGAAGCTGTACAATCGGGCATCAATCGCCTAGAACTGCGGGGTAATCAACAGCTGTTTGCTGCTACCAATCCCCTGTTTATTTTGAGTGCAGAAAAGACGGGCTAGATTTTGCCAAAGCGACGTTCCCTTTGTTGATAAGCTAAGAGTGCACGATAGAACTCCTCCCGATCGAAGTCGGGCCACAATGTGGGGGTGACATAGATTTCCGTATAGGCTAACTGCCACAGCAGAAAATTACTCACCCGCATTTCCCCACTGGTGCGAATCAGTAAATCGGGGTCAGGTAACCCCCTGGTATAGAGATACCTTTCTAATAATTCTGCCGTAATTTCATCGACGCTAAAATGCCCACACTGTACTTCCATCGCAATCCGCTGACAAGCCTGTACAATCTCCTGCCTGCCACCGTAATTCGTCGCCACCGTGAAAGTAACCCCCCTATTGTTTTGGGTCAGGGTCATCGATCGTTGGATTTGTTCCGCTAGAGAGGCAGGTAAATCCACCAAGTTACCAATGAACTGCAGCCGCACATCTTGCCGCATCAATTCCGCCAGTTCCTGGCCTAAAACGTTTTCAAACAGGAGCAGCAAAAAATTCACTTCTTCCTTAGGGCGTTGCCAATTCTCCGTGGAAAAAGCATAGACCGTGAGGGCGGGAATTCCCCAGTCTTTACAACAACGCAATAAGTCCTTGAGAGTTTCTGTCCCCTGCCTATGTCCCATCACCCTGGGTAAACCCCTTTGTCTTGCCCATCTACCATTGCCATCCATAATCACTGCTACATGGCGGGGGAGTTTAGCGGGGTCAAGATTGGGGGGTAGGGTGGCAAACTTCTTGTAAGTAGGTAAAGGCGTAAATTCAGGTGCCATAGTGTTTGGGGATGAGATTAAATTGCTAATTTAGCAGAACCACTACAACAATAACTATAATCTTTCCCGCCCCTGTAGTGAGGGCAGCCTACTGTGAAGCAAAGTATGAGCTGTTCTGTTAATCCTGGCGGCGCTGAATTGAAGTAGCCTATGGGTTAAACTGGGAGAGCAACTTTAGACTGCGTCACAATGACTACCTCTGTAACTGTCAAACATGAAATCAAGGATTTGACATTAGCACCCTTGGGCAAGAAGCGCATTGCCTGGGCAGGGCGGGAGATGCCTGTACTGCGTCAGATTCGGGAACGCTTTGCGCAGGAAAAACCCCTGCAGGGAATTCGCATTGCTGCCTGTTGTCACGTCACCACGGAGACTGCCAATTTAGCTCTCACTCTGCAGGCGGGGGGAGCAGATGCCCTCCTCATTGCCAGCAATCCCCTTTCCACCCAGGATGATGTGGCTGCCAGTTTGGTGGTGGACTACGGTATTCCAGTGTTTGCCATTAAGGGGGAAGACAACGCTACTTACCACCGTCACGTAGAAGTCGCTCTCGATCACCATCCCCACATTATTATCGACGACGGCGGCGATGTTACCACCGCTTTAGTCCGTCACCGCTCCCACCAAGTCAGCGAAATTATCGGCACGACAGAGGAGACGACAACGGGACTGGTGCGCCTGCGGGCAATGTTGGCTGCTGGGGTGCTCACTTTCCCAGCGATCGCTGTCAACGATGCAGAGACGAAACACTTCTTTGACAACCGCTACGGTACGGGACAATCCACGATCGATGCCATCATGCGCGCTACGAATATTCTCTTGGCAGGGAAGGTGATTGTAGTGGCGGGTTACGGTTGGTGCGGCAAGGGTGTAGCTCTGCGGGCAAGGGGTCTAGGGGCAAACGTGATTGTCACGGAGGTAGTGCCGGTGCGCGCCCTAGAGGCAGTGATGGATGGGTTTCGGGTAATGCCCATGCTGGAAGCAGCCAAGGTGGGGGATGTGTTCATCACGGTTACAGGCAATAAGCACGTCATTCGCCGGGAACACATGGAGGTAATGAAGGACGGTGCCATCATCTGCAACAGTGGTCACTTTGACATTGAAATTGACCTAGTAGCTCTACAACAGATGAGCAAAGATGTGCAGACTGTGCGCCCCTTTGTGCAGGAATACATCCTGGCAGACAAGAGTTTGATTGTGTTGGGGGAAGGTCGCCTTGTCAATCTAGCAGCAGCGGAAGGTCACCCCGCCAGTGTGATGGACATGAGCTTTGCCAATCAAGCCCTCGCCGCCGAATACCTGGTCAAAAACAAGGGTAAACTCGCCCCCGGTGTGCTGCCCGTGCCCCAGGACATAGACCAAGAAATTGCCCGCCTAAAACTCCAGGCGATGGGTATTGCCATTGACAGCATGACCCCTGAACAAATTGCCTACGTTAACTCTTGGACAGAGGGGACATGATTTCTCGGGGAGGAGTTATTCTTCCCCTGCTGCCTGAACAAAGCTGCCACCAGACCGATCGCTAACACTACCCCCACGATCGTCAACACCATAAACAGCCAATTATTGCCCTGACTTTTTTTTTCCTGCCTAGGCACAACGGGGGGCGTATAGGGGGCAATGGGGTCAACGGGCATACCCGCTGCGATCGCTTCCGCCTGAATTGCCTGGGCAATTTCTGCTACTTCATCCTCGTCCGTCTTTTCCTGCAAAATGGTGAGGTCTTCGTGGTCCGGTTCTGTGTCGGGGGATTCAATAATAGGACCAAAGGCACAGCGCAGCAACCCTACACTGATATTGTCGTGACCGTTGAGGGCATTTGCCTGGGCAATGAGCACCTTGCAGGCATCCTCCAGGGGGATATTTTTCTGCAGAATTGGGCGCAGGTGGCTGTCAGCCAGATAATCCACCCGATCGTAGTCACTCAAACCATCGGAGCAGAGTAAAAATAGGCAATCTTCGTCAATGATAAAGCGCTGAATGCGGGGGAGGAGGACACCGGAGGGGCGTGTACCCAATGCCTGGATCAGAGCACCGGCATCCAGACGTTGAGCAGAGTAGGGATAAAAGCTATAGCCCAGGACCGTTTCCCTGGTTGCCACATCGTCGTCAGCAGTGATTTGGTAGTGTTTATTTTTGCCAATCCAGTAGGCACGACTGTCCCCCACATGCACGATATACACCTCGTGGGGAGCGCGTCCTTGGGGACTGGGTACTACTGCCATCACTAGGGTTGTGCCCATGCGCTGTTGACCCTGCCGTTGCTGTTGGTCATTGAGGGCAACAATTTGGTCGTTGGCAACTTTGACAATTTTGTCCAGTTGGGCGATAAAAGCTTGGGCAGAGAAGGGTTCCGTGTCCTGTTCCACCTGGTGCAGGAGGGTATTGAGCATCCTGGTAATTGTTTTGATCGCTGTGCCGCTGGCTATCTCCCCCCCTTCGTGCCCCCCCAAGCCATCGCAGATAATCAGCACCCGATTGCGCAGCCCTTCCACCTGGGGTTGGTCCAGCATGGGATAACAGGCATCCTCGTTGTGGTCCCGCCGTAAACCTATATCCGTCGTACCGGCAATGCGCACGGTCATCGGCTCTAATTGGGCTAGGTCAGAGGCTAAGCGATCGAGGTGAGCAATAGCTGCTTCTAGGGTCGCCCCCGGCGACTGCAGTGCCTCTAGCCAATGGGTCAATTCCTCAGTAAGGTCGGCGTGACAGTCGGCAATGAGGGGAACAAGGGTCTCCCCTAACTGGGCGAGGGAATAGTCCTGGTAATCGATCGTCAGCTCCACCAACTGGACCCAGCAATCCCGCACCCGCAGATTGGACAAGTTGAGGAGGGAACTGCTGACCTGCAATTCGTGCAAAGGTTTCCACAGTTTACAGATTTGCCACAGCCAATTGACTTGGCGCAGGGGTTTTGCTTCCCGCCAGGCTTCTGTGATAGAGGGTAGGAGCTGTCCCCGTTCATCGAGGGGGGAGTTTTCTAAAATAAGAATACTGTCGTGGTGTTTGGGACGAAGCAGGGCATAGGGCTGGGGCAGATGCAGGGCATAGCGCGTGAGCTTCAGGTACTTCACCGCCAACTCCGTCAGCTCCTCCGGCATCTCTGGCATACTATACATCTTGGTATCCAGAACAATCTGATCTTCCACCACACGGTAGCGGTTTTCAATCAGAGCACCGGGAGGATAGACCTCACTGTTGAGTCCCACAGCCCAGAGGAACTGATTGGGAATGACGGTGGACTGTTCTTCTGTGGTAAACATAAATGCCTGCACTGGCCGGACATGGCTATTACCCTAGTTTATAACAAGCTGGTTACCCATGCTAGGATGACTTTAGGGTTGATTGCAGGGAGGCATGCATTTCACTGAGCGCCAACTCACTCCTAGGGAACAACAGGTGCTGTCTGCTATCGTGCAGCGCTACGTGGAGACGGCGGAACCGGTAGGGTCAAAGGTGCTGTCGGAAATCTACACCCTCAATGCCAGTCCTGCCACTATCCGCAGTGTCATGCACAACCTCGATCGCTGGGGCTTGCTCTACCAACCCCACACATCGGCGGGGCGCGTGCCATCGGAGTGGGGGTATCGGGTCTATGTGGACAGTTTGTTGCCCCCCCTGGAGGGACTCAAGGCGGACCTGGAGAAATTTATGCTATCCCAATTGCTTGCTACTCCCCACAATGAACACTTACTAGACCAGGTCGTCCAGCTGTTGGCAAAAATCTGTGGCTGTATTGCCATTGTCACTACCCCTGCCCGTAGTCCCGATCGAGTGCGCCAGGTGCAATTGGTTTCCCTAGACGAACAGCGGGCGTTGTTGATTTTGGTGACCAAAACGCTGCAGACGGACTCTGTGCCTGTAGAGTTCAATACGGAGGTAGGGGACTTGCTGGAGGTGCTGAATAACTTCCTCAACGCCCAGTTGCAGAACCGTTACTGTGATGCCCTGCTCCCCATCAATTGGGAGGACATCCGTTACCAGGTGGAGGAGCACATCCGCAGTCTGGAAAGCTCCTTAGAACTACTAGAAAGGTCCTTTCACCAGCCCAGTGCGGTCAAGGTCAGCGGCTTAAAGGAATTACTCAAACAGCCGGAGTTCTCCCAGGCAGAACAAATCCAACCGATCGTAGAACTCCTAGAGGAGGAAAAGGAAGCGATCGTGCCTATGCTGCAACAAAAAGGGTCAGAGCCGACAGTCAAGATTGGCAAGGAGCTGGGGTTACCGCCGGTGCAGAAGTGTTCCCTTGTTTCCAGTGCCTACTGCCCTGGGGGTTGGGTTGGCATCCTAGGACCGACCCGCTTGCCCTATGAAAAGGGAATTGCTGCCGTAGAGGTAGCAGCGACAATTCTCTCGACAAACTAGTCCTGAGCGGGTTCAAACACTAAAGCCACACCATTGATGCAGTAGCGTTTGCCCGTGGGCAGGGGTCCATCGTCAAAGACGTGCCCTAGGTGACCGCCACAGTTGGCGCAGTGGACTTCTATGCGCACCATGAACAGAGAACGATCGATGCTGGTCTCAATGGCACCGGGAATGGGGGCAAAGAAACTGGGCCAGCCTGTTCCACTGTTGAACTTAGTCTCAGAGGTAAACAGAGGCGCCCCACACCCAGCACATTTGTAGATACCTTTGGCGTAGTGTTTATCGAGGGGGCTAGTACCTGGTCGCTCCGTACCATGCTTTCTCAGGACTTGATAGGCTTCTGGGGAAAGAATTTGCTTCCACTCCTCTTCTGTCTTAGTGACGGGATAGGTCTTCTGTTCCATAGTTGCTGCTTAACTTTTCTTCATTATAGCCCGCTGTCTGCCGCCGCCCCTCCCTCCTAGGGCTAAGCCAGGGTGATTTCCCAGACCAGACGGGGGGTGACAAAGCCCCGCAGCCACTGTTTTGCCTGTTCTAATTTTTCTATTCTGCTCTTTTCTCTTTTGCGCTGCCACAGAATTTGTTGTAGGTATTCCAACAGCCAGATTTGGGTATCGAGGTCATAGGTTTGGCTAATTTGTTTGGCAATTGTCAAAGCGCTAATAAGGGAGAGAGGGAGACTTTGCAAAGTCGTTAATAGCGCAGGCGGAATTGTCTGCAACTGTTGCCACGCGGTGATGGCTTTTTGCGGTGAACCCCCTGCTAGGTCGATGATTGGCGCTGGTATATCGTGGTAACCAAGGCGGTGCAGGACGGTCTCTACTTCTTGTTTTGCCAGGGGGGCAAAGGGAATGATGTGGCAACGGGATAAAATCGTCGGTAAAAGAGTGTGGGCAGAGATCAGAAGAATGGTGCCTTTGCCTGGCTCTTCTAACGTCTTCAAGAGGGCATTGGCGCTGGTTTCTGCCATGGTGTGGGCATCTGTAACAATGACAAACGATCGGTCTGAACACAGGGGGGGGTGGGACAGAAAATCGGTGATAGCCCGTATTTGTTCAATTCTGATCTGGGCTTTGCCTTTGACATGCACACCCATTGTCTCTGCCTCTGTCAGGGTAATCAACTTGCCTTTGTCTTGATAGGTAGGTTCTACCCACAGGACGTCCGGATGATTGGTAATTGGTTTGTGCAGATAGGATGCCACAAAGGCTTGTGCTACCAGACTCTTACCAATGCCTTCCATACCCACAAAGAGATAGGCGGGGGCAATTCTCCCTTTTTGCAGAGCAGCCCGCAGCAGCGTAATGGGTAGCCTATGCCCAACAATTTCCGCAAACCGATCGGTCATGTTTAACTAAACATCTGGGGGCATCTCTCGCGCAGTGCCTCATTTAACTCTGGCAGACGACTGTACATCTCCAAATACCACTCTCTTCTTTCCTGAAAGTGTTGACAGAGGAGACGATTTTCCCGCACCCACTGATAGGCATTATCCGCAATTTTGTGGCGCAGCTTGGCATTTTGAATTAACTCCGTCAGTTTTTCTCCAAACTCTTCCGCAGAACGATAGAGCATCCCTGTCACGCCTTCCACGATCGATTGGGCATAGACGGTGGGACTGGCGAGGGCAACTACCCCATGACCAGCGTGTTCTAGGAATTTCAAATCCGATTTCATGCGATTGAATTGTGTATCTTGTAGGGGGAGAATGCCAATATCACAGGTATGTAAAATTTCCTGGTATTTTTCGTAGGGCAAGAAGGGGTGAAACTCTTTGCGATTGGTGGCGAGGGCATCAAAAAACTGTCTGTCGTGGATGACTTTCACGTACACCTGTTTGTGGCGGGCTAGAATTTTGTTGAGGGTGGGCATAATGGGTTCCCAGTCCGCCTGGCGATTGAGGGCACCAAAGAAGAGATTGACAGAATAGCCCTCTTTATATTCCCGTTTAGGGGGCAAATAGGTCAACTGATTGCGAAAAACTTTGATGTAGGGATTGTTAAACTGCTGCAGATGCTTAGCCAGGGATTCTGTACTGGTTTGAATGCAGTGGGAACTCCAAAACAACAGAAATTTATTGTCGGCATTTTCGGGCCAAAAATAGGGATCGTCATCATGTTCCGCTACAATTAAATAGCCCCTGTCCTTGAGCAATTTTTGTTTCTGAATATCCTGGGGATAGAGTAATAATGCCCGCTGCCAGATAAACACTTTGCACTCATCAGGGGCAGCTAAATTCAACGGAATAGATTGCCCTAACCGCACTTGGTGCACACGGGTATTGAGGAGAGTACGGCTAAATCGATCGGGGTCCAACACCCGCACGCGATCGCAACCAACGGGAGCAGTAATGCAGGTTTGGATGAGCAACTTCGGTTCCCTACAGGGCTGTTTTAATGCCCGCACAATTAAATGGGGGGAAGCACTGAGGTACTGAAATTCGCTGCGGGAAACTTGTAACAGATGGAGGAGGGGTAGTATTTGCTGTAGAAATTGTTGAAAAGCCTGTTGTTGGGCGGCGGGCAATTCTTGCCGTATAATTTCATGCTCTACTAAACCCAAGTCCCTAATCAGTTGACAGATTTGTTGTGCACTATAGTAGCTGTTTCCCCCTCCACTTTTCCCCTCGATCGTTTGCACAATATGTTGCCAGTATTGACTGTTGGCAAAGGGGAGCAAGACCTGTCCTGCTGGTTGGAGGTGGGGCAAGTAAAAAGCTAGCTTTTCTTGTACATCTGTTAAATCTGTACAGACAATGACATCGAGGTCGCTGAGAGGGATAGTGTCTCCCTGCCCCTGCACATACTGACAGTCGGGATTAAAAGGTAGATATTTTTCCCGTAGCCCTGTCTGTCCAATCTCTAATATCCTCTTAGCGTTGAGAGGCACAACTGAGAGGACAAACTCCAATACCTCTTGCATTAGAAGTCCACTCCCCGTTTCAAGTCCACACCGGCATTGGCATAGTGTTTGTGACAGACCATCTCTGAATGCACATCTGCTAAGTCAAAATAGGCTGGTTGTTTGTAACATCTGCCCGTGATGATGATCTCTGTGTCTTTGGGTTTGCGCAGCAGGGTCTCGTAAATTGGCTCTACGGGCAACAATTCTAAATCGACAGTGGGATTCAATTCGTCTAAAATGATGGTCTTGTATAAACCAGAGAGAATGGCAGTCTGGGCAATCTCCCATCCCCGTTGTGCCTCGATGTAGTCAATTTCCTGCTGTTGCCCCCGCCACACGATCGCGTCTCTACCGCAGCGCTGGTGGTCAACGACATGGGGATAAGCCTGTTGCAATGCCCTGATGGCGGCATCTTCTGTGTACCCTGTCCCCCCCTTCAGCCACTGCATGATCAACACACGGTGGGATTTGTCCCGGCTAATGCCCGTCCCGATCGCTTTCAAGGAACGCCCCAAGGCTGAGGTACTCTTGCCCTTGCCATCCCCTGTGTAAATCTCAATGCCTGTGATGCCGTACTCCTTTGCCGTCGGGTGCTCGTGGGGACGCATCTCGGAATGTAGGTTGGCAATCTCTAGCAACTTGGCAGGTGCCCCCCGTCCTGTCACGATTACTTCTATAAACTCTGGCTTGCGCTTGAGGTCTGCTACTACCCGATCGGTATCCAACAAGCCCAAATCCAAGACGGGATTCAGTTCATCCAGGACAATCACGGAATATAACCCCGAGGCTAATGCCCCCTTGGCAATGTCCCACCCCCGCTGCGCCTCCTCCCGATCGAAGTCAATGATGGCACTGGCGTCAAAATACTCCGACCGCCCTGTCCTCACATGATCAATCAAATGGGGAAAACCCTGCTGCAGGGCAGCAATGGCGGCATCCTCTGCGTACTCCCGCCCTGGTCCCTTCAAAAACCGCAACAGTAAAATGCGCGTCTCTCGCTCTACCATCCCCAATCCCAGGGAACGCAATACCACCCCCAAAGCCGCCTGGGACTTCCCCTTGCCCAAGCCATCATAGACGTGAATCTGCCCCACCGATCGTTGGGGTCGCGCCTGGGCTGTCAGAATGCCAATTTGTCTTGCACCCATAGCCTAGAACTTGATGCCTGTCACTGCGGTATATAGTTTATGCCCTTTTACAAACCCTTTGCCAGAGGAAAGCCAAGGGTAGGGCAAAGGACGACATGCCTGCCACTCCTCTGACCCGATCGCTGCTAGCTGGGGCAATTCCGTACAGACAATGCCCAGCAGACCTGTCTTTAACTCCGGTGTCTTCAGCACTGCCATCGGCATTACCCCCTCCTTGGGACAAGCCCGCTGTCCCCAGATGACCGGAATATCTTGACCGTTGTAGAAGTTGAGTGCCCCCTTCTTGCCCAAGCGGATTGTTGCTGCCAATACCACCTCCTGCACCAAACTGGCGGGCAGTGCCAACAGCAGGTCGTCGGAATGCACTAATACCACCTTTTCCTTGAGGGGGGGTAGAGGGGCAAAGAGGCGGAAGGGTTCGGGCATCAGTTACACTCCCACTCCTTGTTCCAGCAATTTCGCCACCTTTTCCAGTAACTCCGGCGTGCCAAAGCCCTTGGTTAAAAAGTCCGTTGCTCCCAAGCGGCGTGTCTCCCGTGACCATTCTTCCGCCAAGCGGGAGGATACCACCAGAATTGGCATGGTCATTTTTGCCTGGCGACAGTGGTCAATCAAAGTAAAGCCATCCATGTTGGGCATCTCAATATCGGTAATCAGCAGAGCCGGCTGCGGATGGGACTGTAGCCACTCCCAAGCTTCTAAACCATCGCTGCAGGTAATCACCTTGTAGCCCTGGGGCGTGAGACTGCTTTCAATCCGTCGCCGCATCAGAGCCGCATCGTCTACCACCAAAATCTGAATCCCCTCTTCCTCTAGGACTTCCCTCTCCTCTACATGGTCACTGACCAAGAGCAGGCTTTCCTCACCCCGGCTACCCAAGAGGGCATCCATCAAACCGTTGGCATCGATCACCGGAATTAGTTTGCCATCCGGCATCAAACTCACCCCCAAAATACCGATCGGGCTGACCATCGGTGCTGGCAGAGAGTTCACCAACAGTTCGCTCTGTCCCACCAGGTTGTCGGCGACCAACCAAATGCCATCGGTGCTGTCACTGCGCTTTGCCCGTACGGCGATGGCGGTGGGTAGGATATGGCGAGGATTGCGTTCCCCCTGCCAATATTGGAACAGGTCGATCGCTGGTACCTGTCCACGGTCTTCCTCAATTTCGTAGGAGTAAGGGCGATTTTCCTCCGGGGGCACCCGCCGCCACAGAAGGTCGTCTAGGAGCATCGTGGTAAACACTTCTGCCGTCGGCACAGCAAAGGTACGGTCCCCCGTCTGTAGCAACATACAGCGTACAAACAGGTTGGGCACAGGAATCTGCATGGTAAAAGTGGTGCCTACCCCCACCTTGGTCTTCAGGCTTAGTTGCCCCCCCATAGCCGCAATTTGGCTGGCAACTACATCCATGCCCACACCCCGCCCGGAGATGTCGCTCACCGTCTTAGCAGAAGTAAACCCGGGTTGACATATGACCGCCAGGAGTTTTTCGTTGGTGGAAGTGTCTGTCAGGGGTAAGCCCTTGGACTCGGCAATACTGCGAATTTTATCGGGGTTGATGCCCCTGCCGTCGTCTCGCAGTTCTAGGACAAATACACTCCCTCGACGGGACAGGGAGAGATCAATGCGCCCCTGCCTGGGTTTCCCTAGTTTTTCCCGCTCCTCCGGTGGCTCTAAGCCGTGATCAAAGGAGTTGCGAATAAGGTGCAAGAGGACTGGTTCTAGGTTGCGCAGGGTACCCGCGTCTAACTCTAGCTTTTCCCCCACCACATACAGACGGGCGGGTTTGTTCATCCGCGTTGTCAAGTCCCGCAATATCCCCCGCGCCCGAAAGGCAAGACTTTCAAAGGGTACTAGCCTGCTCTCTTCCACTGTGCCCTGCAGGTTGCGTAAACTCTGCTCTAGGCGCATTAAGCTTTCACTCGTCCGCCGCGCCGCTTCCCCTGTCTCTGAACCCAATTCCATCAGGCGCAGGGTGGTCTCCAAAAGACGGTTGATGGCGGTGTAGCCCTGGCGGTAGCGTTCCAGTTGCACGCCACTTTCCCCCCTCGCGTTGTCGCTATCTAGAACAGCAAAATCATCCTGCACTTCCCGCAAGCGGGAAATGTATTGGGCGCTCTCCTGGGCAAGGGTCACGATCGGTATGAGGTTCCTCTGCACAATCTGATAGAAGCCCTGGGTGGCACGGGTGGCCATGAGGGTCTCCACTAGGTACTGGGCAGAACGATCGAGGCGCTCTAGGGGCACAGGTATCTGAATATCGGCAACGGCGGGTTCTGGGGGTTTGGGGGGGTCTGTGGGGGGAGCAGGTTCGGCAGGTTTGGGCGGCTCTATGGGTTTGCCACTGCGGCGGGCACATTCCTTGAGGGATTTCAGGTAGGGGGGAAACTGTTCCTGCCAAGCTTTGCCGCTGGTGTTGGCGATAATCTCTTTGCCTTCTAGGAGTAACTTGCTCCAGCCCTCTGCTAGACCGATTTCCTTGCCAATTTCTGCTAGTTGCTCTAGGCACTGGGTTGCTGTCGCCTGCATTTCTGGTGTGATCGCTGTCTCTGGAGTCAGTTGCTCGATCAGCATTTCCAAGTCCAGCACCATGAGGTCAAAGCCCTGGTCGGCAAATTCGCGGTGCAGCAGGACTGTCTCGCTTAGTTCCTCTTTGTAGGACTCCTTGAAGGTCTGGTGCAGGTCAAAAATGCGCTCTACTGCCGCCATCGGTACGGTGCTGTAGTCCATCTGCAGGGTACCAATCAGCAGTTCCCCAGACTCCAGTAAGCCCGATCGTAAATTCTCTAGGGGGGGTGCCTCGTCCAGGTTGCGCAGGTCAGAGAGCCAGTCCTCCAAGACTTTTGCCACCTGCAGGATGGGATTTGCTCCTACGGTTGCTGCTCCCCCTTTGATGGTGTGAATGGCGCGGTAGAGTTTTTGGATGTCTGCCTTCCAGGTGGCGGCGCTGATGGCTTCTACGGTGGCGAAATATTCCTGCAGGTACTTCTGGGTGTCAACATCAAACAGTGCCTTCAGTTCAGGGTCTACTTCCGTAACTGTGCTGATAGGGGGAAGATCAGGTTTGGGGCGGGGGGGAGTAGCAGGGGCTGCTGGGGGTAGACGACCGCCGTGTTTAGCTGCTGTCTTGAGGGACTGTAAGAGGGAGGGGATTTTCTCTCGCCATTCCGCCGCCTGCCCTCGCCCGAGAATTGCCATCCCTTCAGCGATGAGTCTGTCCCAATCCCCACTCAGCTTTAATTCCCTGCCAATGTCTGCTAACTGCTGCAGGACTGCTTGATTGGCGGCGATCATCTCTGCCTCGATCGTTTGCTCTGGTGTCAGTCCCTCAATGCACATCTCCAAATCCAGTGCCATCAGATCAAAGCCCTGTTCGGCGAATTCCTTTTGCATCAGGACTTCTTCGCTGAGTTGATCGGCATACTGTTGTTTGAAATTCGCGTGCAGACGGCTGATCTGTTCTACAGAGGCGGTGGGTTGCTCCCGATTCCCCATGCTCAGGGTGGCAATCAATAACTCGCCGCACTCCAACAGGGAATCCCGTAGGTTGTCATCGATCGTGGGGGGGTCTTCCATGCTGCGCAGGTCAGAGAGCCAGTCCTCCAGGACTTTTGCCACTTGTAGGATGGGATTTGCCCCTACGGTTGCTGCTCCCCCTTTGATGGTGTGAATGGCGCGATATATCTGCTGGATGTCTTTTTTCCAGGTGGCGGGGTTGAGTTGTTCTACGGTGGAAAAGTAGACCTGTAGATACTTTTGCGTATCCATGTCAAAGAGCGCCCGCAGTTCGGGGTCAACGGGGCTGTCTGGCTCTGGCTCGCTGGCAGTGGTAGGGCTAATCTCCTCTAGGCTGCTGGCAAGGTCTTTTGGTATTTCTGCTCCTTCTTCTGCCAACAGTGCCTCAATCCTTTCCTCCTCTGCCTCGATCGGTACTTCTGCTGCTAATAAACTCTCTAACTGTTGTTGTTCTTCTTCTGCCGCAAACAGATCGCCAAAGCCAGGGGGTAGGTCTTCCTCCTCTGCAGGCACGATCGTTATCTCTTCTGGGGGGGGAATTGTCCGTCCACCGCCCCTAGCAGAAGTTTTCATCTGGGTAAGTAAGCGGGGAAACTCCTCTAGCCACTGTTGGCGGCAGCGGGACATCGCCAGTTCCATACCTCGCTGAATCAGCATCCGCCACCCTTCTCCTAGCTTGATCTCCTCCCCCACATCCAGGAGCTGTTCCATCGTTGTCAGGGCTAACTCCACGATCGATTCAGGAATTTCCTGGGGTAAATCCTCTAGTGCCATCTCTAACTCCAGCACCATCAGATCAAAGCCCTGGTCAGCAAATTCCTGGTGCAGTTGCTTTTCCTCGTCCCAATCCCCTAGGCACCTCTCCTGGACCCACGCGTGCAGTGCTTGAATGCGCTCCTGGGCAAAGTCACTCGGGCGCTGATTTTCTACCGTGTGCTGTAAAATCTCCCCCAGCTCTATCAATACCCCCTTTAACTCGCTCTCCAGGTTGGGGGGAGCCTCCTCTAAATACCGCAGTTCTGCCAGCACACTCTCGATCGCTTTTGCCGTTATTAGAATTTCCTCTGCCCCGATCGTGGCGGCACCCCCTTTGATGGTGTGAGCATCGCGGTAGAGCTGTTGGATGGACTCCCGCCAGTTGGCACGATCGATGTTCTGGGCGGTTTGGCTATAGCTACGCAGACACTTGGCGTTGTCCTCTACAAACAATGTCCACAGTTCGGGGTCAATGGTAAACATAGGCTAACCTGTCAGTAAAGGTTGCTTGTCCGGCGGCAGGCGGAAGAACCGCATACTCTCTAGGAGCTTCTGGGCGATTTCCCGCATCTGGCTAGCTTGTGCCCTGGTGATGTCCGATTGTTCCGCCGATCGTTGGGCAGCTGCTTCAATCTCCTTGATCGACTCAAAGCTGACGGCAATGGCTTGGGCAATGGACTGGCTGGATTCCGTCACCGCCTCCCCTAGTTTTGCCAACTCCTCCGTCACTGTTTTGATGTTGACAAAGGCTTGGTTGGTCTCTTCTACACTAGCGGTAAAGGCAGATACCAGACTGCTCACGTCGCTGACGTCCTTGTTGATCCCTGACACCACAATTTCAATGAACCCTGTGCGTTGTTGCAGGAGGGCAAGCCCCTGACTGGTCTGACTCGCCAGCTTGTTTACCTGCCCCGCGATCGCTTCAAACTCCCGCGCCACACTGGCAAACTGGTCGGGTTCCCGCTGTTCCACTGCCCGTGCCGCCACCATGGAAGCATTCATCGCCAACACCTGGGTCAAAGAAGCTAGCCGCTTTTGATCTTGCACGAATTGTTTTGCCAGGTCGACAAATTCTCCTAAAGATTTAATCCTCTTCACCATCTCTTCGGTGCCCGTCTGCAGAGTTTGAATGGAAGCGTTTAATTCCACCACCTGCGCTTGTCCCTGGGCTACTGCTGCTTTTGCCGACGCTAGTGCACTTTCCGTTGTCACTGCCTGCTGCGCTGCCCCCTGGGCCAACTCGTTGATGTTGATCATCCCCTGGCTTGCCCGCTCCACTAGATGCAATTGCTCTTGGGCATTCTGGGCTACCGTCACTGCCAACTCCTCTAGAGCTTCTGCACTGTGATTTACTTGCAAGGCTGTCTGCACTACCGAGGCTACGGTGCGGCACAACTGCTCGATCAGACGGTTCAGGGTATCTGCCACCAGACCCGTTGCTTGGTCGCTAACCTCTGCTTCGACCGTCAAATCCCCTGCCTCCAGTTCCGACACCACTGCCAGGAGTTTACCCACCTCCTCTTCTAGGATCATGGTCTGGGCTTCAATCTGGGAGCGGGCAGCTATTTGATCCGCCTGCCGTTGTTGAATGCTCTCCGCCATCTGGTTAAAGACCTTTGCCAGCAAGCCAATCTCATCGCCGCTGTCGATATCCGATCGTTGTTCGTAGTCCCCGTCGATGTATTTCTGCGCCACCTGCCGTAGCCGTTCCAGGGGGACAGTAACCGAACGCCCTAGGGCAATGGCAATCAATGTCCCCACTACAATCAAGGCACAGGCCATGAAAATCACTAATTTGGTGGTCTCTCCCACTAGCTGCAATACTGCCGCCTGGGGTTTACCGCGCACCAGCAGTCCCACTACTTCCCCCTGAAAATCCCGAATGGGAGCATAGGCAATTGTGTAGGGTGCCCCATTGATCACCACTTCCCCTGTGCCGCTTTCCCCTTGGCGGCTGATCAAAGGCTCAATGCCGGGCGGTAAACTAGTAACGATCGTGGTGTTTTGTCCCTCTTCCAAAATTGCCCCCACCGCCACGTTCTCCTTGCCCACCATCAGCAGGCTCAAACCGTCCCCAATACGGCGATTAGTGCCATCTACTATTTCTAGTTCTTTCTCTCCCCCCTCTATAAGATTTGCCAGCAGTACCGTGCCCACAAATTGGTTGTTGCGAAATAGGGGTTTAGTGTCATAGCGCAGGAGGAAGCGGGGTGTCAAGGCTTTTACATTGGGCAGCAGGTTAGTAATTGCTTCCGCCCCTTCTATCGCAAAAGAAGTCTGCTGTTTCTCCTGGTTGATGGTGCGACTGATAATGCCATTGGGGTCATATTTGCTCCCTTTTGCCAGAGACACTGTTGACTGTATTACTTGCCCCTGGGCATCCACTAAAACGGCATAGTCCAGATTGCGCCGATCGCAAATTTCTTTTAAGATCAGCTTGAGACGATTGACCCCCTTGGGCGACAAGTTATCCAGTATTTCTGCCTCCTGCTTCAGCTCTGCCTTCTGGTCTGTCACCTCCCTTAGTGTCAGCTCTAAAGTCTGTAACTCTGTGACCACTTGGTTAGTCAACTGCCGCTGTAAATTGCTGCGAATTAGCCCGATCGTGATGCTAAATCCCACCACTGACAAAACGATCGTGCCCCCCAAGGCAATCCCCAACCTGTAGATAATGGGCAGATTTTTCATCCTAGTTCCCCTCCGGCAATAGCCCTACAGGCAGACGGAAGTAGCGAATTCCCTCTAGGAGTTTCTGTGCCAGTTCGCCCATATTCTCTGCTTGGACGCGGGCATCGGCGGTCAGCTGTGCCGTTTGTTCCGCTAGGGTAGCAATCTCCGAGATATAACGGGCTGTGGATTCCGCCGCCGCTACAATTTCATTACTGGACTGGCTGACTTTGTGCCCTGTGGCTACTACCTCCAGTGTGACCGTCTGTACATCATTAAATGCTTTCTGGGACTTGTCTACCCCCTTGGTGAAACCTTCCACCAGGCGACCTAGCCCCTGCACCTCCGCATCGATCGCTGATACCACCGATTGAATTTGGGCAGTCCGCTGTTGCAATACCCCCAGACCGTCGTTCGTCTGTGTTGCCAGGGTGTTTACCTGCCCCGCGATGGCTTCAAATTCCCGTGCTACCCCGATAAACTGTTTGGGGTCTCTCTGTTCCGCTGCCCGCGCCGCTACGAGGGTGGCATTGATTGCTAGCACCTGAGTCAAGGAAGCAATCTGCCCCTGGTCGTGCACAAACTGCTCCGCTAGCCCCACAAATTCCCCTAGGGTCTTCATCCGCTGGATGATTTTCACTGTCCCCTCCTGCAGGACACCGATCGCTTCCGTGAGGGATTGAATTGCCCCCTGTCCCTGTTCCACCGTTGCCTGAATTGTGGCTAGGGCTTGGCTCGACTCCCGTACCATTTCCGCTGCATTCTTTGCCAATTCTGCCACCTGCTCTGTCAGTGCCCGCCCCTGCACAACGGACTGCGCTTGGTTTTCCACATTCTCTGATACTGTGCGGGCTACCTGCTGCAATTCATTTGCCCCGTCCGCCACCTTCTGGGCTACTGCCAATACCCCCGCAATAACTTCTGCTAACCGCTCCCGTAGACGGTTGAGAGTATCTGCCACCAAGCCCGTTGCGCGGTCACTCACCTCCGCTTGCACTGTTAAATCCCCATCTTCCAGGGCAGACACCACATCTAGCAAGCCGCCAATTTCCGACTCCAGATACTCTGCCTCCCGCTCCTGGTCTTCCCGTAGTTTTTGCCGCTCCTCCTGGCGAATAACATCCGCAATCTGTTCCTTTAGTTCCTCCTCCCGCAGGCTGATGGATTGTAATGCCCTTGCCACTGCCAACTGCAGTTGCCCCAGTTCGTCCTCATCTCCACTGCTTAAGGGTACTGTCACCCCCTTTTCCAACTTGCTACAGGCATCTAGCAACACCTGCAGGCGACTGCGGAAATCCAAGGTAAATACCGCTGCCGTCAAGCCTGCTGCTCCTACCAACAACCCCAGGGCTAGGAGGATGGTCTGTCTTGCCCCCCCCCCGATCGCGCTCTCTGGTGCCTCTGCCACCACTGCCCAGCCTGTGTCCCCCAAGGGCACATAGACCCACTGGGAACCTCCTCTACTGAGGGTTTGGGTGACATTTTTTTTAGACAATTCCTCGATCGCTGCCGCCAATTTACTGTCTTCCTTAAAACTGGCTAGAGCGTTAGCACCATCGGAGCGGGCATAGAGGAACTGCCTTTCACTTTTTTTTATGTCCACCAGTGCCACGGTAGCAGACAAATCGGACAAATCCTGTATGTCTGCAGCTTCCTCGTAAGCCTTCCGTACTGCCTCTGCCTCTACCTTTTTCCCTTCTAGGGCAACCTGTATTGCTCCCTGTTGTGCTAAATGCAGCAGCTTTTTAATATTGCTCTCGCGGCGGCTGTTAAACAGGGCAAACCCCAACACTGTGGAGGTAACAAGGGCAGGAATGAGCAAATAGCCAAACACTTTTACCCCCAGGGAGCGGCTAGCAGGCACTTTTGCCAAACTGGGGGCAGGAATAGCGCGTTTGTAAGTCTTGGTTACTTCCGTGATTGTCATGGCATCATCCGTTACTAGTTGAGGACATATCTGTTACTCAGGCTCCCGCTCGCCAGCGCTGGGGTAGCCAGTGGCTCCCTTGGAGTTGCTCTAATATTACTTCTAAGGGGAGATAGTCATACTTCGTCTCCTGATACTGCTGTTGGGAGATACTACCTATAATCCGATCGACAATCAGTCCCACCCCAAATAGCTCTGGCAATGTCTTGGCCAGACGGATCACCGCTAGCTGCCCCGGCAACAACACATTCTGCTCCTGCAAACAGAGATGACGCAAAGATAGGAGGGGCACAATCTTGCCTTGGTGCTGCGTCACCCCCACCACACAGGGGGCATAGAAGGGTAACCGCAGAACATAGTTACGATCGAGTAACAGCACATCCAGGACGTAGTAGTCAGGACACAGCAGTACCTTTTGTCCTAGCCCCGCCAAGACATACCGATCGGCTTTGGGGGAAGCAGCCATCATCTACATCCCTAACTTCTGCAGCGCCCCCTGCAGGGACTCCTTACTCACCGGTTTGGGCAGGTAGTCATCCGCTCCCCGTTTAAGACCATATTCAATCTCCAGTTTCGTCTTTTTGGTGGAACAGAGAATCACATACTGCTTGGCAGTTTCCGCATTTGCCCGCAGGTTGCGAAGGAACTTGTAGCCATCTTCATCCGGCATTACAATATCCAAAAATACTGCTGTATAGTTCCCTTTGGCAATCTTGGGAATTGCTCCCTCCGTTGTCTCGGCAGTATCTACTTGATACCCCATCTCTTGCAGGAGCTTGCTCAGCAGTTGCCGTTCTGTGGCACTGTCATCAATGATTAAAAAGTGACCCATACTTGTTCCTATCTTCTACCATTCCAACATAAAAGCATAGATTGTTTTACCCTAGATCAAAATATCCGTTGGCAGGGGAGCCACCTCCCGCAGCACATCCCGCAGTTGGGTGCGGAAATTCTCCGCATCTTCAGGCGAGCGGGGCTTACCGATAAATTTACAATTTGCCCACTTTGCCCTCACATTATTTGCCACATTGTTCTCCGCTGTCACCAACACCAAGGGAGTATTAGCAAGACTGGGCTGGCGGCGAATTTGCTTGATCAGCTCAAACCCATTCAAACCCGGCATATTTATATCCAAAAACACCACCGCCGGGTTGAAAGCAAGCATCTGCTGCGTGGCATCGAGGGCATTTTCCGTCAACCGCACCTGGTAGCCCCAACTGGTCAAGAGGTCACGGAACTGCCGTAACAACACAGGGGAGTCATCCACCACAAACACCCGTGGTCCCGTTGCCTGCGGCTCTGCTGCCGCCGCCTCTCCTCCCTTTGCCTGCTCGATCGCGCTGCTAGTGAGGCGTTTGAGGGGGAGAATTTCCACAATGCGATTGGTGGCTAACTTATCCAGGAGGACAGCTGTGCGCAGAATTGGTTGTTTGAACTGGCTGGCAATCTCCGTAATGCGATGCTGCCCCGTCGTCACCTTGGCAAAGAGGGGGAAGTTGTCATTGCCTACCCGCGCTAGCAATCCCCCCGCATCCAGGAGCTGGACTTTTTGGTAAGGGTGACGCACATACTCAAATTCCTGCCAGCGTTTGATTTCTTTGTTAATTTCCGCCTCTAGGGTGTTAAACTGCCATACTGGCAAATCCGCTGGGATATTGGGGTAGGGCTGCCAGAGAAATGTATACTTATCCTCCAAAAAGAGAGCCAGGAGGTCATCCATGATGATATCTCTGACTGACTGCTTGGTTTCCTCTGGACAGCGCTTGTATAGTTGCAACACCAGACTCAGGGATACCATCTTGGTGGGGTGCTGCTCCATGGTCAACCGATCGGAGGCGGCGCGGATACCATAGTTGCGTAATTTATTGTTGAGAGTAGCAATTGCCTGCTCCTCTTCTTCCATAAGAACAATGCCGCCCCTCTGCAGTAGCAATTTCCAGCGAAAGTGAGGACTTTCTACGTGTAGTACCCCGCTGGAACGCACCATCACGCGCGTAGCTGCTAAGAGGATGAGGAGGGAGGCATCCCGGACTGGCTCGCCTGGTCGCAGTTGCCCGCGATTGCTGGGAAGGGAGGTGTTCATAAACAGTGCTCGATCGGGTCTCCTTTACTAATTTTTTACCATATGCAGCACCGCGAACAAAAATTATTCTAGAGAGGGTTCTGCGCCGGGGAGGGGTGCCAGTTCTTGTAAAATTTTCTTAAGTTGGCTGCGAAATTCGGCAGTTTCCTTTTGGCTGCGGGGTTTAGGTAAAAAGCGGCACTTTGCCCACTTGGCGCGCATGGAATTGGCGAAATTACTTTCGGCAGTGACTAGGACGATGGGTATGGTGGAGAGAGTAGGCTGGCGGCGAATTTGGGCAATCAATTCAAACCCATTCAAACCCGGCATATTTATATCCAGGAAAATCAGTTCGGGGGGCTGCAGGAGCATTTTCTCAATGGCGCTGCTGGCGTTTTCCGTCAAATCAACTTGATAGCCCCAGTGCTGCAGGAGGTCGCCAAACTGCTTGAGGAGGACAGGGGAGTCATCCACCACGTGGACACGGGGTATTTGGGTGAGGGAGAGTTCGTAGCTGCGCCGATCGCTGTCCAGTTCACTTTCCCAACTGCGGAGGGGGAGGGGTAAAATGGCGACTAACCTTCTCTCTGCCAGTTTGTCAAAGCGTAGGGCGGTCTTGGTCAGGCTTTGCTTGAATTCATCGGCGATTTCTGTCAGGCGGTGCTGCCCCGTTGTCACCTTGGCAAAGAGGGGGACATGGACAAGGGTGGTCTCATCGTCAATTAGTTGTACCTTTTGAAAGGGGTGACGGACATGGCTAAACTCCTTCCACTGCAGTTCCGCATTTTTGACCGTCTCCAGCAGGGAATTCAACGACCAGATGGGGAAGGTGATATTGGCATTGCCCGTGGTGGGCTGCCACAGGAGGGAAAAGCGCCTCTCTAAGCTAATGGCAAGCAAATTTTCAAACTGTATTTCCCGCAGCACTGCCCGCACTGCCTCCGGTTCTGTGTTATATATCCCGCTGATGTAGTCACAGAGGGCAAAGCCCGTCAATTTCCGTTGTTCCCATTCCGCCTGGGGAATTTTGACCTTGTGGGCACGCAGTTTCCGCGAAAAAGTAGGAATAAAGTGGTCTTCCTCCTCCGCCAGGGCAACGCTACCGCCACTGATAATCAAGCGCCAGCGATGGTGGGGGGTCTCCAACAGCAGAATACCCTGGGTTTTGGTTATGATATTCAATGCCACCAGCAGGTCTTCCAGGGGCACTTCTTTAATCACTTTGCCGACGGGAATATTTGCTGTCACTGTGTTTCCTCACCTATGCTTAATCTGTAGGATATACCCCCCCCTAATATTATGGCGCATTCTTCTCCCCCACCAGTGCAACGGCAAGATTTAGAACGTGTCCTTGGACAATTAGCCGCTGCCCTCCAAACGGGCTTAAACCAAGGCATAGAAAGGGGTTGGTTTCATTTGCCCAGTAGGGACCACGATGCCCTCTGGCTGGCAGCTAGTATTTTGCACCGATCGGGGCACTTCTCGCAGTACAAGCTGACTTTTTACCACCAAGGCAAAACGCCAGATACCTGTGGGGTGCTGTTTGAGTTGACCGCTGTAACAAATGAACCTTGCCATGACTAGTGATTTGGTAGAGGTGGTGCGTTGGGCGTGGGAGGAGGCGCAAAGACAAAAGTGTAAGATTTTAGTAAATTATACGCAAAAATATGTGCCACCGGATGTGATTAGTTTTACAGCTGCCCAGAGGGGAGCAAGGCGGTTTATTTGGCAACGGGGGGATCACTATTTGGCGGGGGGTGGGCATTTGTGGTCCCTGGCGGGGGGCAACCTGCGGGATTGGGGAGGGGCAATTGCTGCCTTTGACAGCAGGTGGCGAGGGGTCTGTCCGCCCTATTGGCTAGGGGGGATGTCCTTTAGCCCTGGGGGGGAGTCCTGTCTGTGGCTACCCCAGTGGTTGTTGCGGGAAGGGCAGTTGCTGCTGTGGGAGTGGGTGCTACCCCAGGAGGATTGGCGGGGAGTGGTGGCGCGGCTGCAGGGGCGGTTGGAGCAGCTCTGTCGGGGGGAGGCTAGGAGTTTGGCGGTGGGGGGAGGGACTGCCTTGGTGCTGAACAATGATTTTTTACCCTGGTGTGAGAGTGTCAAGCAGGCCTTGACAGCGATCGGGCGGGGGGAGCTAGTGAAAGTGGTGTTATCCCGATCGGTGGAGGTAGTGGGCAGTGCGCCCTTTTGTCCCTTTGGCTTGTTGCAGCAGCTGGGGGCAGCCAGCGAGGACTGTACTCTGTTTTTGTTGGAGGGGAAGGGTGGGCGGACGTTTGTGGGAGCAACGCCGGAGATGTTGTTGCAATTTGCCTGGCAGGGGGATTGCCTCCATTTGCGCAGTGATGCCCTAGCGGGGTCGAGTCGGCGGGGGGAGTCTCTCCTAGACAGTAGCAAAGATAGGCGGGAACACCAAATTGTTGTCGATTCCATCCTGGCAGCCTACCGATCGGTAGGGGCAGAGGTGGGGGAGGTTTCCCCCCCCAGAGTGAGGGAGTTGAAGGATTTGCAACATCTCTACACCCCCATCCAAGGGCAATGGCGGACTTCCTCCTGGCTGGATGTTTTTCACCTCTTAGATGCTCTACACCCCACAGCAGCGATGGGGGGAAAACCACGGGACAGGGCACTGGAATTTATTGCTGCCTGGGAGCCAGGGGACAGGGAGGGTTATGCTGCTCCCATTGGCTGGGTGAATGGACAGGGGGAGGGAGAGTTTGCGGTGGCTATCCGATCGGGCTATGTCAGCGGCAATCGGGTAAAGTTGTTTGCAGGGGCAGGGATCGTGCAGGACTCCCAGGTGGAGCGAGAATGGGAAGAAACTAACCTCAAGTTGCGGGGGATGCTGCGGGCGTTGGGTCTGGCGGAGTAACGACAATAACGGGGATGGGACTCCCTTCCAGCACTGCCTGGGACACGGAACCCACAAGGGCACTGTGTTGCCCTTTCCCCATGATAATTTCATCCACTCCATATTCCTGGGCAATGCGCAGAATCACCTCCGGTACGGCACCGTAGGGAGTCACCAGTTGATAGCGAATGTCCCCTAAATTGCTCTCCAGCCAGGGCTTGAGGATTGCTGCATAGTCAGTTTCCCCCTGGGGCACATGGAGGACAATCACCCTGCCATCGGCACGGCGAGCTAATTCGGCAGCCTTCGCCAACACGATCGGGGTCACCTCGGATAGGTCGACGGGGCACAGGAAGGTAACCTTGCGATGGAGAGCAACTTTGGTGGGGTCAACTTCTCCTTTCTGCAACAGGCGGGGGGCAAAGGTGGGGATCGCCCAGGCGCCGAGGGGGGCAGTCACCAAAATCGAGAGAGCAGCCAGGGCAAGCATCACATCCCCCCCACTGATACCGTAATTGAGGGGAATGGCACCTAACGCCGCTTGTACAGTCGCTTTAGCCGAATTGGCGGGCAACAAAAACAGCCGTTCTCGCCAGTGCCAATTACTCCCCTGGGTGGAGAGCCACCAGCCTAAACCCCGCCCCACCAGGGTACTGACCAGCAACAGACCCAAACCAGGCAGTAAAACATTGCCCAAAATAGTGAGATCGATGGCTGTCCCCAGGAACACAAACAAAAATATTTCTGCTACTGTCCACAGACTGTCAAAGCCCGATCGGAGGGTGCGTGCTAGGGGTCTATCCAGTTCAATTAAAAAAAATCCCATTGCCATCACCGCCAGATAGCCGGAGTAAAGGGGCAATTTCTCCGCCCCAATCACCAGACCCAGGGCAAAACAAAAGGCAACGATCGTTTCCTGCACGACATTTTCTGCCCAGCGCTGGCGAGTAAGTAAAAGTACCACAAGACGGGCAGCAATATAGCCCAAAGCTATGCCCAAGCCAATTTGTAGGACTACTTGAATTGGTAATAACTGCCAGCTCGTTAAACTAATACCCCCCAATCTAAAATTGGGACTATCCGATCGGGTTAAAATGCCTAGGAGTAAGTTAAAAACTAACAGCAACAGGACATCGGAGAGGGCGCTGCCCGTCAAAATAGCATCGGGGATGCCCTTCTCTACTCCCCAACCCAGGCTCTTCAAACGCAACATCCCAGGCACAATGACGGCGGGGGATTCCGCCCCCAAAATGCACCCCAACAATAAACCATGGAGCCAGTTAAATTGAAACAGGGGAATTGCTATCAAACCCACCACAATTGCTTCTAGGGTGGCAGGCAAAAAACCAAGGCGGAGGGCAACTGTTCCCTGTTGGGCTAATTTTTCCGCATCCAAACCCAAACCTGCCTTCATCAGAATTATACAGACCGCTACCATGCGCAAATCCTGTGCCAACCCGATTACCTCAGGGCTGAGCCAGGGTTGTAGAAATATACCCACAATAATCATGGCAAAGAGGGGGGGAAGTCCCGATCGTCTGGCAATTTGCCCCCCCAGAAACCCCACAGCTAAAATGAGCAAAATACTAGCTAGCATTAGCGGTCACTACCTCTTCTCCCCTAGTTGCCGCCAGGGTTTGTTGGGCGATTTTGCGTCCTTCTGTTTGCAGGAATTGCAGAAATGTTTGGGCAATAACAGAAATTTGTTTCCCCGCAATATGACAGATATACCACTGATTGGTAATGGGGAAATGCTCCACATCTAAAATTGCTAATTGTCCTGACGCTCCCTCCAAAGCCAGGGTGTGTAGAGACAATACGGAAATCCCCATACCGCCGGCAATTGCCTGTTTGATTGCCTCATTGCTGTCAAATTCCATCTTGATATTGATCGTGAGACCATGCTGGTCAAATAACTTCTGCACACTGCGTCTGGTGTAGGAACCCGCCTCCCGCATGATAAAAGATTCCTTTGCTAAGCGCTCTAGGGAGATATTTTTTTCCTGCACCAGGGGGTGGTCGCGATGGGCAAGCACCACTAGGGGATTCTCAATAAAATGATAGGACTGCAACTCCAACTGGGGCGGGATATGACTCATAATATAGAGGTCGTCGCGGTTCTCCTGGATGCGGTCCACGAGGCGGTCATGGTTAGTGACATTCAAGGACACCTGAATCCCTGGATAGCGATGGCAAAAGGGACCCAAAAGACGGGGAATGACGTAGTTAGCGGTAGTGACAACCCCTAACTTCAACCGCCCCTGCTTCATGCCCTTCATGTCGGCTACCTTCATCTCAAATTCCGCCAACTCCTCGAAGATGCGATTGCACGTGGCGTAGAGGTCCTCCCCCGCGTCCGTCAAAAATAACCGCTTCCCCACCTGCTCAAATAAAGGTAACCCCACCGCCTTGCTCAGTTGCTTGATCTGCATGGAAACTGTGGGCTGGGTCAAAAATAACTCCTCCGCCGCCCTGGTAAAACTGCGATGCCTCGCTGCCACTTCAAAAACTTGCAACTGATGGAGGGTGGCATGATGCAGAATTTGTCCCTCAGAGTATGGTGCCATAGATAATTAGTTATGAATGGTGGTCAAAGTGCTCCAATTTTATTATAGATGGCGTCCCCTGTCAGTTCTGCTACCACTTCCCGCAGGTCTGCCTTGATGCGATCGGGTTGATGGAGTCTCAGTTGGTACTCATTGCGAATGCCGGAGAGGATACCGATCGTTTTCACCCTGAAGCGTTTGCCGGCGATGATGTCTGCTTCTGTATCCCCCACAATCCACTGTTCCTCTACGGGGGGCAGGGTGGCAATTGCCTTTTCCATCAACTGGGGTTTGTCCTTGGTATCTCCCCTCTTTTTGTAGTCATCCCGCAGGCAGAAAATCCGATCGGTGGCAAAGAATCTGCCCAAATTAAAATGGTTGAGGACGGGGTAGAGTTCTTTCTGGCGGCGCATTGTCATCACTGCCAGATCAAAACCATGCTCTTGTAACTTTTCCAGGGCGGGAATGGCAAAGTCATGCAAGCGATCGTACTGAAAGAAGAGGGGAGAATGGACAGTTTCACTGCGTAGGCGGGCAAAGTCCTCTGCCTGTCCCGGTAGGGTCAACCCAGACTCCCAGCCAATTTTCCACTCCGGCACCTGTGCCCGTTTTGCCGACCAGAACTCCTCCTTGCTCATCTGCACGATCGGTTGTTGGGGCAGGCGGACTTGGTGCAGACAGTAGAGGTAGACCTGGTAGTAACGCTCCGACACATCCATCAAGGGACCGTCAAAATCCGTAAACAGGCGTTTAGAACTCCTCTGGTAGTTCCTCATTTTCTGCTTCTTCGTCTTCCGTACTGGTTTTGGTGACAGAGATAGTCGCCCCGGCGCTAATTTGTTCCCGCAGGAGGTTTTCAATCTCTTGACATACTTCAGGGTTAGTTTCCAGAAATTTTATGGTATTGTCTCTGCCCTGGGCGATATTTTCCCCCTTGTAACTATACCAAGCCCCTTTGCGGGTGACGATCTTCAACTCCTCTGCCAAGTCCAAGATGCAGCCCTTGGTGGAAATCCCCTTGCCAAAAATGATGTCAAATTCAGCGATGCGGAAGGGAGGAGCAACTTTGTTTTTCGCCACCTTCACCCTCACCCTGATGCCGTATTCTTCGTTGCCTTTTTTCAGGGTCTCTTTGCGGCGGATGTCCAGGCGTACGGAGGCATAGAACTTGAGGGCAGTGCCCCCCGTCGTTGTTTCATTGGGACCGTAGCCCATAGCACCGATCTTTTGCCTGAGCTGGTTCAAAAACACAACAATACAGTTAGATTGGGCGATATTCCCCGTAATTTTGCGCAATGCCTGGCTCATCAAGCGCGCCTGCAAGCCTACATGGGAATCCCCCATCTCCCCCTCAATTTCTGCCCTGGGCACCAACGCCGCTACGGAATCCACCGCAATTATGTCCACCGCCATCGATCGCACCAGTTGGTCGACAATTTCTAGTGCCATTTCGCCGTTGTCCGGTTGGGAGACGATGAGATTTGCCACATCCACTCCCAGACGTTCGGCATAGAGGGGGTCGAGGGCGTGTTCCGCATCTACAAAGGCTGCTGTGCCCCCCTGGCGCTGGACTTCCGCGATGGCGTGCAGGACTAGGGTAGTTTTACCGGAACTTTCGGGTCCGTAGATTTCTACAATGCGCCCCTTGGGATACCCCCCCCCTAGGGCTAAGTCTAGGGTCAGGGCACCGCTGGACACCGTTTCTACCACCAACTGCTTGGCGTCACCAAGGCGCATGATAGCCCCCTTGCCAAACTCCTTCTCAATTTTTTCTAGGACTTGGTTGAGGGCTTTTTGCCGATCGTTATGCTCTGGTTCCTTAGGGGGAGTAGAATTTTTGGAGACAGGGCGTGCCATAGGCTATAAGAGAAATCGCCTCTAAATTGTCGCATATTGGGTTAAAATTCTCCTACCCACTCTGGCAATGTTATGGCTAACCTCAAATCGTTTCTGGAATCCTGTACAGACTTGGGTTTGGTGCGCTTGATTTGTACCAACGGGGGGGCAGTCCTAGAGGTGCGCACAGTGATCCAGAAATTATACTATGCGGAACTCCCCCAGGGCAAATACGCTAATATGCACACAGAGGATTTTGAATTTCATCTCAATATCGATCGTATCAAAACCGTCAAGTTTGAGCAGGGGCAGGCAAAGCGGGGCAATTTTCCTACCTACGCCATTCGCCTATTAAATGAGCAGGGAGAACCCGACCTCAGTATCTTTTTGCAGTGGGGTAAGCCAGGGGAATATGCCCCAGGGCAGATCGAGCATTGGCAGCAACTAAGAGCAACCTACGGCGAAGTATGGCAACCCGAACCCCTCGCCACCCTTTAGACTCTTCTCTCTCCTGCAGTTTTGGCCCGATCGGAAGGACTATGAGTACGTACTATCCTGCCCATCCCAGGTAGTAAACTAAAAAGCAAACACTATGTGAATCGAGTTACTCGGTGCAACTGGTTTTATTGGCTCTCGTCTGGGGCAGGCTATTCTCGATCGGGGTGACCAGCTATTTGTCCTGACCCGTAATGTCCCCAAAGGGCAAACTCTGTTTCCTACGGCGGCGGTGCTGGACTGGGGAAACGATCGATTGGTGTCTACTGCCCTTGCCACTTGTGATTCCGTAGTTAACTCAGCAGGGCGCTCCATCATCGGGGGGGTGGGGCACTGCGGCGCATCTTGCCCATCTTCCAGTTGGGATTGGGGGAAGTGATCGAAGTGCTGACCAGTGGTTTTCCTTGGTGAGGTTAATCCTGTATTGAATGGAACAGCCCCCCAACCAGTTACTACCAGGGAGTTCACGGAGGTACTAGCTAGTCAACTCAAACGCCCTGCTGCCTGCCTTAGCCTTGAAGCTTGCCTTTGGAGAGGGGTCTACCGTCCTACTCGAAGGTCAGAGGGTAATACCCCAACGCGCCCTAGAGTTAGGATAATCATTCTCTTCTCGAGGATGCATTGAAGGTTATCTACAAGGTATTTGCTTCTCCGGGATCTTTACATCCATCTGCTTCTCCCTCTCTGAACATAGAGATTGAACCTAGAATAGTGGAAATTCTAATGCAGCGAACTTTTTTACTGCCACTCCTTTGGGGTTTGATGATGATGAATCGGTTGTGGAGATTAATACACCCAACTCCTAAGTGTATTGTGCCATCACCGTTGAACCCGATGCAAATGTACCTTTGTGAACCTTTAGAATGAATATCTGAGGCTTGAGTTGTACCCACCCATAAGTCACTGCTATCTGGAATATCTTCCCAACTCAAATTGTCAATATTCCCATTGTCAATATCAGTTCTAAATGTGCCAGCGTCAGACATAGGTAAGATAGCTGTTTGAATTCTATTTGTGGTGGGGCTAACTCTGATGTACATTCTATGTGGTCTTTTTAGCTTTCTAGCTTCACTCTGCGCCTTCTTAATAGAAGAAAAAACCCTGCTCTGGGCATTATTCATCCTCATTGTATTGAGAAAAGATATGTAGCTAGGCGAAACAATAGCAGCAAGAATACCAACAATCACCACCACCGTAATCAACTCAATTAAGCTAAATCCCTTGCTGGTAGCGGTACCAGTTCCCTCTCTCCTTGGCAATAAAAATTTCAGCATACTCCCCCCTATGGCAGTGTGATAGAACTACGAGCAAAAGCCCTAATGCTGGATGTCGTCAAAAAACTAGATTCATTGGTACGACCAGTAGCAAATCGACGATCAGCATAGTTGCGGGATAGACGCGCTAGAGCATTAGCTCTTATATAGACTCTAGCAACATTCTGCATGGAGTTAACACAGACAAAGAAACTACTGGCGTTATCAGCCCTGGACAAAGTCGTACTTGTATCGAATCTCCCTGGTATTCTTTGGGTGGCTATATCTATTTTATTGTCGCCATTTGTGTCTCCATTGGGTGGATTTCTGCCTACTCCGATCACAGGGTCAGCGCAGTCAGGGTTATCGCTAAAGAAATTGTTAACATTGCCACCTAGATCATTGTTCGGGCGAATTGGCACATGAATCAGACTATTCTTAGGGTCAGAGTCATCATGGGCAGGAGTATAGATCGTATCGTCTACAAAATCTAAGATGACTTGTGGTTGATTAACCCCTCCTAAGTCATAACCAAGACCCGCATTTCTCCAGCGGTTCATCCGATCGCGTAAAGTACCAACTCCTGTTAAGTCAAACCGTCTGAAATTTCGGTCAGGAACAACCCAGTAGTTGATGTCATTTACTCTCTTTATTGGAGCAGGCGTTAGCGGACAGGTAGCGGGTTCAGCATTTTGACAATCCGATCGGATGCCATCTCGAATCTCAATGCGCTCAATCTGCATTGTATTTGCGCGTACTAGTCCCTGACCGCCTCTGTTTGAACGCAAATAATACGCCACCAAGGCATAAACATACCTAGGCTCTCCAATTGGCTCATTGACGTTCTGGGGACCATTGGGAGTGTTTTCCGTATTTGCCACTCCTAGGACTATCTTCCTGACCTGCTCCTTAGGCTCTGCTCCCCTACCGTCTGGACCCACGCCCACCTCATCATTAGGATTGTAGTAATGCCGTTTCCAAAATACCAGCACAGGTACACGCTCTGCAGTTACACCAGGTAGCTGATCTCTGATACCAGGGGGGTTTTGGCTACTATCTCTCTCTATGCCATCGGCATCATAGATGTAGACAGCTTGCTTGAGGTCGTCGGCTATGAAATCAAGAGCAGCTTGCAATTCCATCTGCATATCTGACTTTGCCTGTTCCCGACGATCGCTTTGCAGAATCTCTACCACGAAGGCAAGTAAAACAGCGACGATAATACCTGCCATAATTGAGGCGACCAGCAGCTCTATAAGGGTGAAACCCTTGACCTGAGAAAGTTTAGAGAGCTTAAGCCGCCATTCTATTAACCGCTGTATGTGTCTTTTCACAGAAGCACCTCCACTATCTGAAACTTTCGGGAACTGTTGCAGAGTTAACATCAGAAACTATATGTGCCCACATTGTCACTACAGGACAAGCACGGTTACCCAAACCACGCCCAAAGACAGTCCTTCCTCTTTGGCAAGCAGGTTCTGAACCCCTGTAAAGCCTAGGCAAGCTAAAGGCATCAGCACGGTAGACCCGTATTCCTATAGTAAACCCTTGCTTTCTCAAAGCTGTTTCCCTGTCAGCCAAGCTTGCTGGCTCGTCCGTGGCAGGAGGTATGGGCACAATCCTAGTGCGCATAGGCTGGATGACAAAATCATAGGAATCTCCCTCAGAAAAGCCGTTCGTATTGCCATCTATCCTGATTCCCCGCAGACCGCTCGTGCTAGCCAGATAGTTTGCAGGGTCTGGAGCAGGAATTGTATCGAAATCTTTGATGGGTACACCTGGGCTGCTGTAGAGAGTTACCAGTCTGTTGGGACCACTATTAGGAAGATCAGCTACGGTCAAAGCTCCCGATCGTACTGCGTCGATGTAAGATCGCCCCGCCTGACTCGCCAGATCAACCCGCCGTGCTTGCGCCCTTGACCCGATCGACATTAGGAATAGGGGAAGAGTAGCTGTTGCCAGGATACCCACCACAATTACTGCTACCAAAGCTTCCACTAGGTTGAAACCACCTTCTGGACTGGACCTACTGAGCAAAAATTTATACTGCCACATACGTTACCTCCCTACTCGTAGTTGATAGTCACTGCCCCGCTGGGAGTATAGCCAGCTACACCTGTAACCTTATCACAACCCTTCGGCTGGTCTTTACCACGCAGTACAGTACGTCTATATCTGTTAGGAGGTACCCCCACTCCAGTCCGATCGGTTACAGGGTCATCAGTCTCTAGGGCACACATTAACTGCTTGATGTAGGGATCATCCAGGTCTGTCTCGCGGAAGAACTCATCAGGTTTGTCAATAGGAAGACTAAAGCGGGAGGAGAACAGGTCAGCCGACTGAGTCAAAATCCCGACATCGAAGCCAAACAACCGTACAGGGGGAGCGTAGTAAGGAATTGATTCAGAGGTAACCGAAGCAGGGAAGGGACGGAAAGAACTCAACCCCTGATCTGCGCGGGTGTTATCGAACCGGTTAATCCACAGAGTCTGCATATCACTGGCGTAATTGAGGGCTGCCGTTTGTGTCGTAGCGTAGGGTGCTGTTTGGGAGAAAGGACCTGTGGCAATCTTGCTTCTAGTGTTTTGCAGGAACCCACCTGTAATCTTGAGGGTTACACCTGTCCAGTTCTCCAAAAGGCGGACAAAGTTCGGCAGACCCCCCGTAACCTCCGCTGTTGATACTTCTGTGTTTCGAGTTACACCGAAGCCAGGTACCCTTGCGGTAATCGATGTCCTGTATCGCACAGTCGATCGAGATGGGGAGTTACCAGCCACAAAGTAGATATTTACTTCCACAGGGCTTGGGTTAGCACTGGCATCACTCATCCTACCTGGTGCCTTAGTTGTTGCCGTTGCCCGCATTGTCCACTGCCCACCAGAGCCAGACCCACCTGAAAGCACGCTAGAGGGACAATCGGTTAGGCTACCATTCATACTGCAGACCTGGATGTTAGCAGCATTTGGGTTATAGGAACCTGGCGAAAATTCCGGCATTCGGCTGGAAACACTTGTATTGGTGTTAGCAGGAGCATGAAGCTGTAGGACTGGGAGTAGTACTGGTTGATCCACGGAAGTCATAGCAGCTGCCACCGTGTTGGGATTGATACCGATACCGTGGTCAGAGTTACTGGGGTCTCTACCGTTGGCATTGCTATCATTCTTGTCAGCACGGAAGCCCAAGAACCTCACCCCACGGAAGGTCACACCAAAGTAGTCACTGTTGCTCAAGTCTCTGCCTCCGTTAGAGTTGCCATTAGCCACGGGGTTAAAGGGAGACGTATTTTGGAGCAACCCAATGTTGAGGTAGGAAGTGTTACTCTCATTGGCAGCAGTACTGCTGTTGGGCATATTGCCGATGAAGTTCCCCACCAAGATAGAAGTTTTATCAGGATCGTTAGTAATATTGGGCTTAGGCAATGCGCCCGCGATCGTTAAAGCCTTCCTGCCCGTGCGAGGGAACACCCAGAAGATGTTATTGGGGTCAACACCGTCTAGTTGGACCTTTAGCCCCTCCATACTTACATCCCGATCCCTGGGACCCCTGAAGATAAACACAGGACTGGGACCGCGCTTTCTTCCTATATTGTCGCGGTTAGCGCTCAATCTCAGTGTCCCCCTTAGTTTGACAACAGACCCAGCAGTAGTACCTAGATTTTGCAGCTCAATCACATGGACACGATTGTTGGCAAAGGTATTGGTAGCAGTGATCTTTACCACATCAGTAAAGTCAGTTAGCTTACCACCTCTTTCAACCTCAATCCTAGGATGACCAGGTGTACCAGCGGGAGCAGGTGTCAAGTTCATCAGCTTGTTGTAGAAGTCCACAATTACATTCCTTACTGAGTTGGGGCAAACTTCACCCGCCCCTGCAGAAGTAAAGTCAGAGGTCTCACCCTCATCTAGCTGCAGTGCACGAGAGTTACCTGTAATACCACAGACAGCAAAGGAAGAAGCAGGTTGCACCACGTTGTCAGCTACCCCCCGCCGACGAGAAGCAAGAGTATTGGTTGTGTTGCGGTTGTTACCCGGCATACTCTGATCGGCTGGGAAGTGCGGGTTGTAAGGCAAGTTGAGATTAGCCAAGTAACTGGGAGCGGCGGCAGTTCCCTGCACAGGGTCTGATGTATTGGCAGGTCGTCCCTGATCCAAGCATCTTTCATCTACTAAACCGTCAGTTCTAATGCATACAGTTTCTGGTAACTGTAGACGCTTGCCATGACTCAGATTAGCTCTATATGAGCCATCGTCCCTACCACGCAAGAAGGGCCAAGAGTGGTTGTAGATCAGCAAATGCCTACCCTGGCGGTAGTCAATGTTGTCATCTGCCCCAATCACCGTATCACTGTTGTTGATAGTACGGAACCACAGCGTCCGATCCGATTGGGAAGGCAAGCTAGTCCGCATACCAGGCAACATAGGCAGGATAGAGTTGAGAGCATTTGCTCTTGGCGCTACTAACTGCGGGAAAATAGGTCGCCCATCTGCGAGGTTATTGCATTTGTATCCTCCTGTGTCTACAGGTTGGTTAGTAGAAGGATCATTACATACATTGGGGTAGGTAGCAGAAGGAGAAGGATACACGGCTGCTGTAGGCAACAGAGCTGACACAGGCATTAAGTTCTGCCCCATAGAGTAGGTAGGAGTTTTCAATGTCCCAAACGTGGGTTGCTTGAGAGCACTGGGGGTACCACTGCTGCAGTCTGCCTTTCGTACAGGACGCATCTGAAACACACGGTTAGTTATGGTAACTACACGGTCATCTCTAATCTCATTTGTAGTCGTCGTTGAAAGTATAGTACCAGTCCTTTCATACCTAATGATTACAGGTCCTGGCCTTTCGGCTGGAGTCATACACACATTCGGGTCAAATGTCATCGCGCCTGTACCTGGCAATGGTTCGTTTGTATCATTTGTCCAATTCCAATCAATTTGAATTTCAAAGCTCTCATTATCCTCAATACCCCCAGGACTCCCTATACTCACTCCCGTTGGTACGCCATTGTCCAGCCTAATATTGACATACTCTGGATTTTCATTAGCATTGTCCCTGGTCACCAGCACCATGAATCGGCAAGGTGCATAACTATTCTTGTTGAAATAAATTGTTGACCCATTCGGAATTTCAGCATACTGCGGTAGTGCACTGGCAGCTGTGCCTGTAGTAGCAGCAGCCTGAGAGATATAACATCTGTTTCCACCTGTGGGCGAGTCAGCTACATAGAACTTCTGGATATAGTCAGTACCAGCAATGTTAACTGGGTCAGTACCCAAGCCATTACCTTCAGGGGCGTTGCTACCAAAGTTCCCTGGATTAGTGTTAGTTCCTGGTGCTCTGAAAGTCAGCCTCGCTCCAATAATATTGGCAGGTGCCTTTGCAATGTTCCTCACTGCAACTCTGCCGTAGAAGGGTCGAAATGCTCTTTCCGCCGTTGGCAGTGGATTGGCGTCATCATTGAGGAAATTACCGAGATTAGTTGCAACCTGTACGGTGGTACCACCAGGCTCAGTAATAGTGTTGAATGTGGGTGTAGGCAGAGGATTGGGCACATTAGGGGTAGAAGTGTATAAAACATTTGCCCGCCGCCCTTCTAACTTATCTTGCGACTCGTCTATGTCAATAACTGCCACCTGGGAGCAGGGAATATCTCCATAGGACACGCGGCTCTCCCCGCTGAAAGGCACCTGAAACCCACCACCCATGATCAGGGGATAGGTATAACCACTTGTACTATTACCATTCACTACACCAATGGGAATGGGCCACCCCTGACGGTCTTGCCAGTTTGCCATTGTACCATCACAGAGCTGGGTAAACACCAAGGACATATTGCCGTCTCTATAGATGTCGTCGTAACGCAGGAAGGAGACCCGCCGTGGGAAACGAGTATCTTCAGGGGCGATGAACCGAGGTGAACCAGCAGGGGTGCCTGAGTTACCGTAGGGTTGGGCAGCAGAAACAGTACCCCCAAAGTTAGGTAACGTAGTTGTACCACCACCCATTTTTTCCCAATCATCAAAGCCGCAGTCTTCCACTGGCACCTTACGGCAAATGTCCATACTGTACTCTTGGAACCACCCCCGTCTCTGCACTGGAGTCACCCCATTGCCGTTGTAGGAAGCCAAGTTCCCTTCAGGATAGTTGACACTGAGAGTACCCGTTTGATTGTCAGAATTGGTAGGTGCTAGCCAGTTGGCGTTGGTGACAAAGTTATTGTTAAAGAAGCCCTGCTTACGGCGCTCTACGACATAAATGCTATCCTTGCGCTGCTCTGAGGTAGTGTTGAGGGTGTTGATCCAGTTGACACTGGTAGAAGTATTGGAGTTATTGCGCAAATCAAAGTCACCATCACTGCGATAGCCATCACGCCATTGATCAGACAGAATAGTGACAGCATCAGCAATTACCGTAGCAGGTCGCCATTGATCCCCCTCATTACAAGTAGAAGTCTGACCAGGACGGCAAGCAAAGTTGGGGTTAAGGTCTCCCCTGATTCTGCTGTAGAAGTTACTCCAGTCCGCAGCCAGAGCAGTTCTAAACTCTTCCTGGGTATGGACGTTGAAGCCAATTCTGCCATTATTTGGGTTGAAGGGGTCTCTCTGTGCCCTGACATACACTGGAGTGTTCGACACTAGAATAATCCCCTTTTCACCCTTCGTATTCTCGTTATAGTTGAGCTGCGTTTCAGTAGAGGTGGGTCTGTTACCAAGTACATTACCTGTGACATCGTTCAGGTTAGCGTTAATCAGACTGGAACGGAAGATACGGTAACCGTTAATCAACCGAATCCCTGCTACCTTCCTAGTGGGGTCCAGGCGGAAGTCCGTACTACTCAGAGCGCGCCGCTTAGATGTCAAGGTGGGGAAGGGACGGTTGTTAGCACTGTCATAGTCGAAGTAACTCATATCCGGCAGGGCATCCTCCCTGGTGGCATACACTACCCCACTGAAGGGCAAGAGATATTCTGTCGGTACACCGGTATTGATAGGACCCGTTACCGTTGCTCCCCGCATACGGTCAACATCTAAGTCAGTTGTCCGCACTTCCAGGGGCTGACGCTGCTCTATTTCTAGGTCATAGATGTCAGCACGATTGTTGGCTACCTCCAGCAACCCTTTCCTACTACCATCCGCAGCAACATAACCAGACACACCTTCCAGTAAGGACTCATTCTTATTCAGAGCTTTCACCTCTCTGGCATCTAAGAAGGCAGCCTCTTTGAATGTACCCTGGGGAATTGTTACACCATTGACTACAGGAGCTAGCTGGTTCAGGGGTGTAAGGGTACCATCCAGAATGCGCAGAGCACAGATGTTCGCATCAAGGGTGGACTGTTCTGCCAGAGTCAAACGTGCTGATAGAGCACTGTTACCAGGACTTGCCTGAATACGTCGCAGGACATTACGCAGAGGTTCATTGACAAATCTGCCATTAGGAAATACTAGGTTAGCCTGATACGCTAAACGCTGTACAAGAGGGACATTCCGATCTCTTACCTTAGAGGCATCAGCAGTTACTACAAACTTATCTGTGGTGAAATCAAAGTTAGGCACCCCTGCAATGTTAGCTGCCGTTTCAGTTGGTACTGGGTAGACGATACCGTTGTTCGATCGTCCGCGTTGATTGCCGTTATAGTCTGTTGTATTCCAAAGCAAACCAGGGGCATTTCTGGCAGTTTCTGGTGTAGTGGGATCATAGTAACTGCTCACGCAGGCAACAGGTCTTTGGAAAACATCTGCACTGATGGATGATGCTGTTAGTTTTTCCGGGTCAAAGTCATCATATTTGTAATGATAGATAGCAGAAGCCCGCATCTGTAGGTGACCACGCCAGTTTCTTGCTCTCTCCCGGTCTTCAGGTGTTGAGGCTGCTGCTTCTACCTTCTGCCCATTAGCTCCGATCGCGTAAGGAATAATATTGCCGTTGTCATCGATCTCAAAAGGATACCAACCTGGTTCATTGCCAGGAGCAGAAACGTTCTGAGTAGCGCCTGTGCGGGGGTTGATGTAGGTACCAGGGAAGAACCGCATCTGCCCAGTCATAGGCATCGAATCGGGCCAAACTACGTAGTTTAACTCATTAAAGCCGTCATTGGGTGTGGGGTCAGGAGCAGCAAAGGTAGCTTCGTTAAGTGCCCAGCGATTGGCCGTGGTTGTTGCCCTAATTGCAGCCTCGTCGTTTACAGGAGCCAGGGGGTCATCTTCATCTATGGTGATGGGGTTATCGATCGGTTGTCCATTCCATAGGGGCGCAGCAGATTCGTCGATATCGGGAGTAGAAGTATTGTCTGGCAGCCCTGTACGGAAGCGTGGCAAAAACGTGTATTCAGGACGAGGACTATAGATACCTGCATTGGTCACTACCCGCAGACCACCAGTAATAGGTACGGGATTAGGAGGGGAATTGCCATTGCTAGGGTCATCAGCTGCCGACAACTCCCAGAAACCACCCCGATCGGTTTCTCCTAGGTTTTCCAGAACAAAGGAGCGAGTCACCCTGTAGCGTGTGGGAGGGTTGGAGGGGTCATTGAACTTGATGGAGTTGTTGTTGGAAACTATGCTCTGATTAGTCGTTCCCACAAAGCCGACAGAGCCTCCCTGGTTCTTTATGTACAAAGCAGGCAAGCCATTCCCTACCCGCACACGATCACCAATAAACTTCTCTATGTCTTGGTTAGCTGCTCTGGTTTCGGGAGCAAGGGAAGGTAAAACCATGGTACTACCAGTGGGAGGAGTCAGAGTCAAGGCATTTGCTGTAGGTGCCTGTAGAACCCCGTTGCCATCATAGTCTGTAGCACTAGTACCTGCGGAGTTGGTCTTAAGGACACCAGGGTTAAGATAAGTAGGTATAGCCCACTGCAAGGGTGGTGCTAAGTCCTCTCCGCCTCCCTCGCTAGCGGGAATAGGTACAGGCGTAAGCAGGGGAGTGGGATCGCTTGGTGTAGAACCAAAAGGTACTTCTTTGTAGGGAACTTTTCTCACCCTTGCTTTGAAATATACCTCCAAAGACTCCCTTCTTGCCTTTGTCAGTAGTGGTCCTGTTCCAAAGATGCCCTCATCACGAATCCTCTTGATCAAGTCAGACTGTACAGAAGGAGGGTCTTTTACCCCTGAGCTGTAGGTTAATTGAATATCACCTGTCGATCGGTCAATCCCTGTTAGGGTTGCTCTTCTCAGAGCTTCATTCACCAGCACATTAACTCGACGGTTGTACTCAAATTCATTCAGGGTTGCTTCTGCTCCTGTGTTTTGTACTGTGCGGTTAAGATCGTTGAGGGGTGGTTGATCTGGATCTCCAGCAGGGGTGAGGTTGCTCTGCAATTGAACACCTTGTCCTTGCCAAAGATCAACTACTGCTCCCTCTAAAGCAGTATCCGTAGTCAGAGCATCTCCCTCGACTACATTACCTGCTACGTTGATTTCCGCGTTATTTCGTTCGTAATAACAAGAACCTAGGGTATTTTCACTAGCTGGGCTAGTGCCAGAGCTACTGACTTGATAGAACTGGATCGGATTGTCGTTGTTGATAGCACCAATCATCAAGTTGCCGCCAGCATAGATTCTGCCGTTAAAGCGGAAGCGAGCGGGGCGAGCTACTTCCATATCTCCTTCGAACCATGCGGCTGTGTTGTTAGTGGGAGTACGGGCACGGTCTTGTTGTAGCTCTAGGGCACTTATAGAAGGTATACCCCGAAAAGTTTCAAACCTGTCACCAGCATCCGGTGGAAAAGTGTCAGGGTCAGTAATCGGTACAGTTACAGCGTGGACAAAAAATGCCTTCTTGAGTTTGTTGCCCCTTTGCGTCCAACCCTCATTAGTTGCTACCGTTACACCTACTACGCCTTGGCAGCGACCCGATAGACCTGTCTCATCGAAGGGTAAGGTAGGTGCCTCTAGAGTAGTCACCCGCCGATCGTTAGGGTTTGGTTTACCATCTGCCAACTCTGGTGGTCTAGTGCGGAAGATGATGCTGTAAATACCGTAACTATCAAATTTACCATTGCCATCTGTATCGATGGGAAACTTCCACACATTTTTGTGGAACTCTTGGTCGATAAGGTCACTATCGGTGACCCTTATCTTTCCATCGGGACTGCCATTAGCAGAGGTTGTTATGAGAGAATCTGTAGCTGTGTCTGTGGTGGCAAAGTCTTCTACTATCTGCAGCCTAGTTTCATCAGGATAAGTGTACTTACCGCTGCTGATCACTTGCTGCAAAATTCCTTCTGGTGGTGTCGTGCGTGGTAAAGTGTCATCGTTGAGTAGTAATTCAAGCTTCGATCTGGCACGGTCAATTACAGCAGAGTTTGCTACTTCAAATACCTGCTCCACTCTTGCGTTGGCGGCAGTCTGGGCACGGTCTGCCGATCGAGCTACTACCCCTAAAACTAATAGCGTGGTAGCCAGAGTAACAAAGACAACAGTAGGCAAGATAAAACCTGCTTGGGTAGCTCCGCGGCGCATGAGGTTGCGGATGAATTTGCGGCTGATGCGGAAGGGACTACCTATCTTTACTAACCACTTTCTCAGGTCAGAGAGGAGGGACAGATAGAACTTGCGTACTCTGCTTTGCTCACGACTACTCATATTCCGTTGCCACCTAAACAATCACAATAGGATTCTACCCAGGGCGGCAGAAAAATTAACAACGACTAGCTGGGGGTGGGGGTAGGGGGTAGCAACCGACTGATAACTATGCCTATAACTACGCCCCCGATGGCAATAAAGCTGATTACTTTGCGCAGTTGCCGCTGCTTGAGTTCCAGGAATTTGCATAGTTCCCCCAGAATACCCAGGAAGCCAGCCAGGACTCCTGCCCCGATCGGAAACAATTTAGGGGAGAGGATATTGCCCAGACTTTTGACGGCAAAGTAGGAAAAGAGGGCAAAGGCTAGCCCACCTAGGATTTCGTAGGCGACAAGATTTTTTTGCAATTTCTCAGATTCCTCGTCGTTGTCTACCTGCCCCCAACCAAGGGCGATGACTAGAGCGGTGATCATCAGAGAAACAATCAGTCCCCCTAACCCCTGCCGCTGGAACACTAAGGTATTGGCAACGATCGCAGGAAAGAGGGCACCTAAACCTCGCACTAAAGCTAGCACTGTCCCCAGGCAGGTGAAAATTAAAAAACTCAGTTGCAGAAAGTCCCCCCGCCTGAAGGTCATGTCCATATCAACGCCAATGGCGATATAACCGATCGTGATTACCCCTAGAGACCCCAGCACTAACCAACCCACTGGAATATTGATCATTGCCCCGCTCCCAGTTAAACAATTGTTGAAGTTTTTATTTGTTGCTATGACGCCCCGATCGCTATACTTGCATATTCCCTTTTGCCGTCGCAAGTGTTTTTATTGTGACTTTGCCATCACTACGGGGGGCAGGGGGTTAATGGCGGAATACGTCCAGGTTTTGTGTGAGGAGATCAGGGACACGATCGCTAACTTGCCAGGGCGGGGCAGTTTAGAAACGGTATTTTTGGGGGGTGGCACACCCTCTCTGTTGGGGGGGGAAGAGATAGCAGCTATTTTGCAGACCCTTGGGGAGGGCTGGGACTTAGTGCCAGGGGCAGAAATTTCCCTGGAGGCTAATCCAGGTACAGTCTCTCTGGAGTCGTTACAGTCCTATCGGGCTAGGGGGATAAATCGCATTAGCTTGGGTGCCCAGGCATTTCAGGACCATTTACTCGATCGTTGTGGGCGCGGTCACTCGGTGGCTGATATCTACGAGGCAGTGGCTCTCATCCGCCAGGCGGGCTTTGCGAATTTCAATCTGGATTTAATCTCTGGCTTGCCCCACCAAACCCTGCCGGATTGGGAAGAGTCTTTGCACCAAACGATCGCCCTTGCCCCTACCCATGTGTCGGTGTATGACTTGACGATCGAGGCAGGCACGGCTTTTGCCAAACGCTATCAACCGGGATGTGCCCCTTTGCCCTCGGAGGAATTGACGGTAGAGATGTACAAATTGGCGCACAGGGTACTGACAGAAGCAGGCTACAGACACTACGAAATTTCTAACTACGCTAAGCCCGGCTATGAATGTCGTCACAACATCACCTACTGGCGCAATCAGCCCTTCTATGGCTTTGGTATGAGTGCCGCTAGCTATGTCCACCACTGGCGGTGGGAACGTCCCCGCAAAATAAGGGAATACATAAACCTGGTCAGGCATAAACAATACCCCCCTCCTGTCCCTGAAAAAATAAACGATCGCTTATTTGATACTTTGATGCAGGGATTACGCCTGGCAGAAGGCATAGAGTTGGCGGTGCTGCACCAGGAATTTGGGGAAGAAAAAATTGCCCAGGTATGCCAGCAGTTACAAAAATTTGTCGATAGGGGTTGGGTGCAAATTGACCATCGGTTACGGCTTCTCCCCCTGGAGGGCTGGCTGTTTTCCGACCTGGTCAATCTCTCCCTGCTGGAATTGCTAGGGACGCGGGAATGAATTTCTTTTCTGCCGCCACTGGCGTACTCGTTCCAGGGGGGTGACCTCTGACACAATCATTTCCCGTGCCGATCGCACTAGTAATCCCGCCACCGTCAAACTGGCTAACATGGCATTGCCGCCGTAGCTAAGCATGGGAAAGGGTAACCCCGTCGTCGGTAGTGCCCCCGTTGCCACACCAATATTGAGAAAAGCTTGCCCCACCAACAAAAGCGTTGCCCCCGTTGCCACCAAGCGCACGGTCATGGTCTGACTGCGCATCGCCACTCGCAACCCCAAAGTAGCAAATACTGCCAGTAAAAGCAGCAAGAAGATGCAGCCCACCAAGCCAAACTCTTCCGCAAACACCGCAAAAATGAAATCTGTGTCCTGAATGGGCAAAAAAGACTTTTGTTCCGATAAGCCAAACCCCTTACCAAATACCCCCCCAGACCCAATGGCAATCAAACTCTGGGTCAACTGAAAACCATCCCCTGCAGCATCCTTCCAGGGGTCTAAAAACATCAATAACCGCCGTCGCTGATAGTCTTTTACCGTCACACTTACAGTCGCCACCAGCAAGCCACTGCAAGCCACAGTGAGTAACTGCCACCAGGGCAAGCCCGCCGCCATTGCCATTAACCACAGGGTCGTACCATAGAGGGCTGTCATACTCAAACTGGGCTGCAAGAGGATAGTCGCCAAAGTAAAGGCAAAAATGCCCAGCCACACCCACCGATCGCGCCAGGGAATCTGATACCAATTGGCAAACAACCGCGCCGCCTGCAGAATGATGAAGGGTTTTAGGAGTTCCGAGGGCTGGAGTAAAAAGCCTCCCCCCACAGATAACCAGCGGCAGGAGTCATTGATACAGACAGTGAGACCGGGCACATAGGTAGCCAGCAGGAGTACCATCACTGCAAACAGCCCCACCCAACTCCAACGCACCATAGTATTCACAGGCAGATGCACAACCACCTGAAAGATGAACAGTCCCAGAGTCGCCCACAGGAGTTGTTGGGCAAAAAGTTTCCACCCCTGGCCGAAATCCCAGTCCGCTGTGATGAAAGAAGCAGAGAAGAGAATGGTTAAACCCAAAAACAGCCACAGAAAGGTGAGCCAGCGTAACACCCTGGCTTCCATTGTCCATTCCGGAACAGAGGGGTCAAGAAAGGGCAGGAACTTTCTCACAGTATTGGGGAGCACAGTGCATACCCATCATAAAGTACATGAAGGGCTGTTTGACCAAGGGTAGATGTAAGAAATTTAGCCCCACCTGTCTGATCACTTGACACCACCACAGCTCGTTGGAAAACAGACGATTGCTGAAATCTGTCAGGGAAATCACCCCTAAATTGTCCCAGTAGCGTTGCCTTTCATATTCCTGCAATACCGTTGGGGCACCGGGGTCTTTTGCCTGGTATAGAAGTTGCCGCAGACAAGCTACATCCCTAATGCCCAGGTTCATGCCCTGTCCTGCCAGGGGGGAAGTGGTATGGGCAGCATCCCCAATCAACAGGAAGCGGTGTTTGACGTACTGCTGGGCGTGCAACCACTGGGGCGTATAGTAAGTCAAATGGGGGGACAGCAAAGACACCTTGCCCAATGGGGGGGGAAAGCGCCGTTGTAACTCTGCTTCGATCGTCTCCCTGTCCAACTGTAACACCTCATCTACTGCTGTTTGTTTGACTGTCCACACCACGCCACATTGATTATCCCCCAAGGGCAAAACGGCAAAGGTGCCAGTCGATCGGAATCTCTCATAGGCAACGTTGTGGTGGGGGTTAGCGATTTGTACCCGCAGGACAACACAGGCTTGGTCATAGTAGCGCCGATCGGTTTTGATACCCACTTTCTCCCGCAGAAAGGAGTGCTTGCCATCTGCTGCCACTAGGAGTTTAGTAGAGAGGACCTCTGTCCCCCCTTCCCTAGTCACTGCCACCTGTACTGCCGCTTCCCCCAGCTCAACACCAGTAACCCGCGCAGGGCAGATGATTTCCACATTGGATGCTGACCGGAGGGTCCGCCACAGGGTAGACAGGGTGACTTGATTGGGGACCACATACCCCAGGGCATCCACTCCCATATCCTTCGCCTCCAGACAGACCGTTGTTGGGGCATCTCCATCAGTGATGATAATTTTGTGCATGGGCGTTGCTCCCGCCGCCAGCATCTCCTGCCACAGCCCAATACTCTGCCAATAGAGCACAGACCCCCACGCTACAGCGCTAGTGCGCATATCGCTGCCAAAATTCCCCTGCAAGTACTCCGATCGGGGTTCCACAATACCTACCCGCCAGGGACTATGGCGTAAACCACAGGCGAGGGCAGCTCCCACCAGTCCCCCCCCCACAATCAGCACATCAAACATGACTTTGACTTAACAAAACTTATCTTTTCTAGTTTAGCCCAACAAAACGATCGGTTAGTTTCTAGTAAAAAACTGCCTTGGCTATTACTCAATCTGCCACAACTTTTACTGATGTCACCTCAAACTATGGGAAAAAATGGAAATTATAAAAGTGAATTGGTGGAGTCTAATTTCTGAAACTGAGTTTGTTGTATGTTCTCCTTTCATCCTTGACGGGGGATTGTAACTACTGTTAAGTTAGTTAGATAGTGTGAGGAAAGTTATGAGGAAGGCAGTAGGGCTGGGCTTAACTTTTGGGGCAATGGTATACTCCTGCGGCGTGCTAGCGCAATCGATCGAGGCTAATACCAGCGTGCCTCCAGAGGACTTGCCTGCCATGGCACAGGTTACTAGTGTTTCCCAACTATCGGACGTACAGCCGACGGATTGGGCATTTAGCGCCCTCCAGAGCTTAGTAGAACGCTATGGCTGTATGGCAGGGTATCCCGATCGCACCTATCGAGGGCAGCGCGCTCTTAGCCGTTACGAGTTTGCCGCTGGCTTGAACGCCTGTCTAACAAAAATTAACGAGCTTGTGTCAGCGGGCTTAGCAGACAAGGTCAGTAAAGAGGATTTGGTAACACTACAGAGATTGCAGGAAGAATTTGCTGCCGAACTAGCCGCCGTCAAGGGCAGAATAGACAGTTTAGAAAAGAAAGTCACTACCTTAGAACAACAGCAATTTACCACCGTCGCTAAACTGGGGGGAGAAGTCGTCTTTGGTTTGGCAGGGGCATCGGGTGCACCTCCAGGCAGTAGTAACCCCAATGTGGTATTTCCCCATGTGGCCAGGTTACAAGTGGTGGCATCCTTTACGGGGAACGATCGGTTGAGGATTGGCTTGCAATCAGCTAATTTTGGTAGAGTGGGGAGCAATGCCGTCCTTGGGTTTGGGAGCAGGGAAAACCTCAATACGCAGATGGCGCTTCTGTCCTACCAGTCCACCACAGACAACAATTTTGCCATTGAAAACCTAGAGTACAGGTTCGCTGCCTTTGATGATAAAGTGGTGTTCACTATCCGCCCAGCGGGGTTTAGCTTAGGTTCTGTTCTTACGCCCAACTCTCCCTACTTTGATACAGGGAGGGGTTCTATTTCCCGATTTGGCGAGGCTAGTCCCCTCTTCAAGATTGGTAACCTGCAGTCAGGGGTGGGGTTTGACTGGTTACTGAGTGATCAAGCCCGTTTGCAATTTGCCTATGGGACCAGGGACAGCGCTAACCCAGTCACTGGCGGCATTACAGGGGCAAATAACAGTGCGTTAGGGGTGCAATTATTGACCAAACCTGCTGACACGGTATGGGCGGGGATTGGTTACATCAATGCCTATTCTGCCACTGGCAATTTGGGAACGGTTACAGGTAGTTTTAGTGCCGACAATTCCGGTTTTATTGGGGCATCTCAAATCAATGCGATTAGTGGTACTCTCAACTGGGCAGTTTCTCCCACAATCCGTTTTGGAGCTTGGGGCGGCTGGATATTCAGTGATGCTGTTAACTCCTCTGCCTATGCTAACAGTAATACCTATCTCTTTTCTCTAGGACTGAGTGACCCCTTTGGCAGACAGGGAGATTTACTAGCATTCTTGTTTGGTCAACCACCCCGCTTGACAGACGGACGCTCGGCGACAGGGGTAGACATCAGCGATCGGGCAACTGGTTTACACTATGAAGTCTTCTATCGTTACAGAGTCGATCGGAATATTTCTATTACTCCAGGTTTCTTTTTTGTGACCAATCCAGACCACGCCAGCGGTAGGGATACAATTTTTGTCGGCACTATTCGTACTGTCTTCCGTTTTTAAGGAGAAGGAAAATGTTAAAACCATTTTTAGTTTGCACAATTCTGTTAAGTCTGAGTTTGGCAGTCCAAGCCCAGGATAGGAGACCCCGTCCTAGCTTTTTTGAAGAAGAGCGGCGTTTAACAACCCCAACAAACCAGGAGATTAGGGAGGATCAGCAGACCAGACAAACGGAAGGGTTTAGTGCCACTTTTTTAACTGATGCCCTCAGTGGGGTAAGCGATCCCGGTCTAGCAACAGAATCGAGAACTTCTTTAACTTCGGTGGATATAACTCCCAATACCCCTGAGCCTCCTGCTCCTTCTACTCCTTCTTTCGGTATTTTTGTCCGTCCTCCAGCAAGTGAAAGTAGCGGCATTTTTGTGCCTCCACCAGCTTCTGGCTCTTCTGCAGGGAGTGTGACTGGTTCTACAACAACTCTCAAATAATTTTAACCCAATCGTTGAATAAGGAATGTGAAATATGGTGCAGACAGCGGTTCTAACATTTGAGGATTTTGCTTCTTCCCGTCCCGTCGGTTCTGTAAATGCTGGGGGAGATTTCCCCAATGGCAGGTTCATTTTTGATAACAACGCTCTAGCTTTACTCAACCAAACTGCTGGGGGAGATGGAAACTTCACCAATGACAATAGGGTTGTTGCTTCCTTTGACAGTCCTACGGTTATCATCACCTTAGAAGGTTTCAATCAAATTGCCTCTGGAGAATTGCGTTTCCGTTATACTTCTCCTTTTACTGAAAACAATCGAGTGATTTTGCGGGATGCTAATAATCAAATATTAGTTAATCGCACTTTGCCCCGCACTGACCTTAGTTTGGGCTATAACATCACCCCAGCTACTAATCCTATTTTCACTGTACCGTTTACGGGCAATGTTAAAACGATCGAGTTGGGGGGAGTGCAGAGGGAGTTTGGGATTGATGATATTCAAATTGCCAACGTGGTCTTTGTGGCGAATCGACCGCCAGTCATTACTTTAGGGCAGCCATCTTTCAGCTTAGGACAGGGGCAGACCATTCAGATTCCGACTATCACAGTAACAGACGATCGGGGGATTGCCAGTTTAAGGATTGAGACTCCAGGGGGAACATTGACAGCGGCAAACGATACTAATCCTGCGCCTGGGGTTGTTGTTTTAGAAGGTTTACGGGGAACCAATTTATCTATCAGCAATATCAGCTACACGACTCCTATTGTATTGACTAATGCAGCTCTGAAAATTATTGCAACGGATAATGAAGGATTGTCTTCTGAAGTTAGTTTGCCTTTTACTGTGCAAGCTTCTCCTCGCAATGCTTTACCAGAGTTTCGTAACTTGCCTGCAGTTCCTATCAGTGTGCGTCCTGGACAAGTCCAACCTTTTAGTTTTAGTATTTTCGATCAAGATAGTGACAGAGCGTTTTTGATTTTGAATGCTCCAGAGGGAGTGACGTTAAATGTGCCTGGAGATACGAATCCTGCTCCTAATCGGGTGGAATTAAATAACAGACCAATTAGTGAAATTAACGAGGCTCTACAACGGTCTACTTTCTCTAGTACCAGAACAGGTAAGATCGGGGTTGATCTGTTTTTAGATGACCTCAGTGCTGATCGCAGTGACCGTCCTGTTAGCAAGCAACCGGGTATAATTTTTGATGTCAGAAGTAGTGCACCGATCGTAAAAGGCTTAGACAGATTGACTGCTAATGTTGGGGTTGCCAGTCCTTTGGGGATTACGATCGAGGATGACAGTGCCGAATTGACAGTTATTTTGACGACTATTCCTAACTTATCCAATCCCGTTGCTCCTCCTGTAGCTCTAACAGTGCCTGCTAGTGCCCCTTTACGGGATCGGGATGGCATACCCGACAACAATTATATAGACTTGCGGGGAACTGTAGCTCAAATCAATGAAACTCTCCGACAGATTAGGGCTACTGGCTTTACACCAGAAAACAGCACTTTGTTTATCACAGTGGAAGACGACAGTAACATAGTCAGGGAACAAAAAGAGCTGCAGTTTAATCCCGTTGAAATTCCGGTTGTCAGTATTAGAGCAAATAATAACCGCATTAAAGAACCGATCGGGAGTGAATCTATCACACCAGGAGAATTCATCATTTCCCGTACTGGCAGCACAACCCAGCCTTTAAGTGTAGGTATATCTATTTCAGGCATTGGAGGAAATGCTACTAGAGGAGCTGATTTTAGATTGGAGCCTGATGTTATCGATCGGGTGATAATTCCGGCGGGGGCTAGCTCTGTCACAATTAGGGTCATTCCTCTAGCAGATGATTTGGTAGAAGGAGAAGAATCAATTAACTTTAGTCTTTTACCAGGGACAGGCTTCAATTTGGGTAATAGCAATGCCTCTATTACGATCGAGGATACTCCTCCAGTGGTCACAGTCAAGGCAACAGACCCCAATGCGCAAGAAGGAGGGTTAGGTTTCGATCCTGATCCTGGCAGATTTACTATCAGTCGAACGGGGTTAACCACTAGAGATTTGCCAGTGTCTTTTACTTTGACGGGTACTGCCACGATCGGGGAGGATTACCAGTCTATTCCTTTGGCTGTGACGATTCCGGCAGGGCGATCGAGCGTAGATGTAGAGATTATTCCCAGAGCCGATAGCTTGGTAGAGGGCAATGAAACTGTAATTCTCACGCTCGTGGAAAACAGAGAGAGGTTTATCCTAGGGGCAGACAAATCCGATACAGTTACAATTGCCGATCGTCGTCCTGGTGTTGCCAGTGTAGTTGCCACTCAAGCTGTGGCAGAAAGACCACCGATCGAGAATAGGGTTGGAGTTTTTGCGATCGCTCGTCCTGTAAGACCAGACGGGGTACAAGATACAACGGGGGATTTTGTGGTTGAATTTACGCTGGAGGGTAGTGCTGATTTTAACCGGGACTACGAAGTTATCTCTAGTAATCCTATTGGTTTTAGTATCACGGGCAATAGAGGTCAGATTGTTATTCGGGATGCACGGGGTTTTGAAACAATAACGATCGTGCCCAAGGCAGATAACGACAACATACCAGGGGATGAAACTGTCAGTCTTACTATCGTTGGTGGTAATTCTGCTACTGTGACGATTACAGAAAATAGACCGATCGTGACGGTAGAAGCTGTTGATCCCAATGCTAAAGAACCTCCTACTAGTGGTTTTAGAGACGTTACCGTTGCCCAAAACCAAGTATCTGTTCGTTTTCGAGATAATGAAATTCAAGATGGCGACAGAATTAGAGTAGCTCTCAATGGAGTAGTTGTTAACAATGATCTGTTACTCACTAGCGCGGGTACGTCTATCACTTTCAATTTACTGCCTGGGGTTAACATCTTAGAAGTTACTGCATTAAATCAAGGTGGGGATCCCCCTGATGCAGCGCTCAACACTACGGAAGTCGCAATTGGTGGCGAAGTCCAAACGAGTAGAGGTCTCCGCACGGGGGAAACTGTTGTTCTTAATATCATCAACACTTCCTCAGTGCCCAATCCCAATGCAGTCACAGCAGGCAGGGGTGAATTTGCTGGGGTTTTCCGTATTAAACGGGAGGGGAACAATTCTCAAGATTTGCTGGTGACTTACAATATTAGCGGCACTGCTACGAATGGAGTTGACTATGTGAGTTTGGATAACAAGGTAATTATTCCTGCTGGTCAGAACTTTGTCGATGTGATTGTTTCACCCCTGGCAGACAATGAATTAGAGCCTGTGGAAACTGTTATCCTCACCATCACTAGTACCACAGCTTACACGATCGGTACCCCAAATACGGCTACAGTAACGATCGAGGATAGTTCAGTGCTCATCAATGCTGTAAATGACACGATCCAAGGGACGGTAGCTGGTAATGTTTTGATTGGTACCCCTGGGAACGATACCTTGATTGGTGGAGGAGGAACACAACCGATCGTTATTCCCTTTAGTCAGCTATTGGCAAACGATTCACCTACAGGCAATGTGCGAATTATCAGCGTCAGTCCTGGCACAGGGGGCACTGTTGTTCTGGATTCAGCAAACCAAACAGTCATCTTTACACCTAGTTCCCTGGCATCGGGTACTTTCTCTTACACGATCGCTCCCGCCGGGCAATCTACACCCACCGCTACGGCAACTGTGACCGTCATTCCTGCTGCTGGAGTGTTCAATGTAATCAGAGGTCTAGCAGGTAATGATTCCCTAGTGGGTACAAGTGGTAATGACACCCTCGATGGTGGAGATGGTAGAGATACATTAACTGGCGGTTCAGGGGCTGATGTCTTTCAAATTAACCGATCGGAAGGGGATGTGATTACCGACTTCTCTTTATCAGGATCAGATAATGACAGAATTGAACTATTAGCTAATAACTATCCTGGTGGTATAGGTACTCTCTTTTCTTTGGGAGTATCTGGTGCGATCGATCTTGTCTTTAATTCCAGTACCTCTTTCTCTAGTTCGTTTACGCCAGATTTGAACAGCCCTGTAGGTACAAAACCCACCTATGTCTACGATGCAATTTCTGGCAGATTATTACTCGATCGGGATGGTACAAATCCTACCAATACATTTGAGTTAATTGCTCAGTTACCTAGCAATCTGAGTAGCTCTCTCTTTGAGAAAATAGCGATCGTTTCTTCTTTCTAAGTTAGACGACAACAAGACGTAGTATAGGAGGCAATATGGCACGTTATTTTATTTCTGGCAACACAATCTCGATCGAGGGAACAGGTGAGGCGCGCATTGTTTTGCCTAGTTTCACCCAGGGGTTATTAGTTAATACGGCAGACACAATAACCAGAGTCAGTATCACGACAGGTTCTGGGAATGACACATTGAATGGTAGTTTAGGCAATGATTCTCTCTTTGGTGGTGATGGCAATGATGAAATTCGTGGTGGTCAAGGGATAGATACTCTGCAAGGTGGTCTTGGTAGCGACATATTCCGATTTTTAGATAGTGACTTTGGCACTAGTGTAGATTTTAGGGCTGAAGCTGATCAAGACACGATCAATGATTTTGTTAGCGGTAGTGATCGTATTTCCTTTTTGCAACGTAATGGAGCTAGTAGTTCTAATTTTGTCTTTAAGTTTCGCTCCTTACCTTCTGTCCCTGGCGGTCAATCATTTGATGCCAATGACCTTATTTTTGACCAAAGTACTAGAACTTTAAGGGGTTTTCTAGCTCCAGGTTCTACTCCTAATTTTACGATCTTTCTCCCTAATACTCCTAATCTTGTCTTTACTGATATTTTGGGCGCGATTGATCTGCCTACTGTCACGATCGTGGCAACTGATAGTTTAGCGAAGGAACCTCTTACTTCTACTTCTCCTAGCGATCCTGGTGTATTTACAGTTACCCGATCGGGTGGTGATCTTTCTCAACCTTTGACAGTGAACTACACGATCGGTGGTACTGCCACTAACGGAACAGACTATACCAGTATTTCATCTTCCGTTGTTATCCCGATCGGTCAGTCTTCTACCACAATTACCATCAATCCTCTGTTTGACGGTTTGATTGAAGGAAACGAGACAGTTATTCTCACCTTAGCAAGCAACGTAAATTACACGATCGGTAGTCAAAACACTGCCACAGTAACGATCGAGGATAGCACAGTCATTTTACCGACAGTAACGATCGTGGCAACTGACCCTACGGCAACGGAACCTAGCTCTTCTTCTTTGCCTCCAACAGATACAGGGTTATTCACTATTACCCGATCGGGTGGTGATCTTTCTCAACCTTTGACAGTGAACTACACGATCGGTGGTACTGCCACTAACGGAACAGACTATACCAGTATTTCATCTTCCGTTGTCATCCCGATTGGTCAGTCTTCTACCACAATTACCATCAATCCTCTGTTTGACGGTTTGATTGAAGGAAACGAGACAGTTACTCTCACCTTAGCAAGCAACGTAAATTACACGATCGGTGCGCCAAACACAGCCACAGTAACGATCGCTGACTTTGTTGTGACTTTAGGTAATAATATCACTGGCACTTCAAATGATGATGTGATTGATTCTACATCTTCTGCAGGCGTAACAGGCACACCATCTAACTTTTCTACCAACTTCAATGATACGATTAACGGTTTAGACGGTAATGATCGAATCTTTGGACTAGGTGGCGACGACATAATCAATGGTGGTGATGGCAGAGACACAATCTTCGGTGGTGATGGCAACGACACGATAGATGGTGGTGATGATAAAGACACATTAACAGGTGGCAGTGGAGCAGATATTTTTCAGATTGATGACTCTGATGGCGATGTTATTACAGACTTTAACCTGAGTGAGGGGGATGTAATTCAGCTGTTGGCTGCTGCATTTCCAGGGGGAATTGGTACTCTCCCTAGTCTCCCTGGGGTATTTATACAGTTCAATCCTGCTACTCCTCTTGTAGAAGGTGATAACAGCCCCTTTACTTCTGAAACGAGACCAACCTACGTCTACAATTCCTCGAATGGTAAGCTCCTCCTCGATGCGGACGGGAGCGGCACATCATCTACATTTGTAGTAGTTGCTCAGTTGCCTTCTGGATTGTCTAGCGGAATCTTCGACAACATCTCAATCGTTTCTTTCTTCTAACTTGAAATACAAGACCATTGATCACGAAACCGATCGGTGGTCTTTTTACTGACATTAGTTGTGATTTTTAGGGTAACCCAGGGAGCAGTATGGCAGTCTAACCAAGGTAAGCAGGTACTGACTCTGTGGTTCTGTTAGGATAGGTTCTGTAAACGATCGGCAGTTTGGTGGGGCATCAATGGTAAAACCGGGGGAAAAAATTCAACTCACGGTCTCTGATTTAGCTGATAACGGCTGTGGCGTAGGACGCGATCGGGGTTTTGTCATTTTTGTTCCCAATGCTGTGCCAGGGGATGAACTGTTAGTACAAGTGATTGTAGTAAAGCGCAATTGGGCAGAGGGGAAGTTATTAGAAATCATTAGTCCTTCTCCCCAGCGAGTGCGTCCCCACTGTATTGTCGCCGATAAATGTGGCGGTTGTCAGTGGCAGTTTGCCTCCTATGATTATCAATTACAGGCAAAACAAAATCAAGTTGGGCAAGCCCTAGTGCGTATTGGCAAATTCCCTGCCGAATTAGTGAAAGAAAAGTTACAGGATATTATCGCTGCTCCCCAGCCCTTTCACTATCGCAATAAAGTTATCTATCCCATTACTACTAACCAGGAGGGCAAAATTAAGGTTGGTTACTATCAGCGTAATACCCACAAAGTAATCAATCTTAACCAGTGTCCTGTGCAAGATGCCCGCCTTGATCCGCTGCTGAAAACTATAAAACAGGACTTAGACCGATCGGGCTGGTCTATCTATAATGAAGCAACCCATACGGGCAATTTACGTCACCTAGGATTTCGCATTGGTCGCCATACGGGGGAGATTTTAATTACGATTGTGACACAGTCTTGGGATTTGCCAGGGGTGACAGAACTAGGGCAAGCTTGGTTACAATTGCCAGGGGTAGTGGGGGTAGTTTTGAATCGCAATGACCAACCCAACAATGTGATTTTAGGTGAGGAATGCCGCTGTGTGGCAGGCAGAGATTATGTCATCGAAAGGTTTAGTAATTTGCAGTTATATTTGACTGCGGATACTTTCTTCCAAATTTACACCGAGCAGGCTGAGAAGTTAGTAGAAATACTATTAGATACTCTGCAATTACAAGGCACCGAAATAATTGTGGATGCCTATTGTGGTATCGGTACTTTTACCCTCCCCTTAGCCCAATATGCCCGCCAGTGCTACGGTATTGAAATTCAACCCCAGGCTGTACAGCAGGCACAAAGGAATGCTGTGGTCAATAATCTCAGCGATCGGGTGCAATTCCTCACAGGTAAGGTAGAAACAGTACTGCCGCAGTTGCAAATTAACCCTGATATTCTGCTGCTTGATCCCCCCCGCAAAGGCTGTGAACCAGAGGTGATTACATTTATCAGCCAGAGCACGATCGATCGCCTCATCTATATCAGTTGTAACCCTGCCACATTGGCACGGGATTTACAGTTGCTGTGCAGCAACGGCAGCTACCAAATAGCAAAGATACAACCGATCGATTTCTTTCCCCAGACTGCCCACGTAGAGACAATGGTGTTGCTAGTCCGCACGTAAGCCCGCGTAAACCTTACCCCGATCGAAATTGACGGTCACAGGGTCACCGTCGCGGATTTGTTTTGTGGCTTCTTTCACACCAATCAAAAGGGGGACATTCAATTTTCTGCCAATGATGACAGCGTGGGAATCGAGACTGTCTTCTTCTGTTACAACGGCAGCCGCCTTGCGCATGATCTCCACAAAATCAGCGTTTGTTTGGGAAACAACTAAAATTTCCCCCGGATGGAAATCTTTCACATCTAAGAAATGTTTGGCAACCCTAGCTCTGCCGGTGACTAAACCTTGCCCGATCGCCAAGCCCTTACCCACTTCCGCTGACACGCATTCCACCTTGATCAAATCCGTAGAACCTGCTACCCCCTGTACTGTGCCCGCTGTCATGACCACAATGTCCCCCGGTGCCACCAGGTTGTGTTCCTGGGCAAGGTTGATGGCGGCTTCAAAATTTTGCTTGGCAGAGGGTAAATCTAACAGCGTCAAGGGCTGTACCCCCCACACCAACTGCAATTGCCGTGCTACACCAACGGAAGAAGTGACTGCCAAAATGGGGGTAGAATGACGGAATTTGGAGACATTGCGTGCCGTTGCGCCCGTCTTTGTCAAAGTGATAATGGCACTGGCGTTCAGTTGTTCGGCAATCTTTCCTACCGCTTGACTGATGGCATTGGGAATGGAACGACTGGGGGCAAAATTGCGGCTATATTTGTATTCCTGTTCGATGCGCATGGCAATTCTCGCCATCGTTTCCACAGCCTCAATGGGGTATTTCCCCACCGCTGTTTCATTGGACAGCATGACCGCATCTGTACCATCCAAAATGGCATTGGCGACATCAGAAATTTCGGCACGGGTAGGACGGGGATTGTTGACCATGCTATCTAACATTTGCGTAGCCGTGATGACAGGAATGCCCAAACGATTGGCAGTTTGAATGAGCTTTTTCTGCACGATCGGGACATCTTCGGCGGGAATTTCTACCCCCAAGTCCCCCCTAGCCACCATCACACCGTCACAGACAGATAAAATCTCTTCCATGTTGGCGACAGCTTCGTGTTTTTCAATCTTGGCAATCACCCCCACATTTCTGCCCGACTGGGCGATCAATTCCTTCAACTCTAAAATGTCTTCCCGATAGCAGACAAAACTCAAGGCTACCCAGTCCACCCCCTCCGATAGACCAAATTTGAGGTCTTCTTTGTCCTTCTCTGTCATTGCCTTGACCGACAGATGCACATTGGGGAAATTCACACCCTTGTTGCTAGACAAAACACCGGGAATGACAACACGGCACTCCAAGGCGTCTTCCGCGCGGTTGACCTTTTCCACTACCAGCTCCACCCTGCCGTCATCCAGTAAAATGGTGGCTCCCTCTGGCACATCTTCCACCAGTTTGTCGTAGGAGACATAACCAATTTCCTGCGTACACTCGCACGGACGACTAGTGAGGATAAAACGATCGCCCCGCTGCAACTGCACTGCGCCATGGGAGAACTTGCCCAGACGAATCTTGGGACCTTGCAGGTCTTGCAGAATGCCCACCGGTTGGTTTAGCTCCGTAGAAATTTGACGGATGTTGCAGATGTTGCGGTGGTGGTCAGCGTGGGTACCGTGGGAGAAATTGAGGCGGAGGGTAGTGGCTCCCGCTTCGATCAATTTGCGGATCATCTCCGGGCTACTGGTGGCAGGACCGAGGGTAGCAACGATCTTGGCGCGACGAAACTGCTTCAGCTTAGTCATAGTGGGACATGGAGGGTGTAGGGGGCATTCTAACATTTTTTGTGCAATTTCTCCCCATCTCGGTTATGATGAAATTTTGTGTGGACAACTAGTCTCTGTAGCTCAATTGGATAGAGCATTCGCCTTCTAAGCGAACGGTTGCAGGTTCGAGCCCTGCCAGAGACGTTAAGGAATCTTAATAATTCTTCTACAGGGGGCTGACATCCCTTAAGCTGGACTAGATAGCAAATGGTTTTACTATGTACCAGCCTTTTTTAGCGTTTTTAGAGACCTCTTTATTTAGTCGTTTCCAGTTGCGCCCGCGCCCTATTCCCCCTGGTTTGGCAGAAAAAAGGAGCGATCGGGGTCGCCATCCTGCCACAATTAAAAGTTGGTGCTACGAGTGTGACCAGTTGCGCAAAATTCGCTATACCTACATTGATGCGGGGGCAAGCGCCCAAATTTTTAACAGTGTTATCTACCCCCACTATCGCTATGACCTGCCTCTGCTGGGTATTGATTTCCTCTCCTTTGGGCAGGTAAAAAATTTAATTGTCATGGATTTCCAACCCCTGTTCCAAACACCGGAATACCTGGAAAAATATATCTCCCCCCTCAAAACTCTCCACGATCGCTATCCCGATCTGTGCCAAAATTTAGAGATGAAATTCTACGATGCCAATCAGTATTTTTCCAAGTATTTGTTGTTTGCTAAAACTGATCGCGCCACGGTGCAAACTAGGGTATTCCAAGCCTTCCAGGACTATTTAGCCCTATATTGGGAATTGGTTGATCGGGCGGAACCAGTAGCTGACCCCGCTGTTGTGAGGCGAGCACAACAAGATTATGACCAGTATAGTGCCGATCGGGACCCTGCCTCTGGTCTATTTAGCAGTTATTTTGGGCATGAATGGGCGGAGAGATTCCTCTACGAATTTCTGTTTGAGGATGCCAAAGTGCTGTCTGTCTCCTCTTAGTTGATTAACGTAGTTACATTTTCCTGACAGGAATTTAGTTGCTCACTGAGTTCCTTTAATTCTAGTAGTTCTGCCCTGCCCGGGCTGCCGATCGTGCGAATTTTGTTTTGCATTCTTTGCAGTAGCCCTGCCGATTCCGTCACCCATTCCATGAGGTTGGCAATTTGAATTTGGCGGGAATCCTGCCCTTCTCTGGCTAGTTCTAGGTTGTGGCGGAGTGTCCTTTCGAGGTTGGCTAATTTCAGCCGCCCTGCCTCCGATGTGACGGTGTTTTGTTTTGCTATGACCTGGCGCAATTGTGCCTCGATCTCTGCCACCGATAACATGACTTCGTTTCTGCCCAGCCGCCGCGCAATTTCATCAATCTTGTAGGGCAGTTCCATCACCCGATCGCAGGCTGCCTGGATTGCTACCAGTAGCTCAATTTGGTCCGGCTCCGTCAGCATAGTAGCCGCTTCCCGCCGTAAAGCCTCTGCCCGCTGCAGAAGATGCAATGCCGATCGTTTGATTGTCAGCACTTCTTCCTCTAGTTTGGGGTCTCCCAAATTTAACTTCTCTGGCTCCCTCGCCTTGAGGAAACCTGCTCCCCCTGTAGCTACCACTGCCGCGATCGGTATCATCACCCAGGGTGGCACCCGTCCGAATCTCCCCCCCAGAACTAGCAGAATGCCCGCCACCAACACCGCCAGGGGATACTCTAGGGGATTAGCCAACTTCCACCGCATAGGTCAGAACTCCGTCTGTAGGTTCTCCATGACTTGATTGATCGTTTGGGCGTCCCCCTTGGAATAGTAACCGTTGTTAACCTTAGCAATACGCTTGAGGACATCGGGGTTAAAGTCCCCTTCGTTGCCAAAACCAACTGTAAAGAGGGAAATACGGTCATCTGTGGTAAACCCATTTTTCTGAATTTCCCTCATCAAGCCCTCTAGGGTGATTTTAGAGCCGTTATCTTCACCGTCTGTCATCACAATTATGGCATTGATGGCATCGGGGCGACGGTTTTGCCGCAACCACTGTAGTCCCGCCAAGGTGGCATCGTAAAGTTTTGTCCCCCCATCCACCTCCATAGTGTTGATAAATTCTATTCCCTTCGCTTTACCCGCTGCTGTCCCTTCAATGACCACTGGGGGGCGCACTTCGGAGTCAAAGTCAATCAGCGCCAGTTTGTCCTTGGGGGAAAGGGAATTGATGTAGCTCTGCAGTGCCCTTTTCACACTGGGCATCTTGTTGCCTGACATGGAACCAGAGGAGTCAACCACTGCCACCACCACAGAGGGCTTCTTCACCGCTTCTACCCACGCCTTGAGCATGGCATCCACAACCTCGGGACGGGGCGATCGCAGGGAGTCATAGCTGGGATTCGTCTCTACCCCATTGGCGGGTGTAAATTTCACCCCTAGGCTCACCCCCGGCACCCCAGGACGCAAACCTTTTTGGGCAGCTAGTTCCTGCAGGGGAGTCGATCGTAAAAACTCAATTACCTTTTCTGCTGCTTGCCGTTCTTCCTCACTCACCCAGGGCGCGCTCGGCAGAATTAGCCGCATATTGGAACTGTAGGTGGCACGGGGATAGATGGCTTTGAATTTCGGTTCCCCAGGAGGGACGATCTCGTTCGCCTCAATCACAGAGGATTCATACACTGACCCTAGGGCTGCCCAGAAGGGACCATTGGTTGCCATTGCCCTAGCTAGGGCACTTGTGGAAGTACCGTAGCGGGTGACTTTGCTTTGAATTTTGGCGACTTGATTCTGATATTTTTTGACATCATCTACGGTCAACTGTTCGGGGCGCTTCCCCGACACCTCCACGAATTGGGTGACCAGGGTTTGTAGCCCGGAGTTCGATCGGGTAGGGGCAGTGTGGACAAAGTGAATGGGTTGGGGGGGAGCAGTGGAGTCAAGGTCGCGGAAAGTTTGGGCGTTGACAAGGGCACGGTAGGGAGCATCCGCAATTTTGGCAATAGGGGCGGCAAGATTCTCTGGTACCATCAACACCATGGGGGAGCTGACCAGGAGAGGGGCTTCGGTGACAGCAGGGATATAGTTTTGCCCAGGAAAGAGTTTGTTGATCTGGTAAGCAAGCTGGGAGAGGTAGATTTCCCCATCCGTGGAAATGAGGGTGGGAAAACGAGGGTCAGCGGGATTGATACTCCCCTGTTTCAGTTGGGTTGCCAGGGCTACCACCTCGTTCACCACGTCCCCTGAGCCTCTGGCATCGCAGACAATCCCGATCGTTTTGCCGTTGTCTAGTTTGAGGGGTTGCTGTCGTAGTTGCTGCTGTGCTTCGTTACAGAATTCCTTGAGGGCGCTACCAAAGAGAAGTCTGATTTCGATGTCTGGCTGGGCACCACCGCCTGGACTACTGGGGTTGAGGGAGCCACCGGGATTGCAGCCCCAGAGCAGCACAGTTAGTAAGGACAACCCTAGCAGGGGACGCCTGCAGGTCATAAAAGCTCCTCCGCTTACCAATATGATTCTATACCACAGGGGGTCAATTGGCTAGGGCTATCCTAATCGCGTCCTGTAACCAAGCTACCACCCCTTCTATGGCGACATTGGCTGTTTTGCCTGTCTGTCTGGTAAAGATTTCTACTTCCCCCTGGGCAACGGACTTACCTGGTACGATGCGATAGGGAATGCCTACAAGGTCGGCATCTTTGAATTTCACCCCCGCCCGCTCATCCCGATCGTCTAACAACACTTCTATTCCCGCCTGCTGTAACGCTTGATAGAGTTTTTCTGCCACCGCCATCTGTTCGGTATTGGTGATGTTGGGAACGGTAATGATTACCTGATAGGGAGCGATAGCCACGTGCCAAATGATGCCATTTTGATCGTGGGATTGTTCCACTGCTGCCTGGGCTAGGCGAGAGACTCCCAAACCATAGCAGCCCATTACGAGGGGTATCTCTTCCCCCTTTTCATCCGTAAATGTTGCTCCCATCGCCTGGGAGTATTTGGTGCCCAACTGAAAGATATGCCCCACTTCAATTCCCCTTGCTGCTATGAGGCTTTGGCTGGGGTCATGTACTGCCCGATCGCCTGCCTGGGCTAAGCGAATATCTACTACCTCTGGCAGGGGAAAATGTTCTCCCCAATTAGCTCCCACTACATGGAAATCCATCTCATTGCTGCCAGTGGCAAAGTGTTTGAGGTCAACTACTGTCCGATCGGCAAGGCGCAGAAATTGGGGGATGACGTCAGGGCAGTTGTCAATGTAGTCGTCACTGAGATCGGGGGCAATGTAGCCAGCGGGGAGGGGTCGCCTCTGCCATTGTTTTTGGGCTTCTCCGTCCGAGACTTTCAAGGCAAGGAGAGTTTTTGCGCCGTAGTGGGGAGCGCGTTTGGTCACTTCGTTTGCCAGTTTCACCTCATTGACTGTTTGATCGCCGCGAATGCTGACTAAGATCAATAGGGTTTTGCCGTTGTCCAAGACAGCCTGGTAGACAACCTGTTTGACGATTTGTGTGGGGTGCACCTGCAGAAAGGCTGCCATAGTCTCGATCGTGGCTGTATTGGGTGCTGATACCTTGCGGAATTCTGTGGGTGAACTCGCCACAGGCTCAGGGGGCAAAGATACTGCTTTTTCCACGTTGGCGGCATACAATCCATCCTCGGTGTATAGGACTTGGTCTTCCCCTGCCTCTGCCAAAATCATAAACTCCTGGGAGCCTGACCCCCCGATCGCTCCCGAATCTGCCTCCACAGCCCGAAAGTCTAACCCGCAGCGCTTGAGGATACGGCTGTAGCAGTTGTACATCTCCTGGTAGGTCTCCCGCAGGCTAGCCTCGTTGGTATGGAAGGAGTAGCCATCCTTCATTATGAATTCTCTGCCCCGCAGCAAGCCAAAACGGGGACGAATCTCGTCACGGAACTTCGTCTGAATCTGATAGAGATGTAGGGGTAACTGGCGGTAGGAGCGGATCATGTCCTTAGCGATAGCGGTAATCACTTCCTCGTGGGTTGGTCCTAAACCCAGCTGGCGGTCTGCCCGATCGCTGAGATAGAACATAATCCCTTCCGCCTTGGTGTAGGTGTCCCAGCGCCCCGATGCCTGCCATAGCTCTGCCGGCTGTAACTGCGGTAGTAAACACTCCATCGCCCCCGATCGGTTCATCTCCTCCCGCACGATATTGCTGATTTTCTGGAGCACTCGCCACATGAGGGGCAGATAGGCATAGATGCCATTGGCAATACGGCGAATGTAACCCGCCCGCACCAACAACTTGTGGCTAGGGAGTTCCGCATCGGCAGGGTCTTCCCGCAAAGTCACCCACAGCATTTGAGACAGACGCATGGCTCAGTTACGGCAAACAACAGTGGCATCATCTTAGCTTGAAATCTACCCGCAGTATGCATTGAATCTGGTAAAACGATCGGTTAAATTGAAATAATTTGATTGCCAAAAGTTATGTCAGCACCCTGGAGTCAACGGTTTGAGTTAGCTTTGCACCCCGCTATTGTGGCATTTAACGCCAGCATCCCCTTTGACATTGCTCTGATTGAATACGACATCACAGGCTCCCAGGCCCACGCCCAAATGCTAGCCCACCAGGGCATCCTCACTGCCGCTGAAGCGGACACGATCGTGCAAGGACTGGAACAAATCCGCCAGGAATACCGCTCAGGAACATTTCAACCTGGTATTGAAGCAGAGGATGTGCATTTTGCGGTGGAAAGACGTTTAACAGAGTTGATCGGTGACCTAGGGAAAAAGTTGCACACCGCCCGCTCCCGCAATGACCAAGTGGCAACGGATGTCCGTCTCTACCTACGAGAACAAATTCAGTTAATCAAATCCGACCTCCACCGCTGGCAGCAGGCATTAGTCAACTTAGCGGAACAGCATCTCTACACCCTCATTCCCGGTTACACTCACCTGCAACGCGCCCAGCCTATCAGTTTGGCACACCATCTCCTTGCCTATTTTGAAATGGCAGAGCGAGACTACCAACGCCTCGGGGAAATCTATCAACGGGTCAACATCTGTCCCCTGGGAGCAGGGGCACTGGCAGGCACCACTTTTCCTATCGATCGCGCCTATACCGCCCAATTACTCCAGTTCAACGGTGTCACCCGCAATAGCTTAGACAGTGTCAGCGATCGGGATTTTGTCGTGGAATTTTGCTGTGCCTGTAGTTTGATCATGGTGCACCTCAGTCGCCTGGCGGAGGAAGTGATCCTGTGGTCTTCCCAGGAATTTCAGTTTGTGGTGTTAAGCGATCGGGTCAGTACTGGTTCTAGCATCATGCCCCAGAAGAAAAACCCCGATGTGCCGGAGTTAGTGCGAGGTAAGACAGGGCGGGTCTTTGGTCATCTGCAAGCCATGCTCACTATGCTCAAAGGGTTACCCCTTGCCTACAACAAGGATATGCAGGAAGATAAGGAAGCCCTCTTCGATACAGTAAAAACCGTGCGTGGCTGTCTGCAAGCCATGACGATTCTAGTGCAGGAAGGTTTATCTTTTCAGCGCGAATCCCTCTACCATGCTGTCCACAGTGACTTTTCCAACGCTACTGATGTGGCAGACTACCTAGCCGCCAAAGGTGTACCCTTCCGCGAAGCATACAACATCGTAGGACGCATCGTCAAAACTTGTGTCGAAGAAGGTATTTTGCTAAATCAACTACCGATTGATCGGTGGCAAGCTTTTCATCCCCTCTTCAGTGAAGACATTTACGATGCTATAGCCCCCGAACACGTAGTCGATGCCCGCCGTAGCTATGGGGGTACAGCCATAGAACAGGTGCACCAGCAACTGGAAGAAGCAAAAAAAATCCTACAGGAGAGGGGTTAAACATCAGGAAAAGGGTTGGTAACATGGGAGTATAGAAACTCGGAAAAGCTATGGCAAAGGCAATTTGGAACGGCGCAGTGATTGCAGAATCCGATCGGTGTCAGATTGTGGAGAACAACTACTACTTTCCCCCTGAGGCTGTGAAGAAGGAATACCTGCGGGAATCTGACCACCATACTACCTGTGGTTGGAAGGGAGTAGCTAGTTACTACGATGTCGTGGTAGATGGCAAAGTCAATCCCAATGCCGCCTGGTACTACCCTGACCCCAAACCCGCTGCCCAAAATATCAAAGGTTACATTGCCTTTTGGAAGGGTGTAGAAGTGCAAAAATGATTTGCGCGTCTTACTAGCCTAGACTCTACTGTCTTGATTTGCCCTTTGAGTTCGGTGCGGACGTTTTTGATCCCATCCCGTAGCTCGGCAAATTTGCCCAGGATTAAATTCTTGAGTTGTTCGTTTGTGATGTCTGCCATCGTGAAATTCTCTTAAAATGTCTGCCCGATCATAATCTAAAATGCTTAGCGCCCTAGGACGGAAGAGATGATAACTGTTACGGTGGCAGAAGCAATGAGAGTAAAGGATAACTGCACAACCCACTGGATCGCTTGTTGGTAGTTGCTGAATTTGTCGTTGAATTTTTCTAGGTTGACTTCTAGGTGGTCAAGGCGATTTTCCAGCTTGTCAAGACGATTTTCCAGCTTGTCAAGGCGATTTTCCACATTGTCAAGGCGACTTCCCAGCTTGTCAAGGCTTTGCAGAACTTGGGCTTGAAATTCTTGCTCCGACATAAATGGTTCTCAACTCGTCATCACTATTGTACCAATGTTGCGTAGGTAGTCATGGTTACTGTCTGAGGTGTTAAGGCAATCTGCTCATGTGATCTTCTGGCTTGGCTAATCATTTTCTATGTTGTCTTTCTTCTTTTGTTTGTAAAAGACATAAAAAAAACTCCCGATCGGGAAAGAACGATCGAGAGTAACAAGAGGGTGGAAGCAGAACTAGAAAATAACGATGTTTGCGGTTGTAAGAGCGGGAGCGCCAGTAAGAGTAGCCAGTAGAACAGGAGGCTGCCCCCCAGGTGTACTACCATCAGGATCGAAGCGGAGATTACCTGTAGTAGTGTCGTAGATGAACCGATGGTCGGGGCTACTGGGCGTAGTTACACCAGGACCAGAAACAAACTTAGCGGCAGGGAGAGTGCCAGGAGTTAAACCAGCCCCAAATCCAGTCTGAGATATACGGATAGAGTCAAAATCAGGGTCAAAGTCTGTTATTGTATCAACTCCCTCAGCGGGTAGAGTGAACACAAACTGATCCGCTCCAGGTCCACCGGTTAGGTTATCATTACCTAAACCGCCCAATAAAACATCTGAGCCGCTCGTACCAATCAAAATGTCCGCGCTAATTGTACCAACTATAAGATTTAAGCCTGCATCTGTAATGTAGAAAATTTGGGGACTACCAGCAGGTCTGTAACCAGGGGCAAGATCGGGCAAAGTATCAGGATTGATGATGACGGCAAGACTTTCAGGTCCTTCAAACACATTATCTGTAGTGGCAACTACAGGAACGTCAACAAAGCTCTGTCCTGCTGGTATGACGGCTGAGGAAGGTATATCAACATCAACAGTTAGTGTTACTCCTGGAAAGCCTGTAGCACGCAATGTCTCAACTACAGTTCCCGGAATGGTGAGAGGACGAGAAATGTCCCCCGACCGAGATATAGACAGTTTTGACTGCAAGTCAGCCTCTGCTACACGTCCTGAAAGTGCAGCGCCTGAAACCTTAGTTGTAGCATCAATTGTGATAACCCTCTGACCTGCAGGAAATGTAACAAACAGAGGAAGAGCGATCGGAGGTGCAGTTAAAAGTACTGATTCAGCAGGAAATGCAGGAGGACCAGCTTCAGCGGGTAGCCCAACTAGCCTTGATTCACGTGTTTCTGCATAAGAAATTGCAACTAAAGGTACTGTAACAGCTCTATCAGTGCTACCTGTTCTACGTACTCTGAGAGTGCCTGGAGTAGCACCCTCAACCGCTATAGCTTGTTCGTTAGACAAGATAACTGCTTCTTCCGGATCGGGGATATTTGCATCTTGAATCGAAAAGACAGCGGGTTGTCCCAGAACTAAAAGGCCACTCTCAGTACCTGCTAGTACAGCAAATCTTTCTGTACCTTCAACAAGATTATCAAGCAGAGCAGGAATAGGTACATCTATAGTATTTGCTCCAGCGGGAATTACTACGGAAGGAGGTAATTCGTAGTCAAGACCCAGCGTAGCATTGCCACCTAATGTACCGATTACATCAATAATACTTCTGGGAAGGGTGAGAGGTGTACTAGTATCCCCCGTACGACCCACCCTCAATTGCACGGTTACTGTTGTCTCATCAACTCGATCAACCAGTGGTGTTCTAACTTTAACTGTTCCCAAATCAATATCTATGAATTGCTGTCCAGCTGGTACAGTCAAAAATGGCGGCAATGGTAGTACAGGTCTAATTTGAGTATTGAATTGTTCTTGGGATGGAACAGTTTGACCACCCTCAATTACTAGGGGTTGAATCCTAAACTCTGCTGTAACAGTGGTCAATGACACATTCAATGGATCAGCCGTTGATCCTGTCCTGGTTAATGTTAAAACAGCATTTTGACCACCCTCGATCGCTGTTGGCTGTGAAGGTATTAGTCTCAGTACAGGTGTCGGTAATGGCGGTTCATCATCCCGAATGGTAATAATCGCAGCACTGTCAGATGCCACATCCTGGGGACGACCAATTACATAGATGGCATTGGGGTCAGGAGCAAGGTTAAATACAGCCCTCTCATCTCCTTCTTGCAGTGGATCATCGATCGCTTCTAAATAAACATCAATAAATCTTTGCCCATCGGGGATAGTAACAAAAGCGACACCATTTACCACAGGTACGGCACGATTCAAGGTATCAAACAAGATGTAATCCACACCATGAGTAGCAGTTCCTGTGACTTCTACTTTGACTACCAAGTCCCCGATCGTGTTATCCCTAGTTACTCTCAGCACCCCTCTGGTAGGAGAAGCAGTACCGGGCACCAGCTCATCAGTAAACTGATCGATCGCTACCAAACTAACTACCGTACCAGGCAGGGGATTGGGTCCTACGGGGTTGGGCACATCTACAATCTCGATTCGTGCTGTGTTTTCTCCTCTGGTTGCATCCACACGGAACACCAAGGGATTGGGCACAAGATTCAAACGGACAAACTCTGCCCCCTCTACCTGCCGGTCTTGAATTGGTCTAATGGTTACCCTAACTTCAGTCTCGAAGGGAGCAAATGTCACGCTAGACCCGATCGGGGCAAAGTCTACGCCATTTTGGGCAGTACCTTCTAGGGTGTAATTAACCGTCAAAGGTCTAGATAAATCCCCGCCAGTCCGCCTAAAGATGAAATCTCTGGTTACTAAGCCCGTAGGAGTTTCCCGATCGGTACCCTCTAGTTGAGTACTATCAGGCTCACGGGCTACCCCATCCTCAGCAGCCACTACAGACACCACAGGCAGATTAGGAGGACTGGGAACAACGGTTACATTGGCATTAGCAAAGTTGTTAGAAGGATCAACATCAGGCTGCGCCGCAGTCACCCGCGCATTAGAACTCAAGAAGTTACCAGTAGTCTTGGGTACATAGGTAACACGGATAGTAGCTTCCCGATTGGGATCAATATTGCCCAGTTCTACCTTGATGATCCCCGTGCGGGCACTATCTCCCGTAAAGCCTGTAAATACTCCTTGAGAAGGCTCTACCCTGACTACATCAGAATCTACAGGCATAGTCAGATCAAATACCACCCGATCGGCTCTGCCTGTGCCTCTATTGCCCACAGTAAAGAGGGCTACAGCTTGTTCCCCTTGGGCAGGTCTGGTGGGAATATCAGAGCGCGTCAAGATTAAATCGACAAAGGGCGGTGCCTCAGGGGGCGCAGGTTGGGGTGCAGGGGTAGGCAAAGATACAGGTGCACTCACCGTTCCCGTAGCTATCCCCGTCCGTACATCGTAGTTAGGGCTATCTTGCAGGGTAATGGTAACCGTGCCATCACGGCTCGTAGCTTGGGGCGTAACTGTGACATTGGCAAAAGCCTGTCCGTTGGGAATCCGTACCGAGGTGGGGGGATTTTGGAGCGCTACACCCGCAGAAGTACTCAAGGTAAAGTTAACTACTAAGTCCCCTGTGGTGTTAGTCCGCGAAACAGTAAACACGATCGGGTCATCGGGGTTAGTAGCCCTAGCGATCGGGTCAGTAGCAGTTACATCCACCAAAGTAGCGGGAACAGGAGCGAAGTTTACTATTCTACCTGCGGCATCCACAAAATTCTGGCGGCGCAAATCAGCAGAATTAACATTATTTAAGGTAGCTAAAACGTTGCCCGTGCGCCGATCGAGTACCAATGTGTTAGCAAAACTTTGGGAGACTTCAATATCATCGATCGTCAAATCCCCACTTAAACCCAGGGAGTCATCCCCTGCAAAGAAGTCTGTGATAATAGCTGTACCAGCAGTGGTGAGAATAAAGCGATCGCGTCCGACACCACCAGTGAGCGTGTTAGTCCCTGCATCGCCGCCAATAATATCGTTACCAGCTTCCCCAATTACCAGGTCATTGCCTTGACCACCGTAGAGCGTATCATCCCCCGCCCCACCAAAAATAGAGTCGTTACCCTGATTGCCAGCAATACTATCGTTACCAGCCCCGCCGTCTAATTGATCGTTACCCTCTAAGCCACTGATAACATCGTTGCCGTCTAAACCATTAATAACATCATCCTCAGGCGTGCCGACTAATACATCGTTTCCTGGCGTGCCGTTAATAATTGCCATTTGTCTATACCCTCCCACACATACACGCACAGTGATACCACACAATTAATTAATTGTCGAGTGACCCCAAAGCAAGCCCTAGAGCCAAAAACCACCATCAAAACACTTTTATTTACGGCAAAATCTGACACTAAGTTGTTTTTTCTGGGAAGTAATCTTGTCCAGGAGAGGGGATAAGGAGTAGGCAAAATTGCAGTTATCGGCAGTAAAATTTAGACACTCATTCCAAAATAGTTGCCGTCCTGGGTTTAGGGGTGACAATTTTCCTGTTGTGTGCTATCTATAGTCGGTGAATCATGGTGGTTTACGACCAGTTTAGAGGAGTGTTGATGATATGGGCAAGTTAAGTATTATTGGAGCTACCCCCAATCCAGTTACAGAAGGTACTACAGCAGTAACAGTACAGGTGCGTTATACCCCAGACCCTGTTAATGATGGTTTGGGTTTACAAAGTTTTTCGTATAAAACAATTGATGGCACTGCTAACGAAGGGAAAGACTTCATTGGTTTTGCTAGTTCTACAGTTACTTTCTCCCCTGGGGATACCATTCCTGGGCTTACAACTCAAGAGGATTTCTTCTTTACAATTCCGATCCTAGATGATGCGATCGTAGAAAATCCTGAAACCTTTGTTTTTGCTTTGGAAGATATCAAGGGGAAGGCAAGCGCTGGCACCGATCGGCTGGTGATCACCATCTTAGACAACGACAGCCCAGATCAACCTGCTCCTCTGGGTCGGGGCACCATGCGCTTTGAGTTTGCCAACTATGTAGTAGTAGAGGGGCAGCCCTTCATTGAAGCTCGTGTTATTCGGGAAGGTGGGCAATTTGGTGTCATCCAAGGCAAAGTAGAAGTTAAGTTTGGTACTGCCACTACAGAGGATATTTCCGATCCTGGTCAGACCTCTATCTTCTTTGGCGATCAGGACGTAACGCCCAAGATCATCCGCATTCCTATCATTGATGACAATCTCCCTGAGCCAACGGAGCAATTCACCCTAGTTCTTACAGAAAGTAGGCAGGGAACCGACCAGAATGTAACTGCGGCTACCAATCTTGTAGTCGATCGGGCTGTCGTGCAAATTCAAGATAACGATGGCAGTAACAGCACCTTCCCTACTATCACTCTTGCCCAGTCCATCATCAATGTTCCTGAAAATGCAGGGTTTGTAGAAGTCCCGATCGATGTGATTTTCCCGCCAGGAGGCAGGGTAGCAACCAAGGGTGATTACACGATCGAAATTTTACCTGGCACAGCTACGGCAGGGGAAGATTTTACAGCTATCACCCGTACCTTTAACTTTGAAGGTGCTAATCAAACTTTTAGGGAAACTCTACGCATTCCCATCATCAATGACACTAAGGCAGAAGGTCTAGAAACTTTTAGTGTTCGGATTAGTAACAGTAACGGCGGGTTTATCGGCAACGGGACAACGATCGTTAACATTATTGATGATGATGTCTCAGCAACTGTTCAGGTCGCTCCTGTAACACCTAATGAAGGGAACACAGTAACAATTACAGTCTTACCCAATGGCGTTTTTGAACCTGGGGAAATAAGAACAGTTACTATCAAAACCCAAGATATTACTGCAAAAGTAGGGGAAGACTTTACTACACCCGTACCAGACACCCTAACCTTTACTTTTGAGAACTCCTCCCCTCAGACCACTACTCTACGCATCATCCCTGACCAAATCAACGAACAGGATGAGTCCTTCCAGATCATTGCTACGGGTACTCGCACTGTCAACGGTGTTACCTTACCTCTGGTCATTTCTGGTGGTATTCAAACTGTCACGATTAGGGAAGGAATTGGACTGAGGATTAGTAGTGTTACACCGGTAGTGACAGAAGGTCTCGATCGGTTTGCTCAAGTAAAAGTAGAAAGGGTAGGAGACCCTTCAGTTGCTCTGTTAGCAACGATTTCAGTTCAGGGTACAGGAGAAAATGGTGCCACACCCCAGAGAGACTTTATCCCTGTTTCAGAAACGGTGAGGTTTGGTATAGGCGATACTACCCCACGCATTATTAGTATCCCGATCATCGATAACGATGTTATTCAAAGTTCCCGCTCCTTCCTCGTAACTCTTACAGATGCTAGAACCGATCGTCCTGAATTCCCGCCCATTAGGGAAGTTATTACCAATGTTGGTTCTGCTAACCCTGTAATTATTGAGCGTCCTGACCCCCGTAACGAGCCAAACGTTCCTATCCCTGTTCTTGGTGGACCTGTAGCGGTAACTATCCTAGATAATGACGGACCCAACGCAGCGGCTGGTACAGCGGCATCCCGTGGTAGCATCCAGTTTGAAAGGGCAAGCTATGTGGTCGATGAAGGGCAAGGCTTTCTGGATATTCGTGTACAGCGGGTAGGGGGCACAAGTGGTGCTGTAAATGCAGAAATTTCCCTGGGCAAGGCGTCTGGTATAGGTGTGGCAGAAGAGGGCAAGGACTTTATTTTCTCTGACCAAAAGGCTGTGTTCTTTGCCGATGGGGTAGGTGGTTTCCAAACTATTCGTATTCCTATCATTGATGACCTTACCCCTGAGCCTACCGAAAGCTTTACCCTCAATTTAACTGAAAAGCGCGGGGAAAGCACTCTGGTGGTCAACTCGACAGTTGTTCAAATCAAAGACAATGACGGTGATACTTCTCGCTTGACTGGTACGGTGAGCTTCGGGGATGTGCGTACCTTCAATATCAGCGAAGGGGCTGGTGCTGTCAGGGTACCGATCGTGTTTAGTGGCGCAGCTAATCCTGGGGCAACGGTGACTATCGACTACGATGTGGTCGGCGGTGATGCAGAAGGTCAAGCTACTGCTGGCAAGGACTTTATTGCTTCCTCTGGTAGTATCACCTTCACTGCGGGTACGGCTAGGCAAGAGTTCCCGATCGTGATTCCCATTTTGGATGACCGCACGATCGAGCGGACGGAAAGTTTTGCAGTGGTTATTAAATCTGTGAGTGGAGCATTGGCAACGGGTACGGAATCGGTGATCGTCAACATCATCGATAACGATGGCGTTGGTTCCGATGGTAGTGTGCCTGCGGCTGATCCCCTTGCGAGTCCCTTCTTCTCCCCCATTACACCTACTACGCAAACGGTGCCCTTCTTTAGCCCCGAATCCACCACTCCCCCTGCCATCAGAACTGACTTCACCGATACTATTCTCGGCAACAATGACGATGAGCTGCTCTCTGGTGGGGACGGCAACGACACGATCGATGGTCGCGGTGGCAACGACACCATTACGGGGGGACCTGGTCAGGATGTCATCTTTGGTGGACCTGGCTTGGATGTCCTGTTTGGCAATGCTGGTGAAGATGTCATCTACGGTGGGGAAGGGGACGACCTCATCTTTGGTGGCAAGGGTAACGACACTCTCTTCGGCAACGAGGGGAACGATGTGCTCACTGGTGACTTGGGCAATGACTTCCTGTTTGGCGGTGCAGGCAACGATCGGTTTGTGCTACAGGCAAATGCGGGCACAGACTTTGTAGGTGACTTTGTCGTCGGGCAGGATCTAATAGTGCTCAGCGGTGGTTTACAATTTAATCAGCTGGCGATCACGCAAGTGGGTGGTAACACAGTGATTCGCTTAGACGGTAAAGACGTCATGATTCTAGCTGGCGTCACAGCTACGTCTGTTACTAGCGCTAGCTTTGTAACCGCTTAAACCCAAACATCAACACTCCCTTTAACCCCCAACGGGGGTTTTTTTCTGTCTAGAGGTAGTTTACAAATCTTGACAACCAAGTGCCCCTAACTGTAAGAAGATGGATCATAACAAAGCGTATAAACCGCCACAGTATTTGTGGTAGGGCTGTACAGCTTTTACTGCGTTAAAAAAACTTTGATAAAGGAGATAATAATGCCGTTTGGACCAGCATCCCGTTTGGGAGTCAGTCTCTTTGACGAAACCCCCCCGCTGGAGTGGGTGCCCGGACGATCGGTGGAAGAAGCGGAAACGATGATCCGTGCTGTCTACCGCCAGGTTTTGGGCAATGCCTACGTGATGGAAAGTGAGCGCTTAGAGGTGCCTGAGTCCCAATTCAAGCGGGGCGAACTAAGTGTGCGGGAGTTTGTACGGGCGGTCGCTAAGTCTGACCTCTACCGTTCCCGTTTCTTTGAGAATGTGCCCCGATATAGAGCGATCGAGTTAAATTTCCGCCATCTGCTGGGGCGTGCTCCCCTTGACCTGGAGGAAATGCGCTACCACAGCAATATCCTGGATACGGAGGGCTTCGAGGCAGAGATCGATAGCTACATCAACAGCGATGAGTACCAAACCGTATTCGGGGAATATGTGGTGCCCTACCTGCGGGGTTACAAGTCAGAGGCTTGCCAGAGCATGGTGCAGTTTACCCACTTCTTCCAGTTGGTGCGGGGGGCTTCTACCAGCAGCCTCAAGGGGGATTTAGCAGGCAAGTCGCCCAAGCTCAACTCCCTGGTGATTCAGGAAATTCCTACCCCTGTGGTGGCACCTGGTTTGACCTTCCGTACTCCTGTTTTGGCGGCGCGATCCCGCCATGGGGTGGATGCCAGTGCGGGCGGCAAGGTCTATCGCATCGAGGTTACGGGTTACCGTGCCAAGGTGGTCAACAATGTTTCCAAGTTCCGCCGCAGCAATCAGGTGTTCCTTGTCCCCTACGAAAAACTCTCGGAGGAGTACCAACGCATCCATCGTCAAGGTGGAATTATTGCCAGTATCACTCCCCTCTAGGGGTTGAGGGGGTTTTATCCCCCCTTTTTACCAAATATTACCAATAGTTCTTTGATAGACGAGGTTTTTAACATGAGAACTTTATTTGCACCTTTGGAATTGCGTCCCAACAGCACAACGGAGGAAATGCAAACCATCATTCGGGGTGTCTACAAGCAAGTTTTAGGCAATCCCCATGTCATGGAAAGTGAACGCCTGGTGACGGCGGAGTCCAAGCTGTGCAACCGCGAAATTTCTGTGAAGGAATTTGTGCGTCTAGTAGCTAAGTCGGATTTCTACAAGGCGCGTTATTTTGAGAGTTGTGCCCCCTACCGCTTTGTGGAGTTGAATTTCCGCCATCTCTTGGGACGTGCTCCCCAAGACCAAAGGGAGGTGTCGGAACATATTGTCCGCTGTGTCCGTGAGGGTTATGATGCAGAAATCGATTCCTACATCGACAGCGAAGAGTACCAGCAAGCCTTTGGGGACAACATTGTACCCTACGATCGGGGTACCAGCACCAGCAGCAACTACAAGCAGGTGGGCTATAACTTTATGTTTGCCCTCGATCGGGGTCCTGCCCAAGTAGATAGTGCAGTCAAGGAATCCCAGTTGGTGATGAATTTGGGGCTAAATCGGGCGAACAAGATCAAGCCCTCTACAAGCGGTGTGATCGGTTCAGGCACGGAGAAGAAGTTTAAGATTTTGGCAACGGGCTTCAAGTACGACAGCCGCCGCCGTTACAGCACAACGGAATATCTTGTACCCGCTAGCAAAATGACTCCCCAAATCCAACGCATCCAGCGGGCAGGGGGCAGAATCGTCAGCATCACGGAAGTAGCTTAGAGGAGGTGTAACTATGGCTCTGTGGATTACTACCGATCGGGTGGAGTTGACCAAGAACGCCACGGAAGAGGATTTACAGATTGTAATTCGGGCGGTCTATCGCCAGGTGTTGAGCAATGCCCACATCTTGGAAAGTGAACGCCTGACCACGGCGGAGTCCATGCTGCGCAATGGGGATATTACGGTGCGGGGCTTTGTACGGGCAGTGGGTTTGTCTGACCTCTATCGTCGCCTGTTTTTTGAGACCTCTTCCCCCTACCGCTTTGTGGAGTTGAATTTCAAGCATTTCCTGGGGCGTGCCCCCCAAGACCAAGGGGAAGTATCAGAACACGTGCGCCGCTATAACGAACAGGGCTACGAGGCGGAGATCAATTCCTACATTGACAGTCCTGAATACCTGCAGCGTTTCGGCGAGAATGTGGTGCCCTATATGGTGGGCAGCCAAAGTCAGGTGGGGTTGCGCAATGTGGTGTTCAACCGTACCTTTGCCCTGGTGCGGGGTTTTGCCGCTGACACAGTGGGTAAGGATGCCAAGTTAATCTCGGACATTGGTATCGATCTGCCGACAAAGATTGTGCCACCTGCACGGGGTTCGGGAGCTTACAGCAATACGGGCAAGCGCTTCCGCATCACTGCCAGTAAGTCTAGTATGAATACCCGCCGCAGTATTACCACTACAGAAGTTGGCTATAGTCAGCTGTCTAGGACTATCCAAAATATCCAAAGGGGCGGTGGTAAAATCATCTCTGTTAAGGAAGTAGCATAGGGTATGGCAGGGGCGAGGTGGGACATCCAAGAATTTGTGCACCGATCGATCGGGTCATGGCGGTCGCAACGCAGTGTCCATCATCTTGCCTTTGCCCATTTTGAAGCGGTCACTTCCCAAATTACTGTTACTGCCGTCAGTCCCCAGGATGCCCGGGTGCAGGAGTTGTGCCAGGTGCACGGGATCAGTAGCGATCGGGTGGTCTCCCCCTTTGTGATGACCTGGGAGGGGCAATCGGATTGGGACGGGGAAATTTCCCAGGGCGAAAGTCTGCTGGTACCGGTGCCTACTGCTTCCTACAGGGGCAAGTTATTGCGGGACAAGGGCTATGCAGAGACCATGCCTGCCATTGGGGAATACTATCTCACAGAGGACAACACCTTTGTCCTAGTGACGCTCTACGATCGGGCAGCCGCGGAAGAAAAAATTTGGTTCATCAACGACAATGTGCGCTGTCGGGTCTCCTTAATCAAAACCAGTGGCGGTAGTGGGGTGGTGACGGCTTCCTTTTCCTCGGAAATCAAACAAAAGTCATGAGATTGAAACTAGCCCAGTGGTTGGCAGGAGATTTTAGCAATCGGCTGCAGGCGCAGGCTAACCCCAGGGATTTTGCCCACATCCGCGTCTTCTTCTGTCCCCTCCCCTGGTCGTTTTTTAATGACATGGGGTTTTACTCAGAGCAGATGTTTGACCATGACCTCTGGACTCCCTATCGCCAGGGGGTGCATCGCTTAATCGATCGGGGAGATCATGTCTATGTGGAAAATTATGCCCTCAAGGACAGCATTAGGTTTGCGGGGGCGGCGCGGGAGCCAAGTATTTTGGCGACCATCACTCCCCAGGACATCGAACGGCGGTGGCACTGTGCCATGATTTTTACTTGGGAGGGGGACAGATTTCGGGGTTGCGTAGAGGGGAATCGCTGTTTGATTGAAAAAAATGGCAAGATAACCTACTTGGTCAGTGAAGTGGAGCTGACAGAAACCACCTTTACCAGTTGGGACAGGGGAATGGATGTAGAAACCAATCGTCAGGTGTGGGGGTCGGAACATGGGGCATTACAGTTCATCAAACAGGAGAGCTACCCATTGCCAGTTGAGTATGTTGCCCACCCATGCTGAGAAAAAATTGCAAAACTGGATTCGTAGTCGTCACCTCATCTGTCAGGGCAACTTCTTTATCTTTGAAACCGTTGATTACAGCACGATCGAGCGTTTTTCTGAATGTATCCGCGTCCTAGGGGGAACAGTGATCTCCGTAGAACCCATAGACAAGTTGTGGATGGGGGACCACAGGCAGGTGATTTTGTATCGCGTGCGATCGAGTTTGCATACCCCAGGGCATAGTCTCAAACAGTATTGGATTAAATACGGTAGTTTTCGCACCAGATTCGATCGGGGGGGATAGTAATGCATTGGGCGATTGCAAAAAATTGTGGGAGCAACTGCTGAGAAAATTTACACAATATGACACGTTGATGTGATTGATGTGAGCATTTCGGAGGAGTTTAGTTTTACAGCCCCCCCTTGCTCATGGATTCATTGTGCATAACTTGACTCATTCTGCAAAGTTGTTTTTCAACGCTACAGTTGAACTCTGTGTCCTACAAGTGTTGTGGTTGTTTGTCAGCAGAAGTGTTGAATGTTAGGAAAGAGGTAGAAAAAAGGAGCCAGAAATGCCATTCTAGCTCTGAGAAATAGCAAAAAAATTTAAGTTTATGTTAAAACAACTGCGGCAACTTATCCAGCCCTTGCTAAAACTCCTACCCTAAAATAATTATCCTGTTTTGAATTCTCAACTCTTTGCCCTCCTCTGGATACAGCCCATTTTAGATGCAATAGTCCTCACAATGAGGAGATTATTCTTTCTCTGAAATCATCTCGGCTTTAAGGTGGATATATCTACGTACTTTAATGCAAATCTTGAGCCTCTAGTAGGGTAAATCTAACCTCTAATGTTAAGTTTTGTTGCGAATATTCAACACCTTTGGTATTTTAGATATTTAACATTGTTGAACTATAAAACATCAATGTTGTGTTGTTGAAAGACAGGATGAACATTAAAATAACTTTGTTATGGTCAGTGGATTTAGAAAATTTGCCAAGTCAATTTCCAGTATTTTACTCTACAAAGACTATACAGTCCTGAACTCCCTATTATTCTTTCTCATTTAGGTCAGCTTCATTTTCAACAAATCTCAACAAAGGAGTAACCGCCATGAGAGAGCTGTTTTAGTACTTAAATCATATTCGTTCCCTGCGGCTTAGGAACTAAAGCCAGCCAAGCCAACCTGGTTTCACCAACTACTAAACCAATAGCAGCGCCGAGACTCGAACTCGGGACCTAAGGATTATGAGACCTTCGCTCTAACCACCTGAGCTACGCTGCCACTCCCTCAATTATAGTACAAAATTTTATACCCGATCGGTTTTGGGGTAGAATATTTCCGCCGCAAGAGGCGAGGAGATGGAGGCTATACATACCCTAGAGGAGGGGTTGAAGGTTATCGGTGCCTTCTGTAAGTTAGTCCTGGAGGCTGTTTCCATACTTTGTATTGTCTTGGGTTTCCTGATTACGTTTGTGGGCGGGGTGCGGGCAAAGAAATTTATCAATCTGCGGTTACAGTTTGGCGTGTGGCTATCCTTAGCACTGGAGTTCCAGTTGGCGGCGGATATTATGGCTACTACCCTTTCCACTAACTTAAAAGACTTGGTGAAGTTGGTGATCTTGGCTCTGGTGCGTACTTTTCTGAACTTTTTCCTACAACGGGAAATTAAAGAGGAAATTGAAATCAAACAGAAACGCCTGGAAAAGATAGCTGAGGCAACGGAATGAGGTCTCTGTGGGGTGCTTTGTTGTTCTATACTGTTTTGCCCTTACCACAGCCTTCCCCCTTGGATTTACGGGGCATTGCTCTCTGGTCGCCGATCGTGGGCATTCTTCTGGCTGTCTTGCTTGGCTTATGGGATGGTTTGTTGGAATTGGTTTTGCCGTTTTCGGCGGGACTAAGGGCGGCTTTGGTGGTTCTGCTATGGTTAGTTTTGACAGGGGGCTTACACCTAGATGGGGCGATGGATACAGCAGATGGTCTGGCAGTTACTGACCCGCAGCGACGGTTGGAAGTGATGGCAGATAGCCGAGCAGGGGCTTTTGCTGTGATGGCAGCGATCGTTATTTTAGGTTTGAAGACCTTGGCTTTGATGGAAATTCCCAGTCATCGTTTTTCTGTCCTCCTGCACGCCCTGGCTTGGGGGAGGTGGGGGCATTTGTTTGCTATTACCCACTATCGGTATTTGAAGGAGGAGGGCAAAGGGAAATTACATCAAGCAGGCAACGATCGTTGGCTGGTGTACTTGCTGGCTGTTCTTTTGTTATCTTTGGTCTTTCTGGCTTGGGATTTGCGGTTTGTCATTCCCGTGAGTTTGGGCATTGCTCTGGCAGTGGGCTTAGTCATCAATTGTCAACTGGGGGGACAAACGGGGGATACCTACGGCGCCATCGTGGAGTGGACAGAAACTTTTACCCTGGTGGCTGCTGCTATTTTGCTGCGACTCCAAGGTTAAGACCGATGGATTTTACTTTTTAGTTCTTCTTTGATTCTTGCTATGATGGACTCCTGGTCGAGGGAGTTGAGAATACGGGTAATGACAGCCTTTGGTCCCTGCGCCCCCCAACTGGCACCATTAGCCAAATACTCTTTAGTAATCATACCGATATTGTAGGTGGAAATACCACCGATCGCGGCTTGGGAGAGGGCAACGGGGACTCCCCCCACCCCTTTTAATAACCCTAGACTGAAGTTGGTAAACAGCTCTGTAACACTGACCCCCCCCATTGCCAAAGCTATCTGTTTGAGCAAGTTAAACGCCCCTTGATGGGTCATGGCAATACCATAGAGTTTCGCCAGGGAGAGAATGAGATAAATGTTGATGACAGCTGTGGTAACTAAATCAATCACAGTAATGGGACTAACAGCGATAGCAATAGCTTGAGTCATTACACCATTCCAGATCAACCGATCGGCACGGTAGTTGCGAATCGCCATCTTTCTGGCAATGATTCTTTCATGCACCACATCGGCATAGAGCAGAGAATTGAGGGCTAGGAGGGACTTCCCTTCCCGATCGAGAATCTCTAGGATTTTTAGTTTGAGGTCAGTCACCTGGGGTTTGCCCCTTACCATTTCAATTTCATAACTGCCATCTGGTTGGGGTATGACTTTGGGCACAAGGGGAGAAGAAGCCGCTAGGACAATTTCTGCAGGAGTGAGCAACTCTTTTACCCTTTCATCAGCAATTTTGCGATATATCTCTTCCCGATCGGGGGGGGCATACTGGTCAATTTTATTGAATACCAAGAGCAGGGGTTTGGCACAGCGACGCAGTTGAGATAATGCTGTAAATTCCACTCTGGTAATATCCCCCGCCACTACAAACAAAACAATGTCAGATTGCTGGGCTACCTGAATGGCTAATTCCTCCCGTGCCTGCCCATTGACCTCATCAATGCCTGGGGTATCAACCAGTTCAATCTGCCCACTAAACTCATTTTTGAGGGTAACCCGCTCCACCTGCCATGGCACACGGTCTATAGTTTGTGTCACCCCGTGGATTGCTCCCGTGCGGAAAACTTCTTGCCCCACCAAGGCATTGAGTAAAGAGGACTTCCCCCGCCCCACCATCCCAAAGGCAGCAATTTGTACCACTTGCCGATCGAGTTTGCGCAGCATCATCTCTAGCCCTGCGATCTCTGTTTCCAGCCCCGATCGTTCCCTGGGGGTAAGGTCTAACTGGGCGAGGACATGGCGGAGGGTGCGCTGCGCTTGACGGTAGTGGAGTTCCTGGTTGAGGGCGTCAAAGGTGGTCATGGGGGTAGGGCAGAAGGTCGTTTCTATGATATTAAAAATTTAGTAACTCCTTCACTCGATCGATTAAGGGCTGTACCTGGGGATAGATGTGGGGGTCAAGGGTACGACCGGCAGTAAAGAAGGTATCTGCTTCTTCCCAGCGCTGCAGTTGACTGGCAAGGATACCCATTTCGTAGTAGGCGGGGGCATAGTGGGGGGCAAGGTTAACTAACTCCTGGAAGGCAAGGAGTGATTCCTTTAGTTGACCGTCCTGGGCAAAGGAGAGGGCGAAATAAAAATGGGCATCCAGATAATCAGATTGCATGGCTATAGCAGTTTGTAAATATGTCTGTGCCTGCGTAATTGCTTTGCGTTTAAGGGCGAGTTTAGCTAGGTTAGTATACTCTGGCGCCAGATTAAAAGTAGGGTCAAGGTGTTGGGCAGTAGTCAAACTCTGCTGGGCATTGTCTATATCTCCCAACAGCAAATAAGCCTGAGCACGCAGTTGCCATGCCTCTGGTAAATCTTGACAAAATGCCGTCGCTTGTATTGCCCCTTGGGGATTCTTAGTTTCTAACAGCAACCTTGCCAACTTCAGATGTTCCTGGGGAGCAAAGTATTGCGGCACTGCTGCCATGACGGTCTGCCAGGCTTGGAGGGCTAATTCCCCTAATCCCTTGCGGTCATAAATAATTCCCGATCGCCATAGGCTCTCCCATAGGTTTTGGTCTAAGCGATAAGCCTCTTGGTAACAACTGAGGGCATCGTCAATTTGGTCATTCTGTTCTAAAATCTTGCCCATTTCTAGGAGAGCAGAGGCACAATGGGGGTCAGCTTCTAGGGCACGACGGGCATAGTTAAAGGCTATTTCCAGTTGCCCGGCGGCTAATGATTGGCGGGCACGATCGAGGTAGACATTGGCATCGAGGTTGGACATAGGCTAGCTCTCCCATCCCAATTGTAGGGGGAAGTGAAAAATTGCCCCCCTATGTAAATTTAGTTTTTTTGCAGGAGGAAATAGGTTGCCATAGGCACGATCGTGGCAGCGGCTAGGAGGGCAAGCACCCAAGTAGTGGAGGTTTTGCTGTCTACGGGGAGCGGGGTTTCTTTTTCCACTTGCGCCACCACCAGCGGGGGTCCAGGGTCAGGTTCACCGGCTAAAACTGCCAATATACGCTTTGCCCCCTCCTGCATTGCCTGATTAAAGCGAGCTGCCTGCACCGCGGGTAGCATAGTCTCCGCTGTGACACTCTCCCACAGCTCAGGGGTCAAAATGGCTTTAATTCCCTCCCCTGCCTGCCAGGCGGTACGGTGGTCCTGGGCAGCAATAAGGACTAATGCCTGGTCTTTCGCCGCTTCTGGGTCAGGAAACCACTTGGCAAACACTTCCTCTACAAATTCCTGGGCAGGTTCCCCAAAATCAATGCGGGGCACGGTGATAAAGCGTACTGCCTTCCCCGTCGCCTTGGCAATGGCATCTAGTTTGCGGCTGATCTCCCCCTCTGTGGCACTGCTGATGACATTGGCAAAATCTACTACCCAAGTCCGATCGTTGGGAGGTAAGTCGGGAATGTCGCCAATCTCAATCGCCCCCACCGGTAATATCCACCCCCACGTTAAGCATATAAACAACACAAATGTCAATAACCTACGCATAAAACTTTCCCTAGTGTCACACATAAATCCATACTAAACCAGAGGGATTGTAAATTTTTATGAATTTTTGGCACGGCTAGGGTGGGCAAACCTGTGGAAAACCTGTGGAAAACTCGCCCAAATCTGTGGAAAACCTGTGGAAAACTTTGCCTTTTCTGTGGAAAAAATCGCCCTCCCTGTGGAAAACTTTGCCTAGGTATTTATACCCTGTGGAAAACTAGGGGGGTTTTTCCACAACTTTTTCCACAGGCTGCGATCGCTGAAACCCTATTGGTTGAGGGATTTTTTTGAGTTTTCCACAATTTCCACAGGCCCTACTACTACTAAATTAATATTTAAATTCTAGTAGTAGTAGTAGTTGCAACAAGCTGCGCTTACTGAAAATGTTATAGTGGTGTAAGATGGGATTTAATGCGTCAATGTATTTTTCTTGCCCGCAAAATGTTTTAGCGACGAACCTTGGTTTTGTGAGTCGTGCTGTTGCTGCGCGCCCCAGTCATCCTATCTTGGCGAACATCTTGCTGGAGACGGACGGGGAGGGGGGTAATGTTTCCCTGACGGCTTTTGATTTGAATTTGGGCATTCAGGTCAAGTTTCCCGCTGTAATTACCCAAGAGGGCAGCATTACTTTGCCTTCCCGCTTGCTTAATGATATTGTTTCTCGTTTGCCTGAGGCAGAGGTGACCCTGCAGGTGGACTTAGACACGAGTACAGCGGTGTTGTTGTGTGGGTCGGGGCGTTATGAGTTGCGGGGATTGCCGGCGGCGGAGTTTCCCCAGTTGCCCCAGATCAGCCAGGGACAGATTTCCTATTTGCCCGTAGAGGCAATTTTGGCAGGGGTGAATGGTTCCCTGTTTGCTGCCGCCAATGATGAAACAAAGCGGGTGTTGACGGGGGTACACGTAAAGGTACAGCCCCAGGGTTTGGAGTTTGCGGCGACGGATGGACATCGCTTGGCGGTGGTGGAGATTCCCTATTCGGAGGAGGAGGCGGCTTTGCCCCCCCAGGCGGTGGCGAATTTGGAGGTGACGGTGCCGGCGCGGGCGCTGCGGGAGTTGGAGAGGATGCTCCACCACTACGGGGAGGGGATGATTGCGGTGCAGTTTGACGAAACCCAGATGGTTTTTCAGGGGGTGCAGCAAATGCTCACTGCCCGCCTTCTGGATGGTGTCTATCCCGATTACAATCGCCTCATTCCCCAGCAGTTTAAGTATCAGGTCACGATCGAGCGCAAAACTTTTGTCGGTGCTTTGGAGCGGGTAGCAGTCCTTGCTGATCAAAAAAATAACATTGTCAAAATTACGATCGATGAATTAAACCAGGAGATTGCCCTGGCGGTGGATACGCCGGAGGTAGCAGCGGGGAAGGAATCTCTGCCGGCGCAGGTGGCGGGGGGGAATTTGGAGATTGCTTTTAATGTCAAATATCTCCTGGATGGGCTGAAGGCGGTCAACACAACTGATGTGATTTTGCAGATGAATACTCCCACTAGCCCAGCGGTGCTCAAACCGATCGGGGGGACAAAGATTACTTACCTGGTGATGCCTGTGCAAATTCGGGTCTAGGCGAGCTATGCAAAATACCAGATTGAGTCAAGTGCCGGGTTTTATCGGTGGGCAGATTGACAGCTGGTTGCAAAATCCCTGGCGATGGCTTTTGACCCACACGATCGCTCTTTTGTTAGGTTTTTTAGTAGGGATTGTGATTGCCACCTATACGGGGCAGGGGGCAGTGTGGGATTTGCCGGCGGCGGCGGTGGTGATTAGCGTAATCGAGGGACTGAGTTGGTATTTCTACCGCAGGGGGCGGCGGAGCAGGTTAGTTAGTCTCCTCCATACAACCAAGGTAGGTCTCACCTACAACATGATCCTGGAGGCGTTCAAGCTGGGGTCTTAATTCTGCCAGCATGGCGGCAGCAGTGGCTTGGGGGTCAGGGGCGGTGACTAGTGCTCTTACTACTGCTACCCGTTCTGCTCCCAATTGGATGACCTCTGTTAGATTTTCCCTGTCAATCCCCCCAATGGCAAACCAGGGCAGGGGACAGTTCTGGACGGCATAGGGCAAATAGGTATCCTTGACGGCGGGCTTGCCGGGCTTGGTGGGGGTAGCAAAGACGGGACCGACGCCTACATAGTCCGCCTGTTCTGCCACCGCGATCGCTAATTCCTCTGGATTGGTGGTGGAAAGACCAATAATTGCCTCCCTACCCAAAATGCGCCGCGCTACTGCCACTGGCATATCCGTCTGCCCCAGGTGGACACCATCAGCCCCGACGGCAAGGGCAAGGTCAACCCGATCGTTGACGAGGAAGAGAGCTTCGTATTTGTGACAGAGCTGACAGAGAGTTTGAGCAAGGAGAAACTTATCCCGATCGTTAGCTTCTTTATCGCGGAACTGCACTAGGCGTACTCCTCCTGCCAGGCATTGCTCCACAATTTCTGCTAAGCGCGGGTGGGGCATGGTAACTAGATAGAGATAGTTCGCTAGCAGACGACGGCGGGTAGCAGCAACGGGCACGGCAGATTGCAAAACATAGACTTGATAACGCAGGTTTTTCATAGCAGCTGCCATAGCGGGGTCATGGAGTTTACTGTATTCCTCCAAAACCCGCAGCGCCTCCTGCACACGGGCAAAGTTGGCAGTCAATACTGCTGTGAGGTCAGGGCGGCTCACTTCCCGACCGTGGCTTAAACTAGTGCCCGGGTCATTGACCGTATCTCTCCCCCCTCGAATAGTTTCTGTATGCCAGCGCCCCAATTCCTGCCGCAATTCTTTACACTGCTGGGCTAAATCTTGGTTTTCCAAGCCTAGGCGGCACCATTCCTCAATCACCCGTATACCTTCGCGGGCACGATCGAGATTGGCATCCAGAATGCGATAAACTTGCCCTTGCGCTAAACTAATGCTCATGGGAAATACAATCAGTGTAGATACCTAAACTATTATGCGCTGCCTCTACACGATCGGTTTTGCTGTTGTTCTCCCCAGTTTTGCCACTACCCTGGTTGTACATCCTCAGCAGGGCAATGATTTAACTGGCAACGGCACCCTCCAACGTCCCTTTCGCACTGTCAGTCACGCCCTCTCCATTGCCAACAGCGGCACAACGATCGTTTTACAGCCAGGCACCTACAGCAGTAGTTCGGGGGAGCGATTTCCCTGGGTACTCAGAGAAGGGATTATTCTGCGGGGCAATAAAGGGGCGGTAGTAATTGGTGGTGGTAACTTTCGCTCTGTGTTTCTGCCCCAGCCCAACGCCACGATCGTGGTACAAGACCGCACCGAACTGCAGGGACTGACGATCAGCAATCCCCACCCTAGGGGTTACGGTATTTGGCAGGAAGAGGGCAACGCCATCATCGCTAACAACATAGTGCTCAACAGTCGCCAAGACGGCATCTTTCTAGCAGGGAAAACAACCTCTACTGTCAGCAACAATCGCTTTAGTGGCAACAGTGCCAGCAATATCACCATCGAAGGGGAGGCCCAGCCCCTCCTACAGCAGAATATTTCAGAAAGGTCGCGCTTTGGCATCAGCATCAGGCAGCAGGCAGCTCCCCAACTAGTGGCAAACACGATCGCTGACAACGACACAGGCATTATCATCCAGGGAAACGCCCGTCCCCTCCTGCGCCGCAACACCATTGATAACAATCAGCAGGCAGGCATCATCACCCTCAATGACAGCAATCCCGACCTCGGCGATCAGCAGAATCCTGGGCAAAACATCTTTCGCCGTAACCCTAGAGCCATCTACAACAACTCCAGCCAGGGCATTCTTGCCTGGGGCAATCAATTTGACCAAGCCAACTTCTTTGGACAAGTGACCTGGGAGAACACTCCCCCAATGCCTGTTGCACCTAGTCTCCCTCCCCCGATCGCTGTCTCTGCCCCCCCTAGTTTTGAACCGGTCCCCAACAGTGTAGTTGTCAGGATTGGCGGTAGCCCGCCCCGCCCTATGGCAATCAATTCCACTATTGACCCCAATCTACCCCCCGTGACCGCCCTCCCTCCCCCCGACGGCAGAATTGTGGAAGACCTGACCCCCGCTGTTCCCAAGCGTCCCGCCCTTGCTCTGCGTTTTCGTGTTGTTGTACCTGTCAATTCCGAGGCAGAAAGAATTGCCCTCCGCCAAATGTTACCAGGGGCATTCCCCCTCAACCGATCGGGGCAAGCAGTTTTGCAGGTGGGAGCTTTTCATCGCCTGGAATTAGCCCAGGAGCAGGTGCGGCAGTTAGCCAGTCAAGGCATCAGCGCCATCCTCGAGCCAATTACGCCCTAGTAGATTGCAGCTCTTCTATGTGTCTTTCCCCCGCCACAACGTAGACAATCTTAGCAGGGGCACCTGTCCAATCAACAGCACAGGCGGCGAGATTCTCCTGTGTGAGACCAGAAAACCAACCTGCCAAAAAGCCCGCCTCCAAACTGTAGGACTTGGGATTGGCAGAACTAATCCCCTGGGAAATACCAGAATTGCGCACTGTGACCCTCAGAATACCCTCGGCGGCAGCAGCAAAATCCGTTGTGACCTTGCCCAGACCATGTACCGCCCATAGCTCCTGCATGAGAGAGAAAAACTGGATCGCATTAAAATTAGCCACAGAGCAGCGGTAATATGCCTCTATCTCCCTTTGGGCACGCTCAAAGAAAGACTTCCCCCAAGCCCGTCCGAAGGTGTAAAGTGCCAGAAAAGATGCCTGACCCGCTTCCTCCTGCAGAGTTTCGTAAATACTTGCCATTAGCAGAGAAGGGACAGCCAGCAAACGCCGCTGCATGGGGGTAGAGAGCAAACCCGACTTGGGGTCAGAGGAGACATAAAAACGAGCAGAAAAGAGATTACCAGGAACAGCTGTCGATGTCATTTTTACCTCCCTATTTACCGCTCATCATTTCATGGGCAAGTTGCAGATAGGGGAGAATAAAAGCAGCCTGATTCTCCGGCAAAATGCTTTTCACTGCTTGTTGTAACCACTTATACCCCTGGTATTGCAACTGCATAGCGAGAAAAACATTGCGTTGCCAGTACAAAACGCGGTCTTGCAAAAGATATTCATCCTGTAACAGCATTGCCAAGGCACAAGCTCGCAGACCCATGACCATGTCCCGTTGACATCTCTCCACCCCTAGGTTGTCCACAGGAGAGTGGTGAAACCGATCGCTTTTTTGCATCAGTTGGATTGCCCTTTGTACAATCTCCGTTTCCTTCTGCTCCAGCAGATAATAGACCTGTTTGCGCTGTTCCCAGGTGGCGACCGCCCGATCGATCAGTCTTAAATCTTCCGGCTGCGCATATTTGCCGTCTGCTACTTTCAACACTTCTTCCCACAGAGTAATCATAGTTTTTGCCTCCTCATCTTCAATCCCAATTGATACTGTCATCCAAACTGCGACTGGGTTTAGACACCTGCCATTGCACTTTACTGAGCAAGCCACTCACTGTCAGATGGGCATAACCATCAATTTGAGTGATCCCCGTAATAGGCACATCCAAGCTAGACTGCACCTGGGTTGGACGGTCTTTGTACTTGAGGCGATTGGGGCGCAGTAGACGATGGAGGAAGCGACAAAAACTCGTCCACACACCCCGTAACCAGTTTAATAACCCCCTCATACCTGTTCCACCTCCTTGGTGACAATTTCCTCCAACAGTGCAGGCTCACTGGGTATTTCTTGAGCGCGAAAACGTTGTTCGATCTCCAAAGGTGTAGCACCTGTGGATAACCAAAACTCCGTCGCATCTACCCGCTTTTTAGAGCCAATCAGAAACCGGCAATAATCATTGCCAGTGGCATAGCATTGAATCTCCGTGCTACTTAAATTCCGATCGAATACACTGCTAAAAAAGCCTGCTAACATCCCTGCGTACAGATGACAGACAGGTTTACCGACATAGCCGAGGGTCTTTGCGACGGCGGAATCAAACAAGTCAACAAAGATAAAGCCCTCCTTCAGAGATTGCAAATCCAAAGACCAAGTCCCCCACCCCTGGGCAGTAAAGGGCCACCACCAGGTCTCCATGACAAAGGACAGATTTGCTGCTTTGATAGAAAGATGATAGAACTTCTGAAACCAGACGGTAAAAGCTTCGGCATCCTTTCTGCCCCAGTTTTCCCCCATCATGTACAGCAGTAACCCAGCGGAGTCCCCCACTTCATGCTCCAATCCCCGCAGGAGAGACACAATAAAATCCTCTCCCACCAAGAGATTGCGTTGGGCATGGTAGTCTATGATCTCCCCCTTTTCCCGATCGAAGTGGAAAAAAGTGGACTTGCTGTAATGACAGGCATCCCACAGGGAAGGCATAGGGGCAGGGGGAGTAGAATAACTCCTGATTTTTTTGGTCGTTTGTTGTTCCATATTTATTTCTCCTTCATAAACTTCCTAGTCACTAAAGAACGCATAGCAGTATCAAATTCCTGGTTGACTGTTTGCAGTTTCTGCAATGCCGATCGGAGGATTAGTTTACCAGCATCCACCAGCACTTCCCCTGTTATGGGGTGAAAGAGAGCTTGCTCTGCCCGCTGCCCAATTAGGGCTTCCAATTCCGCCTCTGTGCCCACATATTTGCCTTTGGGGACAGTGACAGAAATACCACTGCCCAGAATCATACACTGACAGGACAGCCGAGCATTTTCCTGGGTGATTTTCATAATACTGAGGGTCATTAACTCCTGGTCTGTGGGGGGTGTTAAATTTTCCATCCCTTTGTTGATGAAAACGTGACAAGTAGCGCACCGTCCTTGTCCCCCACAGGCTTTGAGGAGCTTAGCATGATTGGCAAGGAGAGCACTGAGCAACCTAGTACCCTTGCGGGTTTGTTTGATTTCCCCATCAATTTCCAGCGTGAGGATGGCATCAGCATCTTTCATTGTAGTAGTAGGTTCTGAGAGAATCATAGGTAGTTAGTGGTGTACAATTGTGGACAGCAACGCTGCAGTTTTGGGTGATAGTTTTTGGCTAGCAATTATCTCCATATAGTCTTTGATAATACGCTCGCACTCTGCCACAAAACCGCGAATAAACATCTGCAACAATAAAAACTCTCTGTCAGTCAGTTTGGTTGGTAAACTCTTTTTCCCTCCTACTAAACTAATTCTGCCATTGTGTGCAATGGACCACAAATTCTGCCAGTTTCGATCGGCAAGGGTAGCTTTTGCTTTCTTCCAGTAATTACCGATCGCTAGTTCACCAAAGTATTGCAAACTCACCTGGGTAATTTCTTGTAAACTCCTGAGGGCATCCTCATAGCTAAATTGCCAATTGCTTTCCTGTTCCTCCCCAACCTCTTGGTCACCAAACACAGCCTTTTCAATGGCGTCTAAGAGTAGACGTATCTTCCCTGGCACAATGCTAATGACTTCATAAACCCCCTTCTTCTTGACCCATTCCCGAAAGAACGGATTTACTTCCACATCATCCACCAGGATAATAACGTTGTTACTCTTGCTGCCATAAAGACGCTGCACCTCTAAGCAACTGGCATCGACCAGAGAACCCACGAGCAACAGATGGGGAGTAGTCCGAGCAAGAAGACGATCGATCGCTTCTAATGTGGGACAAAAGTAGAGGTTATAACGGTCATCGAGCAAATTTTGCCTCAGACTATGGGCGAGACTATCACGATAATCTGCCAGTAGGATTATGGGTCTGTCTTTGCTGTCCGCATTTGCAGTCGCCGCTACCATACCTACCCCCTGTTTGTACTTGCAACCTCGGAACAGTGAGCATTCACTTATCCCTTGAAAAAATACTAGAGTAAAAAAATAACAAGTCAGTAAAAAACAATCAAGAGTTTAGCCAGGATTTTAGTAAAGATTTATTGCAGGACGGGTAACAAAATGTAAAACACACTACCTTCTCCTAACTGGCTTTCTGCCCAAATCCTACCCCCGTGCTCTCTTATAATTTTCTTACAAATGGCAAGCCCCAAACCTGTGCCGCCCCGATCGCGGGAGTCAGAGGGGGCGACCTGTTGAAAAGGTTCAAAGATCGTTTCCAGTTTATCGGCGGGAATGCCCCTGCCTTCGTCCGTTACCGTCACCTCTACCCTTTGACCATCCCTAGTGCAAGATGCGATTGTTACTGTGCTGTTGGGGGGGGAAAACTTAATAGCATTGCTCAGCAAATTGACAAATACCTGTTCTAAGGCTGATGGGTCAGCATATAAACGTTGTACCTGGCACTGATTGACAATTTTAATTTGCGCCGCTTCTGCCAAATGAATAACGGACTCGATGGAGCGGTTCACAATCTCCCATAGATCGCAGTAGGATTTCTCTAAGTTCATTTTGCCCGAGTTTAGTTTTTCCAAGTCCAAAATATTCTTGACTAAGTTGTTAATTCGATCGCAATTATTAATAGCAATTTGCATCATCTTACTTCTTTTTTCCGGGTTTTGGTCGTAGGCACCCGATACTAACATTCCCAAGGCACCCCGAATACCAGTTAAAGGCGTACGAATCTCATGGCTAACTACGGAGACAAACTCATTTTTCATGCGTTCAATTGCTAACTTATCGGTAATGTCTCTACCGGCAGCATAAATGTAGTCCCCTAAAAAACTGGCGTTCCACTCGACCCAGCGATAACTGCCATCGGCACATCTAAGACGCGCAACTATGTTATGTAATGATTTACTGTTTCTCAGTTCTCTAAGTAGTTCCTCCTGGTTTGTTATATCCTCTGGATAGGCATAATTCATAAAGAAAGACCCAATAATCTCCTGTTGCCTATATCCCAACACCCTCTCCCACTGCGAGTTAACACGGACAATATTGCCGTCCAGGTCAACCATGCACAAAAAGTCAGGCACTACAGCAAAAAAACGATCGAGTTCCTCTGTTTTCATCAAGATGAGGTCTTCGTATTCTTTGCGCAAACTGACATCCTGGACAAGGGAGAGAATAGAGACAATCTCCCCCTCTTCATCCAACAGGACAGAACTATACCACTCACAGTAGATGATCGTGCCATCCTTACGATAGTTATACTTAGTTGTAATAGCAAAGTTCTGCTTCACCAATTCCCGTATATGAACAAATACATTGCTGAAATCTTCCTCGCAGAGAAACTTAAAGTCAGAGTCAAATACATTTTTGCCCACCACTTCTGCCTCTGTCCAACCAAACATAGCTTCTGCCCGCTTTGACCAACTTAAAATTGTCAGATTCTGGTCCCATTTGATCGTTGCTAGGGGAGAATTGTTGATGTGATATTTCAACTCCTGAATAGTACCGCGTAAACTTTTTTCCACTTGTTGGCGGGCATATAACTCATGTTTTAACTGTTCCGCTAACTCCCTTTCTTTGCTTATTTGTGCCTGGATTGTCTGTCTAGTTTTTTCTTTTTCTATAGCTAGCCCTGCCACAAAGGCAATAGATTGTAAAAACTTTAATTCTTCCTCCGTCGGAAGGATACTTTGGTGATGATAGATAGAAACTACCCCCAATGCTTCGCGATAATTACGTTTTAATATTGGTATGGACCAGCAAGACCGTAAGTTATAGTTGTTATGTAAATCCTGCCAGTTAGCAAAATAGGGATGGCTATTGATGTCAGGTACAATGACTGTCTCCTGTCTGTAAGCAGCCGTGCCGCAGCTACCCATACCTTCTCCAATAGCAATCCCATCAATTGCAGCTAGATACAAATTCGGTAGGTCTGTTGCCGATAGCACTTTCAGTTTACCATCCACACATTCCAAAAACAGACACTTAGAGTCAGGCACTTTCACCTCTATTAAATGACCCAGTAGTTGCAGGCTAGCCTCCAATGACTCCCCCAATAGGACGCAGGATAGACATTGATTCTGTAGTTCTAAAATTTGCTTTCTTTCCGCATCTTTTATGAGTAAATCCTGCAATCTGTATACCACACTACCTATGCCATTGACGAGGGAGCTGAGTTCATCACCATCTTTGTCTGTAAACTGATTGATAAATAAGTTATTGTCCTGGGCAATCTCCTGCAAAAAATGTAGCATCTTTCCTACTCTTTCTAATCTAACGGTAACCAACCGATCAATCATCCATGCCCCAAAAGTGAGTGCTATAAGATTGGTGACAATACAGAACGGTAAAAGGAAAAGATTGGGGGATTTCACTATCTGGGATATGTTATTTTGACCTTCTGGCAGTTTATTTTTTGCAGCCATGAAGAAGAAGGAAAAAATCGTGATATTTGTTAGTAATAAAGCCCCACTGAACAATAATAACAACTTATGACGGAGTTTCATACTGCAAATTGCGCGCTAATACCATGATTATACGCGGCAGCAGTGAGGAATGAACATCATGTTTGGCAATAACATCATTCGCCCCTGCGGTAAATAGATTCTCTGTCAAGTAGCGATGGGCAGTGACAAACACGATCGGTAACTTACCGTAGCTATAGGATTGTCTAATCGAGCGGCAGATTTCCAAACCATTAAATTTGGGCATATCAAAGTCAACGATTAGAAGATCGGTTTTGTGAGTCTCTAAATTAGCGAGAATCTGACTGGGGTCGGCTAAAGTGCTAACTACAAAATTATGCTGCTGTAACAGTGATTTCACTACATCTAAGAAATCGGGATCATCATCTACAACTAGGATGTGATATGTTTTAGCAACCCCCACCAATTTATTAGCTGTTGCCACTACTTCTGCCAAACTAACACTGCTACTAAAATATAAGTCAGGTTGACATTTACTTACTTCTACACGGCGGTCAATTGTATCCGGATATGTATCTAAGACAAAAATAGGTACGTTAGGGTGTTTCTCCCGTAGCTTGCAGATGAGAGTGTAGTCCTCCCGCTGTTCCAGCCGCATTATGATTAAATTAAATTTGTAACTTTGGTTAGATATTTCCTGGGGTTCTAGTACTGTTAATTTGAACTTGCTGTTGATGATGTGCAAATAGAACTGGTCAGCAAATCTCAAATCCTGTGTGATTAAACCAAGGTGGGCAAAATTCACGGTGCCCAAGGGTTGGGGAGGAGCAGCAATAGCCTGCCGCAGGCGAGATAGTAGCTCTGTTAAACGATCGATCGCCAAATTTTCAGGTTTTCTAAGGAGAATTTCCAACGATCGGGCCACACTAGAAGCCTCCGGCAGACCAAAGGTGCCCAGGGAGCCAGCCAGTTGATGGGCAATTTTTTCCGCTTCCCGATAGTCTTGTATTTCTGCTACTTTGTCAATGATCGGTGCGATCGCTGCTTGCAGAGCTTGTAGGCGTTGGTCGAGGGTTTTGAGAAATTTCTCTTGGATAATTTGCAGTGAATCGATCGGCGGCTCCCGCAGGCGATAACCAACACCATATATAGTTTCAATCATATCTTCATTCATACCGGCACTCTGTAGTCTTTTCCTTAAATCTTTGATTAGATTGGTAACTGCGTGGTTAGTGGGGACATCATCCATACTCCAAATGTGACTGATAATAGTACCTCTGTCCCAAAGACGCTGCGGCTGACGTAGAAACAGCTCTAATAGTTGATATTCCTTAGGACGTAGGTTAACTATTTGGTTGTCATATTTAACTATACCCTCTGCAGGGTTGAGTGTTAGTTTACCCCATCGCAAAATGAGAGGCATTTTATCTGTTTTTCGTCGCAACAAAGCACGGATTCTAGCTAGTAACTCTTCGATCTTACAGGGTTTAACTATGTAGTCATCCGCACCTTGGTCTAACCCCTGGGCAGTATGATCTTGACTGGCAGTCAACAATAAAATTGGTGTGGCAATACCTTTACTCCTAACTCTTTGGCACAGTTCAATCCCATTTATATCTGGTAAGTGGACATCTAAAATAATCACATCGTAGTTAAAGGGAATGATGTCTAAGGCTAGCTTGCCCCGCTGCAAAACATCTACAGTATATTTGTGCTCGGCTAAAACCGTTTTTATATACTCGCAAAAGTCCCGATCGTCATCTACCAACAGCACCTTCATAGCCGCCAGCCCAAAATTTGACCAATCTCCTGGGCTAGAGTAGTGGGGTCAAAGAGCTTGGAAATTACCCCTGCAATCCCCATGTCCCGGAACTGTTTCACTTCACTTGGCAGTATTTTAGCCGTAATCAGAATTACAGGTGTTGTTGGCAGTAGGTTTTGGCTCCGCAGTTCTTTGTACAAGCTAATACCATCCCGCTTGGGCATGGATATATCGAGCAAAACTACGTCAAATTGCTGGGAACTGAGGAAAAAAAAACATCTTCACTGGCGGAACAGACCGTTACAGACCATTTCGCTAACTCTTCGAGAGCTGCTTGAATTAGGTCGCAAATGTCCGGTTCATCGTCAATGAGGAGCACCCTAGGCATATGTCTATCAATTTGTAAGACTTTCGTTAAAATACTAGCATAACTGCTGCCACTTTCATCATATTTCCCCTAACCCGCTTATTGGCTATGTTTACTGTAGACTTATCTTTTATCCTACGTTTGGGGAGGAGGTCTGTAAAATATGAACAAAACAAGAAAAAAAGGAGAGCACATATCGCCCTCCAGCCATAAATACTATCACTAGCTCCTATAGTTGCTAACGGGGACCGCCTGCCTCTTCACGACTGGAAGTTTGCAGGTACAATACGATTAGGAACACAGAGGGCACAAACACTGCTAGTATTGTTGCTACCAGCCCCCAGTAGTTGACTTCTAATCCTTCCATAGATTTGGCTCCCATAGATTGCTGTTTAGCATTCTACCTTAATTTGGCAACAAGTGCATCCTCTATAATAGAGGGAGTTGGAGGAAATAATTTATGGTGGTTAATTTAGATATACCAAAACGGGGAATGCCTGTTACCATTATTACTGGTTTTTTAGGTAGTGGTAAAACTACACTGCTCAATCACATTCTGCAAAATCAGCAGGGACTAAAAGTGGCTGTTCTGGTCAACGAGTTTGGCGATATTAATATTGATAGCCAGCTCCTCGTAGCAGTAGAAGAGGATATGATCGAACTCAGTAATGGTTGTGTCTGTTGCACAATCAATGACGGTTTGATGGATGCGGTCTACAATGTCCTAGAGCGCAACGATCGGATTGATTACATGGTGCTAGAAACAACGGGGGTAGCGGACCCGCTGCCCATTGCTTTGACTTTTTTGGGAACAGAGCTACAATTCCTCACCAGATTGGATTCAATTCTAACAGTAATTGACAGTGAAGCCTTCACCCCCCAACACTTTGACAGTGAAGCTGCCTACAATCAGATGATCTACAGTGACATCATCATTTTGAACAAAACGGATTTAGTAACGGAGGAAAAACTCACTCAATTAGAGGAATATATTAGGCGGGAAAAGAAGGGGGCACGTATCCTGAGGGCTGTGCGGGGAGAAGTGCCATTGCCATTGATTTTAGATGTGAATTTGGCTAATCCTGACCTCAAAAATGCTAAACCTCACCATCACCATCACCACCACGATCATGATCACCATCACCACTCCCACCACCTAGAAAACGATGGCTTTGTAGCTGTGTCCTTTACCGCCGATCGTCCTTTTAATCTCGATCGGTTTCAGCATTTCTTGGATAAGCAATTACCTGTGGACGTCTTTCGCGCTAAGGGCATTCTGTGGTTTGAACGGTTGGCTCCGCGCTATATTTTTCAACTGAGCGGCAAACGCTATGAACTGAAAGTTGATGAGAGTAAGCCCCCTACAAATGTCCAACTGGTGCTGATTGGCAGAAACCTAGAGGGGGAGAAAATTAAGGCACAACTGAGGGAGTGCCTAGTTTCCTAGGGGGACAATTGCCGCTAGACTATATCCCATGTATGAACTGGACTTCCAAAACGATTACCCCATCCTCCCGCCCCCTCCTGACCCGGAGGAGATGTTGCCCTTGCTCTGTTCAGACCTGCCCCTAGAGCGGATGAGAGCGGCACGGGCATTTTGTGAACTAGAGGATAGGCGGGCAATACCCCACCTAATTCGCCTCCTGCAGGATGAGTGCCCCCTCGTGCGGGTGAGCGCTGCCTATGCCCTAGGCAGAAATCCCGATCGAGCGGCGGTGCCGCCTTTAATTCAACAATTGCAGGATTGGAACGGCTATGTGCGCAAGGGCGTAGTGTGGGCCTTGGGGAATTCCCATGACCCTAGGGCGTTAGAACCACTGCTCTGGAGTTTGCAACATGATATTACAGCGGTACGGTTGTGGGCAGCAAGTGCCCTGGGACAGTTAGGTTTGGTAGCAGCAGTACCCCATTTGATCGCAGCCTATCGGCGGGAGGAGGTGGGAGTGATCCGCAGTAACTGTGTATGGTCCTTAGGGAAGCTGTTGCCCCACTGTCCCGATCGGGAGGAGGGGGTGGAACTACTGGTGGATGCCCTGCAGGATGAGGACTTGGGTGTACAGGCGGATGCGGCTATTGCCCTGCGGCGCGTGGGGGATGAGTGGGGCTTACAGATGCTGGGGAGCTTTGAGGACGAACGGGGTTATTGTGACTTGGTGTATCCATGAGCAGACGGATTGTGCTGACAGGGGGTGGGACAGCAGGACACGTGAATCCGAATCTAGCCCTGGTGGACTCTTTGCGGCAGGCAGGCTGGGAAATCAGTTACATTGGCTCCCAAGGGGGGATTGAGCAGGAATTAGTGAAGGATTTGCCTTTTTATGGCATTAGTAGTGGTAAGCTGCGGCGTTACTTTGACTGGCGCAATTTCACTGACCCTTTCAAGGTGTTACTGGGCTTAGGACAGGCTTATGCTATTCTGGGGCAATTGCAACCGCAGTTGGTTTTTTCCAAGGGCGGATTTGTCACTGTACCAGTTGTGGTGGCTGCCTGGTGGCGGGGTATTCCTGTCGTCATTCACGAGTCGGATTATTCGCCCGGTCTGGCTAACAAGTTGGCGGTGCCCTTTGCTAAAGAAGTGTGGGTCACATTCCCCGAAACTCGCCAATATATTCCCAGGGCAAAGGTGGTAGGGCTGCCCATCCGATCGGACTTACTTATGGGGGATAGACAGCGGGGCTTGGATTTCTGTTGTTTTGATAGTAGTAAACCTGTCCTTTTAGTTATGGGCGGCAGTTCAGGGGCGCAGCGCATTAATCAGGTCATCTGGCAGGGGTTGCCATCCTTGACCGATCGCTATCAAGTCATCCATCTCTGCGGTAAGGGCAATACCAAACCAGAGTTAGAGAATGTGCCCTATTATCGCCAATTTGCCTATCTCACAACGGAGTTGAAGGACTGTCTGGCGGCGGCAGATGTAGTAGTATCACGGGCGGGGGCTAACTCTCTGTTTGAACTGTTGGCACTGCAGAAACCCCATCTCCTCATTCCCCTTTCCACTAAAGCCAGTCGGGGTGACCAAATCCTCAACGCTCGGTCCTTTGCCCAGGCAGGTTACAGCGCTGTCCTCCCAGAGGAAGAGTTAACTGTCGCCAGTCTCTTGGCTGCCCTCGATCGCTTGTGGCAAGACAAAGATATGTATATCCAAAATATGCAAAAGAGTAGTGTGCAGAACCCGATCGAGTGGATGGTTGCTCAATTTAGTAATATTAGCAGGGGAGATAAGTTTTAACTACCCTGGATGGTAAGATAGGGCAAAAGTTTTTTCTACACCGTCGGTGCTATTGGTTTTGGCTATGGAAATAGTAATTGCCGAGCACGCCAGATGGGCGGACTATAATATACAACTATACTCAGGTTACGGGATACATGGAGGAGCATAAGCCACAGATTTTAATTGTAGAAGACCAGCGCATTTTTGTTCGCGACCTAACAGAAATTCTAGTAGAAGGTGGCTATGAGGTCTGTGGTGCCTTCGCCAGTGGTCAGCAGGCAATAGAAAAAATACCAGAATTAGCACCCGACTTGGTTTTACTCGACATCCGTCTAGTAGGGGAAATTGATGGCGTAGAAGTAGGGGAATATCTCAGATTATTTTATAACATTCCGTTTATCTATGTGACAGGCAATGCCGATGAGGAAACAGTTGGCCGTGCTGCTAAAACGAAACCAGAGGGATTTATTACGAAGCCCTTTCGCCCTGAACAACTCCTAGCCACGATCGCTGTAGCTTTACAAAAATATGCGAAGGCAGAAACTAAAAATATTTATAGTTACGGTAGATTTGCCAAACTCGTGGAATATTTAGAGAACCATCTGGACAAGGACATAAAGTTAGGGGAGATGGCACAACTAATGCAGATGAATAGTTCCTATTTTTGTCGGGCTTTTCACCAAGAAATTGGTGTATCTCCCCATCAGTTTCTGCTGCAGATGCGTATCAAAAAGGCTAAACAATTATTGCGACAGCATCCCCATATCAGTATCAATGATATTGCCATCAGCTGTGGATTTAGCAGCCAGAGTTTACTAAACAAGCATTTCAAAAAATTTGTCGGTGTCACCCCCACACAGTACCGCTACAATAGAGATATTATCTAGCAACAATAACATTGGGGCATTCTTTGCCTTCTTCAATTTCTTTAATATTACGCAGGGTAGTTTCAGCAATGTTAGTGAGAGCATTGCGGGTGAAAAAGGCTTGGTGGGCAGTGATTACTACATTGGGGAAGGATTGCAACAATTGGAATACATCATCCTGTATGACGGTGTCTGATAAATCTTCAAAAAAGAGGTTTTCCTCCTGTTCGTAGACATCAATGCCTAGGTAGCCAATACGACCACATTTAATTGCTTCAATCACAGCTTTGGTGTCAATCAATCCCCCCCTACTGGTGTTAATTAACATCGCCCCTGGTTTAAAATGCTGTAGTGTTTCACTGTTTACTAGGTGGTAGGTTTCCGGCAACAGTGGGCAGTGTAAGGAGACAATATCGGAGTAGGTAAAAACTTCTGTCAGCGGCAAATATTCTACCCCCAGTTCTAAACAGGCAGGATTTTGCTGGACATCGTAGGCTAACAACTTGCAACCAAAACCATGCATAATACGGGCAAAACAGAGACCGATCGTGCCTGTGCCAATAATTCCCACTGTGGAACCGTGTAAATCAAAACCGAGCAATCCCTCCAGGGAGAAATTGTCATCCCGCACACGATTGTATGCCTTGTGTAACTTACGATTGAGCATGAGAATTAAACCCACAGCGTGTTCCGCTACAGCATAGGGAGAATAGGCAGGGACGCGCACCACTGTTACACCACATTCTCTTGCAGCAACTAAATCTATATGGTTAAAACCAGCCGATCGGGTGGCAATTAGGCGGGTGCCCTGTTCTGCTAATTGTTGCACAATTTCCCCTGTGAGATAGTCATTAATAAATACACAGACAGCAGGAAAACCAGCTGCTAGAGAGACCGTATCTTTAGTTAAATGAAAGGGAAAGAAGTGCAAATCATGGTGATATTTTTCGTTAGCCTTAGTGAGAAATTCCCGATCGTAGGACTTAGTATTGAATACTGCTACACGCATCGACTGCCTCCTAGGGGTTGCTTTTTTTTAGTTTAGCAGATATAAGTATTTTAACTCAACCTGTTTGCCTTGCCCTTAGCATAGCTTGGAACAACTAGTAATGGAGTAACGATCGTGGCAAAATTAAAGCAATTCTTTAACTTGGTCTTGTTCTTCTGCCTGGTGGCTTTTATTGGCTTTGAGGTGTGGACGTTGGCTAGCTATTTACTGCGTACCTATTTGTAGGCTATGTATGAGTCTTGGCTGCGCCCTCTTTTGTTTACCATTGACCCTGAACAGGTGCACAATTTAACTATAAAACTGGGCAAGATTATCTGTCAATCTCAGTTTGGGCTGCGTCGTTTATCTGCTTGGTTTGCCTATGACCATCCCTATCTACAGCAAGAAGTGATGGGAATGAAATTTCAGAATCCCTTAGGTTTGGCAGCAGGTTTTGATAAAAATGCCGAGTTATTACCCCTATGGCAAGCGATCGGGTTTGGTTTTGCCGAAGTGGGCACCATTACACCCCAGCCCCAAACAGGTAATCCTCGCCCCCGTCTCTTTCGTCTGGTAGAAGATGAGGCAATTTTGAATCGTATGGGGTTTAACAATAGGGGGGCTGCAGCTATCAGGGAGAGCATAATTAAACCTCACTTCCCTGTGGGTATCAATTTGGGCAAACAAAAGGAAACCCCGATCGATTTAGCTGTACAAGATTACCTAGTCAGTTTTAATCTCCTGCAGGAGAAAGGGGATTATTTTGTCATCAATGTCAGTTCCCCCAATACACCTAACTTACGGGATTTACAAGCAATAAAATACCTAGATGAGATTATTTCTGCTCTTACCTCTGTCAATGTACAACGTAAACCTTTATTAGTAAAAATTGCCCCTGATCTCTCTGATCCTGACATCTTAGAAATTGTGGATCTATGTTTAGCGCGGGGGGTGGCAGGCATAATCGCTACGAATACAACGATTGCCAAGCAAAACCTCAAAAGTAGCCGATTTGTTGCAGAACCTGGGGGTATCAGTGGTGCCCCTTTGCAAGCTAGATCAACGGCTGTGATTAGTTTAATCTACCGTCATAGTCAGGGACGGTTGCCCATTATTGGTGTGGGAGGCATTTTTTCAGCGGCGGATGCCTGGCAGAAACTGACAGCGGGGGCTTCTCTCCTACAGGTCTATACGGGTTTGGTCTATCGCGGTCCTGGTCTCATTCGGGAAATTTTGCAGGGAATTACCGAGCGGATGCAACAACAAAATATCACTGACCTAAAAGCCATCATTGGTTCTACAATAGATAGAGTTACAGAGACTTAGCATGGCTTGGCGGAGTTACACAAATCCACAGGAACGCTTGCTTGCCTGTCTGCCCTACCTGCTACCCATGGTAGTTAGTTTAGTGTTTGGCGTCTTTGTTTTCCAACAGTTTCCCCAGCTGACTTTTTTACTGCGATTGCTTGAACCGATCATGCCCTTGGCACAGGGTATTCCGGGTTTGGTCATCTTTTTTATGCTCTACGCCCTGGTGGTGCGTAACTCCCAAATCAGTCATTTTATTCGTTTTAATACTATGCAAGCACTATTAGTCGACCTAGGTTTGAGTATCATGTCTTTCCTGTTTAGTCTGTTCAATATAGCTGCCAATGCTCTGTTGACAAATCCCGCTGGTTTTCTGTTAGTATCTACCCTTGCTTCTACACTATTTTTGGGTACCTTGATCATAGTTTTTTATTCCTGGGTTATGATTGTGCAGGGGAAGTATCCTGAAGTACCTGTAATTTCCGAAGCTGCTCAGTATCATGTAGGGTATTAGGAAGATGCTTAGTGCTGCCGATGTCAATTTGTTAGCAGAATGGATGGGGGGAGACTTTAGTAATCTGGAGCAAGCGGTGGAAAACCCTCCTTTCTTTGCCCATATTCGGGTAGCTATCCGTCCCTTTTATCACCCCAGTTTTCCCCCTGAGGGGCAGTGGCTTTATATTGAGCAGGCTTACAACTATGCCCTGCAACAGCCCTATCGTACAGCGGTATTTCACCTCTATTTCCAAGGCGATCACATTGCCCTAGATAATTACAAATTGCTGGATGCCCGTAGTTTTATTGGTGCAGCGCGTAATCCTGAAAAGTTAGCTCATCTCACCTTCAGTGGTGTGGAAAAGTTGCCCGGTTGCAGTGTCAAAGTGATCAAAACCGATCGGGGTACTTTCTACGGCAAAATTGAGCCGGGGAAAAAGTGTATTGTAGTGAGAGATGGCAAGGAATCCTATTTGGAAAATGAGTTTGAAATCAGTGCCACTCGCTACACCAGTTTGGACAGGGGCTACGATCCCATCACCAATCAACGTCTCTGGGGTTCTATCGTCGGTGCCTTTGAATTTGTTAAAACTATAGCGTATCCTTTAGTTAGTCCCTGAGCACAGTATGAACAGTACCTATCTGCAAGCGCAGTTGTTTTTGGTGATAGCGATCGTGGCGGCTATTGCCTTTGTCGGTTGCATTTATGAACTATCCTCTGGTGCCCCCGATTGGGGAGCGCAGCTGACCTGGAGCATCCTAGTCGGGAGTCTACCTGTCTGTATTGGGTGTTTTGTGGTAGCAGTCAGATTAGCCAAAGCCTCTACGGAGAAGAATTCTTAACTATGTATGACTGGCTAATTTGTGGGGCAGGTATTACGGGGGCAGCCCTGGGGTATGAGTTGCAGAAATTGGGGTTTAAGGTGGCAATTATCGATCGGCTTCCCAACCCCCCCAACGCTACGCGGTTTAGTTATGGCGGTATTCCCTACTGGAGCGGTACTACACCCCTACTGCAAAAACTGTGCCAAGAAGCAATTGAACGCTACCCCACCCTAGGGGAAGAGCTAGGACAGGATATAGGTTTTCGCTGGCTCCAGCTGATTTTGACAGTAGCACCAGAGGACGATCGGGAACTCCTGCACAAGATTTACAACATTTGTCTGCGGCAGCCGCAGTGGGTCACACCCCAGGAAGCCCAAGAGTTAGAACCCCTCCTCAATCCCCAAGCCATCCAGGGAGCGCTAGTATTTGAGCATGCGCAGGCTGACCCCGAACTGTTGGTCAAAGCATATTTGGAAGCTTTCTTAAAGTTGGGAGGTACCCTCATCTACGAAGAAGTTCTGCAGCTGTTGGAACAGGGGGTAAAGACCCATCACCGTGACCTGGGCTGTGGTGGGGTCATTGTCTGTGCAGGGGGCATGAGTCGTAGATTGTTAAAACGATCGGGGGTAGAGGTACCCATTTTCTTCACCCATGCGGATTTGATTGAAACGGCGCCCTCTCCATCCTGTTTACGCACCTTTGTCATGCCTGCCAATCTCAAGCGCCTGGATTTTGAATCTAGGGGAGCACTGCAACAGGAAGCCTGGTCAGAAGACCAACCGGAAATTCTCTACCCCTCCTTTGATATTGGGGGAGCGCCGCTGCAGGATGGCAGAATGCGTCTGGGGCAGATTAGTCGTTTACATCCCAATCCCGCCTTTATGCCCGCCCCTACCACTGAGTTGGAAATTCGCTATGGTCTGCGGACAGTCTTACCTTCCCTAGCGGATATGCCGGGGACATGGCATCATTGCCTTGTTGCCTTTAGTGAAGGTGCTCTGCCCCTCGTTGGTCAAATTAACGATTATTGGTGGATTTTCAGTGGCTTTACTAGCCCTTTTGTCTTTGTGCCTCCCCTCGCCCGCCGCTTTGCCCAGTACCTCCAATCCCGCCAAGACGAAGTTATTCCTCTCCTATTCCGATAGTCTCAAGTTGCGCAGGGCGTCCCAACGGTGGTCAACCCTCTCTTCCAGGAGATTATTCTGCCAAGGAGGGGCATCGGGGGCAATGGCAGGAAAGGGAATTGCCAAGCACAGTTGTTCATAAATCCACACAGGCAGGGGAAAAAAGCCGTCGGGGGGATAGGATTCCGTCAATTCATCCACCGTCAGTTCTAGTTCCCGCGGTAGGGGGGTAGGATAGGCAAGGGGGACGATATCCCTACTCTCCACTACCAGCCGATGGTTGAACTGCACCAATGTGCGATCGCAGGTGAGGGTAACGATCGTTTTTGCCTTAATCACCACCTCCAAAAAAGAGCCACCGTGATAAATGGAGGCAGAACCCTGCACAGGTACCAAGGTTTCCAGGTCAGGTAAAAATTCACAAAACTCCACCTCCAGCCTGTGATGCTCTAGACGCAGCAGGTCAGGGATGTAAATTTCCTTAAGCATCCTTTACCCCCACCCAGCGGACAATCAACTGCCGATTTGGTTCTTCCCCCTCGCTAAAAGTCTCCACGTCACTACACTCCTTCAATAACAGGTGAATATAGCGGCGCGCCGCTGGGGACAGACGACCGATCGTGTAGGAGCCATTACTGGCTCGCACATAGGCAAGGGCTTGCTTTGCCATATCCTCCAGGACTGTCAGCTGCTGTTGGCGAAAGCCATCCAACTCCACAATGTAAGTATGCCCCTGATTGAAGACTAAGTTGACCAATGTTTGCAGGGCATCCAAACCACTACCACTGTCTCCGATCAGGTAACCCACCTCCGCCTCCGTCAGACTATGCCGATCGATTACCAACCAACGATTGCCCAACTTGTCCGTATCAGCCTCCTTGACCCGTGCTGTAGTAAAACCCATCAATCGCAACAGCTCTTGCAACCATTCCACAATCGTCATGTTTGTTTTTTCTTCTTACTCTTTGGCTCAAAATCTAGGGCAGGTTTAGCAGCGGGAGAGGATACCGCAACCAACTTTTGCAGATTTTCTGGCAGGGGTTCACGGGAAACAAGGTAGGATTGGAAGGTCTGAAAGATGTTAGCAACCAGCATATAGAGTAGAACCCCCGCTGGTAGAGGAAAGAACAAAAACATTCCGGAGAAGATAATAGGAGTTAAGCGATTAGCAGTCTGTTGTGATTCCTCTTCCTGTTGCGTTCCCCCTGTAATCATCTGGTTGATATATAGGCTAAGACCAAAACCGATGATCATCACTAAAATATCCCAGTTAATGGAGCCATCAGGGTTAGTCACACCCACCTTCCCTAGAGCCTTGATAAACAGGAAGCCCTTTTGGGAAGCTATACCAGGCACAGTGATTTGTACCGTTGCCTCCCCTGGCGCTATTGCCTTAACTATCCCCTCTTCCGACACCGCGACCTTGTCTGCTCCCTTCGTTACCTGCCACTTTAACTGCATATCCTTTGCCAATTCCGTAAAGGCATGGTCATCATCCGTGACTAACTTGATGTCCGTTGTTTCCCCCACTGCCAGCTTTGTGCCTGCAGAGACTATTGCCTTCACAGGGCGGTGGCTGCGCTCAGCGAAAAAGACATTTTGGGGAGGAGTAGTAAATGCTTGGTGTTGCACTTCTACTGCTTGGTTTGGGGGCAGAATTTGAAAATTGATCGTATAGTTAATGTCGGCAAAGGGGGAACCACGTAGGGTAGCAAACAAAGCAAACAGGATGGGCATCTGCAGCAGCGCAGGTAGACAACCTGCCAGGGGATTGCCAAACTCCTGGATATTTTGGCTATTGACCTTAGCTAACTCCTCCTGTTGCTTCGCTGGGTCATTCTTATAGCGTTCCTGCACCGCCTTGATCCTTTGTTGCATGATGGGATTAGCTATCTTCATCCTTCGCATCGTCCGCAGCTGGTCAGCACTGACAGGAAATAGTGCCAAACGGACTACCAAGGTTAGAGCCACGATCGCAAAGCCGTAGCTAGGCACAATCCCGTAAAAGAAATCCAGGATTGGCAACATAATATTGTTTGAAATAAAGCTAACGCCAAAATCCATGCAACTAACCCAATAAGCCTCCGTAGAACATTCTATGCTGATTTTGCCCTAGCTGACCTAACTGTTCTCTGTTTCGCCTCAAGGTTCATTTTACTCTCGATCAATGCCCGTATATCCCGAAAGTTAGGCAAAGAGCGCAGTTCCAGTCTAGAGCCATCCTTCAAAGTGACTACCACATCTCCCCAGCCGAACCCCCGCGGTACTGAGGCTACATTTACAATTTCCCCATAAATGACATCAGTCCGCCGTTGCCCCATCCAGCCACCCGTGACAGAGATACGGCGATCTGTAATCAAGTACCTCACCCACAGAGCACGAATAATCGCCCCAATCGTGATGGGAATAGTGACCACAAAGACAGACAGAATTAAATTGAGAATTAAATCTCCCCAGTGGGGCGCGCCATCGTAATAAACTTCCTCTTTAATTGCCATAAATAATGCCAGCTTCTTCTAACAATTCTAATAAATCATGGCGTAAACTCTCAAAACTTACGTCTACCTCAGGTCGGGAAACAATAACAACTAGCTTCACCCCCGCCACCATCCTGGGCAGCATACCCCGCATGATTGCCCGCAAACGGCGCTTAACCAAATTCCGATCGGTGGCACGCTTACTAAACTTTTTGGATATAACTAGACCAATCTTGGGCGGCTCATCCCCCTCACTAGGTTTTAAGAACTTAAGACTGAGCACCCTCCCCCTAAAGTAATTCCCCTCTGCTAGAATGCTGGCAAAATCCGATCGGTTTTTTAATCTATTGACCTTAGGCAGCACCTAGCTAGTAGATATTCTGAGTCTGCCCTTTCTGCGTCTGTTGTTGATAACCTTTCTGCCGCCTGGGGAGCGCATCCTGGCACGGAAGCCAGAGACACGAATACGCTTGCGGGCAGTACCTTCGAGAGTTCGCTTGGTCATAGTTGAGA
>CALGKB010000001.1 GCA_937927915.1 uncultured Pseudanabaenaceae cyanobacterium | reverse complement strand
ACCTCTGCCAGTACAAGAGAGAATGACCAGGGGTACAAGAAGGAGTTGTATGAGAGGTTGGGGGTGAAGGAGTATTGGTTATTTGACCCCAAGGGGGAGTGGATAGGAGAGCAATTGAGGGGCTATCGGTTAGGGAAAGATGGCAGGTATGAAATCATAGAAGACAGATGCAGTGAGGTGTTACAGTTAAGATTGCAGCCCTGTGATTATCTGCTTAACTTCTATCGTCTGGACAACAACGAGAAATTGCTGACACCAGAGGAACTGTTAGCTACTAGTCAGGCAGCCTTGGAGAGAGCAAAGCAAGCAGAAGCAGAAGTACAAAAAGTACAAGCCATTGCTGAGGCAGAGAGACAGAGAGCAGAACTGGAAAGACAACGGGCAGAAGCCGAAAAGCAGAGAGCCGATCGGTTAGCAGAGAAACTCAAAGAATTAGGGATTGTCATTGACTAGCTATGGTGGTTGTGTTGGGTATAGAAACCAGTTGTGATGAAACAGCAGTAGCTGTAGTCAACGATCGGGTTTGTCTGAGCAATGTTGTGGCTTCCCAGATTGACCTACACCGTGAGTTTGGCGGAGTGGTACCTGAGTTAGCTTCCCGCCGTCATTTGGAATTGATCAACCTTGTATTGGAGCAAGCTGTAGAGAGAAGTGGGTTGGATTGGTCAGCCATAGACGCGATCGCTGTGACAGTTGCCCCTGGACTGATCGGTGCTCTGATGGTGGGAGTAACTTGCGCTAAGACCCTTGCTCTGCTCTACCATAAACCCCTGATTGGTGTACATCATTTGGAAGGTCACATTTGTTCTGCTTTTTTGACGGAACCGCAGTTGACACCGCCGTTTTTGTGTTTGATGGTGTCTGGAGGACACAGCAGTTTAATTGTGGTGAGGGATTATGGCGACTATCAAGTTGTGGGCAAGACAAGGGATGATGCGGCTGGCGAAGCCTTTGATAAGGTGGCAAGACTCTTAAACCTGGGTTATCCTGGTGGACCCGCCATCGATCGTATAGCACAAGCAGGAAATCCTTACGCTTACACTTTACCCCAGGGCAAAATTAGTGATGCTCCCTACGATTTTAGTTTTAGCGGACTAAAAACAGCTGTCTTGCGCCTTGTAGAGAAATTGCCTAGCCCTCTTCCGGTGGCGGACATTGCTGCTAGCTTTCAACTGACCGTTGCCGAAGCCCTGGTCTCCCGTGCTCTTGCCTGTGCTTTAGAACATAACATGAACACGATCGTGGCAGTGGGGGGAGTAGCAGCTAACAGTTGTCTGCGGCAGCGTTTGCTCAGTCAAGCTCAACAACATCACATTCAAGTCATATTTCCATCCTTGTCTTTCTGCACCGATAATGCCGCTATGATCGCCTGTGCTGGTGCTATACGCTGGAAAAAGGGCTGTATTTCACCTATGACGATCGAGGCACGTTCCCGTTTGAGTTTAGAAGAGTGTGAAAAACTTTATGAATAAAGGCAGCAGCGAGGAGCAGTCTTTTAGCCCAGAGTTTGTATAGCTGGTTGTTGCGTCAATTCCAGATAGATGTGTTCTAGGGTCACAGGTTGGCGGGTGATAGCATCGATCGGTATGCCTTCAAAGTATTCTAAAATCTGTTTTAACTCCCACAGTTCTGGTATCCAGAGGGCAAGATGTTGACCGTAGCGGCGGGTAACTAAACCCAAGGCATGGGCGCGATCGAGGACAGCTGCTTCAACCGGAGATTGGATAGTGACAATTTCTTGGGCAGGGATATGTTGACGCAGTTCAGGCAGTGTACCTTCGGCAATGAGTTTACCCTGTTGCAAAATACCGATGCGCTGACAGAGGCGTTCTATTTCATCCAAAAAATGACTGCTGATTAACAAAGTTGTCCCCCTTTCCTGCAGATGACGAATAACAGACCACATCTGATAACGGGCTTCCAAATCCAGTCCTGTAGTCGGTTCATCCAGAATGACCAGCTTAGGTTGATGAATGAGGGCAACGGCAATACTCAAACGTCTTTGCATTCCACCGCTCAAAGTTTCGGCTGGGCTGTCTGCCCGATCGGTCAAATCCACTAACTCCAAACAGGTTTTCACTCTTTCCCGCAGTTGTTTGCCCCTTAGACCATAGAGCTGACCAAAAAAACAGAGATGCTCCCGACAGGTCAACGAGGGATAGAGGAGATTTTGTTGGGGCGCAACACCAATGCAATTTTTGCTGTGGTGACTGAGGGGACTGTTATCAAGCCATACCTGCCCCCGATCGGGTTTGAGCAAGTTGCAGATGATGTTGATAGTGGTAGTTTTACCTGCCCCGTTAGGTCCCAGCAGCCCATAGACCGTGCCCGCCGTCAAAGAGAGATGGAGATTAGTTAATACCTGCCTTGTGCCAAAAGTTTTGCAGACTCCCTCCAGCCGCAGCACTACAGATTGCGCTCCCGCTCCCGCATTTGATTGTAGGATAGCCATGCCCCCACCACCATCACCCCTGCAAAAGACAACAGAAAAGTAAAATGATGCCTGATCTCTGACCACGCCCGATCGTTAAGCACTCCCGCTAGCAACTCGTTGATGTGATAGACAGGATTCCACAGAGCAATCTCTTGCAAACTAGCAGGGAAAAATTCCGCCGGAATGAAAGACCCCCCCAACAACAACAAAGGTACACCAAAGGTAGCAATTAAAGCATTGACATCCTCCGTCCGTTTGGCAATTTGTGTGCCCAAAATAAAGCCACAGCCCACATAGGCAAGGATACTAAGGGCAATCACCAGCACCGTTAACCCCAGGGAGCCGCCAAATTCAGCCCCTCCCCAGAGAGCGATCGTAAACACAATCAACGTCTGACCAATGCCAATGAGACTATGGGCAAGGAAAATACCTAAGAAGTAAGCCACCCCAGACAGAGGCGACAGAAATAACCTTTTGATGGTCTGTTGTTCTCTTTCTGCCACCACCGTGGAAACTGTCCCCCCCAGACAACTAAAAAATAAAGCCGCCCCCACGATCGTCAAGGGCGTAGCCAATTTATAAGCCTCTGCCAGGGAGAGTTGCGTTCTTTCTTCCAGAATTGCCACATTCAAAAGCAAAATAAAGACAGGGAAGACAGCCCATAAAATCAAGCTCCGACGCCGACGACAGAGTTCACAGAGAATGCGCTGGGCAACCGCGATCGTTCCCTGCATAGCCCCCTCACGCCGAAGAGAGTTTGGCTTTCTTCTTCCGTTCTGCCTCCACGAGGTCTGCCATCATCTGTTTCGTCTGTTGCACTTTCTCCAAATTGGAGCGGTAAATATCCAAATCTCGCAGAAACCGATCGGCAGCACGATGTTGACTATTTTCCTGTTGCCCATGGGGATAGAGGGCTTGACAGGACAGTTGCAGTAACTCAGTGCGCTTTTCTTCCTCCGCCGTCAACTTAGCAATCATGGTGTAAAGACCCACGGCAAACAAACGACTGTACTTAAAGCGAGTATTACTGGCGATCGCGCGCAGATGAGCATCTAGGGGAGAAAGATCAACCTCTGCTTCCAAACTGACCAGCAACTTTTCCACTGCTTGGGGATATTGGGCTACCAGGTCCAGGACTCTCTGGGCATCTTGTTTGATTTGGTGGGGGTCAAGGCGCACCGCTCGGATCAAAGCCTCCCACAGAGGTTCCTTATCCCCCCGATAGCCCTCCATAAACTGCTCAAAAATGGTCACCGTCCCTAGGGCAAATACACAGTCGTAGCGGAACGCCTGATCCACTGTCAGCAGATGCAGCTCCACCAGCAACTCGTCAATAATTTTGCGATAAATAGCACTGATAGGATGAGGAAAAGCTTGCAAGAAGGCACGCTTAGTATCAGCAACCGTAGGGACAGTATTCACAGACCACCGTTTCACAACAACCTTAATCTTAACCTATCTTTACCCCTAACCGTACAGTCTTTGGAGATAGTCCCCCTGTAACACCTGCCCAGGCTTGCCCATAAAAATCACCGAGCGGTTAATGCCAATCACCCAGTCCACCTGTTCCCTGATTAACTGCAAATCGTGGGACACCTGCAAAATCGTCCAGTTGTAGACAGTGCGCAACTTTTGCAACAGCTCCGTAAATGCCACCGCCCCAGCCCGATCGACCCCCGCCAAAGCCTCATCCAGGACTAAAAACTGCGGCTGTAACACCAGACAATAAGCCAAAAGCATCCGTTTTAACTCACCGCCGCTGAGAACACCAATCGGACGATGCGCCTTTTGGTCTAGCCCCACCGTATGGAGTGCCTCCCGTACCCTCTGTTTACAGAGCTTACCTGAACAAGAACAAGCTAAAGCTACCATCTCCACCACTGACAGGGGAAAAGAGCGGAGGACAGGCAACTTCTGGGGAATATAGCCAATTACGGGATTGCCCAGCCACTCCAACCGCCCCCTACAGGGAATCAAACCTAAGATCGCTTGGATTAGAGAACTTTTGCCCGCCCCATTGGGACCAATAATCGCCGTATGACTGCCCTGGGGCAACTGGAAAGATACCCCCTCTACAACGCGGCAATGCCCCCGATCGATCGTGAGATTTTCCACCCGCAGCAAAGGCGGATTCCCCTCCCCGGAATTGTCGAAAGGGACCTGATCAAAGGAAGGTTCTACTTGCACACCGCCTCCAGGGTCGCCAAATTCTGGCGCATCACCTTAAAGTAATATTCAGGTTGTAGTTCCCCCCGCTCTAGGGGATCGAGGGTTTTCACAGGCAACTGCAGTTCCTGGGCGATTTGCTGCAAACGTTTGTCATCAACTCCCGGTTCGGAAAGGATGGCTTTAACCTGGAACTTTTGGGCAGCAGTCTTCACCCGCTGGATGTCTTGGGGCTTGAGGGCATCCTCTGGCAATTCCACCACCGCCATCTGTTGCAGACCGTAACGCCTTGCCAGGTAGGGAAAAGCATCGTGGAAAGCAATAAATTTACAACCCCGAACAGGGGCTAGCCTGGTGCGAAATTCCTGGTCTAAGTCCTGCAATTGCTTAATGAAAGTAGCCGCATTAGTCCTGTAGATTTGGGCATTGGGGGGATCAGCAGCTACCAAACCATCCCGAATATTGTTCACTTGCTGCATGGCTAGCACAGGGTCTAACCACACATGGGGATTCCCCTCACTGTGACTATGTCTGTGCCCATGATCGTGGTGATGTCCGTGCTTGTGTTCCTTTTTGCCTGCCCTGTCTGCCGCGCCTGCCGAAGCACCTATGGCTTGGATACCCTTGCTGGCATCAATCAGCCGCAGATTGCCATTGCCCACATTTTTTAGTAAGCCGCTCATAAATTCCTCCAAACCCAAGCCGTTCATGACCACCACATTTGCCTGGGAGAGAGTACGGGCATTGGCAGGGGTCGCCTGGTATTCATGGGCACTTGTCCCTGGGGGCACTAAAACTTCCACCTCAGCCCTATCCCCCACTACCCCCTTCGTAAATAGATACATGGGTAAAAATGTCGCTACCACCTTCGGTCTTTTAGTCTGTCCCCAACTAGGAAGAACCAACACCCCCAAAAGTGCCAAGGCAGTGACAATCTTACGCATAGCTGTTCTCCAAGACGATAATGATTATCATAACTGGTTGTTAAAATTATTAACCTATTCTTAATTCGGGGGAGGAGAGAAGGGAAACTATAATGGCGGTGTATGGTTAAGTTAAGTTACTTGCCGGAAGACTCCCAAGAGCTGGCTGTGAGTCAGTACACCTCCGATCAGCGGGAAGCAAAGGTTTTGCGGTTACTGCGGGCTTACCAGGAAGAGCCGCGGCCTAGCCTCTTGCAAAAGTTACTGCGCCTGAACATGGGCATTATCTATGGGGTTGTAGAGGAATTTAGCCATCTCTACCCCCCGGAAGAGCTGATGGAAGTTACACAAAGGGCACTGGAGGAAGCCTTCCACCGCTTTGATGTAGAGTCAGGGCAACCTTTCCAGCTGTTTGCTAGGGACTACATCTGTCAAAAACTGCGGGAGGAAGTAGTCCAGCCCAGGGAGCCGGGGGACACAGTAAAGAGTAAAACTCGGGAACTACTGGAGTTGTATCGCCAGAATCCCACCCTGGGGTTACGCAACCAAATTGTCAACCTCAATATTGGTCTGGTGCGCAAGGAAGCCAGCCACTGGGCAAATCAATGTCAGGAGTCCTGGGAGGAGTTGATGCAAGTAGGGTGTCTAGGGCTGATCAGAGCGATCGAGCGCTTTGATCTCTCTAGGGGGCATGCCTTTAGCTCCTTTGCCTTGCCCTACATTCGGGGGGAAATTCAGCACTACCTACGGGATAAAAGTCCCACGATCAAAATACCCCGTCGCTGGCAAGAAATCTACAGTGAAGCGGCACAACACTGCAAACAATTACGGGAAAAACTGGGACGGGAGCCAAACAACCAGGAGATCGCAGCGGCATTGCAAATTAGTGTGGAGGAATGGCAGGAGATTAAACTTGCCCTGCAAAACCGATCGCCCCTCAGTTTAGATACCCCCCTCACCGAAGATGATGACACCACTGCTTCCCTGGGGGATATGTTGCCCGACAGTCGCTACCGCGATTTCCAATTGGCGCAGGAGGATGTGATTCGTCTGCGGGAAGCCATGAGCACCCTAGAGAAGAAAACACAACAGATTTTGGAATTTGTGTTTGTGCGGGAATTTACCTACAAGGAGGTGGCGGAAATGATGGGGATCAGCGCTGTCACCGTCTCCCGCCAGGTGAAAAAGGGTTTGAAGCTCCTGAAGGAATTGCTGATGACCCCGATCGATGATTAACCCTCCTCTGTCTTTTCTTCTTCAAACAGGGCAGAGCCCATGACCTCATAGCCACAGTCAGCATAGATGATCTGTCCTGTCACACAGCTAGCGAGGTCGCTGGCAAGGAAGGCTGCCACATTGCCCACTTCCAACTGACTGACCAGACGGCGCAGGGGAGCGATTTTCTCGGCATAGTGCATCATTTTGTGGATGTCCCCTACGGCAGAGGAAGCCAGGGTGCGGATGGGACCAGCGGAAATACCATTGACGCGGATGTTGTGGGGACCGAGGTCAGCAGCTAGATATTTGACATTCATTTCCAGGGCAGCCTTGGCAATGCCCATGACGTTGTAGTTGGGAATCACGCGCACACCGCCAATGTAGGTGAGGGTAATCACACTGCCTCCCGCTGTCATCAAGGGTTTGGCACCGCGACAGAGGGCAATCAGGGAGTAGGCACTCACATCCAAGGCAAGCTGAAATCCGGCGCGGGAAATGTTACTGAAACTGCCCGAGAGGTCTTCCTTGTTAGCAAAGGCTAGACAGTGAATGAGGATGTCTAATCTCCCCCACTTCTCCTGGATGGCGCTATACATGGCATCGATCTGGCTGTCGTCTTGCACGTTGCAGGGCAGGATCAGATGGGGGTTGAGGGGGGCAGTCAGTTCTTCCACCTTGCTTTTCATGCGTCCCCGATCGTCGGGGAGGTAGGTCACCGCCAGGTTCGCCCCCGCCTTGTGCAGTTGTTGGGCGATGCCCCACGCGATCGAGCGGTTGTTGGCAATACCAGTAACAAGGGCGTTTTTGCCCGTGAGGTCAAGTAATCCTGTCATGGAGTTAAAAACTGGGTGAAGATAGGGTTACCAGTGTACCAGAAATGAGCTGCAGGACGAAGATGGCAAGCATGGGGGACAGGTCCCAACCGCCGATGGGGGGAAGGAGGGAGCGGAAGAGGTCGAGGTAAGGGTCAGTGATTTCCTGTAGGAAGCGGAAGGGTTGACTATACCAGTCAATTTGGGGGAACCAGGTCAGCAATACCCGCACAACCAAAATCACGGAATAGATACTGATAGCTGACAGTAAGCTGCTAATGACTACATCCATAACTTCCCTTCCCTTTGCACTGCGGTCATTATACCCGATCGGTTGTGCCTCTAGTTACGCCCAGTTGGTTTTGCAATTGCAGTTTTTGCCACACTTCTTTGCCTGTGATTTCACCTGCTAGGAGTTGGCGATAGAGTTGGATAGTTGTTGCCACTAGGTCCGGGGGTTCTTGCAGAAATTCAATACGGAAATAGCGCACGCCTAGTTTTTGTAGTTTGGGGACGTGTTCTGCCCCTGTCTGTGCTCTGCCGTGGAAAAGGGTGTTGCGACAGCCGGCATCCGCCTGCAGGATGTGTTCTACCCCCACCCGATCGCGCAATTTCACCGCGTATTTTTCACAGGGACGACCACAGTTGGTGTAGTCCTTGCCCGCAGAGAGGAACGTGCAGAAAACACAGTGTTCCATGTGGAAGAGGGGCATATGCTGGTGAATGGTCACTTCTAGCCAATGGCGAGGGCAGGCTTGTACTAAATCCGTGAGTTGGTCGATGTTGAGGTCGTAGGAACAGGTGAGGCGCTGGAGGGGGTAGTGACGGAGAAAATACTGGGCAGTGAGGGGGTTGGCGACGTTAAAGGAAAAATCCCCAATTAGGGGGTAGGCGCGGAAAAACTCCAGGTGGTCGTAGTTGCGGATCAGGTAGCCATCTGCCTGGCTGTTGAGGACTTGTTGCAATATCCACTGTTCCCCTGGTTTGGTGATGCGGGGCGGGGCGACCCAAATTTGACTGCCTTTGCCCCCTTGGCGAACATAGTTAACGATCGCTTTGCAGCGTCTGGGGTCTTCCAATTCGCAGTAGATGAGGGGAATAGCAAGGTCAAGGGCTACCCGCAGTTGGTCGAGGTTGCGCACTAAAACCAGGAGTTGACTTTCTCCTAGGGGTTCCGAGGGCAGGGGGGGGAGGAGGGAGCGATAGGAGGCTTGTCGATTTAACTGCCAGTGGGGATGGAGGGGAAAATCCTGGGCAAGGGCAGCCACGATCGTTCTGCGCATTTGATTGAGGGTACTCACGGGCAGGATCACATCCCCCTGCAGGTCAACGGTCAACTTTGCCAGATAGAAGGGGGTATTGCCCAAACGGCTGAGCTGTTCCCACAAACGATCGTAGGTGAGGGGTTGGGTTGTGGCTGGTTGTAAGGGTTGGGGAGACTCGATACAGACTTGATGCCCCCAGCTGTCCTGGGCGGTGATCGTAAGAGGTTGGTGGGGGGCACCCGTGACATGGAAGGTGAGGGGGTGGCGTTGGCGGGGAATTTCCCCTTTGTACGTCTGGTGCAGCTCCTGTTCTAGTTTGGGGTCACTGGTTTTCCAGATTTCATCCCCTACTTTGATTTGCCGTACATCCACATCCTGTCTGCCCAAGGCAATACCTATTTCTTTGCCCTGGGTAATTACCGCGTAGACTCTACCTCCCCATTCCTGCTCACCGCGCACAATGGCGATGCCATCCCCTTTGTGAATGGGCACAGCTGACCGTAGCCATAGCTTCCCCTGTCTTATCCCCTGTACTTGCCCCAGGTACACCCCTCGCTTTTTGCCGTAGCGCCCATGCACCAATTTTTGATTGTCAATGCCCTCCAGCCAGCCGGTGTACAAGCCCCTGGAAAAAGTCATCGCCAGGGTGTACCAATCCCGATCGGTAGGCACATATTCCCCGGTATCCAGGAGACGATCGATTGCCTGCCGGTAAATTTTGGTGACTGCCGCCACATACTCTGGGGTCTTCAACCTGCCTTCAATTTTGAGGGAGACTATCCCACCTGCTGGCTGAGCTTGTCGAGGCAAAGCCTGTTTCCCACCGAGCAATTCCTTCAAGACTCCCACCCCTGCCAAATCCTGGGGACTGAGGAGGTATTTCCGATCGCCCGTATCCCACACCTTGCCGTCTACAATTAGTTCGTAGGGCATGCGGCAGGCTTGGGCACATTCCCCCCGATTGGCAGACCTCCCCCCCAAAGCTTCACTGGTGAGACACTGTCCGGAATAGGCGACACACAGCGCCCCATGCACAAACACTTCCAGGGGCAATTGCACCTGTTGCTCAATCTGGCGAATTTCCGAGATGGAACACTCCCGCGCCAAAACCACTAAGTTACAGCTCAACCGCTGGGCAAAGTTGACCCCTGCCGCACTCGTTATAGTCATCTGGGTGGAGGCATGGATGGGAAAATCAGGGGAGAGATGGCGAATCAAACAGCACAAACCCACATCCTGCACGATCGCGGCATCTACCCCTGCCCCAATGATAGTTTTGAGGTATGCTTCTACTGTCTCCAGTTCCCTTGGAAAGATGAGAGTGTTGAGGGTGACATAGCCCCTTACCCCCCGCCCGTGTAGAAAGTCCAGGAGAGCAGGCAAATCAGCGAGGGTGAAGTTATCTGCCCGCATCCTGGCGTTGAACTGGTCTAAGCCAAAATAAATAGCATCTGCCCCGTTAGCTACTGCTGCCTTGGCACAGTCCCAATTGCCCGCGGGGGCTAAGAGTTCTAGCATTAGCGTCTATCTGCTGTCACCTGGGGAGGGATAGTTTGTCCCTCTTTTTCTACTAGTTTAATGGACATCTCATCAGGGGCTAAAAAACCTTCCCTGTGGAGGAGGGTATCCTGCTGTCCCCCCGTACTAAAAGCCTGGGCTAGCCGCTCCCGTTGTAGCTCAATCTGGGCTTCCATTGCCGCCACTTCCCGATCGAGTTCCTTTAGGCGATCGAGTTGCACCTTTTGATACTTAGCCAAATTCACAATGCCGAGGACAGCCCCCCCTGCTAAAAGCAGACTAGCGATCGTGACCCCCACCATTTCCAGGGCGCGCCCCAGGGTATGGCGTTCCTGCTGCAGGCGAAATTTGGTCTCAGGGGGAATAAAGCTACCAGAAGTATCCCTGCCAGGGAAAGGTGTGACCTTACTGCCTATGGGATTTTGTTGTACCTGCGGTGGCTGTGGGGGGCGAGCTTGTCGCTGCACCTGTGATTGATGAGTCTGCCGAACCGAGGTTTTTTTTCTGGTAGCCATGTTGGTGTGAGTTATTCGTTAGCCAGGGCAGAACCCAACAGTGCCGCCATAACAGCGGGGAAGAGGGCAACCACTAGGGCTGTAAACACTTGGGCATCAGAAAGTTGCATATTAAGCTCCCATATTAACGACATGAGATTAACTGTACACCCTGGGGGCGACTCCTGCCAAGCCATCAGTTAAAATCAATCACCCATGACCCTACGTAACGCAGGATGGGCTGCTCATCGGCGCTGATTAGATTGGCATCAAATTTGTAAATGCCAGGAAAATAGGGATTGGTGACCCCTGCCAACACGATCGTCACAGGCACATTGGGGGGGACGGGTTCGGCAACCACAAGCTCAATACGGCGGGTTTCCATATCCAGTTTTTTACTGCGCAATGCCACAGGTTTATCTTTGATACGCACTTCCATCCGATCGGGGTCAAATCTGCCGTCAAAGGTTGCGGGGATGTTGATAATGATTTGCCCAATTTTGAAGCGTTGCGGTTTGAGGTCCAGGAAATAGCGATCGGTGTTTTTGGCATTGCCGTCATCGAGGGTGTAGTTAAGGGCACGGTCCCGCACATCGCCAAACAAAATAAAGCCCGATCCTGCTTGGGCAAAGATGGGTTGTGTCAGGCAACTGCTGAGTATCAAAGCTAAAGCCCCACTAAATTTGTGCATAATCACCTCTTGCCACTGCCACATACTGGACGAAATTTTGCAGAATTTGTAGCCCGATCGGGCCCGATTTTTCCGGATGGAATTGTAAACCCATGATATTGCCTTGCCCCACTGCCACAGGGGGATGGAAACCACCGTAGTCCGTCGTAGCAGTCACGATCGATTTATCGAGGGGGTCAACGTAGTAGGAATGGACAAAATACACCCAAGGACGGGGAGGTAATCCTTGCCACAACACACCGCCTGGTGATATTTGCAAGCGATTCCAGCCCATATGGGGCAAGGGAACACCAGGGATAGAGGGTAAGCGCCGCACTTCCCCGTTTAGAATGCCCAGTCCTTCTTTTTCCCCTTCCGCTGACCGCTCAAACAGCAGCTGCAACCCCAGACAAATACCCAAGAGCGGTTTTCCTGCTGCCGCCCAATCCTGCAGGGGATAAATCAAATCCTTAGCTGCCAGTGCGGCCATGCCGGCATCAAATGCCCCCACGCCAGGTAAAACGATCGCCCTTGCCTGGGCAAAATCCTGGTAGCGATCGCTAATTTCTACAACGGCGCCGCCCCACTGCAGAGCCTTTGCCGCCGAGTGGAGATTGGCAACCCCCGAATCAAGCAATAAAATCTTCATGCCCAATATCTTGCCATAAAAAAAGCCCCCGATCGGGGGGCACCACTGATCGCACCAGAACCTTGCATTAGAGGGTGACTTTGAACACCTTGTTCTTTTCCTCTTCTGCCTTGGGCAGGGTGAGATGGAGGATACCATCTTTGTATTCAGCCTTGGTTTGGTTGTTTTGTACCCGGGCAGGCAGAGGAATTACACGTTGGAACTTGCCGTAGCGGAATTCAGAGCGAGTGACACCATCTTCTGTGGTCTTAGACTCGGAGCGCCGTTCCCCAGTAATAGATACGGAATTAGCAGTTACTTGGATGTCCAATTCTTTGGGGTCAATACCAGGTAACTCTAGACGCAAGTTAATAGCTTCGTTAGTTTCTTCCAGCTCTGCAGCGGGCATAAAAGCATAGGGAGAAACACTTTCTGCCGTCGCAAACAGGCTGTCGAAGAGGCGGTTCATTTCTTTTTGGATAGCATCGAATTCGCGGAAGGGTTGATAACGTACCAAAGCCATATTCATCTACCTCCTTCTTTATTTTTTGTCACCTGCGTGACACTTCCACCATAACAAACCTAGGGCAAGAGGGGGGTAGGGTTGTCTGGACTAATTTTTCTCTGGCTAACCGAACCTCTGTTAAAATTCTTAACAAGTGCCGAGGGAATTATGTTAGCAAAACGAATTATTCCCTGTTTGGATGTCACAGGGGGCAGAGTGGTAAAGGGGGTAAATTTTGTAGGACTAAAAGATGCGGGGGACCCTGTAGAGTTAGCCCAACGTTACAACGGAGAGGGGGCAGATGAACTAGTGTTTTTGGACATCACTGCTACCCATGAAGACCGCCAAATTTTCATAGATGTTGTGCGGCGCACGGCAGAACAGGTTTTTATCCCCCTAACCGTAGGGGGGGGTATCCGTGACTTGGAAACGATCGGGCAGTTGTTGCGGGCGGGGGCAGACAAGGTCAGTCTCAATTCCGCAGCTGTGAAAAATCCTGACTTAGTCAATCAAGCTGCTCATCGTTTTGGCAGTCAGTGCATAGTCATCGCCATCGATGCCAAAAGGCGCCCCGATCGGTCGGGTTGGGATGTGTATGTGCGGGGGGGCAGGGAGAACACAGGTCTAGATGCTGTGCAGTGGGCAGCGTCAGTAGTGGCGCGGGGGGCAGGGGAACTGCTGGTAACCAGTATGGATGCGGACGGCACCCAGGCAGGCTATGACCTGGAGTTAACTAGAGAGATTGCCGATCGGGTCAGTGTACCTGTGATTGCCTCCGGGGGAGCAGGGAATTGCCAACACATCGAGACAGTCCTGACAGAGGGGAAAGCCAGTGCCGCCCTCCTCGCCTCCCTCTTGCACTATGGGCAACTCACTATCAGAGAAATTAAAAATTATCTGCAACAAGCTGCCGTGCCCATCAGGGAAATTTCTTAATTGGGGGCTGTTTGACGGCGTAACCATACCTCGATCGCTTCCCCTAGGGTCTCTGCTAATTTCTGTTGTGCCTGGGGGTCAGTAATCCAGCCAAATTCCTGGGGGTGGGTCATAAAACCAAGTTCCAGGAGGACAGCGGGAGCAATGGCAGGACGGGTGAGGGCAAGGTTACCCCAAAATACGCCGTAGGACTGGCGGTTAAGTTTACTGGTGAGATAGTCGTGTAAAAACTGGGCGAGGTTATGACTGTGGGGGTGGTACCAAAACGTGCCGATCCCCTGGGTGTTTTCCGCATCGCCGTTGTCAGGGAGGGCGTTGTAGTGCAAACTCAGGGCGATCGTAGGTTTAAGGCGCCTAATCATTTCTGCCCGTTGTTGGGGAAACAGGTCTACATCCGTCGATCGGGTTAAAATCACCTCCATGCCCCTTGCTTGTAGATTGCGGGCAAGCAATTTCGCCACCTTCAATGTCACATCCTTTTCGGGATAGCCGTTCGGTCCCCTTGCCCCCAAATCATTGGCACTGCCATGCCCTGGATCAAGTAACACTTTTGCCCTGGCGGGGGGATGGCGCAGACTGAGCACCAGGGTATTGCCCTCGTAACGGGTACTGTAGCCCCACTGCTGTTGCGTTTTGAACGTCAAAGTGTATTCCACCCGATCGGGACCGACTTGGTAAAAATCTAACCTTTCGATGAGGGGATTGGTGACTAGGAAAACAGTATCGGTTTGGGCGGTAACATGGTGTAAGGTCAACACCAGTTTTTGCGCTTCCTGGCGGATGCTGATGGGTACAGGCACTTCCAGGGGGAAAAGAATCTCTGTTGTCTCTCCCCGCAGCCGACTACTGATGCCCCGAATAACACTCCGTACTGGAGTCACTCCCTCTATCACCCTGGTATCCTTCTGTTCAATCCAGCCCCCATACTCTAACCGTAGCCAATTGCCCGTCTGTCCCGTCACCGCAGCTTGGGTACCCTGGGGCAAAGGCGTTAAACGAGAATAGTCCGTGCCAGGACCCGATCGGATAATCGCCTGATCGGTGGTGACCACAATGCGGGGGAAAGTTTCGCGAATAATGATTTCCCCTGGGGCTTGGGCAGTTATAGTGCGCTCCCCCCGTTGCCATGTGTAGGTATATTTGCCGTTGCTGGCTTGGCGGGTACAGCCCTGATAGAGACCCCCTTGGGGCTGGGAGAGTTGGGCACTATGGGTGAGGACAGCGTGGTTGGGGGGCAACACTAGAGAATCCCCAGGGGCAAGTGCCATTTGCCAGTGGGAGCTAGAGACCGTCACCTGGGCGTTAGGGGCAGCAATAGCTTGAAAACAGAGCAACTCCCCTGGGGGCACAACCACCCTTTGGGCTGGAAAGAGGGCAGCGGGGACAAAACCAACTAGGGGCGGCGGGGGGACAGCGGGCAGTCGACTGATAACCAATTTTTTGCTCTCCTGTCCATAGACCACCGTAAACTCATTCCTGCCTAGGCGGAGGGGAAAGCTAGGGGCAAAATGCCCCAACTCACTGCGACGAATTGCTTTGCCATTCACTAATACATTGCCGCTCCTGGGGGCAGTACCCAGAATAAAAATGCGGTCACTGGTGGTGATATGTTGGGGTGGGGGGTAGGTGACAATTAGCATGAGTGTTGCAGCAAGGCTTAGGAACCCCCCAGCAGTTCTTCCACAGCCGCCACAATATCAGCGGGTTGCGGAATCGTCAAATTTTCCAGCCTGGTGTTGTAGGGCGTGGGGACATCCTTAGCTGCCAGCCGCACGATCGGAGCATCTAACTCATCAAAAAACCGATCGTTAATGGAGGCAATGATTTCTGCTCCAATCCCCCCACAGCGCATATCTTCTTCCACAATGATCAAGCGATGGGTTTTCTGCAGGGAAGCCCCGATCGTGTCCATATCCAAAGGTTTGAGGGAGATCAGGTCAATCACTTCAGGGTCATAGCCCTTGGGCAGGAGGGTTTCCAGTGCCTTGAGGACATGGTAGCGCATCCGCGAATAGGTGACGATCGTGACATCCTTGCCCCGCCGCACGATTTCCGCCTTGTCCAAGGGCAGGAGGTATTCTTCCTCCGGCAGATTTTCCTTGAGGTTGTAGAGGAGGACGTGTTCAAAGAAAATCACAGGATTATCATCGCGGATTGCCGACTTGAGGAGACCCTTGGCATTGTAGGGTGTAGAGCAAGCCACCATCTTGATCCCAGGCACATTTTGGAAATAAGCCTCCAGCCTTTGGGAGTGTTCTGCCCCCAAATTTCTGCCTACGCCCCCTGGACCCCGCACCACCAAGGGAATTTTGAAATTGCCCCCCGATGTATAGCGCAGCATCCCCGCATTGTTAGCAATCTGATTAAACGCCAGGAGCAAAAAACCCATATTCATCCCTTCAATCACTGGGCGTAAACCCGTCATCGCCGCCCCGATCGCCAATCCCGTAAAACTGTTTTCACAAATGGGGGTATCCAGCAAGCGCAATTCACCGTACTTTTTGTAGAGGTCTTTGGTCACCTTGTAAGAGCCGCCGTAATGCCCCACATCTTCCCCTAATACAAACACCCTGGCATCCCTTGCCATTTCCTCATCCAGAGCTGCCCGTAGAGCGTTAAAAAAGGTGTACTCTGCCATAAGTTTCTTAAATTCCGCTTGCCCATTATAGACGAACAACCTACAGGGAATGTAGCGCACCGATAATTTGCACGCTGCTTGCTTTTTGCCCAGCGGAGCAATTCTGTCGCCACAGTAGCCAAAAGTGCGAAGAGGTAGCCAGTTCTATGCCCGTCAAATTCCCAATGTAGAAGCCTATCAAGGGGCATTGCAAAAGGAGTGGGAAGATACACCCCTCTGTAACGATCCCAAACAATGGGTTGGTAAGTAGAGCAACTCCTAACTTCTGTTGGGGCGGACAGTTTTTAACTCCTCTCCCACCAGCGATAAGCCAGTTACCAAGAGCACAAGGGCTAAGCCAGGAAAAATAGTTGTCCACCAAATCGGCTCCCCCGTAGATAGAGCATCGAGGGCTTGTTTGAGGTCATGCCCCCACTCTGGTATCTCGGGCGGTACGCCCAAGCCTAAAAAGCCCAAGCCTGCTAAAGTCAACACGGCATCAGCACTATTTAAGCTCAGTAAAACGGGCAAGCTGGGCAACACATTGGGTAAAACATAGCGCCATAAAATCCACAATTGACTGGCTCCCAACGATCGGGCTGCTTCAACGTAGAGTTCATTTTTGACACTAATGGTCTGATTGCGCAACAGACGAAAATACTGCGGAATGTACACCACGCTCAGCGCCACTACAGCGTTTCCCACCCCCTTGCCCACCACAAAAGCAATAGCAATGGATAACAGCAGACTGGGAATTGTATAGATAGCATCCATGAGGAAGACCAGGAGACGATCGAGCCAGCCGCCACTATAGCCACTCCACAAACCCAGGGGTAGACCGATCGTGACACTCACCAATGTCGACAAGAACACCACCTGCAGAGCTACCCCGCTGCCCGCCAGCACCCGCGCCAACACATCATGCCCCTGCAAATCCGTGCCCAGCCAGTGGGACCAAGAGGGAGGGGAATGCACGGGAAAGTCCAGGAAGGCATTGGGGTCATAGAGGAGACCCGATCGGACCAACAGAGGAGTGAGGAGAGCAACCAGGACAAATAGCCCCGTGATGCCTACTCCTAAACGCAAAAGCCAGGAATTCCCGTACCGCAAAGGACTTAGTCTTGACGATTCTTTAGTTGAATCAATTCAATCTTGTAGCCGTCGGGGTCTTCCACAAAGGCAATTTCCGTTGTGCCGTGTTTCATGGGACCAGGTTCCCGTACAATTTTGCCTCCCTTCTCCCGAATTGCCTGACAGGCACTGTAAATATCCTCTACCCCCAAAGCCACGTGCCCAAAGCCATCCCCCAGGTTGTAGGAAGAAGTATCCCAGTTGTGGGTCAGCTCGATTACCGCCCCCTCCTCCTCGGAGCCATAGCCCACAAATGCCAGAGTAAAGCGCCCACTAGGGTAATCCTTGCGGCGAATGAGATTCATGCCTAGGACATTGCAGTAAAAATCAAGGGACTTTTCTAAATCCCCCACCCGCAGCATAGTATGGAGAATGCGCATAGACTGTTCCTCAGAGCGACTTCAACCATCGTAATTCCGTTTGGCACGGGCGGCATCTGCCCTTAGAGCTTCCAAGCGCGCCTCTAATACCATCTTCTGTCTGCCCTTAGCCTGGTTGAGCATAGTTTTTAAGGCTGTCCCCAAACTCTTGTAGGCATCGGGGAGTTTGTAGCCATTTTTGACCGCTAGGCGAATTGCCCCCTGGTCAGCCTCAATCAAGCGGCGAATATCTTTCTTAGTCGTGCCCTTGCGCCAGAGTTGAAATCCCGCTACCGCACAAACCGCTAGAGCTGCCACAAATAATGCGCCGTTCTGTACCCACAGTTCACCTACTGCGCCTCCCAACCCCACTGCTAGGGCAGCCACTTCCCAGCCATCCTTAGGCACGTTGTCATTTTGAATGCGTGCTACCTCGTGCCAGAACAGGAGATTGCGCTGGTCTTCCGAGAGACGCTCCCACCGGGGCATATCGATTAAAATCACTACCTCGTCTCCCCCTGCCTCCTCACAGGAGATGAGTTTGGGGCGCACCCCATCCGCCTGGATGACTTTGACCCATGCTTGCAATTCGGGGGGCAACAATGCCTGTAACCGCATCGATTCATAGCGGGCGAAAGTATTGCGCAGGGAACGGTTGGGGGCTGGCATGGAACTAGAACTCTAGCTACTCCTTTTATCTTACCAGGAAGCTTTGCTTAGGAGACAGTAGCAGCACCAGATACTACCTCAATAATCTCTTGGGTGATGGCAGCTTGGCGGGCTTTGTTGTAGCTCAGGGTGAGGATGCGGGCAAGTTCAGCGGCGTTGTCACTGGCATTGCTCATGGCGGTCATACGGGCAGCCAGTTCACTGGCGGTAGCTTCCCTGAGGGCACGCAGGAGTTGGTTGTTGACATACAGGGGCAACAGGGCATTTAGCAGTTGCACGGCATCCTGTTCAAAAATCATGTCCCGCGGAATTTCCCGCACAGTGGTTTCCAACACTTCTCGCTGTACCCCAAACTTGCCGTCTTTGATAATTAGGCGGAAAATTTCATCGTCTTTGGGTTCTAAGCCTTGAGGTTCCAAGGGCAAAATGGTTTGGGTAATGGGCTTGGAGCTAATGAGAGACACAAAACGACTGTAGAGTAACTCCACCCGATCGAGTTTGCCTGTCAAAAAGTTATCCGTAAATTCCGTCGCAATCTTGGCAGATTCAGTGGCGCTGGGAATTTGGGGCAGGTTGGTATAGGATGCCAGGATGGGCTGTTGACGGCGGCTGAAATACTGCAGAGCTTTTCTACCGATGATGATGAATTGGTAATCTAAGCCCTTCTCCTGCAGTTCCCTGGCACGGTTTTCCGCATAGCGGATGATGTTGGCGTTGTATGCCCCGCACAGACCCCGATCGCCGGAGATGACTAACAAGCCTACGGTTTTCACTTGTCTTGCCCGCAGGAGAGGTAAGTCTACGTCTTCCAGTTTGAGGCGGGTTTGTAGACGATAGAGGACTTGGGCTAACCGATCGGCAAAGGGGCGGGAGTCTAGTACCTGTTGTTGGGCACGCCGTACTTTAGCTGCTGCCACGAGGCGCATGGCTTCCGTGATTTTGCGGGTGTTTTTGACGCTGTTGATGCGATCGCGGATACTTTTCAGGTTTGCCATAGTGCTATGCCATTGTTTTCTTGTCAATCATAGTATCGATGGTTACCTTTAGCTTAAAGTATCTCCTACTTGCTCCCCGTCATGGTAGGCAGCAAAGAGGACAGGGCAGGTTTTCTCCCACCCGATCGTGCCCTTCTGGTCTATGGCGATGGCAGCGAAATCGCGGTGACGGCTGCGGGCTTCTTGAAAAGATTTTGCCAGGGCATCTGCTAGACTCATACCATCGGTTACACGGGTAACAATTCTAACCGCTAAACCCTCATCTAAAATGTCTTCTCCCACGCCCGTACAACTGACAGCAGCAAAGGCATTGGCGTAATTACCAGCGGGGGTAGCGGAATCACTGACTCTACCGATCCGTTCAAAACCCCTTCCCCCTGTAGAGGTGCCCGCACACAACCTCCCCGCCTGGTCGAGGGCAACTGCCCCGATCGTGCCCCTGGTTACCTCTGCCATTTTGCGCTGAAAGTTCGTTTTCCTTTCCTCTACCCACTCCTGCAGTCTTTGGTCGGTGAGGGGATTGTAGGGGGGGATGTTTAACTCCCGTGCCAATTCTAAAGCGCCGTAGTCGGAGAGCACTCGATCGGGACTGTTCTGTAAAAACTGCGCCAGGTGGATGGGGTTTTTAACCCGGCTGACGTTGATGACCCCACTAAAACTTTGCCGTTGCCCGTCCATGAGGGAGGCACTCATGCGAATCTGCCCGTCCGACTGCAACACAGAACCGGTGCCGGCATTGAAGCGGGGTTCATCCTCTAGGAGTTGACAGGCATAGATAACTGTCTCCAGGGCGCTTGCCCCTGCCAGGAGTTTGCTATAGGCGGCGCTTACGATCTGGTGCAGAATTGCCTTGGTCTCTGCCTTGCTGCCTTTGCTGTGGGGGTCGTCCCCTGCCCCACCGTGGATGATCAGTTTGGGGGTCATTAAAAGTCAGTGCCTCCCATTGCCATTGCCTCTGCTTCTTTCTTGGAGGTGAGCAGTTCCAGTTCCTCTACTAGGATGACAGGACGGGAGCGGTCTTCCCCAGTGTTTTTGTCCCGCCACCGATCGAAGCGTAAAGAGCCGACAATACCCACCAGATGCCCCTTTTTCACATAGTTGGCAGCAATTTCTGCCCTCTTGTCCCATAGTTCAATATCGAACCAATCCGGTGGCTCCTCGCGGTTACTAGTACGACGATTGACAGCCAGGGGGAATTTGCACACGCATCTGCCTGCATCGAAATATGTAATTTCTGGGTCTCTGCCTGCCCGCCCCACTAGGTGGATTTTGTTGATCATAGAATTTACAGCTCAGCCGATCTTTATCATAGGGCAACCTATCCCTATGCTTATACCAAGTTTCGTGGTATTTCTACTATCTGTGGCTAGTTGGAAGGATGAGGGAGTATTTTTTTTCTAGTCAGCTTTTTGACCGTATTTAACGGTGTTGCTGCCCTGTGGTTGTTGCTGTACGGGCTAAATTCCCTGTTTTTAACTTTGATGAACAAACCCTGTTCCCGATCGACGAAGTCCCTCCCCCCTGGGGAACTGCCGGTGGTGACGGTGCAATTACCTATCTATAACGAACGTTACGTGGTGCAGCGCCTGCTGGATGCAGTCTGTCGGTTGGATTACCCCCCCGATCGCTTGTTCATTCAGGTTCTGGATGACTCGACGGATGACACCCAGGCAATTTTGCAGGAGCTAGTGGCAGAATACCAGGCGCAGGGGCGTTGGATTAGCTATACCCACCGATCGGAGCGGCAGGGCTTTAAGGCGGGGGCATTACAGGCGGGCTTAGCCACTGTGGCGGGGGAATTTATTGCTGTCTTTGATGCAGATTTTGTGCCAGAGCCGAGTTGGTTGAAGGAGACCATTAGCCACTTTTTTTGCCACCCTGAGGCGGAACGCATAGGGGTAGTGCAAACCCGCTGGGGGCATCTCAACGCCGATTATTCCCTCCTCACTAAATTGCAGGCGGTCTGTCTGGATGGGCATTTCATGGTGGAACAGCAATCTCGGTCGGCAAATAACTGGCTCTTAAATTTCAACGGCACGGCGGGCATTTGGCGCAAAAGCGCTATTCTCAGCAGTGGGGGCTGGCAGGGGGACACCTTGGCAGAGGATACGGATTTGAGTTATCGTGCCCAATTGCAGGGCTGGCGGATTTTATTTGACCGCACGATCGTGGCTCCCGCGGAACTGCCGGTGGCGATGGCAGCCTTTAAGCTGCAACAATTTCGCTGGGCAAAGGGTACAATCCAATGTGCTAAAAAGCTACTGCCCCAGGTGTGGTGTCATCCCCAGTTGTCCTGGTTGGCAAAAATCCAAGCCACTGTCCACCTCACCGGCTATGCTACGCAGTTGTTTGCTTTGGGGGCGCTGTTGCTGTCTGTCCCCACAATGCTGGTCCTGCCCCACGATGCCCCTACTTTTCGGGAATCGGTGATGAGCTTTTGGGGCTTTCTCACGCCGGCGGCTCTCGGTCCTACCATCCTCTACCTGGCGGGACAGCGGGCTATCTATCCCAAAACCTGGTGGCAACAGATCGATCGGGTTTTTCTCCTCTCCCTGCTGGGGACGGGGCTATCTCTAAGTAACAGTCGGGCAGTGCTGGAGGGCTTGTTGAACTACGGTGTCCACTTCCGCCGTACGCCCAAGTTTAATATCAAGACCCACAAAGACCGTTGGCAGGACAAATTGTATAAACTGCCCTTTGACCCCCTTGCCCTGGGGGAACTTGCCCTCTGTGTCTATGGTCTAATTGCCCTGGTAGTGGCATGGCAGGAGTCCTTTTTCACTTCTTTGCCCTACTTACTGATGTACACGATCGGTTATGGTTATGTGGGGGGGGTAACTCTGTGGCAGGCGTGGCAACAAGGCAAGGCAGAATAGGGGGGTTCCTGGTTGCGGCGCTCTTCTCCTGCTGGGGGGCGGAGGCAGGTAACAGGGTGGAACTCAACGGCAAACTGTACAACACCGTCTGGCAACAAAACGACAAGGGGGAGATATTTATTCAAGACCACTGGCTACGGAAGGCTTTGGGGGTGACTTTCCTCAGCTCCGATCGTCCTGAGCAGCAGCGCTATCAGTGGTACGGCAGCCCCGCCTTTGCCAATAGTTTGTTTGTCTCTCCCACCAGGCTATTACAGATTGCCAACTTGCAGGAGGATTGGCGCACAGAAATTGACGGGGATACCTTGAAAATTTTTACCCCCGATGCCAAGGTCACAGAAATTAGGCGCAACAGTAACGCCAAGGGGGAGCGCATCACCCTCGTTCTTAGCCGTCCCACTCCCTGGCAGCAAAGCCGCCGGGGCAATCAACTCACAGTCACCGTCGCCGCCGCCGCTACCAACCTCAACTCCCCTCGCCTCACCCAAAGTACCGATCGTCTGCCCCAACTACAAATCCGTCCCGATCGGAAGGAATTGACCCTGGAGTTACAGTTTAAGCCGACTCTGATCCCCCAGGTGCGCACCCTCAGTAATCCCCCCCGCCTAGTCATTGACCTGGAGGAAGATTATTTACCGCCCCCCCAAAGGATTGCTTGGTTACCAGGTATTACCTGGCGGGAAGAATGGCTCACCCTAGAAGGGAAACGCTGGCAACTCTACGGCTTAGAAATCAATCCCCAACAGCAGGGTATTTCGCTGCGCCCTATCTGGGCAAATCAGGGCATGGCGGGGACAGCTCCCCTCAGCACAATTGCTAAGACCAACAAGGCTATCGCTGCTATCAACGGCGGCTTTTTCAACCGCGATCGTCAACTACCTGTCAGTCCTCTGAAAAAAGAGGGGGTGTGGTATAGCGGCGCCGTGTTGGAGCGGGGGGCAGTGGCTTGGAACGATCGCAATGAATTTATCTTCGATCGCCTCAACTACAGTGAAAGTATTACGTTGCCCGACAATCAAAAAATCCCCTTGACTAATCTCAACAGTGGCTTTGTACAGAAGGGCATTGCCCGCTATCTACCGAGCTGGGGGGAATACACCAATTTGACAGACAACGAAACGATCGTGACGGTGCAAGACAACCGCGTGACGCAAACAGTAACAGTGGCGGAAAAACTAACGCAAAAATTTCTGCCCCCCCCCAATGGCTACCTGCTCGTGGGCAGACAAACCCCAGAAATCACTACCCTCCTACCGCCCCAAACCCTAGTCAGAGGGGAAGTGACTGTACGTCCTCCCGCTTTTAATCAAATGCCCCATTTACTAGGGGGGGGTCCCTTGCTCTTGCAAAACGGCAAACCCGTTACCGCTGCCCTCCAGGAAGGCTTTAGCAAAACTTTTAGTACCCAAGCTGCTCCCCGCAGTGTCATTGCCCGCCTGCAAAACAATCACCTCCTGCTGCTGACCCTTTACCCCAATCCCACCCTGGAGGAAACGACAAAAATCCTGCAACAATTAGGGGCTATAGATGCCCTCAACCTGGATGGCGGTGGCTCTACGGGACTATGGCTGGGGGGCACCATCTTGGACAAACAGGAGGAAACCCGCTCGATTCACAATGCCCTGGGGGTCTTCTTTACCCCCTCCCCCACCACCTTCTAAGCCTTCAAGATCACCAAACTCCAAATGCCCCCCGCTAAAACAAACAAAGCTAAACTCCACAGCACGATCGTCAAGCCAAAGTAGGACTCCGCCACTCCCGCTAGCGCCAAGGGTAAACTCAAAGCAACGTTGATGATATTGTTTTGCAGACCAAACACCTTACCCCGCAACTGTTCAGGGGTTTTCTCCTGGATCAGCGTCTGCATGGGAATCGCACACAGACCAGCACAGACCCCAATAATTGTAGTAGTCACCAGGGCGGGTAGCAACTCCTTTGCTGTCAGAGACAGACAAGCAAGGGCAAGGGACATCCCGATCGTGCCATAGAGTATGCTCCTGTGGTAGGGAAGTTGCTGCCCAAACCGCGCTAAAATTCCCGCTGCCACCGCAATCCCCACACTGGACACCGATAACAAATAGCCAAAATCATCCGCCTGTAGTTGGGGCATCTGTTCCGCAATCTGGACTGCTAAGACCGTCAAAGCAGCAATCACCGAATAGGTAGTCACCAACTGCACCAGCGCCCCCCGCACCAAAGGTTGCCTTTGCACATAGGCAAATCCCTCCTGCAAATCCGTCCAGATATGAGGTTGATAGTGACTGTGCTCCCGTTCCCCCGTCACCAGCCACAGCAAAATTAATCCCGCCAGGATGTAAGAGCCACCAACCAAAATTTCCTTGCCCCAAGTCCCAAACACCCGATCGGCAAGCGCCAAGGCGGGCTTACCCACCGCAAAGCCCAAAATCAACGCCCCCATCACCGTTGTGGCATAGACAGAATTAGCCTTCAGGAGTTGCTCTCGCCCCACCACCAGGGTAATGGCTGACTGTTCTGCTGGAGTAAAAAATTGTGTCAAGGTGGAGACCAGGAAAGTAATCACCAAAAGCACTCCGTATGCCTTTACCCCTGTGCCCAAGATACTGATCGTCAGGGGCAGCAGCAGAATCAACAAGCCCCGCAACAAATTGGAGACAATCAACACCCATTTTTTTGACCACCGATCGACGAACACCCCCGCCACCGAGCCAAACAAAATAGCAGGAATGGTAAACGCCACCATCACTCCCGTAACAAAGGGGCGAATTTCTGTGCCCTCGGCAAACAACTGTTGGGAAATTAAAGCGATCGTAAACACCAGGTAAATCTTGTCAGCAATTTGGGAAAATACCTGGGCAAGCCAGATAGACAGAAAATTAAAGTTGCGAGTGAGGGGCAAAGACTGCATCAAGGTCATAGATGAAAACAACGCTCGATCAAAGCTGCTGATTGGAGGTGCATCTCCAGATGATACTGGGTATAGGCGCGCAATACCCTTTCTAATACTAGCCAAGCATCGCGGGATAACAATAGCACTTCCGGAGGTAACTCTTTAGCTGCCAAAGCCTGTAATGCCCCTAACTCCTGGGCAGTGAGATAATGACTAATGGGAGCACTCACCCCTGGTTTCACTACCCCCCCCGCCACCACACTAAAAGGCACATTTCTGCCTGGGGCAGCAGCTGGCACCACTACCTCTTGGGAAATAGCACAGCGGTATAACTGGGGGGCAAAACCCGCTAATGCTAAAAGGCGATAAATCCCCTGCACAAATACAGGTAAAATAGCAGTCAGTCTTTCCTGTTTTTGTAACTGCTGTAATAGGTCAGTAAACACACAAAATAACTCCACCTGGGGCTGGTTTGCCAAAGCCTGCTTGAGGACAATTTCTGCTAAGTACTGGGCACAGGTCAACTTGCCTAAATTTTGCCCCAGGCGCAAGAAACTCTCCTGCATCTCCGCCTGCACAATGCGATCGAGGGTTCGCCCCCGCGTCAGTAGTAAATCATTGACCACAAACAACTCCGATCGTCCCCCCAGCTGGGAACCATATTTTCTTGCCCCCGGCGCCACCACCCGCACTAAGCCATATTCCTTAGTCAACACCGTTAACAGCTTATCCTTTTCCCCCAGGGGCATCCCCTTGAGATTTATCCCCGTCGCCCGATAGGTTTTTGCCATAACTAGAGCTATCCCGATAGGTATGTCTAATTCTATAGAAATCCTTAAGCGCTGCCCCACCTACAGCCCTAACTAAAAAGTGGCGTCAAAAAATAACAAATCTGTAAACTTCCATCAAAGTATTTCCTAGAGCAGACTTTACTATTGATACCATAGTTGACTTGCTTAGTAATGCCCCAGGGAAAATCAGCACTTGTGTAAATTATTTTTAATGATTATTTACTCAAGTTATTTGTTATGCAAGTATATATACCTAACTTTTAATAAACCTTATTTTAAGTTACTTTTTTTTTACATTATTTGAGATGGTATCCACTGGGGAGAAAGCTCAGGCAAGTCAACCTAAATTTCTACAAAGCACTATAGGAGGATCGAGATGGTAGCTAACGTGATTAAACAACTGGACTGGGACTTACAAGAAGCGCTGAACCACTGCGGCAAGGGTTTTTCGGGCAAGCTACACATCCGATCGAATCTGGGCTATGAGTGGTGCTTCCACTTCTTCATGGGCAGGATTGTGGGGGAATCCAGCGGTGTGCACACAGGAAGGAAATGGCAGCGGTTGTTGCGCAGTCACCCCAATTTGGCTAGCAAGGTAGAGGGGGAAGAGTTTTGGCGGGACACCGCGGCGGCATTGGAACGGCTGGTGAAGAAGGGGGAAATCACCCGTGACCAAGCCCTGACCTGGTCTAGGGCTAGCCTGCTGGAATCTATGTTTGACATTTTGCAGTTGCAGTGGCTCTGTCAGCAGTCGGAGCATTCCCGTCTTTCCTTTCACCTGGTGATGGAGTCTGACCCCAAGAAGGGTATTATGCCCTGGATTTTCTTCCGCGTACCGGAGTTGTACCACGAGGCACTGACGCGGTTTTTCCTCTGGCAACAGCACCATCTGGGCAGACTGTCTCCCAATCTAGCACCAATTATGAAGGGCTTGATTCCCCTCGACGCTTCTCCCCTGGAAAAACATTTGCTGACCTTGGTGGATGGGGAACAGACAGTGCGGGATTTAGCACTGCAATTGGAGCGGGAACCGATTGAGGTTATGGAACTGCTGATGCCCTTTGTGGAACGGGGGATTGTGGCGTTGAAGGCAATTCCCGACTGCATTACGCCCAAGCGGGAAGAACAGACCGTAGTACAGGGCAAGCCCGCTGTCAGACCCCTGATTGTCCATATTGATGACAACCCCATCGAGGGCAAGCTGGTGGAGAGCATTGTCCAGGAGTTGGGTTGTGATTACTTGGGCATCAATGAACCCCTCAAGGCACTGCCCGAATTGTTGAAAACTGTGTTCCTCAAGGCAAAGCCTGCCCTAGTGTTTTTGGACTTGGTGATGCCGATCGTGAGTGGCTATGAAATCTGTGCCCAGCTGCGCCGCGTGCCTGCCTTTGCCGAAATCCCCATCATCATCCTCACTGCCAACGATGGCATTGTCGATCGGGTGCGCTCTAAGGTGGTGGGAGCAACGGAATTTGTCAGCAAGCCCATCAACCAGGAAAAGATTGCCCAGGTTTTGGAAAAGTACAAAGTCCTAGAGGGGGCTGCCCAAACCCACTTACAGATGTCCCAGGAGTTTGCCTAGTCAGAAGGTAGGTTTTTGTGTCATTCTATAGAAAGCCAGAGGTTTTCTATGTTTGACCTAGAGCCTGCCTACACACGTTTTCGTCTGGGATTGGTGGGGCAGAGGATTTTTGCCTTTGCCATTGACTTTTTTGCTGTCAGTTTTGTTGCCCAGTTCATCGAGGCATTTTTTAACATCCAGGGGGGGACAAGGCTATTTGTGTTTACGCTAGTGTGGGGCTTTAATCGGGTCTTCTTTGCCTCTGGTAACCAGTCCCAAAGCTGGGGTCACTTTGCCCTCAGCCTGAAGGTGGTGGATATGTACAACGGCAGACCAGTGGGAGCGATCGAGTTAGCCCGCCGCGAGGGGGTGATTTTTGTGCCCCTTTTCTTTTTGGTCTTATCCCTGCAGAGTTTTAGCTACCAGTCCGCCCTCCCCTTGTTTCTCTCTCTGCCCTTGGTGGTAGATATAGCCTTTGCCTTTGCTGATTCCACCAAAAAACAGGCACTGCACGATCGGTTTGCCCAGACCATAGTGGTTATGAGCAAGCGGGGTTTACAGCTAGACCAAAGATTGGCAAATCTCAGCCGCAGCCTAGACAGGAGTAGACGGAGACTACTAGAGCGGAATGAATACTACCAGCCCCCCCGCCGCCAGCGTGCCTACCGTGAAGAGGAATATGACCGTCGCCGTAGACGTTACTAGAGAATTTGTGTTATATTTAATGGTCTGTGCTTACCAACTGAGCTATGGCAAAAAACAAGGGCGCTAGGATCATCATCACGTTGGAGTGTACGGAATGTCGCACCAACCCCAACAAACGATCGCCAGGGGTCTCCCGCTATACCACGATGAAAAATCGCCGCAACACGACAGGGCGACTGGAGTTGAAGAAATACTGTCCCTACTGCAACAAACATACTGTGCATAAGGAAATCAAGTAGCTATGGTGACATTTTTCCGCAAGAGACTCTCTCCCATCAAACCCTCCGATCGCATTGACTACAAGGATGTCGATCTGCTAAAGCGGTTTATCACGGAACGGGGCAAAATTTTACCGCGCCGCATTACGGGCTTGACAGCTAAACAACAGCGTAAACTCACTAATGCCATTAAACAGGCACGTATTCTCGCCCTCCTACCCTTTGTCAACAAAGAAGGTTAACTCCCTGTCTGTGTGAGGAGATGGTGGCTTTGCCTAGTGGGGGCTTGGCTCTGGGGAGTAACTGCCAGGGCGCAGGAGTTTCCCTTTTGTGTTTTTGACCGCCCCGCCATCGAGCAAAAGGCGCAACTCCTCAAAGCTTCTCTCCAGGGGGACAAGGGAGCACAGCTACAGTACAAGGCGATCGTGACTGCCCATAGCGATCGGTTAAGAGAGTGTCGGGCTAACTCCTGGCTCAAGCAGCATGGGGTGTGGATTCGTCTCTACCCCTGCGACCTCAAGCCGGGCAACTTGGAGCAGATTTTAGATAACGTTGTCAACTTTGGCTATAACCGCCTCTATGTCAATGCCTTCTACGATGGGCGGGTGCTCTTGCCGGCGGGGGACAATCCCACGGTCTTTCCCAGCGTTGTGGGGGCGAAATATCCCCAAGCAGACCTCCTGGCAGAAGTAATCCAAAAGGGGAGGGAACGGGGAATTAAGGTCTACGCCTGGGTGTTCAGTCTGAATTTTGGTCCCAGTTACAGCCGCCGCCCCGATCGGCAGGGGGCACTAGCCCGCAATGGCTTTGGGGAGACGAATTTACAAGACCCTAACGCTATCCCGGAGGAAGCAGGAGTTGCCCATGTGTTTGTTGACCCCTATAACCCCCGTGCCCAAGCAGATTTGCGGGCAGTAATCAATGCCATTATGCAGCGGCAACCGGACGGGATTTTGTTTGACTATATTCGCTACCCCCACCGCACCCAGCGCCTTACCCAGGATGTCAGGGATCTGATGATCTACAGCTACATCTCCGGCACCCAACTGCTTGCCCGCGCCCGCAGCCAAATAGGTTACCGCCTGATCTATGACTACCTGAAACATGGCAAAATCCATCGGCAGGTTACCCCTGGCACGCTGTTATGGCAACTCCCAGACGGCAAGGCAGTAATAGCTAACGGAGAAGACCTCAATCAGTTCCTATGGCACTTGGTAACGGAACACGCCCGCTGGGGCATAGTTAATTTTTTGCGGCAGGCAATTCCCGCTACCAATATCCCGACGGGAGCAGTGTTTTTCCCCCACGGCAACCGCAGTTTTCCTACAGGTGTTGACCCCCGCCTGCAACCCTGGGAGCGCTTTACAATGGTGCGGGAGTGGCACCCCATGCTCTATGCCGCCTGTGGGCAGGAGGAGTGTATAATTGAAGAATTGGCGCGGGTGCTGCGGTCTGTCCCCCAGGGAATAGAGGTCTGCCCTGCCTTGGCGGGGTTTTGGGGTACACCTAGAGGTAGCCGCCTGCCCCTGGAGGTGCAACTAGCTGCTATCCGTAATCACTACCCCCAAATTAGATGTACTAGCCATTTTGCCTACGCCTGGCTGGATTTAGAATCCGATCGGGAACGCCGTCATTGTCAGTTGCCCTAAATTCTCGTTAAGATAGGTAAAGTTTGTTGTCACTGAGGGTGCGTTTTATGGTAATAACTACTTCCCCCCCTGTTAAGAGAGCTACCTCTGTCCTGCGGGAAATTTTTGCCCAGGTGGAGGGGAATAGTTGTCCCTATACCCTCAATTTCCATCTCCATTCTTGCTTCTCGGATGGGCAGATGCACCCCCGCGATATTGTGGAACAGGCTGTCAACCTGAAGATTCGCCATTTTGCTATCACTGATCATCATACGATCGAGGGCTACGAAGTGGCGCGGCAGGAATTGATTTATAGAAAACGATCGGGGGAGACTAACTTGCCCCAGCTGTGGACAGGGGTAGAGATTAATGCCAGTTTGCTGTTTACAGAGGTGCACATTTTGGGTTACGACTTTGACCCCCGCCACCCTGCTCTGCTCCCCTATCTCCAGAGTAAGGCAACGGCAGGCATTGACTATCAGGCGGTGAAGGTAATCAATGCTATCCACCAGGCAGGGGGAATTGCGGTATTGGCACACCCCGCTCGCTATCGTCGTCCCGCTCGGGAGTTGATTGTGGAGGCGGCGAAGCTGGGTATCGATGGGGTAGAGACCTACTATAGCTACGAGAACTGTGACCCCTGGCAACCCACCAAGAAAGTGACCGCAGAGATTAAGCCGATCGTGGAAGACCTGGGTTTACTGCACACCTGCGGCACGGACTCCCACGGTTTGAAAATTACGCGGCGTATCTAACGGGGCGCGATACGGATTAGTTCTACGTCAAAAATAAGGGTAGCGTTGGGGGGAATGACACCGCCTGCGCCCTGCGCACCATAGCCCAGTTCAGGAGGGATAACCAACTCCCGTTGCCCACCCACTTTCATAGTGGCGATACCTTCGTCCCAGCCTTTAATTACTTCCCCTACCCCTAGGCGAAAGGCAAAGGGCGTGCCCCGATCGCGGGAGCTATCAAATTTTCTGCCATTTTCCAACTTGCCAGTGTAGTGGACAAAGACTAATTGCCCATTTTCGGGGCTGGGACCCGTGCCCACCTTAATATCGCGGTACTTCAAGCCAGAGGGAGTTGTGATGTATTCCGCTGCGGGGGCAGCTACCACCTGCTCCTGTCCCGAGACAAACTGGGCAATCACCAAGACTAGGACTGCCACCACTGTCACTGCGAAACTAACTAGAATGCCTTTCAAAGACCTATCTCCTAATTCATCATGCAGGGAACGACCACTGTGTATCCAATCGTCTCCAGTTCCTAGAGAATTATACATGAAGCGGATTCCCAATTTACCCATGAAGACCCAGCTTGCCCTCTACTTAACCCTTGTCCTCTCTCTGGCTGTCCCTGCCCAGGAACTCCGCTCCCAACTCCCCCCTGACCCCATTGCCACCGTCCTCAAGGCAAGATTGATGGAACTCGATCGGGATGGACAATTTCACCCCCAGCGCGTAATCAGCCGTGCTGAACTGGCGACTATTTTAGTGCGCACTTTCCAACTGCAACGCCGCCTGCGGACTGTCAATATCCCCGTCAAAGATGTGCCCCGTAATCACTGGGCTTACGACAGTATCCAAGTGGTTTTGCGCACAGGGGTAATGCGGGGCTACGACCAAGGTTTGTTCTACCCCAATCAGCGGATCAATCGTGCCGAAGCCATTGCCAGTTTTGCCAACGCCTATGGGGTGTTTCAATTTTCCGATGCCACTGTGGCGGAGATACTAGCTCCCTACCCCGATGCTAAGGAGATTCCCCCTTGGGCAAGGCGAGCCGTAGCTACTGCTCTCTATGAAGGATTGGTGGACGTGGATGAACAAAAACGCCTGCGCCCCCTTGCTCCCATGACCCGCTTGGATATGGCTAAGTTACTGAGCTTGTACCTGAGCCTCAGGGAGAACCGCCCCTAGCATTTTATCCAACAAATCCTCCAAAGTAATGCCAGCACTGCGTGCCATCGTCACAATCACACTCTTGGGGGAAAAAGAACAATATAATCCCGCCTCCAGAAAATACACTGCCCCAGGGGGGGTAATACGAAAATCAAATAAACTGTAATGACGACAGCCCAAGGCGCGGTGACATAGCTTTGCTAATGCCCACACTTTAGGAGTAATGGGGTCAGAAGCGGGGGGAATAATCCAGGCTTTCGTAGGGTCTTTTGCCGTGAGATAAAGCTCGCCCGTCTCTGTGGCTTTGATTTTACTCTCTACCGTGCGAATGGGGTAGGCGGGATTGATAGGATATTCCTCCAAAGGCAGACAGATTAGCTCTTTGCCGAGGTCTAAAATGCCGCAGCGCACCTCTCTGCCAGGGATGAATTCCTCTACCAAAACCCGATCGGATTCTTGCCTTGCCAGTGCTAATGCCTCCCCATATTCTGCTGCTTGGCGCACAAAAGACACACCGAGGGAATTATCGGCATCCACTGGTTTCACCACCACAGGTGGTGTTAGGGTTGGCTCTTCCCCTTTGTGCAATATCTCCCCCCTGGGCACCGGCACTCCCCCACTAGCCACAATTACTTTTGTCTTTGCTTTATCCGCCGTCAATGCCATCAAACTACCTGGGTTGCCAATGTAGGGAATTTGTAAGACATCTAACAAAGACCGATAGATGGTCATCCCTGGCAGACAAAACATCTGGGGTAGGGCAACCGTTGGTTTTTCGTTGGCTAAGACCGTGAGAGCGGCAGGTAAAGACAACAATTCTGCCCGATCGATGTCCTCTGGTTGCAAAGAAGCAGGAAACCGCCAGCCTTCCTTGGTTACATAGGCAATCAGAAATTCATAACGATCGCTGAGGGCAGCAATAGAATCCTGGGCGTAGAGGCGGGACAACTGCGCGTAGAAACTACTACTAGGGGAGCCAACCAGCTGCAGAATTTTCATCTCAATCCCCATCCAACTGCACTAATTTGCCAATGTTAAAATCTATGCGCACCCACCCCTTTTGTTTGACCACATCCTGTAACAGTAACAGGGGAATTTGCCAGTGATAGACCATCAAAAATGGCAGGGGGTCGTCCCAACTAAATATACCTTCCTGTCCATTGCAAATTATTCTCAGGCGCTTCTGTACCTCTGCCATATCCAAGATGTTAGTTACTAATCGCCACAATTCATGGTAGAGCCAATAGGTAGGACGGCTAGTAGGAAGAGGGGTGATTGTGTCCGAGAATAGGGGGTCTAAATATGCTGCCGCCAAGTGGGGATGATTGTAAAACATAGTGATGGCCGAGTGCGTGCGGGGATTACACTCAAGGGGATAGACTTTGCCATCCTCTGCCTCTATAAAGTCAAAAGAAATCTGCCCTGTTAACTGTAAGTGACTGACAAAAGTATGCACCCACTCCCGTATTTGCGGATGCTCCACATACTCGTAGTTCACCTGAAAAGCAGAAGACCGACAACAACAATGCACTCGCAACTGCCCCTCTCTCACAGTGCTATGGGTGCAGTATTCCTGCCCTGGGATAAATTCCTGCAGCACCCAAGGCTTGTCTACACTAATCGGCAGAGAATTGAGAAAACTGACCATCTCTTCCTTGTTGGCACAGGGCAACTTAGTCAAATTCAGTCTTCTCACTGCATCATACTTAATACTCTTCAAAATGAAAGGACGGGGAAAGCTACTAAAGTCAAAATCTAACACCTGCTGTCGATCGGTAATCAAAAAGGAGCGCGGCACTGGCAACCCCAAGGATTCTGCCGTTTTAATAAAGCGATATTTATCATCCAGCATCGCCACTACATCGGCAGCAGGCTGCAAGACGGTACAGTGACTATCTAACACCTCTCTGGCTTTGGCATCGTAATAACTAGCAACGGGACTACAGACAGGCACATAGACATCGACTTTTTCCTTCTGCACAATCTTTAACAGCGCATCAGCATACTCCCCAGCGCGGGGATCAGGGGTAGTGTAGAACCGATCGATACACCAGGAAAAACGACTGCCAGCTAGCCAGTATTTATGGGTCTCCAGCAAAATAACACGGTAACCCGCCCTATAAAATGCCCGCGCCAGGTGTAACCCCTTGCTCATCTTGCCGCCACTGACCATCACCGTCTTGTTTTGATAGAGATGCCGCCGCCGCCAGACAGCCAGTAAGACCGCTACAAGAGTGAACAGCAAATTAAAGGGCAACAACAGGAATAACAACAAAAGTGTAGCCAGATTTTGGACTATGACCTGCCACTTCATCCTAGACCCGCCGAATTAATGTCACACCGTCCCGCAACGGCACTAACACCTGCACAACCCGATCGTCCTTCTGCACCACTTCATTAAAAGCCGCGATCGCTTTGCCATTCTCCCCCCGTTGCTCTGGTGGCAGATATGCCTGACCTTCATAAAAAGTGTTATCCACCGCAATTATGCCCCCTGCCGCCAAGAGACCCCGATCGAGAATGAAACGAAAATAGTCAACATAGCCCCCCTTATCAGCATCGATAAAGATAAAGTCAAAGGACTGCCCCTCAGCTGCCAATTGATGCAACGTCTGCATAGCGGGAGCCACTCTGACATCAATCTTTTTGCCATGGGGGGACAGACGAAAGGACTCCTGGGCAAATTGGGCGGCAAAGGGATCAATCTCACAGGCAATGACCACCCCATCCTCCGGCAGCGCCTCTGCCATCGCCAAAGCTGAATAACCGGTAAACATCCCGATTTCCAACACCCGCCGTGCCTTGAGGGCGTACAACAACATCTGGAGAAACTGCCCCTCCACCTGCCCCGACAACATCTCCGCAACCAGAGGTTTTACCGTCGCCCCCTCTTTGTAACGGGATTGCCAATCCTCCGATCGGGTTCTCTCCACCAACTGCCGCAGTGGCTCTGAAGCAGGACTAGTACAGTATTCCGTGTAGGGTTCTATCCCCTTTGCCAAAGCGGTGGCAGCCTCCAATTCTGCCATAAAATCAGGGTCCAGATTTAAGCCCTTCCCCTTCTCTAGCAAAAGTTGGAGCTTCTGCGCCAAAATTCCAACAGGTGTGATCGGTCTCATACTTACACCGCTGCCCTTTCAGGATAATCCAGAGTCATAAACATATCAATGCCAGCCCCCTGGCGCGGATAGGACTGACAAATCTCCTTGTGTAAAAACAAAGTCTGGGTCAATTCTTCCTTCGTCAAGTCGTTGATGAAATAACAAGTCCCGATGGGTCTCGGTACCGCCGCCCGTTGTTTGCCATCCCTAGTGCGCACGATCGATTCCGTTGCCCGCCACAACAACTCAGGGGTAAAGTACTCACTGTCTAGTGCCAAACCCACCCGACTCATCAACCCTAAAATGCGGTGCAATTCCGTCTCCGTGATATAACCCCGTTGCCAAGCAATGGTTGCTGAAAATGCCATATCAATATTCACTGCGTGCCCGTGAAACATAGGAATCTCTGGCGCTAATTCCAACGTCGGACTCCAGGTGTGACCATAGGCAATCACCCGATCGAGGTCTAGCTCATGTAAATTGGGCACCTCTAGTTCCAACATCCGCTTAATTGCCTCATAGGTAATATAGTGTCCTACCTGCCGCAACTCCTCCGAGCCATCTAAAAAACCAAAGCGGGTGTGTAACAAATCCTCTCCGTACTCCTCTAACTTGGCAAACAAATCAGCATGGGCAACTATGGCAATTTTAATCAACTCCGCCATGCCATTTCTGACTTGCGCGATCGGTAAAGTTCTGAGGAAAGAAAAATCTAGGATCACCTTTTGAGACGCATGGTAAGCCCCCAATCTGTTCTTTAATTTGCCGTGATTAACTGCCACCTTAATGGCTACACTGGCATCGATGAGACCAATCAAAGTAGTGGGCACCCGAATATAGTTAGTACTGCGGCGGTAGGCGGCGCAAGCAAATCCCACCACATCCGTCATCAAGCCACCCCCCACCACCAAAACAGGCTCCTTGCGAATTAAACCAAAATCGACAAAGGCATCAATAATGCGTTCAAAGGTGCGCAAATTCTTATCCGTTTCCTTGATCACAATGGGGAAAACTGTCAAAGCAATCTCGTAATGGGCGAAATAACTGTTAATTTCCTCCCGGTAGAGACTGTAAATTACAGGGTCGATCACCATCAAACAACGCCCGAAGAGTTTGTAGCAGTCAGCAATTTCCCTGTTGCCAATCCGAAAAGCACCATCCACATAGAGCAGACTAAATTCAATCTTTTCGTAGCCCTCTACATGGAACGCTTTCTCCGTCGCCGTGAAGTGTGCCTGAATGTTACCCATAGCTTTTGTCTGTAACTACAGTAAACATATCACAATATTGCAATTGGTAAATATGCATAACTACTGATGCCCCCATAAACCATAGTTATTTTTACTGTAATTCTGTCTACGGCTATATGACTAAAAAAACTGCAGATGCAATAATTAATATTTCGCTTCTAAGCGGTATAAACTACTATTAATAATTTCTTAATACTGTGTCCTTGTCCCCCATAACTAAATTTCTACCCCAGGGAGTAGCACTTATCGTCATATAACCCTAGCCCCAAGGGGTCGATTTATGTCAACCAGACCCCTCAGATTTCTACCTATTACGGCTCGCAATCTCTCTTTGCTGTTACCAGTGCAAGCCCAAACCCTTACCCTAGAGGCTCACACGGGGCAAGCCGTTGGCAGAGTAGTAAGCAATTGCCTAGATGTAGACAGTCCTTTGATTCTGACAAATGTCACTAGTATCTGCAGTGCTCTCTAAGGGAGTGCGGGCTAATTTGGTAATTTAGATGCTCCTGGGATAGCTCCCCTGCGAGAACTTGCCAATGCTTCTTTTGCCATCTACGGGTATAGCTGCCCAAGCTACCAGAAAGAGCGGCAAAGAAAGACCCCAACAAATCCGATCTCTACAAGACGTAGAGTAGTTTTACATCAAGCTACTGTTTCTGTGGAAGGGCAAAAACTAGCCACACAACTTACGAACGCTGGCTCCATCTAGTTACTAAGAGGGGTAGACATCGCCCCTCAGTATTTATACTTATAGTAATTGCCATTGCCCTGCGGATTTGGTTAAGTTCTGCGAGGGAATGTAAATATTAGCAACAATAGTTCTCTATCCTAGGGAAAAGTGTTTAGATTAGGACAGAGGGATAGAGAATTATCAATGTTTTATGAAACACTTTCAGGATGAATGGATAGAAGAGTGGTGTAACGCCAATGGCTGGACGGAGTTGTTCCAGGCGCAGGCAAACAACTATTGGGCTTTTCCCCCTGGAGCAGTCATTCCCGAACCGATTCCCACAAAAATCCTCAAGTTAATTAAGGCGCAAAAGGGTCTGACCGCCGATGAACAATACTGGTGTGCCTTGGCAATTCTCTTTGCCCTGGTAGGGGGAGGGATAACTCTGTGGTCGGCTAACCCTCTGCCCTTGGTCTTGGCTTTTGCCTTTGCGGCGGTAACAGTCGCCCAATTGGAAGTGGAATTTATTTGAGCTATTCCTCCTCCTCTTCCTCCGCCTGCGGGTAGATAAAGCTGCGGTTGTTGCCTGTCAAGATAGCTTTACCCAGGGAGAGGGCTTTCTGGGCGGCTTTGCGGGCTTTTGCTTTCCACACGGCTTTGCGGGTGGCGGATTTTGCTTTGGAGGTGCGTTTCTTAGGAACTGCCATAGTCTCTGGTTTTAACACAGCCCTCCCATTATAGTTCTGCCATTCCCCAAAAGACTAGATGGGGGTCAAAGTGGGTGCCAGGGAAGTGTTGTTGCCAGTATTGTCCATCTCCTCCTGTGAAGAGGGTAAGGGTAGAACGATCGGCAATAAATTTTTGCAGCCCGGCGCAGATGAAGTGAAACAGACCGCTCTGCATAGCGCTAGGGGTGTCGTGGCTCCAGAGGGGGGGGGTATGGTCAGGGAGGGAGAGGGGGGGCAAATGGGGCAGGCGTTGTTGGCAGCTGTGGCGCAGGATATCCATACCAGGGAAAATAGCTCCCCCGGCAAAGTTACCCAGGGCATCAACGGCAGTGAGGGTAATGGCAGTACCGCAGTCTATGACCAGTACGGGAGTACCGTAGCGCTGTCTAGCACCCCAGGCAGCTAATGCCCGATCGATACCCAGGGTGGGGTAGGTGTGGGGGAGGGGAACATCGGCAAGGGTCAGCAACTGACTGCGGGGCAAATGCAACCAGGGAGCAGAGTAATGGGGGTTGACACTGGCAATGAGGATGGGCGGTGGCTCTGCCTGGTCAAACAAGGGCAAGGCTTGGGGGTCAAAAGTATGCAGCGTTGCGTAGGGAGTATCCCCCCATTCCAGGAGAGTTTTACCTTGCAGAATTGCCCAGTGCAGGCGTGTGTTACCGAAGTTAAGAGCCAGCCATTTTCCTGTCATGGTAATCTAAAGTTTAGCAATTTAGCAGAGTGAGTTATGCCCAGAGAACCCAGAAAGCCCAACGAATTCCATGTCCATCTCATGTTGGAGGGTGGTCATACGGCACGCTTGCGGTTTAACACGATCGAGGAGGTCAAAACCTGGTACAAGGGGAAGTTTGAACCCAAGGCGGACTCGCGGGAACTAACGCCGATGCCGGTTAAAGAAGAGAACGAAATTTTATTTGTTCGCCCTAGTAATGTCATCGGTGTCCACGTTGAGCCTATCTTTACCAGTAGTGTGGAAATGTTCTAGGTTGTTAGTCCTGGGGGGGACGGGGGATGCGGTTAAGTTTGTGCAGCAGTTTGTCTCTCGCTGTCCCCAGGTGGAGGTGATTACTTCCCTAGCAGGGCGGACTGCTCAGCCCCAAAATCTACAGGGAAAAGTCAGAATAGGGGGGTTTGGGGGTGTCCCTGGTCTAGCGGAGTATTTGGTGGCAACGGGCATTGACTTCGTCGTCGATCTGACCCACCCCTGCGCCGGTCAAATTAAGCAAAATGCCTTTCTTGCTTGCCAAATCGCCTGTGTTCCCTATCTCCTCTTTTGCCGTCCTGCCTGGGAGCCTGACCCTACCGATCGTTGGATTCCTGTCGATTGTTTGGAAGCTGTCCCCTCTGCCCTGCCCTCTACTGCCCAACGGGTATTCCTCACCACTGGTAGACAGAATTTAGCCCCTTTCCAAAATTTGCCCCATCTGTGGTTTTTAATCCGATCGGTTGACCCCCCCACCATAGATATTCCCAACAGCGAAGTGATTCTCGATCGGGGTCCCTTTACCTTAGAAGAGGAATTGGCATTACTGCAGGAGCATAGAATCGACACGATCGTGACTAAGAACAGTGGTGGGGATGCCACCTATGCCAAAATTGTAGCGGCAAGGCAGTTAAATTTACCTGTAGTGATAGTGCAACGTCCCCCCTTACCCCCTGCTCCCCTGGTAACTACCCTAGAAGCAGCCCTCGATCAGGTAGTGAGTTTTTTTAGAGGAGATTGTAGCAACTCCTATACAAGAAAGACCGATCGTGCGCCAGGGCATTGAGTGGCAATCAAGCTAGATACAACTTTTACCTGGGATTTACAAAGCCCTAACCCCTGTCTACAATGAAAGGCAGGCTATAACTAAGGTCTGTGAAGCGTAAATATACCGATCGGGTGTCCACCTCTGGTTTACTGCTGGCGGGGGGAGCATTTGTTATGGTACTGACCAATTGGCGGTTGGTGGTGACTCTCCTCTGCGGCACAACAGCTATGCTAATTGCCTACCAATACCATCGATCGGGTAGCCCTAGGCAGCGCTTGCTGTGGGCGATGGGGGTGGGGAGCGGCAGTGTGTTTACCTGCTATTTACTCCTGATGTTATTGCAGTCCCATCCCAATGGCTGGGTGGGTGTGGCGGCGGCGCTACAATTTTTGGCTGTCCTGGCAATTCTCCTGTTGCTGCTCTATCAAACCTGGGGGGAAAGGAGTAAAGAACGCACAGTCGACCAGCTTATTCTCCAATTGGCTTCGGAAGACCATCTCACCCGCCTGATTGCCCTCCAGGAATTGCAAAAAAGGGCAGCCCAACAATCCCTTTCCTTTCAACAGGAACAACGCCTGCAGGAGTACTGCCAAATTCTCCTGGCACAGAATGCCTCCCCTGCCCTCACCAATGCTGCCCTCACCACGATCGAGTCTTTGCAGTTTGCCCCCCTCAAGCCCAAGTTGCAGTACCAAACCCTGGTTACGCCGCCAGAGGTGGCTTAGTTGCCGTAGGGATGCCCTCTCTAATTTTTTGGATAAAGAACTCCTCCAGGTCTTGCCTTGCCATAACCAGACTGATGACCTTACCCCCCTCTGCCTCTACCACTTCGTAAAATTCCCTGGGGGAATGGACCAATAAACCCTGCCAGTTGTCCCCGTGCCACTCCAGGTGCAACAGAAATTGCCCAATCCGATCGGGGTTTCCTCCCTTGCCCACGACGTGATAGGTCTCCTCCTCCCCTAGGAGGTCTTGGATTTTGCCCATCGCCACTAGATGCCCCTGGTTGAGGATGCCCACATAGTCGCAGATGGCTTCCGCATCAGAGAGAATATGACTGTTAAAGAAGACCGTCTTGCCCTGTTTGCGCAGTCCTTGAATAATCTCCCGAATTTGGTAGCGCCCCAGGGGGTCTAGTCCTGACATAGGTTCATCTAAAAAGACCAGCTCTGGGTCATTGATCAGGGCTTGGGCAATGCCGATGCGCTGTACCATCCCCTTGGAATACTCCTTGATCTTCTTTTGGCGGGCGTTTGCCTGGGATAACCCCACCAGGTCAAGTAATTCCACAATCCTTTTCTGCCGCTCTGGCACTCCCAACAGCGTCCCCATGAATTCCAGCAGTTCCCACCCCGTCAGATAGTCGTAGTAGTAGGCATTCTCTGGCAGGTAACCAATGCGCTGCCGCACGCTCCGCTCCCCCAGAGGTTGCCCCAACACAGTACCGCCACCCTCCGTAGGACGCATGATCCCCAGGAGAATCTTTAGTAACGTAGTTTTCCCCGCTCCGTTGGGACCTAACAAACCAAAAGTCACTCCCACCGGTACTTCCAGGGAGCAATTGACGAGGGAAGTTACTTTTTGATGCAGCCAGAAACCCTTGCGATAGGTCTTAGTGAGATTGTGGACGCTGATTGCGGTCTCCATTGCTGTTGTCCTCTCCCCGCGCATAGTCATCATGGAAACGAACAATGTCGTCCTCGCCTAAGTATTCCCCGTTTTGCACTTCAATAATCACCAGGGGAATGACACCCGGATTTGCCAGACGGTGGGGAGTACATTGGGGCACATAGGTAGATTGATTGCTGCAGAGCATAATTTCCTGGTCGCCACAGGTGACCTTTGCCGTGCCGGAAACCACAATCCAGTGCTCACTGCGGTGGTGATGCATTTGTAAACTCAAGCGATGCCCCGGCTTAACTTCTATGCGCTTGATCTTGTAGCCCTTCCCCTCCTCCAAAACCGTAAAGGAACCCCAGGGTCTAATGGTAGTGGCACTGACATTGCTAGTGGATTCAGGCAGCGCATTCATACTGGATTACTCTCCCCTAAATGCATCCATGATAACGATCGTTAGCATTGGCGTCAAATCTTTCTTTTATTTTAACCAAGGGGTGTAGAATAAGCCCTAAGTCAGATTCAGTAGCTATGCAGAAGCAAAGAGTAATTGCCGGCATTGGGGTTGTGGTTGCCCTGGTTTTATTGGTGGGGTTGAGCCTATGGGGGCGAATATTGGCTCTCCGTCCCAGTCCCTGGTTGGGGGGGCAGCGGAGTCAGCCCTTGGCGACTAAATTTATTACTAAGCAGGCTCCCCTGGTGGCTTCCCTCTTAGTTAACCCCGATCGGTTAGGGGTGGCAGCCCGTTTGTTTACTGCTCCTTCCCAACGACGGCAATTACGCCAGGAATGGCAGGCATGGCGCTCCCTCATTCAGCAAAATTGGCTGGTGGACTACGATCGTTACATCAGGGGCTGGGCGGGGGATGAACTGACCCTGGCGGTGACCACCGCTGACCTCGATCGGGATAGCAGCAATGGGTTGCAGCCAGGTTATCTCGTGGCAATTGCTATGGCACAGCCCCAGCGGGCAAGGCAGGATTTGGAGCGCTTTTGGCAGCAGTTGGCAGCCCAGGGGGCAAATCTTCTATTTGAACAACACGAGGGTATCCCCATTATCACCACAGATTCCACGCCAGCGGTAGCGGGAGCCACCTTGGGTAACTATGCCATCTTTGCCAACGATGTGCGGGTAATTCGCAATGCCATCAATGACCTGCAGGTGTCGGACCTGTCCTTGGCTAATGCCCCTCGCTATCGCACGATTTTGTCCAACCTGCGGGAAAAGCGCCTTGGTTTCGCCTTCATCAATTTGACGGAGTTGGGGGATTGGGGCACAAGTGCTGGCTTTCTGGGGAGGGCGGTGCAGCAATTGCCTGCCGCTAGTTTGGGTATTGGCTGGAGGGTAAAAAATGGGGCACTGGTGGGGGAAACTCTCCTAGTCACCGATCGTCCTTGGACGGAAGCTCCCTCTTCGCCCACGGCTGCCAACGACTTGGTGAAATTGCTGCCTCCCCATACCGCTGTCTTTGCAGGGCATGACCTCCAGACCACTTGGCAGAATGTGCGCGCCAGCCTGACTCCCTACCCCGGTCTGCAGCAACTAGTACAAAAGCTAGTAGATCAGCTGGGCAATGCCCTTGGTTTTAACCTGGAAACGGACATCTTTAGCTGGGTGCGGGGAGACTATGCCCTGGCAATCGGGTCAGATTCTAACTGGCTCTTCCTAGCGGCAAAAACGGCAGATATTAACAGTGACGCTGCCCTCGATCGTTTGGACAAAGAAGCCCAACAGCGCCTCACCGTGGGCAAAATCCAGCTCAAAAACCATGCCCTGACAGTCTGGACTGACCTGCAAGCTAGTGACCCCAGGGTCGTCAAAGGTCGCGTCCACGCCGTACATAGCAGTACCGATCGGGTCGTAGGATTTGCCAATTCCGTACCTACTCTGATTGCCGCCCTAGACAGCTCTGGCAGTCGAGTTACCCTGCCCAAACAAGACTTTGCCCATTTTGAACGGGGGGTGGCGTTACCTGCCTTTACTGCCCTGGTTGAGGAAACTATGCCCACCTTGCCCCAGCTTGTCAATCCCCTCCTCCATCATTTACAATCAGTAACAATTGCGCGGTTACCTAGCACCAGCAACACCGTATTAAAGGGGCAAATTTCTTTGCGCCTGCAATGAAAAGCCGCAGCTGGTTACAGAGTGCCTTACGCTTTCGGGATTCCGTCATTCCCGCTGTCCTGCCTAGGGTAGTCGCCTGTGGTCTATTTGGGGAGGGTGTCTTCCTGGTGGAGCAAACCCTGGGGCGGGACTTGTCACCAGAAATTTTGAGCAGTGTGGGATTTGTTTTGAATTTGGTGTTGAGTTTGCTGCTAGTTTTTCGCACTAATACTGCCTATGAACGGTTTTGGGAGGGTCGCAAGGCGTGGGGCACCCTGGTCAACACTACCCGCAACATGGCACGCACTATCTGGATTGCGGTGCAGGAGACCTGCCACCAAGACCGTCTAGATAAGATTGCAGCGCTGAAATTGCTGGCTGCCTACGCTGTGGCTGTAAAGCTCCACCTGCGCCATAGCTCCATTGACCCGGAACTGCGTCCTTTCCTTCCCCCTGCCCAGTTTGCTAAGCTACAACAGATGCACCATCCGCCCTTGGAAATTGCCTTTTGGTTGGGGGACTACGCCCAAAAACAGCACCAGTGGGGTCGTCTCCATGTCTATCTCCTCAATTTAATCCACGAACAGATTAATACCCTGGTGGATGCCCTAGGCATTTGTGAGCGGGTTCAAAAAACTCCTATTCCCGCTGCCTATAGTATTCACTTAAAACAAATCCTGCTAATTTACTGCGTTTTCCTGCCCTTTCAAATTGTCGATGCTTTTGGCTGGATCACTGGTCTGGCAACGGTGATGGTCACCTTTGTTTTGCTGGGCATTGAGGAGATTGCGGAGGAAATTGAAGACCCCTTTGGCACCGACCCCAATGATCTGCCCCTCGACCAAATTTGTCACAACATCAACCGCAATATTGAAGACCTCATCTCCCTTGCCCCCTCTACCAGTGTGGAAGTATGTTAAAAATTTTCCTCTGGTGTTGGCTGGGATGGTCGCTGCTTTTTTTGCCCCTCCCTAGGCTGCGGGTGCAATACTACGACGGCGCCAACATCATCCTGACACAGCGGGGAATAAAAACCAAAATCCAGCTTGCCTGTATTGCTGTCCCCCCGATCGAGACCCAGGCAGGACAACTCGCCCGCCAAGCTTTACAGCGAATGCTGGAGGGACAACCGTTTCAGTACCGCGCTATTGCCAAAGACCGTTACGGCAGACTGCTAGCAGAAATCAGGGTGGGACAACTAAACGTCAATCGCCAGCTGGTCCTAGAAGGGCACGCCACCTACTACAACCCCTACACTACAGGCTGTGAAGAAGTGGCAGCAGCAGCTCGTCAGCCTCGCCCGGCACCAGAAACGATCGCACCCTCCCCCCAGGGGGGGAAGAGTTAAGGAATTAGCCTTCAAAAGGTTTGCGCTCAGGTTTGGTAGCGGGTTGTTGTTGACCCTTCAGGTAAGCCAGGACAGTGTCGGCGTCAGACACTTCAAAGGGGTCATCGGGGCAGTTATCACTAAAGCCAGGCTCGATGAACATCTTTTCGATCTTGCAGTCGTTGACAATCATGGCATAGCGCCAGGAACGCATCCCAAAGCCGACATTAGATTTATCCACCAGCATCCCCATCTTGCGGGTAAACTCGCCATTGCCATCGGGCAGGAGCATAACTTTTTTTGCCCCCTGCTGCTTACCCCAGTTGTACATGACAAAAGCATCGTTTACAGATAAGCAAATGATTTCATCAATCCCTAGGGCTTTAAATTCATCGTACAGCTCCTCATAGCGGGGCAGGTGGGTGGAAGAACAGGTGGGAGTAAATGCCCCAGGCAGAGCAAACAAAACTACTTTCTTACCGCCAAAGATTTCTTGGGTGGTGCGGTCTTGCCAGCGGAAGGGATTAGGTCCAGGTACAGATTCATCCCGCACACGGGTCTTGAACACTACGTCAGGTACACGATCGATAACCATATCTACCTCTTTTACTAGGTTTCCTCAGACAGCTTTACTGCCTATCTCATAATAATTCTTATCTTGGAAAAAAGCAATCCTAACAAATACTCAGAGGGTGTAGTACAATAATAGACTACGGGCGCAAACACATCTAACCATGAAGCGGGAGGAAATCATCGAGAAACTGAAGGAGAAGGGGCTGCGGGTCACGCCCCAGCGCTACGCTGTCTATGCCCATTTACTGCAGCGCAATGACCATCCGACGGTGGAGCAGATCATGGCGAGTTTGAATCAGGAGGTGCCCGTATCTTCCCAGGCGACGATCTATGCCACATTGCAGACCCTGCGGGAGGTGGGGTTAGTGCGAGAGGTACTCCTGGAGGAGGGGGTATCCCGCTATGATGCCAATATGCAGCCCCATCACCATTTCCGCTGTCGTTTGTGCGGCAAGATTACTGATATTCCCTTTGCGGCTTTCCCCCCTTTAGATTTAACGGCACTGCCCCCAGGGCTGCGGGGAGAACGGTATGAAATTATCGTGGAGGGAATTTGCGATCGCTGTTGACAAGTGAGGGCGGGCGTGCAATTATATAAGTCTACAGAAGGCAGTGCGGGTGTAGCTCAGTGGTAGAGCGTCTCCTTGCCAAGGAGAAAGTCGAGAGTTCGAGTCTCTTCACCCGCTTTCCAAGGATAGGGCAGGGGGGCAGATAGGGAGTGAGGTGTAAAGATTTACATTTGCAGGGGGAAGAAGGGGGTACAATGCTACGCCAGTGCAGTTTGAGGAAGCATGGTGACAAAGACAAAGGCTCTACTGGTACTGGCAGACGGAACCACCTACAGAGGATTTAGTTTTGGTGCCCCAGGGACAGCGATCGGGGAAGTAGTATTTAATACGGGCATGACAGGGTATCAGGAGGTTATCACTGACCCCAGTTACCGAGGGCAGATTGTCACTTTCACCTATCCCGAACTGGGCAACACAGGTGTCAATCACGAAGACCAGGAGTCCGATCGTCCCCAGGTAAAGGGAGTAGTAGCCCGCAATGTCACCTACCAGCCCAGTAGTTGGCGAGCGGAACAGTCCCTGCCCGACTATCTCCGTGCCCACCAGATTGTTGCTATTGCAGGAGTAGACACCCGTGCTTTGACTAGGCATATCCGATCGGCAGGGGCGATGAACGGCGGCATTTCCACAGAGATACTAGAGCCAGATGCCCTGTTGCAGCAAGTACAGGCAGCGCCCTCCATGGTGGGTTTGAATCTCGCCCAGGAAGTTTCTACCAAGTCCATCTACGAATGGCAGGAGCCGACCTTACCCCATTGGCAGTACGGTGCCCCCCCCCAACCCCCCCGCTTTACAGTAGTAGCGATCGATTTTGGCATCAAGCGCAATATTCTCCGTCGTTTAGTGAGCTATGGCTGTCGGGTGATTGTTGTCCCTGCCGACACCCCAGCGGAAGTGATTCTTTCTTACAACCCCGATGGCATTTTTCTCTCCAACGGACCGGGGGACCCCGCTGCCGTAACCACTGGCATTGCCACTGCAAAATCTCTTCTGCAGGCAGGTAAACCCATGTTTGGTATTTGTCTGGGGCATCAAATTCTCGGTCTGGCAATGGGGGGAGATACCTACAAACTAAAATTTGGGCATCGCGGTTTGAATCATCCCTGCGGCTTAGAGTCCAATGTGGAAATCACTAGTCAGAATCACGGTTTCGCCCTCAGTGCCGATAGCTTCGATGCCAATATCCTGGTTACCCACTGGAATCTCAACGATCGGACAGTGGCGGGTCTTGCCCACAGGGAGTTGCCGATTTTTTCCGTCCAATATCACCCGGAAGCCAGTCCTGGTCCCCATGACGCTGACTATCTGTTTGCCCGTTTTATAGAGATGATGGAAAAATATAAACAGAGGACTGGGACCACCGTCTGAGGTATGGGGTTAACTGTCAAAGACCTGGAGAAAATACAGGCAAAATTAGAGGATGCCTATCGGTTGGAGCTGGTAGAGGGAGAAATTATTGTCATGCCCCCGTCAGGTTATGAGTCGGACGAGGTAGCGGCGGAATTTACCAGACAGATAGGCAACTGGGTGCGACCGCGGAAACTAGGTAGGGTGACAGGGGCAGGTGCCGGTTTTATTCTCCCCAACTGTGATACCCGCGCTCCCGATGTGTCCTTTGTCAGGGCTGAGCGGCTACCCCGCAGTCCCCAGGGCTTTGCCCCCCTTGTCCCCGATTTGGTGGTGGAGGTGAAATCCCCCTCCGATCGCTTAGCGACCCTGCGCAGCAAGATTGATAGTTTTTTGCAACAGGGAACCCAGGTGGGAATTTTAGTCAACCCGGAAGAGAGGTGGGTAGAGGTGCGGCGGTGGCAAACAGAACCATTACAACTACAGGATGGCGATATATTGACCCTGCCTGATCTCCTGCCTGGCTGGCAGTTAGCCATTGCTGACCTGTGGGCACCTGTGTTTGAGTAAAACTTAGACAATCCAGAGATAGGCAATTGCCAGAGTAACGATCGTGAGGGGTACACCATAGCAAGCATGCTGCCAGAAGTCCAGTTTGTAGCCCTCCCGTGCCGCTGCTTCCGCCGTAATTAAATTGGCAACCGCCCCAAACAAAGTCAAATTTCCCCCCAGAGTTGAAGCCGCCGCCAGGAGTAACCAGCTTTCTTTACTACTCTGCTCAACCAATGGATAGAGAAGCAGGACAGTGGGCACATTGGAAATTAAATTAGAGAGAATTGTTACGCTCGCAATTAGACCGATGGGGTGATGTAGAAGGGGGCGAAACAGAGGCAACAAATCCGTAGAACGCACTACCGCCGTCAGTATAAATAGCCCGCAGAATAAAATTAACAACCCCCATTCCACCTGCTGCCAAAAACGAGCGGGTTTTAGTCTTCTAGTGATCAAAAAGCCTGTGGCTGCCAAGAGAGCAGATTCTGCCAACGGTAAACCGACTAAAAAAGCCACCACAAGAGCGATGGTAATCACAATACTTTTGTAAAACAAAGGGGGATAGGTTTTGATTGGCAGGAGAGGGGGCAAGACAAAGGGTTTTGACGACCGCAATTCCGGATAGATGAGATATAACAGACCCACAGTTACTAAGAGACCCATAAGGGCAATGGGAGTCATCACCAGGGCAAAATCGCTATAGCCTATACCAGAAAAAGAACCAATGAGAATATTTTGGGGATTGCCACTCAAAGTAGCCACAGAACCAATATTAGTTGCCGCCGCTAAGCCCAGTAAATAGGGCACAGGATTGAGTTGTAAAGTTTGGCAAATTTGAATAGTGAGGGGGGTACAAACTAATGCCAATGTATCATTCAATAAAAAGGCAGACAAAAAGCCACTTCCCCCCACTAAAGTTACTAACAAACCCAGGGGATTGCGGGTTAAATGAATTAAATTAACTAATACCACTTGAAAAACTCCCCCATAGGCTAGCCCCGCATTGATTACCATCATACTCAGCAAAAAAACGATCGTTTTACCATCAATACTGCGCCAAGCCTCCTCCACCGAGAGGGCACCCAAAGCAATGAGAAGAGCGGAACCCACTAAAGCAATAGTCGGGCGATTCATGCGCAAGCCAGGTATGTAACCCAGCCCAATTCCCAGGTAAGTAACTAACAAGACGGCATAGATTAAAATTGACACCACTGTTTCTAATGGGTAATAACTTCTTGAATTTGATTGAGACGATAGTAAAGCCCCTGCTGCTGTAATAATTCCCAGTGGTTACCCCGCTCCACAATTCGCCCTCGATCGAGGACTAGAATCTGGTCTGCTTCCCGCACAGTGCTGAGGCGGTGGGCAATAATAATAGTCGTAACTGTGCCCTGAATTTGCCGCATTGCTAACTGAATTGCCCGCTCCGATTCATAGTCCAAACTGGAAGTAGCTTCATCAAAAATCAACACATCAGGATTGACTAACAATGCCCTAGCAATACCTAACCGCTGCCTTTGTCCCCCTGACAAGCGCAAGCCCCGCTCCCCCACAATTGTATATAAACCCTTGGGTAATAGGGGTAAGAAATCATCCACCTTGGCAATAGCGCAAGCCCGCTTCACCTCCTCTAAACTAGCCTGGGGATTGCCATAGACGAGATTTTCCAACAGCGTGCCATTGAAAACATCCACTTCCTGATGCACGATCGCTAGGCGCTTACGATAGCCCAAAATCTCAAAATTCTCGATCGGTTCCCCATCCATCAAAATCTGACCCGTTGTGGGGGCAAAATAGCGCAGCAATAGCTTAACTAATGTGGACTTGCCCGAACCAGATTTCCCCACTAATGCCACAGTTTGATAGGGTTCAATGGTAAAGTTGATGGCTTCTAACACCAACCGCACACCGTCATAACTAAAACCAACATTTCTAAACTCAATTTTCCCCGCAAACTTGTAAGGCACAGGCTGGGCAAAAATATTAGGGCTGTCTTGACCTACAGGCAATTGCATAAATTCATGGAAACGGAGCATAGAAGCATAGCGGCGGGCAAAAATTTCCATAAAGGTACTAATTGGCTCTAACTCTGAATAAGCCATACTGGAAATTGTAAGGGTGGTAATAAATTGTCCCAGAGTGATCTGTCCCGCCAAAGTTGCCCTCAATGTCAGGATCAAAACAATAAATACCCCTGTCTGCACCAAAGTCCGCTGTTTCGTACCCAAAATCACATAGCCCAAGTGAATACCGTGAATAACAGACTTTAACTCCCGCTTTAACCGATCGTGTTGCCGTTTCCACTCCCTCCCCTCATTGGCAAAAGCCTTGACAGTCTTGATATTAGTAATAATTTCCGAAGTGCGACTCTCCGTGTTTTCCTGGTGTTTCTCCAGTAATTCCTCCTTGCTGATTAACTTGTATAAATCTCGTACGGAAAATCGCAGAATAAAAATAAATAGACCTAAAAATAAAACCGCTATACCTGGCGCTACTGCTAAAATCATCAAAAAAATTGCCGTCACCCGCGCCAATTTGGGAATCAACTGTCCTGCAATGTCAGGATAACTCCAGGTGTGATTAGATAAACCCCGCGCTACCCGCCCCGCAATTCTACCAGGGTTATTCTCCTCATAAAACTCCAAGGGCAAAGAGAGAATCTTGGCAATTGTCCGATCGGTCTGTTCCCGTCTGGCACTCAAAGCAATTAACCAATGAAACCAAGAACTCAGCCAGGGCTGGATCGGTGCCCGCACCACTGTCGCCAAAAAAGTAATAAACAGTAATACCCCCAAAGTTAACGATCGTTCATCAGCGCTAAACCACCCCTCCACCTGTCTAACTATGCTCTTAATCAGGGGGTCAACGGGTTGCTGGGATAACACATTCACAATTTGCCCAATGGCATAGGGCACCACCAAATCAATCACTTCAAATAGGCAGGAAGCCACAATACTAAATAACGCCACCCCCCTATAGGAGCGGTAGTAATTGATAATGTCCTTAAAAGTTGCCATTGGTATCGCTATAGCTTCCTCCCCCCCCATTTTAATATTTTCTTTACAAAATCTGGGGCTACCCCTTGGTCTATCTTTAGATATAAGTAGAAATAGGGGTTAAGTACCTAGGGGCAGAGTACTTGACTTGATCCCGAACAAAACATTAAATTTTTGTGAATAATGGGCGGTGCAGTGGCAACCTAGTACATAGCAGCAGTGTTGCCTTTGCTACCAAACTCTCTGTCCACAGTTGAACAAAGATGGGGTATATCTATGAGTGCAGCAGTCTCACCTGTAGTTCTGGTAATTTTAGACGGTTGGGGCTATCGAGAGGAAAAGGACGGCAACGCCATTGCAGCTGCCAAGACCCCCGTCATGGATTCACTGTGGCAGACCTATCCCCACACGCTCCTGCAGGCATCGGGCAAAGATGTTGGTTTACCCAAGGGACAGATGGGCAACTCGGAGGTGGGGCACCTCAACATCGGGGCAGGTAGGATTGTACCCCAGGAGTTAGTACGCATTTCCGATGCCGTAGAAGACGGCACGATTTTACACAACCCCACCCTCACAGCTCTCTGTGACAAAATCAAGGGGCATAAGTTGCATCTTCTGGGTCTTTGTTCCGATGGGGGCGTCCACTCCCACATTTACCACTTAATAGCCCTGTTGGATGTCGCCAAACTTCATGGTATTAGCGAGGTCTGCATTCACGCTATCTTGGACGGCAGGGACACTCCCCCCACCTCTGGGCTAGGCTACATGGACTACCTACAGGAGGCGATTGATCGGCGGGGTATTGGCAGGATCGTTACGGTTAGTGGGCGTTACTTTGCGATGGACAGGGACCGCCGCTGGGATAGGGTACAAAAGGCTTACCAGGTACTGACGACCCCAGAGATGGGGCAATACACCAACGCCAGGGATTTGATCCAAGCTTGCTACGACCAAAACATCACAGATGAGTTTATTCCCCCCACCCGCATTGCCCCTGGGGTGATTGAGGCAGGAGATGGGGTAGTATTCTGTAACTTCAGACCCGATCGGGCACGGGAGTTGACCCAGGCATTGGTGGACCCTCAGTTCCAGGGATTTGCGCGGCAGTTAATTTCTCCCCTGGCAATGGTGACCTTTACGCAGTACGACCCCAATCTGGCGGTGGAAGTGGTATTCCCGCCCCAGACACTTACCAACCTCCTTGGGCAAGTGATTGCAGAGCATGGCTTACGGCAATTCCGCATTGCCGAGACGGAGAAATATGCCCATGTTACCTATTTCTTTGATGGCGGCAGGGAAGAACCCAACCCCCTGGAAGACCGCCACCTTGTCAACAGCCCCCAAGTTTCTACCTATGACCAGCAGCCGGCTATGTCGGCAAGGGAAGTGACCAAAATCCTCAAAAATGCCATTGAGCAGGGCGTTTACTCTTTTATTGTGGTGAACTACGCCAACCCCGACATGGTGGGACACACGGGCAACTATGAGGCAACGGTAGCGGCAATTGAGCAGGTGGACTACTGCTTGGGAGAAGTCCTAGAAAGTGTAGGGCGGGTAGGGGGTACAGTGCTGATCACCGCCGATCATGGCAACGCCGAAATGATGTGGGATGAACACCGGCAGCCTTGGACTGCCCATACGAGTAATCCTGTGCCCTTTATCTTGGTGGAAGGGGAACGGCGGAAGATTCCTGGCTTTGGCGGGGAAGTGAAATTGCGATCGGGGGGTAGACTAGCGGACATTGCGCCTACGGTGCTGCAGATTTTGGGCTTGCCCCAACCCCCAGAGATGACTGGTGTTTCCCTGATTGAGTCAGCGGAGTATGAGCTGATCACCCCTAGGATGCCCGTGAAAATTGGCGCTTAGGCAGAGGGGGCCTGCCCCCCGTCAGTTATTCGTCCTCAGCAAATTGGTAGAGGTAGAGGTCCTTGGGGTCAGGTTCGAGGGACTCATCGGCAAATTGGACGGCATCTTCCACCACTAGCTGAATTTTGCGGTCGATCGCTTCTAACTCTGCCTGGGTAGCGAGACCCCACTCCAGGATTTTTACCTGTAGCAGCTTGATGGGATCGCGGGCAAACCAATATTCCTTCTCCTGGGGGGAGCGCAACTCATCGGGATCAGCCAAGGAATGCCCTCGAAAGCGATAGGTCATACATTCCAGTAGGGTGGGACCTTCCCCCGATCGTGCTCTGGCAATTGCCTCCTGGGTTGCCTGCCTGACTGCCAATACATCCATCCCATCCACTTCCTGTCCTGGCATCCCGAAGACAGCTGCTTTTTTATGAATTCTAGTGTCCGCTGCTGCGCGGGGGTGTGCCATTCCGATCGCCCAGTTATTGTTTTCGACGACAAAGATAATGGGCAATTTCCACAGGGCTGCCATATTCAGGGTTTCAAAGAATTGCCCGTTATTGGTTGCCCCATCGCCAAAGAAGCATGCCGTGACCTGGTCTGCATTTTCCCCCAGGACTTCGCGGCGGTACTTGGTTTGGAAGGCTGCCCCTGCCGCCACAGGAATGCCCTCCGCCACAAAGGCAAACCCCCCTAAAAAGTTATGCTCTGCTGAGAAGAGGTGCATGGAACCGCCCCTGCCCTTGCTACAGCCCGTTACCTTGCCAAACAGTTCTGCCATCACCGCTCGCGCTGGAATTCCCTTACTGAGGGCGTGGACATGGTCACGATAGGTGCTGCACACATAGTCATCGGGACGCAACGCCTTGATTACCCCTGTGGACACTGCCTCCTGTCCGTTGTAGAGATGCACGAAGCCAAACATCTTGCCGCGATAGTACATCTCAGCGCATTTATCCTCAAAAGTCCGCCCCAACACCATATCTTCGTAGAGGAGGAGAGCTTCGCTTTTGCTCAAATCGGAAGGAGTTGCCACAGCTTGTACCATAGACGATCGATTACCTAAAAAAGTAAATTGCTTTCCAGTTTACCTCTAAATGTCAGAAAATCAGACAAAAGCTTTACCATTATAATTGCAGAGTTAGCAAATTTTATGGATGAACTGCGTCCTATTTGGGAAGCCTTTACCCTCCAACCCGTCGCTTTTTTAGGCGGTTTGGTATCTGGACTATTGCGCCTTGACCCGCAGCAAGACCCCCTTAAATCCTGGCTACAGACCCAGGGTGTCAGCACCCCTACCCCTCCCCCTGCTACAGAAAAACGCCCCCAGAGCATTTCCATCGAATAGAGCGGTATAATCAGAGCGACGTGATGCAGGAGTGCAACGGTGGATACAAAGCCAACGGATAGTGCCTTCCCCTTTAGCTACCATCCTGAAGGGGATAACTTTGCCCAGGGGATGACTAAACGGGAATTCTTTGCTCTGATGCTCATGCAGGGGCTAAATGCTAGCAATATGCAATTTGAAGACATCTACCAAAAGGCAAGACAGGCGGTGGCAGAGGCTGATGCCCTGATTGAAGTCCTCAATGAGGTGGAGTAGGGTCTAGCGCTGGGCAAACCGAATTTTTAAGAAGTCTTCTTCCATCTTCGCCCCTGCGGGTTGGAGAAGGGAGAGAGCTTGGGGTAGAACTAAGTTGCGGCGGTGATTACCAATGCGGATGTTCAGTTCGTCCCCTGTCTTAGATAGCTCAATCCGTTCCTTGGGTACGCCTGGTAAATAGAGTTCAAGGCGATACTCGTTGTTTTCTTCCACCACCCGAATTGTGTTTTCTTTGTAGTAGACTTGAGTGGGGTCTTCGTCACCATAGAGGGTGTCTTTCAAGCGTTCTAGGGCTGCGAGTCCGCACATCTCCTCTTCGTAGAGGGGTACCTGTTTGATGGGGAGGGGGTGAAAATCAGCTTTGATCTGTTCACAGTATTCCCTTTGCATCTTCTTCCAGGTTTGAAAGAAGGGGTCTTGCACGGTGTCAGGAATGATGCGATTGGCAATCACTAAATCGGTGGCGACATTGTACAGACTGAGATAGGCATGGGCACGCAGGGACTCTTTGATCACCATTTTTTCTGGATTGGTGACCAGACGGACAGTGGTCTTGCTATTGTCTACCAGGATTTTCTCCAGTGCCTCCAGTTGTTGGTAAAACTCGTAGGGGGCATCCATTACCTCTTGGTTGGGCAGGGAAAACCCAGCGATGGGGCGAAATAGAGGTTCCACCAGGGGACGGAGTGCTGCTGATACTGCCTGCAGGGGTTTGTAAAAGCGCCGCATATACCACCCCGCTACTTCGGGCAAAGAGAGTAACCGCAGAGCTGTACCTGTGGGGGCAGAGTCAATGATCAAAACATCAAATATTCCTTCGTCGTGGTGGCGTTTGACCCGCACTAAGCCAAAGATTTCATCCATGCCAGGGAGAATTGCCAGTTCCTCTGCCTGTACTCCGTCTAAGCCCCGTGCCTGTAGTACATCACTGATGTAGCGTTTGACGGCTCCCCAATTCCCCTCTAATTCCCGCAGGGCATCCAGTTCTGCTCCCCACAGGTTGGGACGAATCTGTACAGGGTCATGGGACAATTCCCGATCGAAACTATCTGCTAGGGAGTGAGCGGGATCAGTACTTAATACTAAAGTTTTGTAACCCAGCTCGGCGCAGCGCAGACCGGTAGCCGCTGCCATGGAGGTTTTGCCTACCCCCCCCTTGCCTGTCATTAAAATTGTGCGCATGGCTAATTCTCAATAGTTCATCTATCTTAACATTAGCTCCTCCCCCTAGGAGAAGTCTAAGTCGTGTACTCCGCATTGATGCGCACGTAGTCGTAGGTGAGGTCACACCCCCAGGCAATTCCCTGTCCTTGCCCCTCCCCAATCTTTACCTGGATGACAACGGGGTGGTCAATGTTTTGTTCTTGCCCCGATCGTTCTGCTTGTTCTTTGAGGTATTGGGAAGCTCCTGCCCGATCGAAGTCTAGGGGTTGCCCTTGCTCCATCAGGACATAGTTCCCCAGTTGAATGCGGAGTTGGGAGGGGTCAAAAGTTACACCACTGCGCCCCGCTGCTGCTGCAATCCTGCCCCAGTTGGGGTCTCTGCCAAAAATAGCAGCCTTGAGGAGAGAGGAACTGGCTATAGTCCTTGCTATCTGCCTTGCCTCCTCGTCACTGCTGGCTCCCTCTACCCGCACCTCAATTAGACAGGTTGCCCCTTCCCCATCCCGTGCCACTTTCTTTGCCAGATAGATACACAAATCCGTGAGCATGGACTCAATTTTCTTTGCTGCCTCTGAGTTAGGCTCAGAAATGAGGGGGAAGCCAGAGCGATCGTTACAGAGTGCTAACACCAAGTCATTGGTACTAGTATCTCCATCCACGGTGATTTGATTAAAACTCTTGTCCGTTGCCCGCCGCAGCATTGCCTGCCATAGCTCCCCTGCTACAGGGGCGTCACAGGTGATAAAAGCCAGCATTGTTGCCATTTGGGGGTGAATCATTCCCGATCCCTTTGCCATGCCCCCCATACGCACAGTTACGCCCTCTATCTCCGTCTCCAGTGCCTGTACCTTGGTCACCAAATCGGTGGTTACGATGGCTTGGGCAGCTGCCATGCCCCCCTCCCTCGACAATGCTGCTACCGCCTGGGGAATCGCCGCTAAAAATTTGTCCCGATCGATTTGCCTGCCAATTACCCCCGTCGATGCCACTAGGATATGTTCCTGTGTCCCCAACACCTCCTGCAGACGACGGATACTAGCCTGCATGATTTCTTCCCCCACCTTGCCTGTACAAGCATTAGCCTGTCCTGCATTGCACAGAATGGCTTTTACCTTCTCACCTGTACCCAACACCCGTCTGTCGTAGTCCACACAGGCTGCCCGCACTACTGCAGTAGTAAATACTCCCGCCCCCGTCGCTGGTACCTCCGAGACAATTAACGCCAGGTCAGGCAACCCCGATGGCTTTAACCCCGCCCTTATGCCACTGGCTAAAAAACCCTGGGGCGCTGTCACCCCCCCCTCAATTACTCGCCAATTCACCGATCGTCCTCAATTAAAATCTCCCACAATTGGGTGATCACCCGATCGGGGACAAAGTCCACCAAAGGTACAGTCTTACCACTCCCTAGGGTAATTGGGGTATTTGCCATGACCGTTACCAGCTGCTGTCGTTCTAGCTTGTGTTCTTCGATGAGGGGGGCAATTTCTTCCGCCAGTTTGGTGTGGAGATGGGCATCGTTAGCGTACAGGCGCCATTTTGCCACTTCCAGGTAGACAACCTCCCCGATCGTTGCCGCCAGTTGCTCAATTTCGTAGCTAGTAGTCATCAGGACTTCCTCTTGCTGAAAACCCAAAGGGCGTGGCTAAGGAGAATTGTAGCCCAAATTGTGGTCAGCCAGCGCCAGCCCTCCCAACTTACTTCCCATAGCAGCAGGAAGAACCACAGCCCACTGTTGACGGAGGCAAAGATCATCAAATGCAACAGCAAATTGACACGGCGTTCTAGCCTTTGGTAGCCAGGGTCGTCGGGGTGAGGGGGATAGGGCAAACTGGGAGGCATGGACGTACACTCACTTACGTCTTGCTATTACAGCATAAAAGGGGTCACTAAACCAACTGGGACGGGCGATTACCTCAGGCTCCCCAAACATCCCACTATCGGCAAAGTAACTTTTCACCAGTTCCACCCGCTCCTTTTCCGAAGCATTGATCCAAGCTTGAATCGCTTTAGTGAAAAACATCCGATTGGAAAAACTAACGATCGCTATGCCCCCTGGCTTCAGAATACGGGCAATCTCTCTAAACACTGCCTCTGGGTATTGCAAATACTGCACTGAGACTGTATTCAAGACCGCGTCAAAGGTGGCATCTTCGTAGGGCAGATGTTGATTCTGATTGAGATTTTGCACAAAAAAACGATCGAGTTGGGGATTGTGGGCCAGCTCCTCCGCATTGAGACCGTGCCCTTCCACCCTGGCATATTTCACCTCCTTAGGCAGGTGGGAAACCCAACTACTCATCAAGTCTAGGATGACCATTTCAGGGCGTAGATATTGGCGATAGAGATTAGTTAGTTGCCAGATAAACAGTTGATCCACATGGGTAACCAGACGGGGTTGCAGGTAGAACAAAGTATCATCCGTTTCATCTAATTTGCGTCGTTCTTCAGCCGTGAGAACCATAGGGCAACATACAGAGTAACTTACTGTGGCTGAACTTAGCATAGATCAACAACAAAGTCTTACAACTACGGACAGAAACATTTTGATCACAGTTGAGTGGAGTAAATCCATCATGTCTAGTAAGCATCCACCACTAGAAATAATCATCCTGAAATGAGTAAACTGATCCTTTTGCAGCACGGTTTGTTGTCCTTTTCTTGTACTCCAAACAATTGGAACTACAAAAGCAGCGGTTCGTGTGTGGACATATAATGTGCTTGCAACCCAAAAGCGTTGAATCTTTGCAACAAAACTTAACATTAAAGGTTGGATTTAACCTACCAGAGGCTCAACCCCCAAGATTTGCATTAAAGTACAATGCCTACCTATTTCTATCTGTTTTATTAAACAATTGAACCGCCCGTACATTAGGATTGTCTGGATTGAGTTGCATGTTATTTCTAATCGGTACAATAAACAATGTGTTTCTGTTGCACATTTCATCAATTAATTTCCAAGAAGCAAAACCTCTATCCATGCTGCTAACCGCATCCTCTGGTATCATTTCGATGACAAGGCTACCAATTTTTTGGTCATAATTATCTCATCACCAATATTACCTGCATTTATATCAAAGCCAAGGGATAGTTTTACTCGGTATACTTGCTGTTGCCAAAATAGTTTACTTGTTAAAGTTATGATAGCAGAATCCAGGGGAAATAAATGCTTAAACTCTCCGTAGTTTTGTCTTTGCAGGCGATGTTACAACTCTCTTAAAATGTGTTCAAATGGTTCAGTACTACGATGCTTACAGGCTTTAGAAAAGGTAAATATATTCACCTTAAAGCCGAGATGATTTGAGAGAAAGAATAAGCCCCCCATTGTAAAAACTTTTGCATCTAAAATGCAGTGTATTCAGAGGAGGACAAAGAGTTGATAATGCAAAACAGGATAATCATTTTGGGGTAGAAGTTTTAGCAAGGGCTTGATAAGTTGCCGCAGTTGTTTTAACATAAACTTAAGTTTGTTTGCTATTTCTCAGAGCTAGGATACCATTTCTGGCTCCTTTTTTCTACCTCTTTCCTGACATTCAACACTTCTGCTCTGCACCAACTATCTTTGGAAGTCTTCCTTATTGTGGTAAGCTGCAATGACCTTTTCTGTGAAGTCGACGCAGTAAGTTTTCATGTTTTTCCTAGTTCTAGGGCTTATAGGATTTTAATTATATCACATTAAGTGGCAAATTGCTGTATTTATAACTCCAATCCAGATATGAGAGTAGAGAAGGAAAAACGCAGTCCTGATTGATTTGCTGTCAAACCACCAGAATAAGGCATCAATCGAAAAGAACCGTTATATCCACTAAGCCAGCAATCGGATGATTGAGTTAATTATTGCAGTTGTCCTTCTTTTTAATCACCACTAGTGTAATATCGTCATATACTACCGTGTCTGCTATAAATTTAAGAACGTCTTCTGTTACTAAAAGACATATGTCTTTGGCAGATTTTTCTCTATTGTCATAAACAATCTGACATAACCGATCGATGCCATAGAGTTCATTTTGGGGGTTAGCTGCTTCTGTGACACCATCTGTAAATAAGACAACCACATCTCCAGGGGCGATATTTACTTCTAAGGAATTGAGAAAAGTCTCTATGTCATCAACCAGTCCCACAGGAAACCCCAACTCATCGGTATTGATCCGCTCGATCGTGCCCTCCTGCCTTACGATAATCACCTCTTCATGTTGACCAGTGATGACTAAAGTATCCTCTTTTACATCGACAATAGTCAAACTAAGGCTTTTATCAGAGTTCATGCGAGCGAGATTATGGAGTAAAACACGATTGGTTATGGCTAAAACCTGTGTAGGAGGTAAGGGGGAAAACTCGCTCATAGTGGCAATGGCAGTTTGTAACATCAACATCACAACTCCGCTTTCTAAACCGTGACCAGTGACATCGCCAATAGCAATTCGTACCCGATCGGGTAAAAAAATTATGTCATAGTAATCGCCGCCGACTTCAGTGGCTGGTTGCATAAACCCGGCTATATCTAAATCCCTTAGTTCTGCCAAATCGGCTTTAGGTAATATCATTGCCTGTATTTTCCCTGCCACATCTAATTCATACTTCATTCTTAGATTTTCTGACTGCAGTTTCTGATTGAGGTCACCAATTTCCTTGGTGGCAGTAGCTAAACGATCGAAGCTCTCTGTTAGTTCTAATTGCGCTTCTTGCAGTTGGATATTTTTCGATTCTAGTTCTTTAGTTCTCTCTTTTACTTTTTCTTCCAAGGCAAGAGCATACTCAGCCAGTTGTCTTTCAGAGTAGGAAAGGTTTTGCCATAAAATGTAAGCCAAATCCACACCAAACGTCAGAAGATAAGCTAAGAAAGGTGGAACAACAGGAATCCAAACACCGAAAATAAATAGGATATAACTGCTGGTCACTAAAACAACTATTCCCAAGACTGCAAGACCAATCGTTGTTTTGCCTTTGTCATAGCTCCAGGCTAGGATTCCTCCCAGCATCCCCCAGAAGACTATCCACAGTATTTCCACCCTATCAGACCAAAATTGAAGTAGGGGTCTTCCTTCCAAAGCGCTACTTAAAAGTTGTTCTACTACAGCAGCATGGATTTCCACCCCTGGTGTACCAGGTAAGTCATCTGCTTCGTAAATGAGGGGGGTCTGAAAACGGTCTCCTAAACTGGCAGCCGTCGCGCCAATCAAAACAATTTTGTCTGTCATAATCCCAAGGGGGATTCTATCTTCTAGGGCATCGGTTATGGCAATGCGGGGATAATCAGGATAAAGTCTACCGTAGTTGGCTAAAATCTGAAATCCGCCTGTATCTTGTTGGATGTAGCTACCTGAATTGGGGGTAATTGGCTTAATTCTGGCTTTACCTAAAATAATGTCCTCTCCTACTGAGGTAGGAATAATCCCCTCTTCTGCTAAATAAATCAGTGCTAGGCGCAATCCCAAAGATAAAATGATCTCTCCCTTTTCATCCCTTAAAGACAATAGAAAACGTCTTACTTTGCCGTCTTGGTCAATTACCAAATCATTAGCCCCTGTCTGTCCTAAGGCCGCCATGACGGGAGGCGGTGGCACTTGGGTGCCTGCTACCTTTTGAATGGTAATCAACTGCGGCAACGATCGGTAGATTCTTTCTAGGGTTTCTGTGCCGGGGGGGACTGGCAAATCGCGATAGATGTCCAAACCGATCGCCCTTGGCTTTTGTTTGGCGACGTTTTGTAACAGTTGGGCTAACTTGGCATCTGCCAGAAGCCATTTCTCTAATTTTTGAATGTCTGACTCCGAGACTGTCACTAAGACAATACGGGGTTGGCGTTTTTCTAGGGGACGAACCTGGACAAAAACATCAAATACTAACAGTTCTAACCTTTGTAGTACTCCCTGGGAGCGAGCGAGTCCTATAATGAGATTGCAAAAGATAGTGATGAAGAAAATTCCCCTAAGTGTAGAGAGCTTCTGCCCTGACCAGGGAAGATTCAACTTCAGGTCACCCAAAATAAATCCGCCTTTGCAGCCCTGCCCTCTCGGGCGACGGAGTATCAATTTACAGGTACATACTCAATCCAACCCACAATGGTTTGGTCTTGCAGCCGCTCTTGAGGACGACAGACTAGGGAGAATACCCACCTGTATTCCTGATTCCCTGCCAGATGCGGGGGCAATGTGACTGCCACTTCCTGCAGAGTAGGTAGAAGGGGGATAGTAGTCTGATAGACTGCTTTGCCATTCTGGTCAAATAGGGCTACCTCCGCCTGGGGAGCAGTGTGCGATGCCAAACGCCATGCTATGGTCGGTCTGTCTTCGCGGATGCCAACAAAACTAACCGTAGGGTTCTTACCGCAGCGTTCAATGTTGCGAGTGGCTCCTCCCATCGTGCGCGAGGGTTTGCTGCTTTGCCGTGGTTGAAACAGTAGAGCGGTGTTGATCTTCTCCGCCCCTGCCCCAGCACAATAAATACTAGTCCCCGCTAGTAATCCCACTGCCCAGGCAGTTAGCTTTTTCATAATCCCCCCTACCCATAAGGTCTCTTATAATTTTAATTTAACCACAAAAGGCTCCCTCTGTCAAAGCTAAATTTAGCAATACAAAGTTTTCCTACTGCCAATTTCCCAATAACAAAAATGGTGCCCAGTAGTAGGGGTGGGAAAAGGTTTCATGCCTTAGAAGCTTGATTTGGGCATTGCGCAAGGCTTGCGCTTTACTTGTGCCTCGTTTGGCGAGTTCTTGGTAAAAGTTTGCCATTAGGATTGCGGTTGAATCATCGAAGGCTGCCCAGAGACTAGCGATCGTACTTCTTGCCCCCGATCGGATGGCGAAGCCGGCTATACCCAGGTTTGCCCGATCGTCACCAGCGGCGGTTTCACAGGCACTGAGGACTAACAATTCTATAGGACTATCTGGACGGCTACCTAAAATAGAGCCTAATTCTGATACTTGTATCCGATCGTCCCAGGTCAATAGAAACGTAGAATTGATGTCAGAACTAAATTGTCCATGGGTTGCTAAATGCACAATGGGGGTGGCATTAGTTGCTATCTTTGCCCCCAGGGCACCTGTAGTGAATTCCTGATTGAGAATTATATTTGTGGGTAATATTTGTGCAATGTTCTGTATTTCTTCTCCCACAGCAGGCAGAGGGGGAAAGCCTTGCCGTGCCGCAGTTAGTCCTGCCGCTGTTACCTGCAGTTTTTGTTGCCCGATCGGTTGCGGTGACAGTAATTGCAGACTAGGAACTAGGGCGAGGTTATATTTTTGTAGGAGATACTGGGAGCCATCCCACAAGATGCTAAAGGGCAAATTGCGCAGGCTATCATCGGGGACAAAAACTAGGGTTTCAATCTGATATTGTTGCAGGAGGGTTTCTGTCGGACGAATCAACCAATCATAGAGCTTAGAAGTAGGGGCAATTCTCTCTTCTGGCAAAGCAGTTAATCTGAGACTGTTGCGGGCAGCTTGGATAGTTTGCCGTAGAGTTGAACGGGGGATAGAAATTCTTGTGTGGAAGAGGGGCTGTTTAGCAATGGCGACGATAATTTCGAGGCGGTCTGGTAACACAATCGGGTAAAAAATAGCTGCCTTACTATCAATGGCATCGATATTTGTTGGCTTGGTGTCAGCACAGGCATCGCGAAAAAAGTTATCCAACTCAGCAATTTGTAGAGACTCCATAACTTCCCTAGCTTGCCTTAGTTGGGCTTGGGAGGGACGATCGTTTTTCAACAGTAAAGATACTAGTTCTCGATAAATGGGTTCTACGCCTTCTCGGAAGTTGTATTGTACATCGGTATTGAGATTAACGAGGTCTTGGCGCAGTTGGGATAGGGCTTGGATAGCAGCGCTGTATTCGGCAATGGCTTGTTCTATGTGACCAGTTTTTTGGGCGATTCTGCCTCTTTGGGCAAAAAGTAGATAGGTGACATCGGGGGCAGTAATAGTTTTTAGGGCTAATTCATTGAGTGTCTTTGCCTGTTGCCAGTCTTGGTTTTGTTCTGCTAAGTTTGCTTGCAGTAAGAGGGTATGGGCAATGAAACGGGGATGATTGAGGGTCTTGGCTTCCTGGAGAGTAACTGTTAGTAACCGCTGTAATTCTGGTATGAGTTCTTGGTATTTTACCGCTAATTGAATGCCACTGCGGGCAAAGTTGATTTTGCTAGTAATGCTACTATCTATGACCCGATAGGAGATTGCTTGCCACAGGTTTTTTGCTTTTTCTAGCTCATTGGTCTGGATGAAAAGACTAATTTGGTTGACTTGTCCTTCTAGTAAGCCCGATCGTTGGTAGGCAGTCAATGCGGCGGGGTAGTGGTCTGCTCCCTTAGCCCGTAGGGTATTGCCCAGGTTGAGCCACAGATAGTTGGTCTCTGGGGGACTACCGAGATTTGTAGCTGTCTTGATGCCCAACTTGAGAATTGCCTCTGATCCCTCCAATTCTCCCAATACCTGCAATACTCTGCCTAAATGGGCTAATAGGGAAAGTGCGGATGGGGGGATATGCTGTTGCTCCAACACAGAGAGAATTTGCGCAGAATATTGACACTTACCTGGTAAGTCCAAAGTTTCCCACAGGAGAGCGCAGGACTGGGGATATAACCCCAAATTTTGCAGCGCTAAACTCCGATCGGCTTGCACCCGATACCAACTGTCTCTGTCCTGCTGCTGTTGATAAATTGTTGCCGCTTCTGTCCACCGCTCGTAGGCTGCCTGGGGATTGCCCCGTTCTAAATGCAACTTGGCACGGATGTTGAGGGCGTGGGCGCGGAGTTGTCCTGTCAGGAGGGTTAGACTTTGTTCTGCACTCTTTTCTGCCAAATTCCATGCTCCTTGCTGACGGTAGGTGATGGCGAGGTTGACGAGGGCGATGCCTTGATTAACCCGATCGTTTTGTCGTTCATATTGCTGTAGTTTTTGTTGCAAAACTGGTAGGGAGTTGCTGTGATCCAGTGGCTCAAACTGGCTAGGAGAGAGGGTTTGGGAGGGAGTACTGTAAATAACCAACCAACAAGTCAGTAAGCCTAAGATGATCCAGCGCATCGCCTTTATCTCCTACAGGGTTGAGCTAGCGGAGCAAAAGTTGTCCCCCCGTGGCTAACTAGTTGCAGTTCCCCCCGATCGTTGCGTATCAGGGCATCGGCAAGGGGCGGAAAAGTAGTGGGGGCAGGTTTGCCAACGGCTGGCTCTGGGGCTGAGCTGTCGATAAAGGGCAACCATTGGTAGGTCAACTGGCTAAAATGCAGGACATCCTGGGGATTTTCTGGTAAGCCCCCCCTCCCCTTCACCACAAAGGAGTTTTGTCCCGCCCGACTGCAGGCTTGACTCACCACTAAAGTATTAGGGTCAATGACCTGCTGGGGTAATTCCACCAGCGATTGAGCAGGGTTTAAGCCAGAGGTGTTAAAGGTGACTGTCCCCTCGATGGTGGCTTGTGCCTGGGAAATAGCGGCAATGTCACTGCTGGGTAACAGGAGGACGGGGTTAGTTTCTAAGGCGGCAAACTCTGCCTCTGTCAGGGATAGGCGGTCACGGATTTGTTCCCGCGGCAAATTGGTAAAGCCCAAAATGTTACTGGCGTTGATGGTCACTCTGCCCCCAGCGGAGGTGCGGGCGTTGGCAGTGATGTCGCTGTTTTGGGTGGGAAAGGCTAACAAAATGTTGCTGTTGATGGTGATGTTACCTCCGTTGGAAGTCCCACCGTCTGTGGAAATGCGGCTATTACGGCGTAGTTCAATTCTCTTGGCGTTGATGTTAATGTTCCCTTCTTTGCCCGATCGGGTGTTGGCGGTGATGCGCCCTTGGTTATCTAACCGCAGTGTGTCAACGGTGATTAGAATTTCCCCAGCGGAACCTGTTGCCCGAATGTCGGCGGTGGAACTGTCAATCATAGCGTCGTTGCGGATGTTTAATTCCTTGGCGGTGACGGTGATTTTCCCTGCATTGCCTGTGTTGGCTGACCTTGCCCCAATTTCTGTCTTGCTGCCATCCAGGGTAATGGAGTTAAGGGCTGTCACGGTGATATTGCCGCCGTTGCCGCTACTATTGATATTCAAATCAGGTACTACGGGTGCCACTGAGGCGATGGATGCCCTCTCTGTCAGTTGGATATCCCTGGCAAAAATGTTGACTGCCCCTCCCTGCCCCGACACAAAGGTATTGGCAAAGATGCCGCTAAACAGAGGAGAATCAGGAATTGACCCAGCAAACTTGATCTGGTCAGCGGGGCTAACGCCATCTACTCCCACGATCGTAACGTTGCCGCCCTTGCCCCTGCCGAAGGTAGAAGCAGCTGCTACCGCACCCGTACTGGCGCTGAAGTTTTGCGTTTGTACGAGAATGTTGCCAGAATTGCCATCCAGGAGACTTTCGGCATTCAGTTGCGCTGCGTCCAAACTGATCTCTGGTGCCACGATTTTGAGGTCGCCTCCTCTCCCCGCTACAAAGGTCAAGGTGGACAGGAAACTGCCGTTGTCTAGGGTCAGCTGGGGCGTAGCCACCGTAATGTTGCCCGTATCTCCTGTACTAAAACTGAGGGCAAGGATGCCGGTGCCAAAATCTTGGGGCTGGCGCAGAGGGGGTGTAGTGGGGTCATTGAAGCCTACTCCCTGGAAGAACAACCGATCGAGTACTGACCGAAACTTGGTTACACCTTCCCCTGTCATGCCCAGGGACTCCCTTGCCTCGATCGTTAAATCTCCCCCCCGCCCCCTGCCAAAGGTGGTAGTAGAAATTATAGACTGCTTGATCTGGAGTTTGTCGGCTGTGAGGGTAATGGCTCCTCCATCCACTGTACCAAGAGTGTAAGCAGTAACTTGACTGTTGGTCAGAATGATATTCTTGCCCCTAATAGCGATCGTGCCTGCTCCGTTGCCACTGCCATCTATTTGCCCCCCTGCCAGTAGAATATTCCCCAGTGCGGAGTTACTATTGTAGCTTAAAGTGAAATCGGGATTAAAGGTTACTAGACCCTCTCTCACTGCTGCGAGGGAAATTTTGCCTGCTGTAATTCCTCCCTGCACTTCTATATTGCCGCCGATGAAATTGATTGTATGTGCCTGCAGTCCTGCCAGATTGCTAAGGGGGAAAGGGGGATTGTCTCTGACAGCAACCGATCGGTTAATGATATTCCCTGCCTGCTCTCCCATCTGTACGCCAAGGGGAGTTTTCACCAACAGGAGGGGCGGAGCCTGGGGATTGACAGCGCTAAATACCTGGTTATTGTCAAAAACAAAACTGCTACCGGTTGCGGCAATAAATGCTCCTCCTATATCTAGTTTACTATCCCCGCCAAACACTATGCCCTTGGGATTTAATAGGAATAAATTGCTGCTCCCTAATACTCCTAAAGTGCCCAAAATCTGCGATGGGTTGTCCCCCGTTACTCTAGCAATGATATTCTGCACACCGGCAGGACTACTGAAATAGACACCCCGTGCCGCACTGACATTAAATTCTTGGAAACTGTGGAACAAATTTTGTCCCCGCAAGGCTCCCCCTTCTATCCGATCGATAACTAAATTGCCCAAATTGGCAGGTATTATTCTGGTAGTTTCATTGCCCAAAGACCGATCGGGGATAATCTGTGCCCCCGCTGGCAATACCACTAGGACAAGGCTGAGGAGATAGCGTAATGTCACAACACCCCCAATTCCGGTTGTGGGAGGATTGTAAGGGATACGTGAAGTGTTTGTGTCGTTTTTTTTCTATTATTTACAAATAGGCAAGATGGGCAAGAATGGGGGTGCGCAACTTATTGGCAAAAGCGATCGGGGGGGGGCTTTTATTGCTGTGCCACTTCCCCTGCCTGGGGCAAGAACCAGAAAGAATTATAGTGAAAAACTTTAACATTGTCGGTGGTACTGTCTTCTCCCGCGCAGAGCTGGAGGCAATCACCAAACCTTTCACAGGGCGCCCCCTTACTTTTACGGAATTGCAACAGGTTAGTCAGGCAATCACGCAACTGTATATCGATCGGGGTTACATTACTTCCGGTGCCTACATTCCCGCCCAGACTCCCCAAAATGGCACTGTTACCATTCAAGTCATTGAGGGCAGACTAGAGAAAATCAAAGTAGAGGGAGTGCAGCGCCTGCTGCCCAGCTACATCATCGATCGGGTGCAGACCCCTACTCCCCTCAACCGCAATGACCTACTGCAAGCATTACAACTCCTGCAACTCAACCCCCGCATCCAAGCCATCAACAGCGAACTCTCCCCCAGTCCTCTAGAAGGCAAGAGCATCCTAGAAGTTACCGTCACGGAAGCCCCCACATTTAGCAGTACCCTCACCCTAGACAACCAACGCTCCCCTGGGGTAGGGGAATTCCGCCGCCAACTGCAACTGCAAGAGCTAAACCTATCTGGCAGGGGAGATACCCTCACCTTGGCATACACTAACACTGACGGCAGTAACCTCTACGAGCTGGGCTATACCCTCCCCCTCAATCCCCAGGATGGCACTCTCGGTTTTCACTATAGCCAGAGTAACAGTCAGGTTTTGGAACCGCCCTTCAGCGACCTAGACATCCTTGCTAACGCCCGTACCTACGAACTTGCCTACCGTCAACCCCTCTACCGCAGTCCCGATCGGGCATTTGCCCTAGGTATTGCCCTGACGAGGTCAGAAAGCGAAACTGCCCTCCTTTCTACCCCCTTTCCCCTCTCCCCCGGCGCTGATATGGAGGGCAGAACCAGAGTGACAGCAGTGCGCCTCCGCCAGGAATATGAGCAGCGGTCAACCCAGGATGTTCTTGCCCTGCGGTCGGAATTGAGCTTGGGGGTGCAGCCCTTTGCCCTCAATACCAATGACCTGCCCCAGAATAGCTTTTTTGCTCTGTGGCGGGGACAAGCCCAGTATGTCAAACAGCTGGCAACCAACACCCAGTTAATTGGGCGGCTAAATGGGCAGTTAGCTAGTCAGGCGTTGGTGGCAATCGAGCAATTTAGTTTAGGGGGAGTAAAAAGTGTGCGGGGCTATCGCCAAGATTTTTTGTTAACCGACAATGGCATCCATGGGGGGGCAGAAATACGGTTACCGCTAGGAGAATTTCCTGCAACAAAGGGTTTGTTACAGTTGGTGTCTTTCCTGGAAGGAGGAGTAGGGTGGAATAGTGCGGGCAAATTAACGCCCCCCGTTAACACGATCGGGGGAATTGGTGTTGGTTTGAGATGGCAACAGGGAGAAAGATTCACAGCCTGGCTAGATTATAGTATTCCCCTGGTCGATCCTGGCATGAAGAAGGTGGGACTGCAACAGAACGGTATTTATTTTAGTTTGAATTGGCAGCTTTTCTGAATAGTCGTAGCCGAAAGAGTCCTAGGCTAGGATGGTAGGGCAGTGCAACACAGTTTGGTATGGATAACCTCAGTTTAGTCTGGCATCGCCGTGACCTCCGTTTGGATGACAATCCTGCTGTGCATTGGGCTTGGCAAAGCGGTACGGTTATGGGAGTGTTCATCTTTGACCCTGGTATCCTCTACAGTCCAGAAACGGGTGGCGGCAAGGTGGAATTTATGCTCGGCTGTCTGCGGGAACTCCAGGCAAACTATCGCCAGTTGGGCAGTGATTTACTGTTTTTCTACGGTGACCCCCCGGCGGTATGGCAAAAAATTGTCAACTTGTGTAAACCCCAACGGGTCTTCTTTAATGAAGATGTGGAGCCATTAGCCATCGAGCGGGACCGCCGAGTAAAGGAGGTATTGAGGGAGTTGGGAGTGGAGGTGCGCTCCTTTTGGGATATTGGTCTACACGCCCCCCAGGAATTGCAGACTAAAACCAAGGAACCCTACAAGGTGTTTACCCCCTACTGGAAGAACTGGCAGAGCTTACCTAAGCCCAAACCCTACGATCGTCCTACGCGCAGGATGGCGGCGCCCCAATTTTCTACGATGGCTTTACCGACTCTCACAGACCTAAAATTTAGCCACACTCAAAGTATTCCCAAGGCAGGTGAAACAGAAGCACAGCGCCTACTAGAGGAGTTCAGTCATCCCAAAAAGATACTACAGTACAAACAACAACGGGATTTTCCCGCTATTGAGGGTACATCGCGCTTGAGTCCCCATCTGAGATTTGGCACGATCGGTATTCGGCGCCTCTGGCAGATGACAGTAGAAATGGAGGGGGATATAAGAACGGCAGAAGAGAGAAGTAGTTTGACTACCTGGCGGCAGGAATTAGCGTGGCGGGAGTTCTATCAGCACGTCTTGTTTTTCTTTCCTGAACTAGCAGAAAGGTCCTATCAACCCCGCATGCGCGACTTTCCCTGGGAGAACAGAGAAGACTATTTCCAAGCCTGGTGTGAGGGAAAAACGGGTTATCCCATTGTAGATGCTGCCATGCGGCAGTTAAATCAAACAGGGTGGATGCACAACCGCTGTCGTATGATTGTCGCTAGTTTTTTAACCAAGGATTTGTTGATCAGCTGGCAGTGGGGAGAACGCTATTTTATGCAAAAGTTGATCGATGGTGACCAAACTGCTAATAATGGCGGCTGGCAGTGGAGTGCCTCCAGTGGCATGGACCCCCGTCCCCTCCGCATTTTTAACCCCGCCACCCAAGCAAAGAACTATGACCCTGACGCTCAATACATCAGAACCTGGCTGCCCGAACTGGCTGACCTCTCCACCGCCGAATTACTCACAGGCACGATCGCTGCGCGCAAATGTCAAGACAGGGATTACCCCCTCCCCATTGTCAATCACAATGAACAACAAAAAAAATTCAAAAGCTATTACCAAAAGAAGTAACTACTCCTCTCCTCTGCTAGAAAGGGCAATACATCCCTCAAGGACTGCTGCGGACGCTGTAACCAAAAACCCCGTAACCCTGCCGCCACCGCCCCTGCGTAATCTTCCCGCTCACTGTCTCCTACGTGCAGTGCCTGCTCTCCTCCTATGCCCAACCGATCGAGGGCAACCTGGAAAATCTGCCGATCGGGTTTTGCCGCGCCTGCTTGGGAGGAAATAATCACCTGCTCCCAAAAAGAGGACAACTGCAAAGCCTGCAGGACAGGAAACAGACGGGAGTCGAAGTTGGAAATCATGGCTAAGCGATAGCCCCGCCGCTGTAGTTCTGTCAGTACCTCCCTTGTTTCGGGATAGACTACCCAGGGGTCAGGACCGCCAAAAAAGGCATAGAGACGCCGGAAAAATGCCGCGAAATCGCGAAATTCCCCGTAGTAACCCGCCTCCTCAAAGGTCTGGATCGCCAACTGATACCACCACTCATATTCCCGATCGGCTAGGAGGGCAGGGTCACAGCCAGGAAATGCCATGGGGGGAGCCGCCTTAAAAACTCGGTAAAAACAGCGATCGGTCACCGCCGCATCAATGCTGACCCCAAACTCCTGCGCCACCACCTGGTACATCTGCCCCACACTCCCCCGCACCCCAAACAGAGTGCCCACCGCATCAAAGAAAATAACCTCTACCACGGATAGATACGCAGCCGCCGATTGGGTTCTACACCAAAACTATCCGATCGGAGTTGGTAGTGTTCCACCAATTCATGTTGCATCTTGCGGATGCTGGCAGAACGGGGCAGTAACTCCACTGCCTGGCGCTTGGGAATGACAATTTGCTCCACTGCCAACCTGGCTTCCTCCAGGGCTTCCCACTCATCCTCCGAATCGCCGTAGGCAAAATCATAGAAGTCCGTCATGGGTTCGTCCAGATGCAACATCCGTCGTAGGGCACGGGTAATCTGAGGCAAAGCATTGCTTTTCACCGTATGTACAGGAATATCCCGCGCATCTAGTAACTGCCGCAACTTACCGTTGTTTTTGAAGTGGGAGCGTAACGTTAAAACCATGTCCGCCTGGTCAATCTCTTTGCAAAACACGATCGGTAACTGCAAAGTATTTGCCACCTGTTCCGCCTGGTGTCTGCTCACCCCGTAGAGATAGACATAGGTCACTTCCCCGTTGCTCTCCGCTGTCTTCTCCACCGCCGCCGGAACATAGGTCTCCTCTGCCTCCGTTACAGGGGGTAGGGGTTTCATCTTGCCCGCAGAGCGCCAGCCCTTGGCGTAGGGATTGGTTATTACTTCTCCCCCCGTCGGCAGTTCATGGGTAATTGTCACCTTGCCCGTGCTGTCCACCGATCGGATTTGGCGGCTGGGTTCTCTGCCCCGCAGGAGGTTATCGATCGTTTCTGCCACGTCCGGGTGCACAATCCAGCGATAGCGCTCCACCATCTCCACGGCAATTTCAAAGGTAGGGGGGGCTTTGCGCTCTAGGATACTCTTTTGCGTCCCCCGCCGGCGGGCTTCCTCATCCCCCAGGGTCACGGATTGAATCCCCCCCACCAGGTCGGACAGGGTCGGGTTTTTAATTAAATTAGCCACCTCATTGCCGTGGGCTGTCCCGATCAATTGCACCCCCCGTTCCGCGATCGTGCGGGCAGCCAGTGCCTCTAACTCCGTCCCAATCTCATCAATGACAATCACCTGGGGCATATGGTTTTCCACTGCCTCAATCATCACGCGGTGCTGCAGTTCCGGTTGTGCCACCTGCATGCGGCGGGCTTTACCAATGGCAGGGTGGGGTATGTCGCCATCCCCGGCAATCTCGTTGGAAGTGTCAATGATCACTACCCTTTTATTCATCTCATCTGCTAGGATGCGGGCAATTTCTCTAAGGGCAGTAGTTTTGCCCATGCCTGGCTTTCCTAGGAGGAGGATAGATTTTCCTGTTTCAATCAAATCGCGGATCAATTCGCTGCTACCGTAGATAGCCCTGCCCACCCGACAGGTCAAACCAATAATCTGTCCCTTGCGATTGCGAATAGCACTAATGCGGTGCAGTGTCCGCTCTATGCCAGCGCGGTTATCGCCACTAAAGTCCCCCACCCGTTCCACCGCTGTTTGCAAATCCTGCCATGTCACCGGCTGCTCCGAGATATAGGCAACCCTGTCAAAGTAACGCGCCTCTGGCAACCGCCCCAAGTCCATCACAATTTCTACTAATTGGTCTAGCTGTCCCAGGGCAGTGAGGGGTTGCCGGATAGAGTCCGGCAGAATCGCCAGCAGTTCATCAATATTGTCAGTGACCTGTCTGCGTAGAATGTCCGACATAGGCTTGCAGTGATCGTTGTTTCAGGGAGTTAACAAAAGGGGCTACCCTTGTGAGGGCTTGCTCCAATATTACGGGAAAATCCTCAATCTTGGCGCCAGGGGGTAACCGATCGAGGAGGTCTGACACCAGGGCACGGGCATAGCTACCGTAGGCAACCCCACTGATGGGCAAGTCCTGCAGGTAGGTTACCGTTGCAGCGTTTGTCCCCCCTGCCAACTGCACAAAGCCAGGGAGATGCATATCCAATACCTTTTGCCCCAAGCGAATCGCCTGGTGGGTAGTGCCTGCCCCAATGTCTCCACTCATGGGTCTGCCGTCTGTCTGCCACAGGAGGAGAGGAGGGGGCGGTTGCATTACCCCTAAGAGTGCCCTGAGGTTCCTTTCCAAGTGAGGATGGTCGGGAAAACTCACCGCTACTAATTTTAACTGCCCTAGCCAGGGGGATAACTCCTGCCACAGTTGGGCAAACTCTGCCACCCGATCGCTGCTTGTGTGAATCTCCAAGGCATCAATGGGCAAGTCCACTAAATCCCGCCAGTCATAGCGCTGTTCCCGCGTCCTGATCATCCCCCAGGGACAGACCGGCAGGCAGCGACCACAGCCATAACACCGATCGGTGATCACCCCCTCCCAGGTAATTGCCTCCGTCGGACAGACCCGTTGACAAGGAGCGCTACAGGAGGGCGGGCACCACTGGGCATCAAACTCCGCCTTACGGAAATGTAAATCCTCGCCGTTGCTGATACTGACCATCAACCAGGGGGAAGCCCCCGCCGCTTCGATCCCTTCCCTTGCCACCCGTACAACACTGGGGTCAGCCGCCACATCAATACAGTCCGCCCCCGCTTTGGCATAGATGAAACAGAGGTTCCTGACGGTGGGGAGGTGTTGGTAACTAGCACCGCAGATAAGCTTGAACCACTGACCCGATCGGAGGGCATTCACAGGCGCTGTCTCAGGCATTCGCCCCTCATAGTAAGGCAGAAATTAGGAATAGGCAAGCAAAATTTTAGGAAGAAACCGCTGTACTAGAGGAAGAGGAAGTCCCCTCTGCAGGTGAGAACTCCTGCAGGGACTCAAACCCAATCCACTCGTCTTCTTCCAGGGTATCGGGACTGAGCACAAGGTACTTCATCTCCACATCCGGGGCAAGGGTAATGATGTCCCCATGTTGCAGGTCATAGGAACTCACCTTCGTTTGTCTGTTGATGGTTACACCGTTAACACTGGGCTTGCCATCTATACTGCCATCCAGGATACGATAAATGTATTTGCCCCCTTCCCCCTTCGGAATCCGTAACAGCGCAGCGTGATATTTCGAGACAAACTTGGAATAAATTTGAATCGTGTTATCAGTTTGGCGACCGATCGTGTAGCGTGATGCCCCCAGCGTGACCTTGCGTTTGCCCCGCGTATCGGAGATGAGCAGTGTATGTTGGGTCTCAGGTTCTTTCATCGCGGCAGACAATACCTACACCGTCTAATATAATATGATATGAGTAGCGAGAGAGGCTACCCTCAATTTCATTATAACCGCACTCTATGGAACTAATAGACCTCAAGCGCCAAATCGAACAGCTCAGTCTACGCCTGGGGCAAACCCAGGACTATCTTTGACTTACCCCACCTGCAGGCGCGGCTCTACGACCTGGAACAGCAAGCGGCTACCCCTAACTTTTGGGAAAATGGCTCTAGGGCACAGAAAGTCCTCAAGGAACTGGATACCGTCAAGGGGACACTGCAACAATGTCAGTCCTGGCACCAACACCTAGAAGAACTGCAGACCATTGTGACCCTCCTAAGCGAAGGGGAGGATGACACCCTCAGGCAGGAAGCGATAGAAAAGGTCAATCTCCTGCAGCAGGAACTCGATCGGTGGGAGTTAGAAAGACTCTTAGCGGGTCCCTACGACCAAAACGATGCCGTGTTGACCATCAATGCGGGGGCAGGGGGAACAGATGCCCAGGACTGGGCAGAAATGTTGCTGCGGATGTACACCCGTTATTGCGAGGCAAGGGGCTACAAGGTGGAACTCTCCGACCTCTCGGAGGGGGAAGAAGCAGGGATCAAATCTGCTACCCTGGTGGTGCATGGACGCTACGCCTACGGTTACCTGGCAGGGGAAAAAGGCACCCATCGCCTTGTACGCATTTCTCCTTTTAATGCCAACGGCAAGCGCCAGACCAGTTTTGCCGGCGTAGAAGTGATGCCCCTCTTGGATGAAGAGGTAGAACTAGAACTAGACCCCAAGGACTTGGAAATTACCACCAGCCGATCGGGGGGCAAAGGCGGTCAGAACGTCAACAAGGTGGAAACAGCAGTACGAGTCACCCACCTCCCCACAGGCATTTCCGTGCGCTGCAGTCAGGAACGCTCTCAGCTGCAAAACAAGGAGAGGGCGCTGCAGTTACTAAAAGCCAAGCTCCTCATTATTGCCCAGGAACAACGAGCCCAGGCGATCGCTGACATTCGGGGGGACATGGTGGAGGCTGCCTGGGGCAATCAAATTCGCAATTACGTCTTTCACCCCTACCAACTGGTCAAAGACCTCCGCACTGGCGTTGAAACTACAGACATTCAGGCAGTGATGAACGGCGACCTCGAACCCTTTATCCAAGCACAACTGCGCTCCCTGCCCGCACAGTAAAAAACCCCCGCTGGGGGGGCAGTTATTTAGGCGAGACCAGTGTTGCGACCGGGCTTACCGGCTGCCAGCTCTACCTTGAGGATTTTGCCACCCATTTTCTGGATGCGCTGTTGTTCTTGGAACCAGTTATCGTAGGGCACGAGTTTGGTGAAAAAAGTATTTTGTAATTCCCGCTGTGTCCGAATCCGCGTTTGGCTGGGCACACAGGCTGTGATCTTAAACATCCGCATAGTCGGTTCTCCCGTTAGTAGTAAGAGGGGGGATAGCCCCCCATAAATATTTAGCTCAAACCAGAGCAGATGTAGTCAAAGTACACACCCATTTCCTTGCCAGCTTCCGGACCCACCAGAGCAGCGGTCACTTCCTTCATGGCTTGGATAGCTTGGATGGTGGACACGATCGGTACCCCCAAGGAGTTGTAGGTTTCCTTGAGACCGTTGAGTACCCGCTCATCCAGGATAGAGGGGTCCCCTGCCAACATAGCGTAGGTAGCATAGCGCAGGTAGTAGTCCAGGTCACGGATGCAGGCAGCATAGCGCCGGGTGGTGTACATATTGCCGCCAGGACGGGTAACATCGGAGTAGAGCAAAGACTTGGCTACTGCTTCCTTGACGATGCTAGCCGCATTAGCAGCGATCGTGTTAGCAGCCCGAACCCGTAATTCCCCAGTAGCAAAGAAGGCTTTCAGCTTTTCTAAAGCAGCGACATCTAGGTATTTACCTTGTACGTCAGAGGAATTGATAACAGCAGTAATAGCGTCTTGCATTGTCGATATTCTCTTATAGGGGTTTGCAGTGAAAAACAAAAGATGCAGATTTACTGCATAGCGCTGACAACATAGTCAAAGTAGAAACCGGCTTCCGCTGCGTCTTCAGGGGAAAGCAGAGAAGAAGCCACGTTCTTCATACAGCGAATTGCCTCTGCCACCGCGGGAATGGGCGTCCCCAAGGAGTTATACATTTCCTTTACACCCACTAAGCCAATTTCTTCGATGGGAGTAACATCCCCCGATACAATGCCGTAGGTGATCAGGCGGAGATAGTAATCCATATCCCGCAGACAGGTGGCAGTCATCTCCTCCCCATAGGCGTTACCACCGGGGGAGACAATATCAGGGCGCTTTTGGAACAACTGGTCACCAGCTTGCTTGATAATGCGCTCGCGGGACTCCGTCAAAGTTTGGGCAATACGCAGACGACGCTCCCCAGAGCTAACAAAGCTACGAATGCGGTCCAGCTCGCCAGGACTCAGGTAGCGCGCTTCAGCGTCCGCGTTCACGATCGACTTCGTGATTACACTCATTTAAGTTTTTCCTCCACAAGAATCTAAAAGGCTTTATGCCCACTTCTGATTATAATGAGATTTCTGACACTCCTAGTCCTTTCGGACGAAATTTTTGCCCCAGTTTTAGGAATTACCCTAATCCTTCAGCAAAAAGGAGTATCAAGGGACATAACATATTTTTATACACTGAGGTACCTCTCAGTCATTCCCACACACTTCTTAACAATTTTGCAAGAAGGGAGAGTGCATGGTAAAGCGAATTGTAATCATCGATGACCAGGAGACAGCCCTGCAGGGGACAATCAATGCCCTCAAGCCCCACTACCCCGAAGCGGAGTTTTTAACCGCCCACAATGCCCGCGCTGGTTGGGAGAAGGTGGATCGCTATAAACCTGACCTCTTGATTATGGATTTGTCTATGCCCGAGGAGGCGGGGTCACCACCCCAGAGTGAGGCAGGCATTAAACTCCTGCGTAACATCATGGCCAAGTACAAACAGCTCAATATCGTTGTCCACAGTATTGACCCCATGCCCCTCGTGCGCCTGCGCCCAGCCATTGATGCCCATGAGGGGGGCTTCACGGTTGCCAACAAAGCCATGACCATCCAGGAGATGATTACCAGGGTGGAATGGGCAGTACAGGGCTTAAACTACACCCCTAGGGAAATTCGCACCGGCGTAGAAGTGCGCCCCGAATGGTTAGAAGTCCTCCATTTAGCCTTCAATGAGTCCCTCACGGATAAAGCGATCGCGGAAGTGATGAACGTCTCCGAACGCACTGTACGCAACTACTGGAGCAAGATGCAGGATGCCCTCGGCGTCTACCCCGAACCCGGCAAAAACATCCGCGTGCAAACGGGCAAACGAGCCAGGGAAGAGGGACTAATTGACTGACAAAAAACCGACCGGCAGCACACCGATCGGTATATTTACTTAGCAGTAACTAAAGACTACGCCTTGTCTGTGGGGTCGATAGGAGCCATCTCCAGTACAGGCTCTTTCTTACGATCGATACCCTTTTCAAAGCCAGCGGCAGCTGCCCGTGCTCTACCGGCGTGCCACAAGTGCCCCACCAGGAAGAAGAAGAACAAGCAGAAGTGGGAAGTAGCTAGCCAAGAACGGGGAGAGACATAGTTTACGGCATTAATTTCCGTAATCACCCCACCCACCGAGTTCAAAGAACCAAGGGGAGCATGGGTCATGTACTCAGCCGCACGGCGAATTTGCCAGGGTTGCACGTCGTTCTTGAGCTTATCAATATCCAGCCCATTGGGACCACGCAAAGGCTCTAGCCAGGGACCGCGGAAATCCCAGAAGCGCATGGTTTCACCACCGAAGATAATTTCCCCTGTGGGAGAGCGCATCAGGTACTTACCGAGACCAGTGGGACCCTGGGAGGTAGCAATATTTGCCCCCAGCTTTTGGTCCCGCACCAGGAAGGTAAAGGCTTGGGCTTGGGAAGCCTCAGAGCTAGTGGGACCGTAGAACTCACTGGGATAGACAGTGTTATTGAACCAAACGTAGCAGGTAGCAATGAACGCCATCAAAGACAGCGCCCCCAAACTGTAGGAGAGATAAGCCTCCCCCGACCAGATAAAGGCACGGCGTGCCCAGCCAAAGGGCTTGGTGACAATATGCCAGATACCCCCAGCAATGCAGATGAAACCAATCCAGATGTGACCACCCACAACATCTTCCAGGTTATCCACACTGATAATGTTCCCCTCACCGCCGAAGGGAGCCTTAAACAGATAGCCAAAGATGATCGTGGGGTCAAGGGTGGGATTGGTGACTACCCGCACATCACCGCCACCAGGTGCCCAGGTGTCATAGAGACCGCCTAAAAACATCGCCTTGATCACCAGCAGGAAAGCCCCCAGACCCAACAGGATCAGGTGGATACCGATGATCGTAGTCATCTTGTTCTTGTCCTTCCAGTCGTAGCCGAAGAACTGGGAATAATTTTCCAGCACCTCGGGACCGCGAATAGCGTGGTAAATGCCCCCCAGACCGAGCACAGCGGAGGAGATCAGGTGTAATACCCCAATCACAAAGTAGGGATAGGTATCAATTACTTCCCCGCCAGGTCCTACACCCCAACCCTGGGTTGCCAAGTGGGGCAATAGAATCAGACCCTGCTCGTACATGGGCTTGTCGGGGGTAAAGTGGGCAAGTTCAAACAGGGTCATCGCCCCTGCCCAGAACACAATCAAACCAGCGTGGGCAACGTGGGCACCCAACAACTTGCCAGAGAGGTTAATCAGGCGCGCATTGCCAGACCACCAGGCAAAACCACTGGTTTCCAAACTGCGTCCGCCTACACCCAAAGTATTAAAGTTAATGGTCGTAGTCACGACTGTAAAACTCCATCAAAACTAATCATCTATTATGCAGAGACCAGCTACCTACCACCGTAGATAGCCGATCGAAGGGATGGGAAAAATTAGAGGGCGTTACCGCGAGGCAGTACTTCCTCAGGGAAGACGAAGCGCTCAGCAGGTTGGTCTTGGGGAGCCATCCAGGCCCGGATACCTTCGTTCAAGAGGAGGTTCTTGGTGTAGAAGGTTTCAAATTCGGGGTCCTCTGCTGCCCGCAACTCCTGGGAAACGAAGTCATAGGCACGCAAGTTCAACGCTAGACCAACCACGCCAATACTTGCCATCCACAGACCAGTTACAGGCACGAACAGCATGAAGAAGTGCAACCAGCGCTTGTTGGAGAAGGCAATCCCGAAGATTTGGCTCCAGTAGCGGTTAGCGGTGACCATGGAGTAGGTTTCTTCTGACTGCGTGGGGTTGAAGGCAACAAAGGTGTTAGCATACTCACCGTCCTTGTAGAGAGTGTTCTCTACGGTTGCCCCGTGAATAGCACACAGCAGCGCACCACCCAACACACCAGCTACCCCCATCATGTGGAAGGGATTGAGAGTCCAGTTGTGGAAGCCTTGGAAGAAGAGAATGAAGCGGAAGATGCCAGCTACGCCAAAGCTAGGTGCAAAAAACCAACCTGCCTGACCTAGGGGATAGAGCAAGAAGACGGACACATATACCGCAATGGGAGCAGAGAAGGCAATGGCGTTGTAGGGACGGATACCTATCAGACGGGCAATTTCAAACTGACGGAGCATGAACCCAATCAGCCCAAAAGCACCGTGCAAAGCAGTAAACGTCCACAGACCGCCAATCTGGCACCAGCGGGTAAAGTCCCCCTGCGCTTCCGGACCCCACAGCAAAAGCAAGGAGTGACCCATGCTCAAGGAGGGAGTGGAAACAGCAGCAGTCAGGAAGTTGCACCCTTCCAGGAAGCTAGAAGCTAACCCGTGGGTGTACCAAGAGGTAACGAAGGTGATACCAGTAAAGAAGCCACCAATAGCCAAAAAGGCACAGGGGAAGAGTAACAGACCACTCCAGCCGATAAATACAAACCGATCGCGCTTGAGCCAGTCGTCGAGGACATCAAACCATCCCCGCTCTACCTGTTGTGATCTACCAATTGCTATAGTCATCGCGTTAAACCCAGTGATTTGTTAACAAGTGTAGAGCTAGAACCTTATGTTAAGAATTCTAGCCTAACTACAATTGCTCCTAGCTTAACACATCTTAACGTTATCCTGGACACCACCCCCAGGAGGAGGCGCGCCTTAAATTTTTTAGCAATTTGTAATGATTCTGTTGTACAGTAATTTAATAATTTCTTAAGGTTTTGTGGTAATAAGTATAAGTGCTTATATACCTTGATGGAAGGGAACCCCAGGGGGGGTATGGCAAAATAGCAAAGCAAATGGGGAGGGGAACAGGTCTGTGCCAAAGCATTTGTTAGTTGGTTCCACACGGGGTGGCAGCGGTAAATCGGCGGTAATTTTAGGTTTAGGGCTGCACCTACAGCGGCGGGGTTTGGCAGTGGCTTATGGCAAGCCTTTGGGTACATTTACTTCCAAGGAGTTACCCCAGGATGCTTACCCCCTGGAGGTGGACGTTAAGTTTATCACCCAGGCGTTGCACTTGTCTCCTAGTCTGATTCGCCCCACCTTGTTATACCTAGACCGTAAATCCCTAGAACAACAGCTGCGGTCACCCCAGGACTACAGTGGGCAGTTGCGGCAATATCACTCCTACACGGAAGGGGATTTAGTGTTGGTAGAGGCACCGGCGAATACAGCGGAGGGGGCTATTTTTGGTCTGTCTTTGCGGCAGATGGCAGAGGCTTTGACATCCCCTATTTTGCTGGTGGTGCGGCATAGTGACTTGTTGGTGGCAGATCACCTGTTGGTGGCAAAGGAGCGCATGGGGGGCTATCTCATGGGGGTAGTGATCAACGATATTCCGCCCCAGTCTCTGGAGTTTGCCCGATCGGTTTTTGCGCAGTATCAGTGTAGCTTCCCTGGTGGAGGAGTTGGAGGCTAAGGTGCTCTATGCTCCGGAGACAATTCCCCTGACAGAAATTCTCATTGAAGATTTGAAAATCGGGGCAATGGATGTCAACTCCGCCCAGGTGTTTTTCCGCAGTGCGCCCCAAAAGGCGGTAGTCACAGGGAGCAGCAGGGTAGATTTACAGTTAGCTGCCCTAGAGACATCTACAGTCTGCTTGATTTTGACGGGTGCTCCCCAGGTCACACCAGAAGTACGGCAGCGGGCGGCGGAATTTGAAGTGCCCATCCTAGCGGTCGACAAGGACACTCTCACCACCGTAGAGATCATTCGTGCATGCTTGGGGCAGGTGCGCCTGCAGGAGGGCTTGAAGGTCAAGTGTATTGTGGATTTGTTGCAGGAGCATTTTGACTTCCATCGGTTTTATCGCCTGTTGGAGCTGCCTGTGCCAGTAACTGGATAGTAACAGTGGTGCCTTCCCCCTCTGTACTGCTGATCTCGATTGTGCCCCCCATTTGTTCTAGGAGCTGTTTTGCGATCGCTAGTCCCAGACCACTGCCTTCAATCTGACCGTCTACATTGTGGCTGCGGAAATGGCGTTGGAAAATATGGGGTAAGTCCTGGGCAGGGATACCGATCCCCGTGTCTTGTACCTTGATTTGACAGTGATGGTCAGTGGGGGTGACCGCCAGGGTAACGGTGCCGCCAGGGGGGGTATATTTAATGGCATTGTCCAGGATGTTGCTAAGGGCTTCCCGCAGGGCGGTGGGGTGTGCTTTCACAGATACTTCGGTGGCGGGCAGGTGAGTGATAAAGTCCAGACCCTTGGAGTAGGCACGATTGGCAAAGGCATGAACTAGGGGTTGCAGAAACTCCAACAGGTTGATGGCAGCGGGGGGCAAGAAGTGGGAGACAGCCTGGGGAGCTAGGAGGGGCGTTTGTTTGACTTCCCCTAGTAATTCCTGCAGGTGGACAGTTTCCCGCACAATACCCTTGGCAAGGGAGTGATTGGGGTCATTGGGGAGCAGGCGTTTGACCAGCAGTTGGGCAAAGGTGCGAATTGCGGTTACAGGATTTTTCAACTGGTGCAGTAGGTTAGCCAGTAAGTCCTGTTCCTGTTTTTGTTGCTGTAATAGCCACTGACACCGCTGGTCTAAGGCGCAGGCAAGGGCAAGGGTACGGGCGATCGTTTCCATTTGCTCCTGTTCTGTAGCTGTCCAGCCCTTTTCCTTTTCCGAAACTAAAAGCCCCAATATGCCCTCTTCATAGACCAGGGGAATAATTATGCGTTCTTTTGCCAACTGGGCATCCCGATCGGGGGGGAGGACGGCTTTACCCTGGGGGTAGGATACTAATTCCACCCATTGGGACTTTCCCTCCGGCGTAGTTTGCGCCAGATAGAGCACTGCTGACAACAAGCCTAGGGTCTGTACCGCCAGCAAGAGCTGCGCTTGAGCAATGGCAATCAAATCCGGGCTAGCAGTAAACATCACAGGGCACTGCGGAGTAAAAAGAGCAGACCAACTAACACAACGATCGTACTAAATACGTTATTCCAACTTTGATGATAGCTGCGGAAAATTTGTTTTTCTCCCACCAGGGGTCGCAAGGTAGCCAGATCGAGCATGGGAGCACGGAAACGGCGAAACCACCCCACCACAATCACAGCTTCCCCCGCCAACTCTTCCAACCTCTGCACTATGGCAACGCGGTCTTGATACCACTCGAGCGGTTCTGCCAGGGCATTGACTAGCATAATCCCTCCTTGGTCTTCCAACTTTAGGAGGTAACGGAGGGGGTCATAGGCAGTGTAGCTGAGCAACTCCCCAGGGAATTGCACAGGTTCCCCCCGCACAGCACTAGCATAGGGGTCAAGGAGGAGGCTGACCAAGTCCGTATCTCGCACCCGTCGGTAGGGAGGAAACCGCAACGCCCCTTCCAACATCAAACCTAACCCCCAGCCCAAGGAAATGAAACTCATAGTTAGCCAAGTATTATACAAATCTAGGACGACATTGAGGATTTCCGCCCCGATAAAACCAGTTAAGGGAGCTAACCAGGGAGAAAGGTGAATCAAGAAATCCCGTCCAAAGTGATAGCGCAGTTGCCTTTTACTAATTTTTTTCTTAAGGAGATCGGAGAATTGATATTCTGCTACCAAACCCAACTGTTGGGCAGCCGCTGTTAATCTCTGCAAACGCTTACCAATAGGCGGATGGGTAGATTGCCACTCCAACCAATTTGCCCAGGGGTTAAACAATTCCCACAAAAATACTTCGTAGATATTTTTATCCGATTGGCGGGAGTAGAGAATTTCCCAGGCAATACCGATAGCGATGACATTTTTGTAATCGTAGACCCCCAATCCCCGCGTTGATTCTAAAATTCTCGCCCCCATAGTATGGGGAATACCTGCTACTAAACCCCGCGCCATTTTGGGCAATGCTCGCATCATGCCGTTGGGATTACCAGTTAATTCTGCCGCAAACCGATCGTTCAAATAGGTGGTTGCCCTGAGTAAACCACTGCTTAAATAGTGACTAATATCAGCGAGGAAATGGGCGGCAATACTACACCACTTGGCAAAGCGGGCTAAGTTCCATTTAACTTTACTGGACTTACCCTGTTTAAGAGCAAAACTCCACCGCTCTAACTGCACAAATAAAAGGTAAAGAAGTTGTGTGGGCAGACTGACAAAGGTCAAGATAAAACAACTGCCATTGGCAATCCTACCGAGGAGATGACCGATCGTGCAAGCTACTTCATCATCAGTCAAAACCTCAAATAGACCACTGCTAACAACTATACGTACGGAATTGGGCAAAACACCATAGCAAAAAGCCACAGGCTGGGGGGCATCGATCCAACCCAAACGGGGAATCCCCAAGTTGCGCACATCACAGAAAAATTGCACTAATTCCACTGCTTCTGGGCTGCGAAATTCCAATTCCCCCCAGGTAATCCATTGTACATTTTGATAGCGTTTTTGCGTAATATCAATGAGCCAGGGGGACATGAAATAAAAAAGCACAGAGGTAATAACAGTTAAAATCCCCAAAACCCACCACCAACTAGGGGTAATTTCCAGGATAAAGCGCGTCAACCAAAACACATAAAATCCTAGAATTAGACTGACAAAGACAACTAAGGTGCCAATCATGGCAAACAAATAAATCCACCGATCGCCCTTGTGGCGGGAGAGAATTACATTACGCCGGCGATAGCGATTAGCCTTGCTAGTGACTACTGCTTCACTTTGGGGCACATTCTCTACCTGGGGTACAAACTCTCCCAATTCCCTTTGCAAATTCAGTAAATATCTGCGTGCCCAATCCTGGGTTTGGAGGTCAGGGCAATTGGTCAATTCTATACAGAGAGCTTTTGCCTTATCCAGCTGACCCGATCGGTGCCATGCCGTAACTAACCACATCTGGGCTTGCAAGAAGTCAGGGGCTTGGGGGTCAGGGTGGTCTTGGCAGTAAGCCTGCAAAAAAGCGATCGCTTCCGTAAAGCGTTTCCGTTGCAGATATTCCTTGGCAATTTTGAGGGACATACCTAAACTGCAATTCCCCTATAATTTTACCCGTAAATGCCCTGATTTTTCCTGTTAAGACTTGGCAGGGATAGTTAGCTATACTAAACTAACTAGAGGCGTTGGGAGGAGGGATGCAAAAACTGTGGCGCTACATGGCACTTGGTTTCCTCACCTGTGCGGTAATTGGGGGGATTTACATTGGCAACCAAATTGCTGTTCATAGCTCTACTTTTACCCTGCAAATTCTCCACGCCAGCGATTTAGAAGCTTCTCTAAATGCTATCCAAGATGCCCCTAACTTTGCGGCGGTAGTTGCTGCCCTGCGTCCTACTTTTCCTAATACAATTGTCCTCTCCAGCGGCGATAATTACTTGCCCAGTCCCTTCTACAATGCCAGTACAGACCCTAGCCTGGCTGCCCGCTATAATTTTACCCCTGGCAAAGCGGATATAGAGATAGCTAACGCCATCGGTTTACAAGCTTCTGCCTTTGGTAACCATGACTTTGACCAGGGTTTACAGCAAGTTAGAGATTTAATTACCCCTGATAGGAAACGGGGCTATAGTGGAGCTAATTTCCCCTACTTAAGTGCCAACTTAGACTTTCAAACTCCTGATATAGTTGCCCCTGACGGACAGGAAGCCAGTGCAATTGCCCATAAAGTTGCCCATACAGCTGTGATTACGGTCAACGGTAAAAAAATTGGTTTAGTGGGGGCGACAACCGCACGCTTGGCACAAATTTCTAACCCTGGTCAGAATGTAATTGTGCGGGGAAATGTCGACAATAGTGACCAAGTGGATAGTAAACTTTTACAGTCCTACGTCGATAGTCTCACTAAACAGGGTATTAAATACATTATTTTGCTTGCCCACTTGCAACAAATACAAAATGAAATTAACTTAGCTACCCAACTAAAAGATGTGGATGTTATTATTGGTGGTGGCTCCCATCAAGTATTGGCAAAACCCACCGATCGGTTACGGCAAGACCCCCCTGATAAACCCTTTGCTTCCTATCCCATTGAAAGAACTTCTAGCAAAGGAGAACCAATTGTTATCGTAAACACGGGGGCAAACTATCGCTATGTTGGTCGTTTAGTTATTACTTTTGACGCCAGGGGTTTGATCAAAACCATTGACCCTGTCAGTGGTGCCTACGCTACAGACCTAGAGGGGGTAAAGGCAGTCAACGGTAAACCCAATTCCCAAGTAGCAGAAATAGTAGCAAGTATTGCCCGCATTATTGCCGCTAAGGAGAAAAATATTTTTGGGCAGACCACTACCTTTTTGAATGGCTTACGCCATGCAGTACGGACAGAAGAAACTAACCTCGGCAATCTCACTGCCGATGCCAATTTAGATTACGCCAAAACGATCGACCCTACTACTGTTATCTCCTTCAAGAATGGGGGGGGAATTAGAGCACCGATCGGGGCAGTAACAGGCAAGGGCGGTAATGAGCCGGTACAAAGAATTCCCCCTCTAGCTAATCCTCTGACCAACAAACCAGCGGGGGCAATTTCCCAATTAGACATTGAAACAGCCCTAGCATTTAACAACAGTTTGACTCTGATTACATTAACAGCAGCGCAACTAAAACAGACGATGGAACATGGGGTATCGCAATCAGTGAGTGGTGCTACCCCCGGTCGCTTTCCCCAAATCAGTGGCTTTAGTTTTAGTTTTGATCCCCGTCAACCTGTAGGGCAGAGAATTCGATCTTTAGTAGTCGGACAGGACGTGGTAGTAAAAGATGGTCAGCTCCAGGGCGATCCCGACCGCACTTTTCGGGCTGTTACTCTCAACTATTTGGCAAATGGTGGTGATGACTATCCCCTGCCGCAATTCCCCAACTTAAACAGAAGGGATTTGGCAACAGCTAAACCGATCGGGTTTGATACCCCTGGCAGTGAGCAATACGCCCTGGCTACTTATCTGCAAAAAATTGGTACTGTCAATCTAGTTGATACATCTGCCAAAGAAGACCAAAGAATTAAGAATCTAGCTTTCCAGTGATAATATGCAAAACCTAGTAGAACTGTTACAAGAACCATTTATGCAGCGTGCTCTGGGAGGAGGCATTCTTCTAGGAATTGTAGGGGGATTGTTGGGCTGCTTTGTAATTTTACGGGGTCTATCTTTATTTGGCGATACTCTAGGTCATGCGTGCATTTTAGGCGTTGTGATTGGCGCTCTGGTGCAGCTACCTCCTACTCCTAGTTTGATTTTGTTTGCCATCGCCTTTGGTATTACTGTCCGTCTCCTGGCTGAGCGCACCCACTTGGGAGAAGATACCATTTTAGGAGTAGCTCTGGCAGGGTCTGTATCTTTAGGACTGATTGGATTTACTTTTGTGCGGGGATTTCGCGGCAATCTAACTGCTGTTTTATTTGGGGATATTCTGGCGATTGGCAATCTTGACTTGCTAATATTGTTGGTATTATTGTTACTAATCATAGCAGCTATTTATTTTACTTTGCCCCAACAAGTTTTGATTAGTTTAAGTACAGAATTGGCAAGAGTGAGAAAGCTACCCGTCCTTACTTACCAGTACAGCTTTATTATTTTGCTAGCGATCGTCATTGCTCTCTCAATCAGGGCGGTGGGTATTTTGTTAGTGAATGGCTTTTTGGTCATTCCTGCTGCTACTGCCCGTCTGTTGTGTAGTAGATTTATTCCCTTTTTGCTCTTATCTGCTACGATCGGGGTGAGCAGTGCTGTGGTGGGTATAGTAGTTTCTGCTCTGTTTAATCTGCCCTCGGGACCCTGTATGATTTTAGTGCAATTGTTATGGTTTGGCGGCGCAGTAATGGGCAGCAGAAGCTAGTGCCCGCAAGCGCAGTTCAAAGGGAGTGGGATTGATATAGTGCCAGTTAAAGACAGGCAGAGATAGGGATTGGTAGCGCAGAGTTTGTTTGCCAGGGGGAGAGAGAAGGACATTACTACAAATCGATCGCTCAAATTCTCTGCCAAAACGATAGTATGGTTCACCGCGCCGCTGCCAAAACTTGAGAATATCAGTTACAGAACTTGCCTTATAACGACCACGATAAATAGCTTCCACGATTGCCAATCTAATCCATTCGGGGTCAAATTCTGCCCATTCTTGTAGCACCCGTTCTATAGAGAGATTACCGCAGTCAAAGCGGTAGTAGTACAGGAGAGCAGAGAGATTAGCCATAGGAAAGGACATAGCTAAATAGTACGGCATTTATGATAGCATAGACTTTAAGTACGCTATAGATTGTAAGTTGGTGCTGCAATAGAATTATTGCCAAAGGGTGTTTGATACTCAATCTCTTGCTGCCATTTTTATCAGTTGTGCTCCAGTTTATGGGGCTTTTCGGTGCTCTCGATGGGGGTTAGGGGGAGAAAAATTTTGGGGCTATCCCCTTGTCACGTCGGTTCTTATGCTATAATGTAATTCCTGTGGGTCGGTGCCCGAGTGGTTAATGGGGGCGGACTGTAAATCCGCTGGCTTACGCCTACGCTAGTTCGAATCTAGCCCGGCCCACCACAGAGGCTCCGCTGCTATAGCTCAGTCGGTAGAGCACGTCATTGGTAATGACGAGGTCACGGGTTCAAATCCCGTTAGCAGCTTAACTTTTTCCCAACTCAGGGGCGGGAGGCAGGACTGCTAGCAAGGGAGTTGTAAATTTTTTGTAAATTTTGTCTATCTGGGCATGGTTTTAGTTTAGATAGTGACCACAGATGCTAAGAGGAAAGTGAGATGACAATTGATGAGGTAATTAAAACATCCCTCAATCTGGTGACGGAGGGAGTGCTGAAGGTTGTTGTAGCTATAATTCTGTGGTTTATAGGTAGACGTTTGATTAGTTTTGCCCTCAGTCTAGTATCCAAGGGATTACGGGGACAAAGATTTGATGTCACTCTCTCCAGTTATGTTGTCTCTAGTTTGGGAGTGCTCCTCAATATAGTTTTAGTAGTAGCGATTTTGGGTTACTTCGGTATTGAAACTACTTCCTTTGCAGCCCTGTTGGCGGCAGCGGGGGTAGCGATCGGGGCAGCTTGGAGTGGTTTACTGTCTAATTTTGCCGCCGGAGTATTTCTGATTATTTTTCAGCCCTTTCGGGTGGGGGATTTTATTGCCGCAGGGGGAGTATCAGGCACTGTGAATGAGATTGGCTTGTTTATAACTACAATTACCACCCCTGATAATGTGCGTACCTACGTTGGTAACAGTAAGATTTTTGCCGACAATATTCAGAATTTTTCCGCCAATCCCTATCGACGGGTGGATTTAGTTGCCCAATTACATCACAGCGTCAATCCCCAAGAGGCAATCCGCATCCTGCGAGAACGTTTGGTGAATATCCCCCATGTGGTTTCTAACCCTGCTCCTGAGTTGGAAATTTTGGAATTTAATCTGGCGGGACCAGTGCTGGCAGTGCGCCCCTACTGTCATAATGATCATTATTGGCAGGTCTATTTCGACACTAACCGTGTGATTCGGGAGTGCTTTACAGAGGCGCAGTTCCCTGTGCCCCAACACTATCTCCGTATCGAACAAAGTTAAATTATGCTTCTCTCTAACCCCTGGCTCCTAGGTGTGCTGATCAATGGTCTCCTTCTGGTTATTGCTCTCTTCTTACCCCGCAAAGCCTTGACAACGGAGGGTTTGTTCCATGCTTTTGGGCTAGGGGTATTGCTGTGGGGCTGTCTAGGTTGGCAGGGCTACGCGGTAATGATGGCTTATTTCCTGCTGGGAACAGGGGTGACCTATGTGGGAAGAGACATCAAGGAAGCGAGGGGGATTGCGGAAAAACGATCGGGGACGCGGGGTCCTGCCAATCTCTGGGGGTCTGCCTTCGTCGCCGCAGTCTGTGCGGTGGGCTATGCCTTTTTTCCCCATCCCCTTTGGCAGCTGGGCTATGTCGCTAGTATGAGTACCAAATTGGCAGACACCATGGCAAGTGAAGTAGGTAAAGCCTATGGTCAGACTACTTATCTCATTACCAATTTGCAGTTGGTGCCGCCGGGGACAGAGGGGGCAGTGAGCTTGGAAGGAACAACAGCAGGCATAGTGGGCGCGATCGTGCTTGCCTGCCTAGGTTGGCTGGTGGGTTTGATTGGGGTACCCCAGGACTTACTCCTCTGTGTAGGCGCTGCTTTTATTGCCACTAACCTAGAGAGTGTGATTGGGGCTACCCTACAATCCCGTTGGCACTGGCTAACCAATGAAGTTGTCAATGCCATCAACACTTGCCTGGGGGCAACGATCGCTGTGGGGTTACAATTACTCGTTAGCCGCTAGACTGTAGACGCTGACCCGTTGGCGAGTTTTGCCGTAGCGTTCAAACTTCACTACCCCGTCGATAAGGGCAAAGAGGGTGTCATCGCCACCAATGCCGACATTCTTGCCAGGGTGGAACTTGGTGCCCCGTTGCCGCACGAGAATATTACCTGCTTTGACCACTTGTCCGCCAAAGCGTTTTACCCCTAGGCGTTGGGCATTGGAATCGCGACCGTTGCGGGTACTACCAGAACCTTTCTTGTGAGCCATATTTCATTCTCCTGCTTGCTCTTAGTTATTCTACTGTAGTGGCTTGGGGTGCGGGGTCTAATCGGATGGTTTCCACCATGATTCTAGTCAGTTGTTGCCGATGTCCCCGCTTTTTCCGCGTTTTCTTCTTCGGCCTCATCTTGTACACGATTACTTTTTTCGCCTTGTAGTGCTTGAGGACTGTCACATCTACATAGGCGTTGGGGACATGGGGTTGCCCGACCACGATCGTACCATCGAGGTTGACTAGCAGGACATTGGTGATGGAGAATTTGTCTCCCACTTCCCGATGTAATAGTTCCACATCGATAAAGCGTCCTGGCTCCACCTGATACTGTTTGCCACCTGTTTCAATGATTGCGTAACCCATAAGTTGCTCCTAACGAAATTAACGCTGGCAGGGCACAGGGTTAGCCCCTTTCAAGCGCAAAGAACGCTATATTAGCATGGGTTGGGAGCTTTGGGTAGGGGTTTAGCGATTTTGTTGCAGCCAGATTGCTAAACTAACGAGGAGCCATAACTTTACGCCATAGCGTCGCCAGGGATCACCTTTGTAGGCTAACCACGATCGGATTATATCTGGTTGCAAATACTCTGTCAGGGGGGCATCTTTTCCTAGTAAGAGGTCGCATGCCTGTCTTTGCCAGTATTTTTGAAATCCCAATTGTACCGGCACCATCATGCCACTTTTGGGACGGTCAATAATTGCTTGAGGCAATAGATTTGCCATCGCTTGTTTGAGGACAATTTTTTCTGCTGCCCCCGTAACTTTGTACCCTAGGGGTAGCCGCAGACTAAACTCAACTATTCTGGGATCAAAGAGGGGCGATCGTCCCTGCAGACCAACGGCAGTCAGTAAATTGTTAACTTTGGTGAGGATATGATTAGCCCCCTTATATTTGATGTTGATTAAAAATAGGCGCTGCAACAGTTCTAGGTCAGTGTTGAGGTCGGGGGCAAAAAAGAAGGGTGCCTCTTTTACTAATTCCCAAATCTCTGGGCGCAGGAGCTGGGGTAGGTCATCAAAGCATTTGTGAAACGATCGGGCATAGCAATCAATTAAACTACTGCCGTAAATTTGACTGAGGAGCATGGGTTGATTTTTGGGACCGCCAAAACAGGGGTCTCCCCCTTCACCGTTCAAAATGACATCGACAGATTGTTTTGCCAATTTTGCCAATAATAAATTGGGGACTGTGAGGGGGTCACCGATGGGGTTGTCTAGTAATGCCATGGTTGCAGGTAGCTGCTGCCACATATCCTGAAAACTAATTTCCAGCAGAACGTGGGGTAGATGGTAATGGCGGGCAACTAAGCTGGAAAAATGTAGTTCATGGGGTAAATCTTTGCCGAAATGAATGGAGTAGCAGATAACCTTTTCTGGGTGTAATTGGGCAGCAAGGGCGGTGACAGCACTGGAATCTATCCCCCCCGATAAAAATACTCCTACTGCACCTTGCCTGGGCAGTTTTTCCTGCACTATTTGGTTTAGTAATTGCCGTAATTCTGTTGCCCAAAAATTTAAGTCTTCACCTTCTTTATTCCTAATTTGGGACTGCGGTTGCCAAAATATATGTAGGGTCTGGGAGGGAAAACACAAAACTGTACCTGGAGCTAATTCTTGGACATCCTGCCACATTGTTTGTGTTCCAGGCACAAAGGCACAGCATAAATAATCCCGCAACGCTACCAAGTTAATCCGGCGTTTGTGATAAGGCAATAGAGTTTTTAGACGGGGGGCAATCCACACATTCTTGCCGCTGATGGTGTAATACAAAGTTTTGCCGCCCACACCATCCCGACACAAATAAAGTAACTCTTCTTGGCAGTCCCAAATCACGAGGGCAAAAAATGACCTAATAGCAATTAAACTGTCTATCCCCCCCTCTTCCCACTGTTTGGCAATGGTGCTTATTGCCACTTCCCCTGTGGTCTCCCCCACCACAACAAAACGTCGACTGGGTGTCCAAGCAATCTCCCCCCCTGACCCCCAAATTGCCAATTTCCCCCCCTCGTGCCACACAGAACTTTCTGGTTTCACCTCACCCCAACCCACTAACCAACTTTTGCCCAGAGCGGCAGCCACCATAAATTCCTTACTCCCAGTCAGCGCCGGTATCAATTATAGGGAACCGTGCTAAGATTAAAACTCGGCGACAAAAAGGCTATGTACACCATTCGGCAAATTCAATCCTGGCTGCACAAAAAAGAGCGATCGGCAGTAGAAATCGCCCAAGAGTATCTGGACTACATCCACCGCTCGGAGCCGCACCTAAAGAGTTTTATCTGTGTGACGCCAGAGGTAGCCCTGGCACAAGCCGAAGCTGTAGACCGCCAGCTCAGGGAGGGTAAGCCCATGTCCCCCTTGGCGGGTGTCCCCATCGCCATCAAAGATAACCTCTGTACCCAGGGTATTACGACAACCTGTGCTTCCCGCATTCTGGCCAATTTTGTCCCCCCCTATGAGTCGACGGTGACGGCGAGATTGCAGCAGGCAGGGACAGTGATGGTGGGCAAGACGAACCTGGATGAATTTGCTATGGGCAGTTCGACGGAAAATTCTGCTTTCCACAGGACCGCTAATCCCTGGAAGTTGGCATGTGTGCCAGGGGGGTCATCGGGGGGGTCAGCGGCAGCAGTGGGGGGCAACCAAGTTCCCATCGCCCTTGGCTCCGACACGGGGGGGTCAATTCGGCAGCCGGCTGCTTTTTGTGGCGTCGTGGGTCTTAAGCCTACCTATGGTTTGGTCTCCCGCTTTGGGTTGATTGCCTTTGCTTCTTCCCTCGACCAAATTGGACCCTTTGCCCGCACGGTGGAAGATTGCGCCCTCCTGTTGCAGGGAATCGCGGGTTATGACCCCAAGGATTCCACCAGTTTGCAGGTAGAAATTCCTGATTATGCCAGCCTGTTGACCCCTGATCTCACGCAATCTCTGCAGGGGAAAAAGATCGGTGTGATCCAGGAAACAATGGGGGCAGGTCTTGACCCAGAAGTAGCAGCAGCAATGCAGGGGGTAATTAAACACCTCGAGAGTATGGGCGCTACGGTAGAGGAAATTTCCTGTCCCCGCTTCCAGTATGGCATTGCCACCTACTACATCATTGCTCCCTCGGAAGCCTCTGCTAACCTTGCCCGCTACGATGGGGTGAAGTACGGTTTGCGCGCAGAAGCGAAAAATCTCCTGGAGATGTACGGCAAAACCAGGGAAGAGGGGTTTGGGGCAGAGGTCAAACGGCGGATCATGATTGGTACCTATGTGCTGTCGGCGGGCTACTACGATGCCTACTATCTCAAAGCTCAAAAGGTACGCACTCTCATCAAGCAGGACTTTGAACGGGCATTTCAGCAAGTGGATGTCCTCATCTGTCCCACCACGCCTTCCCCTGCTTTCCCCGCCGGCAGTAAAACCAATGACCCCCTCAGTATGTACCTCTCGGACTTGATGACTATTCCTGTCAACTTGGCGGGACTACCTGCCCTCAGTCTGCCCTGTGGCTTTAGTCAGGAGGGATTACCAATCGGTTTACAAATTATTGCCAATGTCCTGCGGGAAGATTTACTTTTACAGGTGGCATACGCCTACGAGCAGTCCACGCCCTGGCATAAACAGCCTTTTCCCCTGCTAGGTTAGTTTTATGGTGGGATGGTTCAAAAACAGGCAGATAGCGCGGATTGAAATTATTGGACCGATCGATCGGAATATGCGCGATCGGACTTTGGAGTCCCTGGAGAAGGTAGAGAAGCAGAAATTCCCTGCCTTGGTAGTACGCATTGACAGTCCAGGGGGGACAGTGGTAGATTCCCACGAGATTTACGCCGCGTTGCGGCGCTTGCAGTCCAAGGTGAAGGTGGTAGCTAGTTTTGGCAATATTGCTGCTTCTGGGGGGGTCTATGTGGCGATGGGCGCTCCCTATGTCATGGCAAATCCGGGGTCAATCACTGGCAGTATCGGTGTAATCCTGCGGGGCAACAATTTGGAGCGCCTCCTCGACAAGGTGGGAGTTTCTTTTAAGGTGGTGAAATCCGGTCCCTACAAGGATATTCTCGCCTTCGATCGTCCTGCGACCCCAGAGGAGATTGCCATTTTGCAACAGCTAATTGACAGCAGTTTTCAGCAGTTTGTGCGGGTGGTGGCGGAGGGGAGGAGGCTGACAGAGGAAGCGGTGCGGTCCTTTGCCGATGGTAGGGTGTTTACGGGGGAACAAGGGCTAGAGTTAGGACTAGTCGATCGTCTGGGTTCCGAGGAGGATGCCAGATTATGGGCAGCGGAGTTAGCGGGGCTAGACCCCAAGACCGCAAAGTTTTATACTATAAGACCCCCCAAGCCTCTCCTCAATCGGTTTTTACCGGGGAGTGCGGAAGTCTGGCAGCGGTTGCGCTTTGAACTGGAGACCAGCGGTATGCCTCTGTGGATGTGGCGAGGGTGGGGCAGTTGTTGAGGAAGGACAGTTAATGCAAACTTGGCTAAAACCTGCCGATCGGTTGGCAAGCTTACCTACCTATGTCTTTGCCCGTTTGGAGGAACTGAAACTACGGGCACGGGAAGAGGGTTTGGATTTGATTGATTTAGGCATGGGCAACCCCGATGGAGCGACCCCCCAACCCATAGTCGATCGGGCAGTGCAGGCAATCCAAGATGCTCAGAATCATGGCTATCCCCCCTTTGAGGGCACAGCAAATTTTCGCCAATCTATTGCCAAGTGGTATTACCGTCACTACGGCGTAGAACTGGACCCAGAGAGTGAAATCCTGCCCCTTATTGGTTCTAAGGAGGGTCTTACCCATTTGGCGTTGGCATTTGTCAATCCGGGGGATTTAGTCCTAGTGCCCAGTCCTGCCTATCCCGCTCACTTCCGTGGTCCCTTGATTGCTGGTGCCCAAATCTACGAACTCTTACTGACTGCCCAGAATAATTGGCTCATCGATTTGCACAATATTCCCCCCGACATTGCCGATCGGGCAAAATTGCTCTATTTTAATTACCCCCATAATCCCACCGCTGCGGTTGCTCCCCGATCGCTCTTTGTTGATGCTGTGGCATTTGCCCATAGACACAAGGTTTTATTAGTGCACGACCTCTGTTATGCAGAGTTATCCTTTGATGGCTATCGTCCCACCAGTTTGTTAGAAATTCCCGCTGCCAAGGAGGTGGGGGTAGAGTTTCATACGATGTCTAAGACCTACAATATGGCGGGATGGCGCGTTGGTTTTGTAGTAGGAAATAGTCATGTCATTCAGCAATTGCGGTCGTTAAAAACTAACCTGGACTATGGTATTTTTGCTGCCATTCAAGCGGCGGCGGAAACTGCCCTCAATCTGCCAGAGTCTTACTTGGAAGAAGTGCGGCAACGCTACCAAACAAGGCGAGATTTTTTAATCGATCGGTTAAACAAGTTGGGTTGGCAACTACAAAAAACTAGGGCAACTATGTACCTGTGGATTCCCTGCCCTCCTGGTTTTTCTTCCACCGATTTTGCTCTGCATAGCCTCAAAACTACGGGCGTAGTAGTAACACCAGGTAATGCCTTTGGTTCGGGTGGGGAAGGTTATGTGCGCATTAGTTTGATTGCCAATCCTGACCGTTTAGGGGAAGCGATCGATCGCTGGGAGATGGCAGGAATTCGTTATGTCTAGAAAGATATTACTCGATCGGTCTTATACCTGTAACAACTATTTTGAGATGGGTATAGTGCCGCGGGAATTTGGCTATAGCTTCCAAAAACTACCACTTGATTTCCCCCTATATTCTGGTGTCCTAGACAGATTAGAACCTTTGAAACAGCGTCTTCAAGACATCCTACCTTATCTAGAACTAGAAAATGAAACTGCCCGCCGTGAATTTATGATGGCGCCACTTATTAGTGAATTGATTTATTACACTAAGGCAAGGTTACGCGTAGAATACAGTGTCAAATTCAATGAGCAACTGCAGGGTATTGTTGATTACTACCTAGAAGCAGAACAAAGTGTAGTTATTATTGAAGCGAAGCAAGCTGACCTCAGCCGTGGATTTAGCCAGCTCACAGCGGCATTAATTGCCCTCGATCGGTGGCTAGAAAATCAGCAATCCTGCATTTTAGGGGCAGTGACTACTGGAGATATATGGCAATTTGGTGTTTTAGACCGCCTACAAAAATTAGTGCAACAGGACTTAAATCTCTACCGCGTGCCCGCTGACCTAGAGCAAGTGTTTCGTATTCTTCTTAGTTTTTTACGTCCACCCCAACCAAAGAATGGTAGTACTATACAAGCAGGAGCTAATAATTAAATCACAATGACCACAGATGCTGTGATGAATCGCCGCCTGGCTATATTAGCAGGAGGGTTATTTCTTTCTGGTGCTGTTAATATTGCCCTTGATGTCTTGGGTAAGCCGAAACCCCAAAATCAAGAAGCCTGGCAGGCAAAACGCATAATCAGTGGACAAACGATCGAGGCTGTACCTGTTAATTCTAACCAAAGGCAACGTATTCGCTTGATTGGTATAACTGCCCCTGCTTTAGACCAAGACCCCTGGGGTTTAGCTGCCCGCAACCGCTTGGAAGAATTAGTGGGAGGTGACCCTTTCTTATTAGAAAAAGACGTGGAAGAAAAGGATGACAGCGATCGGTTATTGGGCTATGTGTGGGCGGATGGTAAGTTAGTAAATTTAGTTTTAGTGGCAGAAGGTTACGTTTTAGCGGATGTCAGACCCCCTAACAATCGCTATCAGGAACTGCTAGAAAATGCCCAAGCCCGTGCCCGTCTGCTAGGATTAGGTATTTGGCAGCCCGAAAACCCCCTGCGCCTTACTCCCAGTGAACATTTCCGCCTTAAACAACAGGGAGGCAAATCATTATGACACCCACAGCAGTCGCACTGTCCAAAAGAGAATTGCTAACAGAATTAAAAACATATCTCCCCAGCGTAACTGCAATTGAATCCAAGGGGATTGGTGGTGGTCAGGATCAGTAAAACCTCGTAAAATCATCGCCCTAGCAATCTGCTCCGATCGGTCAAACAAATTACGCAGAAATCTTTCCAACAAAATGATGAGAGTTTCTACCGATCGTCTATAGCCCAGTTTGCGCCAGTTAATGGAACGGGTCCGCACAGCCCGGGCAAGGTTTTGTACCTCTTCAATAACAAGGGGAATAAAGCGCAATGCCAGGGTCAAAGTTAGGGCTAATTCTGCCACAGGTACACCAATAAAGCGCAGGGGAGTAGCAAAAAAAGTAATAGCCGCCGTAATTTCTTCTGTAGCAGTCACTAATAGAAAGAGGGTAGGAGCATAGGTATAAGTAAAAATCACAGTGCTAATTCTTACCCCCAAATCCTGCGATCGTCTAGTGATCTGTAAACGCCCTACCTTGAAAAGGGTATAACAGTAGTCGGTGGGTTGGGGCTGGGGACAATTCTTGCCGCGATAGGGGGCATAGGTGATAAATTCTGAGGTGGGGCGGCGGGGCTGGGGATTGAGTAAGAGAGCATCACCAGAAAAAATAGCAATTGCATAGGTGAGACTAGCTAATAACAGTAATATTCCCATCTGTTGCTTCCATACCCGCATTGGTAGTCCCGTAGAAAGGGTGACCAAAATTAACAGCACAACCATGCCCAGCCGCCAGTAATTGTTTGCCAAGATCGGTGAAATTAATAAACTTAGTACCCATAGGATTTTTACCCTCGCATCAATTCTGTGCAGCCAGGTAACCGGTTGCTCCAAGTATAGACCGATCGCTTGGGAACGTAAAAAATCCAAAGACTTAACTCAACGCTAGATTACCAGAATACCAGAAGTGTTGCATCCTGTAACAAAAACTAACATTTTAACAGACAATCCTGCCAAAATAATGACTGTGGAATCGACAGGAAACAGCACCCTTCCTAAAGAATGATGTTTTTTCGCTTTTAACATTAAATAACTGTAGATTTGCTGAAATCACTAACTGTCCCGTGTTTTATTCGCTATCTGAATGCCTGAGTGATTGAGCCGATAAAACAAGGCTCTCATACTGTTTAAGCTAGCCTCTAAAAATATAGGTCAGCGGAATTTTGAAAAGCATTGGGAGTTGAGGACGGGATAGTCCCAAGGGTTGAGAATCTTGAGCACAGACTTGACAATAGTTCCCAAAGATGCCATAATCAAGCGGTTATTTTTTCATCTTTTAAGGGCAGAATCCGGCATTTCTTCCCTTTTTCTACCCCTTCAAGTTCTCGTTCAACACTTCTGGCTGCGAGGACAGTTCAAAGCTGATACTAACGTCCTTTAACCCCTTAATGGAGCAACCCAAGCATGGTCAAACTGCCTTTTATGCAACCAATAGTAGTAGGACTCGTACTCCTGTTTGGGGGAGCGATTGCTATCGTCGCTACAGGGCAGCAAAAGCAAGTTGCTACTCCCCGTCATCTCCACCATGAACATCACAGTTCTACGCCGACTCACGATCACAGTGGAGGTGCGCCGACCACCCATGCTGAACTGGTGAATTCCCCTACGCCCATTTCTCAGCAACCAACCACATTCACGCTGGCAATTCGCACCCATACTGGCGAGGCAGTAAGACAATTCGAGCGTTTCCAAGAGGAGCTGATGCACCTCATCATTGTGAGTGAGGATTTGCAAGTGTTTCAGCACCTCCATCCCCGTTATCTGGGTGAGGGTCAATTTCAGGTCACAACTACATTGCCCCAAGGAGGTAGCTACACTCTCATCGCGGATTACAAACCTGCCGGCGCCAAGGAAACGGTAGCCATGATCCCGATCGCGGCTCAAGGGACGCCGCCCGCATCCAGTGCCCCAACTGCCCAAACCACCCAGGTGATTGGGACAACAGCCGTTGAACTCAAACTCTCTCAACCCCTCAAGGCTGGATCAGCCGTAGAAGTAGCCTTTCGCTTACGGGATACTACCACCCAACAACCCCCTACGGACTTGCGCCCCTACCTTGGTGAAGCAGGACATCTGGTGATTTTGCGCGCCACGACTCCCCTCAAACCTGCTGATTATCTCCATGCCCATGCTTTGGATCGACAGCCCAAGGAAACCATTCGTTTTATGACCCAGTTTCCCACCCCCGGACGTTACAAGCTCTGGGCACAGTTCCAACGAGGGCAGCAAATCGTTACAGCTCCCTTTTGGGTGACCGTGAATTAAGGATAGTGAATCCCAGAAGTGTTGAAAGACAGTTGGAAGGGGTAGCAAAAAGGGAAGAAATGTCGTATGCCGCAATCTGGATAAATCCCTCAACTGCATTCGCCAATCTATGCTCTCAAAAACTTGGTACCAAGATTCTGGACGATCGCAGGCAACTACTCTGTGCACGGACCAGCAAGCAACAACCTGTCCTCTGGGGTGAGAATTTTTTCTAGTTCCCAAGGCGGCTTTTCCCGATAACAAAAAACAGAGTATTGCAGTCTATCGCCATAGCCTTGTAACAACTGTTGCGGCTAAAATGTTACCTCCAAACCAGTTTCTCCCCTCCGTTCTTTAGACAGGATGTTTCTTCTCTCTGCCACACAGGATCGGGATTATTGCCGTTGCTTATCTGTAGTTGTCAGTTGAAATTTCTGGGACGGCGAACTTTCGCTTCCGGTTGCCAGGCGTAACCAATACCGCGTAAAATACCCCTACCAATCAAGCCAATCCCTCTCCCGATCACTTCGGTCAGGAGAAACACCAAGGCTCTGCCCAAAAAATCCACAATCGATCGCAATCTAGGAGCAAGGGCATCCTGCAATTCTAGGGCTAAAGTAAACACCAGTTGCCATCCCCGCAAGGATTGTAATTCCTGGAGGCGGGAGTGATTGATGTAGACCCGATCGATGCCTGTGGGAGTAAATACCAGCAGTTCCTGTTTGCTTTCAAAGATATGGCGCGGTTCCCCAAACCAATTTCTATAGCGATATTTCCAAGTCAGTTCGTTGCGGAAGCGTTCAATTTCCCTTGTTGATCGGTATTGGAAAAAGCGTTTTCTGACAATTTCTGCCTGGGCAAAGTTGTTGAGGAGGGGTTGAACAACGGCGTTGGCAATTTGAATACAGAGATTGTCTAGGAGGTCTTGTAGGTATGTTTCTGTGGTCAAATTGGCATTTTCTTCTAGGAGATTGAGGGGGGTACCAAACAACAAACTAGCCAACAGTTCAGGCACGAGGGGCAGGGTTTGTAGGATCGCTTTTTGCACTAGAGGGCGGTCTTGTAGCAGGGTGGGAATGAGGGGACGATCGGTAATTATGGTGTACTTACCAAAGAAGGATTCCGCGGTGCGCTGCCACAGATCAGTAACTATTTCTAACCACTGCGATTGCAACTGGGCAGGCGTAACTTGGGAGCGTTGGCATTGCTCTAAAGTGTGGCGAAATTCCTCTAAAGTAATTGTCAGTAATTCCTGCCGTTTTTCTGGTAACAATATATCGATTTCGAGGGGAAAATCCGTGAGATTTTCAATGCCCTGCTGCCACTTGGGGGGGATATTAGCAAGTAACCGATCGGGCAAGGGAAGGACTAACTCCTGCTTGGGGGAGGCAAAAATTACTTCCGAGGATTGGTCGACGCGCCACAGTCTTTCTATGACCCAGCGGGCACAGCGCAGCTCCCTTCTTCTGCCTTCTAGCACCAGACGGACAAAGGGGGGTAAACCAGGACGGGACAAATTCTGATGGAGGGCAAACAGGGTGAGGTCAATTTCCGCTAAACCTGTATCCCGCATATACATCCGCACCAGGCGCCACAGGGAAGGAGAAAGGGGGGAACTCCACTGGTATTTGTGCCCCGTTGCCACCGCCGTCAGAGATTGTAATAACCGTCTGCCGCTCACCCCCTTAGGGGAATAACCCTCTACCCCCAGGGCTAATGCCCCCTCCACCAAGACCGATCGGGGTAGGTCCGTCAGCAGAAAAATCTTGATAGTGGGGTAGTTTTGTTTGACTATTTGGCAGAGTTCTAAGCCCCCTGCTATCCCTAGCTCCAGAATCAGGAGGTCAAAGGAAGGTTCGTGAGCCTTGCCGAACGACTGTCTTTGCAAAAGGGACAAAGCCTCCTCTTTACTCCCTGCTTCCCCTGTCACCTGCCAGCCTGGATAGCCCTCCAGCCAAGCCCGCAAGCCTAGCCGAAACGATCGGTCTGCATCCACCAGCAAAACATTGACCATAAGTTAAATTATGCCTCGATCGGTTTTTGGGGAAAAACAAAACGGAGGAGGGGCGGCGCTAAAAAGGTAGTGAAAATAACCATTAAAATTATGGCGACATCGAGGGCAGGACTGAGGGTGCCACTGGCACTCCCTACGGCAGCGAATACTAGACCCACTTCACCGCGGGGAACCATACCCACACCGATCGCTAGGCGATTGAGTTTATCTTTGCCAAAGACTGCCCAGCCCGTTGCCATCTTGCCCAAGATTGCCACTGTAATTAAGAAGGCAGCGATGATCAAACCGGTGCGGTTTTCAGGAATGGCAGGGTTGAGGACATTCAAGTCTGTTTTTACCCCCACCACTACAAAAAAGATGGGCACCAGAATATCAGCGATCGGTTTTGTCAGTTTTTCTAAGTCTTCTTTTTTATCAGTTTCATCGAGGACTAGCCCTGCAGCAAATGCCCCCAAAATGGCTTCCAGTTTGAGAACTGTACCTAGGTAACCTAAAAAGAAAGCCAAGATTAAAGCAGGGACAATAATGCCTCCCCTTGTTTGAAAGAAGCCCGCCATCTTGAGAAACGCCGAGTTGATCAAACCTCCCGCAAACAAAACCCCCAACAGGAAGCCAACGGCACTGGCGATGATCAAACCCACCTCTGTCACATCTACTTCCCCTGTACTGGCAAGACTGGCAACCACTGCCAGCACAATAATCCCCAGCACGTCATCGACTACTGCTGCTCCTAGAATGATCTGCCCCTCCTTGGTGGTCAACTGCCCCAATTCTGCCAACACCCTAGAAGTAATGCCAATACTGGTTGCTGTTAAAGCTGCCCCCGCAAAGATGGCAGGGATGGCGTCCATGTGAAAGAAGTACATCAAGCCCAAAGTCCCAGCGGCAAAGGGAACGACTACCCCTACCACCGCCACCAACACCGCCTGCGTACCTACTTTCAATAAATCACTGAGATTTGACTCCAAGCCAATTTCAAACAGGAGAATGAATACCCCCAACTCCGACAGGATAGAGATAATCATGCTGTCTTCTCGGAACAGTTGCCCCGCTGCCTCAGGGCTGAGACCAGCCGTCACTTGTAACAGTTGCATCAGCAGAGAGTCGGAGGCAGTGATCCCTTCCCCTGGAAAAACTACGAGCTTTAGTGCCGATACGCCAATGATGACACCCCCAATCAGTTCTCCCAACACGGGCGGGAACCCCAGACGGTTAGATATTTCCCCCCCAATTTTGCTAGCGATGTAAATGGCAACCAAACTCAAGAGGACGCCCGCAAACACGATCGGTTCTTCGACAGTGCCCCCCTCGGCTACGGCTAGAGTGGACCAAATCATACTCATTGTTTTAACAACTTCTTTAGCTTACCCCCATCTAGGAAGCCCAAACCGTAAAATTTGTGCCCAAAATTACGTGCTGCCCACTTCTGCCCAGTGGGTAATCTATGTTTTGATGGGAATGGTGGGGTACAGCCCCCAAGCAAGCGAGGGAGTGAATGACAGAACAGCTAAACCTACTCAATCAGGCAGAGGGGGGAATTATCCCTAGGGCTTTGCACTTGGAGATGCAACAGTCCTACCTGGAATATGCCATGAGTGTTATTGTGGGGCGGGCACTGCCAGATGTGCGGGATGGTCTAAAACCCGTACACCGCCGTATTCTCTACGCTATGCGGGAGTTAGGGCTGTTTCCCGATCGTCCTTTCCGCAAGTGTGCGCGGGTGGTGGGGGATGTGTTGGGTAAGTATCACCCCCACGGCGATCAGTCGGTCTATGAGGCTCTGGTGCGTTTGGTGCAGGATTTTTCCAGTCGTTACCCCCTGTTGGCAGGGCATGGCAATTTTGGTTCTATTGATAATGACCCCCCTGCTGCCATGCGCTATACAGAATGCCGGCTATCTCCCTTCGGCTATCGGGCGTTACTCCAAGACATTAACGAACATATCGTCGATTTCACGGACAACTTTGACGGTTCGCAGCGGGAGCCGACGGTTTTACCTGCCCAGTTACCGATCGTGCTGCTCAACGGGGCAACGGGGATTGCGGTGGGCATGGCGACGAATATCCCGCCCCACAATTTGGGGGAGGTGGTGGATGGCTTGATTGCCCTCATTGATGACCCAGACCTAGAAGACCAGGCACTGTTTAATTTGATTCCTGCTCCTGACTTTCCCACAGGGGGAATCATTGTGGCAGACCAAAATCTGCAGGAGTTATACCGATCGGGGCGGGGCAGTTTTACCCTGCGGGGGGTAGCCACCGTAGAAGAAATTAGCCTCAGTCGGACACGCAAACGGACTGCCATTGTAGTTACGGAGTTGCCTTTCCAGGTGAATAAATCTGCCTGGATTGAAAAGGTGGCGGAGCTGGTCAACCAGGGCAAAATCGAAGGGATTGTGGATATTCGCGATGAAAGCGATCGCTCTGGCATCAGAGTTGTCTTGGAGCTGCGCAAGGATAGCAATGCCGAGGAAATTATGGAACAGCTCTACCGTTTGACAAGCCTGCAAATCAACTTTGGTGCCATTTTATTAGTCTTAGTCAATTGTCGTCCCTGTCAGTTATCTCTGCGGCAATTGTTGCAGGAATTTTTGCAATTTCGGGAGCAAACCCTGACCCGCCGCTATCGCTATGAACTAGAGCAATGCCAAGCTAAATTGCATAGGACGGAGGGTCTCCTCATTGCCCTGCAGTCGATCGAGGCTGTAATTAGGGTAATTAGAAACGCGGAGGAAGTTGAGGTTGCCCGCACTGCCCTGGAAAGCCAATTTCACCTGACTAGCAGCCAAGCGGATGCCATTTTATCCATGCCCCTACGCCGTTTGACCAGCCTAGAACAGCGGAAACTCGAGGAGGAACGCTCCCAGTTAGTGGCAGAAATGCAACGCCTCCAACATCTTTTACAAGACCGATCGGCACTGTTGGCAGCCCTGAAGGCGGAACTGCAGGCACTGAAGGCAGAATTTAGCGATAGTCGGCGCACCCGCCTTGTCTCCAAGTCTGACCTAGCAACTGTGGTAGTTGTCCCCCCAGCCCCCCCACCCGATCGGGAAGTAGTGTTGGAATTTTCCTATCGCGGCTATGTACGTAAATGGGATGGCATTACCCCCCTACCAACGGAGGACCCCGTCCTCACCAGGATTGTCACCACCAACGATCGGGAACTGCTGCTGTTTGACTCTACGGGGGTGGCTTTCCCTCTCCCTGTGCAAGACATTCCCCCTATGCCCCGTACCCGCAGTAAAGGTGTGCCCCTCCTGCCTGGCAAGGTAGAAAAAGTGGTCAGTATCCTTGTGCTGGATAAAATCGCTGCCCCTATTGGTCTGGTGACTGCCCAGGGGCGGGCAAAACGCCTGGAGGCACAGGAATTTGCCGATATAACCAGTCGGGGACTGCTGGCGATCAAACTAAAAGAAAACGATCGGTTGTTATGGGCGGGGTATCTGCCCCCTGGCACTGACCTGGTGATTGCCACCCCCAAAGGACGCATGACCCGTCTGCCCGTCAACGATGAATTTGTTCCCCTGCAAACCCGATCGTCCCTGGGCAATGCCTGTTTCAAACTCAAACCCGATGAAACCCTGATGGGATGTGTAGCACTAGGAGAAACCGATCGAGTCCTTTTGGTGACAGCCCAGGGCTACGGCAAACTCCTAGGACGGGAACAAATCCGTTTGGCAAGCAGGGGCAGTCTGGGCGTACAGGGCATTAGCTTTAGGAGCAGTGATGATTATCTAGCAGTTTTGGCAGCCTGCAGTGCCACAAGCCAGGAAGTTAGTCTGCTAATCAATCCAGGGGAGCGCATCGTGACCGTGCCCCTACCAGGGGAGCATAGTATAGAGCCATTGGTAGCACTGGCGGCGGGGGAAAGAGTAGTTGCGATCCTGTTCTCATAATCAGGTAGGCTAGAAAGAAATGTCAACGCCCGCGTCGTCGTGATTGAACTGCTGGAAAACCACAAATTGGTATTGTCACCCCGTGCCTATGCCACCCAGGGCAAGGAAATTACTGTGCCAGGGGATAAGTCCATTTCCCACCGTGCCCTCATGCTGGGTTCGATCGCGGAAGGAGAAACCATCATTCGCGGCTTACTTTTAGGAGAAGACCCCCGCAGTACCGCCCACTGTTTTAGTGCTATGGGAGCGGAAATTTCCCCCCTCAACAGTGATTTCGTACGCATCAAAGGCATCGGTCTCGGCAATCTCCAGGAACCCAATAACATCCTCGATGCGGGCAACTCTGGCACCACTCTGCGCTTGATGCTCGGCATTCTCGCTAGCCACACGGGGCGTTTCTTTGCCATCACAGGGGATGACTCTCTGCGGGCACGTCCTATGCTGCGGGTTGTCGATCCCCTGCGGCGCATGGGAGCTACTATTTGGGGGCGGGAAAACGGGGCAAAAGCACCCCTGGCGGTCATGGGGCAAAAACTCCACCCCATCCACTACATCTCCCCCATTGCCTCTGCCCAGGTGAAATCTGCTATTTTGTTGGCGGGTCTTCTCACCAGCGGCGAAACGATCGTTACCGAACCCGAACAATCCCGGGACCACAGCGAACGGATGCTCAAGGCATTTGGGGCAGATGTCCGCGTCGATCGGGACAGTCACACCGTCATCCTCAAGGGGGGAAATCGTCTGCAGGGGCAGGAAGTGATTGTGCCAGGGGACATCAGCTCCGCCGCCTTTTGGTTAGTAGCAGGCTCCATCGTGCCCAACTCAGAAATCCTGATTAAAAACGTAGGGGTCAATCCCACCCGCACAGGGGTTTTGGAAGTCCTGCGGGCAATGGGAGCCAACCTCACCCTCGAAAACGAGCGGGAAATTACAGGGGAACCGATCGCTGACCTGCGGGTGAAGACAGCACCTTTGAAGGGGTGTGAAATTGGCGGCAGTCTCATTCCCCGCTTGATTGACGAATTACCTGTCTTGGCAGTGGCGGCTGCCTGTGCTGAGGGGCGGACCGTCATTAGAGATGCCGAAGAACTGCGGGTAAAAGAGAGCGATCGCATTGCCGCTACCGTCCAGGGCTTACGGGCGATGGGGGCAGAAGTAATTGAACATCCCGACGGCATGGAAATCTTTGGGGGCAGACCCCTTGTGGGCACAACGATCGACAGTTACAACGACCATCGTATCGCCATGAGTTTTGCTATTGCGGGCTTAGTGGCTCAGAAACACCCCACGGCAATAGAGCGGGCAGACTGCGTGACCATTTCCTATCCCTCCTTTATTCCCACCCTGCAGTTCCTCTATGGTGACAGCCCAAGCAGTTAAGGACTATGCCCTCCGCCTCGGGTTTACCAAGGTGGGAATTGCCCCCGCCCTCCAGGGAGAAGAAGTGGCAAGATTACAAGCCTGGCTCGATCGGGGTTACCACGCTGACATGGAGTGGATGCGCAATCCCAAACGCCAAGACATCCAGCAAGTCCTCCCAGGGGTCAAATCTGTGATCAGCGTCGCCCTCAACTACTACACCCCCCACAAACACAGCCAAGAGGGGGCAAAAATTTCCCGCTACGCTTGGGGCAAAGACTACCACAAAGTACTAGGCAAAAAGCTCAAACAACTGGCAACCTGGCTAGAGCAGCAAGCCCCCTGTCAAACCCGTTACTACGTGGACACCGGACCCCTCCTGGAAAAAGCTTGGGCAGAGCGGGCAGGCATCGGCTGGATTGGCAAACATAGCAATCTCATCACCAAAGATTACGGCTCCTGGCTCTTTTTGGGCGAAGTCCTCACCACCCTCCCCCTGGAACCCGATCGTCCCCACACCGAACACTGCGGCACCTGCATCCGTTGCATTGTCGCTTGCCCCACCCAAGCCATCGTTGCCCCCTTTGTCGTCGATGCCCGTAAATGTATCGCCTACCACACGATCGAGAATCGCGCCCCCACCCTCCCCCCAGACATCGTGGCGAACTTGCAGAATTGGGTAGCAGGTTGCGACATTTGCCAGGACGTATGCCCCTGGAACCGCAAATTTGCCCAGCCAACCACAGTAGCAGAATTTCAGCCCTACCCCCATAACCTCAATCCCTCCGCCGCAGAACTAGCAGCCATGACCGAGGCAGAGTGGGAAAAAAGATTTGCAGGCTCAGCTCTCCGCCGCATCAAACCAGCCCAATGGCAACGCAATGGCAAAGCAGTACAAAATTCCACCGATCGCCCCTAGGCAAAGCCCAAAATCCTATTTTTACGTGGGAGGTGCTCGGTTGTGCTCCCTGTAAGGGTTTCAGCCCTTGGAGAAGGGTAAAAATGCCTCCAAAAACTTTTTTGTCCAGAGGTGTTCGGGATCAGTCCCTAGAAGCTATACTAGAACCAACTCCTAAAAGGAGGAGGCTTTCCGTGTGCCTAACACGGACTTGTTGGAAACAGAAATTGCCTCCCGATCGACGGGGTGTATACCTCTAATGGCTTTCCGTGTGCCTAACACGGACTTGTTGGAAACCAGAAAAGAGGAAACCAAAACCTCCTGGTCTGGATAGCTTTCCGTGTGCCTAACACGGACTTGTTGGAAACCTAAGAAAGGATAAAACTATGACGGGTCGGTTTAGAAAGAGGCTGAGACAATTGCACCGGGATGTTCAGAAAGTAGAACTGCAGAGAGCAATGATTGATATTCTGTCTGAAATGGTCCCCAGCCCCAAACTTGTTAGCTACGAAATTAGAGGCAGAATCATTTCTGGCAAAATCAGAACCCAAGGGGAAGTTGTCCCCTTCAAAATGGATTACACAAAAGACCCACCAGAATTTACTGTGTACTAACTATGTCCCTCACTTACTTTGATTTTGTGTCCGGGCTTTCCGTCTTGTTGGAAACTGTTTGCGACGGTATGGAACGGGGAGTCGGGAATGGTTTTGACTCTCGATGTGTCTAGCACGTACTTTTTGCCAAAAAAAGGGGGTTGAGTACCGCTTGGCGAGCTTGTCGAGCTACAGACTCTTTCCCCTATTTCCTGTTGTTTGTTAGAACAAAATTTTTAGTAACCAGTCCCAAGTTCTTTTACCAAGCTAAAAACAATAGTTAGCTAGTTTATTAGCTCTCAAAATACCGTTCCGAGTTCGGTAACGCCCACTCAAGCCATCGATAATAGTTATCAAACAGCTACAACAGACAGGTTAGTTAAAATATCCTCGATCGTTTTTGTCCAGTAACTGGGTAACTCAGGTTGCAAATATTGGGCAAGGGAGGAGCGGGCAGCCATCCAGGTTTTATGATCCAGAATTTGCTGTTGCGACCAAGCCTGGATTGCCCCCACAAGGAGTGCCAAACTATCCACAACTACTGCCTGTAACTGATCGGGACTGAGGAGAAAATGCTGGTCAGATGCCTGCCAGTACCAGCCCATCGTGGGCAACAGTTGCAAAAGCACATAGGTTTCCTGCCCCGACAGGGAGCGTCCATAGTAAAGGTGATGGAGTTCTCCCAGGGCAATTGCCAAGAGTCCAGGGATGAAGGGGCTACGGCGACTGGTAGTGCCCGATTCCGCGATCGATCGGATTGTCGGTGTCACGATACTAACTAGGGTGGAGAGGGAGACTTGCTTGCGTTGTTGCCGTTCCTGCCAGCGTTTGCCCAGGAGGATTGCCAGCTCTGCCTTGAGGTCTTCTATTCCCCGTAGGTCTAGTTGCACTGCCAAATCCAGTTCGGGGTCAAAACCAAAGGTACAGGTAGGGAAAATCCGATCGATGCCCAGCGCCTGCCGCCATTGCTCTATCACCCGATCGAGGACAAAGGGCTGCCACTTATCGTACTGGTCAATCTTGTTGAGTACCACAACTACCCTCGGACATAGCTGCCGTAAACGATCGAGGTGTTCCTTTTGCCGCGCATCTGCCGAACCCGCCACCACAAAAATACCGACATCGATGGGGGGTAGCTGCCAATCGCTGCTGTGGAGATAATCTAAACCGGGAGTATCAATGAGACAGAGATAGGGATTGAGTTGCCAGCGCTCCAGGGCTTGGGTTACCCCCGACTCTGCCCGCACCTTGAAGGGGGAATTTTTGCGCGCCTTGCCCAAGAGAGCATTGAGTAAGGAACTCTTCCCTGTGCTCACCTTGCCCATCACCAAGAGATTGAGGGGTGGCACACCGTTGTTAGCCAATTCCTGCCCAGGAGAGAAAAATTGCGGTAAGTCGTTCATTCCCTACATTATAGCGCCCAATCAGGAAATAATATTAAAATAACCCGATCGGAGTTATCAGTTTCCCTATGCTTCCCCTCTACGATGCCAACCCCACCCGTAGTACCCCTGTCATGGTTTATACCTTGGTTTTGTGTAATGTAGCAGTATTTTTGTATCAAGTTTTGATCCTCGGTAATCACGTTTTAATGAATGTGTTTTTCGAAACTTGGGCAGTGATACCAAAGCAATTATTTAGCAACCCTAATCAAGAATATTTCACTCTAATTAGCTATCAATTTTTGCATGGGGGGTGGGAACATATCCTCAGCAATATGTGGTATCTATGGATTTTTGGTAACAATGTGGAGGACTATTTGGGCAAATTTCGCTTTATGTTTTTCTATTTAGCCTGTGGTGTGATTGCCGCCGTTGTGCAGTCTATTTTTTCTGCTAATGTGAATGCGCCTTTGGTGGGCGCTAGTGGTTCCGTATCGGGGGTGATGGGGGCTTATATCAGGAAATATCCCCGTGCCATTGTGTTTACTCTCATTCCCCCTATCTTTATTGTGCCTTTGCCCGCTGTAGTTCTGTTAGGATTTTGGATAGTGGGACAGACGATTTATGCTTTTACGGCGTTACATTCTAACGTGGCTTTTATTGCCCATGTGGCGGGTTTTGCAGCGGGAATGATCTTAGTCAGAACTTTTAGTGAGGAGGAGGAATAAAACATGGATACGTCAGTTCTCCTCACTGTCAATGATGTGTATGGCGGCTATGTGCCGGAGGTAGATATATTGCAGGGGGTTTCAATTTCTGTCCAGGCGGGGGAATTAGTGGCAATTATTGGTTCTAACGGGGCAGGGAAATCTACTCTAGCTAGGGCAATCTTTGGCTTGATGCGCATCAGTCGCGGTGAGATTCTCTTTGCTGGACGATCGATCGTTGGTTTACCGCCTGAACAATTAGTGCCCTTGGGTATGGGCTATGTTCCCCAGGTAGCTAATGTCTTCCCCTCTTTGACCATTAACGAAAATTTAGAGATGGGGGCATTCACAAGTAGGCAAGATACACAAGCAAAGAAGGAAGAAATTTATAGTATATTCCCCCCTTTGGCGCGTAAACGAAGACAGAAAGCAGGGACTCTCTCTGGGGGGGAACGGCAAATGTTGGCAATGGGACGGGCACTGATGGTATCACCAAAACTGCTAATCTTGGATGAGCCTTCTGCTGCTTTATCTCCCCTTTTGGTGAAAGAAATTTTCCAGCTAATTGTGCGGATCAAAGAGCAGGGAACGGCAATTTTATTGGTGGAACAAAATGCCCGCCAAGCCCTAGCAATTGCCGATCGGGGTTACGTCATGGACAGTGGCAAAGTTGCCTATACAGACACGGGCAAAGCCTTGTTAGATAATCCTAAAGTGGTGGAACTCTACCTTGGTTTCAAGGATGATTAAGGTCAATTTCTTGATTGTCGGCACGCAAAAGGGAGGCACAACTGCCCTAGCGCAATTTTTAAGTCAGCACCCTGATATTTGTCTGGCTCCCGTCAAGGAGGTGCACTTTTTTGACTACGATCGGCATTACCAATTGGGGGCAGACTATTACCACAGTTTTTTCCCCAACTATGCTGGACAAACTAGCATCGGGGAAGCCACGCCAATCTATATGTATTTACCCCATGTTGCCCCCCGCATCGCCCAATATAACCCCCACATGAAGCTAATTGTATTGCTCAGGAATCCCATCGATCGTGCCTATTCCCACTACCAGATGGAGTTACAACGAAAATGGGAGTTTTTACCCTTTCCCCTGGCAATTGCCCTAGAACCCCTGCGCCTGCGGTTGCCCCAAAATTTAGACGCAGAAAGAACAGCAAAACGGGTGCATTCCTATTGCGATCGGGGTTTTTATACTGCCCAGTTAGAGAATTTATATCGCTATTTTCCCAGGGAGCAAGTGTTAGTTCTACTGCAGGAAGATTTAGCTAATGATCATGAGGGAACACTGCGACAAATTTATCAATTTCTAGGAGTCAATGCCCCCCCCCAACTACCTGCCCCCGCTCAAGTTTTAGTTGGCAATTACCAGCCCCTTGCCCCTCTACTGCGGCGTATATTGCAGCAACGGTTTCGGCAGGAGATAGCAAATTTACAACGACTCCTCGATCGGGATTTAAGTCACTGGCTAGGAAGCGGGTGATGGGACTCGAACCCACGACATTCAGCTTGGGAAGCTGACGTTCTACCACTGAACTACACCCGCAGTAGATTGTTATTATACTACACTTCCGCCAAAAATTTCTCGTACTGGTCGCCGATCTCCTTGACTGCCAGTTCAAAGAAGCGTTTGCCATGCTCCACTGTGGCTAGGGAGGGGTCAGACCCCATGCGTCCATCGGGATAGCGCTGGCGAAAGTCCTGGGGGCTATAAATTTTCACCCCTGTAGAGGGGAGGGGAGGCAGTTCCGCCCGCTTGATCGCTTCCGGATAGGCATACATGGTGAGGGCAATTTCACTGGGGGTGGCGTGGTAACCTTCCCGATCGCCGTAGAGTTCCTTCGCTAGTTTGGACACCTCAGGACCAACCCACCAATTGGCAATTTGACAGCGAATGTGGGGTAGATCACTGTAGAGTTCACAGAAGGCAGTGCGCATGACATTGATGTTGCCCCCATGACCATTGATGAAGAAGAAACGCCTAAAACCATGTTTCGCCAGGGAAGTGATATAGTCCCGCAAAACCATAATTAGGGTGGTAGGACGCAGACTGATAGTGCCCGGAAACCCTGTATGATGCTCCGCCATCCCGATCGTCAATGTGGAACCCACCATGACATCCCGTTGGGCACTGATTCCCTTAGCGATCGTTTCAGCACAGATAAAATCCGTACCGATTAAACCAGTGGGACCATGTTGTTCCGTTGACCCGATGGGAATGATGATCCCCTGGGAGCGCTGCAAGTAAGCCTCAACTTCTAGCCACGTGGACAGATACAGGAGCATAAATAAAAATATATCTATGGCAGTCAGGGGAATTGTAACATAGGGTAGAATAAACCAGGTGTTTAGGGGGCTACCGATCGTGGCACAACAACGCACAACGCGGCAGTGGATTATCAGCATTTTTTCTGTGCTCATTTCCCTCGCCTTTTTAGGGGTATCTGTAATGCCTTTGATCAGCAGTATCTTGTCTCCTCCTGCTCCCAAAACTGTTCCCCAGGAAAATTCCCTCTCCCCGGAAGAAAGAATTAAAGTAGAGATTGCCAGCTATGAAAAAGTATTGGCAAAGGAACCCACTAATCAGTTTGCTTTGGAAAACATCATTCAACTGAAAACAGAAATCGGTGACATCCAGGGGACTATTCCCCATCTGCAAACCCTGGCTAATACCTACCCCGAACAGACTGTCTATCGTCTTACTTTGGCGCGCACCTACCAACAACTGCAGGAGACAGAGAAAGCTATCACAGAATACCGCAATGTCTTAGCCATCGAGCCTGGCAATCTCAAAGCCCTGCAACAATTGGTAGACAATGAGTTATCCCTCAATCGTCCTGAAGCGGCTATTGATCTGTTAAAAGAAGCGATCGTAAAATCAGAAGAGGCTAACAAAATTAAACCCAACAGTGCCGACGTTGCCAGTGTGAAACTCTTTTTAGGGGACACCTATCTGCAATTAAAACGTTTTAAGGAGGCAGAAGAGACCTATCGCGCTGTACAAGAGATTGACCCTAAAGATTTCCGTCCCGTTTTGGGGCAGGCATTTATCAAACGGGAGTTGCAACAGGCAGAAGAGGCGCAAAAACTGTTCGCTAAGGCAAAGGAAATGGCACCAGAGCAATTCCACAGTCGCATTGATGAGCTGGCAAAACCAGAAAAATGACCTACTCTTGGCGTATTAAAGACCTGAGTGCTGCCGATCGTCCCCGCGAAAGACTGTTAGCCCAGGGAGTAAGCGCCCTTTCCAATGCAGAATTGTTAGCCATTTTACTAGGGACTGGTTCGGGTAAACTATCAGCGGTGGGGCTAGGGCAGTTAATTTTACAAACCATTGCACCGGATGAAAAAGCTGACCCCCTACCCCATTTACAGAACATTGCTGCTGAAACCTTGATGCAAATTCCAGGGGTAGGACCCGCCAAAGCCACCACAATTTTAGCCGCCATTGAACTGGGCAAACGGGTATTTTTCAGTCGCCCCCCCGATCGGACAGAGGTTACGGCACCAAGCATAGCTGCCAATGCTTTGAGTCATATTTTGATGTGGCAACCCCAGGAAAGATTAGCGGTATTATTATTAGACCATCGCAACAGAATTATTGGTCAAAAGCTAATTACTATTGGCACTGTCAACGAAACGATCGCCCATCCTCGGGATATTTTTGGGGAAGTTTTACGCCAGGGGGCAGTGAAGTTAATTTTGGGGCACAATCATCCCAGCGGCAACACCGACCCCAGCCCCGAGGATATTAAACTCACCAGGCAACTGCTGCAGGCAGCAAAAATTTTAGACATCCCTCTACTAGACCATTTAATCCTTGGCAATGGTACCTTTACTAGTATGCGTAGTGTGACTAATTTATGGGAGGAGTGATGATTAAAAACATTATTTTTGATTTGGGGGGGGTGATTTACCAGTTGGATTTTGCCCGCTTTAACCGCAATCTCCACGCTCTACAACGGCAAGCCAGTGCTACAGAAATCTATTCCCGCTACCACCAACCCCCTGCCTTTTCCGACTATGAACGGGGCACGATCGATACTCCCACTTTTCGGGCACGCTTGAGGGAAGAATTACAATTAATTGCCACTGATGCCGAAATTGATCAGGCTTGGAATTCCCTTTTAGTCGCTGTCTTCCCTGACCGTCAGAAACTGCTTGCCCAACTCAAACCCCACTACAAACTGGCTCTTTTGAGTAACATCAACGAATTGCATTTGGAATATGTGCAAAAGGACTGCGGCGAGATTTTGCAGTTGTTCGATCACTGCTTTTTCTCCTGTGAGTTAGGCACCCGCAAACCAGAAGCGCAGATATTTCAAATTGTCCTCGATCGGATGGGATTTTTGCCCCAGGAGACCCTCTTTATTGATGATTCCCCCCCCAATGTGATCGGAGCAGAAAAATTAGGGATTACCAGTGTTTGCTTGACTGACCCCGATCGGCTGCCAGACATTTTGCAACAGTACTGTGATAGTATCGCAGTTGTAAACTAAAAAGCTTGGCACTAGACTGTTGCACCCAACTAGAAAATTGGTTTTACAATTGAGATACTTTGCACAAAGTTAATTCTATGACCGATCGGATAGCGCAAGTCAAACGGCAAACGGGGGAGACCTTTGTTGATGTCACTGTCAATCTCGACGGCACAGGGAAGGGGGACATTGATACGGGTATTCCGTTTCTCGACCATATGCTGCAACAGCTTTCCGCCCACAGTTTGATTGACCTCACTATTAGGGCAAAGGGGGACTTGCACATTGACGACCATCACACCAACGAAGATGTGGGTATTACCCTAGGACAATGTCTCAGTAGAGCCTTGGGAGATAAAAAAGGCATTCAGCGCTTCGGTCATTTTCTCGCTCCCCTGGATGAGGCTTTGATTGAAGTGGCACTGGATTTTTCTGGTCGTCCCTACTTAGTCTATGGGCTGCAAATCCCTACCGATCGGGTGGGCAATTATGACACACAATTAGTGCGGGAATTTTATCAGGGATTAGTCAATCACGCCCACATCACTCTTCATCTAAGGCAGTTAGCGGGGATCAATTCCCACCATATTATTGAGGCCTCCTTCAAAGCCTTTGCCCGTGCTCTGCGGATGGCAGTTGCCCTTGATCCTCGCCGCCTGGGAGAAGTTCCCAGTTCTAAGGGCTTGCTTTAATATTAGCTTGATTTACAAATCCCAAAATTGATGAGGAGGAAAATATGTACGCTGTTGTCATGACCGCTACGGGAGAGCCGGAGGTTTTACAATACCAATCTGTGCCTGACCCTGTTATCAAATCCCCGACAGAAATGTTGGTTAAAATTCAGGCAGCCAGTGTCAATCCCATTGATACTAAACTCCGACAACGGGGTAATTTCTATAAACAAATACCAGCAATTTTAGGCTGTGATGCGGCAGGTACTGTAGAAGCAGTGGGCAGTGCTGTCACTAAATTTAAGGTGGGAGATGCGGTCTATTTTTGCAATGGCGGTCTCGGTAAACAGCAGGGGAACTATGCACAATACACAACCATCGAGGAGGATTTGGCGGCTTTGAAACCTTCTTCTCTCTCCTTTGCGGAAGCGGCAGCGGCACCCCTGGTTTTAATTACAGCTTGGGAGGCTTTGTACGATCGTGCGCGCTTAGAGGGAGCAAAAAAGGTGCTCATTCATGGCGGGGCAGGGGGAGTCGGTCACATTGCTATCCAATTGGCTAAACTAAAAGGGGCAGCAGTTACAACCACAGTTAGTTCCCAGGAAAAGGCAGAGTTTTGTCTCTCCTTGGGGGAAGATATTCATCCCATTTTTTATCGCCAGCGGGATTTTGTGGCAGCGGTTATGCAGTGGACAAATGGGGAAGGGGTAAGTGTTGCCTTTGATACGGTGGGGGGTAAGGTGCTAGAGCAAACTTTTGCTGCCGTAGAAATTTACGGGGATGTGGTGACAATTTTAGCCCCCGATGCAGATACAAATTGGAAGGTGGCGCGAGATAGAAATTTGCGCATTAGTTTAGAGCTGATGTTGACTCCCATGTTACAAGAAAGGCGGGATTTGCAAAGACGACAAGTGCAGATTTTAGAACAAGCCCGATCGCTATTTGACACAGGCAAACTAAAAGTGAAGGTAGGAGCAGAATTCCCCCTCAAGGGGGCTGCCCAAGCCCACTATTTACTTGCCACAGGGCAGGTCAAAGGTAAAGTAGTGTTAATTCCTAGCTAGTGTTCTGCCACCAGGTCTTGGCAAATGCCAGGGCTTCTTCCCGATTGTTAACTATTTGCTGAATTTGCGCTTCCCGAATAGCAGTTAGCAGTTGTCCTAGGCGGGGTCCTGGTTTGATGGACAATATTTGTTGGAGGTCATCCCCCGTAACTAGGGTGGGGGGGTGGGCAATGGGGTCTTGGGGATTCAACCACCGATCGAGCCACATTTTACTGACGGGAATTCCATCGGCGCGGGCAAGGGCAAAGAGGGCGGGCAGTATTTCCCCCACGTTGGCAAATAAATAGTACTGGTCGAGGGGGGAGTTTTCCGCTGCTAGCATGTGGGGCAAGTAGCGCAGGAGAGTGGTAATCCATTTTTGTTCCTGGCGGCTCAATCCCAAAAAATCCCACAGACTGGCATGGGGGACAAGGGCAGCGTACCTGAGAGTGAGGTGGACTATTTCCTGAGCAAAGTAATCCTGCAGGGGATAAGACGCCAAAATTGCATTGATAACAGAGGCAAGACAACGCAACCGCTGGAGACACAGCTTGTGCAAGGGCAACCAGGGGGAGAAAATCTGGTCTTCTAAGCAGGTAATGAGCCAGGGGCTATCAGTTTGCAGTAAATAAGTAAATTCCATGCGAATCCGCTCGATCGCTACTTGGGGCAAGAGGGGGGCTAGCTGTTTCACAGTCTGGTGCGTCCAGGCTTCGATCGTGAACTGCAGTTGGGCAGCTTGGCGGTAGGCGCGCAAAATGCGCAAGGGGTCAGCGGCAATATTTTCGGGGGCGACCATCCTGACTAGTTTCTGTTGTAGGTCAGCTCTGCCCTGGTGGGGGTCAATAATCTCCTGGGGATGGTGGACGGGTATAGCAATGGCATTCATGCAGAAATCCCGCTGGCTGAGGTCATCTAGGAGCGTAGCTCCCACCTGTTTGGCAAAATCTAGGTTTCCCTGGGGTAACACCACCCGGGCAATCTCCCGCTCTCGATCGAGTAAAACAAAGGGCGCCCTGTATTTGCGGGCAATTTGCTTCGCCGTTGCGATACTTTCCCCCGGCAGGACAAAATCTATATCAACCTTATGGCGCTGTCTCCCCAACAGGCAGTCCCGTACCCACCCCCCCACACAGTAGGTCTCCCAAGGTAAATCGGCGGGGTCGATCGGTAAATTTAGGTTGCCATTGCTAGGGCTAAAGCGGTCTGCCAAGGGGGAAGATGTACCTGAAACTGCTCCTCTAAGCTACTACAATCCAGCACCGAATAGGCAGGGCGTTGGGCAGGGGTAGGATATGCCGCCGTTGTGATTGCCTCTACCGTTTCTACGATCTGTTCCGAGGGGTTAGGGTCAAGGCGCAGAATGGCGCAGGCAAAGTCATACCAGGTGGTGCTCCCCTGGCAGGTGAGGTGAAAAATACCAGTTTGCTGGCGGATACGGGGTACTATGTGGGCAGTTACTTCGGCAATCACGCGACTCCAGGTGGGGGACCCCTCTTGGTCTTTGACAATTCGCAACTGTGGGCGCTCCCGTGCTAAACGTAAAATCGTGCGCAGAAAATTCTTCCCCCGTAGTCCATATACCCATGCTGTCCGCAAAATTAAATATTGCCCCCCTACTGCCTCGATCGCTATTTCCCCTGCCCGTTTACTCTTGCCGTAGGCACCCAAGGGGTTAGTCCGATCGGTGGGTTTATAGGGAACACGGCTCTGACCGTCAAACACATAGTCCGTAGAGTAATGGAGCAACCAAGCCCCCAACCGCAGGCACTCCTCCGCCAAAATCCCCGGCGCCACCGCATTGATGCTATAGGCAAGCTCTGCTTCCGTCTCCGCCAAATCTACCGCCGTATAGGCAGCACAGTTGATCACACCATCAGGACGAATTGACCGCAGGCAGTGCAAAATTGTATCAGGGTTTGCCAAATCCAACTGGTCACGGGGTGGGGCGATTATTTCCCCCAAAGGCAGGAGCGCGCGCTGCAGCTCCCAACCGACCTGTCCTGTCCCCCCCGTCAATAGGATTCTCATTCTAAGCCCACTAGCTTGGCGCTGAGGTCCCAGAGTTTGGCAGCTTTGGCATCGTCAAGAGCCTCCGGCGACAGTTCCTGGATAAAAGCTTCTCTGCCCTCCTGTTGCCGATCGCCCCAACTCCAATAAGCCCCCGATACCCGCAGTTTGGGGTCTGTGACTACATCCGCCACCCGTTGCCCCGCCAGTTCCTGGGAGACATAGCCCTTAGTGATATATTTTTGCAGGAGGGGGAAGAGGACGCGAAAGAGGGGAAAGTAATTTCTAAAGAGGGCAGTATCCGCCACACAGCCAGGGTAGAGGGAGAGAAAGGCAATCCCCGTACTGTCATGGTAGCGACGGTGCAGTTCCCGCATGGTCATAATGTTGCAGAGTTTACTGTCTTTATAAGCCTTGCCGGAATTGAAGGGTTTGCCGTCTATCATGCTGATCGGCTCCTTGAAACCCTTTTCTAAGCCCCTTAAATCTCCTAAATCCGGGGGGGTGGGGAAAGGAATCTTGCCCCCAAATTGCTTGGTATTGGCAGTTACCGTGCCGAGAATCACGACGCGCCGATCGGGGTAGGTGGACTTCTGTAAGTCCTCTAACAGCAGCCGACAGAGCAGGTAGTGCCCTAGGTGATTGGTAGCAACGGTGAGTTCATAGCCATCGGCGCTGCGCAGGGGTTCTTTGAGGAGGGGGTAATACACAGCTGCATTGCAGACAAGGGCATCCAGAGTTTTGCCTGTGCTGCGAAACGCCGTGACAAACTCCCGCACCTTTGCCAAGCTTGCTAAATCCAGGGGGAAGATGGAATAGTTACCTTCCACCAGCCCCACTTCGCTAGTTACTTTAACAGTTTTTTCTAAGTTACGACAGGCAAGCACCACGTGCCAGCCCCTCTGAGTCAGTGCCTTAGCTGTATAGAGACCAACCCCAGAGGATGCCCCCGTTACAATTACAGTCGGAGTGTACGCCATAGGGAATATTAAAAAATTTGCTAATGGCTAATCCTACCACTCTGGAGTTGTCTGCGTCCGCTCTGCAAAACTAATTAACTATTCGGCAGCATTGGCTGAGCGCCAGGGAGCAGGTAGATAGACCTTTTTCGCCAAGCCTAATATCTCCAGCAGCCGAATGGCACCCCAGGTGATGTCAATTTCCCACCAATGCAGACCCGATCGGGCGGATTTGGGATAGGCATGGTGATTGTTGTGCCAGCCTTCGCCGTAGGTGAGCATAGCTGCCCACCAGAGGTTGGTAGAGTGGTCTTCCACGTCGGGGAAATTGCGATAGCCCCACTTGTGGCAGGCGGAGTTGATCAGCCAGGTGCTGTGCCACAGGAACACTGCTCTCATAAACACGCCATAGACCAAAAAAGACATTCCCAAGCCTTGGGTGGCACCGATGGCATAGATGAGCAGTGCCAGGGGAATCTGTAAAAAGACAAAATACTTTTCCAAAAAGAGGTAGTAGGGGTCTGCCGCCAAATCGGGGGCATACTTAGCATAATTCTCAAAGAGGAAATGCTCAGGGCGACAGCGCAGCGTCCAGTCCATGTGGCTCCACCAGAAACCCCGCCTAGCGGAGTAGGGGTCTTTTTCCACATCCTCGGTAAAGCCATGATGCTGGCGGTGATTACCTGCCCAGAATACAGGACCACCCTGGAGTGCCAACGCCCCCAAAGTGACAAAGATATACTCTAGCCACTGGGGCACCTGAAAACTGCGGTGGCTGATGAGACGGTGATAGCCCAAGCAGATGCCTAGGCTACCCAAGAGCCAGTGTAAAAATAACATCATGCCCAATCCCTGCCAGGAGAAGTAGAAGGGAGCGGCACAGGCGGCGAGATGAAAAGCGCCAAAGAAAGTTATGTTGACCCAATTAAGTCGCGGGGACAGATTAGCAGTAGACGTCATGGAATTGTAAACAAGTGTACAGAGTTTGCACTCCCCCTAGACTACCATAAGAAATCCAATGCAGTTAGTATTTCTACCTTAAGGCAAGTTGTAGACACGCTCCCGATCGGTCAATTTATCGTAAATTACCACTTTAGCGGCGATCAAATCATTGCTGGTGGCGTAAGTAGCAAGTAATTGGGTGAGCCAACTCAACACAATTTGTAACTCCACTGAGTGACTGCCTGTGGTTTTCAAATACTGCCAATTGTCCTGCAAAACAGCAACTAGTTGTACCGATCGGTGCAAGCTGTAGCTACACCAAAAAGTAAGATAGTCCTGTTTTTGCAGTAAGTTTAATTCTGCTAGGAGAGGATACGGGTCATTTTCCTGTTTGTAAAAGCGTAATTGTTGATTTTGCGGTAGCTCTGTTTCAATGACACGGAAAAACTGGTAAATTTGTCGCAAGCCATGAGCAATGTATTTTCTAGCGAGGTTAGAATTTTGCACTAGTTCTTCCCTGATCTGTCGGCGCAGCGCCCGTTTCTGCTCTAGGATTTCCCGATATTCTGCTAGTATCCGTTCTGGCGGGTTTAACCAATTGCGAATCAGTTCATCAATACTGATCCCAGCTTTCACACTGCGGTTTTGTAATCTCTGTACTTCTAAACTTAAAGCCTCTAGCTTTATCTCGTAGTAAAAAAATTTCCAGCGAAATTCCTCGATCGTTTCTGCATCTAACAGGGGGTTACTGAGCAGCTCTGCTACCCCATCGCTCTTACTAAAAAACTGCAAGCGATCGAAGTCTAACACCACTGACTCCCCCGACCTAGGAGCAGGGACAAAAATTCCCTCCAAATCTACCAGAGTATGCCTGAGAGGTTCTAGGGAGGCACAAATACTATCAAATTGAGTGCGAAAATTTTGCGCTTTGCTATTGATTTGCGCCGTGAGACGTTCCATTTCCATCTGGACTTTGCCCAGGAGTAGGTCGATCGGTCGTTTTTTCATCTAGGGTTGTGCTCTGGTCTCTATTTCCAGGTTTGCCTGTTAAGTGGCGGTAATTTTTATATTTTAGCCGTTCAGGGCTGGGGATAAAAACCGTATGGTACTCAAACCTGTATTTTTTACACTATGTTTTGAGAAATAAACCCTAGAGATAGCAGTGGTGCTGAGTGATAGTTGAAATGGGAGAGAAAGGGCGCTGAAATTCATTATTAACTTTTTACAAATTCAAATGCTCCTACGTTAAACCATTTGCCTACAGAAGCTTGAGACCTAGGTAAACTCGGAGCTTTGTGCTAGGTTGAGTATGGAAATGTAAGCATTACTTGAAGCAAAAGATTAACGCATCTTGCAGAAACTCAAGTCTAGTATCAATATTAATCCAATTTCACAAAATAGATAAGTGCAACTCTATGCTAGCTCGCCGAACATTGAGTTTGGAATAATTCTTGGTAGGGAGGTCTTGGAATATACACTTTACAGTATTTATCAATTTAATCCAGATGCTCTAGAGAGATGATTTAGCACAGTGATAAAATTTTTTAGATTTATCGATTAGGCAAAATAGATTTTATCCATTTTTCTTATCCATTTCAACTATTATTCAATACTACTATGTTTTTTAATTGTTAATCAGTGACTCTATTGGCGAGAGTCGTAAATCTCTGTTTTTATCCATTGTAGTGCATAGGATTGTGTAGTATGATAGCTCTACTAGATTTGGCAGTTGTTCCTGACAATAATAAAGGGAGTGTATGCTAAAACCTGTTAGGGTCCTCTTGTTACTGCTGCTATGGCTTGCTGTGTGTATGAGTGATGCATCTCCCGCTGTTGCTGTTACGATCGAGTGGTTGGAATTTCATGTCCCCCCGGCGGAGCAAGCAGAATTTATCAGACAAGACCGTTTGATCTGGGATCAGTTTTTAAGTCAGTATCCCGGCTTTTTAGCTAAAGAAATCTGGCTCGATCGGCAAAATCCCCATCGCTTAATTGTGATCGTGCGCTGGAATTCCTACCAAGAATGGAAAGCCATCCCCAGCAGCAAAATAGAAGAAGTCACCGATCGGTTTCAGCGCACCCTGGGGAAAGAATATCCCATCATTGCTGCCCACGCATTTCAAGTAAACTAAACCAAGTCCCCATCGTGGCTACACCAATGCCAAAGAGAGCAAAGAGGAGAGGAGAAAAGCCAAGGGAGAGGGGAGCCAGGGATAAATCCCACTTTTGTAGTAATTGTCCTATGCCCACACTACTAAGAGCAATCAAAGTACTAGATAGCAAGACTGCCGCTACTCCAAACCCCAAACCCTGGCACAGGACTGGTGCATAAATCCAACGGGGAGAAGCCCCCACCAAACGCATAATTTCGATTGCAGGTGCCCTGGCTAAGTTCACTAGGCGAATTGTTGTATAGGTAACTACAATGGCAATTGTCGCCAATAAAGTAATAGCAAAAGTTGTCAGGGTTTGTAAGCTCTGTTGTAAAGTTTGCAATTGTTGCAACAAACCGTAGGGATACCACACACTATCTACGGTTTCTAGGTGGTTTAGTTGCTCGATCACCTGGGGCACAAACTGACTATCCCCCACAGAAATCTTTAAGCTATCTAGGAGGGGATTTTCCCCCAGCAGGGCATTTGTTTCCGAGGCAAGCTGACCTAAATCATTTAACATCTGTTGCCAAGCTAATTCCTTAGGCACAATTGTTACCGCCTGCACCCCTGACCACAAGCTCACCTGGGACTGGACTAGTTGGGCATCCGCCTCAGGCTTTAGGTAAGCAGTTATATCCAGGGCACTGCCAATACTCTGGAGCAAATATTCTAACTCCCAGCGGGCGAGGTAGCCCAGCCCCAGTAAAAACAGCATCAGTGTCAAAGTTAAAATTGCCGCCCCGTTCATCCAGCCCCCTTGGCGATAGGCGCGCCCCGTCTCCTGGGCTAGATAAAGCAGTTTGTACCACTGCGCCCTAGGAATCATGGTCAGCCGTTGCCTGCAAGCACCGATCGAGTTTCATGCGCGTCTCCATCTGACTTAAAAAGTAACCCGTCATCATGGCTGAACCCAGCATCCCTGCCAAATTTTCCCGATCGGTGGAGATACTGACATGGAAATGCTGCTCTGGCAATATCCCCAACATATTTTGCACATTCTGGGCGATAATTTGCCGTACCTCTGGCGATACGGAGCGCGCGATCGCCTCTAGGGTCTCAGGGGATTGTTGACGCAAGTAGGCAAGCAGGGGATTTTGCGTGTTCGGGTCAGTATGATCAAACATAGGTCACTCCTAAGTTTTGTCTGTGACAACTATAGTGTGACATAGTAGATAGAAATGGGGTGGGCAGAAAACCGAATTCCCCTAGTAGTGTATTTTACCCCTCTTACACAATCTCCCGTACAACGGCAGTGCCGTTCTGGTCTTCTCCCACTAAAATTATATCCGCTGCTCCCACAAATAGCCCATTTTCTACGACACCGGGGATGTTGTTGAGAGTTTTCTCTAACTCCCCTGGGTTGGCAATTTCAGCAAAGGTGGCATCAATGACAAAGTTGCCCTGGTCAGTGATAATGGGACCATCTTTCTTAACGCCTAAGCGCAGTTCTGGTTTACCCCCCAGGGCAGTAATAGTGCGCATCACTGGTGCAGTTGCCATGGGAATTACTTCGATCGGTACGGGATAGGTAGAGCCTAAGCGATCGACCAATTTAGACTGATCGACAACGACGATAAACTGTTTTGCCAAGTAATCCACCACTTTTTCCCTGGTGTGGGCAGCCCCGCCCCCCTTGATCAGATTTTTGTGGGGATCGACCTCATCGGCACCGTCAATAGCTAAATCAACACCACTGACATCATCCAAGGTGACCAAAGGAATACCGTACTGTTTAGCGAGGACACTGGCTTGAAAGGAGGTGGGCACTCCCACAATGTCTTTGATCTCCCCCGCTTTGAGTCTGCGCCCAATTTCCTCAATGGCAAAAGCAGTAGTGGAACCCGTCCCCAACCCGACTACCATACCAGATTGCACCCGTTGGGCAGCAGCAATACCAACTTTTTGTTTGAGGACAGTAGCAGACAGACTCATACATACTCACCAAATAGACCATGAATATCTTAGTCGAGGGAGATCAATTCCAGCAAATCCTTCGTCGTGCGCTTGAACTGATAGCGTCTGCCAAATTTTTCACAGTCCCCCGCCTGGCCCCGACTGGGGGAAGCGTATTTCTCCAGGGGAGCGACAATCCATGTCTGACCGGGAGTCAAATCAGCATCAAAACGAATGAGCAGTTCTGGCGATTGCCCTTCTGTCTTGTAAGTCCAGGTGTGCCACATCCACTTCTGGGGAGCAACGCTGACCCGCTGCCATTCCCCCTCTCCCCATTTGACGAAATAGTTAATTTTTAGGTCGGTATCATTGCCGATGCAGGTCAAGGCATAGGGTTTGTCCGGGCGGCTAAGCTCACGAGCGGCGGTAGGGGACTGGGCGATCCTGCCCCCCAGCCACAGCAAAACTCCCAGCAGCAAATGGCGGTACATATTCTCTCCTGCAAAGCTCTATAGGGCAATTCTACGCAAAATTTTAGGAAATTTGTGCCCGCAACCATGCCCAGGGCAGAGATAGGATTTTTTTAGCAGTGGGGACATAGGCACGGCGGGAAAACACCTGATAACCGTTTGCCTCGATCGCTTGTAAAATATCGCGATACAAAATCAAGGAAGCCCAGACGGGCCACCTAGCATCCTGGGAGAGTAAGCCCACCCCCCGCTCTGCCTTGGCGTAAAATTGCCGCGCCCGTTCAATCTGAAACTGCATTAAATTCACCCACCGTTCGTCTACTACCCCTGCTAATAAATCTGCGTCTGTGTAGTCAAAGTAAGCCAGTTCCTCCTGGGGCAAATAAATCCTCCCCCGCTGCGCGTCCTCCCCGATGTCCCTGAGAATATTGGTCAACTGCATGGCAATCCCCAGAGCGATCGCTGCTTCCATTCCCTGGCTGATAGCTTTGGGGTCATCAGTGGCAAAACCCATCACCGCGGCGGACATCAACCCCACCGTACCCGCCACCCGATAGCAGTAGAGATGGAGGTCATCAAAGGAGGTATAGCGATCGTAGCTTAAGTCCATCTCCATCCCCGCAATCATATCCTGGAAGGGCTGGATGGGAATGGGAAATTTCTGCACCGCGTCTGCCAGGGCTATATCCGTGGGACTGGAGGGTTGCCCCATAAAGGTCAGTTCTAATTGCTGCTCCCAGTTGCGCAGGGTGTCCAGGGTGGTATTGGTGGCATTCAGTCCATCTACCAGTTCATCGGTACGGCGGCACCAGGCATAGATTGCCCACACCGCTTTTCGTTTCTCCAGGGGCAACAGCAGCGTACCCAAGTAAAAAGTCTTGGCATAATGGGCAGTAATCTGCCGGCACAGTTCGTAGGACTCCGACAGGGAGAACTCTAGGGGGGGAAGACTAGGCTTTAAGGGCAGTTGCTTGACCAAGGCTGTGGGCACTAAAAAAATGACGGCAAATTGCTGCTGCTGTCAGCTTACCAGAAAGTACGGCACCTTCCATACTCCCTAAATAGGGTTGCTTGGTGTAGCTCCCGCTGAGGAAAAAGTTGGCTATAGGGGTCACTTGGGGCGGTCGCAGGGACTGTGTGCCAGGCACAGCTTTGTATACCGATCGGGGCGTCTTCACCACATGGTATTTGCGTACCTTCGCCGGCTCTGGAATCTGGTCAGGGAACAATTTAGCTAACTCCGCCATCGTCACGGCAAAAATATCGGCATCCGATCGTCCAATCCACTCTGCTGCCGGCGCTACTACCAGTTCCAACATCGATCGCTGGGGGTCAGCGTACTCACGGCAGGTGTTGCTCATATCGGCATAGACACTCAAGACAGGGGAGCGGGAAAATAAGAGATGGTCAACATTGGTCAACTTACGATCGAACCAGATTTGAATGTTGATTACCGGTACCCCCTCCAAACCCATCAACTGCTGGAAGAAAGGCATTTCTCGCCACTGGTCGGGCAAAAGCAACTTCAAAATGTCCACCGGCACAGCACAGACATAGGCATCGGCGGTCAAAATACGATCGGGTTCTCCTTTGCCCCCCACCACAAAGTGTTTGACAGAGCCATCGGGGTTAATTTCAATACGCCGTAGGCTGACGCCCGTCTCCACCTTGCCCCCCCGCTGCACAATGTGATCGACAATTGGTTGACAGAGGCGTTCCGGCGGTGCCCCATCCAAAAAGGCAATCTTGGAACCATAGCGCTCCTGCAAAAAGCGGTTGAGGGCGGTCAGAGTCACCATCGCCGACACTTCATCGGGGTTAATAAAAGTCAACGCCTTAGACGCAGCAATAAAAATATCCGTGTTTACCCGTTCATCAATCCCCTGGCGGCGCAACCACTCCGAGAGGGTATAGCGATCCGTCGATTCCACATACTCCTGTCCCCGCACCACCGCCGGCAGCAAGCCCAGGGCAAAGCGCAGTTTCTGTCCCCAGGTCAGCATATCGTTATTGCGCAGGATGGCGACAATTACATTAAAGGGGGCAGGAATATCCGGCACATCAAAGCGGGAGAGCACCCCCGGTTTCTCTGGCTGGTTGAAAATCAAAGTATGCTGTTTCCACTGCAGACGGTCACTGATGCCCAACTCCGCCATTAACTGCAGCATATTGGGGTAAGCGCCGAAAAAAGCATGGAGACCTGTCTCTACCCAATCCCCCTCCTCATCCCGCCAGGCAGCTACCAATCCCCCCAGGACATCTTCCCGTTCAATCACATGGGGCACTACCCCCCCATCGCATAAATACTTAGCACAGGCTAACCCTGCTAAACCTCCCCCGGCAATTGCCACCCGCATAGTAATTTCGCTACAAAACCTAGAAAATCTTAATGAAAGTTTAACTTACCTGCCCTATATCCTGGGGCTTAAATAGCAGTACCCCCTCTGCCCCATCGGTAGCAGGCACCAACACCTTTACCTTTTCCTCTCTGGCGGTGGGCACCCGCTTCCCCACATAGTCGGGGTGAATAGGCAGTTCCCGATGCCCCCGATCGATAAGCACCAACAACTGAATCAACCTGGGTCTGCCAAAATCCAACACTGCACTGAGGGCAGCAGCGATTGTCCTACCGCTACAAATGACATCATCCACCAGTACCACAACCTTCCCCGTTAGGTCACAGGGAATTTCCGATCGGTGAGGCACCCTAGGACCAATGCGATCGAGGTCATCGCGGTAGAAAGTGATATCCAGCGCCCCCGTGGGAACTTTAATATTTTCAAACTGTTCCAGGCGTTGGGCAACCTCCTTTGCCAGGGGCACTCCCCTAGTGGGAATCCCTAGAAGCACTAGTTCATCCAGGTTAGGGATATTTTCCACCAGTTGGAATGCCAGGCGGGTAATAGTTTTGCGTTGTTCAGCGGCAGAGAGAATCTCTACCCTAGACATTACAGGTATTTTTCGATCGTGTTTGCCAGGGTTGCCTTGGGCACAGCCCCCACCACAGTATCTACCTTCTGTCCATCTTTGAAAAGCATGAGGGTAGGAATGCTGCGGATGCCGTACTCACTGGCGATTTTGGGATTTTCGTCCGTGTTCAGCTTGACCACCTTAATTTTGCCGTCGTACTGTTCGGCAATCTCATCCACCACAGGAGCCACCATACGGCAGGGACCACACCAGGGCGCCCAAAAATCGACGAGGACAGGGATTTCGCTCTTGAGCACATCCTCTTCAAAGGAGGCATCGGTTACAGGAACTGCTGCTGACATTTACCTAGACCTAACACTTCTTTTTGAGTATATCAGGTGTTCTCCCCCTTGCGACTAAGAAACCGTCCATTGCTGGACGGCAAGTGGTGTGAGGAGTGAACGGAAACTCGCGTTCCCGCTATAAACTATTGTAATGGCAAATTTAGGGATTTGACTGTTTCTGCCAGAAACAATGCTATTTTAATCGGTCAAGGCAATTTCGGCAAGATGAGAGTCTACGGTCATCCCAAAATGTTGGCGCTCCTGGGGCTAGGTATAGCTTCAGGGCTACCCTTGTTTTTGGTGCAAAAAAATCTGCAGGCTTGGCTGACCAAGGCAGGGGTGGATTTAGGGGTGATTGGGGCTTTCTCCCTCGTCAGCTTGCCCTATAGCCTGAAATTTCTGTGGTCCCCTGTTTTCGATCGCTATACCCTACCGTTTCTGGGGCGGCGGCGGGGCTGGTTGTTCGTCACCCAGGGGTTATTACTCCTAACGATCGTGCTCCTTTCTTTCCTCAGTCCTGGAGGCTTCACCCTCCCGCCAAACACCTGTGGGGCAGGGGATGGAATTTGCTCCTTTCTAGCCAAGCTGACAGCCGTCTATCGGAGTCCTTTTTTTTGGGTCGCGAGCCTAGTCGCCTTTGCCAGTGCCAGCCAAGATATTGTGGCCGATGCCTATCGCACGGAGATATTGCCAACAGCGGCAATGGGGGCAGGGGCAGCCATTTTTGTCCTTGGCTATCGCTTTGCTCTCGTGCTCACGGGGGGGTTAGCCTTTGCTCTGGCGGAGACCTTCAACTGGGACCTGATTTATCGCGCCTTGGGACTCCTGATGTTGCTAGCAATAGTCGTGACCTGGGTTGCCCCGCCAGAGGAAGGAATAGGGGAGCCTGCCAGCTTACTGCAGTCCTTTGTTGCCCCCCTCAAAGAATTTGTCAGCCGTTCCCGCTGGTGGTTAATTCTTATGTTTGTTAGCCTGTACAGAATTGGCGATGGCATTGTCAATAATATGGCAGTTCCCTTTTTGTTGAATGGTGTACGGCTGGGAGAGGGACAGTTAGGCATCCTGCAGACTGTAGGGCTAGTGGCAACGATCGTGGGTACCCTGGTAGGGGGGGGAGCAGTCAGTCAATTAGGTATTAACCGATCGTTATGGCTCTTTGGCATCTTGCAAACTCTGAGCAATTTTAGTTATGCCCTCTTAGCATGGGTTGGCAACAACTGGGGACTAGCATTTTTGACAATTAACATTGAGAACTTCTGTGGGGGACTGGCTACAGCGGGTTTTACTGCCTACCTGATGCATCTTTGCCATCGCCAATTTACCGCTACCCAATATGCCCTACTCTCCAGCTTGTTTGCCATCAGTCGTGATGTCCTGGTCAGCCCTGCTGGGGAAGTGGCAAAAACGATCGGGTGGGTCAACTTTTTCTTGGGTAGCATTGTATTGTCTCTACCGGGCTTAATTCTGCTGTGGTGGGTAGCGCCTTGGGGGGGCAAATCTGATGGATAATGAGAATGACACTGCGAGGAATTCATATGCACTATGCTGATGTTTATGCACAATATCTCATCTATGCTCTTCCCAATGCTGATTTGGATATTTTCTCCCATGTAGAGGCAATCGTGGAGAAGACTAATTGGGATGAGCCGACTACACCCTTTGATCACCATAACCGGGGTGTAATAGAGATAATTAAAGCAGAATATGCCCCTAACTTGACGGAACGACAGACTCATTTTGACTCGGCATTTAAGTACTTTCAGTCAGCTTTAGCATACCCTTTAGCCAGATTACACTACTGGTTGTTGTTCAATCTCATAGGTGAGAAAGGTTTATCAATTAACAACATTTTTAGTGTTTTAATTAACTATGTCCATCCCTATTTAGGAATGGGAGAAGTTATTCCTGCAGGACTTGTTTATCTTCCGCCGCAACTGCAGCAAGCACTGGCAAGAGTTCTCACAGAAACTAATGGCTTTTGCCAGTCCCATTTGTTGATTGGTGCTCTCTTAACACGAGTGAGAAGCTTTTACGTGCAAACCCGTTTGATTGGTCTAGCAGATGTGCTCCTACCAGACTTTACAAGCGTAAAATTCAAGCACGCCCTAGCCCATCTTTGGAATCAACAACATGAGGGATTGCTCTATCTGCATCAGGCACAAAAACAAGACCCCGCACACCCCACTATAATCCAAGCCCTGTATCTCGCCTACAGAAAATTACAATTATTTCCTCTCTCTACTTACTGGAAAAATCTAGCACGGGATTACTATTTAGCCACTGACCCCCAAAACCCTCTGTGGTTCTGGTCAGCTCTACCTGAAGAGTCCGCCTTTACCTATGTCCTTCTACAGGGCAATATTCTACTAGCTGTGCTGCCAGATTTATCCCAAGTGATTACTGTCGTTCTATTAGCTGATGGGGATTGGTTAGAAGATGAAATGGAATTTTGGGTGCATAGTTTACAACCAGGTATGACAGTAATTGATGTGGGGGCAAATGTGGGAGTTTACACCTTTACTGCAGCGCGGGCGGTGGGGGAAACTGGCTGTGTGATAGCGATCGAGCCTTTTGTTCCCTGTATTACTTGTTTAGAGGAAACAAGGCGGGTGAACAATTTTGGGCAAGTAGTGATTAGACAAGCAGCAGCTAGTGACAAAACAGGGACAGTCTACTTGTGCACAGCAGGTGCCAGCGAATTTAATACTGTTACAGAGCAGTTTTCTACCACAGGAGTAGAAGTACCTACTGTTACCCTTGATCAATTGACCCAGGAATTAAATCTGTCTAGGGTCGATGTTCTGAAAATTGATGCGGAGGGGCATGAACTAGCCGTTCTGCGGGGGGCGGAATCCTTACTCGAGCAGCACTCTCCCGTGATCATGTATGAAAACATGAATGATCAGGACTGTAATACCGAGGTAGCCACCTACTTGCAGGAGCGGGGTTACAAACTATATCGCTATCGTCCCTTCCTTATGCAACTGCAGTTGATTGATAATTTATCCCAATTAGAGGGAGTCCTTAATGTCATTGCCCGCCGTGAGTAAAATTAGGGTATGATAAGCAATTACGTCTATTGTGATAGAGGGATATGAATATTGCCGAACTGGATGAATTTGAAGCTGCCGTTAATGAGCTGCTAGCCAGGGCTAAGCTAGAAAAGGAACAAAAACGACTAGAACAACAGAGGAATAAACAAATAGAAGAGATTGTGCAGCAGATCTATGCCCGTCTTAAGCCTTTACTGGCAAAGGTGGAAGAGAGTCTTAAAGACTACGATGAAAATGATGACAGTCCCGTACGCAAAAAACTGCAGGAACAGGCGGAAGAAATTAAACGTAAACTAGAAGAAGCACCAACCTGGGCAGCTAACATTGCCGATCGGCAGATGATTCTGCAGGAAGAGCGCCTGCTGGACGAACAGATGGCAGTGCAGATCAACAATTGGCGGCATGAATTAAAGGAAGACCTCCTAGACATGATCCGCGAACAAAAAGACTTCTTCAGTGCCACGGATGCCGCTGTTGCCATCAAGGGCTATGTCAATGACCTCAAAGCGATCGGGGCGTTAGAAGAGATTGTGGAAGCTCTCATTTATCAAATCAATCTCCACAGTGACGAGGGACCAGTTGCCAAACTACGGGGAACCCACGAACAAACCCTCAACTTTATCTACCACAAGGCGATGGAAAACCGATCGCGGGTCGATCGGGCACCTGATGTACAACCAAGTACCAGACATCGCAAGACAGAAAAACGCCCCAGTTTGTATGGTGATCTCTCAGGTAAAGTAGTGGTTTATGGGGGACACGATCGGTTAGAGACAGCTGTGCGCAATCGGCTGCGGGACTCTGATGTGGAGTTAATTTGGTGTACAGAACAAGGGGGGCTACAGTTGGCAGCCCAGGGAGAAAGTCACATTGCCAGCGCTGATGTGGTGATTATTGTTACAGGTTATGCTAGTCATTCTTTGACAGAAAAAGCGATCGATACCTGCAAGAAATTGGGCGTTCCCTACGAAATTGTGAACACAACAGGCATGACAAGGGTACTAGAAGTAATTGAAACTGCCCTCAAAACTAAGGAGTTAGCTCGCCGTTTCGGAGGTAGTTAATGAAGCTGAGAATAAAAGCACTAGTGATTGTGGGGAGTACAATTAGTTGTTTAAGTATCGCTGTGTTTGGTGTGATTAAGTACTATACCTACGAAAGCTATCGTAAGCTGGAACACAAGTTTGTCCAGTCTGAAACAGCTAGAATAGCTGATATTCTTTATCGTGAGATACAACAGCTGGATAGAGTGGTTGTCGACTATGCGAATTGGGACGATACCTATACATACATGGCTAAACCCAACAAGCAATATATTATTGCCAATTATTCAGCAGAAACTCTGACAAACCTAGAGATTAACCGTATCAGCCTTATTGATACAAATCAGAATATAGTATTTGATCGCTGGTTTAATTTTGCTCAGGAACAAAGGGTTATGCAATCCTTTCCCCAAATTAGCCTTCAAAATCAAGCTGGGCTAGTTATCTGTCCTCAACAACAAGTATTTATCTTATCAGTACATAATATACTTCCCTCTAATAAACAGGGGCAACCCAGGGGATGGCTACTGATGGCAAGAGCAGTGGATAAATATAGATTAAAAAAACTCTCTCAGGAAGCACGAGTTGAAGTGGAAATACATCCCCATCGTCAATTTAATCCAAGGGATGAGATTATTAGCAACCTAGACTCTAATGGATTCGCTATCAAAGCCCTCGGTCGAGATAAAATAGCGGGCTACACTTACTTAGATACAATCAATAACAGCCCCCCCCTAGTTTTAAAGGTAATTACCCATCGCTACATCTATCAACAATTTATGGTAGGCTTGCAGTTTCTTGCCATAGCTATTTTCATCATTTCTATCTCTGCTACTGCCTTGGTTCTGTTACTCCTCGATCGATTATTCTTAGCCCGTCTATCTCAGCTTGACCAGCAGGTGCAAATTATTAAAGCTAACCCTGATGTGCTACCCGAATTAAAAGTCATAGGTAAAGATGAGCTAGCGGACTTGAGCATAGCTATCCAAGAAATGTTAAAAGTTATAGAGGAGACAAAAATTGCTATAGCTGCTAACAAGATAAGAACAGAGTTTATCTCTATAATGAACCATGAGTTACGGACTCCCATGAATGCCGTATTAGGGATGGCACAACTCTTACAAACTACAACTCTTGATGCAGAACAGGAAGAATACGTCACTTCAATTATAAAGAGTGGCAATCAACTTCTTGGTTTGATGAATGATATTATTAACTACATTCACCTAGGCTCTAGTTTTCTGACAAGGGAGAATTGTAGTATTAGAAGTATTCTCAGTGATCTACAGGCAAAATATTTGGGAGTGCTCAGTAAAAAAGACTTGCAATTACACCTAGAAATATCTCCCGATTTGCCTACTATTGTTACCACTGATGGTAATAAATTGCAGGAAATACTCGATCGGCTTTTAGACAATGCCATTAAATTTACCCCTGCAGGGGAAATCAGAATTAGAGTAAACTATCAGCCCTTAACGGATGGCAAGGGTAATGTAGTATTGACAATTGCGGATACCGGTATTGGCATCAAACAAGAGGATTGGCAGCGCATATTTGATCCCTTTGTCATGGTAGATACTTCCGCCACACGGGCACAGGGAGGAACGGGCATGGGTTTAGCAATTGTTCAGCGTCTCTGTGAAGTAATGGGTGCTACAATTCAGATAGAAAGTGAAGTGGGTAAGGGGACAAAATTCATAATTTCTCTCTTGGTAGAGGAAGCCCACCTCACAACGCAGCCGCTAATGGGAGTGCAGGGAAAATGACAGCAGTAGCGATCGATTTTGGCAACAGTAACACGGTGGTATGTGCCATTGATCCCATCACTAATCGCCCCCAAGTTGTCAATTTACCCGGTCTTTGTTGTGAACTGAGAAGCAAAAATGGGACTATATACACTATCCCTAGTCAAGTATTTATTCGGGGTAATAGTGACTTTGTTATTGGAGCAGAGGTAAGGGACCAAAAATTGGGCTGGCAACAACCCGATCGGTTTTTCCATAACTTCAAGCGGGATATAGCGGCAAAATTTCGTCCTCCCAGTCGTTGTATTGATGGGCAAATGTATGATGCAGAAGCGATCGGAGAGATTTTTCTCAGACAAATTTGGCAGGGAATTTTATCACAAGGGATCACACCAACCCAGGTAATTCTCACTGTGCCTGTGGGAGCATTTGAAACCTATTTGGACTGGTATTATGATGTGAGTCAGTCCCTCGATCTTCCTAATGTCAGGTTTGTAGATGAATCAACAGCAGCAGCCTTGGGCTATGGTATTGAGCAACCGGGGGTAGCAATTTTAGTAGTGGATTTTGGGGCAGGCACTTTAGATTTAAGCTTAGTTATTACTAACAGTGTGTGGGATGAAAGGCGGACGTTGAGAGGGGAAGTAATTGCTAAGTCCGATGCCTATGTGGGGGGGATGGATATTGACCATTGGATAGCGGAATTGTTTCTAGAACAGTGGCAAATCGATCGGGAAGAGATCAGTGATTTAGGGTGGCTAGATTTGTTAGCAAAGGCGGAGGAGTTAAAAATTAAATTGTCGGAGGCAGAAGTTGTTACTGATAGCTGGTCTGATGGGGAATTGATGTGCTCATTAGATATGCAGTTATCACAGGAACAATTGACGGATTTACTGGAAGAACATCAAGTATTGGAGCAAATTAGACAAGCCCTAGATGAGGTACTTACTTTTGCCCAGGGGCGGGGGATAACTAAACAGATGATCGAGCGGGTTTTGTTAGTGGGGGGCAGCAGTCAGATTACTGCCGTCAAACAACTAATCACTTCCTATTTTGGGAGGCAAAAGGTAATTCTTGACCAGCCATTTACAGCCGTGGGGATAGGTGCTCTAGCCTTGGCAACCAAGGTAAAAAAAGTGGATGATTTTCTCCGCCACTCCTACGCTATTCGCCTGTGGGAGCCTTACAGCCGTTCCTATTCCTATTATCCAATTTTTGAAAAGGGCACTAGGTACCCCACCAAAAGATTAGAGCCGTTAATCCTGCAAGCAGCTAACAACGGACAGACGGAAATTCGCCTCGATATTGGGGAGCTAGCTGATACAGCAGAAATAGAAGTAGCCTATGATGCAATGGGAAGAATGACTAGTCGTAAGTTGGTGCGCCAAGCAGATTTTCGCTCCCTCGTAGAAACTCGTAAATTCTCTTCCCCTACAACCTCTCCCTATAATGTCTGTGTTGCTAAGTTATCTCCGCCAGGGCAGGTAGGAGTCGATCGCATTCGGGTAGATTTTACAGTGAACGAAAAACGCATTTTACTGGCAACAATTACCGACTTACTTTCAGGGGAATTATTAGCAGAAAATAAACCGATCGCTCTCTTAGAATGATGCTAGAAACCGATCATTTGTGGATGCAAAAGTGCCTAGAACTGGCAAAGCAGGGGAGAACAGCCCCAAACCCTATGGTGGGAGCAGTCATTGTCAAAAATGGTGAAGTAATTGCTACTGGTTTTCATCAACGGGCGGGAATGCCCCATGCGGAAGCAGAAGCCCTCAGTCGCTGTCCTGACCCCGCGGGCGCTACTCTCTACGTCAATCTAGAACCCTGCAATCACTTTGGGAGGACTCCCCCCTGCACGGAAGCCATTATCAGAGCGGGGATCAAGCGGGTAGTGGTGGGGATGATTGACCCCGACCCCAGAGTCAGCGGCAAGGGCATCGAGAGACTGCGATCGGCAGGTATTGAGGTTACAGTGGGGGTATTGGAGGCAGAGTGTCAAGCTCTCAATGCAGCCTTTGTCCATCGGGTGCGCTATCAGCGGGCCTTTGGCATTTGGAAGTACGCCATGACCCTAGACGGCAAGATCGCCACTGCCACAGGGGACAGTTTTTGGGTGACGACCCCAGCATCCCGCCAGGTAGTGCATCAACTCCGCAACTACAGCGATGCCATTATCACAGGGGGCAACACGGTACGCCAGGACAATCCCCGTCTCACTAGTCACGGTGTGGGGCACAATCCCCTGCGTGTCATCATGTCCCGTTCCCTCGATTTACCCCTAGATGCAAATATATTCCAATTATCTGATGCACCTACAGTAATTTTTACCACCCCAACATCTAATCCAGATAGGAAGGAGAAATTGATAGCTAAGGGCGTAGAAATTGTGGAGTTAGAAGAAGTATCCCCCCGATCGGTGGTAGCTAATTTAACAGCTAGGGGCTGCAATCAAGTGTTATGGGAATGTGGCGGGAATCTAGCGGCGCAGGCAGTGCAGCAGGGATTAGTACAAAAAGTTTATGCCTTTATTGCACCGAAAATTGTGGGGGGAACAGGAATCAACCCGATCGGCGACCTGGGCATTACCAAAATGGCAGCGGCAAAAGTGTTAGATAGAGTGGAGGTACAAACGATCGGGCAGGATGTACTAGTTATTGGTTACTTGGGTGGGGAGGGTCAGGATTTTTGCCCTTGAACAGCCCCTTGTAGAATTGCCGTAGGCGCCAGAATTTACTACTTTGCATCCAACTGATGTATTGTTGCAATTTGTGGTTGAGTTTTTCCAGTTCTGCTGTGCGGTTAAGTTGTTTTTCTAAGAGTTTGGTGAGCTGAGAGAGTTGGGCGGTCAATTTTGTTATTTCTTGATAGATTTCGGTTTCCCCATCTCTAGAGGTTGCGGGGGGAGCAGCAGGTGGATGCGGATTTGGTTGGTGCAGGAGGGTTTGGCAGAATTTAAGACGCGCTTGATTGCTGTGGAGACAGGGAGGATGCTCCTTTTTGGCATAGACCCCCAACATCTCCGTTGGGCACAATTTGCCCGTACGAATCTGCATCAAATCCAGCTGGCATAAACTCTCCAAAAACGCACGGTCTTCTCCATCTGCTAAATCAAACAAATTACCGAGGACAGGATTAGTACCAATTAAGCGCATAAAACTGTTGTATTTCAAACATTTAACAGGGACAAAGAAGCGTTCAATTTCTGCTTCCAATTCCTCCTGGCGAATCCCTTCCATGCCCACCTGCACAGAGGGCGGTTGATAGGGAGGGATAGGATTTGCCCCAAAGCGGGAACGGAAGCGGGGGGGAAATTCTTCTACTAATTGGCGGGCAAACTCCACATTTTCACGCCAAAAGAGGGTCTGTACTTCCCCGATCATATCCAAAACAATAAAGCGCCCATTGGGTTTTAAGCCCTGGTAGATTTGTAGCATCAGGTGTTCTAAATTGAGTATATGGTGGAGGGAGGCATGGGCAAAAATGACATCGAAACTGTGGGGGGTAATTTCTACAAAATTGAGGTCAATTTGCTGGAACTCTACGGCTAAATTCTGTGCCTTCACCCGCCTAGTTGCCTCTGCCCAAATATGGGGATTCAAATCCACAGCAATTAACTGGTAGGGAGGCTTTAGTTTACTGGCAATCTCAATTTCAAAACCGCCATGACCACAGCCCAAACTTAATAAGCGGGGATACTCCAGTTGGTTAGCAAAATCGATTACTTCCTTGCCAAAATGCGTACCCCATTGTTGGTGCAAAAATTGAAACCAAAATCGCCAAGCGGGTTGGTCATGGATGCCGCCTAATAATAGCCGATCGGTAATTTCTGTGCTGGAATATTCCTCAATCTCCTCTGCTACCAATTTGGGGTAATCAAAAAATTTGGTCCAATCGATCGCCACCTGATCCACTTGCCGCACGAGGTCAGACATAGGGGTTTAGTTGTCAACAACTAGATGATTATCACAGAAAACCAGAGAATTTGCTGATTTATGCAGGCATTTGCCCCTCTCCCCTTGTTATCTTGATACTTGGTCTCAGGCAAAAAGTGGAGTGAGTCAGGTCGCAATTCGCCTTCGGAACGTCTCTAAGTGCTTTAAGCGCTATCGCCATCCCGTCGATCGGTTGAAGGAGTTGCTGTTTCCCCACAAGTCCAAAGCAGAGGTGTTCTGGGCGTTGCAGGACATCAACCTGGAGGTGATGAAGGGGCAGACCTTGGGGATCATCGGGCAGAATGGCTCTGGTAAGAGTACGTTATTGCAAATAGTGGCAGGTACCCTCACTCCCACAACAGGCACGGTGGAGGTCTACGGCAGGATTTCAGCGCTGTTGGAATTGGGCAGTGGTTTCAATCCCGAATTTACAGGGAGAGAAAATGTCTTTTTCAACGGCAGACTGCTGGGACTCTCCCAAGCCCAAATTGCAGCAAAATTTGACACGATCGCTGCTTTTGCCGACATTGGTGACTTTATTGACCAACCTGTCAAAACCTACTCCAGTGGGATGTTTGTGCGCTTGGCATTTGCAGTGGCAGTAAATGTTGACCCCGAAATTTTAATCGTAGATGAAGCTTTGGCAGTGGGGGATGTTTTGTTTCAGAGAAAATGCTTTGCCAAGTTGGAAGAAATGTCGGAACGGGGTGTAACAATTCTATTTGTTTCCCATGACCTCAATAGTGTTTTGAATTTGTGTGATCGGGCGGTTTTGATTGACAATCATCGTATTATCTATGAGGATAAACCCCATCCTGTCACCCTTGCCTATAGTGCCCTCATGGCGCAGCGGGAAGCAGAAAATCAGGGAATTCGGCAGAAGCAATTTCGGCAAGAGATTTACCACAATTCTAATCACGATGTGCCTGAAACACGCATTGGTATTGGGGGGGCAGAGCTATTAGACGTGCAGGTATTAGATGAGCGGGGCAATGCAACCCAAACCCTCTGCTGTGGGATGCGGGTAACAATCCGATCGGTTATTCGTTTTTATGAAGATATTCCCCAACCGATCGCTGGTTTTAAGATTAAAACTCTCAATGGTATTGCGGCAATTGGACATAGTACCCACGGCTCTCCTACTCCTCTTCCCTCGGTCAAAGCAGGCACAACAGTTGTGGTGGAATTTCATTGGATTTGTCACCTAGCCCCTGGCAATTACACTCTCACAGCGGGGGTATCAGCTCTGCTGCCTGACCAAAAAATTTTGCCCCTCGATCGGCGGCGGGATTTTCTACCCCTGACAGTAATAGGTACAGTGTGTTCCTATGGTTTGTTGGCTGTGCCTGTGGACATTGCCTTTAGCTATAGTGCAGAATTAAATGGGTTTATGGCGGGGAAAAAATGACAGTTTTGATTATCACGGGAATGCACCGATCGGGTACATCTTTAACGGCGGCACTGTTGCAAAAACTAGGGGTAAATGTGGGGGAGAATTTGTTTCCTGCCGATCGGTTTAACCCCAGGGGTTATTTTGAGGATGTGGACTTTTTAGAGTTTCAAAGGCAGGTCCTACAAAAGTGTTGTGACCCTGGCGACCCTGGTTGGCATGATTGGGGCTGGACTGTGGAAGAAACCCTGCAACCCGAATTATTTGTGCACTACCAAGACCAGGCATTAGCACTCCTAGAAAAACGGGCACACCTCAGAGGGATTTGGGGTTGGAAAGACCCCCGCACTTCCCTGATGTTGGACTTTTGGCATAGTTTAATTCCCCAGGCTAAATATCTCTTTGTTTTTCGCTATCCCTGGGATGTAGCAGACTCCATCCGCCGCCTCCATGCTCCCATTTTTACTGCCCACCCCGAATATATTCTCCCTATCTGGCGCTACTACAATCGACATTTACTGAATTTTTATCACCGCTATCCCCAACAATGTTTGCTGTTTTCTATCCATCACCTCGATCGGTTGCCCCAGTTAATTCACCTCTGCCGAACTAAATTAAATCTACCCCTCAGTAGCGATAACCTAGAGCAAATCCAAAAAGAAGTATTCCATCGGGAACTATTGCACCAATTGCCGCCCCAGTTTGATGCTTTGGATAGAGAAACCCTTATGGTATTGCAGGAATTAGAAGCCAGTGCTGATATTTAGGGTAATTTGCTATGTATGGAGTCTGGGTAGAGGAGCATTAAGTTCTGTATTCAGATGCAATTCCACGCATAGTTGTGTGTTTTATATAGTGAAGGGGAAGGGGAAGGGGAGGCATGTGACACGACAGTAAATGGACAGTACAGAGTTACAATCTTGGTCTAACCTGATACAAGAACTAGCCCCGGCAGTTTACAGGCACCTAGGAGCAGGTTTTGATGAAGTTATTTACCAGAGTGTTTTGGCATAGGAATTCAGACAAAAACAGATCAACTTTCAAAGAGAAGCTAACATTGAAATTATTTACAAGGGGGTACCTCTAGGCTTAGATCGACCTGATTTTGTGATCAGACCCTGCCAATCAGAGGGAATTAATCTATCTGCTCCTATCGTAGTGGAGTTAAAAACAGTGGAATCTCTCTCTGACAATCATAGAAACCAAGTCAAAGCATATCTTGTCTCCCTCAGACAGTCAGCTGATGTACAACTGCTTTCTAATTAACTTTCCCAAAAGGGAACACCTACCCTAGAAGTTATTAGGGCAGAATAGCTCTGCCGCTGGGGAAAATCCTATGGAGCCAATAAAACCTCTGCTGGCAACTTAACACCACAGCCACCCAAACCACAATAGCCGTTGGGATGCTTAGCCAGATATTGCTGATGGTAGGTTTCGGCATAGTAAAACTCAGGGGCAGGCAGAATCTCTGTGGTAATCTTCCCGTATCCCGCTTTGGTGAGCACCTCTTGGTAGGCATCTCTGGTTCTTTCCGCCAGTTGTTTTTGTGCCTCGGAATAGTAGTAAATACCCGATCGGTATTGAGTGCCCACATCATTACCTTGGCGCATACCTTGGGTGGGGTTGTGATTTTCCCAGAAGACTTGCAACAACTGCCCGTAGCTGATTTTACGGGGGTCAAACACCACTAGCACAACTTCATTGTGACCAGTCAAACCCGTGCATACCTCTTCATAGAGGGGATTGGGGGTATAGCCGCCCGCATAGCCAACTGCCGTAACATAGACCCCCTCCAACTGCCAGAATTTCCGTTCTGCGCCCCAGAAACAGCCCATACCAAACATTGCCTGCTCCATCTCTGGCGGGAAAGGTGGTTTAATTCTATTGCCGTTGACGTAATGAAAATCACTGACTGATATAGGGGTTGGTCTGCCGGGGAGAGCCTCCTGGGGAGAAGGCATAGTTAACTTCTTGCCAAAACCAAATAAACCCATGTCTGTCCCTCTTGCCTACACTTCTAAGATAGCGAATAATTCCTAGGAAACCTTACCCCCCCAGGGAGACAATCTCAAACTTTATCTTAATTTCGCTGTATTCAGCCTCCCCATCGGTTAAACTAAACTGCAGCAATTGTCTCGATCGTAAATAATGGACGCAGTAACCCTTAGCAAAGACGAGTACGAAAGGTATTCCCGCCATATCATCTTGCCGGAAGTCGGTTTAGAAGGACAGAAGAAGCTCAAGGCAGCGAAAGTACTCTGTATTGGTACAGGGGGGCTGGGTTCTCCCCTCTTGCTCTACCTGGCTGCCGCTGGTGTAGGACGCATAGGCATTGTGGACTTCGATGTAGTGGATGCCTCTAACCTACAAAGGCAGATCATTCACGGTACCTCCTGGGTAGGCAAGCCGAAAATTCAATCTGCTAAGCAACGCATTCTGGATATAAATCCCTACTGTCAGGTTGACCTCTACGAAACTCGCCTTACCTCCGCCAATGCCCTCGATATTATTGCTCCCTATGACATCGTTGTAGATGGCACGGATAACTTCCCCACCCGCTATCTGGTCAATGATGCCTGTGTGCTCCTGGGGAAACCCAACGTCTATGGTTCTATTTTCCGCTTTGAAGGACAGGCGACGGTCTTTAACTACCAGGACGGTCCCAACTATCGCGACCTCTACCCCGATCCACCTCCCCCTGGTATGGTGCCCTCCTGTGCGGAAGGGGGCGTGCTGGGTGTGTTACCGGGGGTGATTGGCACTATCCAAGCCACTGAAACTATCAAGATCATCCTGGGTCAGGGTACGACTCTCAGCGGTAGACTCCTCCTCTACGATGCCCTGAATATGAAGTTCCGGGAGCTAAAGTTACGCCCCAATCCTGTCCGCCCTGTGATTGAAAAACTCATCGACTACGAGCAGTTCTGTGGTATTCCCCAAGCGCAGCAAGCTACCGTCGACGTGCCAGAAATTACGGTGCAGGAATTGAAAGAAATTCTCGATCGCCATACAGGGGAGTATGTTCTGGTGGATGTGCGCAATCCCAATGAGTATGCCATCGCCTCTATTCCGGGTGCTATTCTTGTCCCCCTGCCGGAAATTGAACAGGGACCGGGGGTGGAAAAAATTCGCTCCCTGGCAGCGGGTCATAAACTGATTGTCCACTGTAAGGCGGGGGGGCGATCGGCTAAGGCGGTCAAAATCCTCAAGCAGGCGGGGATCGAGGGTGTTAACGTTAAAGGCGGTATCCTTGCCTGGTCAGAAGAAATTGACCCCTCTGTGCCGCGCTACTAGAAAGCTAGGCTAGAAACTCCACATAGGGAAAGCTGCCACCCAGGATTGCCCTGGAATTGCCCCCTAGCCACCGATCGATCGTTTCGGCATACAAACTGCGGAAGTCAATCTGCCAGGGTAAGTTCCCGTTCACCAAGCTGTCTAAGCCCGGCTCTCCCCCCAAGATGCCCCCTTTGAGGTTGCTCCCCAGGAAAAAAACAGGGGTAGCTGTGCCGTGGTCTGTTCCCCCAGAGCCATTTTGGGCTGCCCGCCGCCCGAACTCTGTCTGCACCATGATCAGCACATTCCGATCGGTGCCCCTGTTTTGCAGGTCTTGCAGTAGTGCTGCTAGGCTGTCCCCTACGCTTTTTAGTAAGCGTTGATGTTTGGGCAACTGATTGACATGGGTATCCCACCCCCCCACGGTGAGGTAAACGATCGGGGGTAGAGCTTCCAGAACGGCGGCAGCAAAGGCAAATTGGTTACCGATATTGTCTTGGGGATAGCCACCGCTGGCAGTGCGTTGGTTGACCTTGCTTTGGAAGCGATTGAGGGCGGCTTGGCTGTCTAGGACTGCTTCCCGTACTGCTTCTGCTAAGGGGTTGGAGTGGGGAGTGTTGTAAGCAACTTGAAGGGCTTGCCCAACCTTACCGCTGGTTTGCAGGCGGAGACGGGGAGAAAGCTGTAAATAGCGTTCGTCCTTTGTCCCCAGGAGCGCGAGGGGATATTCATCGCCAATGAAAATGGCATCCCCAGGGTCAGCCTTGATACTAGAGAGATAATGGGCTAACCAGCCGCTACTGTTACCTTCTGTCAGTTGCCCACTTTGCCAAATGTCTTGGGAACGAAAATGGGACAGATGGGGATTGGGATAGCTGACGTTTTGCACAATTGTCAACTTCTGGGCTGCAAACAGAGGTTTTAATTTTTCTAAACTGGGATGGAGAGCAATGTGATTGGTGAGGGGGATGCCGTCTTTAATAGCCAGGTTGGGGCGCAGGCGGAAGTAGTTAGGGTCATTGTAGGGAATACAGGTATTCAAGCCATCATTTCCTCCCACCAGTTGTACTACCACCAAAGTACGTTGCTCACTGGAGATGTTCTGGGCGCGGGCTTGCCAAAGGCTGGCAAACGTAGAAAGAGTAGCTAATGTCAGAAATTCTCTTCTTTTCATAACAACCTCAAGCTAGTTGATAGAGGGGCAAAGAAAGTAAAACAGCAGCAAATTCATGGACAGCTAAATTTTCCGTACTGGGGGGAAGGGTGCCCTCCGTCCTGTTGTCTAACAGCAAAAAGATGAGGTCTGGTTTAGTAAATCTTTGCCGATCGAACTTAAAACCTGCCATATCCCCTGTAGCAAGAACAATTTGACGGGCAATGTTTAACCGACTCAACAAGGAGGAAGCTGTCAACCAACCTGCATCATCTGCCCAACCTTTGACTGTCGGAGGGTTATACATGGCTTGTCCCATGGACCGCAGAGCACTGTTGACACGTTTAGGGTCAGCTTGTACTTGTAACTGTCTAATAGCACCCACCATAAACTCCTGCGGCGTGCGGATTTGACTGCGATAAGCCCGATCGCTATAAAACTCTTCGCTGGTAAAAATTGCCTCTAAGAGCTTGGCGATGGAACGGTTGTTTTCCTGATAGATTCTGCCTAAACGATCGATGATGTGTGGCTCAGGGTTCGGATAGACAAAGGTATGCCACAGTTTTGCTCCCAGTTGCCGCCCCGTTTGCGGATGGTTAGCCAGAATTTGCACAATGTCTTCTGTTTTGAAGTTGCCTTTTCTGCCGAGAAATGTCTTTACACCGTTGTCATGTTGTGCAGGACGAAAGACAGCAATAGAATTAGCCTCTTGCCAGTTAGTTTGTATTGTCCATCCTGTGAGAGCACGTGCCCCCTCTTGTATGTCTGTCTCCTTGTAATTGCCCAGCCCGATCGTAAATAGTTCCATCACCTCGCGGCTGTAGTTTTCGTTGATTTTGCCCCTGCGGTTTTGGTTGCCATCGAGGTAGTGGAGCATGGCAGGGCTAGTGGTTACCTGAAACAACAGCTCTTGGAAATCCCCCAGGGCATAGTTGCGCAGTCGTCTTTCGTAGTCCGCTAACATATAGGGGTTGTTGGTTTTGCGCAAACTAACGACAAAGTGATCCCGCCAAAAGCTGACAATCCGCTCATGAAAGGGATTACTAGCAGTGAGAGTCTGTTTGACCAACCAGTCCAAGAACTGCTGCCGCACTTCTGTTACTAATTTGGGGTCGTTGGTGGGCAAGCCTGGCAAAGGGGGAACAGGGTCAGGAGTGACATCATTTAGCCACCGCTCCAGGTAGTCCAGGGGAGAGAAGTTGCTGTTTAGTTCCTCCAGGGTGGCACCGCCTGTGGCACGGCGTAAAAAATGGGCTTTTTGTTGGTGGGGGTCCATAGTAGTTACAAGGGCTACTATTTAGACTATACCCCTAGATAGAAGCGTATTGACCGTCCTCCCCCGACGGACTAACCTAGTACAGACCCTTGACATGATAGCGATGACTAAACTGGCTCTCCTCAGTGTGGCGGACAAGACAGGAATTGTAGAATTGGCAAAGGTGCTGACCGATCGCTATCACTACCAAATCCTCAGCAGTGGCGGTACGGCGCAGGTTTTGCAGGCGGCAGGCATCCCTGTTACCAAGGTATCGGACTACACAGGGGCAGCGGAGATTTTGGGGGGCAGGGTAAAAACCCTCCATCCTAAGATTCACGGCGGGATTTTGGCGCGCTTGGGTATAGCCGAGGATGTGGCAGACCTGGAGAGAGAGGGCATTACCCCCATTGATCTAGTAGTCGTCAATCTCTATCCCTTTCAACAGACAATTGCCAAGGAGGGTGTCACAGAAGCAGAAGCGATCGAGCAGATTGATATTGGCGGTCCCACCTTACTGCGGGCGGCAGCTAAGAACTTTCATTACGTCACAGTTCTCTGTCAGCCCAGTCAATACGATCGTTATCTCTCCCAACTGGCAGCGGGGGGTACAACCCTAGAATTCCGCCGTCAATTAGCGATCGCGGTGTTTGACCACACGCAGGAGTACGATCGGGCAATTAGCAACTACCTAGCTGGCAGGCAAGATTTCCTGTTACGGGGGACAAATCCCAAACCGCTGCGCTATGGCGAAAATCCCCACCAGCAGGCTACTTGGTACCAAACTGGTCAGGTAGGCTGGTCTACGGCAACTCTATGGCAAGGCAAAGAACTCAGTTACAACAATCTGCTAGACCTGGAGGCAGCCCGCGCCCTTGCCGCTGAGTTCATGGGTGAAAGTACAGCGCTGCCCACTACCGTCATCATCAAACATACCAATCCCTGCGGTGTGGCTCAGGGGGAAACCCTCCTAGAAAGCTATCAGAAAGCATTTGCTGCGGACCCCGTCTCTGCCTTCGGGGGGATTGTAGCGCTGACAAAACCAATCGATGCGCCTACTGCCCAGGAGTTGACCCGCACGTTTTTGGAATGTGTAGTTGCCCCAGCCGCAGACCAAGAAGCACTGACGATCTTGCAACAGAAGCCCAATTTGCGAGTGCTACTCCTATCTGATTTTAGGCAAAGTCCCCCAACGTTAGTTAGATGTATTAGTGGAGGCTTTTTAGTACAGACAGCAGATACCTTCCCCGTTGATGTCAGTCAATGGCAGACCGTTACTACTCTCACCCCCGATGGGAACACACTGGCAGATTTGGTGTTTGCTTGGCGGGTCTGTCGTCATGTGAAATCTAATGCGATCGTGGTGGCAAAAGCAGGTGTCACTCTAGGGATTGGGGCAGGGCAGATGAACCGCGTGGGGTCTGTGGCAATTGCCCTTCAACAAGCAGGGGATAAAGCACAGGGAGCAGTCCTAGCCAGTGATGGTTTCTTTCCCTTTGCCGATTCTGTGAGAACAGCGGCGCAGGCAGGTATAAAAGCGATCGTGCAACCGGGGGGCAGCATCCGTGATCAGGACTCCATCCAGGCGGCAAATGAGTTGGGAATAGCAATGATGTTTAGCAAGGTGCGGCACTTTTTACACTAATACTAGGGGGGCAGCCACTACCAGGGCAAAGAAAGTTAAACAGACCTTAACCTAAGGGGTATGGTTTGGGTATTATCCTAATAAAGCTGTCTTTTTCTGCAGGAATTTATGCTCAAACGTAGTGCACTTTTGGCAGTCCCTCTATACTTAGGGACTCTAGTTTTTCCGGCTTTTGCTGCAACGACTCTCCCCCCTGGAACTAAGTTTACTGCTACTTCCACCTGTCAAGTGGCTAGTTCCATCAGTGGTATCACATCTAGCTCCCAAAGGCTGGTCAGCAACATTCAGTACAATGCCCGTGAAATCAATAGAGGCTATAACGACTCTACCCACGTACGCATTGAATATAACGGTCAGTTAATGTGGGTGGCTATCAATGGCTGCGGCAGGTTGCCTGTCTTTCAATCTACTAACACCTGTCGTGTAGCTAGTAGTATTGCCGGTATTTCTTCTAGCAGCAAGCGCTTACAAAATGGCACTTTCTATGCCATCACTGCCTTCAATCAGCAAACGAATCCTGCTGCTTCTACCCACGTCCAGTTGAATAACGGCGGTGTTTTGGACTGGACAGCTATTAGCGGCTGTGGCAATGTCATTCAGGTTGCCAGCTCTAGCACTCCCTCCCCTACTCCTACGCCTACTCCTGCTCCTGGTGGTGGTATTCCTGGCACTGGTCCCTTCTTTGACACAATCAACAATCCCGAAAATAATGCCTTCGGTGGCAATGTTGACCCTACCCCACCCCCTCCTACTCTCACTGCCTTCGATCGGGAAATGGCAGCCATCTGCGGGGCACCTGGGACTGCTGTAAGCGCTACCACTTTCAAGAACGCCATGAAGAAATACCCCGCCGAACTTAACCGCATCATGCAGTTTACGGGCTATCGCGTCTTTGGTAACCGTCCTGCCCAGTACACCAACCCCGACCAGTACCTCGATCAATTAGCAGCGGCTTGGTTTGACCCCAACACCAAAGGGTTTGACCATATCTTCTGCGGTGAGCCAGAGCCAGGGGGCAAAGTAGGTGGTTTGCATTTCCACGCCCGTTATTTGGACCTGCAGGAAAAGGGTCTAGCTGGTCGTCTTCTCAATAACAGCAGTAAACAGGAAATTGTGCCAGGGGTGATTTACACGATCGGAGTACGGATGCGCAATGCTAGCGGTGGCATTTCCGAGAGCGCTATCAAGGGCTATGGCTATACTCTGAGTGCCGAAGACCTCCTGAAGTTTGTCACCAAAGCCTTCCGTGACAATCCCTCCAGTAACACTGCGAGCAGCGATGGTTGCATTCTGGATGTGACAGATGATGGCAAGAACTTCAAGACCATGTTCTTCCGCCGTGCTTCTGGCATTCGCACCTTCTATCCCGATGCCACGCCTGAGTTTGGCAAGTTCCCCGCCTGCGTAATTAGATAGTCCCAAAAGTAGGGAGATCAATAGCTGGTCTCCCTAGGAAATGGAGATCTGATGCTTCCAGCCAGTTAAGGGTAGGGTTCAATAGTGCTAAATCAGTCGGTTTAGGAAGAGGGTGTTTCAGTCCCGCGATCGGGATTCATCAGAAAGAAACCACAAAACGACAAGACACGGTCTCGACTGTGTATTCCAGTTTCAGTCCCGCGATCGGGATTCATCAGAAAGAAACGCAACCTCCTGTGGGTTCTGCTTCAGTAGCCATTTCCGGTTTCAGTCCCGCGATCGGGATTCATCAGAAAGAAACACTTGAACAGGTACGTTTCACTGAGGCTTTACAACGGTTTCAGTCCCGCGATCGGGATTCATCAGAAAGAAACGGTCGGAACAGTTCAATCTAAAGATTCTCCCACCCGTTTCAGTCCCGCGATCGGGATTCATCAGAAAGAAACGTAGCACCCTCAAATCCTTGTACAGAGCCATTCCTGTTTCAGTCCCGCGATCGGGATTCATCAGAAAGAAACACTTGAACAGGTACGTTTCACTGAGGCTTTACAACGGTTTCAGTCCCGCGATCGGGATTCATCAGAAAGAAACTGCGTACGCCTATGATCATACCCTGAAAGGGATTACAGCGTCAAGTTTGGCAGACCCCCGCTTTGGAAGAGAATTGGCACTAAGAGAAGAAAATAGTAAGCTAGGCAAAATGGTAAAAGTATTGATTTGTCTTGGTTCTGGGAAATTGGCGAACCCCCTAGGTAAATAGGCTCCGCTAGAGGTTTGCCAAAACTATACTAGCATATTAGAACAGAATAGTATCCCTATGGGTAGGTTTATCTGAGCCGTAGGTAACAGTACGCTTAACCGCACTGGCATCTAAAATATAGATACGCACCGCATCTTCCTGAGGCTTGATAATCTTTTGGATGCCGACCTGCAGTTTAGCAAATTGCATATCAGATAGAAAACATTCAAATACACTGTACTGAGTCCATTTGCCAAAGCCAGATAGCAGTTTATGCAAACGGTTTCTCCGCTTGTTACCCGCCTTATCATAGGGTAAATCATAGATAACTAGGTAAAAAAGGGTAGACAACGTCTTTGACAGTATTCCCAGGCATTCAAACTGCTTAATAAAAGCAAGTCTTCATTGCTCATAACTTTCCCTCAAACGTGTCAAACCCATACCCATACTTGTCTTTCTACCGACACCAGCAAAAAAAGCAAAATGAGATAGAACAGAACCCCACCTTGCCTGTCTTTCTTCTGTAAAAACATAACGCACCCAACCCTGGCAACCAATTTCTGCACCTCCCTCTAAGCGATACACCCTAGTTTGCAAATCAAACCCAGACACTAAAACCTGCCATACTTCCTCCTCCATTTTACAATCGGCTGGACAGAAACTATTCCATTTACGCCACAGACTACCAAACACTAGATCAGGCAAAGGGAAAGGTTGCACAAAATCCTTTTGCTTAAAACTAGTAGGAGTGTGAAAGACCAAAGTAATTTCCTTCTGGGGTATGGCTAAAGAGGACAATAGATTATAATCTGATGAACCAGCCCACCTATGACTACCAGGCAGACAATAAATTGCCTTCAACCGAAAAGCATGACCACCCAAAACAATACTTTTATCTTCCCATCTCTCCAGTCCCTGCAAAATGATAGGTAAGATGGAACCCTGCAAAAGACTAATCCGAAAGAAGAAAGACTCACCTACAACAGGCTTGCCATGCCGTCTATTACCAAACAAAGGGGAAATAGTAAAGGGCGTATCTCTTGCAGTATGAATAGCTTCTGCCAGAACCGCATCTACATCGGCAATCCATCCTATCACCTGACTATGCAGAGCACGACCCAGAGTACCAGGTAAAAATTTATTTCCCTCTGCTCCTAACTCAATGACAATCGCGAGTAAAGAAGAACTATCCCGATGGACCATAGCCATAACCTACATGACAAGGTAAAGCAACAGGGTGAGGTAGAAAACTATTGGTACTTATTTCCCAATATTCCCCCTCCATTTCCGCTACACCAAACAAGCTACAAGGGCACATCACCACTCGATCGTACAAAAGCACATTTATCTTAGGTTCAAGATCAATAGGATTGACAGGATGATAGCAAATAAACTTACCATTCCTTTTACGGAAGTTAGAGATTTCTTTTGTCTCCACCTTGATCTTGCTAGCCCATTTGCCCAGCCTAATCCACGTATGTTCAGACGACCTTTCCAGGAAAGACGGTAACTTTGCCCCCTCCTTAACCAATAGAAAAGAATGATAGACACTACCGACTGCCAGCTCTTTTGCTCGACCAATGTTGGTGGGATAGTTTTTGTTTGCACTACCCTCACCAAACTTCTGAGACTTGCCATAGTAAGCAGTCTGTGCTGCCTTGAACGTATTGATCTGATAACTCCAAACAACAGGCTTACCAGGGAAAAGATATACACCTGCTTTGTTTAGAGATTGCAGACTATGCTCATTCACATCCTCCAAGTACACAGGAGTCTGAGCACTATTGCCACAGGAACCGTAGGGAGACAGGATTAATTCATCTGAGAAAAAGGCATAGCTCAAAGCCCAATTGTGCAAATAACTACCTGTTTCAAACAACTCCCCCATCTCCCTTGTGGCAAAAAAAACATTATCATGGAGAGTTAGACGACAAAAGTACAGCTTCATTATTCTTTCTCCAAAGTCAGTTCTTGCTGTTGCTCGTTCTTTTTAGGGTTCTTACCCTTACTGCCTGCCTTGCCATCCTCACCACCGCTTTGATCTTTTGACGCATAAGCCCCGTACTTCTCTGAGTATGTAGTGGTCTGCTTATACAGAACTGTCATCGTCTGTCTTAATAGCTCCGAATCTTGGTAAATTGACTGCACCTCCTGCAACACAGCTGCTAAATCCTCACCACATAAACAGTGACTAACACGCACCATTTCCTTCTGCAACAAATCTGTCATAACTTTCTCCGCCGTTTCCTTTAACTCACTAAATGACGGCAAATGACCATTGGTAAGACCCAAACTATCATACAAACCCTGTGTAAAATGCAGATTGCTAAAAATTTCTCCATCAGCACAAATAATACCCACAATATGGTTTTCCATGACCCCTGTGCGGGTTTCCTGCGCTCCGTAGCGTTTTGTCCGCAATAGATTTCCCAAAACATAGATAAAAGATTCTCTGGTGGGGTCGCGCAAGGTTTCAATGGCAGGAAAGGTAATCTCGGGTAACACATGGTCTTGCTCATTGATACTCGATCGCATTTTACCACCTTCGCTCATTGTTCCCTGTTCTGAGGGAGCATTAAAAGTAAACGATCGGTGGGATACCTCATAGGGAGTGATAGAAAAAGCAGAATCGGACAAGACCTTCGATCGTTCTGAACCGCTATCACCAATGGCGAATCCGTAGATGATACAGTCAGGGCATTTTTTACAAGACTCCTCCCCATTGTAAGCACAATATTTCTCTTTGTCATCCTTGTTAGCGCTAGTCAAACCCAAAGACCGCAATAGTTCTCTTCCTACTAATCTCTCAGGCGTGGTCTGTTTGCGCTTGAACATCACCAAGCGACTGATAGGCTTTTGATCCTGCAAACCTGCTGCTGTACGTACTGTATTGAGAACCTCATCAGTGCGAAAGACAGGGAAAGACTTACTGTAACGGAGAGTAACAAAGTGGATATACTTACCATTGGGCAAACGGGGAATTTCTGTGTGAAAGAAAGAAGTCAAATTTGCCAGAGTCATTGTCATAGTTTTACCTCCTGTATTGTTCATAGTTAGTTTATTCTGCCAAGTTAGCAGACTGTTTCTGACTGTAGAGCAGGCGTTTGTAGGCAAACTCCACCCCATCTCGCAGTCGATTTCTGTGTTCCTGCAACAGAGCACGATCGCCCTGACACATCTTGCGGAAAACTTCTGTGATGCACACTTGCACAAACTCCTGGATTCTCTCCTCTTCTTGCCATTTCCTCTCTTCCCAGTCTATCTCTGTATCGCAAAGAACTGGTCGTCTGAATATCTGTTGCCGATCCATGGCTTTTACTAGCAGACCCACTCCCTGATTGAGTAACTCTTCATCGTCCCAGGTGTCAGGTACGGAGAGAATCAAATCCAAAAACTTATTAAAAGGTAGTAATAGAGTGTGCCCACTATCACTTGGCTTTACGCGATAAAAAGCAAACATTTTTTCTGCCACCAGAGAAGTTGCCCTTAATTTTTCCTGCATACTTTGACCTCCAATAATAGACAACATATCAGCATAGTCCAAAATCCGATTTACCTCTTCCTTACTGTGAGTTTCCCGTTGACTTTTACGCAACCCCTCCTTAGCAATAGAAAAGACATACAAAACATCCGTAATACACTCCTTCACTGTTTTCACAATACCATCCCACACACTCCCCTTTCTGGTACTTCTATTCTCCATGTGCAGGGCATAAATAGTCAGTAAAGCTTTCAAAGCATTCTCCAAGCTAGGTAGACTTAAGTTGGAGCCATATCCTAATAGATTAGCGAACACTGACCCCCCGTCTATACTGACATATTCTTGTAGTTCCCTATCACTATTATACAGAGGAATAGGACTAAATGACGCAACAACTTTTACACCCAAAAACAGGGGCAAACTGAGAGAGAGTAAAATGGGTTCTACCCAGCTACCACTTAGCGTATCACTTTTAGTAGCAAGGGGAATTATAGCTAAAAATGGCAACTCCTTCTCAGAGTATTTACTATCATTTTGCCCATCTTCTGCTATCTGTATTCCCTTGGCGATTGCATCAATTTGATGGCGACTGTCAATCCAATGCTCCCGCACCTTCTTAAAATCAATACGCCTGAACTCAGACACTAAAACCCTAACTACTTTGGTCAACTGTGGAGAATAGGTATAGGCAGGATAGATGTACAAAAACACAAGCTTGCCATCCTTTAGTCGGTTCACATCATTTGCCCAGTTCGATCGTCTCAAGATCATTTCCAATGCCCAGATACGGCAAATCCCCCTCTTCAATCGACTACCACCCAGGGGGTTTTTATTACTGTACTGTTGGGGCTTAAATAAAACTACAGTATCTAGTTGTTCTACCCCTACAAACTCAGCAGAACTGAGAGAGCATAGAAGCTTATTTTTTTCTGCTTTACTTCTTATGTAATTTGTCAGCTCCTGCAGAAAAATTTTGTTCAGTACCAGACTCCCCCTAACCTCTAGGTAACTGTCCAAGTATTGATCAAATTCCTGCCTTGTGTATTCTGTAGCTCTCGACTCTTGCTGGCATAACTCTACAAGACGTCGTGCTAAATCTGCTAATCTAGCACACATTTGCTGATTATCTAAGGTAGCATTTTGGCGCACATAGTGAGCAGCTACCCAATACCAGCCATAATTAACTCCTCCCCTCTCTATCTGGGTATCTTCTTCTTTGAACTGGTTAGATAAGCCCAGAAAATCCAAAACCACCTTGGTAAATTGCGAATTGTTTTTGAATACTTCTCGCTGTGCAAAGATAATAAATTCAGCTACCCGATCGGCACGAATATCTGCATATTGTTCCAGTTCGTTTTTCTCAAAGGTGGGCATCTTTTGCAGACGTTTTTCGGTAGCGGGTTTTTCCACATTCGCCACTTTTAACTCTACTACCTGAGGTAAGCACTCCAGCAATGCTTTTGAGGACAGTAATTCTTTGACGAAAGGTGCACACTTCAGTCCCTTACCATCCCTGACAAAACCAATCTGTCCCTTGCTAAATTTCTCGCTTAGTGTCCTCTCTATGGCTTGCCAAATCCGGCATTTAATTTCTGTCATATCCACATTAGAATTTTCTAACGGGGTCAGATAAACTACTCCGTCGGCAAGAAAAATGATTGGCTCATAACCTTTGTTACGGAGATAGGAAATGACTTGGTTGTGAATAATGTTAGTGATAATTCCCCTGCTATCCCGTAACCGATGATAGGACAATCTCCTGTCTATACCTAAGTACTGTAACCGCTCGTTTAATCTTGTTCCGATCGTATCTGTGAGAATTTCACCAGGGTTAGTTAGATGGACAGCAACATCTCCAAAGCTCAATAGGTGACGGAGGGGATTATCGAGGCGACGGTCATCGCTGCCAAATTTCGCTACCTTTTGCCAGTTACTACCTACCAAATTTGCCCCTACTTTTGCCTGGGTGTTTTGGGCAAGATAAGCAATATCCGTCAGGTAGAAATGCCAGTCAGACCAAAAATCTCCAAAGTGTAATTCCTCCCCTAGTTGCCTACAAATATTTATAATTCTATCTACTGTTGCCGCTGTAATTTGTTCTTCTACTTCCAGGTCGTACAAAAACTTACCGTAGTCGTGCAGAATCATAGCTAGGCAAAGCAGCCGTTGTTCTACCTCAGTCAAGGGTTCATCTAGGTATTTGGAAAGATTCCAGGCGATCATTAGCCCATTCACAACATGGAATAATAGACTTTGCTCTGGTCTATTGCTGTAGGAGCGGGCTATTTCTTCTATCTCCTGGGGGGACTTTTTACTGCCGTATTTCTTTTGCAACTTTTCCCGATGATAGATATAGGTACCTCCCAAAGCTAAAACATCTCTAAACTTTTGCTCGACGCAGGGTAATACCTTGTCGATAAACTGGCGTAATACTATCTCTTCCTCGCCCACACTCTTGAGTAGCAGTGACTGTAATAGTGTCATGGTTTCCTCCTAGTAAATATAAGACTGATGGCGACAAAATTCTTTAGCTATTCTATACTTCAATGCCTCCATTGTTAATGCATTTTGGTTAAAAGTACAGGCAAGTACTTGGTTGTCGGATGTAAATAATTTATACAATCCAAAAGTAGCAGGTAAGCGTAGAGTCCTTACTAACTGCCAATACCGATCGCTCCCCCGTCTGCCCAGGGGAACAAGGAATGCTAGCAATTTATGTGACTTGATGATATTCCTTAGTTCTCCCTGCAAGGGACCATCAATGTGTAGATTGCTGATGAGGGTCAGTTCACAGGTTTTCAGGTCTTCACTATCTTGGGATGTAAAGAGATTTATATCTTGTCGCCTGTCTAGCCATTGTTCTACTTTGATGTAGCCAATTAAATAGTCTGCTGCAAATTCATACTCTGTAAAACCCCGTGTCTTCGCTTGAGTCAAGAACTCCTCCCGATTGATTACTTTGCCTTTAATATGAGGCAATAACCGCAGGAGGTCGTAGGTGTAAAACTGCTGTCCATCCCACACTCCTACCTGTAAATCACAGCTACTACGAAACTGTAATAGTTCCTCTTGTATTTGTTTTCCTTCTCTCTTTTGTCCGATGGCATGCCATTGTTTGCGATAGTGGTCCATGCTTTCACCATAAATGGGTTGCAGACTCTCTAGTAAGTCATCAATGACAGGGCGTAAAACCGATTGGTCTTCCTTGAGGGTAAATAACTGCTCTACTAACCCTTCCATCTGCAAGCCTCCCCAGCGGCTGCGGTACTCGTCGTATTCCCATTTGTCTGTCAAGACTTCTGCCATTTTGGTTTGCAACTCTGAGCGATCGTAACTGGCTCCTACTGTGAATTGTTCTTGCAGTCTTGCTTCTACCCAGGGCATGGTGGAGGGGATCAAAGCAATTCCTTGGTAATGACTAAAACCTGGATGCCGACCTAAACGACCAAGACGTTGGATAAAGACAGATAAGTCGCTAACTTCAAAGATAAGGAGATGGATAGCAAAATCCACACCCACATCCACAGCGGAAGTAGCAAGGACTAAGACAGGTTTTTCACTGTTAAGTAATATTTGGCGATTTTCGCCTCTTTGTCTGCTGTCAATTTGACCGGTGATACAGATAATTTCTACGTCAGGTATTTGCAGTTTGTTAGTTAGTCTTCTAATGGCAGCGACAGAGTTGAGGATAACTAGTCCTCGCCCCTTCTTCTCTCTTTGTAGATAGGTGGCAATGGTTGTTTCATTTGCCAGTAGCCAGTCTACGGCGTTTTGGTCGGTACTCAGAGGGATAAATTGTAAACTAATCTCTTGACTGATGATGCGATAACCAGCATGGTCTACATCTGTATAATTCCCTACTATCTTTTTAATCCGCAGCCCTGTTTTCTCCAGTAAATGGATGAAACTTTCCTTAGGGGTGGCGGTGGTAAATAAAAATTGGCGGGGGCGCTCGGTGTTTTGATAGAGGGCACGTAGTAGAAAGATACTGTTTAACAAGGAGGTTTCTTGGTGGGCAGCAAAAATATGAAATTCATCCACTAGCCACAGGTCGGGAAAACGGGATAAGCTGGCAAGGAGATTCTGAGTACTGTAGGCAGGGTTGCGGTAGAAGACATGGGTAATATAATGAAAGATGTCAGGATTAGTTAACAAGATGGATTTCTGCTCGATCGCTGTCAGCAATTCCACAAACTTGGAGCCACCGGCACTGCGTCTGGCTAGTTCGGCGCCGTAGAGATGATCTACTCTCTGCCTTGTCTTTTCAGGACTAAAACCAAATAAATGAATGATGGTAGTGCTCCTGTTGCCTTGCCTGGTCAGCCGCTAACTCGATCGTGGGATAAAGACCCATGATCCGAAAATCTTTATTGAGTAAGGCGGGTAAATAACCAGCTAAAGATTTGCCATCTCCCGTGCGAGCAATGTTGATGATGATGTCGTATTCCTTGCTCAAAACCGCCCCACAGGTCTCTGCCTGATGACGGGATAGGGGACAAGGAGACACACCTAAATTGGGCGCTTTGTCCTTGACTACACACCGATCGCTACAGCCCAGGGGGCAGGGGGCATAGTTCAACTGGGAGTAGATGGGTTTAACTTTGATCTCCATAACGCCATTCCTAAATCTGGAGCTATTCTATTACTGTAAAATTTGGGGTGGTTATCAAAAAGTGATACCATGAGTAACACAATGGAGTTTGATCTGCGGTTATTGCAGCTTCTATGCCAGCGTCCCTACAGGCGGCAGGAATTGGCGGCGATTTTGCAACCTGAGTTTCCCCACTCAAAAGACATCTATCAGCAGATCAGTCGCAGTATCAAACGCTGGCGCGATCGGGGTTGTGAGATTAAAAGCAGTAACCAGACTCCCTACATCTTGCGTAAAACCAATTTGCCCCTCCTCCTGTCAGAGGAACAGAAACAGGCGATTGCGCTGGGGAGTAAGCTCTTGGAGAATTTAGGTTTTGTAGCGGAGGGTGCCCATCTGGGGGAAATTCTGTTGCACAGTAGCGAACCAGTGGCAATACCCTGCTTTTCTAGCAACTTTGACCCCCCCTTCCCTACAGCGACCCTTCCCTGCGGGAGAAAATAGCCATTCTGCGCGATCACTTAGCCAGTAAAAGAAGATTTGTCATCCGTTATCGCAACTCCAAGGGGCAAGAACAGATTTGGGATGTGGATTTAGCGGAGTTACATTTACATGACGGCATTCTCTTTCTCTTTGCCCATGTGCCTACTCCCCCTGTCACCTGTAACTGGCAAGAAGACCCCACTGCCCGCAACTTTTCTTTTCGTCTCGATCGCATACAGGAAATTAGAACTAGTACCGACATTCCCTGGTATCGACGGGAATTTCCCACCCTGACCGTGCAATACCGTCTACAGGGGGATTTGAAAAATTACCAACCTCGCCGTCCCCAGGAAAAAATAGTAGAAAAGACAGAGCAGTATGTCATTGTAGAGAGTGCAGAGATTAGCTCTTTTTGGTTTCAACAGCGTATTTTGCGCTATCTGCCCAATTTTCAGATTCTCTTCCCCGACTGGTTACGGCATAGGATTTGTAGGGTTGTGCAAGCAGGATTAGCCAATCTTTCTGTCCCAGAGGGCGAGCCATAGGAATTGGGGTAAAACTGCCATCCGTCGCCAGCGGCTGGGTTCTTGTAGCAGACGGTAGAGCCATTCTAAGTGCATTCTGCCTAACCACTGGGGCGCCCGCTTCTTTACACCTGCCCAAATGTCAAAACTACCGCCTACGCCCATCCACAGAGCATGGGGACATAGCGATCGGTGTTCGGCAATCCATATCTCTTGTTTAGGGACACCTAGGGCAACGAGGATGAGGTGGGGTTGGGTCTGGTGCAGGGTTTGTAGGATTTCTCCCTCTGCTGGGGCGTCAAAATAACCGTGATGCCAGCCTACTATCTGCAGGGAGGGGAGTTGCTGTTGCCAATGGGCGACCGTGCGGGGAATCACATCGGGCTTAGCACCCAAAAAGAAGACCTTTTGCCCCTTCTCCCTAGCGGACTCTAGTAAACGGGCAGCCAGATCAATACCAGGACAACGATCGATCTTGTGCCCACGCCATCTTCCGTAGAGAACAACGCCTGCCCCATCGGGTACTACCAGTTCTGCCCCTTGAATAACCGTCCTCAGGCGGGGGTGCCGCCGCGCTGCCATGACCATTTCGGCATTGAGGGTGACTATGTGCCCGCTCCCTAGGGACTGCGCTAGTTGCAGGTAGTCAGTGGCAATATCGAGGGGAACCCCCAGCACATCAATTCTATAGCTACCCATGTAGTCTTACCCCAACTTAAACTAAAATACACAAAGACATGGACGACTTGCCTATGAATTTTTTATCTGCTGTTGCAGTGCTTAAAACTGCCACCATCGTACCAGAGTTAATCGTCATTCTCACTTTGGTAGTAGTGCTGATTGTTGACCTCGTTTCTGGTCGCTCTAACCGATCGTTGCCTACGCTCACCAATTTGGGATTGACGGCTGCTCTAGGGGCGATTGTCTGGCAGTGGTTGCATCCCCAAACTAGTACCTTGGCATTTTTGGGTACGTTTGATAGCGATCGTTTAAGTTTAGTATTTCGGGGGATTATAGCTTTTTCGGCGTTGCTGACTAGTCTGATTTCCGAACGTTATTTGTTACAGGCGGGAGTAGCTTTAGGGGAATATTTAGTAATTTTATTAACCGCTACTGTGGGGGGTATGTTTCTAGCGGGGGCAAATGAAATGGTGACTATTTTTGTCTCCCTCGAAACCCTCAGTATTGCTTCCTATCTCCTATCTGGCTATACCAAACGTGACCCCCGATCGAATGAAGCTGCTCTCAAATATTTACTCATTGGTGCTTCCAGTTCCGCCATCTTTTTGTATGGGATGTCCTTGCTCTACGGTCTGTCGGCGGGGGAGACGAATTTACTGCGGATTGCGGCTGCTATCCGTCACCCAGAGTTGGCAGTAGTGCTGGCGATGGTGTTTATCGTGGCGGGGATTGCCTTCAAGTTGTCGGCGGTACCTTTCCACCAGTGGACGCCCGATGTCTATGAAGGTTCCCCTACCCCTGTGGTGGCTTTCCTGTCTGTGGGGTCAAAGGCGGCGGGGTTTGCCCTGGCGGTGCGTTTCTTGGTGACCGTCTTCCACACGATCGAGCCTGAGTGGCACTATGTCTTTGTCATTTTGACTATCCTCAGTATGGTCTTGGGGAATGTGGTGGCGATCGCCCAGACCAGTATGAAACGGATGTTGGCTTATTCCTCCATCGGGCAGGCGGGCTTTGTTATGCTCGCTATGATTGTCGATACGGAGGCGGGGTATGCCAGCATGATCTTTTATCTGTTGGTCTATCTGTTTATGAATATGGGGGCGTTTGCCTGTGTGATTTTGTTTGCTCTGCGGACAGGGACGGACCAAATCAGTGCCTACAGCGGCTTGTACCAGAAAGACCCCCTACTTACCCTCTGTTTGAGTATCTGTCTGCTGTCTTTGGGCGGCATTCCCCCCTTGGCGGGCTTCTTTGGGAAGTTATACATTTTCTGGGCTGGCTGGCAGGCGGGTGCCTACGGTCTGGTCATCCTGGGCTTGGTGATGAGCGTGGTCTCCATCTACTACTACATCCGCGTTGTCAAGCAGATGGTGGTGAAAGAACCGCAGGAGATGTCCGAGGCAGTGATGCGCTATCCCCAGATCAGTTGGGTAGAACCTGGTATGCGTCCTCTGCAGGTGGCTATGGTTTCGACTTTGGTCATCACTTCTATCGCCGGCATTGCTGCTAATCCCCTGTTTGGCATTGTCAACGATGCGGTCACGGGGTCGCGCTTCCTGCAAGCCAGTGTTTCCCCCCCCGTCATTGTGCAATCTCTGCCCTAGGCTTTGCTGGTTCTCTGGGCTGCTTTCCTGGACTATTTGGTGGGTGACCCGATCGGTTGGCTTCATCCTGTGCAAGTCATCGGTGGGGTCATTTCTCTGGGTATGCAATTGGCAATAGATGCCAACTCCCAGCCCCGTTTTCCTCCCTTGGTCATGCGCCTTTGGGGTGTGGTTTTGGGAATTCTCGTCATTATTGGCAGTGGCACGATCGGGTGGTTGCTTTGCCTGGGTTTAGCAAGGGTCGATCGTCTTTGCGGTGACATGGGAGCAGTCATTTTACTAGCTAGTTGTTTGGCAGGTCGTAGTTTAAGACAGGCGGCAGCAGATGTACTAGCGGTTTTGGCAGATTTACCCACAGCCAGACAGAGATTGCGTCGTTATGTGGGCAGAGATACAGAGGATTTAGACGAGAAGGAGATATTGCGGGCAGTGATGGAGACAGTGACAGAAAACAGTGTGGATGGTGTCACTGCTCCTTTGTTTTATGCTTTGCTTGGTTCTTTTCTCTTTCCCCCCTATGGCGGTGTTTTACTTGCCCTCGCCTACAAAGCCAGTAGCACCTTGGATTCCATGCTTGGCTACAAGACACCACCTTTTACCGACCTGGGCTGGTTTAGCGCTAAGACGGAGGACCTCTTGACATGGCTGCCCTGTCGTTTAACTGTCTTTACTTTAGGTCTTTTATCTGGTCGCCCTCTGTCTGTCTGGCGCATTTGTCAACGGGATGCTGTGCATGACCCCAGTCCTAATTCCGGTTGGAGTGAGTGTATCTATGCCGCTATTTTGGGTGTACAACTGGGGGGCGAAAATCGTTACAAGGGGCAGGTTAAACCCAAACCCCTCCTCGGTGATAACCTGCAGCCCATTACCCCCGCCGTCATCTCGGCTGCCCTCTCCCTCACCCGCTGGTGTTGTCTCACCTGGCTGCTACTGTGGAGTTTATTTTTGTTGTTGCAACGCTTGTAAACGCTCCTTTAAAACTCTTACCTGGTATTCATATTCCGCCAGCTCTGTTCTGTCCTGGGCTACTTTCTCTGGGGGAGCTTTCTGTAAATAGGACTCATTTTGCAGACGACTGGTGATGTTGGCAATCAAGGGTTCTAATTTTTGCAACGATCGTTCGATCTTAGCCTTCACTTGCTCCAAATCCACCACCCCCGCCAGGGGTAAAATCACCTGCACCGTTTCTACTACCCCCGTCATTGTCTGTCCTACACCCGTCGGTACCTGCGCTAGGATTTCCAGATTTTCTGCCTTGGCGAGAAGTTCAATAGCCCCCTGGTTTTGCTGCAAGATTTCCCTCTCTCTTGCCTGCTCAGAGACCAAATAGAATTTGACTTTTTGTCCTGGTTTCACCTCTGCTTCTGCCCGCAAATTGCGCATAACCCGTATGACAGCAAAAGTCACCTGGAACTCCGCCTCTAGGTCTGTATCAATCATGGTTACATCCGCCTGGGGATAGGGCTGCAGGGCTAAAAACTCTTCTTCTGTTTTCTGCCACAGACCATGCCATATCTCCTCTGTAATGTGGGGCATAAAGGGATGGAGGAGATGCAAAATACCGTCTAGGACTTGTACCAACACCGATCGGGCTGTCTCCTTGGAAACACCATCTGCCCCCGTCAGACGAGGTTTGACCAATTCAATGTAGTAGTCGCAGAAGTCCCCCCAAATGAACTCATAGAGGGCGCGGGCAGCTTCCCCAAACAGAAAATTATTGAATAACTCGTTTACCTCTTTGACTGTTTGATGATAACGGGAGAGAATCCACCGATCGTCTCTTGTGAGATTAGCAGGATTATAGTGAGCAGTGGGAGTTTCTGTCAGATGCATCAAGACAAAACGGGCAGCATTCCATAATTTGTTAGCAAAATTGCGAGCGGCTTCTACGCTGCTGCTTTCCTGGGTTTTGCGATTGTAATCCATGCGAATATCTTGCCCCGCCCCAATTACTTCCTTGATCAGCATAAAGCGCAGAGCATCCGTGCCATATTTGTTGATCAACACCAGGGGGTCAATGCCGTTGTTTTTGGACTTGGACATCTTCTGGTTGTTTTCATCCCTTACCAGACCATGAATATAAACAGTGTGAAAAGGCATCTTCCCTGTCAGATACCCCGATAGCATGGTCATCCGCGCTACCCAAAAGAAAATAATGTCAAAACCTGTAACCAACACCGACGTAGGATAAAACGTCTGTAAATCGATCGTGTCTTCGGGCCAGCCCAGGGTAGAAAAACACCACAAGCCGGAGGAAAACCAGGTGTCTAAAACATCGGGGTCTTGCTGTAGTTGGATGTCCTCCCCATAGAGAGCCTTTGCTTTCTCCTCTGCCTCTTGCGCATTCCTTGCCACTACAAAGGGCGTATCTTTTTCTATGACACCATTTGTTTTGCTGACTACATACCAAGCGGGAATCTGATGTCCCCACCACAACTGCCGCGAAATACACCAGTCCTTTAACTTCACCAACCAATCCCGATAGACCTTCCCCCACCGCTCAGGAATAAAACGAGGAGAGTGTAATCGATCGAAGTGATCTAGGGCTATTGCTGCCAAGGGCGTGATTTTGACAAACCACTGTGAGGATAAAAACGGCTCTATGGGCACTTTCCCCCGCTCCGAGTAGGGCACCGTATGCACGTAGTCTTCAATCTTTTCCAGCAATCCCAAAGCCGTCAGCTGTTCCACTATATTCTTGCGCGCCACAAAACGGTCTTGCCCGGCAAATTCTCCCCCCTGTTCGTTAATCGTGCCGTCTTTGTTTAATACATTGATTAGGGGCAAATGATGGCGTTTGCCAATCTCAAAGTCGTTGTGGTCATGGGCAGGCGTAATCTTCACACAGCCACTGCCAAAAGAACGATCGACGTATTCATCGGCAATAATGGGAATTTCTCGCTTCACCAAGGGTAATAAGACCGATTTGCCAATCAAGTGTTTGTATCTTTCATCCTCAGGATGAACAGCCACCGCTGTATCCCCCAGCATGGTTTCAGGGCGGGTAGTTGCCACCACCAAATACTCCTCCGTCCCGACAACGGGATAGCGTAAATGCCAGAGATTGCCCTTCACTTCCTGGTTTTCTACTTCCAAATCAGACACCGCTGACTGGGAAGAGGGACACCAATTGACCAGATATTCGCCGCGGTAGATCAAACCATCTTCATAGAGTCGTACAAAGGCTTCCGTCACCGCCCGCGACAAACCCTCATCCATGGTAAATCGTTCCCGCGACCAGTCCACTGATACCCCCAACTGCCGCAGTTGTTTAACGATCGTGCCCCCCGATTCCGCTTTCCACTGCCAAGCCCGCTCCAGAAATTTCTCTCTCCCCAAGTCCTCTTTCTTGATCTTTTCTGCTTTGAGTTGTTTTTCCAACAGCGTCTGCACTGCGATACTGGCATGGTCAGTGCCAGGTAGCCACAGGGTGTTGTACCCCATCATCCGTTTCCAGCGCACCAGGGCATCGATAATAGTTTCCTCGAAGGCATGTCCCATGTGCAAACTCCCCGTCACGTTGGGGGGGGGAATCATCACCGTAAAGGTTTCCCGCTGGGAGGGGGCCGCTGCCCGGAATATGCCCTTAGCTTCCCATAACTGCTGCCATTTTGTTTCTGTGGCAAAGGGATTGTACTGTTTGTCTAGGAGGGGAACAGCCATGGACATCTGAGGAAAACGGCTCTTGTATTGTGCCACATGGGCAACTAGCCAGGCAAGACGGGCAAATAGACGACGATGATTTCCTCTGTGGGTAGGGTTTTCAAGGTAAATTTCCCCCCCAATGCCTGAAAGAGTGCCTTTGTCACTACCAAGCTTAAACTCACTACGCCGGTTTCTGGTTGCCATGCTAGCCACCGCCCGATCGGTTGTAGTCCCCCACTGGTGTGGGAGGAAGTGATAATTTCCAGTTTGAGATAGCTGCCAGCGGGATGGAGTTGCACCTTGATTTTGCTCTCAGAGGGTAAAAGACGTAGTAAACGATCGATCAAACCATTCAACAACTGCTGCAATAGTTCTCGATTGGTCAGGACAGGGGGTAAGCTAGTCTGACTGGGGATATATTCCAAGGTAAGATTGCGCCGATCGGTCTGCCACTGCCATTGGGGTAATTCCTCTAGTACCAGTTCTTCCAGTTGCAATGGCTCCTGCAGGAGGGGTTGGGCGTGGTCGACAATTTGAAAGATGAGATTGAGCCGATCGATTTGCATCTTGGTTTCCCGCTCGATTTGTTCTAGCCTTTGGCGGACAAGCGGGTTAATATCCGATCGTTTTAAGAGGGAGCTGACCAGGGTGCGGATAGTAGTCAGGGGTGTACGCACTTCGTGGATCATACTCTGCAGGATGTCAATATCTGCCAATTCTGGTAAGACCACTTCCCTAGGATGACAGAGAGAGAGAAAGGTCGCCATCATGTTTGCCATCACCCCGTATTCTGGCAGTTGGAAGGTCAAAGACTGCAGTTTTGTTTGTAGTTTTTCTGTTTGCGGCTGTGTGAGCAATATATCTAGGACTAGTTTGCTTATTTGAGGGTGAAAGGAAAAGAGAGCCTGGTCACCGCGACTAACTAGACATAGTTGCCATTTTTCTGTTAAAATCATCGCCCATCGTTCTGTGGCGTCCTCGGCGTTGAAGGGGACAAACTCAAAGGTCTGGGGTTGGGCAGCGGCGAGACGGACGGGAGCAAATACCCATCGTTCTAAGTGGGGATGATCAGCTAAAAACAGGGATTGATTACTCAGGAGAACGCCTGCCTGGAGTTCCTGCCCCAGGGCTGCCTCCCACTTTTGCCAAAATTCACCGCTCTGGTGCGGCTGACAGAGATTTACTTCCCTTTCCCCCTGTAGTAGCTGCCAAAACAATCACTCCTCCCTCTCCCCTAGAGTCGCCGCCACCGCCACAGGATTTTGTAACCGCCCTATGCCCTCTATCTCCACCGCCACTTGATCCCCTGGGGCAATCCTGCCTACGCCAGCCGGAGTACCTGTTAAAATCACATCCCCAGGATAAAGGGTCATCACCCCACTGATAAAGGAAACCAACACCTCAGGGGGAAACAACATTTCATCGATCGTGGCACTCTGCACAGGCACGGAATCGTCGTTCAAAATCGTTTGTAGTAGGGCTGTTGGGCTTATATCCCGCACAATCCAAGGACCGAGGGGGCAAAAGGTATCAAATCCCTTGGCGCGTGTCCACTGCCCATCCTTGCGCTGGAGGTCCCGAGCGGTTACATCGTTAGCAATTGTATAACCCCAAACATAGGCAAGGGCTTGATCGGGGCTGACGTGGTGGCAGGTTTTGCCCATGACTAGGGCAAGTTCCCCTTCGTATTCCACCCGATTGGACTGGGGGGGTAGGAGGATGGGCTGCTGGCAGGCAATGAGAGCGCTCGTGGGTTTCAGGAAAATCAGGGGTTCCTTGGGCGGCTCTGTCCCCAGTTCCAGGGCATGGGCACGGTAGTTCTTTCCCACCCCCACGATCTTTTGGGGTTCACAGGGGGGTAAGAGGGTATAGGTCTCCGGTGGTAGGACTTTCCCCGTTGGCTTGCCGCCTAGCCAGGGCGCCTCTGAGAGCACCTGTACGGATAGATTGACCTCCAATAAGCCATAGTAGACCCCCCCCTCCCCCTGCACACGCACGTAGCGCTCTGCCATAGCTCCCTTCTTTTATTGCATCTTTTGTTTGATGAAGTTTACCAACTGTTGTAACTGTTTGTGCTGTACGACCAGTTGTTGCTCCAATGTCCTGATTTTTTCTTCCAGTTTCTCGTACTTGGCGATTTCTGCCTCCAGCTTGGCAACCCGATCGATGAGGTTCTGGTCTACCCCTTGAGGGGCAGTGGAGGGGGCTGTGGTTGCGCCTATGCCAGTTACGGGGGGGCGGCGTTGGGCAAGGGTCATTGCTTTTTTGATGGCAAGCAGGAGTTCCCGCTGTTCAAAAGGCTTCTCAATAAACACCAAATACTTGTCCTCAAAGGGTTCGGGGATTTTGTTAGTGACCTCTTCTTTGCGCCCCGACATGAGGATAATGGGAATGCGGCTGAGTTCCGGGTGTTGCTGGATGTGCTCATACACCTCGTAACCGCTCATTTTCGGCAGGAGGAAATCCAGCATGATCATCCAAGGCTTCTCCTTTTGTACCATTTCCAGCCCCTGGACCCCATCTTTTGCCTCCAACACCTCGAAATTTTCTGGCGGCAACATATCCCTAACCATGTTGCGGATAACGCGGCTGTCATCAATTACGAGAATCTTGTGCGCTGTCACTAGCTTTTCCCCTGAATATGCCCATGTTGTACTTTATCGCAAAATTCCCTTTTTTTCAAAGCTACTCCCCACCCCTTGGCAAAGTGCTAAAATAGGGAACGCTGAAATTTTAGGAAGGATTGTGGCTACTCTGCAACAACAAAAAATTCGCATCCGCCTGCGGGCTTTTGACCATCGTCTCCTGGATGCCTCTTGCGAAAAGATTGTGGAAACGGCGAATCGCACTAATGCTACTGCTATCGGTCCCATTCCCCTGCCCACCAGACGGCGGATTTATTGCGTGTTGCGCTCCCCCCACGTGGACAAGGACTCCCGCGAACATTTTGAAACTCGTACCCATAGTCGCATCATTGACATCTACCAGCCCTCGGCAAAAACGATCGATGCTCTGATGAAGCTAGACCTGGCGGCGGGGGTGGATATTGAAGTAAAACTCTAATGCTCTTTCCCCCCGCAACAGACAGCAAAATTGCCCACCTTGACCAGTTCTGGCGGGATTACCGCTCGGGGCTGCCGCAACCGCAGGTGATTAGAACTGCTAGCACTCCCCTGGGGCAGACCGATGTGGATGTGGTTATCTGCGGGGGGACATTGGGGCTACTGGTGGGAACGGCGCTGCAGCAGCGGGGATGGGCGACTCTCATTGTGGAACGGGGTACCCTCCAGGGACGGGAACAGGAGTGGAATATCTCCCGCGCTGAACTAGACAACCTCCTGGAGTTGGAACTACTCCCAGCAGAGGCGCTGGCAGAGGCGATCGTGACAGAGTATAATCCTGGGCGGGTGGGGTTTCACGGTGGGGGCGAGTACTGGGTCAAGGATGTTTTGAATTTGGGGGTCAGTCCCCGTATTTTGCTCGACCACCTCAAGGGAAAATTTCTGCATTTGGGGGGGCAAGTGCGGGAAAATTCTCCCTTTACAGGGGCAATAGTCCATCCCGACGGCGTAGCAGTCACAGCGGGGCTAACCTATCGGGGCAGATTACTCCTGGATTGTATGGGCTATTTTTCCCCCATCAGTCGCCAGACGCGCTATCAACTCTATGGTCACGATCGTCCCGACGGTATTTGTCTGGTGGTGGGGGGTTGCGCTACGGGGATCAAGCCCTGTAGTTGGGGGGATTTGATTTATACCTTTACAGCGATCGAGAATCATTATCAATATTTTTGGGAGGCTTTCCCTGCCTTGGATGGACGGACTACCTACCTGTTTACCTATGGCGACCTCCATCCCGATCGGGGGGGGATACAGGAGCTATGGGCTGCCTACTGCCGTCTGTTGCCCCAATACCAGGATACGGACCCCGCTGAGATTAAATTCCACCGGGTGTTGGGGGGATTTTTCCCTGCCTATCGCACTAATCCTCTCCTGCCCGCCTGGGACCGCATTTTGTCCCTGGGAGATAGTGGGGGCTATCAATCTCCCCTCAGTTTCAGTGGTTTTGGGGCAATGGTGCGCCACCTCCCCCGTCTGGTACAGGCTTTAACGGAAGCCCTGGAGGGAAATTACCTCGCGCGCGCCGACTTGTGCTACGTGCAGCCCTACCAACCCAATATTGCCGTCACTTGGCTCTTCCAAAGGGTGATGCGAGTAGAGATGGGTAGAGAGGTTGCTCCCCATAGTGTGAATCGGATTTTAGATTTGGTTTTTCGAGAGATGTCGCAGCTGCCCCCCGCCGTGATGCGCACTTTTCTGCAGGATGTGGTGCAGTTCCCTGCCCTTACCCAAACAATGGTGCGGATGCTTCTGGCGGACCCCCTTTTGATTGCCCAGGTTGTAGCCCAAGTGGGTATGGGAACGGTCTTGGATTGGTTTAAGCACTACCTGGGGTTGGGGTTGTACGAAATCTGGCAGAATTTCCCGCCTGGGCAGGACTTCCGCGCCCGCCGTCAATGGGAGGGTTGGAGTTTCGGGGCAGGACGCGATCGGGTTGCAGGGGTATACTAAAGTAAAGTTTTCTGAAGTGGGAGATGGCTACACCCCGATCGTTTGATGTGGTACTAGGGGGAGGACAGGCAGACAGTGGTACAGCTGTTCTGGGGGGGTGGCTGGGAATCAAGCAGCGTTGGCAAGTCGGTACACCTCAGGAGCGGGCGGAGATTTTGACGCAGGCTTTACAGTTTGGGGCAGAGGGGTTAGCCCTGGTGCAGGCGGCAACGACGGATAGTTCTCCCCTAGTGCGGCGGCGGGCATTGCAATTACTGTGGACGGGGGAACAGAGAGATAGTTACTGGCTCATGGACCACCTGGGGACACTGCGGGGGCACACCAAGGCAGTCAGTGGTGTGTTGTGTAATCGCGAGGGTAGTTATATCATCAGCTGTGGCTACGATCGCACTATCCGCCTGTGGGACAGGGCAACCCACCAGATGGTACAAAAACTCAAAGAGCATAGCGACCTGGTGACAGGTATTGCCCTCAGCCCCGATCAAGAAACTCTGGTCAGTGGCAGCCGCGATCGGACGATTAAAATTTGGCACCTACCGACGGGGGAAGTGAGACAAACGCTGACGGGGCACTGCGGCTATGTCAACTCTGTGGCAATCAGTCCCGATGGCGAAACGATCGTCACGGGCAGTCAGGACTCCACTATCAAACTGTGGCGGGTACGGACGGGGACAGAAATCCGCACCATCAAGGCTCACACCAATCTAGTGAATGCGGTTGCCCTCAGTCCCGATGGCAAAACGATCGTCAGTTGCAGTTGGAACACCATGATTCGCGTCTGGGATAGAGAAACAGGTAGGCTCAGGTGGGAGTTGGTGGGGCATAGCGCCAGGGTGTGGGCATTTGCGGTCAGTCACTGCGGCAGATTTTTGTTCAGCGGCAGCCGCGATCGCACGATTAGAATTTGGGACATCGTGGAGGGCAAATACTGGCGGGAACTAGAGGGGCACAAGGGGGAAGTACGGGCACTGGTCATCACCCCCGACGATCGGTATTTGATCAGCGCCAGCTTTCGCGAGATTAAAATTTGGGACTTGACCACCTACCAGGACATCCACACCCTGCGGGGGCACCTCAACGTCATCAATACCCTTGCCTTTGTACCCGCACAGATGTTGTTAGTCAGTGGCGGCGACGACTACACCCTTCAACTCTGGGGCATCCCTGGGAATTTATGAGTTTTGACATCCTGGCTAAACTGGGTCACTGCTGTTGTAATTAACTGGCGCAGATCAATGTACTTAGGGGCAAAGGGCGGTTGAGTTTCTGACAAGCCTAGTAAATCATGGGTAACCAAAATCTGTCCATCGCAGTAGGGACCAGCCCCAATCCCGATCGTAGGCACCGTCACCCTCTCTGTAATTTTCTGTGCCAAGTCACTGGGGATATGTTCCAGGATGAGAGCAAACACCCCCGCTGCCGCTAGAGCTAGGGCTTCTTGGTAAATTTTCTCCGCCATCTCCGGTGCCTTGCCCTGTTGCCGATACCCCATGAGATATACCGACTGTGGTGTTAAGCCCACATGACCCATGACCGGAATTCCCGCTTGCACCAACTTTGCCACCGTTGCCACCATGGCGGGGGAACCACCTTCTAGTTTTACCCCCTGGGCAGGGGTCTCCTTCAAAATGCGCCCCGCCGATCGCAGTGCCTGTTGCGGACTGACCTGGTAACTCATAAAGGGCAAATCCACCACTAGTAGCGCCTGCTCTACCCCCCGTCCCACCGCCTTAGCATGGTGAATGATTTCCTCTAGGGTCACAGGCAGCGTATTTCTGTAGCCTAGGGCAACCATCCCCAGGGAATCCCCCACCAAAATGACATCCACCCCCGCCCGATCGATAATCTGGGCTATGGCATATTCCCAGGCAGTGAGGGCAACGATCGGTTGTTTCTGTTGTTTACGGGCAGACAGACTAGGGATGGAAAGGGGCATAACCTTGAAAAAAGCCAATTCCTATTGTAGGTTGACAAATAACGGGCTGAGAACAAACGTGAAAATCAAAACACCGCAGGAGCAGCAGCTAGAACAGGAGCGGCTGGCAGAAATTCTCATAGTTTTGGAAGAACTCTTCCAACGAGAGGGGGCTACAGGCAAGCGGGTGATTGGCTGCCTCTATGATATTGCTGTGATCAACTGGGTGAACCGTCATGTCCCTCCCCCCTTCAACCCCCTCCTCAAATACCTGGCGAAATATCCCAGGGGGCTGGCGCAGTATCTGGGCTTGAAGCTGTACCTGCAACCCAAATGCCCCAAACTGATCACTGACTGGCTATATAGCCTAGTAGAATTTCCTCCCCCTGCAACTGCCACGGTCGAGCTACCTAACCAAGAAGAAGTTCACAAACTCAAACAACAAGTCCGCCTCCTCACCGGTTCCCTCATTATCACGATCGTTCTCTCCCTGGGCAGCATGACCTTACTCTGGCAGCGGGACAGGTTACAGAATTTCCCCCTCCTGCAGGGAAAGCAACCACCTACAGTAGAGAGTCCATTAGATTCATCACCCCGATCGTGTCCGCCGTCAAATAATCAGGGGGAAGATTTTGCTCCAGAATGCCCTTGAGTGCCAGCAACTTAAGACTGTTTTCCGCCAAAGTATCTGCCACAGGTTGTGCCGCCCCCAAATAACCAATGGCACCAATATCCGCCAATACCGCCCGCCGCAGTTGCAAATCCGGGCTACGCAGACCAGCAATTAAAATTTCCCCATAGCGTTCCCGATCGGTAGTGAGTTGATAGAGAGCACGGGCAGCGGCAAAACGAATACGGGGCACCTCATGTTCCAAGTAGGAGGAGATTAACCCCACTGCCTCCTTCGCTCCCAAAGTCCCCAAAGCCTCGATAATCGCATCAAAAGGTTGGGCAAGGTAGGGCAATTCCGGCGCCGGGTGGGGTACCGATTCTGGCTCTGCTAACAGCTGTAAAAGAGAGGGTACACAGGCAGGGTCTTTTAGCATTTCCAAGGCTTGGGCAGCCGCCTCCCGCACATAAAAATCCTCACAGTACAGACATTCCATCAAATGGGGCACAACCCGCCCATCCCCCACCTTCCCCAAGGCCCGCGCCGCATTCCTGCGCAGGGGATAGCCACCGTTGGGAGTGCGATCGTCCTCATCTTGCAGAGCTTGCACCAAAGCCTGTATTGCTCTCTCCTCCCTGACCCGAAACCGTCCCAACCACCAGGCACTGTAGAGACGCAAACCCAGGTCATCCCCCGCTAGATTGGCAATTGCTTGCTCGATCGTCAGTTGTTCCCCCGTGTTCATCTCTGCCCTTCCCAAAATAAAGACAGGGTAAAAACCCCATCTTTTAGTGTAATTAACCCCGCGGCAACTACTTCGCCTCCGCTTTTAGTTTTTCGCCCTTAGCGATCGCTTCATTGATGTCCCCCACCATGTAGAAGGCTTGTTCGGGCAGGTCATCCAACTCCCCTTTCAGGATCATATCAAAGCCCTTGATCGTGTCCTCCAGTTTGACATACTTACCAGGGGAACCCGTGAAGACTTCCGCCACAAAGAAGGGTTGGGAGAGGAAGCGCTGAATCTTGCGGGCGCGATAGACCGTAATCTTATCCTCCTCCGACAGTTCATCCATACCAAGGATGGCGATGATGTCCTGCAACTCCTTAAATCTCTGCAGCGTTTGTTGTACACCCCGCGCCACGCGGTAGTGATCTTCACTGACAATGCCAGGCTGCAACATAGTAGAAGTAGAAGCCAGGGGGTCAACAGCAGGATAAATCCCCTTAGCGGCTAAGCTACGGGACAAAACAGTAGTGGCGTCCAGGTGGGCAAAGGTAGTAGCAGGAGCAGGGTCAGTTAAGTCATCGGCAGGGACATAGACCGCTTGCACAGAAGTAATAGAACCATCCACCGTACTGGTAATGCGCTCCTGCAGGTCACCCATATCTGTACCCAAGGTCGGCTGATAACCCACCGCCGAGGGCATTCTCCCCAACAGCGCCGATACCTCAGAACCCGCTTGCACAAATCGGAAAATATTGTCGATGAACAACAGCACATCCTGCTTCGCCTGATCCCGGAAATACTCTGCCATAGTCAGCGCCGACAGACCCACCCGCATTCTCGCTCCCGGCGGCTCATTCATCTGACCATAGACGAGGGCAACCTGGTTTAACACCCCCGACTCCTTCATCTCTTGGTAGAGGTCATTCCCCTCGCGGGTGCGCTCCCCTACACCCCCAAACACAGACACACCGGAATGCTCCTTAGCAATGTTGTTGATCAACTCCATAATCAGAACCGTCTTGCCCACACCGGCACCACCAAAGAGACCCACCTTACCACCCTTGCGGTAGGGAGCCAACAAATCAATCACCTTGATCCCCGTTTCAAAGGTAGAGGGCTTAGTTTCTAGTCTGGTGAATTCAGGGGCAGGACGGTGAATTGGGAGATGCTCCGTTGCCTCCACTGGACCCAGTTCATCGATCGGTTCTCCCAAGACATTAAAAATTCTGCCGAGGGTAGGCTTACCGACGGGGACAGTGATAGGGGCACCTGTATCTTCCACTGCCATCCCCCGCACAATGCCATCCGTACTGCTCATGGCTACCGCCCGCACTTGGTTATCGCCTAGAAGTTGTTGTACCTCACAGACCACCCGGATATCCCCGGCATTGGTTTTGCCTGCCACCACGAGGGCGTTATAAATTTCCGGCAGCTTACCACTGGGGAACTCCACATCTACAACAGGACCGATGACCTGGACGACTTTACCGACATTTGTTTTTTGTGCCGTTGCTACCATGCTGATTTCAACCTTGAATAAATTTATTGATACAATGGTTTTACAATAGCACTGTAGGGATCATTTTGTCCGCTCTTTGCCCCTAGTTTCCCAGAACGATGAATGGTCGGCTGTTGCAGCAAAGGTACGAGGTGACATCCCTTCTGGGAGAGGGGGGATTTGGTAAGACCTACGCAGGTATTGACAGGGAGACAGGCAGACCAGTCGCCATCAAAACCATCTCCCTCCGACAAATGCAGGACTGGCAATCCCTCGACTTCTTCCAGCGGGAAGCCTCTATCCTTGCTCAGCTCGACCACCCCGGCATCCCCAAATATATCACCTCCTTCCACGAAGACACAGAAACCGATCGGACTTTCTACCTTGTGCGGGAGCTGGTGGTGGGGGAATCCCTGGCAAACCTCATTAAGCAGGGCTGGCGGGCACAGGAAGCAGAAATCAGAGACATCACCGCTCAACTCTTAGAAATTCTCATCTACTTACACGAACTCAATCCCCCCGTCATTCATCGGGACATCAAACCTTCTAACATCATTTATCAGCCCGACAATGGCAGTGTATTTTTGATTGATTTTGGGTCAGTATTTTTAGCAACGGGCACAGTGAGTGGGATGGGGACGTTTGTGGGCACCTATGGTTACATTGCCCCTGAACAGTTGCGGGGGGAAGCCAGTGCTAAATCAGATATTTACAGTGTGGCGATGACAGTAGCATTTTTGTTGACAGGGCGGGAGCCATCTGAGTTACCGCGCAAGGCGTTGCGGTTAAATTTACGTTCGTTGAAGGTGAATGCGTCGGCTCATTTGTTGGAGTGGATAGACCGTGCCAATGCGCCCATACCAGAGGACAGGTTTACCTCAGCCAGGGAAGCTTTGCAGAAGTTGCAGTCTCAGATGCACCAGAAGGCACAACCGCCTGTCGGGTCAAAAATATCTACTGCCATTGATGACACTAAATTAGAAATTCATATTCCCTGTTATTTGCAAAACTCTTGGCAGATCAATATAGGCTCTTCTTTTTTTGGAGACGGTATGTCAGAGGATGGGCGTGTATTATTAAATTTATTTTTATTTGGGGGTTTCTTAATTGTACCGCTTATTCCTGTGATCGTGCCAATTCTTATCATTAACTTCATTGAAGATTGGATCGCTGGGATCATTGCTAGGATCATTGATTGGGTCACTGGTGGGATCATTACTAAGATCACTAAAGATTGGAAAAAGCCATCGGAAACAAATGGTTGGATATATATTTCTATTGACCATAAACTACTCAAGGTATATGAAGTAGTGGACAATACTCTGATTAGAAGCTTGTTTCGACGGAAACAACCCTCTGCCGAGAAAATATTAGAAGTTAGCCTCGACCAAGTTGTTATCCAAAAGGAGGCAATGTACACAAGCAAGTTATGTAGGTCTATCAAAATCAATCAGATAGATAAATGGGGGTACCAAAAGACATTAATGCAAATATTAGCTACATCAGGAGAATCTTTGTATACAAGAAAGGACAGAACCCTCCATTTAAAAGCAGCAGAGTTAGGTTTTTTATACAGACAACTAGAGCAACATACCCCAAAATCCATTAAATCCTAGACAGCCTATGGATGAATTACTCAGAGAAAAAGGGTACCAAATTGTAGAGGAACTGGGTAGAGGGGCAACAGGTACTACCTATCACTGTAGGATGTTAGCTACAGACCGAGCTATTGCTCTCAAAGTTATCTCCCTGCGGCAAGTAAGGGACTGGAAAGTTATAGAACTGTTCACACGAGAGGCAAAAGTGTTATCTAACTTAAATCATCCCAATATACCTAAGTATGTTGACCATTTCACCATAGAAACAGCAGAAGATATTTATTTTTGTCTAGGGCAGGAATTAGCACCTGGTAAATCTTTAGATAAGTTATATGCTGAAGGCTGGCGACCCCAAGAAAGGGAACTGAAAAAGATTGCCCAGCAAGTTATGACAGCTCTAGTTTACTTGCACAGTCTGAATCCACCTGTCATCCATCGCGATATTAAACCACAAAATATCATCTATCAACCTGATACGCAAAAAGCTTTTCTCATTGATTTTGGTACTGTGCAGGATGTCTATCGCAATACTTTTAGTCACGGTCTAACTTTTGTAGGGACCATGGGTTTTATCGCCCCAGAACAGTATACAGGTCAAGTTAGCTTTGCCAGTGATCTCTATAGCTTAGCTGCCACAATTGTCTATCTCATTACAGGTATGAATCCCGCCGATATACCGCAAAAACGTATGGTGATTGACTGGCGTAGATTAGCAACAGTGGCAATATCCCGTGAGTTCGGCAATTGGCTAGATTCTCTGCTAGAACCGATACCGGAAAAGAGAGCCTTTAACTCCCAAGCTGTGCTGGATAGTCTGCTACAGAAGGGGAAGAGCACCTTGGGTTTGAAATCTCAAGTACCTAACCTAGAGAATGTAAAAATAGAGATAACAAGAAATCGTGAAAGTTTTGTCGTTGTGGGTAAAAAAATTAAAAGAAAAAACTATTTTGTCCCACCGACGGGTATCTTTACCATTGCAATTAACATAATCACAGTTACACTGATAGTTATTTTATTAAGATCAGGTTTACCCTTCTCTAACTTATTTGGACTGCCTTTAATATTAATCGTCCTAATTTGGTTTGCCTTGTCAGCTTTGGCAAATATAATCTACTTCGGTAAAACCTCTAGTAAAGAATTATGGTTGTTCGAGTTGTCACTGGATCGGGAAAAATTAAATTTCACTGGCAGAGGTATAAGGTGCAGTCTCGACAGTCCTGAGATCAGTGGGGTGCATGTCGCTGCGTCATATGATATCTGGCGTGTGGAGGTTTACTATGGCGTTACCACAGAGGTTTTGTTTGATGAAAAACTTGGTATACCATTGCAACTAGCAGATTGGTTAGCCACTGAAATCAATCATTTCCTAGAATTAGATGAAGACTGAGTAAAGGAATTACTATGGCGCACTATATCTATCTGCATGGGTTTGGGTCGGGGGTGCAATCCCGTAAGGCTAATTACCTCAGAGATCGGTTTGGGGAACGGGGCTTAAATTTGCTCACGCCTGACCTCAATCTAGGGGATTTCACGACAATTACGCTATCTAAACAGTTGGCATTTTTACAGGCAAATTATGGCGATACTCCCTGCTATGTCCTGGGGTCTAGTTTAGGAGGATTGTTGGCAACTTTGTGGGCAAGTGCCAATACAAATGTGCAGAGTTTAATTTTGCTAGCTCCCGCTTTTCGCTTTAGTGAGTCCCTGGTAGAAATGTTAGGGGCAGAGGAGATGGCTAGTTGGCGTCACAGGGGAAGACGCAATTTTTATCACTATGGTTACGGCGAAGAACTGCCCCTCCACTATGCCTTTTTTGTCGATGCCTGTCAACAGAATGAAAACAACTTGCAAAGAGAATTGCCCATCTTAATCATTCACGGTAAATATGATGACGTGGTTTTACCCCAGCGGAGTCTGGAATTTGCTGAAGGGCGCCCCTATGTGACTGTGCGTTTGGTGGCAGACGACCATAGCTTAGGGAATGTCTTGGATTATATCTGGACAGAGACGCAAAGCTTCTGGCGGATTTAGGCTAGGGCTGAAAATGGGCAACGATCGCTTTTTGCAAGCCCGCGAGGGTAAATTCCTCGGCTTCTATGTCCACACGTTGGAAAATCTCCTGACAGGTGCGGGAAGTCTGCGGACCGATGGAGGCAATCTTGGCGTTTTGTAACCAATCCTGCCAGGTAGAACGATCGGTGATTTTATCTAACAGCTGGGCAAAGTGTAAGACGGTTTTGGAACTGGCAAAGGTGATCACATCGATCGCTTTTTGTTCTAGGGCGGCAAGGACGGCAGGAGGAATGGTCTGGGGGCAGGCAGATTCGTAGGCAGGGACACTGTCAATTGTGGCTCCCTTGGCTGTCAGTTCTTTGATTAACACATCACGACCGCCGGATTCAACACGGGGAAAGAGAATGATCTGCCCTTTCACGTCAGGAAAAACTTCTACTAAACTGTCAGCCACAAAGTTAGGGGGAACGAGGTCAGCTATAAGACCATAGGTCTGTAATATCTCTTTTGTCTTGTTGCCCACCACAGCAATTTTCAGGCGATATAAGACCCGTAGGTCTTTGCCCTGTAGAAATAGACGATTAAAAAATGACTCAATGGCGTTGGCAGAAGTGAGAATTAACCAGTCATAACGATCGATTTCCCCAATTGCTCGATCGAGGGCTTCCCAGCTGCTGGGGGGGGTAATTTCCAGGGTGGGCATTTCTAAGACATAGGCACCCAATCTCTCCAGGTCTTGCACAAACTCCGAGGACTGACTGGCGGCACGGGTAACCAATATCTTTTTGTCTGCTAGGGGTAGAGAACTGATGAATAACGATCGGTCATTTACTGTCTCACCAATGACAATAACAGCAGGAGAAAGATCAATATTTGGTAGAGATAAATCTGCCAAAGTGCCCGTCCATACCCGCTGTTGCCAAGTGCCCGCCCTGTGAATGACAGCTATGGGAGTGGTGGGAGAACGATAGACCTGCAAACGACTGCGAATGTCATCTAAACATCTAGTCCCCATGAGAATAACAAGGGTCGGTATTGCTGCCAAAGCCTGCCAGGGTAAACGATCGGGGTCATGGCCCGTAGCGACGACAAAACAGGCAGAACGATCGGTGTCTGTCAAAGGAATGCCGGCTAACAGAGGCGAAATCAAAGCACTAGAAAGACCAGGGATAACTGCCCAACCAATGTTGTGTGCCTGCAAAGCAGCGATTTCCTGCCCCACTCTGCCAAAGACCCAGGGATCACCACTCTTTAAGCGAATCACCGTTTTGCCACTACTTGCCAAAGCAACCAACATCTCATTGATTTCCGTTTGACTGACGCTGGGTTTGCCCCCCCGCTTCCCGACCGTTTGCCAGCTACAACCAGGGGGAATTAACGTCCTTAGACTCCCATCGACTAGGTCATCTGCCACGACAACTTCTGCTGTCTCCAATAACTCCTTGGCACGGACAGTGAGACCCCCAATCCCCCCTACCCCTGCTCCCACTACATAGACAAACCCCTTGCTCATTGGTCAAAAAAGTCCGGTCTTGCCATCAACATAAATTGCACTTGGGAAGCCCGCTCTGGTTCTCCAGGGGCAGGATGCCTTTGAATGTATTTGCCGTCGGGCTGTAAATCCCACGCCTGGCGATTGTCTGCCAGAGTAGTATCGATGATCTTCTTTAACTCCTGCTGAATTTGGGGGTCAAGGACAGGGGTCACCACTTCTACCCTAGCATCGAGATTGCGGGGCATCCAGTCTGCACTGCCAATGTATATTTCAGGTGTGCCACCATTGCCAAAGTAAAAGATACGGGAATGTTCCAAAAAACGCCCAATGATACTCACTACCCGAATTGTCTCACTTAAGCCTGGCACCCCTGGACGCAAACAACAAATACCCCGCACAATTAAATCAATTTCTACCCCCGCCTGGGCAGCATCGTAGAGATGGTCAATCACTTGGGGGTCAACGAGGGCGTTCATCTTGGCAATTATTCTCCCCTCTTTGCCAAACTGCTTCTCCCGATCGATCAACTCCAAAAAGCGCTGCCGCATCGTGACAGGGGCAACCAAAATTTTACGATATTCCCTTTGCCGCGAATAGCCCGTGAGGTAGTTAAATAGATCGGTCAAATCCGCTGCCAATTGTTCATTGCAGGTGAGAATGCCTAAATCACTGTAAAACCTAGCGGTGCGGGGGTTATAGTTGCCTGTGCCAATGTGACAATAGCGCACGATTTCGTCCCCTTCCTTGCGCACAACTAGGGCGGTTTTAGTGTGGGTTTTTAAGTATTTAATGCCATAGACAACGTGGACGCCTGTATCTTCTAATTTCTTTGCCCAGGCAATGTTGTTAGCTTCATCAAAACGGGCTTTTAATTCCACTAGCACAGCTACCTGTTTGCCATTTTCTGCCGCTCTAATCAGGGCATGCACGATGGGAGAATCGCCGGAGGTGCGATACAAAGTCTGTTTAATTGCCAACACTTGGGGGTCATCCGCTGCTTCTTCAATCAAACGTTGCACGGTAGTCGTAAAAGACTGGTAGGGATGGTGAACAAGTAAGTCCCCTGCTTTGATCACATCAAAAATACTGATGTCTTTGTCTTTCAAACGGGGGTGACTGCTTGTGCGCCAGGGCTTGTCCTTCAGATGGGGTAAAGGCAAGTCAGTTAACGCCATCAAACTGCCCAAACCTACCAGACCATTGATGTCATAGATGTCCTCTTCCCCTAAACCCAGTTGTTCCTTTAGGCGTTGGCGGGTGGCGGCAGGAGCACGATCGGAGATTTCTAACCTGGTAACAGGACCAAATTTTTGTTTGCGCAATTCCTCTTTCAGGGCAGAGATAAGGTCATCCGCCTCGTCTTCTTGAATATCTAATTCGGCATCGCGGGTAATGCGAAAGGGATGGTATTCCAATATCTCCATGCCGGGGAAGAGGGTAGGCAGATGGGCACCGATCACTTCCTCTAGGGGAATAAAGGCATAGGTACCAGGTTGGGGGTGGGGCAGAGGGACAAAACGGGGCAAAACAGTGGGGACTTTGACGCGGGCGGCATAGCGATTTCCTTCTTCATCGGCAATTTCTACCGCCAAATTCAAACTGAGATTGGAGATGTAGGGAAAGGGATGCCCAGGGTCACTGGGGTCAATGGCAAGGGGAGTCAAGACGGGAAAGACCTGTTTTTGGTAGTATTCCGCCAGCGCTTTTTTGTTTTTTTCGTCTAAACTTTGGTAGTCAAAAATGAAAATCCCCTCTTTTTCCAGGGCGGGACGGAGGGTATGTTCAAAAAAATCCTGTTGCTTTTGCACCAGGGGTACCAGGGCAGTGCGAATGGCTTGCAGTTGCTCTGTAGGCGTTAAGCCGTCATCTGTGCGTGTGTCCAAGCAGCGGGCGATCGCTCTTTTGACGTTTGCTACCCGCACCATAAAAAATTCATCCAGGTTGCTGCTAAAAATGGAAACAAACTTTACCCGTTCTAACAACGGCGTACGGGGGTCAATCCCTTCACACAATACCCGATCGTTAAAAGCCAGCCAACTCAGTTCCCGATTGAAGTAACGCTTTTCCATGCTCTCTTCCCCTAGCCTCCCACCTAAGCATGATAGTAGAGAAGTGTCACAATTAAGCTACTACCAGGGCAACATCGATCGTGTTGGGTCCAGGGCTGCTGATCTCCGCTGTGACCCCAGGTCCGAAAAACCTGCTAATCTTGTCCTGCCTTGCCTGCCATGCCTCTAGGTCAAAATAGGGCGACTCAAACCGCAAAACCAAGGCATATCTGCCAGAGCGATCGGTTTCATAGATACCCACTAACACAGGGCGCTCCTTATCGTTGGGAGATAGTTGCAGCCGTTGCAGAGTTTCCACGAGATGGGCTTCCGTGCCGTAGCGATAGCGGGTGACATCGGCATAGAGCTGTTTGAGGGTAGGGGTGGCTTGGGCTTGCCGCAGTTGTAGTACTTCTGGAGAGGTAGGGGTAAGGAGAGGGACAGGTTTGAGTTCCGCCGCCTTGAGGGCTGCCCCTCCCAACAACAGGGGAATGCCGTAGAAAAAGCCTACCAAGTTCAAGGTGGGATTGTTGGTGGCATAGGCTACTATCCCTACTATGGTCAACACCGCTCCCCCGATCAATCCCCACTTCCCCAAAGAAAACTTGCCCAGCATAACCCCCTCTCAGTGTCAAAAAATTTTACTATCCTGGCAAAAAGATGTGTCACAATAGCGCAAAAGGCAATCTACCGTAGGAAATATGAGCTTAGGACGCTGGCTGACGCGACTCTGGCTAATACTGTTGGCGGCACTGACCACGATCGTTGTGGTGGCCTGTAACCAAGGGACAAATACCCCGACGACGGGGGGTAATCCTGGGGGGGGGCAGGGTCTCAAGGTAGGAGTACTGCTGCCTGTAACGGGTGACCTGTCTGCCTTTGGGCAACCAATGGTAAAAGCGATCGAGATGGCGGTAGAAACGGCAAACAGCTGTGGGGGAGTTTTAGGGCAGCCGGTGCAACTGGTAAAAGAAGACGACCGCACCTCGGAAACAGCAGGGGCAGAGGCAATGAACAAGTTAGCCACGATCGATAAGGTAGGAGCGGTGGTAGGCGCCTTTGGCAGTGGTATCTCCAGTGCTGCCTTGGCAGTAGCTGTGCCCAATCAGGTGGTGATGGTCTCTCCTGCTAGTACCAGTACCGTATTTACAGAGCGCGCCAAGAAGGGAGAATTTCAAGATTTTTGGAACCGTACTGCTCCCCCCGACACCTACCAAGCGGCAGCCCTCGCTAAACTTGCCTACAACAAGGGATTCCGCAAAGTCAGCACCATTGTCATCAACAACGACTACGGGGTGAGCTTTGAAAAAGTGTTTGTGGAAACCTTTAAGGCACTGGGGGGACAAATTCTCAATGAGCAAGACCCCAGCCGCTATGACCCCAAAGCCACCACCTTTGAAGCGGAGGTGCGCAAAGCCTTTGGTAACAAACCGGAAGCAGTAGCTGCTGCTCTCTATCCGGATACGGGGGCAGCTGTCCTGAAATCTGCCTACGAACTGGGCTTACTAGAGGGTGTGCAACTCCTGCTAACCGACGGCGTCCAGACAGAGGCATTCCCCAAAGCAGTGGGGACAAAACCCGATGGCAAGATGATCATTGCGGGGGCCCTGGGGACAGTGCCGGGAGCAGACGGCAAAGGGCTAGAGCAGTTCCAAAAAGACTACCAAGCAAAGTACAACCAACCCATCGGTGCCTTTGTTCCCCATGCCTACGATGCTACGACCTTGATTCTGTTGGGGGCAGAAGCCGCCAAGTCTAACCAGGGTGCCCAGATCAAGACCAAGATTCGGGCAGTGGCAGCCCCACCGGGTACGGAAGTCTCCAACCTCTGTGAGGCACTGAAACTAGTGCGGGAAGGACAGGAGATCAACTACCAGGGGGTAAGCGGCAATGTTGACCTCGACAGCAATGGGGATGTGCAGGGTGCCTACGACGTGTGGACAGTGGAAGCAGATGGAAAAATCAAAGTAGTTGACCGCATTTCCGCTTAAACTTTTAGGTGTACCTAGAGACGGAAGGTTATGGGACTGGAACTGCGGGAAGCTCCCCCCCAAGAAGTAGCTATGTATGCCCCCTACGTACGGGATGTAAATCGCCGTGCCCAACTGCCCTATGCCTTGGGGCTATACAAAACAGGGGAGTTAGTGGGGGAACGGTTAATTGAAGGGGGACCAAGTGTCCCCTTTGTGGCGACCTGGCGGGTAGCAAACACGCCCCTGGACTTCACCCTATGCAAATTTATCTTTGACAACCAGCCCGAACTCAGCTACGAACTGCAGATGGTCAACAATGAATTTGTCAGTTACCTGATTGATGTCATCAACCTCTACAAGGAAAAACAACTGATCGACTTCCCCACCATCTTCTACAGTAAACTCTTCCGCATTGAGCTGTCCAAACCTGAATAGTTACCACATTCCTGTCCTGGCTGCTGAGGTAATTGCAGGACTGAAATTACAAGTAGGGGGCAGCTATCTGGATTGTACGGTGGGGGGTGGTGGACACACTGCTCTGATCCTCTCCCACCAGGGTACCAGGGTTACTGCCATCGATCGGGACGCTACTGCCCTCAATTTCGCCCAAGCCCGTCTGCAGGAGTATGGCGATCGGGTGCAGTTTTGGCATGGCAATTTTAGCGAGTTTGTGCCCCCCCATAGGTTTCACGGTATCCTGGCGGATTTGGGAGTCAGTTCTGCCCAGTTGGACACTCCCCAGCGGGGTTTTAGTTTTCGCCACCCCGCCCCCCTGGATATGCGCATGGACCAAAGGCAAGAGCTAACCGCTGCCCACATTGTCAACACCTACTCGGAAACCGCCCTGGCAGATTTAATTTTTACCTTGGGGGAAGAACGCTATAGCCGTGCCATTGCCAGGGGAATTGTACGCTGCCGTCCCCTCACGACTACAACGGAACTAGCAGAGGTAATTAGCCGATCGGTGCCCCCTGCCTATCGCTATGGCCGTATCCACTGCGCCACCCGTACCTTCCAAGCCCTGCGCCTGGCGGTCAATCAGGAACTGGCATCCCTGCAGACTTGGTTACAAGCCGTACCAGATTGGCTAGAAGGGGGGGGTAGATTAGTAATCATCACCTTTCATTCCCTGGAAGACCGCCTGGTGAAAACCGCCTATAAAACTGACCCCCGCCTAGTAATGGTGAATAAAAAACCGATCGTGCCTTCCGCAGCAGAAATTGCCCAGAACCCCCGTGCCCGCTCTGCCAAACTGCGAGTTGCAGAACGAATCATCGTTGATAATTGAGGTATCAGTCCCTGGAGTTGGTCTATGACATCTTCGCTGCCCATCACTAAAAAACAGACCCTCATCCTCAATCTTTTGCAGGAACTGAACGAAGCAATCTCTGCCCAGGAACTGCATCGACGATTGAAAAATCGGGGCTACAGCATGGGTTTGGCGACAGTCTACCGCGGTTTAGAAACTCTCAAACAACAGGGTGCCATCAAAGCCATCATTACCCCCAGCGGCGAGACCGTCTATAGCCCTTTGTTACTCGATCGCCATCACCTCTATTGCCTAAGCTGTGGACGCTCCTTTCCCATTGATACCTGTCCCCTCACTGCCCTGAATATGCAACTGCCCCCCGACTACAACTTCCATATTTACTATCACAGCCTGGACTTTTACGGCATCTGCGGTGCTTGCTGGCAAAAGAAACAAGAGTCAGTTAATTTCCAGAAATAATCAGGAATCTAGGGGTATTTTCCGCCCAAGCTAGACAAACGCCCCCCGATCGGACTATCCTCTTACAGGATTCGGCAACTGAGCCGGTATTCCCGGCCGCCTGGGGCAAATAAACGGGAAAGCAACGCCGTAAGAAGACGTACTGGTGTGAGTGAAACATGGTAAAAACGACGATTCGATCGGTACTCCTAGCGCTCCTGCTAACCTTTGTGTCTAGGTTGTCACCTGCCTTTGCCAGTGGCATGATACGAGTACTAGTGCACGAAGAGCCAGGGGAAGAAATCAAGGTGGCGGTCAATCAGCCTGGTCGCCTGGAGATAGGTGGTCAGGTCACTCCCCTCAATCCAGGACAGTGGTACTCTATTCCCGCCTTTCCCCCCGCCCGCATTACCACTGACAACCATGGGTTTATTCAAATCAAGGATACCCTCTATCCTGGGGAAATGCACATCACGCGGTGGCGCAACCAAGCGATCGCTGTCAATGTCCTGCCCCTGGAGCAGTATTTGCGCAGTGTTGTTCCGAGTGAGATGCCGGCTAGTTGGCACCTAGACGCTCTGATGGCGCAGGCAGTCGCCGCCCGCAGCTATGCCATGAACACGCAACGACAGCGGAAGTGGGGGAATGCCCCCTATGACCTTGTCAGTGACACCAGAGACCAGGTATACAAGGGCTTTTATCGTTTTGACCCCCAAACGGGCACGACCAAAGCTGTGATCCACCCCCGCAGTGACCAGGCAGTTGCCGCTACAGAGGGCTATATACTCAGTCCGGAATTCAAGGGTTACTACCGTGCTAGACTAAAACGGGAGTGGATCAGCTGGGGCAATGGCTATATGCCTATTTCCGACGGGCAGCACCTAGACCAGGAGATGAGTAACCAAATGGCAAATCGCGGTTGGAACTGGCTGCAGATTCTCGGCTGGTGGTACCGCACCCGTCCTATCAAGTCGCCTTAACTAGGTATTGATGGGGGCAAATTTACGATCGCGGTTGAGTTGATGGACTGACACCCGCTTCAGTCCTAGTTTGTCTTCCAATTCCTGGAGGTAGTCTACCCCTTCCCCTGCCTGCTCCCGCCGATCGAGTTCATCCAAGAGTGCGAGGATCTGTTTATCCAGCCCGGGCTGCCCCATGAACAGATGCATGAGAGTTTCGCTGCAGTCATCGTCAGGGTAGATGGGAATGTAGTAAATGTAGGGAGTCTCCATAGCGCTTTGCCCTTGTGGAATGTAAACTATCTTACAAGGTGGTGGGGGAGATCAGGTGTCAGAAATGATCGTGAACAAATCTTTTAGTGACGGAAGTGGACAGATTTCTAGTTACAGTTCTACCACAAAGGGGCTGACTGCGGTATAACATAGTCACGCTGTCCGCGAGGAGCAAACATGACCCCCCTATTTGCTTTTGTTGCTTGTCGGGATTTTTACATTACCTGTGAGCGCAACTACAATCCCAGCCTAGAGGGCAAGCCGGTGGTTTTGCTGGATGAAAATGAATGTATCCAGGCGCTCTCGGCGGAGGCGCGGCAGTTGGGATTGCAGCGGGGAGTCCCTTTGTTTCTCTACGCCGATCGGGTACGACAACAGGGAGTAGTAGTTTATCATATCAACGAACTCCTCTGCCAGGACATGATGAAACGCCTGCAGGAGATGCTGCAAAACTTTGGTGACCCCCTCGAAGTGTGGGCACCGGGTCGGCTGTTTATTCCCCTGTTTGACCCCGTAGACTATCGAAGGGGGGACAAGGTGACTTGGATAGCCGAGCAACTGTTGGCAACAGTGAAGGTAGGGACAGGGATGTACGCCCATGTGGGGATTGCTCCGACACGCACGTTAGCCCAAATGGCGGCTTGCTTGGGCTTTAAGGACTTTACCAATCGGCAATTACAGGAGGAGATGCTGCAGCGCTTGGGGGTGGGGAGTGTGTGGGGGGTTAGCCCTACCTACAAGGAGTTTCTGCGGGCGGTGGGCATTCACACAGCTTTTGACCTGCGAGAGGCAGATGACCAGGTGGTACGGCAAGTCATGGGGGTTGTGGGTCTGCGTCTTGCCCTGGAATTGCGCAATATCTCCTGTTTGGAGCCGCCGGATTTTCCCGCTCTGGTGCCGGAAATTTTGAGCTGGCGGAAATTTGCCCAGCCCCTTACCAAGTGGGAGCAGTTGCAGGAAACGATCGGGTTAACAGTCTCTCTGATGGCGCAGCAGCTGCAGGCACAGCACTTAGTGACGCGGTTAATGGCGATTTCCCTCTATCCCACTGCCACGCAGCAAAATATTACCACCACACTGTTGAAGTTGCCAGTTCCCCTCAACACCCCCCAGGAATTGGTCAATCAAGCACAACAAGCCCTCAGGGATGCTTTTACAGTAGCAGATAGCTATGATCAGCTGCGTATAGTTTGTGGTGGGCTGAGTTCTACCCTACCTCTAGGGGCAGCGGTGCGGCAGTCAGAATCGACAATGCGGCGGATGGATAGTGTCAATCAACGCATGGGTACGAGTGCGGTGGAGATTGCGGAGGCGGGTATGCAACAGTTACAGCAGTCACGCTTGAGTCGCCGTCTCCAGTTGCCTTTGCAGAGGAAGGTAGCGGAAGGGTAGGGGCTATGATAGAGATAGGGTAGTAAGCGTCACAGTATGGCAGGGTCTGCATCCAACTTGCTGTCGGAATCTGACTACAAATTAGCTCGCTCCTGTCTCACCAAGCTTTACTACAAAAAGAACAACTACCCCACCAATAACGCTACTACTGCCTACGATCGGTGTCTGACGGACGGGGTGTTTATGATGTACGCCCTGGCTCAGTCCTATTTGCAGCCCCTGGTGGCGGTGGAGTGTGGCACTGATCTAGAGCGGGGTGCCCAGTTAACCCTGTCTCTCTTGCAAGCGCCCCAGGTGAATTTATGGGAACCAGTGCTCTTAGCAGGGGGGAAAGTCACTCGCCCCTTTGTCCTGCGCAAGGCTGACCAAGTGTATGAGTTGATCTACATAGCCACTAAGGGGGGGAAAACCCTGCGCCATCCCAGGAGTCATAAAGTCCACAGCGAGTGGCTCTCTGTTTTTATTTCCCTAGCCTTTCAACAGCTAGTTTTGGCGGAAATGGTGCCCAGGGCAGAAACCAGATGCCTGCTGTTGCTCCCCGATCGGGACTTTGTTGCCCAGGCAGATAACTATCATCGCGGCTTTCGGCTGTATCGGCATGCCAGGGGAGAAGCTTTATCCCGTTTCAGCGGTGTCAGGTTAGAGCTAGAACCAGGACACCCCCTACCCCTGGGGGATTTCTTTAACTGGGTGGATGTGACAGAAGCAGTGGTGGCGGTGCGCTCCGACATCCAGCCGGAAGTAAATCACCTCCTGCAACTGTTGGCAGCGGGGCTACCTAAACCCCATGTCCCCATTGACAAACACTGTAAAGATTGTGAATTCAGAGGGGGGCAGGGAGAGAAGGATGGCTTCCGTGAGTGTTGGGGGGAGCTGGCGCAGGTCAAGCATCACATCTTTGATTTCTATCACGGCACGCGTCTCTACAATGGCAGTAAAACGATCGTGCGGCATCTGGTGGAGCAGGGACAGGCGAGTATGTTTGCTGTACCCCTGGAGTCCCTGGAGGAGAATTTTCACGGGCAGCGACAGCGGATTCAGTTACACTACACTGCCCACGACCAGGAGTGGCTCTCCCCTGACATTTGTCCCCTGCTAGCCAGTTTTGCCTATCCCCTTCATTTTGTCGATTTTGAGACTGCTCGTCTCGCCCTGCCGCCCCGGCGGGGGTTAAGTCCCTACACGATCGTGGCGTTTCAATGGAGTTGTCACACCATTTTTGCCCCCCAGGAACCGCCCCAGCACCGCAGTTGGCTTTGTCTGGAACTGGACTTTCCCAACTGGGAATTTGCCCGCACCCTCAAACACTGCCTGGGGACAGGGGGGACTGTGTTTAGTTGGGGGATGCATGAGCATACTGTCCTCAAGGAGATTGCCAGCCAAATGGCACGCACGGACCACCCCGATCGCTCCACGAGAGACTGGCTTGCCCACCTCCCGCCCCTGGTAGACCTCCATGCCCTCACCCTCAAATACTATTTCCATCCCCTTATGGGAGGGCGCACTTCCCTCAAACGCGTCTTTCCCGCCATCTGGCAGACCAACCCCTACCTTCACACTATTCCCTGGCTGCAGGAGTACGTCAAGGAAACTATTGCTAACCCCTATGCCCAACTCGATCGCTATCAGTTGCCCGATCGGGAGGTGGTGGTCCAGGAGGGGATGGAAGCTGCCCTTGCCTACCAGGAATTTCACTACGGCAGCGCCCAAGGTGACCCTCTGTGGGAGAAGTTGCTAGAACAATACTGTCGCTTAGACACGATCGCTATGGTAGTGGTGTGGTGGCACTGGCACCATCTCAGCCGCCAAAATTCCCTTTCTGTGTTATCGTGAAATCGCTAGGGAGGAGGTACATGCAGGAAGTTTTATACGAAGGCAAGGCAAAGATTCTCTACCGCACTGCTGATCCCGCTGTCCTGTTAGTGCATTTCAAAGACGAGGCAACGGCATTTAACGCCCAAAAGAAAGGCATTATTGCCCGCAAGGGGGAGTACAACTGCACTATTGCCAGCCATATCCTGCAGTATTTGCAGCAACAGGGGATTGCCAATCACTTTCTCCGCCAAGTTGCCCCCCAGCAGATGCTGGTGCAGGCAGTCAAAATTTTGCCCCTGGAAGTGGTCGTGCGCAATATCGCCGCCGGCAGTCTCTGCCAACGCCTAGGGATAGAACAGGGACGGGTTTTGCCCCAACCGATCGTGGAGTTTTATTACAAAAACGACGACCTCGGTGACCCCCTCGTCAACAACGACCATATTGCCCTCTTACAGGTAGCCACGCCAGAGCAGGTAGAACTACTGCGCCAGCAAGCCTTGGCAGTAAACGATCGTTTGCAACCTTTTTTCCAAAGCCGTCGTCTAAAGTTAGTGGATTTTAAGTTGGAATTTGGGATAAATGGACATGGTGCGGTAATATTAGCAGATGAAATTAGCCCCGATACCTGTCGCCTGTGGGACTGGGACACCGATCGGGTATTAGACAAAGACCGGTTTAGACAAGACCTAGGGGGTGAAAGTGCCGCCTATGCGGAAGTCCTGCGTCGCGTTGTAGAATCTACCTAACTTTTCCTATGCGTTCTCTGGCTATATTGTTACCTCTTTTGTGGTGTATTTCTCCCTGTCTGCCGCTCCTAGCGCAAACTAACGGGGAAGCAAGAATCCAAGTTGTGGAAGTGTTGGTGGTAGATGGAGAAGGGAAGGCACTCAGCCCCGAATTGGAAAAAGCTGCCTATGATGCCATTCCTATCCGCCCTGGGGCAATTATTAGCCGCTCAGACGTCGAAAAAGCTGCCAACGCCGTCTTTGGGACAGGGTTTTTTAGCAACGTACAAGCACAACCGGAAAACACCCCCCTGGGCATTCGCCTCAAGTTTGTGGCACAGCCTAACCCTCCCCTAAAAGCGATCGTGACGGAAAACAGCCAGGTTTTAGACAACGGACTAAAGGACAGCCAGGGCAAACTGCAGACGAAAGAGCAAATTATTCAGAGTCTGTTTGGCGACCAGTTCAACAAAACCATCAATCTTTTAAGTTTGCAGGAAGCCGTCAAAGCCCTAGAAAAACTCTATCAGGACAATGGTTTTGTCTTGGCTCAGGTAGCAGACATTCGATCGGCACCTGACGGTACAATTACCTTAGTTGTAGCAGAGGGTGTGATTGAAGAGATCAGGGTAGGTTTTCTCAACGAAGAAGGAAAGACAGAAGACAAAGAGGGGAAACCGATTCGCGGCAACACCAGGGAATTTATTATCACCAGGGAACTGACCACCAAGCCAGGAGATGTCCTTAACCGCAACACCCTGCAGGCAGACCTGCAGAGGGTCTTTGGCTTGGGTATTTTTGAAGATGTCAATGTCAATCTCAACCCTGGCACTGACCCCAAACAGGTGATCGTCAACGTCAACGTCAAAGAGAGAAGTACAGGTTCTATCTCCCTGGCAGCGGGCTTGAGTTCAGCAACAGGGCTATTTGGGGGTGTTAGTTTTCAGCAGACCAACTTTGGCGGCAATAACCAAAAAGTGGGCTTTGATGCCCAGGTGGGGGAACGGGAACTGCTGTTTGACCTCAGTTTTACTGACCCCTGGTTAGCGGGCGACCCCTTCCGTACCTCCTTCAGTGCCAATATTTTTAGTCGCCGTCTCTTTAGTTACATCTTTGACAACCCTCCTACTGCTCCCCCAGGTATTGGGGTTGGGGAAAGCAAACTGGAGACCCCCAGGGAAAATCGTTTAGGGGCAAGTTTTAGTTTTTCCCGTCCCCTAGGGGATGGCAACAGCGGCTCCATTGGTCTGCGGTTTGAGCAGGTGCGTATTTCCGATGTCCCGGGGGGCACAGTGGCAACAGATGGTCTAGGGAATCCCCTCAGTTTTAGCGGCACGGGGGAGGACAGTCTGGCGATCGCTCAAATCGCCTATGCCACCGATCGGCGGGATGACCCCCTCCAGCCCACCACCGGTTCCCTTTTGCGGGTAGCGACGGAGCAAGCCCTTGTGTTTGGGGGGAGCAGTGCCCTTTTCAATCGTCTGCGCGCCAGCTATAGTTTTTATATCCCTGTGCAACTGGTGAATTTCACCCCTGGTCCCCAAGCCCTTGCCTTCAACATCCAGGGGGGCACAATCATCGGGGAGTTTCCCCCCTACGAGGCATTTCGCATTGGCGGCACCAACTCCGTGCGGGGTTACGACGAAGGTAGAATTGGCAGCGGGAAGAGTTTTGCCCTCCTCTCAGCGGAATATCGCTTCCCCATTTTCTCCATCCTCAACGGCGTCATTTTTGCCGACTATGGCACAGACCTGGGTACAGGCAACCAAGTTATAGGCAGTCCCGCCATTGTGCGGGGAAAACCCGGCAGCGGTTTTGGCTATGGGGGCGGCATTCGTATCCGATCGCCCTTGGGTGCCATTCGCATTGACTACGGTGTGGCAGAAGATGGCAATACGCAAATCAGTTTCGGCATTGGGGAAAAATTCTAGGCGAAAATGCTAAAGTAAGGCATAGAGAGAGGGGGGGAAATGCAGACAGTCACGATCGGTAGCGACACTATCCCTGCTGTGGGGGTGGGGACTTGGCAATGGGGGGACAATTTGTTTTGGACCTACGGCAAGGACTACGGTGTTCCCCAGGTGAAGGCAGCCTTTGACAATGCTGTGGCAGCGGGTTTGACCTTCTTTGACACCGCAGAAATCTATGGCAACGGCGAATCAGAACGGCTCCTAGGGGAATTCAGCCGCAGGGTAAACCGCCCTCTGTTTATAGCCACCAAATACTTCCCCTTCCCCTGGCGCTTTGGCACAGCGGTGATTGAAAAAGCGATCGATAACAGTCTGGCGCGACTGCAGGTCAAACGTATAGACCTCTACCAGATTCACTGGCCCCTCCATCTCCTGATCCCCGAGAAGACTCTCCTAAAAACTTTGGCAAAGGCAGTCAAGGAGGGGAAGATCAAATACCTTGGAGTCAGTAACTACTCTGCTAGTCAGATGCGCACTGCCCACAAAATTCTGGCGGATTTGGGTGTTCCCCTGGTGAGTAATCAAGTCAATTACTCCCTTCTGGTGCGTAAAATTGAGAGCAATGGTGTGTTAGACGCAGCCCAGGAATTGGGTATTAAAATTATTGCCTACAGTCCCCTGGCGCAGGGCTTGCTCACCTGCAAGTACAAAAACACTAATCCCCCCAAGGGGGCAAGGCAACTGGATGGTCGTTTTGGTCCCAAAGGATTAGATCAACTGCAACCCTTGTTTCGCCTCCTGCAAGATATTGCCAACCAACAGGGACGTACCCCCGCCCAAGTCGCTCTCAACTGGGTGATCCGCAAGGGGGCGATTCCCATTCCAGGGGCAAAAAACGGCGATCAAGCGCTACAAAACGCCGGGGCGCTAGGCTGGGAACTGACGGATGTGGAAATGGCACAACTCGATCGGGCGACGGGCAGCTATCTGTAGTATATTTAAGCCTGGAAGAGTTCTCCACCCAAATATGACCACAATCACTGCCCAAGAGACGGAAGAGCTAATCGAGGAAGTAGAGGAGACCGTTAGTCACAGAGACACGATCGAGACCGTCATTGCCAGTATGGCAGAAGAGGGGACGGCCATGGTCAATCAGGCAAAAACCGGCTGGAAATTTCGCTATGGCACAGTGGATGTCATGGTCAGCTTGACAGGGGAAGAAGCCACTGATACCTTTACCGTCGTCGCTACAGTCATGCCCCTACCAGTGCAAAATGAACTAGAGCTATTCCGTCTGCTGTTGGAGAAAAACGCCACAGATACCTTTGAAGCCCGCTTTGCCATTGAGGCAGACCAAGTGATTGTGGTCAGTTCCCGATCGGTGGAAGACCTTTCCGCAGCCGAAATCTCCCGCATCATTGCCATAGTTGCCAGCATTGCCGACGAATACGACGAAGAGTTAAAAGAGAAATTCCCGCCTCTAAATCCTTCTGCCTAGGAAATCGGGGGCGGTAACGATGGGGGGTGTTTCACCATAACTGCCAGCCCAACGGCGATAGAGCCAATCTCCCAAAGCATGGTAGGCGTAGTCCTGGTTATAGATGGCAGCAATACTGCGCAGGGACATGAGGTGACTGTTTTGGGAGACATATTTTTTCAGCAGAAGCATTGTCCATTCTGTTATATAGGGAGCCATAAGAAAGCAGTAAAAGCCAAAGGCGAGGGGGCAGGTGTGCAGACGCCGAAAGGCAATACTACTACTTTGTCCCTGTTCTGCCAGAGAATAGGCAAGTTGGAGAGAGCGAGCAAAGCTTTCCTGGCTAGGGGGCAGTTGTTGACAGAGGTAGTTAATCAAAGTACGGGGGGAGAGTTTATCACTACAGGCAAGGGCAACAGCATGGGCAACCACTATCGGCTCCGGTGCACTAAACAACTCCTGTAATACCTGGGGTGCCTGGTGCCAATAGAGACCAGCGGCAACTGCCATCAGACTATTCTCCGCCACTTGTTTTCCCTCTACTAGACGCGTGAGCATTTCCAGGGCTTGTTTTTCATCCAGGTTGGGCATTTCCTGGAAAATCGCCACAAAAGCAGCACAAAAAGATTGATAAACCGATCGGATGTTTGCTTTAATGTGAAGAGTCATGGGCAGAGAAGAGTGTGGTTGTCCCATCTGATCTTAAGTTAAGACCGAGTCAAGCGGAAGTATTGACCTATCAAGGGGGTAGGATGGGGATTGCCGCTGTGCCGGGGGCGGGTAAGACTACAATTATTCAACATTTGGTCATCAAGTTAATCACAGAAGATGGTGTGCCCGCCGATCGGATTGGCGTAGGGACTTATATGCGTTCTGCCCAGAGTCATCTAGCCAGTAAATTTGCGCAATATGGCAGAGTCAGAGTCTTCACCCTCCATTCTTTGTCTTTACAGATTTTACAAGAAGTCCACCCTGGCGGTTTTAGCTGCAATGTGTTAGAGAGCTATCAGCGGCAGAGAATGCTCAATGAACTAGTGACAACCTGGCTCGATCGCTACAGGGAAGTTTGGCAAACTTGGCAGTTATCACCAAAGGAAAGAAAAGTAGAGAACATCAGAGCAGGACTGGGCAAAGCCACAGATGCAGTTATTAGCAAAGCAAAGCAAAAACGTCTGCGTCCCTATCAGATTTCTGCCCCCCCTGGTTCTCCCCTGGCAGCAGTAGTAGAACTATACGATCGTTATCAGCGCAATCTAGAAGAACAGCAGTTGCTTGACTATGATGATATGGTTGTCCAAGCAGTGCAGCTATTGACAGAAAGTAGATATATTCGCAGAGTCGTCCAAAATTGGTTTGACTATTTATTGGAAGATGAGGCACAGGACAGTTCCCCCCTCCAGGCAGATATGTTAGAGATTTTAAGTGAACGATCGGGGAATTTAATTAAAGTTGGTGACCCCAATCAATGTATTACGAGCACATTTACTAATTCTGACCCCCATCTTTTTCGCAGTTTTTGCCAGAAATATCAACGCCATACTCTACAGGAATCCAGTCGTAGTAGCCCCAAGATTATAGATTCAGCCAACTATTTAGTTACCTGGACAAATAGCGCTGATAGTCCCCCTGAATTACAAGATGCCCTCACCCTGCAATATATCAAACCTGCTGGCGATAATCCTCCCAACTGCCAATCAGAAATTAACTTTATTCGGGTGCCAGGGGACTTGAACGCAGAAATTGAGGAAATCACCGATCGGGCAATTCAAGCCCTAAAAGACCGACCTGACCATAGCATTGCTATTTTAGTTCTCTCCAATGAAGAGGGCAACGATGTGCTGAAAGTTTTACGGTGCAAGGGGGTAAAGCCCCTTGATTTACTACGCTACAATCGAGCAGATAAGGAGTGGTTATTGACCATTTTTTACATCACTAAATTCCTTACCTCACCCACAGAAATAACCTGCCTCATCGATGTTTTAGCCAGTGTGTTAGCAAGACAGAATATCAGTGCAGAGCAAATTGATTTAATTACCAATAAAGTAGGTAGTTTTTATCCCGAAGACCTACTCTATTGCGGGGAAGAGCAGTCTATATTTCTACCTGTAATTCCTAATCTGGAGACACAGGTGAGAGAAGCAACCCTAGACATTTTACAACTATTACGGCAATGGTTAGAACAGGCAGGCTTGCCTTGGAGTGATATGCTCCGACTAATTATGCAACAGCTACAGCCTTCCCTCGATGAACTATATGTGGGTAACTGTTTAATCGCCCAACTAGAAAAATGTTTTAGTCCTAGATTATTCGTCGATTGGGGAGAATTGAGCTATGAAATAAGTTTAATAACCGATAGTCCCCTCAGGAATTTGCCTAAAGAAATACAGAGCTACGAACCAAAACCAGGCACAATTACTGTCCTCACTGCCCACCGTGCTAAGGGCTTAGAATGGGATGAAGTATTTTTGATTAACTGCAGCGCCTACCAATTTCCAGTCCTGGTGGGGGATAGAAATAGTCCCTTTGATTTGGAAAGAGAAATTCTCTATCAGTGGCAGCAAGTAGAAAAAAAACAAACTAGGGAGGATTTTGAGGCAATTACCTGGCAAGAACTAGTAGAAGAAAGAGCAAGGTTGCTGTATGTGGTAATTACAAGGGCAAAAAAATATCTCACCTTATCTGTCGCTACTACTCGCTGGGGCAAAGAACAGGCATCATCCCTTTTGTTTGATCAGTTAAAGGAATTTGCGCTCAATGGGAATCGTAAAATAGAAGGTACTGCCCACCCCTAAAGTGCTCTCTACCCAAATCCGACCGTTGTGATGTTCCACGATCGTTTTACAAATTGCTAGACCTAGACCTGTGCCTCCCTTATCCCGCCGATCGGAGCTATCTACCTGTTGAAACTTGATATATGCAGGGGGAATGCCACGACCGCTATCGGTTACGCTAAACAACGCCTCATCATTTTCTTGCCTGGCAGACACAACTACTGTATTCCAGGGTGATGAGAACTTAATTGCATTGCCGATCAGATTGGTCAAGATTCTAATTATGCCATCGGAAGCAGCAGTGATGTCTAAATCGATCGTTTTTTGCTCTAGGATAATATTGCTTTGGTCAGCGATCGGTTGCAGGAGATGGACAGCTTCCTCTATCAGGTCTTGTACATTACAAGTAGTAAATTCCAATCTTTGCCGTCCTGATTCTAGTCTTTCTAGGTCTAGGATGTCATTCACCAAAGCCAGTAAACGCTGAGAATTTTGATAGGCAATTTTAATCATCTCCTGCAGTTTATCCAAACGCTTATTATACACACCCGCTGCCACTAATTCTAAAGCACCCTGAATTGCTGTCAAAGGTGTACGAATCTCGTGACTGACAATGCCAATAAACTCATCTTTCATCCGATCGAGTTCATATCTTTCGGTTATGTCTCTGGCAGCTGCATACACAAGACCATTGGAAGCAATAGCGCACCATTCAAAATAGCGATAGTTGCCATCCTTTGTACGATAGCGATTGACAAAACCATTGGCAGACTCCCCTAAGGTAATACTTTTAGCCATAGCCACAGTTGCTTCTATATCGTCAGGATGAACGACATCTAGGTAGCTTTTGCCTTCCAAATACTCCACAGGAAAACCTAAAGTCCTCTCCCACTGTAAATTAACTTTGATAATTTTTCCCTCATAGTTAGCAATACAGAGTAAGTCTGGCGTCACAGCAAAGAAACGATCGAGTTCTTCCATTTTATTTTGCAGTCTCGCCTGCACTTCTTTTAGTTGAGTAATTTCGCTTACTACACCATACCAAGCCACATCACCATTAGGACGCTTAATAGGACGGGAACTACCTTGTAACCATTTTACCTTTCCCGTAGGAGTTATAATCCGCCACTGACAATAAAATGGAGAGTCTGTCTCTAAACTTTTCTGGACTGCCTCATGATAGTTAGATAGGTCTTTGGGGTGTATCATTTTAATGACAACAGAGGCATCAGCATAGATTTCTGAGAGGGGAATTTCCAAAATTGTTTCGTGGGCAGCGCTAATATGTTCAAATTCGTAGCTACCATTGGCTTTCATCACAAAAATATAAAGACCAGAAGGAGAAATATCAGAAATGGCTAATAGTCTTGCCTCACTTTCTTGCAGTGCCGCCGCTAATAAGTGGCGATCGGTTATATCTGTAACAAAAGCATCAGCAGTCATATTGCCCACCGTATCAAAGGTGAGAGAAGCCTTCACAGACACCCATTTTAGTTTGCCTAGGGGAGTAAGCAGGCGATGCTCAAATTGCAGTAACGATTGTCTCGCTTGTATTGCTGTTGCCACCTCCCTTTTCACCATGTCCATATCGTCAGGATGTATTACACTCCAGGCTAATTGCGGATTTTTTAGTACTTCGGCTGGCTCTAACCTCAATATTTCCTTTGCTTGCGGACTCATGTAATTAAATCTTTCTGTCCCATCCACCCCTAGAAAATATTGATGCACTACACCAGGCAGATTTTCCGTTAACTGCCGATACTTTTGCTCACTGCGACGCAGACCAATTTCTAACTCTTTCCGATCGCTAATATCTGTCGCCACACCAATTACACATTCCTTGTCATTGATATTAGTGACCCGCGCTGATAATAAAATAGTTTTTACAGTCCCCGATCGGGTGCGCCATTTTACCTCTAAGTTTTGTACTTGTCTTACTGTCAGCAGCATCTTGTGTAATTGATAAAACTCAGATAAGTCACACCACAGATTTATCTCCCGATAACTTTGCCCAACTATATCTGCCACTTCCATGTCTATGAGATGACAAAAGCTCTGATTGGCATCTAAACAGTAACCCCCATCTAAAGTAGCAATCCAAGCTGGTTGGGGACTATCGCGGAAAATGGTAGCAAATTTTAACTCTGATGCCTGTAAATGCAGTTGCATATCTTGCAAGTTCTTTCTTTCTCGTTCGTATTGTGTAATTACAAAATCGTTATTGTAAAAAATTACTAAACCCGCCTCTATAAAAGAGAAAAACATATCAGTCGCCTGCATAGACTCTGTCGCATAGGGAAGAATCAATTCAGGATGCGCAAACCTAATGAAACCTGTAGTTATTACAAATACAAAACCAAAAATGAGAGAAAACCATCTTGGCTTGACAACTGTAGCCAGGCCCTGAATGGCACTCAAGGCAACTATAAATATAGGTCCCTCTGTCCCGCCGTTTGCACACCAAAGTATCGGTATTAAGACAAATAAAAATACTATCTGCGCTATTAACCAATGTCGATATACCTGTTGCCGCCGACTGAGATAATATAGAATACCAAATGTTAGAGCTACAAGTATGATAAATATATCAATCAAAATGCTTAGCCCCAACCAACGATTGAACAGGAAAGACAATAAGCAAAAGCTAAATCCTGCCAGAGTATAAAAGTGCAGTAGTCGTTGTTCTAAGGGTAACTCCACATCACCTAGCAGCAGTTTGGTCAGTCTGGATAGGGCAGAAGACAAGTTTGCTGTCATAGTAAGCATGGCAGTAGAGGCAACGGTAACAAAATTCTAATCCATACTTGCTACTCCCATCTAAAAAACTAAGCAGATCTTAATATTTACGTTACTTGATGCCTTCAAATTTGCCCAGCAGTCTTGGTTTTGCTCGCACTATATGTATTTGCCACAGGGCTTTTATAATCGCCATTGTCTCCCGCAATTGGTAATAGTTTAAGCTCGATCGGTTATATTTACTGCCATCCTCTGTGCCCAGACCCTGTGCCTTAATACCCAGTTTTTCACAGGTATAAATAGCGCGGGGTAAATGAAAAGATTGCGTCAATAAAATCGCCTCTTCCACACCAAAAATAGCACGGGCGCGGTAACAAGTGTCATAGGTGGAAAATCCTGCATAGTCCAAGGTAATAGCACTAGGAGGGACACCCCGATCGATGGCATAGCGTTGCATAGTAGTCACTTCATCGTAGTCAGCACTGCCATTGTCCCCACTCATCAATATTTTTTGAATTTTACCCCGCTCATATAGTCTAATGGCTTGGTCTAACCGATCAGCAAGCATGGGTGTGGGTGTACCATCGGCATAAACTGCTGCCCCAAAGACAATTCCCACCTTTGTGGGCTTAACGTCCTCAATGCGGGTGTGCCGTAATTTTTGCGTCACAAAACTGACATACCAAGCGGGAGTAAATAATAACAAACCGATCGTGATAAAAAAACTCATTGCATTTAACCAACGCTGTTTTCTCTGTCCCACGCTGACCAACTCCAATCCTAATCATTTTCCAGGGCAAGATGGCTAACATCCCCCAACCCTGCCCGTACTAGTATAGGCGTTTCTCCGCTCAAGTCAATAACAGAAGAAGTTTCATATTGCAAATCTAAACCATCATCAACAATTAAATCAACCATTTTGTCAAAATAATCAAATAATTCTACCTTGCTTAAATAGGTGGGATAGACTTCATCCTGCTGCCAATTAGCGGAAGTGGAAATAATGGGATTGCCCAGAGTTTGTAATAAGGCTTGACAGATTTTGTGGTCAGGAACACGAATGCCTGTTGTTTTCCGTTTGGGATTCATCACTATCTTGGGTACCAGTTTAGTAGCCGGTAAAATAAAGGTGTAGGGTCCAGGAATCAAACTCTTCATCAAACGATAGGCGTTGTCATCCACTACAGCATAATGGGCAATGTTAGATAGGGAAGAACACAGAAAAGTCAAGGGTTTATCACTGGATAATTGTTTGATTTGTCTAACTCTGGCCACTCCTTCTTTAGAGTGTAAATCACAGCCAATCCCATAGACGGTGTCCGTGGGGTAAAGCATGACTGCTCCCTGCCGTAGTTGCTGACAAATTTGCTCGATCGTTCTCTGTTGCGGATTTTGGGGGTGTACTGTCAAAATGGTTGCCATAGGAAAGTAAGTATACGCTCACTACCCTGTATATTTTGCCGAATATTGTGGTGCAATTGAGTCTCTGCTTGTGTATTTGTTGCAACGCCTATGACTTAGAATAAGTAGTTATGCGTGGCGATGACAGATGAAGGCAAATTGGCAACTCTACGGTGTAGCTGGTCTAGCAGCATTGGTGCTCCTGGGACAGATGGGCAATTTCTTCCACAGCTGGCAGTTAGTGGCGAGCTTGATGCTATTAGCCCTCCTCTTGCTCCTATGGCGGCGACAACCCCAGGTACCTGTAGTGCCCCCTACCCGCGCCGAAATTCGAGAGGAATTGAGAAATGTGGAAACAGTGATTACCAAAATCCGCTCCCTATCTGTACAAAAACAGCTGCAATTACAGGCAAGCAAATTAGATAGTCAAATTGATAACTATACTACCTTCACGATCGGTGTTTATGGGACCAAAGGGGTGGGGAAAACTGCCCTGGTCAACTCCCTAAAAGGGTTAGTCAAACCTGCCACAATGCGTGAACCGCGCAAGTTAGTTTTTCTGGAGAGCAGGGATTTAAGTGCTTTGCAGGGGGCTGACCTCATTCTATTTGTCATCGACGGTATTTTGAAAGCAGCAGAATATCGGGAGTTATTGGAACTACATAAACAACAGAAGCGGGTATTAGTGATCCTCAACAAAGCGGACATTTTTCTACCTAGTGAAATTGCGATCATCAAGGCTGATATTGGGGAACACACTGCTACTTTTCTCGCTCCCCAGGATATTCTTGTCTGTGCCAGTGCCCCTAGCCCCATCAAGGTCAAACAACCCGACGGCAAACAGTGGTTAGAACCTGTACCAGCAGAGGTCAAAGGGGTAAAACAACGCCTGGAACAAATCCTCGCCACAGAGTGGGACAGCTTACAGGTAAAGAATTTGCAACAACAGGTGGAGCAGTTACACAATCAGGCTTATCAAACTCTCTGCCAGGACTACCGCCGTGAGGGGGAAAAAATCATTCAAAAGTATCAGTGGATTACGGGGGCAACGGTCTTTGCCAATCCCCTCTCTGGTCTCGATCTGTTGGCAAATGCGGCAATCAATGTACAAATGCTGTTAGAGCTAAGCCAGGCTTACGACCGTCCTATTACCATCACGGAAGCTAAAGAAATGGCAACGATCCTGGCGCAGGCAATGCTGAAATTAGGGATCGTGGAACTAGCGACCACCACGATCGGCAATTTGATTAAATTCAACACCCTCACCTTTGCCCTGGGGGGGTCCCTGCAGGCATTTACCGCTGCCTATTTGACTAGGGTGGGGGGTATCAGCTTTATGAAGTACATTGAACAGGAAATTCCCCCCGCTACGACTCCGCCCCAGCCCCTAGAAGTCTTGTGTGAGGAGACCTACCGTGATATGGGCAGCCAGCCCCTGCTGCGGGCATTTCTCCAGGAAGCCAGTCTACAAATCGCCACCCCGAAAGGCTAGGACAGCAATCACAATGGGACCCGCCAACACAATCAGGGTTAAACAGAGTAACTGAAAGATAATGTCAAAGGGGATACCCGCCAACGCATCAGTTAAGTTATTCAAAATGTCCATATTTTTTTCCCTTGGTTAGATGTTAAAGCTATACCGCTATGGTATCAGAAAACCCGATCGATATTCCCCGATCGCACCCAGCCCGTTGCCCCCGTACTATCATCGCGGATTTTTAGCCATTCCCCGTCCCCTGTCTCTTCCAGGATGGAAACTTCAGCATTGAAGGGCACGCCACTACTGCCGCCACTGTCACTAGAGGGAGATTCCCTTAACACTAGCCCAATGTCGGGCACTACTTTGCCCTTGCCGATGGCGGGGGGTGCTGCTGGTTTTTCCTCTTCTGCCTGGGGTGAAGGAGGGGGAGGGAGGGTCTTTACTTTGGTAGCCGTAGGGAACTCAGGACGGGGGGGAGGCTGCATATAGGGCTGCAGGAAACGCCATAGGTTGACCCCGATCGTGGCTGCCACGCCTAGAACAAACAACAGACCCACATTCCAGCGCCATGCCTTGCCCATAAGAACTTTTTACCATGTCAGGAGCGTTTGGGGGTAGGATTTCGCTGGGGCGCAGGAGCCGCTGGCTCCCCGAACACAACAATTTGCATTGTCTGGGGTAACTGGGCTGCTGTCCAACTTGTACTGTTGCCCTTGAGGCGGTTGACCATCTCGGCAGGGAACAGACTGAGGAAGTCGGAGAGGGGCTGCAGGTCACAGGTAGCGGGGTTAGCCTTGGGGGGACGATAGTGCACAGGAATCACTATCCTGGGGTTGAGATTAGTAATAGCAGTCTTGGCTTCCTCTGGAGTATAAGCTTTGGCTCCTCCCCCCACCGGCACAATGGCAATGTCAGGGCGACCCATTAAAATCCGCTCCTCCGGTAAAAAGGGGGCTGCCGCTCCCCCTAGATGCAAAATGTTGATGCCCCCCTGTTGCCACCGCCACGCTACGTTAAACCCAAACCGCCTACCGCCAGAGCGATCGTGCGCCATGCGAATTCCCTGGAAGGTAATCCCCAGCAAATTATAGGAACCAGGTTGGGAGAGGACAGGCGTAGTGTCAGGCACATTCTCCACAAACCCTTCATCCAGGAGGGCGGAACTGACGAGGACTAAATCCGCTGCCTGCTTGGGGGTAGGACGACCTGTGTTACACCCCACTGCCTTGAAGGGATGGGTAAAAATCCGCCGCTTGCCGTCTTGGAACAAAAAACTCATGTGCCCCAGCCAGGTGACTGTGAGGGGACTAGCTGCTGCCGCCGGGTTAAGTAACAGGCTTGCCCCCCATCCTACCCCTGCATAGAGAAAATATCGCCGCCGCATAAACCCTAGTCAAAGTAGAAGAGGGTGACCACTTTGCGCTGTTCTTCTGCCTCTTGGCAAGTCCGCAGGAGGGTATGACTATCGTGGAAGGCAAAACAAATCAACTGCTGGCACTTCATAATGATTTCCTGATTACACAGGGCACTGGCTTCCCCCAGACTGAGATGGTTATTTTCCGCATGCTCGATCAGATGGATGACATTGGCTAGTTGTTCCCGCGAGTCCGGGGATTGTTTGGATAGGCTCTGGGGCAAGATCACTGTCAAAAGGTTGGGGTCAGCCCGTAGTACCCCCCGAATCACGGCAAAATTAGTGCCCGTAGAACCGGAGGTGATGATGCGATTGCCCGCCAAAGCCAGGGCATAACTCAACAGCTCGATCAAATTCTGATGGGTGATGGGCACATGGCGAGACCCCAGGATCGCAATGCGCTTTGACCCCTGCTGTTGGATCATCGCCAGTTCTTGTAAAAATTCGTCTACTTTCGGTAAGTCGATCGACTTGGTCAAGGGGACAGTTCCTGTAACTATGCGCACATTACTGCATTCTACACCGATCGGTGAAATCTTGCACAGCGTAGCGATTGCGTCCCGATCGTTTTGCCTCATAAAGCTTGGCATCCGCTAGTTGCAATAGTTGGGGAAGCACTACTTGGGGATGGGGCACGATCGTAGCAATACCGAGACTGAGGGTGACAATGTTAGCGACAGGGGAGTAGGCATGGGGAATAGCTAATTCCTGCACAATACGGCAGATGCGATCGGCAACCAGCACCCCTTGCTGGGCATCCGTGTAGGGGAGAATGATAGCAAACTCTTCCCCACCATAGCGGCAGACCAGGTCGGCACTACTGCGCACTGCGGAACTGAGGGCATGGGCAATTTTTCGCAGGCATTCATCCCCCTGGAGGTGACCATAGTTGTCGTTGTAGAGCTTGAAGTAGTCCACATCGGCAAGGATGAGGGTGAGGGGCGCCATTTTTGCCTGCATTAACTGCCATTGCTGCTGCAAATAGGTATCAAAACGGCGGCGATTGCCAATCATCGTGAGGGCATCTGTTTCCGCTAGGAGGGTGACCATTGCCATTTCCTGCCGCCATTGGCTCTCGAGGGCGTCTCCGTGGGCAATCAGGGTTTCCAGGATGATCATCAGGTCTTGCTTTTCTTGCTCCCTATCCTGTGCTATCTTCCTCAGGTAGAGTTCCATCTGATAACGGCGCTGAATTTCCTCGCGCAGGAGTTTGTTAGCCTCCATTAGTTGCGCTTCCACTGCGTCTCCATGGGCGATCGCAACTTGTAGAGCAGCCTCTAGATCAGCTTTTTGTTCTTCTAGAGCGCGGATGCGCTGCCGCAATTCCTCCAACTGGTCGCACATAGGGAGTACCATTGCCTCTAATTTGCCGGGGAAGAATTTTTAGGACTAAAGCAGCAAACGAATTGGAAAAGAGGTAACTACTTGCCTCGATGGGGAGGGTTTGTTATAATGTATAACGCACTGTAATTGCGGTCATGGCGGAATTGGTATACGCGCTACTTTGAGGTGGTAGTGGGCAACCGTGGGAGTTCGAGTCTCCCTGACCGCATCAAAAAGTATCGTCTTCCCAACCACAGGACTCACACCTCCAGTGGAGAGGGGGCAGCTTTAGGCGGGAGAAGGGGCGATTACATTCGGGGCATCTACCGGTGAAGAGGGGGTGCCAGTCGTAATCCCGCAGCACGATGTAGTGGCTAATGTCTTCTGGTTCCCAGAGGTCGGCACTTTCAAAATCAGGGCAGACAGAGGTTTCTACGCCGTCAGGATGGAGAGCACATACCAAGAAGTGGCTATGGGAATAGAAGCGACAGCGGTTGCAGTCTTTGATCTTTGCCATAGAGGAGCTACCGTCACTTTTATTACCATGATATGCCAAGGTCTCTGCTGACCCCGCAATGGCTAAGAACTGCCTGTAAAAATGACATCGGGGAACCTTTGCTGCGCTTCCGACATGGGTTTGCCCTTCCCTTCCTCCTGCCAGTAGTTGATGACTTCTGTGGCTTTGTTGAGGATCATGATGCGGTCTTCGTCGCTGATCCACTTTTTGGATTTGATCTCCTCGTTGAGCTGTTCCCAGGCATCATCGCGGGGCCAAAAGAAATACTTGGTCAGGGGACTATTGCCCTTGCCGACAATCTGGTCTACTGCTAGGGCGACGTTGTCTTCCAGCCACAGAACTTTGAGCACAAGTTGGGTCAAATTGTTTTATCCTCCAGTAGTTGCAGTTCTTTAATTTACCATGACTTCACGGCAAAGTTATGCCCTCGTCTTGGATATTGATGGGGTAATCCGCGATGTGAGCCAGTCCTATCGCCGTGCCCTCGCTGATACGGCGGAGTTTTTTAGCGGCAGACGACCAACTATGGCGGAAATCGATCGCTTGAAGCAGGAGGGGCTATGGAACAATGACTGGGAGGCTTCCCAGGAACTGATCCGCCGCTTTGCACCCCATGTCCAGGTGGAATATGCCCAGGTGGTGGCGTTTTTCCAGTCCCGCTATCGGGGGCAGAATTGGGATGGCTATATTCAGCAGGAACCGCTCTTGGTCGAGCGGGAGTTTTTCCAACGCCTGGAGGCAGCAGGGATTCCCTGGGGTTTTTTTAGTGGGGCAACGCGGGCTTCGGCAATGTTTGTGTTAAAGCGTTTGGGTTTGACTGCCCCTCTCTTGGTGGCGATGGAGGATGCCCCCGGTAAACCTGACCCCACGGGCTTGATCCAGATTGCCCACCAACTCGATCGTCCCCATGTCCTCTATGTGGGAGATACGGTGGCGGATATGTTGACGGTGGGGCGGGCGCGAGAACAGGATAAAAGCCATACCTATGAAGCGATCGGGGTAATTCCCCCCCATGTGACAGCAGAGGCTGACTACGCGGCGGCGTTATCCCAAGGGGGAGCCGATCGGATATGCAGGCGGTTAAGGGATTTAACCTTCTAAGACCCACTTGCGCACTTTTTCCAATGCCTCCCAGTTGGGGCGGCGGCGGGCACCTTCGGCAAAGTTTTCTTCGATTTCCTGGCGCAGGTCGCTGAGTAACATCAGCCAGTTTTGGGCGGCTTCTACCTGTTCCCGTACGCCTTTTTGCCCTGTCTCCAGGAGTGCTATTGCCAGGTTGATGCGGGCTTGGGGGTCTTCGGGGCTGAGTTTGACCGCTTGCTTGGCAGCCTTCACCGCTTCCTGGGCTTGGTTGTTTAGCAGATAGAGCCAGGAGAGACAAGTCCAGCCACTCCCTACCTTGGGCTGGCGGTCGGTAATTTCTTTGTAGAGGGGGATCAAACTGGCGGCATCCTCCCCCGCTTTGTAGCGCTCTAGTCCCTGTTGGAAGAGGTCTTCTGCTACTTTCAGGTTGGACGGCTCGCGAGCCTCGCTGAGTGACTCGTTGCTCATAGCTTTTCCTGTAACTGCTTGATTATTTTATAGAGTTCGGGCAGGCGACGGAAGAGGACGGTGGCTTTGAAGAAGTCTTTGCTGTGGAAGGCGGGATACCCCATTAATTCCGATTTAGGGGGCACATCTTCCGAGACACCGGATTGGGCAGCGATGACGGACTGATCGCCAATCTGCACATGATTGGTCACTCCCACCTGCCCCGCTAGGATGACGTTGCGCCCCAGTTTTACACCCCCTGCTAACCCCACTTGCCCCGCCAACAGGCAGTTTTCTCCAATGCTACAGCCATGTCCAATCTGGACGAGGTTGTCAATCTTGGTCCCCTTGCCAATGCGGGTTACTCCCAAAGCGCCCCGATCGATGCAGGTGTGACAGCCAATGTCCACGCCGTCTTCAATCACCACTTGCCCTACCTGGGGCATCTTCCACCAAGTGCCGTCGGGCTGGGGGACGAAACCAAAGCCTTCATCTCCTATAACGGCGCCGCTGTGCAGGATACAGTCCGCCCCAATTACGCACTGGCTGTGGATGACGCATTGGCTATGAATGATTGTCCGATCGCCTATGACTGCCCCATCGTAGATAGTGACATGGGGATAAATCTGGACATCTTTACCGATCGTGACTCCGTTGCCAATGACGACGTATGCCCCGATCGCTACTCCCTGCCCTATTTCCACTCCTTCCCCGAGTACAGCGGTGGGATGGATGCCTGGTGGTAGGCGGCGGGGGGGGTGAAACAAGGTCATTACCTTGGCAAAAAGCAAGCGGGGATTAGGAACACAGACATGGGGAATCTGCCGCTCCTGGGCAATTTTTTGTGCCGTTGCCTCCTGGGGGAGAATGAGTGCCCCTGCCTGGGTCGTCTGTAGTTGGGGGTAAAAACGTTTGTTTTCCAAAAAAGCGAGTTCTGTGGGCTGTGCCTGTTCTAAGGTGTTAACGCCCGTCAGTTCTAGATCGGGAGTGTCGCCGATGGCAATGCCGAGGGTCTGTAAAATGGCATGGAAGCGCATTTATCGCTCTAAAATCTCAATGCCCATCACACTACCACGAATGGAGTAGCGCGCGCCCTCGATCTCGATCGGTGTGCCAATTTTGACCTTCTCTCCGGCAATCACCACTTCCTCCCCCGTCACCTGTGCCTTACCAGCCAGGGTAATGGCAAAATCCCTGACATAGGTATCTGCTAAACGGGGGTCTTCTACGGTGACTACTGTGCCGTCCAGTTTGGGGACAGGAATCTTGGGCACCAGGACTTCCACCCTTTTAATCTCTACCTTGCCCCGCTCCTGATTGCGGATGAGGATGCTGGTCTTTTCCCCTGGCTGCAGTAGCCGATCGGGTTCCTTCACTGTCAAACCCCTGACCATTATGGCAATCTCTACCGGCTTGGTAACTGCCGTGGCGACCTGGGCAATGGAATAGCCGCTTTTACTTGGAACAATCAGCAACCCCACCAATACACCCAGGATGACTAAGAGTGCCCCCAGGTCTAGAATACTCACCTTGCCCCCCAATCTGCCTTGTCTGTCAATCATTTCGTGTTCTCCCCCCTGAGATATTTGAAAAACCAACTGCAGCCCCCCAAACAGGTGCGACGGTCCTGTTCCGAGACATAGCCATTAGTGCGCAGGTATTCCTGCAGCCAGGTACACCCCCTGGTGAGCAGATTTTCCAGGTCCAGGTTCCACACGATCACCCGCAGGTCGGCGCTGGCGGAAATTAGGGTCTTGCCGTTGGGACTGAAACATACCCCCCGCACCGCTCCCTGGTGCCCTTCAAAGGAGCGCAGCAAGGTGCCGTCGATACTCCAGAACTGTACTAGATGGTCATCTCCCGCCGAAACCAAAGTAGTACCGTCCGGATGAAACGCCACTTGATGCACCTCCGCGCTGTGCCCGTTCAAGGTCTTAATTAATTTCCCCTCCAATGTCCACAGTTTCACGCTCTGATCGGCGCTGCCAGAGGCAAGCAGCTTGCCATCGGGACTAAATGCCACCGTCAACACCTCCGCACTGTGGGCTTCAAAGCTGTGTTCTACCTTGCCGTTCCAATTCCAAATTACAATGTTGCGGTCTTTGCCCCCCGATGCCATCTTAGTACCGTCAGGACTGAAGGCTACGGTGTAGACGTCCCCCAGATGCCCCTGCAGGTTGTCCAGGCAGTCTCCCTGCAAGTCCCACAGGCGAATCGTGCCATCTGCCCCACAGGATGCCATCACCTGCCCATCCGGACGAAATGCCACTTGGTAGACTTCCCCCCGATGCCTGGTCATGGTCAACAGGAGACGACCCGATCGGGTTTCCCACAGGCGCACACTGTTATCGGCGCAACCGGTTAAAATCATGCGTCCGTCGGGGCTAAAGCAAACGCTGTTCACCCGATCGTTGTGATGTTCCTTGATGCGATAGACGGGTTTGCCGGAGGCAATCCACACCTGCACTTGGCGGTCCCGACTGCCGGCAGCGATGATTTTGCCGTCCGGGCTGACAGCACAGCAGTTGATGCCTTCCTCGGGTCCGGTGAGAGTTTTGAGGGGGGTACCCAGGAAATTCCACATTTTTACCGTTGTATCGCGGCTGCCGGAGATGAGGGTTTTGCCATCGGGACTGAATGCCACACTCTGCACTACGTCCCCATGCCCCCTCAGGGTTTTTAGGAGATTGCCCCGCAGGTCCCAGAGTTTGACTGTCCGATCGGCACTGCCACTGGCAATGATTTCCCCGTCCGTACTAAAAGCAACACCCCACACCTTGTCCTTGTGCCCCTCAAAGGTTTGGATCAGGAGTCCCTCCGTATTCCACAGGCGCACCGTGCGATCGCGCCCCACCGATGCCAGGGCTTGTCCCTTGGGGTCAAAGGCTAAATCCTCTACAAAACTCTCGTGCCCCTTCAGTACCTGGACGATAGCCCCCTCCCGATTCCATAAAACGATCGTGCGATCGGCGCTACCGGAGGCAATCAGCTTGCCATTGGGGCTAAAGGCAACACAACTTACCCACTTACTGTGACCGTTACGCAGCGTCTTTATAAGGGTACCGTTAGTCTTCCACAATTTCACCGTGTTGTCTTCACTAGCGGTGGCGACAATGTCCCCCTCTGGGCTAAAACGCACATCCATCACTGGCCCATCGTGCCCCCTGAGGACAATAAAACCCTCTGTACGGTACAGTCCTGTCTCTGGGTCTAAAAACCATAGCCTTGCCGTATTGTCGCGACTGGCGGAAGCTAGAATCCGCTGGTCTGGGCTAAAATCGACGCTGGTCACCCAGTTAGTATGCCCTGTCAACACCTGACGGAGACTGCCGTCTGTATTCCAAATGCGGATTGTCCGATCGCTACTGGCGGAAACTATGCTTGTGCCATCGGCACTAAAGCGCACCTTGTTCACCCAGTAACCGTGCCCCTCCAGGCGGTTCGTCTCATGGATGCCGTACACCACCTGCTCTAGGGTAACGATCGTTTGCATTTTTACCTTATCTTCCAGCTTGGCAGCTAGTTCATCCCCCAGTTGGACGGACAGACGTTTGAGTTGCACACCGGCAATCACACTGGCAATGAGGGCTTCAATTTGGTTGTTGGAGAGGTAGAGGGTTTCCGCCGACTTTGTCAAGGCAATTATGCGTTCCCGTAGTTCTCCCAATTCCGCTGCCAGGCGATGCTGCCGTTCCGCCTCCAGACTGCGGGCTAGTTCCTGCGCCAATTTCTCCAGCTGGTCTGCTGCCTCTGCTCGTTTTTGTGCCTCCACCAAGAGTTGTGCCTGCAGCTGCTCCCGCTCGTTGACCCGCTGACTTGCCTCTAAAAATTCCCGCTCCGATCGGCTTAACTCCCTACCCTCTGCCCATGCTAGGGCTTCTTTCAGTCTAATCCCCCGCAGCAGACAGGACTCATCCTTTTCCTCCGAGCGAATCCATGCCTGGAATGCCTCCTGGTAGGGACAATCCCGTAACTGGTCCCACTTGACCTTTTTGATTACCTTGATCACCACAATAGAGACATCGTCATCGGGGACGGTGCGCCCAGAAAATTCATCCAATTCCTGTTTGAGATTTTGCAGAATCCCCTGGGCTGGCAGATGGGCTGAGCGGGCTAGGGCTTGTTGCAGGGCATATTCGCCAAATTCCTCCCCCCTGAGATTGATCTGCTCCGAGAGACCGTCGCTGAAAAAAACTACCACATCCCCCGGTTCCAACGATCGGGTGGTGACCTTAAACTGCGCTTCGGCATAACGTCCCAGGGCAGTGGCAGGGTTGATAATTTCCTCACAGCGTTGTTTTTGGGCGTAGTAGAGGAGGGGACCGGGAATCCCCGCATTGCTCACCCGCAGTTCATAGGTACTCAAATCCAGCACCCCATAGGCAAGGGCAATGGCATCCCCTGTTGGCGTTTCACAGAGCAATTTATTGAGGGTAGTCAACAACTGCACGGGATTGTGGAGTTTGCCCTGCTGCGCCAAAGCATCTAACTGCCCCTTAAACAGAGCCGCATGGATTGCCCCCGCCACCGATTTCCCTGAAGAATCAGCGATCGCTACCGCCAAGAGACCGGGTTGCTCCAGGAACTGGTAGTAGTCCCCCCCCAAGTCCACAGCTGTCCACACATCCGCAGCAATTTCCAAGCCCGGATAACTAGGCAAGCGTTGGGGCAACAAACTGCGCTGTAGCAGTCTGCCACTAGATATGTCGACACTGGCAGTGTAGACCATAGCGATCGGTAAGTGTGCTTTCCTAGTATAATTTGATTTACCCTGCCCAGTTAAGCTATCATTAGAATCCCTTAAGTATCCCTAGTCTATGGCTAAAAAGAGCATGATCGAGCGCGAGAAAAAGCGCCAAAAGTTAGTAGAAAAATACGCCGCCAAGCGGGAGGCACTCAAAGAACGGATGATGACGGAGGAACTGACGCAATCGGAACTTCTAGATATTCATCGCCAATTACAGCGCCTACCCCGCAATAGCAGCCCCACCCGTCTGCGCAACCGCTGTCGCCTCACTGGTAGACCGAGGGCATATTACCGTGATTTTGGTTTGTGCCGCAATATGCTGCGGGAAATGGCACACCAGGGCTTGCTACCCGGCGTTGTCAAATCCAGTTGGTAAAGTTTCTTCCCCTAGCCCCTAGGGGATTTTTACTCCAAATAGCTGGCAATCTTTGCGGCAATTGTCCATTCCCCCTGCCGGTCTAATTTATCTGGCAGTTTGGGCATAGTGAAAGGGGAGCGCAAGAAATGCCAATTGCCCTCGTAGAAATCGGCGGGATCGATGATGTGATGGCGCATATAGTTTTCCACCCCTGCCAACAGATATTTCCCCTCCGCAAAACCCCATCGGGTCAGACACACAATCCCCACCTCCAGACGACAAGCCTCGGCAATAGTGCTATAGCCCGGTTTAGTAATCACAGCGTCACAAATGGGCATGACATCCACTGGTCTAATATGGCGTCCACTTAAAACTAACAGGTTGGGAAAGGAAGGGGCGGCTTGGTCAAAGGTGATAAATTGCCAGTCAGCATATTGCTCCACAGTGGCATAGGGAATTCCCCGTAATCCCAACCCCCCAAAGCTAATTAACACAGTAGAACGATCGGGGTTTAACTGTAGTTTCTCGTAGATTTCTGCCTTTGTAAATTTAGGTGTCCCCCCTGTCAAACCCACATCGATTCTGTTTCTAAAGGCAGGCATTTCTTCACAAAAAGGTTGGCGCAGTAATAAATCCACCTGTTTATACAAACCTTGTATCCAATCCACCATCTCGGCAAACTCTGGCAGTTCATCCACCCAATCCTGGTAAATTAAATCCCAGCCAAAATTGGAACTCAACCAACAGGGAATCCCCACCGCTCGGGCAATTGCTACAGCTAAGGGGGGCATATCAGCAAAGACCAAATTAATCCCCTGGGACTTAATATATTCCGCCTCCTGGGCGACCAGTATCTGTTGTTGTGCCCGTAACTCTTTTAGTTGGGTTAAAGTAGCGGGTTTATCCATTTGCAAGCCATCCCTTTGTACTACCCCCACATCTAAGCGTACAGGGCGATAGTGATAGGGTTTCGTCACGTAGGAATCGATCAGCCACTGGGGCACTGGCGTCACAATTGTAATGGGTAAGTGCGGCAAAAGATGTTGCAGAGCAGCGACAACAGAGCAAGTGCGGGTGGTGTGTCCAAACCCATGCCCAGAGACAGCGACATACAAACCAGTCATAATGTTACCAGCCCAATATTGACAGATGATCATAGCTTGGGGAGGGGCGATATGCTAGGCTAAACTTAGTGGAAAGGGGGTAGGTATTTGTTATGCGCTTAGTCCATCTTGCCGATTTGCACCTAGGCTTTCGCAACTACAGTCGCACTAACAACAAGGGTATTAATCAAAGGGAAGCAGATGTGTTCAAAGCCTTTCAACAAGCCCTCACCAAAATTGCCACATTAGCCCCCAATTTGCTGTTAATTGCTGGGGACGTATTTCATAAAAACCACCCCGATAACTTAACTCTACTACACACCTACAATCTGTTGCAAGAATTTGCCCAGAAAACAGGTATAGAAACCATCATTATTGCGGGCAACCACGACGCCGTGAAAACTAAAGATAATGCCTGCATTTTGGAATTATTTAAATCCATCCCTCACGTTACTGTCGTATCCCATAAAGCTGAAGTAGTGGTTTACCCCAGTAAAGAAGTTACAGTAGCCTGTTTGCCCCATAGTGCCCTTTTGGAGGCAGATAAACTGGACTTGCGCCCTGATAAAAATTGCCGTTTCAATGTTCTACTTGTGCATGGCACGATCGATCAAGACTTAGAAAATGACTACGGTGGTGCTCATGTGCCCAAGGAATTACTGCAAAAAGATTGGGACTATGTTGCCTGTGGTCATTTCCATAGTTTTCGACACATCAATCGGTTTATTTACTATGCGGGGGCTATTGAACGCACAAGCAATGATATTTGGAAAGAGGCAAAGGAGGAGAAGGGTTTTGTGGAGTTTGATTTAGAACATAAAAAAGTTTTCTTTCATCCCCTAGAGACCAGGAAAACTATCGATCTACCTATGATTGATGCAACGGGCAAAACGATCGAGGAGTTGAATAATTTAATTGCTGACAATGTGCACCAAACTGATATTACTGATGCAGTGGTAAGACAACGGGTGATTAACCTGCCCCGCTCTCTGCAGAATCAATTAGATTATAAGCAAATTCGGCAGTTTCAACGACAGGCACTGCACTATTTGTTAGTGACTAAACCAACAGAGTTGAGGAAAAACGAGAGAGAATCCCCTACCCTACCCCAGGGAGGACTTTACCAAGAAGCCAAGCAATTTTTAGAGACTCGCCCCCTCCGCCCTGACATCTGCCGCTCCGATTTTGTCCGCCAAGGGTTAGAATATTTACAAAGAATTTAGTTTTGTTAAGCTACAATAACACCATAGATTTCACAAAGAGCAATGAACTGGTCAGCGATCGGGAACAATTGGGTTTTAGTTCCCCGCCGGGCAAAGGGAGTAGTGCATTTTTTAGGGGGGGCATTTTTCGCGGCAGCTCCCCAAGTCAGTTACAACCGTTTGCTAGAGAAAGTGGCAGAGGCGGGCTATCTGGTGGTCACAACTCCATTTTTGAATAGCTCTTTTGATCACTACCAAATTGCCCGGGAAGTCTACACAGAATTTGCCACTGCCCAAGCCGAGTTGGGATGGGAGGGATTGCCTGTCTTTGGTATGGGTCACAGTATGGGCTGTAAAATTCATCTCATTATTAACTGCCAATTTCAACCCCAACGGGCGGGTAATATTTTCATTGCCTATAACAACTATAGTGCTAAACGATCGATTCCCTTCTTTCGTGAACTAGGACAGAGTTTGCCTGAACTAGCGGAGTCAGAATTTAGCCCCTCCCCTGATGAATTGAATAGTCTAGTTGCCGATCGTTATGCTGTGCCGCACAATTTACTGATCAAGTTTTGGGATGATGACATTGATGAAATTCCTGTTTTAGCCAACATCCTGCGCTACAAATTTGCCGATAGGGTCAAGGTGGAAACTCTACCAGGCAATCACTTAACTGCAATGGGGGTAGAATTTAACTGGCGGGTAGGGAGAAACTTCAGCCCCATCGATGCTCTTGCCCAGTGGTTAAAGCAGGAAACTTACCGCAATAACGAAATCTTAGAGAAAGTACTCCTCAGTTGGCTATCCCGCATTAGACTATTAAATATCAGAACTACTGCCTAACCGTGGCTATGGAATTCTCATGGGGGAAAAAACTAGGGCGGCGTTTGCGACAGTGGTATCACAGTAGACCAGCTAAGGCACTAGAGGATGCCTACAGGGCAGCGTTACAAATCCAACGCCTGGAGGCGGAATATTTTGGGGGAAAACTGATCAGGGATGATGGTACCTATGGCAGCGGCACCTACACAGTGATTGCCACGCAATTACAGAAACACCTCAACACAATTCGCCTCAAACTGCTAGAATATAAATTAACTAATCTTGCTCCTGGTAACTGGCAACAAAATGTTTTATTAACAGAAAATGCAGCTGATCGTCCCACAATTTTAGAAAAGCTAGCCCTCATAGATGAGTATTTACAGCGCTATAACAATCAGGATAATAAGACCACTGCGCCCGCCACGGAGACAAACTCCCGCCCCCCAGCGCCAGCAGAACCTTCCCTAGACATCAATCCTTCTCCCCTCAAGCGACAAATTCTCAATCAAGAGCGGGAAAGAGAAATAAGCATTATGCCCGACTCGCTGGTGTTTACCTTCAAACAAATTACTAGTTTGCTGGCTGGTAATGCCGCTCGGCTTGAACGGGAAATAGTAGATGAATTGGAGAAAACCCGCCGCCGTGCCTTTATTGCCCTTCGCTTCTTTGCCAGTCTAGTTGTCCTAGCAATTGTCGTGCAGTGGGGGAGTAAAACTCTTATCTATTCTCCCCTTGTTGACCTCTGGCAGCACCCTGCTACGGTAGAAATTAAATTCCAAGACCACTTCAAAACCGAGGCACTAGAGGAATTCCGATCGCTGCAGGAGGAAATTGAACTGGAGTCCCTGGTAGCAGCATTGCAGGGAAAACCGATGGAGGGGGAAGAGCGGGAGAAAAAGTTAAAAAAGGCAGCGGAAAAATTAGTCCTTGATTACAACTACAAGAGCATAGAGGGGATCAAGAATCTGTTAGCGGACTTTACCAGTGCGGTGGTGGTATATGGGATTGTTATATTCGGCAGGCGGGAGGTGAGAATTGTCAAAGAGTTTATTTATGAAACCTTAGCGGGGTTAAGTGACAGTGCCAAAGCCTTTTTAATTATTGTGAGTACAGATACCTTCGTCGGTTATCACTCCAGCGACGGTTGGGATGCCCTGATTAAAGTTTTATTTAACCACTTTGGCTTACCGGAAAATATCATTCTCACGGATATTTTTATTGCCACGGTGCCTGTGTTTTTAGATGCTTTGTTTAAGTTCTGGATTTTCCAATATTTACGGCGGGCTTCTCCTTCCACTTCTGCTATTTACCAAGAGATGAATGAATAGACTGGCATTTTTGGGACCAACGGGTACTTGGTCAGAAATTGTGGCAATGATCTATCAGGAATTACACCCTGGAGAGGATTGGCAACTCTGCCCCCACATAACTATTCCCCAGGTGCTGAAAAGTGTGGCAACAGCAGAGGCAGAACTGGCAATTGTACCCGTAGAAAATTCCGTGGAGGGGAGCGTGACTACAACTTTAGATGGAATGTGGCAGTGGGAAGAGTTGCAAATTCAACAAGCGATCGTCTTACCTATTCGCCATGCTTTGATCAGTTGTGCCACTGCCATAAAAGATATTGCTCTAGTTTATTCCCACCGGCAAGCGCTCTCCCAGTGTGAACAGTGGTTAGAACAGCATTTGCCCCACGCCCAACGCATCGCCACCCACTCCACAACGGATATGTTGTCCCAAGTACAAACTGACCCCAGGATTGCTGTAATCGCCTCCCCCCGTGCCGCTAGTCTCCATCATCTCCCCATCCTAGCTTGCCCCATCAATGACTATAGGGACAATTGCACCTGTTTTTGGGTCTTGGCGCGGTCACCCCATCACGCCGGTCGCCGTACCTCTCTAGCCTTTAGTGTCCTCGATCGACCTGGTAGTCTGGTGGCAGCGTTGGAATTATTCGCCCTGCAGGGCATAAATCTCAGTCGCATTGAGTCCCGTCCCTCCAAACGGGGGCTGGGGGAATATATTTTTTTCGTGGATGTGGAAGCCAATGTCAACGATCGGCAAATGCAAACTACCCTGGCAGCTTTACAAAATATTACAGAAACCCTAAAAGTGTTTGGCAGCTATGACACGATTTATGTGCAATAAAAAAAAGAGATGCCTGCAACCAGACACCTCTGGGTGGATAAGGTTTTTACTCAAAAAACAAAGCATCAATAACCAGGGCAGCAACGGTGGCAAAGATAGTCACTGCAATCCCGACAAAGAGATTCTGCCCTCGACTAACACTAATGGCAGCAACAGTACCTGCCCCAATGGCAGCAGTAACAGCCGCGACAACAGGGTCTTTCGTGGTGTTTCTGTACATAAAAGTTTACTAAAATCAAGTTTTGTATAATGGCTGTGCCTACTTTAGTCCAAAAGGAAGAGTTTGGGTCTTTTTCTCAATATTTCGTTAGATAGAGGCAGATTTTTTTTAACATTTGTTCACGTATCCGCTATGATCTCTCTCTAAAAGTTGCCGACCATTATGTTGTTAGCGCAGTTGTTGCACCGGATTGGTTTGGAATGCAGTCAGACGGAGGAAGTGAGGGGGTTGGTGACCGATTCCCGCATCTGTAAGGCAGGGGATTTGTTTATTGGCATGCCGGGCAGCAAAGTGGATGGGGGGGAGTTTGCCCTGCAGGCGATCGAGAAGGGGGCAGTGGCGGCAGTAGTTTCCCAGGCGGTAGGGATTGCCCACGATCGGGTTTACAAAGTTCCTGATATAGTGGCTGCCTGCGGCGAGTTGGCGAATTACTTTTACGGTTATCCCAGTCAGCAGTTGCAGTTAGTGGGGGTAACGGGGACAAACGGCAAAACGACCACCACCCATATCATCGAATTTTTGGTACAGTCCCAGTTCCGTCCGGCGTTGTTGGGCACTCTCTACAATCGGTGGCAGGGACACCAGGAGACAGCAAATCTCACGACTGCTTTTGCGGTGGACTTACAGAAAAATTTAAGGCGGGCGTTGGACAGTGGTGCCAATTTAGCGGTGATGGAAGTGAGTTCCCATGCCTTGGACCAGGGGCGGGTGTGGGGCTGTCGCTTTCACAGGGCGGTATTTACCAATTTGAGCCAAGACCACCTGGACTATCATGGCACAATGGAGAACTATTTTGCGGCAAAAGCCCTGCTCTTTCACAGTGACTATCTGCAAGGTACGGCGGTGATCAACCAAGATGACCCCTATGGGCAAAGACTGATTGCCATGACTAAAGACAAATTGACTTACAGTCTGCAGGACAGTACCGCTGATTGCTACACGACAGACCTAACTTTTAGTCCGACGGGGGTGGTGGCAACTTTGCATTCGCCCTGGGGTGCTATGTCCCTACGATCGAGTTTGGTGGGCAAATTTAATGTGATGAACACGATCGCGGCAGTAGCCGTAGCTTTGAGTTTGGGGATTGACAAAGAAGAGGTGGCGGAGAGATTACCTGCCTTTGAGACAGTGCCAGGGCGTTTGGAAAAAGTGCAGGTTGTGCCAGAGCAGGATATAACTGTTGTGGTGGACTATGCCCATACCCCCGATGGTTTAGAGAAAGTGTTGACGGCTATGCGCCCTTTTACCCGCGGGCAATTGATTGTCGTATTTGGCTGTGGTGGTGACCGCGATCGCAGAAAACGTCCCCTGATGGGGGAAATAGCTGCCCGCCTTGCCGATCGGGTAATTGTGACCTCCGATAACCCCCGTACAGAAGAGCCGCAGCAGATTTTGCAGGATATTCAAGCTGGCATTACAGATGACCACCATGTGCAATATCAAATCGATCGCCGCCAGGCAATTTTAGAAGCAATTTTGACTGCCGAGCCGGGGGATACAGTTGTGATTGCAGGGAAGGGCCATGAAGACTATCAGATTATTGGCACCACTAAATATCCCTTCGACGACCGCCTGGAAGCCCGCCGAGCTTTAAGACAACGTCTGGGAGTATGACGGCATATTTTGTCATTACCCACGGTAGTAGCTCTCCCCGATCGGTGCTGTGGCGTCAAGAGGTGGAACATTATTTGCAGTCTTTGTGCCCCCGCCTAGTCGTAGGGGGGGGTTGTTTGGAAGGACAGCCCTTATCTTTGCAGGCGCAAATATCTGCCTTTATTGCTGCTCTCCCCGCTCATACTAAAACCATTGTCATCCCTCTCTTTCTGTTGCAGGGTGTACATACGCAAGTGGACATACCCAGCCAGATTCCCAGGGAGCGGTGTTTGCTTACCCCTTTATTGGGTGAACATCCGGGGATGCTAGACCTCTTGGCAGCTCAGTTTCCCCCTACAGGAACAAGGGTTTTACTCTGTCACGGTAGTTCCTATCCTGGTGCGATGACAATTGTGAGTCGACTAGCCCAAAAACTCCATGCCCAGCTCCTCACTCTGGCTGACCCCCTTCCCCCTGGTGCCCATGTGTTGCCCTACTTCTTGGCGGGCAGCTACGTCCTCAGCAAAATTCCTAAACAGGGGATAAATCTCTTACCCAGTCCCCTCACCCCCCCGATCGTGGCAAAGATGGCTCAAGACCTCGCCGCCTCTCTTTTAGAATAAGTTTAGTAAACTTTGGCATTCCTATGGCTACAACGGCTTTACCTCCTTCTTTGGCAAAGTTAATCGATCGGTTGCAAGCTCTCTCTGACCCCAAATCTCGCTACGAACAGTTGATTCTTTACGGCAAAAAATTGCCCCCTTTTGACCCTAGCCTGAAAATTCCCGCCAACCGTGTCCATGGCTGTGTGTCTAACGTCTATTTGACTGCCTCTCTCCAAGAGGGCAAGGTGTTTTTCAACGGTGATTCCGATGCTCTGATCAGCAAAGGCTTCTTGGGTTTTTTAGCAACAGGTATGAATGGACTCGACCCTCAGACCATCCTGGCTTTATCCCCTGATTTTGTCAAAGAATTGGGCTTATCTATCAGTCTCACTCCTTCCCGTGCCAACGGTTTTATCAATGTGTTTCGCACCATGCAACAAAAGACAAGGGAGTTGTTATCTTAGACGGGAACAGTCTTTTAATCCGGGGGCGTTGTTTCCACTCCACTTTGATCTTGGGGCTGAGCAAGACGATTGGTTTTTTTGTGTAGCTCTTCGGGGTGGGAAGGGGGAATGCCATCGGCGGCAATCAGATCGGCAATCACACCCTTGACAATAGGAGCCGCCACCGTAGAGCCAAAGGCATCATCCCCTAGGGGTTCATCAATCACTGCCATCACCACATAGCGGGGCGCCGTAGTGGGGAAAATTGCCACAAAGCTGGTAATCTTGGCATTGGCATAGCCCCCCCGTTCATCCGCCTTTTGAGCTGTCCCTGTTTTGCCCCCTAGGCGATAGCCGGGAATGCGGGCGGGTTGTCCTGTCCCTTTTTCCACCACAGCTTCCATCATCTGCAACACCTGGGCGGTGGTGGTAGGAGAGAGAACGGGACGGGGTTCGGGGATAGGGGGTTTATAGAGCAGCTCTCCCTCTTCGTTGAAAATGCCCTTGACCACATGGGGGGTGAGAATTTTACCGCCACTGGCGAGAATGCCGTGCAATTGCAACATCTGAATGGGGGTAAGGGAAAAGCCCTGCCCAAAGGCGGTGGTAGCAGCTTCAATGCGATAGGTGGTAAATTGTGCCTGGTTTTTTAACTGCCCCGCTGGCTCCGAGGGTAAATCAATGCCGGAGGGCTGCCCCAGACCCAGTTTCTGTAACCAACTGTAGTATACCGCTGGGGGCATCTGTTCCATGATGTGTACCATCCCCACATTACTAGATCGTTCCAGAATCTGACTGACCGTGAGACGTCCTGGCGGTCCCTTGCTCTCAAAATCAAAGTTGGCGACGGGCCAGCCATCGATCGTGAGCATCCCTTCATCGTAAAAGGTGGAGTCAGGCTGGATGTACCCCCCTTCCAGGGCAATGGCCACATTGATGGGTTTGAAGGTAGAACCAGGTTCGTAGAGGTCAGTGACTGCCCAGTTTTTGAATACCTCCGGTCGTTGGGCATAGTCAAAGTAGCGGTTGGGGTCAAAGGTGGGTTCTGTCACTAAGGCGCGCATTTCCCCCGTTTGGGCATCCATAACCAGGACTGTACCCCGCTTGGCGTTGTATTTGGCGATCGCTGCTTTTAGCAGTTGGCGTGCTACCCGCTGTGTGCGTTGGTCAATGGTCAGTTGCAGAAATGTGCGATCGCTGACGAGGAGTTGTTGCTTGACCGATCGGGGTATGATTCGCCCTAAGCCATCCCGCTGCACCTGATAGCGTTCTAGGGTGGTAGTCAACCAGCGATCGTAAGCCATCTCCACCCCCGCCATACCCTTGTGATCGACGATGTTGACATAGCCCACCACCTCTGCCGCCAGGTCTTGTTGGGGATAGTAGCGTCGCCGTTCCATCACCAATTCCACCCCATCGAGGCGCAGGGCACGGATACGCTTGGCGGTTTCCTCCGTCAGTCCATCCACCAGCTTGATACTGCCCTGGTCGGGGATAGCTGCCACTATTTGCTCCACCCCTTGGGAGAGGAAGGGGGCAAGGGCATTGGCTATCTCCAGTTTTGGACGCCGCAGGAGATGACCATGTACAAATACAGCGTAGGCAGGGCGATCGATAGCCAGGACTTGCTGTTGCCGATCGAAGATAGTACGGCGAGGGACAAAGGGTTGGATGTAGGAGATTTGCTGATTTTGGGCGCGCTCCCGCAACACTTTGCCCTGCTGCACCTGTAAGTGAAACAGCCGCCCCAGGAGACCAGCAGTTGCCAGCATCAGGATTAACCAAACACCCATGAGACGGTCACTGCGGACAGTCCGTAGCCAATCGCGGGGACTTAAACTGGCTTTAGCCATTCCCTAGCCTCGTTGCACTAACTGCCGAAAGTGTTCCCCCCGTACCTCAAAGTTGGGGTACTGGTCAAAGCTAGCACAGGCAGGGGAAAACAGCACAGTTTTTATGCCCAATTGGGGTACCAAGGCAGCCGCAAGGGTGACAGCCCGATCGAGGGTTTCTACAATTTCCCACTGCTTAAACCCTGTCTCCGTTAGCATTTGGGCAAACAGGTCTGCTGCTGCCCCTATCAACAGAACTTTTTTTACTTTATCCTTAATCAACTGCAACCAGGGCTGGGGATTGCCCACCTTTGCCTCTCCCCCCGCAATCAACAACACAGGTGCCTCTACTGCCCGCAGTGCCGTTGCCGCCGCATCGTAGTTGGTGGCTTTGCTGTCATTGATCCACACCGCCCCTTGGGAGTTGGCAATCACCTCCAAACGGTGGGGGATACCGCGAAAGTGAGCTACTGCCTGAGCGATCGTTTCTGGCGCAATCCCCCCTAGACAAGCTGTTGCCACTGCCAACAAAAGATTCTGCAAATTGTGGTTCCCCAGGAGCTGCCAGGAGGCTAGAGATAAAATTGGTTTGCCCTGCCAACACACCCAGTCCCCCTGGATATAAACATCGGCAGTATGTTGGGTAGAAGTCCAAATTGCCTGGGGGAATTGCCGCCGCTGTTGTTGTAAGTAGGGGTCATCGCCGTTGAGGACTTGTTGCTGGGATTGGTGTAACAGCTGTGCCTTGATCTGACTGTAGCGCTCGATCGTGCCATGGCGACTGAGGTGGTCAGGGGTAAAAGTAGTCCATACACCGATGCGGGGTGTGACACTGGGGGCAGCTTCAATTTGGTAGCTACTTATTTCCGCAATTACCCACTCAGGGGGGGCGAGAGCCACTGTACATACAGGTAAGCCAATGTTGCCACAGGCGGGGGCGTTATAACCTGCCGCTTGAAAGATAGCACTGATGAGGGCAGTAGTTGTACTTTTACCGTTTGTCCCTGTTACCCCCACCCAAGGTAGATGACTGAGATACCGCCAGCCCAACTCCACTTCCCCCAGGGGAGTGATCCCCTGCGCCCGCGCTGCCCCCAGGAGGGGATGGTCCCAGGCAATCCCAGGACTAACAACCACTACTTGGGGTGACCAATTTGCTAGGTCAAGGGGAGTGAAATCCTGCCCTAGGTACACCTCTACCCCCAATGCCGTTAGTTGCCGTTGGCGCTCTGCTAACTCTGCTCCCCGCTGACAGTCGTAGACCCGCACTTGCCAACCCTTTTGTTGTAGGAGGTGAGCACTAGCAAAGCCAGATTTACCCAAACCCCACACGATCGCTCTCTCTGCCATGGTTACTCCACGCTGAAAGTGATAGCGACAACGGCGGTGATGTCTTTGTCGATGGTGGACGTGTCATAGCTGCCCATGTTGCTGACTTCCGTAGAAAAGCGGCGCGTGATCTGAAAGACATCAGTTTCCGCTCTTCTGATTGCCCCTGGTCGCCTGCCTGTAACCCGCAAAATTGCCTCTGCACGCCGTTTGGCATCCTGGGTAGCCTCTGCCAACATCTCCACTCGTAGGTCGCCCAGTTTAGTATAGACATACTCCGGTGCCTCGGCATTGAAGGGAATACCTTCGTTGATCAATTCGGCACTGCTTTGCACCAATTTGGTGATGGCATCAACTTCACTACTGCTGACGGTAAAGCTCTGGCTAAGGCGGTAGGACTGCACTCTACCAGTGGAAATGCCGTTGACAGTTTCGTAAATTGTCTCCGTGTTGACTGCACTGACGCTGACCGCCTCCCCAGCAACACCTTGACTGCGCAGAAAGAATAGTACCCGATCGCTATAGCCCTTTAACTCCTGATAGGCAGCGCGCAAAGTCGGCTGTTGGGCACTGACACTGCTCCGCCAGACCACGTAATCCGAGCGAATAGGACGCTTTGCCGAACCGATCACCGTCAAGACATCGCCGGAGCGCAAACGACTGACAGAAACCGCCGCGATCGTGCTTGACACTACTATTGCAGCCCCTAGAACTACCATTCCCGCCAAGAAGGGGGGAAAGTTCGTATTTTTTTCCATAGCGAATTTGGGCGTTTGTTTGCATAATTATACTGGTCTGCCCACAATCAGGAGAAGTCCCATGTTGGCAATTGCCATTCTTGCCGCCGGTAAGGGTACGCGTATGAAATCCCATATCCCCAAAGTGTTGCATCCCTTGGCGGGTAAGACTCTCCTAGAGCGGGTTCTAGCCATTGGCAGGTCATTGCAACCCGATCGGCAGTTAGTAATCGTGGGCTATGGCAGTGACCAGGTACGGGCAGCCTTGCCTGACCCCCAAATTGAATTTGTGGAACAGCGGGAACAACTGGGGACAGGGCACGCTATTCAGCAACTGTTACCCCACCTGCAAACCTTTGATGGTGACCTGGTGGTGTTGACGGGGGATAGCCCTCTTCTGCGCCAGGAGACAGTGCACAAACTCCTACAGGTACATCGTCAGCGCCAGGCAGCAGCCACCGTACTGACAGCATTTCTGCCCGACCCGAAGGGCTATGGACGGGTATTTTGTGACACGGAAAATCGTATCGAGTGCATCATTGAAGACCGCGACTGTACGAACGCCCAACGCCAAAATCGCCGTGTCAACGCCGGTGTCTATTGTTTCAACTGGCAAATACTTGCCCAAGCCCTGCCCAAACTCACCACCAACAATGACCAAAAAGAGTACTACCTTACGGAAGTCTTCAACTATATGCCTGCTGTCTACGCCCTCGATGTGGAAGACTACGAAGAGAGTTTAGGGATCAATGACCGCAAGCAACTTGCCTATGCCTACGATGTGCTGCAGAAGCGGCTGCGCCAAAAGTGGATGGAAGCGGGGGTGACCATGCTTTGCCCCGACACGATCACCATCGAAGATGATGTGGAATTGGCAGCCAATGTCACGATCGAACCCCATACCCACCTGCGGGGCAAGACCTTTATCGACGCTGACAGCATTATTGGTCCCAACACCTTGATTGAAGACAGCTACATTGGACGGTACTGCGAAGTCCGCTATTCGGTAGTCACAGACAGCAGGATTGGGGATAACTGTCGGGTAGGACCTTTTGCCCACATTCGCGGTAACTCCCAGGTGGGGGAAGAATGTCGCATCGGCAATTTTGTGGAACTGAAGCACACCACCACCGGCAGACGCACTAACGCTGCCCATTTGAGTTACCTCGGCGATGCCACGATCGGTAGTCAGGTCAACATTGGTGCCGGCACCATCACTGCCAACTACGACGGCTTTGCCAAACATCCCACTGTTATTGCCGATCGGGTGAAGACAGGCTCCAACAGTGTCCTCATTGCTCCCGTTAAAGTGGAGGAAAACAGCACCATTGCCGCCGGCACAGTGGTAGATAAAGATGTCCCCCCCAACTCCCTAGTGATTGGCAGAGTGCGGGCGGAGATCAAAGCAGATTATTATGATGGGGATGGGCGGAAGCGGGCAACAAATCCCCCTGGGTAGTCGTCCTGTGGTAAGGTGAACAAAACGGAGGAGAGATTATGGCACAAGGTTGGGCATGGCTGACCCTGCTAGCGTTACCCCTGGCAGTGGGGGCGGAAAATCTACAGCACCTCAATCAACTCCTGACAACCCGACAATGCCCAAGATGTGACCTCACCCGAGCGGGTTTGGTACAGAGCGACCTTAACCGTATTGATGTCAGGGGCAGTGACCTCAGTGATGCCAATCTTGCCAGGAGCAATTTGCGGGGTGCCAACCTGCAAGGGGCTAACCTCAGCCGTGCTTCTCTCTTTGGCGCCGATTTAAGTGGGGCAGACCTGCGGGGGGCAAATCTTGCCCAGGCGGATTTGGGGGGGGCTAATTTGACGGGGGCGAACCTAGAGGGCGCAGTCTTTGCCCAGACAGACCTACGGCAAGCTGTTCTCACGGGTGCCAACCTGACAGGGGTAGATTTACGCAACGCCTATGTGCGGGGAGCCATCGATATTCCCCTCTATGCCCTGAAGGCGGAGGAGTTTTACATTTGGGGGATGGAAGAAGGGCGCAGACAAAATCCCAAGGGCGCGATCGAGAACTTTAATCGTGCTATTACCCTTGACCCCAAATTTGCCCCTGCCTATATGGGAAGAGCGTTGGCAAAACAGTCCCTGCGGGATTTAGTAGGAGCAGTGGAGGATGCCAGACAAGCAGAAATTTTATTTCAAGCGCAAAACAATCCCGAAGGAGCAAAACTAGCACAACAATTAGTCCTTGCCATCCAAAATCCCCCCCAAGAAAATAAACCGGCAAATCATCCCCTCAGTGGTCTCTTTACTTCCCTGGGTTCTATTCTTTTACCATTTCTAATGCGTTAAATTATTCCCCCACCAGTTTACCGATCGCCCTGGTAAATAAGGGGGAGTCTACTAGTTTCAAAATAATGGGAGTGAGGACAGCTACAATGGCAGCAGTGGTAATCACTGTGCGGGTAAACACAAGGGTATCTTTGCTCAACTGGAAGAAGCGCTCATCCCACCGTTTTACCTCCGCATCTAACCGATCGGAAAGAGTCTTGATGTCCGCCCTAACTTCCGCCTTGAAGCCTTCTATGTCTGCCCTGACTTCTGCCTTGAAACCTTCTATGTCCGCCCTGACCTCTGCCTTGAAGGTCTCTATACCCGCTGTGATCTGGGTTTTGAATTCCTCCAGCGCACGGAGAATCCTATCGGTGTCCTCTGTCATTTTGTTATCACTCTTTTGTGCCTATTTTTATTGTGCCACAGGAGGGAGATAACTGTTGCAGTTTTCCTCTGACCCCATGCGCATATTAGGCTTAGACCCTGGCATTGCTACTACTGGTTTTGGCTTAATTGCCATCGAAAATCACGCCTCCCCCTATTTACTGGACTACGGCATCATTCAAACTGCTAAAGAGTTAACAATTGGCGATCGGTTAGTAGTTCTCTACACCGATATACAAGATTTGTTAGCACAAACTCAACCCGATATAGTCGGCATGGAAAAGTTATTTTTCTACCGCATGGGAAACTTAATTCCCATTGCCCAAGCTAGGGGTGTGATATTGTTGGCACTGGCACAAAGGGGTATCATTCCCCAGGAATACTCACCGCCGCAGGTTAAATTAGCCCTCACGGGGACAGGACAAGCTAGTAAGACAGAGATACAAGCAGCAGTTGTGCGGGAACTCCGCCTCGATCGCCCTCCCCGTCCCGATGACTGTGCCGATGCCCTAGCAATTGCCCTAACCTGCTATTTCAACAACCAGCACACCTTTGCAAAATAACACCGATGACAATTCCCAAGCCTGTAAAGCGCACGATCTGCCAAAACACTTCCTTGAGGGCACCCCAGTTAAACAGGCGGCTTTCAATCTCTACCTCAATTTCCGCAATCCGATCGGTAATTCTTTTTATCTCTTCTTTCATCTGGGGGGCAAGGTGGGTTAAATCCTCTGCCAGTGCCTCCCGTTCCTCCTCTCCCGCTATGACTGTGTGGAGGCGGGTTTTAACTGCCGCCAGCTCTGTTTCTGCTTGGGCTAGTTGTTGTTGTAAATCTTCCCAGTCGTGTTTCACGCTAAACTAGACCTACAAGACATACTTTAGTATGACATCTTTCACCAAATTCGCCACCAGAGCAATCGAACAAGAGCGCACGGTAGGCAGGGGAGCCAGGGTCTATGTCTTCCTCAGCCTCATTGTCCTACTCCTAGGGGGAGCGATCGGTGGTCGACTGGTCTATCTACAATTAATTACAGGCAATTACAACCGTCAACTGGCGGAAAACAATCGCATTCGTCTCATCCCCAAGCCGCCGGAGCGGGGCAGAATCTATGACCGCCATAGCCGTATTTTAGCGACGAATCGCCTTGCCTATGCTATCTATGTCTGGCCCATCGCCCAATCGGAGGCACAATGGCAACCAATTATTGACAAATTAGCGCAGGTGACCGGCATACCCAGCGGGGACATCCGCCAGAAAATGAAGCAGGCAGGCTACCAATCCCCCCACCTCGTCAAAATCGCCAGCAATATCAGCCCCCGCCTCATCACTTACCTAGCAGAACACAGCAGCGAATTTCCCGGCATCCAAGTAGAACCGGAAGCAGTGCGCTATTACCCCCATGGGGATGTGGCTGCCCATGTCCTGGGCTATACGGGGGAGATAACAGAAGCGGAATTGGCAAAGCGACGGGAGAAGGGCTATCGCCTGGGGGACATCATCGGCAAGATGGGGGCGGAGTTTGCCTTTGAGGAGAAACTGAGGGGCAGCTGGGGCGGGCAGCAGGTGGAAGTGGACGGGATGGAACGGGTGGTCAAGGTCTTGGGACAAAAGCCCCCTATCCCCGGCGGTTCTATTCGGTTGACGATCGACCTAGAGCTACAAAAAGCAGCGGAACGGGCACTGGGCTACAGTAGGGGGGCAGTAGTTGTCCTCCAACCCCAGACGGGAGAGATTCTGGCACTGGTCAGCCGCCCTAGTTTTGACCCCAATGTGTTTTCTACCCCTATTTCCCAAGCTACCTGGGAACGCCTGAACTCGGAAGATAAACCCTTTATCAATCGCGCCCTGCAGGGCTTCCCCCCCGCCAGTACCTTCAAAATTGTCACCACCATTGCGGGCTTGGAATCAGGGAAATTTACGCCCACTTCTCTCCTGCCTACTTATCCCTACTTGGATTTGGGGGGCTGGCTATTTTGGGACCACAATCAAGCGGGTTTTGGCACGATCGGTTTTGTGGAAGCCCTTGCCTACAGTAGCAATACCTTCTTTGCCCAGGTGGGGATGACTATTGGCGTGGAAGAAATTGTGAAATGGTGTCGGCGGTTAGGGTTGGGGTCACACTCCGGCATTGAGTTAGTAAGAGAAGAAGCGGGGGGGTTAGTGCCCACGCCGCAGTGGAAACAGGAACTAGTGGGGGAACCCTGGTACATTGGGGATACAGTCAACCTCTCTATCGGGCAGGGGGATGTACAGGCAACGGTGCTGCAAATAGCCTTGGTAACTGCTGCTATCGCTAACGGCGGCTACCGTGTCCGTCCCCATCTTTTACTAGATAACCATAGCCCTCCCCCTAAAGAACCGATCGGTCTCCAGCCCACAACGATCGAGGTAGTACAACGGGGGTTAGAAGCAGTGACTACCTTTGGCACTGGTGCTGGTTTAAGTACCCTAATTCCCTTTGCGGGCAAGTCCGGCACAGCAGAAGACCCCCCCCGCCCCACCCACGCCTGGTTTACCGCCTATGCCCCTGTACAAAATCCCCAAATTGTCGTCACTGTGTTTGTGGAAAATGCCGGCAAAGGGGGTAGTGCCGCCGCAGGACCGATCGTGGCAGAGATTATCAACACCTACGCCCAGAGACGATAATGCACTTACTACTACCTCCCACTGTGGCGCTGCCGACACCCTTGCCCGTCAGTAGCTGACTGCCCCCCAAGTAGTACCGTCAACACTATTCCCGTCACCGTTACATCCGCGTCAGGGCGGCAATTTTGGCTAACTTGTCCGATTGCAGTCCCTCCAGTTCTTCCAGGGATAACCAGCCGTCCTTAATGAGATTAGCAAAGACAAACATCAGGGAGGGATAATCGTAGTCATACTTGCCATCGATCTCGTGGCGGCGGGCACTTAAAAAGTCATGTAAGCGCCAAATATCCTGAATGTTAGTAATGGATTTTGCCATCTCCCGCACCAGCTCGGTAAGGGCACTAATCTCTCTGTTATAGGCACGCTGAAAAGCCTGCTGCGCTATATGTTGCTCCTGCACCGTCCAATCCATAACTAGCATAATTAAACCAAGCATCAAAAGGTAGATATATGATTTCCTATTATGTAACATTACTTTTACAAATGGAAGGGTGGGGCAAAAAAAAAGTCCCCCCTGGGGGAGGACATTTTCAGAGCAGACAGACTTTAGCGAGCGAGGTTGAGCAGTTCCTGGGGCGACGCTAGGAGGTCAATGGCGACAAAGAAGATTTTGTTTTGGGGGGTGAGGAGGAAGCGCCAAGCAATGTTCATGCCCACTTTGGCACCAAACCAGGGGGTCTGTACTTTCCCCGTCACTTTAATCTGGGTGAATCCATCCTCTGCTGGTTCTTCTACTCCCCGCTCTGGCATCAGGCGTAGATTCTGGCATTCCTGTCTGAAGAAGCGATAGATGGCATCTTTACCCACGATCGGTCTTTGGAAGGGGGGTTGTAGGGCACCATCGGGGGTGAATAGCTCAATGAGGGCGTCAAAGTCGTTGGCGTTGAGATTGTTCATGTAGTCGTAGACGGTTTGATTGGTCACGCCCTCAATAGATACGGAGGTGCGCTGGGACTTGTCAGTGGGGGGGACAAAGGGTTCTGTGACAGGTTGGAATTCCCCTAGTTTACTGGGGTCATAGCCCATGCCCACAACGGCGTTGCGCAGGACGGTGATCTGTTGACCGGGGTCGAGGGTCTTGATCGTCTCTAACACTGCTCTGGCATTGGCAGACAGGCGGTAGCCCTCAGGGATGGGAGCCACAATGCCCTCCTCCATCCATTTCCCCAACTGGTACCAGAAGGCTAACTTCAGGTTGGGTGACCACACGGCATAGGTACGACAGATAGGGGTGTCGGCACGGTTAGCCAGGTCTGCCATCACTTGGGTTTGCTGGGCAAAACTCATGTTGCGAATTTGGTTGAGGATTGGTTCTGCCAAAGCCATGCTGGCTGCCCCAGGGGCGGCTACGGTCATCGTCTTCCCTAGTTCTAAATAGGCAAACCAAATCAATGCCAGTTGGTCTTCTACAGAAAGCTGATTGAAACGGGCAATCGTGGCGGGCACTGCATCAGCTACTAGGGTTTGGGGAAATATATTGCGCGCTGTCTCGATGGTAAATGGCATAAATTCTCCTCTTACTGCGTTAACACCTTCAGTTTAGAAGAGAGAAGATCAACGGACAATGCGTACTAAGAGATATTCATTTAGTTTGGTTAAACTCTCGCTGGGGCAACCTTCTTTTAGTCTTCTTTGTAATAACTGGGTTTGTTTCCCGATCGGTTCGCTTTGCGCCAGCCAAAAATCTTGTGCCCCAGAGTCAAATCGCGGCGAAAGACACTAGCAGACCGATCGTAACCAGCTCTGACCGCGTCGGCGTGGGCTTCTTCTAGGGAGAAATACTGTCGATCGCTGGGTTCTTCTTCTTCTGGGGTTGGGGTAGGGGAGGCAGCTGTCTCTTTCAGGCGGCGGCGTTGGCGGGGCTTGCCCTCTGTTTCTAGGGGGAGGGGGACGGCAGTGAGGGGGCTTTGACTGAGGCGACGTTCTTCTAGGGTAAAGAGTATTTCGTAGGATTTGACTGCCTCCGAGAGGATTTCCATCAGTTCTTTTACCTCTGCTAGGTTAAAAGTAGGTTGAATTACTTGCTGTTGTAGCCAGGCGATAATACTGGCTTGGAGATTGATTGCTTCACTTTGTTGTAGTTTGCTCATCTGTCTTCTGCCTATCCTTGTTATTCATCCTACAACTGCTCTAGTGATTTTGCAAGACAAAGGAGCGTTATTTTTCTGCTAATTTTTCTTTGGTCTTGTACTGCTGCAGTTCTATTTGTAGTTGTTTTACTTGTGCCTGCAGTTCTACGACCTGACTAAACCACAGGTGCTCTTTGTCGGCAATTACTTGTGCCAAGTAGTGGTGATAGAGGTCTGCATGTTTTGTGACGATGTACTGAACGAGGCGACGGTGATTGTGGGGAAGACGGCAGGCTTGTACCATAGAATCCGATCGAGTGCGATAGTCAAAGCCCACTAGTGGCAAATGGTAAAACTGAGCACCGCTTTTTGCTACCCTCAGCCAAAACTCCCAGTCTTCGTAGCCTAAACGATCGGGCATTTGTTCGTCATATCCTCCCACCATCTGCCAGACAGTTTTACGGAAGACGGCACAGGCATCGATATAGTTGCGCACTAGCAGATGACAGAGGTCAAAATCAGGCAAGGACCAAATTAAATCCTGGTCGCCAAAGTAATGCACATCGCTGTAAACAACTGCCACCTGGGGATTCTTTTCCAGGATGGGGATACTCTCTGTCAGATAACAGGGACGGATTTTATTGTCGCTGTCTAAAGGCAGGACGTAGGGGGTACGGGCGAGATGGATACCGGTATTGCGGGCGTTAGCTAAACCCCGATTAGGTTGATGATGGATGGCATAACCCTCTGTCTCCAATTGCTGCAAAATGGCTAGGGTGGCGGGGTCCTGGGAACCATCGTTGACAATAATCACTTCGTACAAAGCGGGGTCGCATTCCTGAACGCTGGCAAGCGCTTCTAACAAAAAATAGCCGTCGTTGTAACAGGGGATAACGATCGTGACTTTGTTCATGGCTGGTCTGCGATCTGTAGCGACCACTGGTAGATTTGCCGTTTGGAGATTTTGGTCAGTTGGGCAAGATGTTTACTGGCATCCGAGCGGGACATCCCCTGGGCAAGCAACTGTTCTAGTTCCTGCATCACCTGGGACATCGTCCACACACTGGCAGCGGGGACACCGCCGAGGAGCAAGGTAAATTCCCCTTTGGGGGGGTGGGTTTGCCAATGGGCAAGGGCAGTACCGATAGTGCCCCGCTGAAATTCCTCAAACTGCTTGGTCAGTTCTCTGGCGACTACCAGGGGGCGGTTCTCCCCCAAAATGGCGGCTAAATCGGTCAGCGTAGTTAAGAGGCGGTGGGGGGCTTCATAGAGAATGACCGTGCGGGTCTCCGTTGCTAAGGCGGCAATTCTCTCCTGGCGTAGGTGCTGTTCCAGGGGTAAAAAGCCTTCAAACACAAACCGATCGGTGTCTAGACCAGAAGCCACTAGGGCAGTGATCCCCGCTGTTACCCCCGGAATGGGCACGACGGCAAAACCCGCCTCCAGACAGGCTCGCACTAAAGCTAGTCCAGGGTCAGAAATGGTGGGCATCCCCGCGTCTGTGACCAGGGCAAGGGAGTGATGTTGTAATTTTGCCAGCAGTTCCGGCAGACGGGCTTGGGTATTGTAGCTGTGAAAACTAATCTGGGGGGTGGTAATTTGAAAGTGCTGTAACAAAACCCCTGTGTGACGAGTATCTTCTGCAGCAATGAAGTCTACTTTCCGTAACACCTCGATCGCCCGCAGGGTGATGTCCGCCAGGTTGCCGATGGGCGTCCCCACAATGTAGAGGGTCTGAGGTCTTACCTCCAACTGCGATTCTCCAACTCCCGTACCTGCCGTTCTAAACGATCGATTCTGCCCCGCAGTTCGTCGATTTCACTTTGGCGGGGTACGCCTAAATCCTGCATGACGTTTCTAATTTGCCGCTGGATCAGCACTTCCACATTCACCTGTTCATCCTTAATCCGCTTGGAAATCTCATTGATGAGGTCCGTAGCCTGCTGGGGGTCAATTTTGCCCTGTTTTACCCATTCATCTGTCAGTTCCCGCAACCGCTCCACCAGTAGGGCTGTCGTCCCCACTCCCAACAGCAGGAGCTGTTTCCAAATGTTGGCGCTATCCATAGTAGTTGTTAGCCAATTTAGGCTCCATTATACTCCCTACTAGCTTGCACAAATGCCGCAAACAATGCCATCTGACTGCTGTCCTCTAAGGCCATCATCTCTGGATGCCACTGCACTGCCACTGCCCAGGGGTGAGAGGTATGCTCGATCGCTTCAATGACGCCGTCCTCTGCCGTTGCCACGACCCGCCACTGGGGGGGAGCACTGCCGATGGCTTGGTGATGCCAGGAGGTGATAGGGGTTGTTGTCCTCTGGAGGGTGCGGGCAAGCAGACTGTCCGGAGCGATCGTGACGGCATGCTGGGTACAGCGGGAGGGTTCTTCTAGGCGATGTAAGACACTTTCACCATAGACATCGGGGATATGCACCACCAGTTCTGCCCCCCCTGCCACACCAATTACCTGTAAGCCGCGACACACTCCCAACACGGGCATTTTCCTTTGGACCACCCGCTCCACCAGTGCCAATTCAAAGGTATCCCGCTCCAAGTCGACACCATAAATCTTGGGATGCCAGGTAGTCGGCGTACCTAAAAATTGGGGGTCAATGTCGCCCCCCCCTGCCAAAATTAGCCCATCCACCTGGTCCAGGAGGGCATCGATGTTGGATTCCCCCGGCGGTAACAACAGGGGTATACCCCCCGCCTTGCGCACCACGTCCACATAAGCCCCTGGCAAATAAAATTCTCCTTCCTGATTGCGTCCGTAAATACTAATGCCAATGACTGGATAACTCATACTGCCGCTGTTGCCTCTGTGCACATTTTAACTTTTGTTAATAGAAGTGGCGGTAGTGGAATTAATTAACATCTCCCCTACGATTTGAGCAGTGATGGGCGCCAGGAGTAAACCGTTGCGGTAATGCCCACTAGCCACCAGCCAACCCGGTCGGCACCACTCAATTACAGGCGCACCACGCCCGATCGGTCTAGGTCGATAGTTTGCCCAGGTGTTGAGAACTGTGCTCTCCTGAAACTGGGGGAAATACTGCCCCACCCGCCCCAACAGATAGGTGACATTTTCTGCCCTCGGTAAAACTGTGGGGTCAAATTCCACCGTTGCCCCAATCCAGTAGCGCCCCCCTCCCAAGGGCACAAGATTGACATCCCCTAGCTCGTCCACGATGTGCAATGCTGGTAGGTGGGGGTCTGCTGCTACTGCCACCTCGATAGCCTGTCCGCCCACTGCTTGCAGTGGTAACTCCACCAAAGCCTGACTGCCCAAGCCGCCACAGACTACCACCCGATCGCTATCTGCCTCTCTTCCCTGCTCCCATGCACACCCCCAATGGAATTTTGCCCCCCGCTGGGTAGCTGCTTCCACCAGGGCGGACACCAGCTCTAGGGGATGGACAACCCGATCGGTGGGACTGTAAAACCCCTGGTATTGCCCTATTACCACAGGTTCTAAACTATAGCCTTGCTTAGCACGGACTTGGGCTAACTCCCGCCACAGATGCCCATCTCTGGGGAGGCAGACAATCCCCTGGTGGAGCAACACCCTCCTGCCCGTCAATTTTTCCAATTCTGGTAACCAGGTGTCGTAGAGTTTTAGGCTGTCCAGGCGCAGGCGGACAATTCGCCCACTTGTTTTGGCGCTGGCTACCCCTAGTAAAAATCCCAGGGCAGCTCCCGTGGACCCCAACCCCGGCTGGGTCTGGGTCTCCCACACCTCCACCCTCATCCCCAGACTGGCGAGATGAAAGGCAATGGCACTACCGATAATGCCACTACCAATAATTGCTACCTTCATTCCGGCGTGGGGGTAGAACTGGAGCGACGGCGACGGGAGGCAGGGGGCGAAACTGGCAGTACACTTTCCTCGCTTCCCTCCTTCTCCTTGTTTTCTTCCCGCGGTCTGATGGCCACAATCTCAATCTTGGGTTGTTCGGTGAGGCTCACGAACCTGGGAGACCCATTCTCCACCTTGGCACGCTCGATCGTTGGGGTCTCTATCTCCCGCTCTACTGGCGGCGGAGGCGGCTCGATCGGTTTTGGCTCTTCCCCTGGCAGGGCAATGCGCACGATCGTGTTTTTATTTTCCTTCCCCTCCCGATTCACCAGCACCAAGGGAGAGATGCCCATAAAGGAATAGACCTGTTGTTCCTGGGGAGTCATAGTCACCGTTACCACTTCCGCGGGTTCGGGGGGGTCTGGTTTCACCCTCGGCTTCGGTGCTGCTACCTTCTCCCCTCCAGGGACAGTTTCTACCTCTGCCTCTTCACTGACACGATCGGGGGTGACCTCCAGGCGAGGACGCACTTCCACTGCTGCCACCTTAGGCGTAGGGGCACGGCGCTCCGTCAATTCCTTCGGTTCTTCCCGTTTGGCACGGCGACGGCGGGGTAATCTTTCCTGGTAGTTGGGATGGAACATGATATTGCGATCGGTGCCCCCCACCAACTGCTTTTCCCGCTCATCGGGGAAGGGGTCAGAGCTTTCCAGACTACTGAGTTGGTGCAAAGGTACGAGGGGTACTTCCTCCTGTTCCTCCCCTGGCAAATGGGCGAGAATCCCCAAACCGCTACAGTGGGGACAGGGCTGCCCAAACATCTCATACAAACTCTGCCCCTGCCGTTTGCGCGTCAATTCCACCAAACCCAATTCCGTCAGTTGGGCAATTTGGGGGCGGGCTTTATCGGCATACAAACAGTGACAGAAATATTCCAGCAACTTCAGCTGGTCTTCCCTACACTCCATATCAATAAAGTCCACAATGATTACCCCGGCAATATTCCGTAGGCGCAATTGGCGAGCAATTTCTGTGGCAGCCTCAAAATTAGTCCACACCACCGTCTCCCTGGAAGTCTTGGAAGTGGTAAAAGAACCAGAGTTAACATCAATGACTGTGAGAGCCTCCGTCGGTTCAATGATGATATAGCCCCCGGACGGCAAGTCCACCCTGGGACGCAACGCCTCCCGAATCGCCGCATTCACGCGGTAATACTCCATGATGGAGGAAGACTCCTGGTGCAAATCAATCGCCAAGCTAGGGGGAATTTTGCCGTTCCCCCACACCTGCAGTTGTTGTTTCACCCGCCGTAGACCGTCCGCCGTATCGACGACAATGCGATTGACCTCCGCTGAATACAAATCCCGCAGTACCCGCGTCACAAAATCCTGTTCCCGATCGAGGAGGCGGGGAGTTTTGGCATTTTGGTATTCCTGTTGAATACTCTCCCACTGCCGTTGCAGATTGTCCAAATCCTCAATGATCAAATCCTCTGCTACCCCCTCTGCCTCAGTGCGGATGAGCATCCCCATCCCCGGCGGCTTAATCAAAATCCCAAGGGCACGCAGACGGTTGCGCTCATTTTCTTTGAGGATGCGGCGGGAGAGGTTGACCCCCATGCCAAAGGGCAACAACACCACATACCGTCCTGGCAGGGAGATATTTCCCGTCAAGCGCGGTCCCTTGTTCCCCGTCGGCTCCTTCATCACCTGCACTAACACCTTTTGTTGTGGCATCAACAACTCCGTAATGTTTGTGCTATTGCGTTTAGTACGCAGGGGACCCAGGTCGGAAATGTGGATAAAGCCATTCTTTTCCGCACTGCCAAGATTGACAAAAGCAGCATCAATACTGGGCAGGACGTTCTCGATCGTGCCGACAAAAATATCCCCCACTTGGTGGGTACCTTTAGCAACTACAATTTCTTCGATGCGGTCTTCTGCAAAAACAGCAGCAATACGATGTTGCTCAGCAATGATAATTTGCTTGGGCATTCAATTTCCTCAAAAGCTTGCACAAAGTGATAACCAAGCCCAGGTGGTAGGAGGTACTGGAACTGATCATGCTCAAGAGTCCGGTGCGCCTCAGCCAACCGTGAGTTGCCGAACGCAGGATAGTCAGAAAACCCTACCTTAGAGTCTGCACGGAAGCCATGTTTTGGCAATACTAAGGGGCAAGACCTAATTTATGCCCTGGGTGGGTTGGATTCCAATATAGCACACTTGTTACCTATACTGAAGAAAAGAGCAATTTTTTTATGGACAGCGGGGAGAAGATTCGGGAACTGGTCAAGGCTCTACAGCGGATTATTGTGGGCAAGGATGAGGCAATTCTGTTGATACTCACAGCCCTGGTGGCAGGGGGACACGCTTTGTTGGAGGATGTACCAGGGGTGGGCAAAACTCTGCTGGCGAAATCCCTGGCGGCTTTGATTGCGGGGAAATTCCAGCGGGTGCAGTGTACGCCTGACCTCCTACCCACCGACATCACAGGCACCAATATCTGGAATCCCCAGACGGGGGCGTTTCAGTTTATGCCCGGTCCGGTGTTTGCCCATGTCCTCTTGGCAGACGAAATTAACCGCGCTACTCCCCGCACCCAATCGGCTCTCTTAGAGGTGATGGAGGAAAATCAAGTCACCGTGGATGGGGTCTCCCGTCCTGTCCCCAGTCCCTTCTTTACGATCGCCACCCAAAACCCGGTGGAATACCAGGGCACTTTTCCCCTGCCAGAGGCGCAACTCGATCGGTTTACCCTTTCCTTTAGCCTTGGCTATCCCAGTGCGGCGGAGGAATTACAGATGCTGCAACGGCAACGGGAGGGGACACTGCAACAGGAGGTCACCCCCTGTATCACTACTGAGGAAGTCCTGCAGCTACGCCAGCGATCGCGGGAGGTGGAGGTCAGTCAGGCGGTGGCTGCATATATTGTCAACCTGGTGCGGGCAACGCGGGAGGACAATGAAATTAACCTAGGTGTCAGTCCGAGGGGGACGGTGGCTCTCCAACGTTCTGCCCAAGCCCTTGCCCTGTTGCGCTCTGCCCTTGACCCCCAGCGCCAATCCCTCTACGTGTTACCCGATGATGTGAAATTTCTTGCCCCCTATGTCCTTGGTCACCGCATCATCCCCAGCGGCAGACGATCGCGCCGGGCTATTATCGATCGCCTCCTCCACACTGTCCCCGTGCCCTAATTACTCGTACAGACGATGGTGATCAATGTATGCCAACACAGCGGGGAGCATACCCGATCGGTCTTTATTATCCCTAAAACTGGAGGAGGAGACAGGGGGAACTAGGAGGTCGGCAATTTTGATATCCCTAGTCTGCTGGGCAATGGTTGCAATTTGGCTGGGGGCGAGATTATAGCCGCGCCGGGGAATGACCAAGATAGATACCTGGGCGAGCAATTCCTGGGCGCGATACCAGGAGGGCAATTGGGGGACAATATCAGCGCCGACGACAAGGGTGAAGTGGGCATCTGTCCAGATTTGCTGTGCCATTTGCAGGGTGATGAGGGTACGGGGATTGCTAATTTCCGGGTGCAGTTCCACATTGGGACGGGGAAAAGCCGTAGCTGCAATCAGGATTCTCACCATTTCAATACGATGGGGCAGGGGAGCACAGTGGGACTTAAAGGGATTGTCGGACACCCATACCACCACCAGGTCATAGTTTTGACTCAGCCACTGCAGAATTGCCTGATGCCCGATCGTGGGGGGGTCAGCACTGGTGCCAAAGAGAGCGATCGCCTGGCTATTCTTTACGGACATCGCTGAAATCCCGTCCTGGTAAACTGGCAAGGGCTTCGTTAATTGCGCGGTAGGCAGCCATGATGTTGCGCTCTTCTCCCCCCAAAAACAACCGCCCTAAACTCCCCACCGCACTCACCTGCAAAATGTTAATCATAGCGGCTTTTTCCGCTTCGTTGGCAGCATAGGCGGCATAGGCGGCAGGTTCTACTTCCAGTACATACAAAGTTTCCCCCGCTAAAATCATCTGCCCTTTGCGGGCACGGTTGATCAACTGCGCATGGTGAGGGTCAATGTTGCGAATCACTTGACTAGACAAAATACGGGGTTTGAGGCAGTCCTTTTGGTCAACACCAAGGGCATCCAAAATGGCTTTGCCGGCCGTCTGCGTATCCCCCTGATTACTAGAATGAATCTCCAGCAGTCCATACAGGCGTTCCACCACCAACACCCCTGGGCGTACCCTCGTTGATTTCAGAGCGATGTCTGTGACGCGATTGATCTCAATCCCGGGGGAAATCTCAATCCAGAGGGAGGCATCCCCCGGTAGGGGCAAAAATCCCACCGCCACCGTGCCAATAAAAGCAGCGTGCTGGGGTTGTAACCGATCGAGATAGACGTAACTACGCAGTTCAACTCCCATGATGGGAAAATCAAATTGACCCATTCAGTTTACCATCTATGCAAATCCTCGTTTTACATGGACCAAATTTGAACCTGCTAGGTCAGCGAGAAACCTCTATTTACGGCACTCTCACCTTGGCAGAAATCGATCGTTTACTGCAAGAAGATGGCAAAAATTTGGGGGTAGCGGTCACCTGTCGGCAGTCCAATCACGAGGGGGAATTGATTGACCACATCCATAGCAGCGTCGGCAAATATGCGGGCATTGTCATCAACGCCGGCGCTTATACCCACACCAGTATTGCCCTTAGGGACGCGATCGCAGGGGTCAACTTGCCGACCGTAGAAGTTCACCTCAGCAACATTCACAAGCGGGAAGAGTTCCGCCATCACTCCTGTATTGCCCCTGTCTGCATCGGTCAAATTTGCGGTTTTGGTGCCGATAGTTATCGTTTGGGCTTGCAGGCTTTGGTAAACTATTTGCGCAGAGCAGCAGGACTTCCCCTACAATAAACAGACTGCAGTTAGGAGAGCTATGCATTTGACAAAGATCGAACAGGCATGGGTGGCATGGCAAAAAGGCAACACCCCGGAAGCGATCGGTTTATGTCAAGAAATTATTGGGCGCAATCCCCAGGCGGCAAACGCCTATTATCTATTAGCTAAGTGTTATCGGCAAAGGGGACAAATCAAAGAAGCGCGCCTTTACTATCAGAAATGCCTGGAATTGTATCCCCAGCGGGCAGATATTAAAAAGGAGTTAGAGGAACTGCCCCCCCCAGAGGAGGAAGAGGATGACAAACACTTCCAATTGGCTAATTCTCTAGTGCAACAAAAGCACTATGCCCAGGCAATTTATCACTATGAAAAACTTCTTGCTCATCCGCAGTATAGTTGGGATGCCCACTTTAACTTAGCCCTTATTTATCAGCATTTAGGAGAGACAGAGAGAGCGATAGAAACATACCACAAGGCAATACAGTTACAACCCCATCGGATCAACAGCTACATCAATTTGGGGGTCTTACTGAAGAATCAAGGGCGCTATGCCGAGGCGATCAGTATCTACGAAAGGGCGATAGCTATTGCCCCCCATGCAGGTCTATACAGCAATTTGGCAAATATTTATTTACTCCTCGATGAACTGCCAAAAGCCATAGAGTACTGTAACAAAGCGATCGAGCTTGACCCTGATTTACCCCATGCCTACGACATCAAAGGGGCTTGTTTAGAGGAGCAGAGAAAGACAGAGGAAGCCATCAATTATTATCGTCTCGCCATTAGCAAGAGTCCTGAATTTGCCAACGCCCATTTTAATCTAGCTCATGCTCTTTTAAGTAGGGGGGAATGGGAAGAGGGCTGGCAGGAATATCTCTGGCGATTCAAGCGCGGTAATTCAGCCGTGCCCAACTTTAGCCAACCCTGGTGGGATGGTTCTTTTCTGGCAGGGCAGCGGATTTTGTTATGGTCAGAACAGGGCTTTGGCGATACCCTGCAGTTTGTCCGCTACGTTTGGTATGTGCGGGAGAGGGGGGGGAGAGTAATTCTCTGTTGTCCCTCCTCTTTAACTCGTCTTTTGTCTTTGGTGGAAGGTGTAGAACAAGTCATCAGTCCCGCTGACCCCCTGCCTGACTTTGCTGTTCATGCTCCCCTGTTGGATTTACCCCGTCTTTTGGGAACCAGATTAGAGAATGTGCCTGCCGTTGTACCCTACTTGCGGTCTCCTCAACAAAAACCACTGCCATCCCCAACAACAGATAAGCTCAAGATTGGGATTGTTTGGCAGAGTAGCGATCGCTCTGAGGGACTGGCACAAAAACTGCGCCGTCAGAAGGCAGTGCCACTGGATTATCTCTTGCAGCTATTAGACGATCGCTATCAGTTCTTTAGTTTGCAAGTGGGAGTAGATGATGTTTTATTGCCCCCGCAGGTGGTGGATTTAGCGCCCTTTATCACTGACTTTGCCGATACTGCTGACTTCATAAACCAGTTGGATTTGGTGATTACTATTGACACAGCCGTTGCCCATTTGGCGGGGGGGTTAGGCAAGCCTGTCTGGGTTTTATTGCCCTATGCCTGCGATTGGCGTTGGTTGCAGGAGCGGGAAGATTCCCCCTGGTATCCCACCATGCGCCTGTTTCGGCAGCAGACACCCAACAACTGGGAAGGGGTTTTAGAGCAAGTAAAGACAGCTTTGCTAAGTTTTTCTCCCTCCCATTTACCTGATAAAGAGGCTGTATTACAGCAGGGCAACTTCTTCTTTCAACAAAAACAACTAGACAAGGCGATCGCTTGTTATCAACAGGCTATCTATTTGCAATATCCCAGTGTGCACGCTTACTTCAATATCGGGGTAGTAAAACGCTGCCAGAGCCTGCCAGAACAAGCTTGTGTCTATTTTCAATTAGTCATCACCAAACAGCCTAACTATGCCCCTGCCTATTTAACTTTGGCAAAGGCTTATATCGATCGGGAAATGCTAGAGGATGCCTACACAAATATTCAAAAGTATAGGCAACTTATGCCCGATGCAGCGGAGGGCTATCACATCTTGGGATTAATTTATTTTCGGCAGGGGAAGAACCAAGAGGCGATGGAGAATTATCGCTTAGCGCTGAGCAAAAATCCCCAGGATGCTCTCACTCATTACAATTTAGCAATCTCCCTGCTTCTAGAGGGCAACTACAAAGAAGGCTGGCAAGAGTATGAGTGGCGCCTAACCGCCCAAGATGCCATCATCAATTTGCGACAACCCCGCTGGGACGGCAGTGATTTGACAAATAAAACTATTTTACTGTGGAGTGAAGGGGGCTTTGGTGACACGATCCAGTTTCTCCGTTACCTTCCACTTCTACAGCAAAGGGGGGCAACAATTATCCTAGCTTGTCAACAGCAACTGGTTAAACTTCTACAGCAGGAATTTATCAATGTCAGGGTAATACCCATCGAATCGAAACTCTCCTCTTATCAGTTTGACTGTCATCTACCCCTGATGAGTTTGCCCTATGTTCTCCAGTTAGATCACATCCCCACCCCCATCCCCTATATCAGTCGCTATCCACAACAGAAAAAAACACCCCACAAGATTGGCATTGTTTGGGCAAGTGGTTATCGTGCCACCCCCAACCTCTATCGACTTTACAAGCAAAAGAGCTGTCCTATTTCTTACTGCCTGCAACTATTGGAGATTCCCCAACTTTGGCTCTATAGCTTTCAAGTAGGCAGAGATGCTAAAGACATCCAACCCTTTTTACAAGACCGAGTGATCGACCTCTCCCCCCGTTTGCAGGACTTCACCGATACTGTGCAACTGCTGAAGGAGATGGATTTGTTGGTTACAGTGGATACAGGAATTGCCCACTTGGCGGGGGCGATGGGGATGCCCGTGTGGTTGTTGTTGCCCTTTGCTCCCGATTGGCGGTGGCAGAAAAACCGATCGGACTCCGACTGGTACCCCACCATGCGCTTGTTTCGCCAAAAACAAATCAATGACTGGCAGAGTGTAATTGACCAGGTAAAAGCAGAACTAAAGGAGTTATATCAAAGGGATATGCCCAGGGCAGAGGAGTTACTGAAGGCAGGTAATGCGGCCAATTTCTCTGTGTAGCCACACGATCGAGGCAAATCCCCCTTCATGCAGGATTTCTGCGATACCCCGTGTGGGTACTATTGCCCTTTGCTAGCGATTGGCGTTGGTATCCCACTATGCGTCCAGTTGAGGCGGGGGGACTAGCAGACAGTGTGGCAACTTCTCCTCTCGGAAATGCGAAACCAGGTAGATACATTGCGACCTTTTTCATCTTAGTATTGTTAATAGATAGCGACGACTTAGCTATGACCTGGCAATTTGACTCCATTGAGGCGGCATTACAAGACCTGCGGGCAGGCAAGTTAATTGTCGTTGTGGATGATGAAAACAGAGAGAACGAAGGGGATTTGGTGGGAGCTGCCCAATTTGCTACCCCTGAGATGATCAACTTCATGGCAACCCATGCCAGGGGTTTAATCTGTCTGGCAATGACAGGGGAAAGACTAGATCAACTGAACTTGCCCTTGATGGTCGATCGCAATACGGATGCCAATCAAACAGCCTTTACCGTGAGTATCGACAGTTGTTTTACTACTACAGGGATTTCCGCCGAAGACCGATCGCGTACCATTCAAGCTGCTATTCATGCGGATACCAAACCAGAGGACTTAAGAAGACCAGGTCATGTTTTTCCCCTGCGGGCACGGGAGGGAGGGGTGCTGAAACGGGCAGGACACACAGAGGCAGCGGTGGATTTGGCGAGATTGGCAGGTCTTTATCCTGCTGGGGTTATCTGTGAGATTCAAAATGAAGATGGCTCCATGGCGCGTCTGCCCCAGTTAGTGGAATATTGCCAGCGGTTTAATTTGAAATTGATCAGCATTGCCGACCTTATTAGTTATCGTTTAGCCAATGAAAAACTCATATCTTTGGATGCTGTTGCTCACCTGCCCACCCTATTTGGGGATTTTCAGGTCTATGCCTACCGCAATTTGTTGGATCAATCAGAACATCTGGCGATTGTCAAAGGGGATAGAAGCAAATTTCCTGAGATGGATGTGATGGTGCGGGTGCATTCGGAATGTTTGACGGGGGATGCCCTGGGGTCGTTGCGCTGTGATTGTCGGGGGCAGTTGCAGAGTGCTTTGAAGATGATTGAGCACGCGGGGGCGGGAGTATTGGTGTATTTACGCCAGGAGGGGCGGGGGATTGGTTTAGTCAATAAGATCAAGGCCTATGCGTTACAAGACCAAGGGTTAGACACAGTGGAGGCAAATGAAAAGCTGGGATTTCCGCCGGACTTGCGTTCCTACGGCATTGGTGCTCAGATTCTGCGGGATTTGGGCGTGCGAAGAATGCGTTTGATCACCAACAACCCCCGTAAAATTGCGGGACTGCGCGGCTTTAACTTAGAAATTGTCGATCGGGTGCCTCTGTTGATAGAAGCTAATGACTATAATCAGCGTTATTTGCAGACGAAGGCTACAAAACTCGGGCATTTCCTTACCCATTGATGTCTCCTAGGCGGATAGACTACCCCCTTAGACCTCTCAACTGCAGAGTCCAAACAATTCAATCAACTACCATCTGTTTTGTTTTGCCCTTTCACTACCTTTAACTATTGCAGCTATGTCTTTTCTATTATTTGCGCAACACGGCTGGGCGGATAACAACCGCGGAATGCACTACTGCGGCAAACTGCTGGGCGTACCTGCATCGCATATCATTGCTCCTGATCTGGGCTGGTGGCAGACTTGGTGGCGGCTGGAACCTCTGGTGGCTAAAGTGAGGAGAGCAGTGGAACAACAACTTAAATGCTATCCCAACCTTCCCTGGCGCATTGTTGGGCATTCTATGGGGGGCTTAATCTGGTTAGAACTCTTATACCGCTATCCCCAATGGCACGATCGGGTAGAGAGTTTAGTGTTGCTTGGTTCCCCTGTGGGCGGTGCAGAACTCAGTCGCATGTTTGACCCCTTCCAGTTAGGCATAGGTATTGCCAAGGATTTGAGCACCAATCGCCGTGCTATAGCAGAAGTAATCGCGCAAAAAATTCCTACCCTCAGTATCGCTGGTGATCTTGGCGACGGCAGTGATGGGATAGTCACGATCGGGGCAACGCAATTTAAGTATTGTCAATGGCAGTGTTTACCGAATATTTTTCACCCCAATTTACGCACGGACGTCAACGTAATTCAAGCCATTAAAAGTTTCTGGCAGCATCTCCAAATTACACCTCCCCCCCACAACTTACAACAACAACTGTTAGATTATTTTCGTGCTGTAGAGAGTATAGTGGAAGGCAGCTATCGTGATTTTAGTAAAGCAAGAATAGTCTATCGCAGTGGTGAAGGGTTGACAGTGAGATTGTGGCAAAACCCCCTGGGAATTTTACACGTCTTCCTAGGAGATGGAGAGGGGCAGTGCTATTTTGCCGGCTACACAGGTTGGCTACACCGAGGCGAGTTAGAAAAAGCGATCGCTGCTCTACCTGAGCGGTTTGGCGATATGGTGGCTGTAGAGTAACCCGATTGGGATATACTTAGAAGCAGAGCGCAACCACAGGAGGATAGGCTATGACCCTACAGGGAGTTGGCATTCTTTTATTGGTCATTTATATTGTTGGTATTTGGCGATTTTTGGCTGGTTTCAAACACACTTTTTATTCTGGTAATGGTTTCTTTTTGGCAATTCTGTGGCCCCTACTGTTTGTCTGCAGTGGCAGATTTCGGCAGGAGTTCTTCAAGGCATTAAAAGGTTCTTAGATAGATATTCCCCTAAGTCAGGTAGGGAGGCACAGTTTTTTATACAATCAAACTTACAGGAAAATTCCTATGCAGGAGACAAAACCACTCACTCTATGGCAAAAGCTATCCTATGGCTTAGGGGATTTCGGGGCTGCGATTACTACTAACATAGTTTCTTTTTATCTGCTGTTTTTTCTCACCAATATTGCCCGCTTACCACCGACGAAAGCAGGTCTGGTTTTATTAGTAGGTAAACTCTGGGATGGCATCAACGATCCAATCATTGGTTTATTGAGTGACAAAACCCGATCGAGTTTAGGTCGTCGGTTGCCCTGGATGTTATACACGGCTGTACCGTTGGGGATTAGTTTCTTTCTACTGTGGCTGGTACCCAAGGGGGGAGAAAATCTGCTGTTTGCCTACTATGTGTTAGCAGCGCTGTTATTTAACACTTTCTATACAACTGTGAATTTGCCCTATGCTGCTTTGACGGCAGAATTGACAGACGACTACCATGAACGCACAGCTTTGACGGGTTTTCGTTTTACTTTTTCTATCAGCGGTAGTATTTTGAGCTTGGTAATTGCCCTGGCGGTTTTTAAGGCATTATCGAATCGATCGGATAGCTGTCAGGAAGCTCTGCCCTACACAACCCTAGGGGGGATTATTGCGATTTTATGTGTTATTGCTACTTTGGGCTGCATTGGGGGGATCAAACAGCGAGTAGAAGAACAGGCAAGGGTACAGGGGGAAGTTAGGGCTAGCCAAATTTCGCTGTGGGAACAATTAAAAGTTGTTTTTAGCAATGTGCCATTTTTGTATGTAATTGGTATTTATTTTTGTTGTTGGCTGGCGTTACAAATTACAGCATCGATTATTCCCTATTATGTGACAAATTGGATGGGGTTAGATAATGCCAACTTTACCCAGGTGATGTTAGCGGTACAGGGAACTGCCCTACTGATGTTATTTGTGTGGAGTAAGTTGAGTCAGAGATTCGGCAAGCGGGGGGTAATTTTTATGGGTGTTCCTCTCTGGTTAGTGGCACAGATAGGGTTGTATTTGTTGCAGCCAGGGCAAATTGTGGGGATGTATTTCCTAGCGATCGTGGCGGGCTGTGGTCTCTCTACTGCCTATTTAATTCCCTGGTCAATGGTGCCCGATGTCACAGACTTAGATGAGCTAAATACGGGGGAAAGAAGAGAGGGAATTTTCTATGCTTTTATGGTCTTGTTGCAGAAATTTGGTTTGGCAGTGGGGCTATTTTTGCTGGGCTTGCTGTTAGAACGATCGGGCTTTGTGCGCGCTCAACCCTGTGCCCCTCCCCCCATACAACCTGCTAGCGCTTTACAGGCAATTAGATTAGCGATTGCTCCCATTCCTGCTAGTTTGTTGGTCTGCACTTTGATATTGACTTATTTTTATCCCCTTACCCAGTCTCTGCACCAAACAATCCGTCTGCAGTTGCAAGAGCGCAAACAGACTTAGCTCACGCTGTATCCACTCCTAAAACTCCACCGCCGCAGGGTTGCAACTCTGATCTACTGCTCTTACTCTGCCTTTACGCACCAACAACTGCAACAGCTCTCTTACTACATCCCCATCTGCCTGCAATACCTGGGCTAGCTCCCTTTTCTCCCACTCTGCCTAGGATAACAATTGTCGCGATCGTCAGATAAACCCGATCGTTTTCTTTTGCTGCTGTCAAAGGCAGACAGATTAAGTCAGCAAGAGTTCAACTCTGTTGTTTTGTTGCGTTCCCTCTCTGCCCTTTGGCGAAGAATTTAGTGGACAGATGCTGATACCAAGTTTGTTGTCTTTCCTGTAACCGATCGAGTAAATGCCTAGCTTCAACACCAAAATCCACATCCACACTCACTGCATGGCACAACTAGACATAAAAATCTTGGTTGAACAGGTCGTGTAAACGATTGGTTATGTATTGACTGAGTTTTTTGTCCAACTCCTCCCCCCTAACTAGGAACTGCCGCAGCGACAGACTTTTTAGACCGTCCTGATTAGTAATTGCTACTAATTCCTCTGTCATTTTTGCGTCTCAGGTAAATAACCCGATACAAACCCCACCCGCCTGCCTGTCATTAAATCACCCCCAGGATGTCAATAAGTGGGTAGAACTTGACAGCAGTAGTAATAATAAACCGCAGAGGTTATTACAGTTTGAGTAAGGGGCAAAAAAAGACCACCGATCGTGGTCTGTGGAATACATTACCGTGTAAATTTTAACCTGGCAGCAGAGCACTGGCAGCGCTGACAAAATCGGCTTGGGTGATGGCGCTGGGGGCTACTCCCTGCAAAACCGCTAGGACTTCATTGTTGGCAGTCAGGACAATTTCCGTGTTATTGCCGGCGCCGCGAATGGTTAAGTTGGCAAAGGTCAAGCCCAAGTACAAGCCTAACCGATCGATGCCGTCCTCAAAGTCCGTGATAACATCTGTACCACGCCCGCTGGCAATCAGGAAGACATCAGGACCAGGACCGCCCGTGAGGGTATCGTTGCCCACATCCCCAGAGAGGACATCCGCCCCTGTGCCACCATTAAGCACATCATTGCCCTTGCCCCCAAAGAGGAAGTCAGCCCCTTCTCCCCCCAGGAGAGTGTCATTGCCAGCATTGCCGTTGATCCGATCGTTGCCAGCCCCCCCTGTAATGCTATCGTTGCCATCCAAGCCCCGTATGAGTTGGGCCGTCCTGCCCCCTGTGAGAATGTCATCCCCCGCTGTACCGTTGAGGAGAGTACGTTGGAAATCCAAATTGCGAATGCGCGTATCCCGATCGGGGGGCGTATCCACCTGGTTGAAGGGAGTTGTACGGAAGCGAGCCGCCAGGAAGTCAGCAAAGGCCTTCTGTTCTGTGCCAGGGGTAGTGAAACTCAGACTGGTACCAGGAGGTACGAGGTCTACGCGATTAGCCCGTTGGGGATTTTCATTGACAAAGCGGGGGAAGGGATAGCCATCACCACCGAGGCCACTGCCAGGAGTACTTTCATTAGCCAAGAAATTGAGGGCAACCACCCGGAACGTGCGATTGGGATTACCCACAAACTCCCCATTGTTGATAATTGTCTCTGCTACTTCCCCCCGATCGTCTAGGACGACCAAATTCGTCACCCTTCTGTTGACAGGACGATTGACATCAAAAGTGAAACTAATGCCTGCCACTTGGGGGAAACGACCCGGCGTACGACCAGGACCAGAATCGGCTACACCATGTTCAATCACTTCTGCCAGCTGCGTTGCCGTCAAGGTCAATAGGGTCAAGGTGTTGTTGAAGCGCAGGGAGTTTTCAATATCCAGTTGGGAGATTTGCCCCGCTGCTTTGTTGGCTAAGGGATTGGCAGGGGGAGGTAACCGATCGACCGGACCACCTACTGTACCACCAGCGCCAGAGACTGACCCGATGTTGTCGCGAATACCACCGCCATTTTTCAGGGAAATGGTGACAGTGGGATCAACCTGCCGCGCTGCAAACAGATTGGCATCCGCTGTGAGATTGCCCAAGTTGGTTTCCTGGGTGCGCACATCGTCCCGCGTGCCATTTAGAAAAGTAGTTGTTGCCCCAAAGATATTACTGTCCTTGGTAGTGATCACATTGCGCATAGCATTGACCACTGCTACGACTTCGGGGTCAGGATTACCAGGATTAGTAGCCACTAGGGCATTGACACTGGCATCGTCCGTAGCGTAGGAGCCGTTGATAGCGGGATTGAGACTGTTGAGGTTGATTACCCCCCTAGCGTCAAATTCTGCCACCAAGCGCCCCACATAGCGATAGTTAGAGCCAGTATTCACCACCAACACGGGTTCATTGGCAGGGGAAGTAAACACAGCAGGGTAAGTATTAGCAGCCCGATCGCCAGGACGAAGGCGGTCATTACTGTCAGCAAACACCGCGTGGGAACCACCCGCCACAATCACATCTACCCCCCGCAGGCGCGTTGCCAAGCCAAACTCAATGGGGAATTGTTGCATATGGGCAAGCAGGATGACCTTGTTGATCCCCTGTCTAGTCAGTTCATCGACAGCCGGTTGGATAGCTGCTGCCAAAGCATCCAGCTCCGCCGCAGAAGGATTGGCAGGGAAATTAGGAGGTGTGACCCTAATACCAGCCCCAGGGGAGGAAATCACTGGCAACGTCGGTGTTGTAGCTCCTACTACCCCAATGCGTTCTCCCCCCACCGTAAACACTACACTCTTGGCAATGGAGTTAGGACGGGGTGCCTGCCCGTCGGGTACCACTAATCCCCGCAAACTGCTATCGCCAGAAAAATCCAAATTGGCGCTCAAGTAGGGAAACTGTGTTCCCCGATATTCCCGATCGACGGCAACCAAAGACTGCACTGTGGCAGGACCTAAGTCAAACTCATGGTTACCAAAGGCAGAAGCCTGGAAACCAATCTCATTTTGAATGACAATATCCGCCCGTCCAATCCCCTCTCTGCCCAAAACCGATCGGAGGGCACTATCACTGGCAGCCGAGAAAAAAGGACCAGGGATGTAATTATCACCCGAAGACAAAAGCAAGGTATTGGGGAAGTCATCCCGCAAAGCATTGACCACCCGCGAAAAATTGACAATATCAGTAAAATTGGCGATCCCTGCCTCTAAATCAGAAGCATGGAGCAACTGCAGTGTAAAAGCCATAGCGAATTCCTTGTTGTGTTAGTTTAACCCTCTATTTACCGTTGCACACTCAGATTAAGAAGTAGTTATTACCAACTTAAGAAGTGGTTAAGCTGACCGAAGCCGCCTACAGAATTTAACCCTTTTGATAGATGTGACAACTGTCAGTACTAAGAAATGTCAACCATCATAGCCCAGGGGGCAAGAAATGCTGTAAAAATTCTGTACTTTTGCCCAAAAAATTTTTTACCTACCTGGGTTTGACGCCTGGACAAGCAAGAAAAAGCCTGAGGAAGAAAAAATGAGCTTTAAGGAGATAGTACGAAAGGAATAACCCAAAACCCCCAAATAGCTCACCTAGGGACTTAGGAGTAAAATGCCTGAAAATGCAATGATTCTGGCGGGTGTTGCCCTAGATAAACGATCGCTTTGCCGAAAAAAGCAAAAAAAATTTCCCCTAAATACGGGGGTTTAGCCAAATTTAGGACATATTGACAAAACCTATACCGATGTGCATAGGCAAGGCAAAAGGCTGGCAATGCATATTTTGGCAAAAATTTCTGTTCATTATGAACAAGTTTAGGAAAACTAAGCAAGTTAGGGTTACGGAGGTGGTAATCACCAATACCGCCTACAAGTCGAGTTAGGAGGCTTCTATTGAACAGATTTGCTATGCCCGTACAATCTCCTCACCTACAGCGTTCCCTGGCTTTGCTGGGTCTAGCTTTAGTTGGTACAGGTGGAGTATGTGCCTACAGCCCAAAGGACGACTGGCAGGGGCGTACTGTTCCCATGAGAACCGATCGGGATGATGCGCTATGGAAGTCCAGCCAGACTGACGGCGGTGTTTATACAGTGCAACCAGGGGACACGATCGAGGAAATTGCGGTAAGATTACAGATTCCCCAGACAGAATTGATTGCTCACAACAACCTGGCAGACCCCAACTTTATTTTGGTGGGGCAACAATTGAGAATTCCGGCGACAGCGGCACCTGAGTTACCTAGTTTTCTACCTACTATTTCCCAGGAAATTGCTCAGGGGAAGAGGGGAGAACTGGTCAAATTAGCAGCTATGTTTGGCATTTTGCCTGTCGGAGGGGACACCCCCCTTGTGCCCTTTGCTAATGAGGAACCCCCTACTCCTGCAACTGCAGAGGTAACCCCAGAGGCGACAGAACAACGAACTGCTCATGCTACTCCTTCCTCTCAAGAGGTACAAATCTCTGGGGTGTCTGAGCAAAAGTCTGCTCCTCAATTGGAAGTAGTACCAGTAGTAAAAGAAGAAAAGATTGCTGCTTTGCCTGTCCAGGATATTCCCCTACCTGTGGTTAGTGAAACTACGCCCTCCTCTGGAACAGCAGCACAAAAAGCAGCCATTAATTCTGCGTCTCAAGGGGCACAAATCTCTGGGGTGTCTGAGCAAAAGTCTGCTCCTCAATTGGAAGTAGTGCCAGTAGTCAAAGAAGAAAAGATCGCTGCTTTGCCTGTCCAGGACATTCCCTTGCCAGTGATGAATGAACAACCTGTAACCGTAGTGACAGAATCAGACCAAAAGGTTGCCAAGGCAGTTTCCGATCAGTCCAGTTATGCTCTCCCTGAGCGGGTAGCAGCTTTGACCACGATCGAGATTGTACGGCGTGCTCCCAGTGATTCCCTGGATGTACCCCCTGCCGTGAAGTCTCCCGAACTACCACCCCTACCCAAGCCCTCTGCCACTAGGCAGTCGGATATGGCACCCCCTCCGCCGCAAAAAGCGGCAAAACCTGCGGTTCCCACACTGGAAGTGCCTGCTACTAAGGTGGAGGTGAAAAACATTTACCAGGAAGTGGAAAGGCTGCGGCAGGAACTGTACAGCAATCAACCCCAGAAAGTTGCCGCCCTCAATCCCGATTCCCGTACTGGTGTAAAAGTTGACCCCATCGAGTTTGGGCAGCCAGAACTCCCCTCCCTCAATGCCACCCATTTTCTGCCTGCACCGGAAGAGCTACCTAGTCTGGAGGAATTTGACCTGATTTGGCCCGCGCGCGGGATCATCACCTCTGGCTTTGGCTGGCGCTGGGGACGTTTACACCAGGGCATTGACATTGCCGCCCCGATCGGTACGCCCATATGGGCAGCGGGGTCTGGGGTAGTCCAGTTTGCGGGCTGGAATAACGGTGGCTACGGCTACATGGTGGACATTCTCCACAACAACGGCACGGTTACCCGCTATGCCCACCTCAACGCCATCTATGTCAAAGTGGGACAAAGGGTACAGCAGGGACAAGTGATTGCGGAGATGGGTAGCACAGGGTACAGTACGGGTCCCCACCTGCATTTTGAAATCCGTCCCAACGGCGGTGTAGCGGTCAACCCCATGAACTACTTGGCGAGAGTCCCCCGCGATCGCAGGACTGCTCAATCCCGTCCCTTTGCTACTGCTTCCCAACGCTAAGTGCTAAACTAGGGGGAGTTTTGTAGGGACAAGATGACTGACCTCGCTGCACTGCGCACCCAACTGGAGGAGATGTCGGCAGGGGTAAAAGACCTCATTAACGGCGCCCAAACCCCTGACCAACTGGAACAAATCCGCATTGATTTCCTAGGTAAGAAGGGTAAACTCTCCCAAATTCTGGGGGCGATGGGCAAACTTCCCCCCGCCGATCGTCCTGTGATCGGTGCCCTTGCCAATGAGGTAAAGGAGCTAGTGCAGTCCCTCCTGGAGGAGAAAAAAACGGCTCTGCAGCAAGCAGAAATTGCCCGTAAGTTGGCAGCAGAAACGATCGATGTGACAATGCCCGGTGTCTTCCCCTGGCGACTGGGGCGGGTACATCCCATTACAGCCACGATCGATCGGGTGCTGGACATCATGGTGGGGTTGGGTTACACAGTGGCACAGGGACCAGAGGTGGAGACGGATTACTATAACTTTGAGGCTCTCAACACCCCCGCTGACCACCCTGCCCGCGATATGCAGGACACCTTTTACCTGCAGGATGGCTTGCTACTGCGTACCCACACTTCCTCGGTCCAGATTCGCTTCATGGAGCAGAATGATCCTCCCATCCGCATTGTCTGTCCCGGCAGGGTTTACCGCAAGGATGATGTGGATGCTACCCATTTTCCCATGTTCCACCAGGTGGAGTTGCTGGCGGTGGATGAGGGGCTGACTTTTGGTGACCTCAAGGGGACTGTCCGTTTGTTGGTGGAGGCACTCTTTGGCGGCGAATGTGAAGTGCGATTCCGCCCTAGCTTTTTTCCCTTTACAGAACCCTCAGCGGAAGTGGATGTGAAGTGGCAGGGGCGTTGGCTAGAGATTGGCGGTTGCGGTATGGTAGACCCCAATGTCTTTAAGGCGGTGGGCTATGACCCCGATCTGTACACGGGTTTTGCCTGGGGCTTGGGGATTGAGCGCTTGGCAATGGTGCTCCACCAAATTGACGACATTCGCCGCTTCTTTACGAGTGACTGGCGTTTCCTGCAACAGTTTTATTGATGAAATGGAGGATGCCCTCCGTATAAATCTTGCCTGACTCTAAGAAACCCTCGTTGTGGTCTCCCTGGATTTCCAGGAACATCTTGGGTTCGTTAGCGTGGGCAAACAGTTTCTCGCCGTGATGGTAGGGAATGATTAGGTCGGCGCGACTGTGGATGACGAGAACAGGGATGTTAATCTGGGGCAGACGATCGATGGTGTTGAATTTGTACTTGGAGAGGAGGTGGACAGGGAGGAAGGGGTAGATTTCCTTTGCCCGATCGGTGAGGGAAGTAAAAGTGGAGGCGAGGATCAGCCCTGCCACAGGTTTTTCTGTAGCCAGATAGGAAGCTACGCCCCCCCCCAGGGATTCCCCGTAGAGGATGATTTGATGGGGAGGAATTTGGCGTACCTGGGTCAGATATTCCCAGGCAGTAAGGGCATCCAGATAGAGACCCGCTTCCGTAGGCGTACCCTCACTGTTACCGTAGCCCCGATAGTCAAAGTGGAAGCTACTCAACCCCATCTGGTGAAAGAGGAGGGCGTAGTCCAAGCGATGACTGATGTTGCCACCGTTGCCATGACAGAAGAGGATGACATAGCCCTGGGGGTCATTACTGGGAATCCACCACGCTGCCAAACGCAACCGATCGGGGGTCGTCAGCAGCACGGACTCAAACTTTAGCCCCACCGACTTGGGGGTGAGATTGACCTGGCGGGAAGGGACAAACACCATATTGTCTTGATTAAAATATATCAACCCCATGATGCCTGAGTAGGCGAGGCTGAGGGCAAGTAAGGCAATCCCTGGTGCCCATTTGAGATTTTCCATAGCTTTTATCGGTTTAGGGTGCTGAGGTAATGGACGAAAATGCGTAGCTGATGGTTGAGGGTAGGCATCCGCCCCACGTAGACCAACCGCCGTAGCCAATAGCCGAGATTGCCGTTGACGGGAAAGCGATTAAACAGAGCTGCCGCCGCCCGATCGGTACCCAAGCTCACCATTTCCCCTAGGGGCACATAGGTAAAGGGCAGGAGGGGATACCCCCGCAGGAGATGGAAAATATTCCAGGCGCAGTATTGGGCTTGCTGTATGGCAACTTGGGCAGTAGCGGGCAGGGGAGGGCTAAATTGGCTAATATCTCCCAGGGCAAACACTTCAGGAGCAGAGCATTGCAGATAGGCATTGACGGGAATTTTGTGACCATTGGAAATCGGTAACTCTTGCACCCAACTGGGGACTGCTGTTCCCACCGTCCACAACACAATATCTGTAGGCAAATCCTCGGTATGCCCATTTACCTGTAGGCTCACCCCCTCTGCCTTGACCGCTACCACAGAAGTGCGCAGGTCGATCCACACCGATCGTTCTTCTAGTTCCCGTAGCGCCAAGCGCCGATTTATTGCTGGGGAGCGCGCCATAAGGCGGTCATTGCGATCGACAATCCTAATCCTGCCCCGTTCTCCTAAACGATCGGCTAGTTTGCAGGCTAGTTCCACCCCACTTGTTCCCCCTCCGGCAATCACCACACGAATTCTGTCCCGATCGGAATTTTCCAACTCCCGCAGTTTGCTATCCAAGCGATAGCAGTCTCCTAGGGTGCGAAAGGTCAGTGCTCCCCCTGGCACATTGGGCGTAACTCCTCCCACTGCCAAGACGAGGTAGCTGTACTCTAACTGGGTGATCATCCCCTCACTCACCATCTGCACATACTTGCCTTCCACATCTACCTGGGTGACATTACCGAGACGAAACTCGATGGGGGTATCTGCCAGCAAATCCCGAAAGCGGGGGGCAATTTCCCACTCCTCCACTTCCCCCGTCAGCAGTTCGTAGAGCAGGGGCGTAAACAAAAACCGATCGTTGCGGTCGATCAGGACAATGGGGGGCACGGCTGGTAACCGCGCCAGACTGAGGGCTGTGTATAGCCCACCAAACCCTCCTCCAACAATTACAATTGGTTTCATAGGCAGTTGCTAGCGAATTTTGCGCACCTCAGTCCAAAACTGTGTCTGGTAGAGACCCACCGCCGCTGTCCGCATACACAAATTGGGCAGGGCAAACCACAGCTTCTCCTCCCTGTTATCTAAGCGCAGGGTCAAGATACGATCGGCGGAGATGACAAACTCGCCTGCAAACTCCCCCTCTGTCCCCTGCCAGACCAGCTGCCCCGACAGCCCATCCTCCTTGGGTATAGCCTTAAGAATACTGGTGCCCTTGTCCACCGTGATCTTGAGTGATGTGGGGTTGAGCAACTCCACCTCGATCTGGGTGCGCTGATGGAAGGATTCATTCCTGACCAGGTCATAGGCAGTGGATTGGGATAGCCACAAACCTGCCCGCTGGCTAAAAAATGCGTAAATGTCCATAGAATTTGCTCGCCATCCTTAACAGTTTAACAAATGTTAACTTCCTGCTATATTGGGACGATGAGACCACAGCGGCGACAGATGAGTTGGCAGGTAAGGGGGGTGCGTGGGGCAACCACAATTGAAGAGAATACCGCAGAAGCGATCGGGGAAGCTACCCTAGAACTGATCGAGGCAATAGAAGTTGCCAATGGTATAGACCCCAGTGACATTGTCAGTGTCATATTTTCCGTCACCCCTGACATAGATGCCGCTTTCCCTGCTCGCTTTGCCCGCACGCGCCTAGGGTGGGAAACTGTCCCCCTCCTAGATGTCCAACATATGGTGGTAGGGGGTGGACTGGAAAAATGTATCCGTGTCCTGATGCAGGTCTACACCCCTCTGTTGCAACATCAAGTTCAGCACGTCTATCTGAGAAGGGCGAGGGTATTGCGCCCCGACCTAGAGTCCCCTACCACAGGTTAAAACCATGACCACCACAGCCAGCCGTGACCGCGAACCCTGGGAAGTAGAGGAATCCATACCCCTGCGCGTTCTGGTGCAAATTTTGGTGTTTATCGCCATCGGGGCAACGGACCAACTGGCGGAAAAAAACTACAGCAGCTGGGCGATTCCCCTGGGGGCAGTGGCAGGGACCTGGGCGTGGTATGCCCGCAAACGGAAAAATATCCCTGTTAAAATTGGCATCGCCCTGGGGATGCTAGGGGCTTTGTTTGTCTTCCTGTCAGACTTGGTACAGGGTAACGATGAAACCCGTATTCTACTAGCGCGGCTATTGATCCAGTTGCAAGTATTACACAGCTTTGATTTACCCCGCCGTAAGGATTTGGGCTATTCCATTGTCATTGCCTTTATTCTGATGGGGGTGGCGGCTACCCTCAGTCAAACCATGACCTTTGGCTTGTGGATCATCGCCTTTACTGCCCTGGTCATCCCCATCCTAGTCCTAGACTTGCGCTCCCGTTTAGGAGTGGTGACCAAAAGTTGGCGACCGCAGCACCTGGGCATTTCCCCTGGCGCGATCGTGACTTTGTTGGGGCTAGTGCTGTTAGTGGGTTTGGTGATCTTCTTTCTCTTGCCCAGATTACCTGGCTATCAAATTCGTTCTTTCCCCGTCAGTAACCAGATTGTGCAAAGGCAGGCTCCCCCAGGGCGGATTATCCAACCGCAACCGCAGCAGGAAGACCAAGGGACAGGGGCAGGGGATGGCAGTGGCGCTACCGCAGGGGACGAGGCGGAGGGGACAGGCAGGGGCAGAGGGAGAGGGAGAAGGGGTTTGCCGCCCCTATTCGGGGAAGAGATTGATGCTACCCGATCGGTTTTAGTGCGGCCAGAGTTGGTGATGCGGGTGCGTTCCCAGGCGGAGCTATTTTGGCGGGTGCTGGCTTACGATTTTTACACGGGCAAGGGCTGGAAAATTTCCCGCAGTGGGGCAGAGGATGTAGAAAAGATCAGGCGGGATGCCCTGGGCTATCGCTTTGATGTCCCCACCAATGTCAGCAGTCTGGCAGTGCCAGTGCGGAGTCGGCAGGTGATTCAAACCTACACGATCGTGACGGATGCCTTTCCCAATGTCATTCCGGCGGCGGCTGTGCCCACAGAGTTCTACTTCCCCAGTGATGAGCTGGAATTTGACCCCGATGGCAATTTCCGTGCCCCTGCCCCCCTCCCCAAGGACACTATCTACACTGTGATTTCCCAGGTTGCCAAACGAGACCAGGAACGTCTGCGTAAGGTACGGGTCAGTTACCCTGCCTCTATCGCCAACTTTTACTTGCAAGTCCCCCCCGCCCAGCGGGAGTCTCTACAAACTCTGGCGGAGAAATTGATCACGGAGGCAACTAGTATTGTCAGCGGGGAACCCCTCAACATTGACAACGCCTACGACGCTGCCCTCTATCTAGCGCAGTACCTGAAGCAGAATTACCGCCTTAGTGACCCCAGGGAACAAATCCTGCAGCCTGAGGGGGACTTAGTGGAGCAGTTCCTGGCCACAAGAGAGGGGAATGCCGCCCAGTTTGTCTCCACCTATGTACTCTTACTCCGCTCCCTGGGACTGCCTGCCCGCTATATGGTGGGGTTTGCCCCTGGCAGATTCAATCCCTTCACGGGTTACTACGAGGTGATGAACAGCGATGCTATGGTGATGGGGGAAGTATTTTTCCCTGGCTATGGTTGGTTGGCGTTTAATCCTGTCCCTGGGCAGCCCCTCTTACCCCCCTCGGTAGAGGAAGACCAGCGGTTTAATGCCCTTAAAAGTTTCTGGCAGTGGGTGGCGGGCTTTTTACCTTCCCCCCTGGTGGGCCTCTTGACGGTGGTCTTTAATCAGATGGGGAAATTTTTGGGGTCACTCCTGGGGTGGCTAATTAGCTTAGGCTGGGTGGGGCTATTTGTAGGGGTCGCCCTCCTCTTCCTGCTTGCCCTACTGGGGTGGGGTATCTGGCAATTTCTCCTGTGGTGGTGGGACAAACTGCGCCTTTCTCTCCTCCATCCCGTCGAACGCAGCTACCAGCTCATGATCCGAGCGGTAGGTATTCCCAAGCCCCCTGCTGCTACCCCCCAAGAGTATGCTGCATCTGTGGCTACCCAGCTACCTTCCCCCCTAGCGGCTTTGGTGTGGCGGATCACAGCTATTTATCAAGACTGGCACTATGGTAATCGCGCGCCTACCTCTTTGCGGGAGCTGCAAACCCTCCTGCAACAGCTGCAAAAATCTACCTGGCGCAAAATATCCTATACTCGAAGTAAGGTGTAATTCCTCCCATGGACGCAGACACATTCGGTGAGATATTTCCCCTGGCGGAAACGGCGGAACTAGAGACAATCGAGTGGCTTCTATCAGTAGCAACAGAGAAAACAGTGGCAAAGGGTGAAACGATCGTGGAGGCGGGGGAATGGGGCAATGCTGCCTATTTGATCATCAAGGGCTGGGTGAAGTGGCAGGAGCGGCGGCCCGGGGCACGGGAGACTTACACCCTAGGGATAGTGGGGCAGGGGGACTTTTTTGGGGAAATGGCAATCCTGGACGAGAGCCTGCGGGATACGGAGGTAGTGGCGCTCACCCCTGGGGAAGTGCTGGAAATCCCTGCCCAGCGCTTTTTGCAGCTTTTGTTCAAAGACCCCCAACTCAACCATCGTTTTTTCCAACGCTCTATACAACGCCTGCGCAAACTCTATAAATTACACCAATTACAGCGGGAAAGTTGTCTGCATCGCCTTGCCTACATTCTTTCTGACCTGGCGGATAGCTATGGCTCCGATACTGGTGAAGGTGTGAGTATCCCCTACATCTCCCCTGCAGAACTGGCTGACCTCACCCACTGTTCCCTAGAGGAAACTAACCGCGTCCTGGAGAAAATGGAGGAAAAACACTGGATTCAAACCGATCGGGAGGGCAAACTCATAATTGTACACAACCCCCGCCAACTCGCCCAGCTATTCAGTCACTGAAGATGTGGTTACGCCGTGCCCATGTGCCCCCCCCTTTCCTAGGGCAGCCCTACGAGGGTCTGGTGGATATTGCCATAGAAAAAGATCGGATTATCGCTGTCCAACCTGCCTTACCCCCTGCTCCTATGCACCCTGAGGACTGGGATTTAGAGGGAGGCATTGTATTGCCCTGTTTTGTGGACTGCCACACCCACCTCGATAAGGCATACACTTGGGAGCGGGCACCTAACCCCGATGGTACTTTTACTGGGGCGTTAACCGCCCTAGCCGCAGACCGTATCCACTGGACAGCAGCAGACCTCTATCAACGCATGGAGTTTGCCCTAGAACGCAGTTATCGCCATGGCACCCGTGCCCTCCGCACCCATTTAGACGTACCCCCTGGACAATTGGCAATTTCTGTAGGTGTATTCCAGGAACTGCAACAGGCTTGGGGCGATCGGATGACCTTGCAAGCAGTTTCGCTGATCAGTTTAGACCTCTTCTTGGATGAGTATGGGGAAAAAGTTGCTGACACTTTTGCACAGCTGGGGGGAGTTCTGGGCGGCGTAGCCTATGCCAATCCTGACCTACCGGCACACCTCGATCGGGTGTTGACACTAGCAAAAGACAGACACCTAGCCCTGGATTTTCATGTGGACGAAACAAATGACCCCCACTCCCAATGTTTGAAAGCAGTAGCAGAAGCAGTAATTAGACATCAGTTCTCCTATCCTGTGACCTGTGGACACTGCTGTAGCCTAGCTCTGCAACCGGAAGAGGTAGTAAAACAAACGATCGATTTAGTTAAAGCAGCGGGTATCAGTATTATCTCTTTACCGACGTGTAATCTCTACCTGCAAGACCGGCAGGCAAAGCGCACGCCCCGCTGGCGGGGGATCACTCTGATTCACGAACTAGACCAAGCAGGTATTCCTGTTGCTATTGGTCACGATAACTGCCGTGATGCTTTTTACCCCCTTGGTGACCACGACTTGCTACAAATTTTTGCTACTGCTACGCTGATCGGACATTTAGACAACCCCTATCACCACTGGCTACCTTGTATCACTACCACTCCTGCGCGTATCATGGGTATAGAACCTGGTCTAATTGCCCCTGGCAGTGCTGCCGATATGATTTTGTTTAGCAGTCGCACCTATGGTGAACTACTCTCTCGTCCCCAGAGCGATCGGCAGGTAATTAGGAAGGGCAGACTGATTTAATCCAAACCTAGGGAGCGCACCACCAGCCGACTAAGGGGAGAGAGAATGACGACAGCAGAAGCCCCCGCTACGATCGTAGTTACCAGTCCATTCACTCTGTCAGTCAAGAGGGGGGAAGTGAGTATATCGTTGCTGTACAGGGTCATGGCTAGTTGCAGTGCCCCTCCCTCTCTTCTATAAATTTCTATCTGTTTGTTCTGCTAATCGGCTATCCAATATTCCAACACGCCACGCCCAGAATAGAGTTTTAACTTCACCTACCGATCGCGTCTGGCGTTTTCTACCCCTGGGCGCAGATGTCCTTTATCATCTAAGAGGCGTTGATATTTCTCTTTCGGCAGCCAAACTACATCGGGAATGAAAATTACTCCCACATTCATCCCCAAATAGCCCCTGCCTGTGCTATTCCATAGTGAGTTAGTGAGAGTTGTAAAAAAAAGACCGATCGGTATGCCCGATCGATCAACACTGCCACAGGAAGTCAACTAAGCAGAGGGAAGCAGTTGCAGATTGTTATCGGAACCTTCCACCGCCTTCTTCTCACTGGTAACGAAGACCTTGCCGTCATCATCCACATCTACTACGACAGTGGCACCTTCCACTACCTTGCCCGTGAGAATTTCCTCTGCCAAGGAGTCCTCCAGCAGACGCATGATAGCCCGCCGTAATGGACGTGCACCGTAGCTGGGATTGTAGCCTTCCCTTACCAGCAAGTCCTTGAACCGCTCTGTCACTGTGAGAGTGATGCCCTTTTCTGCCATCCGCTTGTAGACTTCCGAGAGCATCAGTTCGGCAATCTGTTTGACTTCATCCACCGTCAGTTGACGGAAGACGATAATCTCATCCACGCGGTTGAGGAATTCAGGACGGAAGTAGTTCTTCAGTTCCTCGTTGACCAGGGAGCGAATGCGATTGTAGTGGGATTCCTCCTCGTTTTCCGAGAACTCAAACCCTAGACCGCCACCCCCTTTCTCAATCACCTTAGAACCGATGTTGGAGGTCATCACGATCAAGGTGTTCTTGAAATCGATCGTTCTCCCCTTGGAATCCGTCAAGCGCCCATCTTCCAGGATTTGCAGAAGGAGGTTGAACACATCCGGGTGAGCCTTTTCAATTTCATCAAAGAGAACCACCGTGTAGGGTCGGCGGCGCACAGCCTCCGTCAACTGCCCCCCTTCGTTGTAACCCACATAGCCAGGGGGAGACCCGATCAGCTTGGACACCGTGTGGCGTTCCATGTACTCCGACATATCCAAACGGATCATAGCTTCCTCGGAGCCAAAGAAGTAGGCAGCCAATGCCTTGGTCAACTCCGTCTTCCCTACCCCCGTCGGACCAGAAAAGATAAAGCTGGCAATGGGACGGTTGGGATTCTTGAGACCCACACGGGCACGGCGGATAGCACGGGAGATAGCTTTTACCGCTTCGTCCTGACCAATCACCCGCTTGTGCAGTGTATCCTCCATTTGCAGGAGCATGGCAGACTCCGACTCCGTGAGTTTGTTGACATGGATACCAGTCCAGGAGCTGACAATGTAGGCAATGTCCTCCTCTGTTACCACGGGGGTGACATCGGACTGTGCTGCTTCTGCCTTCTTCGCCTGGGTAATTGCCCGAATCTGTTGCTTGATCTCAATCTCCCTGTCCCGCAGTGCCCCTGCCCGCTCAAAATCCTGCGCCCGCACCGCTTCGTCTTTCTCCTTCATCACCTTGCGCAGCTCTTTGTCTAACTCCTTAGCCGCAGGGGGTAGTTGGGAGTTGATCAAACGTACACGGGAGCTGGCTTCATCGATGAGGTCGATCGCTTTGTCAGGCAGATAACGATCGGAGATGTAGCGGTCCGAGAGTTGGGCAGCAGCCACCAGAGCAGCATCGGAGATTTTGAGCTTGTGGTGTTGTTCGTAGCGCTCCCGCAGACCAAAGAGAATTTCAATAGTTTCTTCTACGGAAGGTTCGCCCACCATCACTGGTTGGAAACGGCGTTCTAGGGCAGCATCCCGCTCGATGTGCTTGCGGTACTCATCTAGAGTGGTAGCACCAATGCACTGCAGTTCTCCCCGTGCCAAGGCAGGCTTGAGGATATTAGCGGCATCGATAGCCCCTTCGGCAGCCCCCGCCCCAATCAGAGTGTGCACCTCATCAATGACCAGGATGACATTCCCCGCCGATCGGATTTCATCCATGATCTTCTTTAGGCGCTCTTCAAACTCCCCTCTGTACTTGGTGCCCGCTACCAACAGACCGATGTCCAGGGTGACCACCCGCTTATCTTCCAGAATGTCAGGGACATCCTTATTGGCAATGCGTTGCGCTAGACCTTCGGCAATGGCAGTCTTACCTACCCCCGGTTCACCTATGAGGACAGGGTTATTCTTGGTACGGCGACCGAGAATTTGAATCACCCGCTCGATTTCCTTTTCCCGCCCCACCACAGGGTCCAGTTTACCTTCCGCTGCCAGTTGGGTGAGATTGGAGCCAAATTCATCCAGTGTGGGCGTCTTGGTTCTGCCGCTATTGCCCCCTACGGAGACCTCCGCTGTCTCCCCTAGCATTCTGATGACCTGGGTGCGCACCTTGCCTAAATCGACGCCCAAATTCTCCAGGACGCGGGCAGCTACCCCTTCCCCTTCCCGAATCAGACCTAAGAGGAGATGTTCCGTACCGATGTAGTTGTGCCCAAGTTGCCGTGCCTCTTCCAGGGATAGTTCCAACACTCGTTTCGCTCTGGGAGTAAAGGGGATTTCCACCGCCACAAATCCAGAACCGCGTCCGATAATCTTTTCTACTTCAATTCTGGCATCCTTGAGGTTGACCCCCATAGACTTCAGGACTTTGGCAGCAACGCCAGTACCTTCTCCAATCAAGCCCAAGAGAATCTGCTCCGTGCCCACAAAATTGTGCCCCAGCCGGCGCGCCTCTTCCTGAGCCAGCATGATGACTTTTATAGCCTTTTCTGTAAAGCGTTCAAACATGGCGTTTTTCCATAACCTGCTGCGTTACGAGTAATGGTAACATAGTTATCTTATAGTTGGTGTAGTTCGGAAAACCCCTCTGGGCAAACTAAATTTTGTGAACAGGGACTGTGCTCTATACCTAGGACAGATGGCAGTTAACTCACCTATCTCCTGCGCTAGAAAACGTAAAGATTTATACTGAACTGTCGTGCCTATTAGCTGATTTTTTATGGGGAAGTTGTTTGCCGATCGCCTGGAATTTTTGGGAGGAAATGTCTTTGCCACGATCGATCGGGTAAAGCAGGAGGTATTGCGGCAGGGGAAGCCTTTGATTGACCTCTCCCTCGGTTCCGCCGATTTACCTACCCATCCTGTCATTTTGGCAGCGATCGCGCAGGCTCTCCAGGACAGTAGTACCCACGGTTACGTGTTGTTTGGACAGACGCGGCAGTTTCGGGAGGCAGTGGCGGGGTGGTTTGGCAGGCGCTTTGGCATTGCCGTTGACCCGGAAACCGAGGTATTGCCCCTAATTGGCTCTCAGGAGGGGACAGCCCACTTACCTTTAGCTCTGCTTAATCCTGGGGACTATGCTCTCCTGCAGGACCCTGGCTATCCTTCCCACTATGGCGGCGTCTACTTAGCTAGTGGACTGCCCTGGGGAATGCCTCTGCGGGCTGATCTGGGCTACCTACCCGATTTGGCTGCCATTCCTGCTGCTGTCCTCTCCCAGGCAAAATTGATGATTTTGAGTTATCCCCACAACCCCACTACCGCTGTGGCTAATTTAGATTTCTTCCGATCGGTGGTGCAATTTTGTCAACGCCACGGCTTGTGGCTCATCCACGACTTCCCCTACATGGACATTGTCTTTGATGGCTATGTTGCCCCTGCGATGCTACAAGCTGACCCTGAAAAAACAGTCACGATCGAGTTTTTTACCCTCTCCAAGTCCTACAACATGGGGGGATTCCGAGTGGGCTTTGCCATTGGCAATCGGCAGTTAATTAGTGCCCTCAGACAGATTAAAGCCGTGGTGGATTTTAATCAATACCAGGGTATTTTGCGGGGAGCAATTACCGCTCTAGCCAGTGATGAAACTATAGTCAAACAATCGGTAGAGGAGTTTCAAAGGCGGCGGGATTTTATGGTAACTGCCCTTAATTCCTTGGGCTGGCAAGTAGAGAAACCCCAGGCAACTATGTACCTATGGGCAAAAATTCCCCACCCCAATTCTATGCAGTTTTGTCAAAGGTTAATTTATGAACAGGGAATCGCTCTATCCCCAGGGTCAGGTTTTGGCAAGGCAGGGGAAGGTTTTGTCAGATTTGCGTTAGTCCATCCCGTGGAAAAACTGCAAGTAGTTATCGATCGATTACAGAATTTTTTAATTGACAATGATTAGAGAAAGCGCTAAGGTCTTTGTAGACTGGAAAGATTGTAGTTATGGCTACTTGTCCCTGCCTGTGAGAACTTAGGGGAACACACCCAAGCCATTTTAGACCTGTGGTGTCAACAGTTCTGTCCTCAAGAAAATAGAATACTACTGCTATGATCCCCTCCTAGAAGATGGCCTGGTATTGATGTCCCTGTGAAAGAGGATGGGGAGATCACTTGTAAGAAGATAGAAGACCCCGATGTATCTACAGTTGTCTGTGTGCTCAAACCGGCAGCGGCAGGGGAATTGACTGCGCCAGCAACTCAACTTTTAGAACGCACCAAGGCTAACCCCAATATTCGCGAGCGGGTGTTTTATGTTTTCAACCCTATTGATGAAACCTGGTATAATACATAGCGCGGACAGGGTTTAGAAAGACTAATTAACACTGACTTCCGTCATTCAGATAGGTAGTGCTCTTTTGGGCTTCCACGGCAAGTTAGTGCAGAACACCAGCTATCACGATCGGTTTGGTTGGGATTCTATATTTGCCGAAAGTGTGAAGGGGGAAGGGGGGAAAGAAGAAACACCGCAATTTGCCTAGCTCTTTCCGTAACTATATGCGCATCCTGCAGGATACACCTTTGTTACACCAATTGATTCAAGACAGAAGCAATTATCCACTATTTGCCGGAGGAAAAAAGACCCCTATTATTTACTAATTTGGCAGATGATTGGCAAACCCCTTTGTATTTCTCTGCAAAAGCATTATTTGGTGAAGTGTTGCAGGTAGGACAGTTAGAGTGGAGGGAGGGTAGATTAGAGTTAAAGTTGAGTTTGAATCTCCCTGGGATGAGTTACGAAATTGGGAATGACTAAGAGAGTACCGATCCCTGCAGCAGTGCGGGAATATGTCTGTCAAAGGGATGGTTATCGCTGTTGTAGTTGTGGCAGTACCCAAAATCTCACTATCGACCACATTATCCCCTTAGCTAAAGGCGGCACCAATGACAGCAGTAACCTGCAAACTCTCTGTCGCTCCTGTAATTGCCGTAAAAACGGTCGGTACCATCTCATATTTCACCCCTATTGGCTCTAGGGGCTAATCGCTGCCTTTTCCCGTAACCAATTCTTAACCAGATATTCTGCTTCTGCGTAGGAATTAAGTTTGCCATCTAACTGCAACGATCGCAATTCTTTTAGAAACAAACCGATCATTTTACCCCTGGGACAGCCCCATTTCTGTAGGTCATGCCCTGTAACTAGGGGAGAAAAATGGCGCCAACGCGTGAGGAATTGCCAGATAACAGAACGATAGGGACTTAACACCCCCGCCAAGACAAGAGTAGCTAACTCATAGGTTTCTAGGCGATTAAAAATCCGACTGGGTGCTCCATTTACTAAAGATGGTAACTCAGACAAAAGTTGGGACAGTTGCGTTAAATGTTTAATGGCATCACCCCTAATTAAATCTGCTTTTATTGCTGCCGTTACGGGCAAATTACTAGCTAATAACTCTAGGGCTAATTCCTGGCGATTGTAGTGGGGTAAAAAATACTTGTGCCAACGCTGTAATCGTCGGAAGAGAATTGCTAAGTTAGCAGGTAAGTGTAACTGATGATGAATACAACTAAGGGCATTAAAACTATCTAATTTTTCCAGCATGATTACCGAGCGAGAGGGGAAGAAACTGGCATCTAGGATGTATAATAATTCCGACCGCAGGCGACTGCCCCCCAAGTCCGTGTGAATGTTGCTGGCGATCGTGTCTGTAATCTCTTGTACTGTCTCTGGAGCAAGAGCAAAGTTTAACTTCACAGCAAATCTAATCGCCCGAAAAATGCGCCTGGGGTCTTCCACAAATGTCCCTGCTTTGATAGGTCTGATTAACCTTTTTTCTAAGTCAGCGAGACCTTGAAACCGATCGATAATTTCCCCCGTAGTTACAGCAAAATTTGGTTTGATAGGAATGACTAAGGCATTGACAGTAAAATCACGGCGCTGTAAATCCTCCTCCAAACTGCAGGCACTCACCTGGGGATTAGCCCCTGGATAGGGATAGAATTCGCGGCGGGCACTGGCAATGTCTAGGACAAATTCAGGAAATACTAACTCAGCGGTCAAAAACTTAGAAAAAGTCTGCAATTTCGTGTGGGGATAGAGGCGATGGAGTGCCCTTGCCACCTCAATACAATCTCCTTCCACCATCAAATCAATGTCCGTCGGCACAGGGGGGGTTCCCAGTAAATAATCCCGCACAATTCCCCCCACCGCATATAAACGATCGGGGGCTAAATTACTCAATTGACTAATTACTTCCTGTTGCCCAGGACTGAAAAAATTACGAAAGCTCAAGGTTGACTAGCCTCACCCCAGGACAGAACGTTACCCAAATCAGAAGGACGTAAATGGTCATTAGTTACTTTACCATCTTGAAACCAAATAATACGATCGGCTCTTTTAGCAACAGTAGGTTCATGGGTAACCAAAACGATCGTCATTCCCTGTTGGTTTAGCTCCTGAAAAATGCGGAGGATTTCCTCTGTGGTGCGCGTATCCAATGCTCCTGTCGGTTCATCCGCTAACAGCAATAAAGGTCGATTAACAATTGCCCTAGCGATCGCTACCCGTTGTTGCTGTCCCCCCGATAGCTGATTAGGACGGTTGTAGAGACGATGCCCCAAGCCCATCTGTTCTAACGCTGCGATTGCCCGCTCCTGCCGTTCTTTCGGTTTTACGCCCGCATAAATCATGGGCAAAACGACATTTTCCAACGCCGTCAACTGCGGTAAGAGATGGAATTGCTGAAAGACAAACCCGATCTTGCGATTGCGAATGACCGCCAATTCTGCTTCTGAGAGTTGGGACACATCTTCCCCCGCTAAAAAGTAAGCCCCAGAGGTAGGACGATCGAGACAGCCAATGATGTTCATCGCCGTCGATTTTCCCGACCCCGAAGGACCCATGATCGCGCAGTACTCCCCCGCCGTGACCGCCAAACTGACCCCCGCCAGAGCTGTCACCTGTGCCTCACCCGTGCCGTAGACCTTGGTGACATTTTCTAGTCGCAGTAAAGCCTGAACCCCAGGACTAGAGCGCGTTATCAATGTAGATTCAGGCTTAGTTAGCATGACCGACTCCTAATTCGACAGTTGACCAGGGGGTTGCCCCAGCGTACCCACGCCGCCAGGACGACCTTCAAATTTGCCAAGGCGCTCCCAATGTTCCCGCCCATTACGGAATTGTCCCCTGCGCACTGCCCTAGCCACATCTGGATTGCGAGAGAGATAGTATTCCTCATCAAAGCGGGGTGCCCGCCCTTCTTTTATACCAAACTCGTTGTAGTGGGCAATAGCACTGGGAAACACCCTATTCCTCACTGCCTCTGCCACATCTGGATTGTTCTCCAAGTAAAACTTTTCATCAAAGGTGCTAACAGTGGGTGGTTGCGGTTGGATGGGAGCGATAGCACTACTACCTTGCCATACATTATTGCCCCGGTACAAACTCTCCGCCAGACTGCGGGCCCGGGCACGGGAAGGTCCAGCTACACTAAAGGTCACTACGCGGTCCCGCGCATTACATAAAATGTGGGCAGTGTAATTATTCGCTCTGCCATTAGTCGAATTGCCATCTGTCCAAGTAATACTCCACCGTTGCGCCTGCAGAGACACATTAGCCTGGCGAATACACTCTGTTTGGGATAGAGTGAGGGGACTAGTCACTGTCCAAATTTCCGGGGCAGGTTGGGCAAAAGTAACAGCAGGACTACTCAAAGCTCCCACAACCGAAAGCAGAAAACCAACTCTTTGCATAGACAATTTCCAACCCAATTCTATGCTATTAGATTAAGGGGAAGGCGCTAGAGTTCCATCATTAGCTGTGGCAAAATAAAGCTATGGATGAGTGGTTGGTAGTGGGGAAGATTGTAGCGAGCCAGGGCTTGAAGGGAGAAGTACGCATTCTTTCCTATTCTGATTTTCCTGAACGCTTCCAAACTCCCGGTCAACGGTGGATTAGAGCTACACCCCGCCACCAACCCCAACCGATCGATCTAATTAGGGGCTATCCCCACGCAGGTAAACGGAACATCTATATTGTTACTTTGGCGGGAATTACGACCTGTGAACAGGCGGAAAAGTTGCGCAATTATGACTTTCTTGTGCCTGCCACCGATCGTCCTCACTTGGAACCCGATGAGTTTTATGTAGCGGATTTAATTGATTGCCAGGTATGGGAGTACGGCACAGAGCAGTTTGTAGGCAGGGTAGTTTCTGTTGTACCAGCGGGCAATGACCTCTTAGAAATTGAGACAGAGACAGGTACCTATCTAGTCCCCTTTGTCATGGATTTAGTTCCCATTGTTGACCTAACTAACCGCCGCATTGAAATTAAAGTTATCCCTGGTTTGCTGTCTTGATGCCGAATCTGAAAGTTGCCATTGTCCACGATTGGCTGGTGGATTACGGGGGGTCAGAACGGGTACTGGAACAGATGGTGCAAGTGTTTCCCCAGGCAGAGATTTTCTGTGTGGTGGACTTTTTACCTCACTCCTATCGCTCTATCCTGCCTAACAGGAAAACCCACACCTCTTTTATCCAAAATTTACCCCTCGCTAGAAAACACTTTCGCGCCTATTTACCCTTGATGCCCCTAGCGATCGAGCAGTTGGACTTGCGGGATTTTGATTTGGTAATTTCCAGTTCCCACGCTGTTGCCAAAGGTGTAATTACTGCTCCTCACCAACTCCATGTTGCCTATATCCACTCCCCCATGCGCTATATTTGGGATTTACAGCGGGATTATCTTGCTGATAGTTGGCGATCGCCCTTGGTTCACCTACTCTGCCACTACTTACGGCTGTGGGACGTCAGTTCTACGACCAGAGTTGATAAACTGATTGCCAATTCCCACTTCATTGCTCGGCGCATCTATAAGTACTACCGCCGTAAAGCTAAGGTCATCTATCCCCCTGTCTCTGTCGCCGACTTTCCCTGTAAAACCCTCCCCCCCGAAAACTTTTACCTCTATGTTGGTCGCTTAGTTCCCTACAAGCGTGTCGATCTTATTGTGGAAGTTTTTCAGAGAATGCCCGATCGTTTTTTAGTCATCATTGGTGATGGCTCGGAAAGGAGAAAAATTTTAACTAAACTAACACCTAATATTACTTACTTGGGCTATCAACCCCAAAATGTGGTGCAAGAATATATGCAGAAAGCGAAGGCATTTATCTTTGCTGGGGTGGAAGATTTTGGCATCACGCCCCTAGAAGCCCTCAGTTGCGGTACCCCGGTGATTGCCCTCGCCCAGGGGGGACTCCAGGAAACTATTACCCCCACCGTCGGTGTCCTCTTCCCTACCCAAACGCCAGAAAGCCTCCAACAAGCCATCCTGGACTTTGAACAAAAGCACTTTGACCCCCGCCACTGCCACCAGTACGCCCAACAATTTGCCCCCGATCGCTTCCGCCAGCAGTTGCAAAAAACGATCGAGACCTGGCTCTGCCGCAGGAAGTATTAAGGAATGTTACTTTCTCCCTCACAAGTGAGACAGCCCCTCTGCCCTTCGGCTAAAGTGTGAATCGTCTTATCCCAGATAAGAATCTATTTTCAAAAACCCAAGTATAAGGAGAACGAAATGCTCGACGCATTTTCCAGAGCTGTTGTGAATGCGGATGCTAGCACCTCCGTAGTGTCCGATATTGCTGCCCTCAGAAACTTTGTTGCCAACGGTAACCGCCGTCTGGATGCTGTAAATGCTATTGCCAGCAACGCTAGCTGCATGGTGTCCGACGCTGTGGCAGGGATGATCTGCGAAAACCAAGGCTTGATCCAAGCTGGTGGTAACTGCTATCCCAACCGTCGTATGGCTGCTTGCCTGCGGGATGCAGAAATCATCCTCCGCTATGTGACCTATGCCCTGTTGGCTGGTGACTCCTCCGTACTCGACGATCGTTGCTTGAACGGTCTCAAGGAAACCTACGCTGCTCTGGGCGTACCCACCTCCTCTGCTATCCGTGCTGTGCAAATTATGAAGGCACAAGCTGTAGCTCACATCCAAGACAACCCCAGCGAAAAGTTTGCCGGTGCTAAGCTGCGCAAGATGAATCCTCCCTTGGTGGAAGACCGCTGCGCTAACTTGGTTGCTGAAGCTTGCAGCTACTTTGATCGGGTAATTGCTGCCCTGAGCTAGTTTGTTGTCCACCCTTATCAATACGGAGATAAAAGATGAAGTCTGTTGTTACCACTGTAATTGCTGCTGCTGATGCGGCTGGTCGTTTCCCCTCTGTTTCTGACCTGGAGGCAGTACAGGGTTCTATTCAACGCGCTGCTGCTCGTCTGGAAGCGGCAGAAAAGCTGGGTGCTAATCTGGATGCTGTAGCTCGTGAAGCTTATGAAGCTGCTATCAAGAAGTACCCCTACCTCAACAACCCTGGGGAAGCTAACTCCACGGATACTTTCAAGGCTAAGTGCCTGCGGGACATCAAGCACTACCTGCGTCTGATCCAATACTGCTTGATCGTAGGTGGTACTGGTCCCCTGGATGAGTGGGGTATTGCTGGTCAGCGGGAAGTTTATCGTGCTCTGGGTCTGCCCACCGCTCCCTATGTAGCTGCTCTCACCTTTGCTCGTAATCGTGGTTGTGCTCCCCGCGATATGTCCGCTCAAGCTCTGACTGAGTACAACGCTCTCCTCGACTACCTCATCAACTCTCTCTCCTAGTCAATACTTGCAGACTAGTTAAGTAACTAAACGATCGGGGTAACATTTGCCCCGATTTTTATTGCCGCCTATAATGGTAGGGTAAACCTAGGGGGAGGGGGAACTGCTATGGTAAAGGAAGGGGGGACTGCCATGGAAGGTAGAGAAAGTGGGTTGGCGGAGCGAATGGAAACCTCTAAGGTGTATGCCACTCCCATGGTAGAACATGTTTCCTTGGGTGGACCGCTTAGAAATATTCTGTTTTGGGTACCAACCATCATTTTGTTTTTAGCTTTGGGGTGGACAAATCCCGCTAATTGGGAAAAGCGTTTTCCCCAGTTGGCAGGAGCGGTTATTGCTAGTACCCTTTGGGGACAAATAGTTAAGGGAGTGAGGGTGGCAGCAGAGTGGGAAAAGGCAGTTATCCTCACCCTAGGCAAGTTTTCGGAAGTACGGGGGTCAGGCATATTCTACGTTGTGCCAGTTATAGAAAGTGTGCGCTTTGTCGATACTCGAGTACAGGTCATCAATATTCCTAAGCAAAGAGCTATCACCCGCGACAATGTCCCTGTAGTTGTGGATAGTGCTCTATTTTTGGTGGTGAGAAATCCTGGTTTAGCCGTGACTAAGGTGCAAAATTATCGCTTTGCCACCTCCCAGTATGCCCAGGCAGCGCTGCGGGATGTTGTCGGTGCTTCTACCTTGGATGAGTTACTCTCCGAACGGGAGAAAGTGCAGGAACAGATTGCCGCCATCGTGGGGGAAAAGGTAAGGGGTTGGGGGATTGGCATTGACTCCTTACAACTGCAGGATTTTGATTTGCCTGAAGAACTGAAAAAGGTGATGGCGCGGCAGGCATCGGCAGAACGGGAAAAACGTGCTACTATCACAAAGGCGGAAGGGGACCGCTTGGCAGCGCAAAATCTAGCGGAAGCAGCCCAACTAATGAAAGAAAATCCTATTGCTCTAGAGCTGAGAACTCTACAAACGATCGATGGTTTGGCTAGTAGTCCCTCCAATACGGTGATTTTGTTTCCCATGGAATTGGGCACCGTCCTGCGCAATTTGTCTGCCAAACAGCCATAGGAATTCCTAATCCCCTCTTGCCAACAGGTGGGCTTACAATGAAGCTGGCGGGATAAGCACATAGCTATGATCACAAAACCAAGGGATATGCAAGTAGCGCCCATCGGGGCGGAAACGCTGATCGTAAGGGGTAGGAGCTGGAAACGCCTGCGCTTTGAAATTGAATATGCCAGGGAGCGGGGCACTACGGCTAATAGCTATCTCATTCAAGCCGATCGGGTAGCCCTCTTTGACCCCCCAGGAGCAACGTTTACGGAGATATTTTTACCAGCTTTGCAGGCGCGGCAAGACTTGGGGAAGATAGACTATGTAATTTTGGGTCATGTCAATCCCAACCGTGTGGAAACTCTCCACACCCTGTGGCAGTTGGCTCCTCATCTCACTTTTATTGGCTCTAATCCTGGCATCAAGGCGCTGCAGGAGATCGTGGCGCAAAAGTATGGCGAGACGCTGGCAAAGCAAGAGCTAAAAACGATCGTGGTGCGGGGGGAAGAAACCCTAGATTTGGGGCAGGGGCATGAGTTGTCCTTTATTCCCACTCCCATTCCCAGGTTTCCTACAGCCCTATGTACTTTCGATCGCAAGACGGGCATCCTGTTTACGGATAAGTTGTTTAGCGCCCATGTCTGTACTGACCAGATTTTTGATGAAGGCTATTTGGCATATCTACCCGATCGACGCTATTACTTTGACTGCGTTTTAGCGCAACAGAGTCGGCAGTTGTTGAGTATCATCGATCGTCTGCAACAGTATCCCGCCCAGGTTTACGCCCCAGGTCACGGTCCTATTCTCAAGTATGGTTTGCATTCTTTGGTGCAGAGCTATCGCGAATGGCTACAAAATCAACAACAAAAGAACGTCACAGTAGCGATGATCTATGCTTCCGCCTACGGCAATACCACGACCCTTGCCCATGCCCTTGCCAGGGGAATTGAGAAAGTAGGGGTAGCGGTGGAACTGATCAACTGTGAAATTGCCCAACCGCAGGAGATTCGTCAGATTATCGAACGATCGGCGGGGTTTTTGATTGGCTCCCCTACCCTTGGCGGTCATATTCCTACCCAGGTGCAGACAGCCTTAGGCATTGTCTTGGATTGCGCTCCCAAGAGTTTGCCCGCGGGGGTGTTTGGCTCCTACGGTTGGAGCGGCGAAGCTGTGGATGTAATTGCCCAGAAGTTAAAAGATGCAGGTTACACGCTGGCTTTTGAACCAATTAAAGTAAAATTCACCCCTACTGCTGCTACCTTGCAGTTTTGTGAGGAAACGGGGATAGATTTCGCCCAACAGTTGAAAGAAGTGCGCCGCATCAAAGACCGATCGGGCTATGCCACAGCCATTGAACAGGCGGTCGGTCGCATTGTCGGTTCTCTCTGTGTGGTAACGGTGCACAAAGAAGATGTCACCAGTGCTATGCTAGCTTCCTGGGTTTCCCAAGCCTCTTTTTCCCCCCCGGGACTAACAGTAGCAGTGGCAAAAGACAGAGCGATCGAGACCTATCTCCAGGAGGGGGACTACTTTGTGCTCAACATTCTCGAACAGGGGAAAAAAACAGAGAGATATTTCCTGAAAACCTTCGCGCCGGGGGAAGACCGCCTCACCAACCTCCCTACTACTCCCTCTCCCCAGGGCAACCCTATCCTCACCGACAGTCTTGCCTATATTGAATGCCAGGTGGAGCAAAGGATGGAATGCGGTGATCATTGGCTAGTCTATGCCATTGCCACCAGTGGCAAGGTCCTGCAGGATAACAGTTTAACGGCTGTTCACCACCGCAAATCGGGGCACCATTACTAAATATTGTTAATCCCATCCCCCTACGGTATAATAACAGCCCACCCGATCGTGATATGGCATGGGCAATTCCTTTGGGCATCTGTTTCGCATCACTACCTTTGGCGAATCCCATGGCGGCGCTATTGGCGTCGTTATTGATGGCTGTCCCCCCCGCATCGCTATTGATGTAGCAGAGATTCAAAGGGAACTCGATCGTCGGCGTCCAGGGCAGAGCAAGATTACCACACCCCGCCAAGAGGCAGACCAATGTGAGATTCTGTCGGGGGTATTTGAGGGGAAAACCCTAGGTACGCCTATTATGATCCTGGTGAAAAATCAGGACGCCCGCAGTCAGGACTACAGCGAGATGGCAACCAAATTCCGTCCTTCCCATGCTGACGCTACCTACCAGGCAAAATATGGCATTCGCAATTGGCAGGGGGGCGGCAGGGCTAGCGCCAGGGAAACGATCGGGCGGGTGGCAGCAGGAGCGATCGCTAAAAAAATCCTCCGCCAGTACGCCAACACAGAAATTCTTGCCTATGTCACTCGTATTAAGGACATCAGTGCGCAAATTGACCCCAGTACTGTCACCCTTGAGCAGATTGAGAGCAACATTGTCCGCTGTCCTGACCCAGTGGTAGCCGAACAGATGATCAGGGCAATTGAAGCAGTGCGCAACGAAGGCAATTCTGTTGGGGGAGTGATTGAATGTGTTGCCCGCAATGTCCCCCCAGGGTTAGGAGAGCCTGTTTTTGACAAGTTGGAAGCTGATCTTGCAAAAGCTATCCTCTCCCTGCCCGCCACCAAGGGCTTTGAAATTGGCTCCGGGTTTGCTGGCACCTATCTCACAGGGCGGGAGCACAACGACGAGTTCTACATGGAAGGCAACCGCCTGCGCACCGTCACCAACCGATCGGGGGGCATCCAGGGGGGAATCAGCAACGGGGAAGACATCATTCTCAGAGCAGCCTTTAAGCCTACTGCTACAATTTTGCAAGAACAGCAGACAGTCTCGGTCACAGGAGAAGTCACCACCCTCAAAGCAAGAGGTAGACATGACCCCTGCGTTCTCCCCCGTGCTGTGCCTATGGTAGAGGCGATGGTAGCCCTGGTACTTTGCGACCACCTCCTCCGCCAATGGGCAATTACACCCCCATCTGTTCCAACTGATGCATACTAGCGAAAATGCCTCCCTTAGCTAGTAACTCCTCCCGCGTACCCATTTCCACCAATTCCCCCCGCCGCATAACCAAAATCCGATCGACCTGACGCACCGTCGACAGCCGATGGGCAATGATAATAGCAGTCCGCTCTTGCAGTAATTCCGCCAGGGCTTGTTGGATGAGATATTCCGTGCCCACATCCAAATTAGAAGTAGCTTCATCCAAGACCAACACCCTAGGATGGCGGATAGCAGCCCGCGCAAAGGCAAGGAGTTGTTTTTGTCCCACCGATAAATTGGTGCCCCGCGCCCTAATTTCTGTAAAGTAGCCCTGGGGGAGTGCCTGGATAAAGTCATGGACATTCATACGTTTTGCCGCTGCCTCTACCTCTGCCAGGGAAAAGTCATCCCCTAGTGTGATATTGGTCACTACATCCCCGGAGAACAGGAAGGGGTCTTGCAGGATCACCCCCACATAGGTCCGCAACTCTTTTTGGGTAAGATGGCGAATGTCCACCCCATCAATCAGAATTCTGCCCTGGCTGGGTTCATAGAGCCGTGACAGCAGCCGCACGATCGTACTTTTGCCAGAGCCTGTCGGTCCCACCAAAGCCACCTTCTCCCCAGGGGCAATAGTAAACGTCACATCCCGCAGGACATATTCCCCCTCCTTGTAGGCAAACCAGACATGATCAAAACAGATTTCCCCCCGTCCCGTAGGGGGCAGATGGAGGGGTTCCACAGGGTCACGAATCTCGATCGGTTGCTGCATGATCAGCTGAATGCGCTCAATGGCAGTAAATCCTGACTGAATGACCGTAAATTTCTCCCCCAATTGGCGCAGGGGTTCAAACAGACGTTGAGCAAACAGAATAAACGCCGACAACTCCCCAAACGTCAACTTGTTACTTAAAATCTGTTGGCTACCCAGCCATAAAACACCGCCAATCCCAATTAAAGCCACCCACTCCAAGGTAGCTGATACCGCCGATTCATGGAAGATGGTTGTGTTTACCTCTTGATTATATTTTTGGTTTATCCGTTGATGGTAATGGCGGTTGTAATCTTCGCGGCGAAATAACTGTACTACGTTGATACCGATAATATTTTCCTGCAAAATAGCATTTAATTCTGAGAGATATTCCCGTACTTTGAAGTTAGCACGGCGGTACTCCAGCTGAAAATAAACAATCAAACCCGTCACAGGGAAAATTAAGGCAAGTAAAAACAAAGATAAATCCCAGCGCAGGGAGAACATGACCACGATCGTGACGACAATACTGGCAATATCGCTAAAAATACCCACTGCCCCTGTAGCGAACACATCCCCCAAAGCCTCTACATCCCCCGTTAAACGGGTGATCAGTTTACCAACGGGCATCCGATCGAAGAAGCTTGTGGATAGGGAGGTGATATGCTGGAAAAGGTCTTGGCGAATATCAGCAGTAATTTGCTGCCCCACTTTTTGCACCACAAAGCCCTGCCACCCCAAAAACAAAAGGCGGACTACCACCGACAGAAACAGGGCAAGGCACACCAGCCCCAGCCAGATTTTGTTGCCCGATCGGAGGGGACCATCGATCGCCCTTTGCACAATGACAGGTTGCACGGCTCCCGCCACCGCCAGGGGCACTAACAGAAGAATAGAAGCAATGAGTTGACCCCGATAGCGATTGCCATAGGGGAGGAGATAGCGAAATAATTGCCAGTCGCTTAACTTTGTCGCATTTGCCATAGCTAGGGGGACACCAGTTACCCCCCCATGCTAGCCTATTCTAGGTCTTTACCGCTGGGGTTACGGGCGGGGTCACTGTTGAGAAAACCGAACACAAACAGCGACACAAAGAAAATAACAACCACGTAAACGATTATCTTAAGGGTAAGCATGGAAATTTTCTCCGCTTAATAACAAGACTTAGCCCAATTTATCATAAAATTATGCAGCGGTTAGTGCGTTATTGGTATTTACGGTTACGGCGACGGAGTACCCCCCCTCGTTTAGCCAGGGGCTTGGCAGCAGGCGTATTTGCGGGAATGTTTCCCATCTTTGGCTTCCAAACGATCGTGGCAGTTGTGTTAGCTACCCTGATTGAGGGGGACCAACTAGTGGCAGCGCTGGGAACTTGGGTGAGCAATCCCCTGACCTACGTGCCAATTTATACCTTTAACTTCTACCTGGGGCAATGGCTCCTGGGGACTAGGATAAATTTTAGTTACACTGCCGACATCCTACAGTTGGGCGGGCAGGTGCTGGTAGTCCTATTTTTGGGTTCCTTCGTGGTGGCTACTATGAGTAGCATCCTGAGCTATTACCTGGGTCTCTGGGTCTTTGACAAGATGCGCAGGCAGAAACTGCAGGGACATCCCTCTGTTAATTCTAAAATTTAGGTCTTGCGTAGACAAATAATTCTGCTATCATTATATGGCTTGCAGTCGGGGCGTAGCGCAGCTTGGTAGCGCACCACTTTGGGGTAGTGGGGGTCGTGGGTTCAAATCCCGCCGCTCCGATTCCCAGAAGATAGGTAGGGTTGAGTTTTGGGGTAGGGAACTTATTAGTAGTGAATATCCCTCTTCCTTTGAGGGAATTTTCAGTGAGGCTGGCATTGCACGGGTACAGGTAGTAAAGGTTTAGAATTGCAAGAGGAATATCAAATGCTAAGTCTTATCCCTGCCCAAAAACTTCAAATCATACCAAAAACAATATTAAAACGATGATAATTTGATTCAGCCTTTCACCTAGAACCTATTTAGAGAATCTAAACAACATACTCGGTAGCCAAGAGACAAGCATTTACTTTTAACTTTTCTTGCTTCAGTCATTCCATTGGTCTTCATTTCCTCTAAAAAAGGCAGGTTCTAGACCTCCTCATCTAAACCAAGCAGAAGCTCTTCCACAAGTGTAAACTTCATCAGGAAACTGTAAACTCAAACCTCTGGTTACAACTTGATCGTATGCAAAAGTGTTGAATCTTCGTAACAAAAACTAACGTTAGAGGTCATATTTACCCTACCAGAGGTTCAACCCCCAAGATTTGCATTCAAGTAGAATGTCTGCTTATTTCTATCTGTAAATGTCATAACTTGTCGATAAGTTCATAGGTTTTACTTTGACTTATATTTAACAACTTAAGCAGTAAATAATCAATCAACATGGCATAGATTTGTAGCTGTACTCCATACATTGACCCAAAATCTGGCTGAGCAGTGGCTAAACAGTTTAATTATTGTTGGCTCTCTTGGCTCTTACACCACTTTTTCAACCTCAGTCAAACTACAGACTAGCGGCGGGTGGGTACCCCCCTGGGAGGACTGCTGGGTATAGAATTAGGCGTTGCCCTAGCCCAATACCTGCAATAAGCAAGTCGAGATAAATGATGGGTTGCAGACATGGTGTCTTCTACTCTCAGAACAGTTCTTCGGGATTGATGCCCAGTTCCCGCAGCTTGGCGGCAAACCGATCGGCTCTCAGTTTTTCTTGTTCTGCCCGTTCTCGTATCTGCACTGGTGCCAGAAATACCTCCCCCGCAGGGTCATACAGATACAAGGTCTCTGCTGTCAACTCAAACCGTATCCCCAATCTCGGACTCACCCACCCATTCATCTCTTCTATGTCTTTTAACTCCCCCTCTTGTCGCCACAGCCCTGTCAATTCATTCCCATCAGGGTCGTAGATGTAATACTCCTCCACCCCATAGCGACTGTAAAACATGGACTT